>NZ_CP043641.1:2400000-3600000 GCF_014217625.1 Leifsonia shinshuensis | reverse complement strand
CAGGAGGACCAGGCCGAGCGAGTAGACATCGCTCGGCGGTCCGACCGGACGGCCGGCCGCCTGCTCGGGGCTCAGGTAGCTCGCGGTGCCGATAACGAAGCCGGTCGACGTGATCCGGGCGTCGTCGACGAGGCGGGCGATGCCGAGGTCGGTCAGCTTGGCGGCGACGGCGGAGGACGTCGCGCTCGGCAGCAGGATGTTGGCCGGTGCGATGTCGCGGTGGACCACGCCCTTCGCGTGGATGTACGCGAGCGCCCGGGCGATGTCCAGGCCGAGGGCGGCCACGGCGGCCGCGGGCAGCGGCCCCTCCTTCAGGCGTGCGCCGGCGTCGGTGCCGTCGACGAACTCCAGGATCAGGACACCGCGACCCTCCTCGTCCGACGTGGTGTCGAACAGGGTGACGAGCGACGGGTGCGACAGGTTCGCGAGGATGCGGACCTCGCCTTTCTGCCTGCGGAGGTCGTCGGCGGACGCGAACTCGCGGCGGAAGACCTTGAGCGCCACATCCCGGCCGAGGAGCTCGTCGTGCGCGCGGAAGACCTCCGCCATCCCGCCGGAGCCGACGCGCCGCAGGAGCCGGTAGCGGTCGGCGACCCGGGCGCCGTCCGGCGCCGCCTCGGCCGGTGTGCGACCTGTCGCGCTCATCCGCCGTCACCGCCGTCGCCGCCGTCGCCGTGGCCCTTGCCCTTGCCCTTCTGGTCCTTCTGCTGCTGCTGGAGCTGCTGGAGCTGCTGCTGCAGCTGCGCGCGCTCGGCGGCGTCCTTAAGCTGGGTCAGATCGGCCTTGACGGCCGCGAGCGACTTCGCGATCGCGTCGTGGCGGCCGGCGGCGATCGTCCCGGCCTTCAGGGCGGCGTCGTTCCGCTGCTGGAGGGAGGCCAGCTGCGACAGCGCGCCGGCGTAGTCCTTCCCGTTCGCGGCGGTGGCCACGCCCAGCACACCGTGCTGCAGCGAACTCGCCGTGTCCGCCGCGTACGTGCCTCCCCCGGCGCAGCCGGCGAGGCCGAGCGCGAGGGCGACGCCGGCGGCCGCGATGGATAGTCGTCTCATAGCCCAGAGCACAGTAGACGCCGAACCTGGGGATGTCGAGTCGGAGGGCGGCGCGGCCGGCGGCCGTCAGCGTCTGGCGAGCCACTCCAGGACGGCCCGGTTGAACGCCTTCGGCTGCTCCATGTTGGCCGCGTGGCCGTCGTCGTCGAGCACGACGGCCGTGCCGTCCACGGCGAGCGCCGCCGACGCCGCCGCGTGCCCGCTCGGCCAGTACTCGCTCTCCGCTCCCGCGACGAACAGCAGCGGGACGCCGGCGGCGGCGATGGCGGGACGCCAATCCGCGACGGCGTGGTCGTGCAGCAGAGCCAGCTCGCCGGGCGTGAACTCGCGGTTCATCCCCTTCATCGCCGTCATCAGGCGCACGAGCCGCATCCCGCGCTTCGCCATCGGGGTGCCGTGGCCGGTCTCCGGGATGCCGGTCGCGAAGAAGGTGTCGCGGTTGGCGGCGTCGTAGCCGTAGAAGCCGAACGGCCAGCCGTCGTCGTTGAGCATCTTGGGCGTCTGGTCGATGGAGACGGCAGCGGCGACACGGCGACGGCCGGCGTCGGACTGGGACAGGTACGACCAGATCGTGTTGGCGCCCATCGAGCCGCCGACGAGCACGGCGTCCCGCAGGTCGAGGGCGTCCAGCACCACGGCGACATCGCGGCCGCGGCGGCCCATGTCGACGCCGTCGTCCGGGTGCTCGCTGGTCCCGTGGCCGCGCAGATCGACGGCGAGCACGCGGTAGCCGGCGTCGGCGAACGCGGGGACCTGGTAGCGCCAGGTGGTCGCGGGGGCCTTGAAGCCGGCGATCAGGACGACCGGTCGGCCGGCCGGGTCGCCGTATTCGGTGTAGTCGAGGCGGACTCCGTCGTCGGCGGTGAGTGAGGGCATGGCGAGCCTTTCAGGGGAGGGACGGTGCGGCGGGCACGGGGAACGCCTTCCCCGGGTTGAGGATGCCGTGCGGGTCGAGCGCGTGCTTCACCGCCGCGTGCATCCGCAGCACGACCGGGCTCAGCTCCTGCGCCGCACCCGGCAGCTTCAGGAGGCCGACGCCGTGCTCGCCCGTGACGGTGCCGCCGAGTTCGCGGCACGACTCCACGATGAGGTCGAACGCCGCCTTCGCGCGCTCCTTGGCGGCCTCGTCGCCCTCCGGCGCGATGATCAGCGGGTGCAGGTTGCCGTCGCCGGCGTGCGCGATGTTGGCGATCACGACGTCCGCGTCGGCCGCGATCCGCTCGATGCGCGCCAGCATCTCGGGCACGGCCGAGCGCGGCACGCAGACGTCCTCGGTGAGCACAGGGCCGAGCCGTTCCAGGGACGGGTAGGCCAGCCGCCGCGCCAGGAACAGCCGGGCGACCTCCTCCGGGTCCGTCGCGCGCTCGACGTCCGCTCCGCCCGCGGCGAGAAACAGCTCGGCGACCCGGCCGGCCAGCTCCTCCCCCGACGCGCCGACCTCGTCCACCGAGGCGAGCAGGAGGGCGTTGGCGTTCTCAGGCAGCCGCCAGCCCTGCCACTCGGCGACCGTGTGCAGGCACATCCGGTCGATGAGCTCCAGCGCGGACGGCACGATCCCCGCGGCCGACACGGCGGCGACCGCGCGGCCGGCGTCGGTGAGCGAGCGGAAGTACCCGATGACCGCGCGCTCCTCGCGCCCGCCGATGGGCCGCAGCTTCACGGTGACGTCCACGACGATGCCGAGGGTGCCCTCCGAGCCGACCATCAGGGCCGTCAGGTCGTAGCCGGTGACGCCCTTCGCCGTCGTGCGGCCGAGCCGGGCGATGGAGCCGTCGGCGAGCACCACGGTCATCCCGAGGACGTAGTCGCGGGTGACGCCGTACTTCACGCAGCAGATGCCGCCGGCGTTGGTGGCGACGTTCCCGCCGATGGTGCTGATCGCCTGGCTCGCCGGGTCCGGCGGATACCAGAGGCCGTATGCGGCGACGTGGCGGCGGAGGTCGTCGTTGATGACGCCGGCCTCCACTACGGCATATCGTTCCTCGACGTTGACTTCCCGCACGGCGGTCATCCGCTCCAGCGAGACCACGACGCACCCCGCGATCGCGTTCGCCCCGCCGGACAGGCCGGTCCCGGCGCCGCGCGGGACGACGGGGACGCCCCGCTCGGCGGCGACCCGAACGGCCGCGGCCACCTCCTCGGCGGAGGCGGCGAGGACGACGGCGGCCGGTGTCCCGGAGTCCGCCCACTCGGCGTCGTCGCGCCGGTAGCGCTCCAGCCCGGCCGGGTCGGTGAGAAGCGAGGAGGGAGGGAGCACCGCGCTCAGAGCGGCGACGACATCGTGCATACCGGGGATGCTATCCCCATGCGCACCGTGTCCAGCCCGTTGACGAACGCGCGCGCAGGGAGTTCGGTGACGGCATGATCGCACTGATAATCGTCCTGCTCGTCATCTGGCTCGTCCTCGCCATCCTCGGCTTCGCCATCAAGGGGCTGATCTGGCTGGCGATCCTCGGCATCGTGTTCTTCGTCATCACCGCCATCGTCGGCTGGATGCGGCGCGGGGCGTCGCGGAGCTAGCGGGCGGCGAGGTGCGCGGCTGCCGGTCAGCCGCGCACCTTCCTCTCACCCGATCGCATCGATCGCCGACAGCACCACCCCGGCGAGCGCGGTCGCGGCCATCGCGCAGAACAGCAGTCCCAGCGCGATCAGCCGCGCTCGCCGGGAGCGGACGGCCACTCGGACGGTCCCCATCGCCAACAGGAACAGCAGCACCAGCCCGGCGGTGCCGAGCGCGACGCCCGCCTGCATCCCGCTGAGTGGGAGGAGGACGGCGAGCGAGACGGCGGCGAGCAGAACGCCGAGCCCCAGCCACTCCCGGCCGGGGGTTCGGTCCGCGGCCGGGGTCTGCTCCCGGCCGGCGGATCGCACGGAAATGCGCTGGACGTCGTCCCGTGGGGGGTCGGGGCGACGGATGCTGCTGTGAATCTCGTCCACGTGCATGACCCGATTGTCCGCGGCAACGGATGCGCTGCGACCCCTTGACAATCGATTCATACGTGCACCCGGACAATCGCATCGGCGCCCCGTGTTGGACGAACGACCCCTCCTCGACAAGGCTGGTGACATGACCTACGTACCGAAGCCGTCCCGCTACGACCGGATGCTGTACCGCCGCACCGGCCGCAGCGGTCTCGACCTGCCCGCGCTGTCCCTCGGGCTCTGGCACAACTTCGGCGACGACCGCCCGTTCGAGACGCAGCGCGCCATCGTCCGCCGCGCCTTCGATCTCGGGATCACGCACTTCGACCTCGCCAACAACTACGGGCCCCCGTACGGCGCCGCCGAGGTCAACTTCGGGCGCATCCTCCGCGAGGACCTGCGGCCGTACCGGGACGAGATCGTCGTGTCGTCCAAAGCCGGCTGGGACATGTGGCCCGGCCCGTACGGCCAGGGCGGCGGCAGCCGCAAGTACGTGCTCGCCAGCCTCGACCAGTCGCTGTCCCGGCTCGGCCTCGACTACGTGGACATCTTCTACTCGCACCGGCCCGACCCGAGCACGCCGCTCGAGGAGACCATGCAGGCGCTCGACACCGCCGTCCGCAGCGGCAAGGCGCTCTACGTCGGCATCTCCTCGTACGGCGAGGAGGACACCCGCCGGGCGGCGGAGATCCTGCGCGAGCTCGGCACGCCGCTGCTCATCCACCAGCCCAGCTACTCCATGCTGAACCGCTGGATCGAGACGGAGGGCCTGCTCGACGCCGCCGGCGAGCTCGGTGTCGGCGTCATCGGCTTCACGGCGCTGGCGCAGGGGATGCTGACCGGCAAGTATCTGAACGGCGTCCCCGAGGGCTCCCGCGCCGCGGCCGGCACCTCGTTCGACGCGGACTGGCTGACCGACGAGGCCGTGGAGCGCCTGCGCGGCCTGAACGCGATCGCCGAGGCACGCGGCCAGTCGCTCGCCCAGCTCGCGCTGGCCTGGGCGCTGCGCGACCCGCGGGTGACCTCCCTGGTGATCGGCGCCAGCAGCGTGGCCCAGCTGGAGCAGAACGTGGGCGCGCTCGACAACCGGGAGTTCAGCCCGGAGGAGCTCGCGGCGATCGACGACCTCGCCGTCGATGCGGGCGTCGACCTCTGGGCCGGCGCGCGTCGCGGGGAGCTGTAGCTCCGGATCCCTACCACTCTCCGGGCGCGGCGTTAATCCCCTGCCCCGGATGCGCGCGCCCACGTACCGTTCGGTTCAGCACGCTGGATGCGGCGGAGCGTGGATCACGGACACCCCGTCTTCCCGGCGTGTGTGGGGCGGATCCCGGGCGGCAGGGCGAGTGCGCCCGCCACCCGGGATCCAGCGCGCTTCCACTCGATGGCGACAGAGCGACCCCATGGAAACAGTGGGTGAAATATGTGTTTCCGCAGCCGACCCACAGGGTCTCCCCGGGGACGTCTGGTTGGGTGATGACGGACGTGTGTGACGAGACGGGGGTGGGATGAGCGCGCTGACGGAACGCGAGCGCGAGGTCGCCGCTCCTTCGCTGCGGGCGGTCCGGCCGTGGACCATCGCCGTCGCGTTCGGGCTCGTCGCCACCGTCATCTGCGCCGCCGGGAGCTGGATCCCGTCGCTCTGGGGCGACGAGGCGGCCACGCTGCTGTCGGCGCGCCGCCCGGTGTCGACGCTCATCCCGATGCTGTTCCACGTGGACGCGGTGCACGGGCTGTACTACCTGGGCATGCACGGCTGGATCCGCCTCGCGGGCGAGAGCCCGTTCGCACTGCGGCTGCCGAGCGCCGCGGCCATCGGCTTCGCGGTCGCCGCGGTCACGCTGCTGGCCGGCCGCCGCGGAGGCCCGAAGGCCGCGATCGTCGCAGGGCTCGTCGCCTGCGTGCTGCCGCGCATGACGTACGCGGGCGAGGAGGCCCGATCGTTCGCTTTCACCGCGGCCGCCGCGGCCTGGCTGACGCTGCTGCTGGTGTGGCTGGTCGACGGACGGGGACGCACGGCGCCCGCGTCGGTGCGGCGGAGCCTGTGGGCGGTCTACGCGGCCGGGATGGCACTCACCTCGTACCTCTTCCTCTATACGGTGTCGCTCGTGCTCGCGCACCTCGGCATCCTGCTGATCTCCCGGGCGTCCCGACCGACCCTGCGGGCGTGGCTGATCGCCACCGGATGCGTGGTCGTCGCGCTGGCGCCGCTCGGGCTGCTCGCCTACTTCGAGCGCAGCCAGATCGGCTACCTCGGCACCCAGCCCTTCGACTCGTCGACGCTGCTCTGGCAGCCCTGGTTCGGCAACGGCTGGGTGGCGATCGCTGCCTGGGCGCTCATCCTGCTCGCCATCGGCGCGTGGGTCCGCGCGCGGTGGGGACGAGGCTCCCGGCCGGATGCGCGAACAGCGCCGCTGCCCATCGACGCCACGCTCGTCGGAGCCTGCTGGCTCATCCTTCCGACCGGCGCCATGCTGCTGGTCAACCTCGTCTTCCCGATGTACACGGGCCGCTACTCGACCTTCGCCGCCCCGGCGGCCGCGCTGCTGATCGCCGAGGGCCTGCTCGTGCTCGGCCGCCTCGTCTCCCGGCGCGGCGGGATCCCCGCCATCGCGGCGACCGGCGCCGGCGCGCTGCTGTTCATCGCGGTGAGCACGCCGGCCTACCTCGACCAGCGCGGACCGTACTCGAAGAACGACTCGGACTGGGCGGAGGTCAGCAGTGCGATGGCCTCGGTGGCGCAGCCGGGCGACGCCGTCGTGTTCGACGAGTCGACCAAGCCGTCGCAGCGGCCGCGGCTCGCGATGCGCACCTACCCGGCCGGATTCGCCGCGGTGAGCGACCCGACACTGCGCACGCCCTACACCCACAACATCGGCTGGGCGGACCGGGTCTGGACCGTGCAGCAGGCCGCCGAGCTCGGCAGATTCGACGGCGTGAAGACGGTCTGGCTGATCGAGAACGACCTGGACGGCGACCTCCACTCCTACGGCCTCGCCGACCTGGAGGCGCTCGGCTTCGAGAAGACCGGACGCAGCGTCCCGACGCACCGCACGATGCTCATCGAACTGACGCGCTGAACACCCCCTCCGCACCGCGACGCCCGCAGCCTAAGCTCTGACCATGAGGGATGCGGTCTCGGAGGACGGTGTCGCTGAGCACGCCGCGGAACGTCTCTCCCGGCGCCTGCGCGCGGCCTCCGTGGAGTCGCTGGCGCTGGGCGCGGGAGGCCTCGCGTTCGTGGCGGTCTGCGTGATCGCCTTCTTCGTCTTCGCCGGGCACAACCTCTCCATCTCCGGCGCGGGCTCGGTCGGCCAGTTCGCCGCGATCGCCTGCTGCGCCGTGACCCTGGTCGTCTACGGCGGCGGCCGGGTCGCGACCTGGAGCATCCCCTGGTACAGCCGGCCCAAGGAGCACCGCTCCCGGATCGGCGCGGTCGTCGAGGTGTTCGACTCGATCGCGATCGCCGTCGCGCACGCCGTGGTGGTCCTGCTGCTCTGGACGGTGCTGAGCGACGTGCTCGCCCGCAGCTTCCAGGACGCGCAGGTCTTCGCCATCCCGGCCACGCTGCTGGTCGGGACGGCGGCCGCGGTCACGGGGTACTACGTCTTCCTCGCGGCGGCGAACATGAACCCGCTGCTGCTGTCGGCTGTGCTGGCGGTGTTCCTCGTCGTCGGGGCGCTGACCAGCATGCTCACCGCGTCGAACCCGCACTGGTGGAAGCAGAACCTGAGCGTGCTCGGCATCGCGGACGACTGGTCGTCGGCGACCTTCAACGTCACGGTGATCGTGGGCGGCATCCTGGTCACCGCCATCGCTCGCTACGCCACCGACAGCGGGGCCGACCGGCGCCCGAGCCGCGGAGAGCTCCAGGTCCGCACCGCGCTGATCGTCGTCGGCGCGATGCTCGCCTGCGTCGGGCTGTTCCCGGTCAACCGCTTCTTCCTGCTGCACAACACGGCGGCGACCGGGATGGCCGTGGTCTTCTGCGCGCTCGCGGTCGGGATCCGCTGGGCGATGCCGCACCTGCCGCGCGCCTTCTACGTGCTCGGCTGGGTGTTCATCGGCGTGATCGTCCTGGTCACGCTGTTCTTCGCGGTGGGGTACTACAACCTGACGGCGGTGGAGCTGGTCGCGGCCGTGCTGATCTTCAGCTGGATCATCGTGTTCCTGCGGGTCAGTGTGGCCGCCGGGGCGGACAGAGAACCGACGATCTGACGGGTGGACAGCCGGGGAATTCCATGTTAATTTGCGTCCACCAGAATCCGGCCGTCGCCCGCTCGCATCGTGAGAGCGGGGACATTCGGCATCCGCTGGGCCATTGGCGCCACCTCTCGGGAGGCCTCCGTGCGCACCGCGACATCCCCCGAACTGGGGTCGATCATTCGGTCTGTTATTCGTTTGCGACCTGATATGGCGGCCCCTACTATGGCCTCAACCGGCGCCCGACACGCCGTAAACCCCCACCTAACCCCAGACGACGGAAGTGAACCCCCCAGTTCACCCAATCGAACGGAAGATTCATCTATGTCCGAAATGCCACGGCACAGACTGTCCGCGCGCAAAAATCGAGGATTGCTGGCCGGAGCCGCTGCTCTGGCCACCCTCGCGGTCACCGCCGGCGCCCTCGCCATCGGCTCGGCGGCCGCGAAAGCCGACACAACCGGTATTTTCCCCGATGATCTGAGTCCCAGCATCGCTGCGGCCTCCGACACCAACTCCGTATCCCTCGGCGTGAAGTTCTCGCCCAAGCAGGCGGGCAGCGTCACAGCCCTCCAGTACTACCAGGGCCCGAAGGACTCCGGCATCACGACGGCCACCCTGTGGTCGGGATCCGGCAAGGCGCTCGCAAGCGTCTCCGTCCCCGCCAACCGCACGGTCGGCTGGCACACGGTCCCGCTGGCCAAGCCGGTCGCGCTGACCGCGGGAAGCACCTACGTCGCCTCCTACCTCGACACCAAGGGCGGCTACGCGGTCACCCAGAACACGCTGAACTCGGCGCGCACCAGCGGCGGCTTCGCGCTGCCGGCGAACGCGGGTGTCTTCACCTACAGCCGGACCAATGTGCTGCCGACCAGCACCTACCGGGGCTCGAACTACATGGTGGACATCGTGTACGCGGCGACCGGCACTGCCGCGGCGACGTCGAAGCCGACGCCCACCGCCAGCTCCACCCCGCGGCCGACGCCGACCCAGACGACCGCGCCCACTCCGGTGAACACGCCGACCCCGACGCCGACGCCGACGCCGACGCCGACGGCCACGCCCGCTCCCGCCCCGGCAGGCGGCATGACGGCCAACGGCCGGAGCTTCCCGTCGCCGGCCACCACCGGCGTTCCCGCCGGGACCGCACTGACGCCCTACACCGGGCCGTGCACCATCCAGACGGCGAATACCGTCATCGATGGCAAGACGATCAACTGCACCATCACCGTCCAGGCCAAGGGCGTGGTGATCTCGCACTCGCAGATCAACGGGACGGTGTACTCCGACTCCGCCGGCTCGGGTTCGTTCACCATCAGCGACAGCTCGGTGAACGCCGGCAACCAGGCCGGAACCGGCATCGGTGACGCGAACTTCACGGCGACGCGCGTGAACGTGACCGGCGGCAACCGGTCGATCAACTGCTACGCGAACTGCACCGTGCAGGACTCGTACGTCGCCGGCCAGTTCACGGACAAGACGGGCGTTTACCACGAGTCCGGAATCCGCTACAACACCAACAGCCACCTGATCCACAACACCATCGCGTGCACCGCGCCCGATGTCGCGCCGGACGCAGGTTGCTCGGCGGCGATCACCGGATACCCGGACTTCGATCCGGTCACGAACGACGTGATCCAGGACAACCTCATCCTGGCCGGTTCCGGAGGCTACTGCTCCTACGGCGGCTCAACGGGCGGAAAGCCGTACTCCGGACACACCGCGAACATCACGTTCACCGGGAACGTCTGGCAGCGCGGCACCCAGAAGGGCAGTGCCGGCGGTTACGTCTGCGGCTACTGGGGCCCGATCACGGCCTTCGACACCGGCGCTCCCGGAAACGTCTGGTCGAACAACCAGTATGACGACGGAACGCCCGTGGCCGCCGCGAACTGAGCGAGCGCCCAGGGACCCTTCTCTCGGAGGCCGAAACGTGAGAGATTCTAACTGTTCGCCCGTCCCCGCTCGGGCGCCCAGGTCTCCGCAGGAGGAATGAATGCCCGAGCCACGCATCGCGCTCTGCGTGGTCACCTACAACAGCGGGGACCTCATCGAGGCGTTCGTCGCCGCCGTGCCTGAGGGCACGGCGGGGACGAACGCCTCCTTGGTTTTCGCGGACAACGGCTCGCAGGACGACACACTGGAGCAGATCGCCCGCTGGGCGCCCGACGCGCTCGTCGTCCGGACCGGCGGGAACCTCGGCTACGCCGGCGGCGTCAACGCGGCCGTCCGCGCCGCAGGCGATCAAGACGCCTACCTCATCCTCAACGCGGACGTGCGCCTCCACCCCGGGTGCACCAAGACGCTGTACGAGCGCCTCGGCGACGGAGTGGGGATCGTCGTCCCCCGGCTCCTGGACCAGCGCGGCCAGCTCATCTGGTCGATGCGCCGCGAGCCGTCGGTGCTGCGGACCTGGGCGGACGCCCTGGTCGGCGCCGAGCACGTCGGCCGCGTCGCCGCCCTCGGCGAGGTGGTCACGGATCCCGCCGCGTACGAGATCGGCCAGAACACGGACTGGGCGGAAGGCTCGACCCAGCTCGTCGGAGCGGAGTGCTGGCGCGTGTGCGGGGAGTGGGACGCGTCGCTGTTCCTCTACTCCGAGGAGACGGAGTACGACCTGCGCGCACGCGACAACGGCCTGCGGACCTGGTACGAGCCGGCCGCCGTCGCCACCCACTTGGAGGGCGGCTCCGCGACATCGCCCCGGCAGTGGTCGCTGCTCGTCGCGAACCGCCTGCGGCTGTTCCGGATGCGGCACGGCCGGGTGGCGACCGGGATGGTCTGGCTCGCCCTGGTCGTCCGCGAGGGCAGCAGGGCGCTGCTGGGCAAGCCGACCAGCCGCGCCGCCGTCCGGGACCTGGTCAGCCCGATCCGGATGCGCCAGGCTCGCGGCCCCGAGTGGCTCGAGGGCGTTCGGCTCTGAGCTCCCGGTCGTCTGCGGCGGGATCCCGCGCGCCTTCGGCCAGGTCGCGCCGCGGCCTCCCCCCTGCGTTGAGCCAGGCGTCCGTCGCGCCGATGTTGCGCAGACTGCCGCACAGCCCGGCGACCAGGAAGAGCGTGCCGGCGCTGATCGGGAAGGACAGCCCGTCGAAGAATGCGAACATGATCGCCATCGCCAGCATCGAGACGGCGAGGGAGTAGCCGAGCAGGCGGACGTCGTCGTGGCCGGACTGCCGCCGGGCGACCAAGGCGCTCCAGACGGACGACACGACCACGCCGGCGAAGGCCGCGACGCCGAGGATGCCGAGCTCCACCGTCATGAGCACCCACGCGTTGTCGAAGATGTAGTACCGCGGCAGGAACGTCCCGAACCCCACGCCGAAGACCGGCGAGGCGCCGATGAACTCGGGGGCGCGGTCGAGCCCGCCGACCCGGGACTGGGTGCTCGGGTCCGTCCCCGCACCGGTGAACAAGGCGACCGTCGTGGAGAGGAGGCCGGGGAGCGCTGCGACCACCACGGCGATCAGGAGGACGGCGCCTGCCACCACTCCGGCCCGGTAGCGCCGCGGGATGGCCGGGATCATCGCCACCGCGGCGACGAAGAACCCGATGATCGCCGAGCGGGACACCCCCACCAGGGCTGAGATCACGATCGCGGCGACGGGTGCCCACCAGCGCAGCATCACCTTCGAGTGATGCCAGCGGAAGCCGTGCGAGATCGCGGCGGCGATGACGATCGGGAAGGCGCCGATCAGCGTCGTCGCGTACTCCAGCGGGTGGATGGCGGTGCCGGACGCCCGCGTGACGCCGCCGCGCTCGACCACGCCGCCGCCGGAGCTGGACAGTCCGGGGACGAGGTTGAAGAAGTCGACGATCGTCTGCTTGGTGAGGAACTGCAGGATCCCGAGGGCGGCCAGCAGCCCGGCCGCGATCGCGATGCGCCGCGTGATGCGGACGAAGTCGGTCATGGTGCGGATGCCGTCGACCGCCACCAGCACCACACCGGCCCACGACATCAGGCGCACCAGCGCGGTGAAGGCCGGGCTGACCTGGTCGGCCGGCTGGCCGCGCAGGAGCGCGGCGGTGAAGCTGACCAGAGCGATCACGAAGAGCAGGGCGAACGCGAAGCGCACCGGCTGGCGGATCGGGCGCGGGTCGCCGTAGTGCCGCTGCAGGCGCGACAGCGTCCAGAACACCATCAGGACGACACCCCACAGCAGCGACGGCCGGCCGAGCGAGTTCAAGGCGTCGATCGTCACGTTGGAGGGGATCGCGTACAGCAGGACCAGGTACACCGTCAGCAGCGTGACCGCGTCGAACCGCTCGCGGCGGCGGGGCTCCTTCAGCGTCCGATCGCGCCGCGTCGCGGCCGGCTTGCGCTCGGCCGGCGTGCGCTCCGCCGCCGCGGTCATCGCCGGTGGCGCTCGGTGATGTCGGAGCGCGACGGTGGCACCGTCTCGCTCACATCCTCGTCGCGGCGGGGGTCGGCGACCGGGGCCGACCGCATGGCCGGTTCCTCCGGCGGCTCGGGAAGCCTGCCGGC
Organism: Leifsonia shinshuensis; assembly: GCF_014217625.1. Lineage (NCBI taxonomy): Bacteria > Bacillati > Actinomycetota > Actinomycetes > Micrococcales > Microbacteriaceae > Leifsonia > Leifsonia shinshuensis. Next base: position 3,587,346 of record NZ_CP043641.1, on the reverse strand, counting down.
AGACAGACCGTCTGCGGCCGGAGCGTCCGCGCCCTCGGCCGGGGCGACCTCATCCTCCGCCGGTTCGTCGGCGGTCGGGATGTCCGCCGCCGGCGCCTCCACGGCGTCCGCGCGACGGCGGCGTTTGCGCGACAGCCCTTCGGTCAGCGCCGCGATGAGCAGGGCCAGAGCGGCCAGCACCGCGCCGGCGGCCACGGTCAGCACGAGGCGTGTGCGCTGCTGGAGGGTGCTCTCGGTGGCCACCGTGATCGGCTCGATGCTGATCCGGTCGGTCCCCTGGATGTGCTGGCTCGCCTGCAGCGCCGCGAGCTCGGTGGCCGTGCGGTCCACCATCACCGACAGCACGTCCCGTGCCACGGCGTCCGTCTTCGCCGTCACGGTGATCACGATGAGCGGGGTGCTCGTGGACCCGTCGCGCTGCACGGTGATGTCGGTTCCGGGATGGCCCTTGGTCACCTCCTTGATCACGTTGTCCGCGCCGACTGCTCGGGTCAGCACGTCCGCGGAGTTCGCGAGCCCGCCGAGGTAGAGCAGCGGGTTGGAGCCGACGGGGTAGTCGTTCTTGCCGGGCAGGAGCAGCTCCGTCGCGCTGCGTTCGTAACTCGGCGGCACGGCATACCAGATGCCGGCGGCGACCAGGCCCGCCAGGAGGAGGCCGGGGAAGGTGATGTACCACCGATGCCACAGCATGCGGAGCGTCGCGATCAGGCTCATGTCGGGGAGCCTCCCATCTTTGCTCTCTGGAAACGCGGAACCCGGACGGGCACCGACCGCCGGCGGAGGCGGCGGTCGAGGGCCACGGAGCTCCACGCGCTCACGATGACCACGGCGAGCAGCATCGCCGCGATCGCTTCGACCTGGTCGCTGCGCGTGGGCGACACTCGCGTGATCGCCAGGGTCAGCGGCGAGACCGTCACACTGATGTACCCGCCGGGCTTCGCCCCCAGGGCCTCCTGCAGGTGCTGCGAGGACGCGAGGATCTCGGCCACCGCGATGGTCTGCTGCTGCTGGACCCACTCGCGGGTGCGGCCGACGATCTGCACGTCGATCTCCGCGCGCGTGTAGCTCGCGTACCACTGGTTGCCGTCGTTCGGGACGTTCAGCAGGACGCCCTGGCGGATCCCCGCGCCGTAGTAGGGGGAGTCGTCGGAGGAGTACTCGGTCGCCGCGCTCCCGTTGTTGACTTCGGCGGCGACCGCGCGGGCGAAGGTGATGATGCTGGTGTCGCTCGCGCCGTTGGTCGGCGAGAGGCTGGTGGCCGAGGGCAGCAGGAAGGTGACGACGGTCTTCGTGGTGTACCCGCCGCCGTCCCGCGCGAAGAAGCCGACCAGGAGGACCGCGACGACGAGGACGCCGAGCAGCGCGTACCAGCGCCGGCCCATCGCCGAAAGGACTTCCCGGATCGTCACGAGCCGGCTCCCCCCTGAGCGTGCCGCGACGCCACGGTGGTCTCCGCATCGCTCGTTGAACTTGTATATCGCATCGGCTGTCCTACCGCACTCGCTTGGCCAGGCTCGAAGCGATCTGCCAGGCGTCTCGGAGCGCCGGGGTGTGCGTGAAGATGCGCCGCGTCCCGGCCACGGTCGAGGCCGACGTCGCGCTGTACCTCGCCTGCATCCACGAGTCGGGCTTCGCGGGGAAGCGGTCGCTCGTGTAGATCGCGGTGTAGCCGGCGCGCTCGAGACGTTCCAGCAGCAGGCGGTCGTAGCGCCCCAGCGGGAGGGCGGCCTCCTCGATCGGTCCGTCGCTGGCCTCCGCGAGCGCGGCTCTCGCCTCGGTCACCTCCCGCTCCGTGTCGGCGGCGGACAGCCGCCGCCACGGCACGTGGTTCCAGCCGTGGCTGCCGATCCGCATCCGCGCCGCCCGCAGCTCACGCAGATCCGCCTCGTCGAGGCTCGCGGGATCGTCCAGTCTCCCGGCGAGCGCGAAGAAGGTGGCGGTGAGCCCCCGGTCGAGGAGAGCGGGGAGCGCGATCTCGATGTCGGAGCGGTTGCCGTCGTCGAAGCTCAGCCGGACGTTCGGATGCAGCGCCACCTCGTCCAGCAGGTCGAGGAACATGCGCTCCGACACCCAGTAACCGCTCTCGCCCGACTCGCGCTCCTGCGCGGGGGTCCCGATTCCGTGGAAGCAGAAGTTGATGATCATGAGGGGCTCCCTCCCCCGTCTGCCGCGGGCGACCGGCGCGTGCTGTCGTCGCGCCCCCACGCGTCGGCGCGCGGCGTCCTGCGCGCCCGGACGGAGGCGTACACGGTGATGGCCGCGTAGGGGATCGCGGCGGGCCAGAGGCGGGGATGCGGCGCGACGACCTCGCGCAACCAGGCCCAGCGGTCCGGGGCCCGGACCGCGCCACCGACATCGCCGGCGGCGGCGGCCGCGTGGAGCTGGCGGTTGCCGCGCCGCACCCGGACCAGGCGCGCGACCAGCTGCCGCGTCGAGAAGGGCGCCTCGACCACGACGGTCGCGCCGGTCGCCTCGCGCTTCTCGGCGGCGCCGAACTGCGCGTCGAGGAAGAGGTCGTCGGCGACCAGCTCGGGGAACGTCGCGAATCGCGCGCGCCCCGCCTCGGAGACGGCGATCATCCCGCGTCCGAAGAGCCCCTCGCGGAACACGGGCAGCCGTTCGTTGATGGAGAAGTAGGCGCGCACCGGCCACGGCCGTCCGGTCAGGTTCAGCCGGCGGCCGGGGAACGTGGCGAGCACGCCGGGGCCGAAGGCCGCGGCGAGCGCCGCGAGCGAGCCGGCGGGCACCACGATGTCGGCGTCCAGGTAGATGCGGGGGAAGCCGTGCGCGACGGCGTCTCCGGCGTTGAGTGCGGCCGCCTTGCCCGGCTCCTCGCGCTCCACGACGACGACGCCGTGCTCCCTGGCGACCTGCGCCGTCCGGTCGCCGCAGCCGTTCGCGACCACCACGATCCGGTCCTTCTCGACGCCCTCGCTCAGCAGTGAGCTCAGGCACGCGCCGAGCACGGCCTCCTCGTCGTGGGCGGCGATCACGACGCTCGTCGCCGGGCGTTCGGCTCTGGCCTCCGGGCGGCCCGGGGAGGCCGCAGCGTCACGCTCGCCCGGAATACCCGTCGCCGGGGCCGGCGTGCCGGTACGATACGGGCCATGCCCGCCGAACGCGCCGAGCTCCTCCCGATCACGGCGGACGACGCCACCGCTGTCGCGTCGTTCCTGCACCGCAACCTGAACCAGAAGGTGCCGGTCGGGACGTGGCTCACGCTGCTGGCGCCGCCGTGGCCGGCCGATGCGCCCAACCGCGGATTCCAGCTGGTCACTCCGGCCGGGATCGTCGGCGCGTACGTCGCCGTGTACTCCGAGCGCGAGATCCGGGGAGAGACCAGGCGCCTGTGCAATCTCGCCGCGTTCTGCGTGCTCCCGGACCACCGGGCGGACGGCCTGCGGCTGATCCGGGCGCTGCTGCGCCAGCCCGGCTTCGAGTTCACCGACCTGTCGCCGAGCGGCAATGTCGTCGCGCTCGACGAGAGACTCGGCTTCGTCCACCTCGACACCGCGACCAGGATCACGCCGAACCTCCCGGCGTTCGGGCGCCGCGGCGTGCGGGTCAGCAGCGATCCCGCCGTCGTCGCCGCGACGCTGCGCGGGGCGGACGCGGACACCTATCGCGACCACAGGGACGCGCCGGCCTCCCGGCACATCGTGGTCGTCGAGGGCGACGCCTACGCCTACCTCATCGTCCGCCGCGACCGCCGGAAGGGCCTGCCGCTCTTCGCGACCCCCATCCACGCGGGAGGGGACACCGAGCTGCTGCGCCGGCACTGGGCGCGGGTCGGCGCCCACCTGCTCGGCCGGCACCGCCTCCCGCTGACGCTGGCCGAGCACCGGACGCTCGGCTTCCGCCCGCGGCTCGGCGTCGACCAGCGCACCCCGCGCGCGAAGATGTTCCGCAGCCACGAGCTGGAGGCCGCCGACATCGACTACCTCTACAGCGAGCTGACGCTTCTGGAGTGGTGAGGACATCACGCGCCTCCCTCCGTCGCGACGATGACGTTCGTCAGGAAGCCGACAGAACTCGGGCGCGGCTCGACCGTGCCGGCGAGCATCCCGTCCAGCCACTCGTCGCTCACGAAATCGGCGGTCCGCAGCGCGGCGACGAGGCTCGGTTCGGCGCGCCAGCGCTCCACGACCTTCTGGGCGAGGACGTCGCCGCCGGCCGGGGGACGGTTGCCGCGACGGGCGACCTGGACCGCCTTCTTGGCGAACCGGCGTCCGGTGCGCAGCGTTTGGGCGACCGGATCCCAGGCGGACGGGTGCGCCAGAGCTGCGGGGCTGGCGCGGCCCTCCAGGGGACGCCGGCCGAGTTCGGGGTCCAGCTCCAGCTGCAGCGCCGCGAGGAAGCGGGCGTGCGCCTTATCCTGCGGGGTCAGACGGCCGCAGATCCGCAGGAAGTCGTGGTCCAGCATCGGGTTCACCACGATCCGCTGCTGGCCCACCGCCGTGTCGGTCGCCCCGGCCCAGCGCTGCATGCGGTCGCGGAGGTAGAGCGAGTCGGTCGCGCGGAACCACTCGTCGCCGCCGCGCCGGAGCGCCTCGTAGACCTCGCGGTTCGCGGCCTCCCTGCCCCAGGCGGAGAACTCCTCGGTGAGCAGCCCGGGTTCGACCGCCTCGTTGGCGAACATCCGCCAGGAGGCTAGCTGCTCGGCGTCCGCACGGGTGTACTCCTTGTCGCGCACCCTGCCGACGTAGTAGAAGCCGCGGGCGACCTCGCCGCCGAGTCCGGAGATGCGCACCCCCTGTTCGAACGCGCGCTCGGCCACGCCGAGCGCGGCGGAGGCGACGGGATCCGACATCCCGTCGAGGCGCAGCGCGGCCTCCCGGCAGAGCTCCCACGCCTCCACCGGATCGAGGCCACCGAGGTCGGCCAGGCCGTGCACCTCGTGGACCATGCCGTACTGCGCGCAGATCTCGCGGGCGATCGGGACGTCTCCGCTGCCGGGCACGCTCAAGGTCATCGCGTGCAGGCCCGCGCGGCGGGACGCCGGGATGGCGCTCAGCAGCAGCCGGGAGTCGAGGCCTCCGGTGAGCTGGAGCACGGCGTCCGGCTCATCGTCGAGCAGCGCGGCCAGGGAGGTGCGCATCAGGGCGGCCGCCTCGGTGACCGCACGGTCGAACGGCAGAGGGTCGAGGGGCTCCGGCTCGGGCGGCGTGACCGCCACGCCCTCCGCCCCGAGCTGCGCCGTCGCACCCGGAGCGAGCTTCACGACGCCCTCGAACAGCGTCCGCTGACCCAACTGCCAGCCGAGCAGGGACTGCACGGCGACAGCGACCCGGTCCGGGTCCGCGCCGCGCGCCCACCCCGCCAGCAGCGCCGAGGTCGAGAGCACCCCGGTGCCGGCGGCCGCGGGGTCGCTGTGGAAGACCTGCCGGAACCCCATCGAGTCGGCGACGACGACCACGCCGCCGTCGCGCACGCCCTGGGCGGCGAACGGCGGCAGCAGCCGGGACAGCGAGCCGGGGTCGGTGGCCACCAGCTCCGCGACCTCGCGGTCGGGGACGGCGCCCGCGGTCCGGCGGGACACCCGCGAGAGCACGATGGCCGCGCTCCCGTCGACGGGCCGCAGCCCCCAGTACGCCAGGCGCGCCGAGCCGGCGGCGGTCTCGACCGATCCCTCGAGCGACCTCCGCACGGCGGCAGGGAGCTCACCGGAGGCCCAGGCGAGCACTCCGGGAAGGGCGGCGGGAGCGGTCATGGCGCTACGCGGCGAGCTTCGCGTCGACGAAGTCGGTCAGCGAGCCGACCGTCTCGAACAGGTCGGCGCCGAACTCGTCGTCGTCGATGACGATGTCGAAGCGCTCCTCCAGCGCGACCACGAGCTGGACGACCCCGAAGGAGTCCAGTTCGGGAAGTGCGCCGAACAGCGCGGTGTCGCGAGTGAGGTCGGCGGGAGCCTGGCTGAGTTCGAGCGTCTCGATCAGGACGCCGCGGACGGCGTCTTCGGTGTCTGCCATGAGTGGTTCTCCTTCGTGTGTCGGGCACGTGGCGAGTCGGGCACGTGGTGATGCGGGGTGCGGAGTCAAACGAGGACCTCCGCGGGGGCGGGATGGCCGAGGAAGGCGGTCGGGCTCGCGGTGAGGCCGTAGGCGCCCTGCTGGAAGATGACGATCAGGTCGTCGATGTCCGCGTCCGGGAGGACGACGTCGTCCCCCAGCAGGTCGAGCGGCGTGCAGAGGCAGCCGACGACGGTCACGGCGTCGTCCTCCGACGCCTCGACGCGGTTGCCCACCACCAGGGGGTAGTTGCGACGGATCGCCTGCCCGAAGTTGCCGGAGGCGGCGAGCTGGTGGTGCATCCCGCCGTCGACCACCAGGTAGGTCCGGCCGCGGGAGACCTTCCGGTCGAGCACGCGTGTGACGTAGACGCCGCACTCGCCCACCAGGTAGCGGCCGAGCTCGATCACCGGCGTCGCCTCCGGCAGCCGCTCGCTCAGCGGACCGTCGACCAGCTCGTGCAGGGCGGAGGCCACGGCCTCCAGGTCCAGCGGCCGGTCGCGCTCCGTGTACGGGATGCCGAAACCTCCGCCGAGGTTGAGGTAGCGCACGGGCGCGGCCAGGTGCTCGGCCAGGCCGCTCACGAGGTCCACCGTCCGGCGCTGTGCCTCCGCGATGATCGCCGCGTCGAGGTTCTGCGAGCCGGCGAACACGTGGAAGCCGCGGACGTCCAGCCCGGCCGACGCGTACTCCGCCAGCAGCCCGGGCACCTGCTCCGCGTCGATGCCGAACTGCTGCGGGCCGCCGCCCATCCGCATCCCGGAGCCCTTGACGGCGAAGTCGGGGTTGACCCGGAGCGCGACGACCGGCGTCAGCCCGAGCTCGTCCCCCGCCGCGATCACGCGCTCGATCTCGGTCGGCGACTCGACCTCCACGATGATCCCGGCGGCGACCGCCTGGCGCAGCTCGGCCGGAGCCTTGCCCGGCCCGGCGAAGCTCACCGACTCCGGACGGATGCCGGTGTCGAGCGCCGTCCGCAGCTCCAGCCCCGAGGCCACGTCGATCCGGTCCACCCGGGAGGCGAGCTGCTGGACGACGGCCGGCATCGGGTTGGCCTTCATGGCGTAGCTGAGCTCCACCCGCGCGGGGAGCACCGAGCGCAACCGCTCCACCCTCGCGTCGAGCAGGCCGCGGTCGTACGCGAAGAACGGCGTCGAGCCAACGCGCGCGGCCAGGCGCGAGAGCGGCAGGCCCCCGACGCTCAGCTCGCCGTCGATCGTCCCGAACGCGGCGGCGTGCTCCAGCGGCTTCATGCGGACACCTGCGCCTTCATCAGGACCCGGTCGAACTTGCCGTTGGGCGAGCGCGGGAGCTCGTCGCGCAGGTCGATCGCAGACGGGACCATGTAGAGCGGGAGCACCTGCCGCAGGGCGGTCGTGAGCGCCGACCCTTCGAGCTGTCCCTCCGCCGAGGTGGCCACCAGGACGATCCGGTGGCCGAGTCCGGGCTCCTCGACGCCGAGCGCGACCGCGTCGCGCACCAGGCCGGTCGCGTAGGCGGCCTCCTCGATCTCCGACGGGCTCACCCGATAGCCGGAGGTCTTGATCATCTCGTCCGTGCGCCCGACGAAGTAGAGGAAGCCCTCCTCGTCCGCGACGACCGTGTCGCCCGACCAGACGGCGAGCTCCGGCGCGCGCCACTCCTGGCCTGGCCGCTCCACCGGCCGGTACCGCTCCGCGGTGCGCACCGGGTCGTTCCAGTAGCCGAGTGCGACGAGGGCGCCCCGGTGCACGAGCTCGCCCTCCTCCCCCGGCGCGCAGCGGCTCCCGTCTGGGCGCAGCACCAGCACCTCCGCGTTCGGGATGGCCTTGCCGATGGAGTCGGGACGCCTGTCCACTTCGGCGGGGTCGAGGTAGGTGGAGCGGAAGGCTTCGGTGAGCCCGTACATGAGGTACGGGTCGGCCGCGGTGAAGGTGGCGCGCAGGCGGTCGAGGATGGTGCGCGGCATGCGGCCGCCGGTGTTGGCCCAGTAGCGCAGGCGCCCGGCGGTCTCCGCCGGCCAGGGCGCCTCGACCAGCTGCAGCCACAGCGGCGGCACGCCCGTGATCCCGGTGACCCCGTGCTTCTCGCACAGCCGCGGCACGTCGCGGGGCAGCAGGTAGTTCATCAGCACGCAGTGCGCGCCGACGGCGAAGGCGGTCGTGACCTGGCTGAGGCCCGCGTCGAAGCTCAGCGGGAGGACGCTCAGGATGACGTCGTCCGCGGTGTTCCCCAGGTAGCTGCTGACGCTCTCCGCGCCGACGATCAGGTTGCGGTGGCTGAGCACGACACCCTTCGGCTTGCCGCTGCTCCCCGACGTGTAGAGGATCGCCGCCGGGTCCACATCGATCGATCCGGCCCGCGGTGCCTCCCCCGACGGCTGCTCGCCCGCCCACGGGTGCACGCGGAGAGCGTCGAAGGGCCCCGTCCGCGGCTCGCCGACCACGATCACGTCGGTCAGCGCGGTGCCGTCGAGCCCGTCCGCGAGCTGTCCCAGCCGGTCGGCGGAGGTGACCAGGAAGCGCGCGCCGCTGTCCCGCAGGATATGGGCGACCTGCGGCGGCTTCAGCACGTGGTTGACCGGCACGAACACGCCGTCCGCGACGGAGGCGGCGAACAGGGCGACCACCGTCTCGACGCGCTTCTCCAGGTAGATCGCCACCCGGTCGCCGCGCTCCAGGCCGAGGGCGGCGAGCTGGGCGCCGACGCTCAGCGCGCGGCTCCAGAGCTCCCCGTACGCGACGGTCGTCTCCTTGTAGGTGAGGGCGGGACGGCCCGGGGCGGAGTCGGCCGCCTGGGCGAGGAGGTCGTGCACGCGGGTCCTCATCAGGGCGCCCTCCTCTCTCGGAGGTAGCGGTCGAACTCGGCGCCGTCGTCCAGGTCGACGTAGCGCCGCCCCTGGTCGTCGGCCGTCGGGGCGGGGCCGTCCGCGTCCGGGACGGCCGGTCCCGGCTGCGAGAACCCGGACACCTCGTCGAAGACCGAGACGTACGTCTCCGCCTGCGGGCGCCAGTCGAGCTCCGACGCGACGCGCGCTCTGCCCGCCCTGCCGAGCTCCGCACGGAGCCCCGGGTCGTCGATCAGGCGCTCCACCGCGTCGGCGAACGCCGCGATATCGCCGGAGGGGACGTAGAGGAGGCTGTCGCCGCCGGAGACCCGGGTCTCGGCCAGGTCGAACGAGACCGACGGCAGCGCGTACGCCATGTACTCCATGGTCTTGTTCATGGTGGAGAGGTCGTTCAGCGGCGTCTTCAGGTCGGGGCACACGCCGATGTCGGCCCGGCTGAGGTACTCGGCGATCGCCACCCGGTCGACGCGGCCGGTGAAGGTGACGTGGTCGTCGAGGCCGAGGCGGGTGGACTGCGCTTTGAGCTCTTCGAGGCAGTCCCCGAACCCCAGGAGCGTCGCACGGACGTTCGTGCGCCCGCGCTTGTGCACCAGCTCGTCCACGACGAGCAGCACCTGGTCCACGCCGTCCTGCGGCCCCATGATCCCGAGGTAGGCGAGCACGATGCCGTCGGCCGGGCGCGGATCCCGGGGATAGACGGGGCGCATCCTGCGCGTGTCCGGACCGCTGCGGACCACCGTGACGTGGCCGGGACGCCGGCCTCCGCGGCGCACCGCGATCGCCTTGTACGACTCGTTCGTGGAGATCACGCGCTCGGCGGTGTGGAACGTCCGCCGCTCCAGCCACAGCAGGGCGCGGAACTCCAGCTTCTGCGCGAGGCTGCGCGGCCGGCCGAAGCGCGAGACGAACAGCTCGGGGTTCAGGTCGTGGTGATCGAACACGAAGTGCACGCCGCGCGCGCGCCACAGCAGCGCGAGCAGCCAGTAGGTGTCCGGCGGATTGCACGCCTGGATGATGTCGAAGCGGCCGCGGCGCCAGGCGGCCAGCGAAAGCCGGGCGGTGTGCACCCAGCAGTAGGCGAACTCCCACGCGAACCCGAGGAAGCCGGCCGCCTCGCGAGGCGGCGCGTACTTGTAGATGTCGACGCCGTCGAGATGCTGACGTGCCGGATCGCCCGGGCCCTTCGGGCAGATCACGCTCACCCGGTAGCCGCACGCGACGAGGGCCTGGCACTCCAGCCAGACCCGGCGATCCAGCGGGACCGGCAGGTTCTCCACGATGATGAGCACGTGCGGCCCCCGCGATCGGGCGTCTGCGCCTCCGGACATTCTGCCTCCCCCGTTCATGACCCGTAGACCTCGTGCTCGATGATGCGGACGACGTCCGCCTGCGCTCTCGTCCACCCGAACTGCCGCACCGACTCGGCTGCCGCGGTCGCGCGGGCATCGATGTCCGGCCGGGACACCGCGTCGGCCAGCGCGTGCGCGATGCCCTCGGGTGTCGGCGTCGCCCAGGCCACGTGCTCGTTGACGAGGTCCGCCCGCGAGTGCGGCGAGTCGTTGACGACCGGGATGGCGCCGGCGGCGAGCATCTCCTCGGCCACCAGCGAGATGTTCGTGAACGACATCGCCAGTCCGGCGATGCTCTCGTTGTAGAGCTCGTTGAGCTCGGCCGGGGTCAGCCTCCCGTGCTGGATCGCGGGGAAGGACAGCCCCTTCACCCGCTCGCCGTAGAGGTGGATGTCGACGTCGGGCCGCAGTTCGTGGAACCGCTCCAGCGCCAGGCGTGCGAGCCAGTATCCGCGGCGAGGGATCGCCGGCCGTGCGTAGAGCACGACGCCGGTCCTGCGGCGCTCCGGCAGGAGTCGATAGACGGAGGTGTCGCAACCGAACTCCGTGACATCCGCCTCGACACCGGCCTCGGACCGCAGCAGGTCGGCGACCATGTCGCCGAGCGCGATGCAGCGGAAGCCGAAGCGGTAGGTGTCCTCTGCCAGTGAGTACATCGAACCTCTGGCGTAGAAGAAGGGCTCGTAGTCCTGGATGAAGTAGAGCCGCCGCATCGGGCCGGTGCCCCGCTTGGCGAGGATGTGGGCGGTGTCCCACGACGAGGCCACGACCGCGTCCACCCCGGCGATCCCGTCGGCGGCGGAGTGCACTCCGGCGCGGAGGCCCGGCCACCACTGGCGGATGACGCGCTCCTGCTCCCGCAGGTCGCCGCCGTACCGGTCGTACAGGAACAGCTCGCAGGTGTGCCCGGCCTGTTCGAGGGCTTCCACCATCCGGAACAGGGTGGTGTGGCCACCGGATCCTGGGCTCGGCGGGATCGTGACCCAGCCGATCCGGAGCGGCCCGGGCCGCTGCGGCCGGGTGTCGGGCACCGGGAGGTCGAGCCGGGTCGAGTCGGCGATGTCCGCGTCCCGCAGCGGTTCGGCGAGCACGCCGGCGTCGAGCCGCGTGTACGCGAACCGCGTCGCCCGCTGTGCGAGCACGAGCGGCCCGTCGTCGCGCATGATGGCGGCCGCCTTCGCGGCGTTCCGTCCGAGCCTGCGGACGGAACGGCCAGCCGCGCTCACTGCGCCCATGTCGATCCCACCCCGGTCTCCGTGCGTCCCCAGTGCAGCCGCATGCGCTCGTAGTCCCCCGTCCTGGCCCAGCGGGCGTAGCGTCTCGATGCGCGCACCCGCCGGCCGATCCGAGGCAGCGCCCCCCGGAGCACGGCCACCATCGTGTTCGGGGCGCGGTCGGCCATGGCCCTCTCGGTCACACGCCGCCACGCACGGGTGGAACGGATGCCGGGCGAGCACTGCGCGGCGAAGTCCAGCAGTTTCGGGACCGCCTCCGAGGGGGTGCCGCGATCGAGGAGCCGGGTCGCCTGGTCCAGAGCCTCCGATGCCACCGCGTGGTACGCCGCCTCACGCAGCGGCGCGCCGTCCGGCAGCAGCGGCCCGACCTCGTCGAACAGCAGCGTGAACGCGTCCCGGATCTCGCCGAGGATGACGAGCGGCTCCTCCGCCTGCGTCGACAGGCTGCCCGCGTGCTCCCTGTGCCAGGCCTGGTCGGCGCCGCGGATGTAGGCGACGTCCGAATACGCCGAGAGCCTCAGCCACATCTCCATGTCGTGCGTGTGCGCGAGCGGGCGCTGCCCGCCTGTGAGGTCGACGACGCTCCGCCGCATGACGACCTCGGGCGAGGTGATGACATTCGTCCCGTCCATCGCCCGCGCGGCCAGCCATTCGCTTCCCGTCCAGACGGTCCACGACTCCGCCTGCTGGCGGCTGGTGGGGAGCGTCGGCCCGGCGAAATGGATGGGATGGCCGTAGACGAGACCGACCCGGGGGAAGCTCTGCATGACGGCGACCGCGCGCTGGAGCGACCCGGGCGTCAGCACGTCGTCGGCATCGAGCCGGACCAGGAACTCTCCCGTCGCCGCGGCCAGGCCGCGGTTGAACGTCTCGACGGCGCCGAGGTTCTCCGCGTTGGCGATGACCCGGACGCGGTCGGACTCGGCTGCGAGCCTCCTCGCGACGGCCAGGCTCTGGTCCAGTGACGCATCGTCCACGACGATGACCTCGACCTCGACGCCGGCCTGGTCGAGCACGCTGTCGACCGCTTCGACCAGGTAGCGCGCGTAGTTGTAGCACGGGATCACCACGCTGACCGTCGCTCCCGGGCGCGCCGGCAGGGGCTGGTAGCGCCGTCCGGTCAGAGCTGTCTGCGTCATGAGGCTCCCTCCGTCCGGACCGAGGGGGCTCGCAGCACCTTCAGCTGCTTCCGCAGCCACGGCCACACCAGCGCCGCGTAGAGGACCAGGGCCGCGCCGCCCCCGGCGAGCAGGGCCAGCAACGGGTTCTGGATGAACACCGCCGCCGCGATGGCCGCGGCCACCGCGGGGAGCGCCGCGACCGTGGGCAGCCACGCCGCGTGCGCGAGCTCACCGAGGCGGATGCCTGCGAGCTTGAGGGCGATGAGGTACGCCGGGAGGATGACGACGACCGCGACGAGCACGTGCGCCCATCCCGCCCCCTCGATCCCGAAGGCCCGGGTGGCGACGATCATGACCCCCACCAGCGCGACGAGCCACACGATCTGGATCCAGAGCACCGGCCGCGACCGACCCTGGGAGTAGAGATAGCCCGCCGAGATGTCGAACGCGACCCTGAGGCTCCCGTACAGGCCGAGCGCGGCGAGCACCGGCGCGCCGGGCAGCCAGCGCTCGCCGTACAGCACGTCGATCAGCGGGAAACTCAGCGCCGCGAGAACCGCCCCGGCCGGCAGGGCGCCGGCCCAGGCGACGGCGGCGACGACCGAGAAGGCGTGGCTGCCGCCGCGCGATCGCGCGAAGAACGGCAGCGAGATCGAGCGCACCACCTGGGACAGCGCGCTCATCGGCCAGCTCGAGATGTTGAAGGCGAGGACGTAATACCCCAGCGCGGTCGCGCCGGCCACCCGGGCCAGGACGATGTTGTCCACGTTGAGCAGCGTCCAGGAGAGGAGGTTGGCGCCGGCGACCGGGAGACCGAACGCCAGGACGCCCCGCACGACCGTGCGGTCGATCGAGTAGTGCGGCTTCACCCGCGCCAGCAGGAACTGCATGGTCGAGGAGACGCACTGCGCGGCGACGCGGCCGAGGGCGAGGCCCATCACGCCGAAGCCGAGGGCGACGAGCACCAGCGTCACGGTGGTGGAGACGACGAAGTCCGCGACCCCGACGAAGAACAGCTCGCGCTGCTGGAAGCGCCGCTGCAGCATCGCGATCGGGACGACGGTGCCGCCCGCCAGGAAGAGCGTGACCGAGAGCACGGCGATGGCCGGGCCGGCCTGCGGGCTGCCCAGCAGCGACGCCAGCCCGGAGCTGGAGGCCATGGTCGCCAGCATCGTGATCGTGCCGGCGGTGAGGCCCAGCGTCGCGACGGTCGGTGCGATCCGGTCCGGCTCGTCGGAACGGATGAGGTCGGCAGAGAGCCCCAAGTCGGCGACGGTGATCAGGATCCCCTGGACGGTCAGCGCGACCGCGTACGCGCCGAACTGCTCCGGGGCGAGCAGGCGGGCGAGGACGATGCCGACGACCAGACCGCCCAGCCGGAGGACGATCGTGCTCACGCCGCTCCACGCCGCGCCGCGCGCCGCGCGGGAGCGGAGCGTGGGCTCGGTGTCGGCCATCCCGGTGCTCTGACTCACAGTCCCACTGCCGCCTGCCGACGCGACCGGATCTTCCAGCGCGTGCTCTCCACGACGCGGACCAGCCGCGGGGAGTCGAACGACCCCTTCTTGTCGGAGGCGAGGCCGCTCCACCGCCACGCCGCCGACCCGACCGCCCGGGGGTAGGTCGTGCGCGCGAAGGCACGGAGGTCGGCCGACGCGGACCGCGGTGCGCCCGTGGACTCCAGGAGCGCCGAACGGAGGAGGGCTTCGCGGGCGACGGAACGCCGGGCGGTCTCCCGCCACCTGTCGGCCCGCGGCAGCCCCGCGCCGTCGCTGGCGAAGAAGCGCTCGTACACGTCGCGGACCTGGGTCATGTCGTCGGTGGCGCCGGCGAAGTCGGTGGAGTGCATGTTCTCGCCGTGGTCCCGGTAGTAGGCCTGCCGGGGTCCGCCGACGAATCCGATGCCGGAGAACGTCGCCGCCTGGAGCCACATGTACATGTCCGCGGCGTGCGGGAAGTCGACGTCGTATCCCCCGGTCCGCTCGTAGACGGAGCGGCGCATGACCACCTCGGGGTTGACGATGGAGTTGCGTCCGCGGTGCACGATCCGGCGCAGCCACTGCTCGCCGGCCCAGGTCTGCCACCAGACCCGCGCGTCGGCCACGGGCGGGAGCTCGCCGTGGAACCACTCGACCGCGCCGTAGACCAGACCGACCTCGGGGTGCGCCTCCAGCAGAGCCGCGGACCGCGCCAGGGAGCCGGGCGTGAGCGCGTCGTCGGCGGAGAGCAGCACGACGTAGTCGCCGGTCGCCCGCGACAGCCCGTCGTTGTAGGTGCGGATGTGCCGGAGGTTCACCTCGTGCTCGACGAGGGCGATCCGGTCGTCGCCGGCGGCGAGGCGCCGGGCGACCTCCAGGCTGCCGTCGGTGGAGGTGTCGTCCACGATGATGATGTCGACGTCGACCCCGTCCTGCCCGAGCACCGACTCCACCGCGACCGGCAGGTACCGGCCGTAGTTGTAGTGCGGGATGACCACGGTCACCCTCGGGCGCCGGGTCAGAGCGCGCGGTCGGAAGATCCTCACGTCACTTTCCCCCAGACTGAGTCTTACTCACCTTTGAACAGTGCCACAGGGTATGAAGAACCTAAAGACCCTCGTTGGAGGGGTGAACCGCCGGGTGAACCGAACGTCGGCGGCACCGGGTACGCTGCCGTCATGTGCGGACGCTTCGCCCTCGACTCGGAGACGGATGAGCTGATCCAGGAGTTCGTCGCCGACGGCGGCGACTTCCGGGACTGGCGGCCGAGCTACTCCCTCGCGCCGACCGACGCCGTGCCGATCGTGCGGGAGCGCGTCCGCAGCGGCACGGGAGAGCTGGAGCGCACCGTCGACGCGGCGGCGTGGGACTTCCATCCCGCCTTCATCCGCGAGTCCAAGCGGCCGAACTTCAACGCACGCCTGGAGACGGTGTCCAGCAACGGGCTGTGGAAGGGCGCGTTCGCCTCCTCGCGCGCCCTGATCCCGATGCGGGGCTACTACGAGTGGACGGGCGAGGCCGGGCACAAGGACGCGCACTTCCTGCACGCGGCCGACGGCGGCCTGCTCGCCGCCGCCGGACTCTACACGGCACGGAAGATCGGCGACGAGTGGCACGTCTCCGCCGCCATCATCACCCGCCCGGCACGCGACGCCTCCGGCGAGATCCACGACCGGATGCCGGTCTTCCTGGAGCGCTCGGCGTGGGACGACTACCTCGACCCGGCCAAGCTGGACGAGGCGGGCAAGGCGCGGATGGTCGACTTCCTCAGCACCGAGTCCGAAACCGTGGCGGCCACCATCACGAGCTACGAGGTGGACCGCCGCGTGAACAACTCGCGCACGATCGACCCGGCAGACCCGACCCTCATCGAGCCGCTCGCGGAGGACTGACCGGGCCTCGCCGTCAACGCACCACCGACGGCGACCAGGCGTGCGCGAGGAAGAGCCTCGGCGCGGCGGAGCCGTCGGCCTTGACCGCGTAGACGTTGCTGTTCCCGGGCGCCGCCGGATCGGCGAGGCCGTAGAGCAGCGTGCCGTCGTCGAGCCATTCGGCCTGATCGTCCACGCTGACCGACGCCGGGATGGGCAGCTCCTTCTCGACCCCGGTCGCGAAGTCGAGGACCGCGAGCGTCCAGTGCTTGGTCGCGGTAGTCGAGATGTTCTTCTTGTACGCCACCCTGGTGCCGTCCGGTGACAGCGATGGGCACTCGGCGCCGTCCTTCACGGCGACGAGGGTCCGCCCGCGCAGGTTGCCGCGGACCAGCCAGATCCGGCCTCCGGACATCGCCGTCGCGAAGAACGTGTTGTCGTCCGAGGCGAAGGTCACTCCCCAGATCTCGCGGTCGGCGGTGACCTTCTGGCCGTCCACCAGCAGTGTGAACGCCTCCAGGTTGCCGTAGTCGATGCCGTTCACCGCCGAGATGGTGGTCTGGGTCGAGAACCCGGCGGCCCCGTACGAGGATCCCGTGACGAAGGAGGTCTGGGCGACCAGCGACGAGTCGGGCGAGATCCGCGTGCGGCTCGGGAAGCCGGGGAGCGGCCAGCTCTTGAGCTGGTCTCCCGCCACGTCGTACAGCGTCGCGTCGAAGCTGGTCACGGTCCCGCTCTGGGTGCGCAGGCACATCAGGTTCTCGTGGGTGGCGTAGACCCGGTCGCAGAGCAGGCCGGTGGAGGTGCGCGCGGCGGACGGATCCGCCAGCGGCACCGACGCCACCTGGCCGTAGTGCGCACCAGGCGACGTGTCGCGGAAGACCAGCAGTGGACCGCTGGGAAGCGTCGGCCGCGGCGTGGCCGCGCCCACCGTGGCTGTCGCGCGCGACTGGTACCCCGCGATCGCGACGCCGGCGTAGGCGACGGCGCCGCCGAGCACCAGGACCGTGATCCCTGCGAGGAGCCAGTTCCGCCGCACCGCCTTCATGCGGTCATTCTGCACGATGCCCCGTCAGCCCGCAGCCGTGAACGCCGCGAAGAGCGCATACGTCGTGCCGCTCGTGGCCGGAGTGACGGTGAGCGTCACCGAGTTCCCCCCGCGGACGAACAGCGCCGAGGTGGACCCGGCGAGCGCGGGCGCCGCGCTGTCGTACATCCCGTACTTCGCGAGGATCCCGCGGTAGAACGCGACCACGTCCGTGACCTGCTGCGTGGACCCCGCGGTCAGCGTCACCTGCAGATGGTTGCTCTGGGAGGCGATCGAGCTCGTCTTGATCGTGGAGCCCGGCGCCTGCGGCAGCACGCTGGTCGGGTAGCCCGCAGCCAGCGCCCCGACCGCAGCCGCCGACTTGGGGAGCGGCGCGCTCACCGGGTACGGGAGCGGAGTCGTCGGGGGCAGCGCGGGCGATGTCGCCGGCGCGGCGGGGAGCACCTCCGTGGTGTACCGCTTCGTGACCGCCGGAGGCGTGACGGGCGCTAGGGGCGTGTCCGTGGATCCGGTCGAGCCTGGCTTCGAGCCCGACCCCGTCGCAGGGGTCGAGTGCGACGCGGTCGGCGACGAGCCCGCCGCGGTCGTCGGCGCCTGGACGGGCGCCTGCGAGATCACGAACGCGCCCGCCGCGATGACGACGGCGGCGGAGAGGCCCAGGATGATCCAGGTGCGCTGGGACGGCCGCCTCATGCGAGGTCCTCCTCCCGGATCAGGATGCCGTCGTGCTCGCGGTAGCCGTGCCTCGTGCGCGGGCAGCGCCAGCGGCCGTCGCCTTCGTCGACCAGCGGGAAGCCGGCCTCGCCGACCCAGCCGATCCGGCGTGCGGGCACTCCGGCGACCAGCGCGTAGTCGGGGACGTCCGAGCGGACGACAGAGCCGGCTGCGACCAGCGCCCAGCGCCCGATCCGCACCGGGGCGATGCAGACGGCACGTGCGCCGATCGAGGCGCCGGCCTGGACGGTCACGCCGACGGCGTCCCAGTCCTCCGCGGACTTGAGGGAGCCGTCCGGATTCACCGCCCGGGGGAAGACGTCGTTCGTGAAGACCACGGCCGGGCCGACGAAGACGCCGTCCTCGAGCACGGCCGGTTCGTACACGAGAGCGTAGTTCTGCACCTTGCAGTTGTCGCCGATGCGCACGCCGGGGCCGACGTACGCGCCGCGTCCGATGACGCATTCCGCGCCGATCGTGGCGTCCTCGCGCACGTGGGCGAGATTCCACACGCGGCTCCTCGCGCCGATCCGGGCGCGGGGGTCGACCTCCGCGCCCGGCGCGATCATCGTCGCGGCGGTCGTTCCCTCCGCACTTGCAGTGCTGGTGATGATGGTCATCGGCGTCGCCCCCAGGTCGTCGCTCGTGTTCAGTCGGGTGGTGGCGCTTCAGTAGGCGCCGGTGGGATGCAGGAGCACGCGAGCCGTGCGCCAGAGGATCACCAGGTCGCCGGTGAGCGACCAGTTCTCCACGTAGTAGAGGTCGAGGCGGACGCTCTCGTCCCAGGAGAGGTCGGAGCGGCCGTTGACCTGCCACATCCCCGTGAGACCCGGCTTGATGTACAAGCGGCGGTGGACGTGGCTCTCGTAGCCGTCGACCTCGCGCCGCAGCGGCGGGCGCGGTCCGACGAGGCTCATATCCCCGACGAGCACGTTCCACAGCTGAGGGAACTCGTCGATCGAGAACTTGCGGATGACGTGGCCGATCCGGGTGATGCGCGGGTCGTCCCTGAGCTTGAACAGCAGCCCGTTGCCCTCGTTCCTGTCGTTCAGCTCGGCGAGCCGCGCCTCCGCGTCGACGACCATCGAGCGGAACTTCAGCATCTTGAAGGTCGAGCCGTTGCGTCCCACGCGGTCCTGCCGGAACAGGGCGGGCCCGGGCGAGTCCAGTCGGACCAGCAGGCCCACGATCACCATCGGGATGGCGAGGACCACCAGGGCGGCGCCGGAGAGGACGACGTCGAGCATCCGCTTGAGGATGTGCTTGCCGCCCTCGAACTGCGGGATCTCGACGTGGATCAACGGCAGGCCTTCGACCGGCCGGAAGTGGATGCGCGGCCCGGCGACGTCGGTCAGCCGCGACGCCAGCACGAGGTCGGTGGCGGTGCCCTCCAGCGCCCAGCCCAGATCGCGGATGTACCGGCTGCCGCCGCGCGGCTGCCCGGCGACGATGACCGTGTCCACGCCGAGACGGCGCGCCGCGTCCGTCACGTCGGACAGGCCCCCGACGACCGGGATGCGCTCGGTGCCGATGTCGACCAGGTCGCGGCCGGCGTTCTCGGTCGCGACGCCGACCACGTGGTAGGCCGCTCCCGACTTCGCCTGGATCTGTGCGGCGACGTAGCCGACGTCGTCGCGGTCCCCGACCACGAGGGCGCGGGAGAGGTAGTGGTCGTAGCGCTGCTGGCCGATCAGCCAGCGCCGCCACATCCAGCGACTGCCGAGCAGCGCGACCGCCCCCGCGGGGAGCGCGAGGATGAAGTAGCCGCGGGCGACCTCCACGTCGCCGACCAGGAAGACGATGGCCAGGAGCCCGAAGGTCAGGGCGCTGGCGGACGCCACCCGGCGGTACTCGGTGAGCCCGGTGCCGCAGACCCGCGCGTCCCTGGTGTGTCCCGCGGAGAGGGCGACCGACCAGCTCAGTGCGATCAGGAGCGAGATGAGCGCGTAGGGCACGGGGAACCCGGCGACGCTCGCGGCGATGTCGTGGGTGCCGAAGCGGATGACGAAGGCGGTGCCGATCGCGGCGAGGATGATGACCGAGTCGGTGATCCGGAGCCGCAGCAGGTAGGAGTGCGCCCAGGGGCGGCCGTCTCCCGGACGGA
The DNA here is from genome assembly GCF_014217625.1 of Leifsonia shinshuensis. NCBI lineage: Bacteria > Bacillati > Actinomycetota > Actinomycetes > Micrococcales > Microbacteriaceae > Leifsonia > Leifsonia shinshuensis. The sequence goes on along the minus strand of NZ_CP043641.1, from coordinate 3,567,591 downwards.
GGCTCTCGACTTCACCGGCGACGGCGAAGCGCCGCCAGGGGCGCCGGGAGCGGCCGCCGACGGCTCCTGCGACGGCTCGGGGACGGACGACGGTCATCACTCTCCCCTTCCCTCGCCGGAGGCGCCGTGGCGGGCGCGGTGGACAGAACCGGCGGCGGCTGGGGGAAAGCCGTGGTCTCGAACGACTTTGCCGCCGCCGGCTCCGTGCATGGGGACGGCCGGAGGGAGAAGCGCCGGGCGGACCGCACCGGCGCATGGACTTGGAGTTCTCGCGTGCATCACAACTCGTCCCTGCTCATCGGGTTTCACAGGTGTATTCGGGTGTGCAGGGCCGGAGTCCGATCAGAAAAATGACTGTTCCTCAGCTCTACGAAAATGAGGATACATCGGCTTTCGGAGCCGAACCTATCCCCCGTCCGGGGGGGGTGCCCCCGCGAGCGCGTCAGGCCGAGACGCCGGTCTCCGCGAACAGGTACGCGGCGATCTCCAGGGCGCTGGTGGCGGCCGGGGACGGTGCGTTCAGGACGTGGAGCTGATGGCGCGAGCGCTGGATGACGAAGTCGTCGGCGAGGGTCCCGTCGCGGCGGACGGCCTGCGCGCGGACGCCCGCTCCCGCCCGGACGATGTCCCTGGCCTCGATCCGGGGCACGAGACGGGCGAGGCTCGCCGCGAACGCGGAGCGGCTGAGCGACCGGGCGACCTCCCGCACACCGGTCTCCAGATTGTGCGACGCCATCCGCAGGAAGCCAGGGTAGGTCAGCGACTCCACCGCGTCATGGACGTCGATGTCGCGCCAGCGGTAGCCCTCGCGCTTGAGGGCGAGCACCGCGTTCGGCCCGGCGTGGACCGAGCCGTCGATCATCCGGGTGAGGTGCACGCCGAGGAACGGCAGCTGCGGATCGGGCACCGGGTAGATCAGCCCGTTCACGAGGTCGCGGCGCTCAGGGACGAGCTCGTAGTACTCGCCGCGGAACGGCACGATGCGCACCTCCGGCTCGACGCCGGCCAGGAGCGCGACGCGGTCGGCCTGCAGCCCGGCGCAGTTGACCAGGATCGAGCCGCGGGCCTCCCCGCCCTCGTGCTCCACCACGACACCGTCGGCCGAATCGTGGATGGCGACGACCCGCGCGCCGGTGCGGAGCTCGGCGCCGTGCCGCATCGCGATCACGGCGAGCTCGCGGCAGACCGCACGGTAGTCGATGATGCCTGTGGTCTCGACCCGGAGCGCCTCGACGGCGTACACCTCCGGCTCGTACTCGGACGCCTCGACGCCGTCGACGAGATGGCACGGCACGCCGTTGGCCTCCGCGCGCCTGTGCAGCTCGTGCAGGCCGTCGAGCTCGTTCTCATCGGTGGCCACGATCAGCTTGCCGGGCACGGCGTGCGGGATGTCGTGGTCGCGCGCGAAGGCGATCATGGACGCGTTCCCCGCGGCGCACATCCTGGCCTTGAGCGATCCCGGCCGGTAGTAGGGGCCGGCGTGGACCACGCCGCTGTTGTGGCCGGTCTGGTGGGCGGCCCAGTCGTCCTCCTTCTCCAGGAGCGTGACCCGGGTTCCGCGGCGGGCGGCGTGCGCCGCGAACGCCAGTCCGAGGATCCCTCCTCCCACGACGACGACGCTCGGGCCCATCGACTCCTCCAGCACGACTCGGTGACGCAGCGCTCGCCCTGATCCAGGGAAATGAATAGTTCTCATAATCGCGACGAGCGCCGCAAAAGCCCAGTCCGCGAAGCGAAAATGAGGGAAAATCACCCCCGGTTTGGGGTCAACGCAGCGCCGCCGCGAGCTCCTCCGCGACGAACTCCTGCTGGTCGGCCGTGATGTGCGGATAAAGAGGGAGGGACAGGATCCGGTCGGCCGCGGCCTCCGCGATCGGGAACGACCCGCGCCCGGGCGCACCGTCGCGGTACGCGGCGGTCAGGTGCAGCGGCGTCGGGTAGTGGATCGCCGCTCCGATGCCGGCCTCGTTCAGGCGCGCCAGCACCCGGTCGCGCTCGTCGACGCGCACGACATAGAGGTGCCAGACGTCGAGGTTGCCCGGGGCGCTCGACGGCAGCCGGACGCCGGCCACGCCCTCCAGGAGGGCGGAGTAGCGCGCTGCAGCGACCCTGCGGCGGCGGTTCCAGTCCGCGAGGTGGCGCAGCTTGACGCGCAGCACGGCCGCCTGGAGCGAGTCCATCCGCGAGTTGAAGCCGACCAGCTCGTGCACGTACTTCTTCTCGCTGCCGTGGGACGCGATGACGCGCACCGTGCGTGCGATCTCGGGATCGCCTGTTGTCACGGCCCCCGCGTCCCCCGCCGCTCCGAGGTTCTTGCCCGGATAGAAGGATGTGGAGGCGACCATGCCCAGGCTTCCCGCCCGGCCGTCGACGCTCTCCGCGCCCTGCGACTGCGCGCCGTCCTCCACGATCGGGATATCGGTGGAGCCGAGCGCCCGCCGGATGGCCCCGACCGGCGCCACCTGGCCGAACAGGTGCACGGGCACGACCGCCTGCGTGCGGGAGGTGACCGCCGCCGCGGCCGCGGCCGGGTCCAGGAGCAGGTGCTCGTCGTCGACGTCCGCGAAGACCGGGACGGCGCCGATGCGCGAGACCGCCTCCGCCGTAGCGATGAAGGTGTTCGCGGGGAGGACGACCTCCCCGCCCGCGGTCACGCCCGCCGCGCGCAACGCGAGCTCGAGCGCGTCCGTGCCGTTGCCGACGCCGACGCAGTGGCCGGCGCCGGTGGCCTCGGCGTATTCGCGCTCGAAGGCGCCGACGTCGCTGCCGCCGATGTAGGAGGCCGTCTCGAACACGTGGTCGACCGCCGTGCGGATGTCGTCCGCGGTCTCGGTGTTCTGGGCGACCAGATCGACAAGTGGGACCCTCACAGCCGTACCCCCAGTTCTCGTGCGGGCACTCCGGCCCAGGTCTGTCCCGCCGGGACGTCCGAGAGCACGACGGCCCCCATCCCGATGGTCGCGCCCGCGCCGACGGAGACCCGCTGGCGGATGGACGAGTTCATGCCGAGGTAGGCGGCCTCGCCGAGCCGCACCACGCCACCCACCGCGACGCCGGCCGCGAGCGTCACGAAGTCGTCCACGATGTCGTCGTGCGTGAGCGTGCAGTTCGGCATCAGGACGACATGGCGCCCGACGATCACGTCGGCGGTCAGCACGGTGCCGGCGAGGATGATCGAGCCGGCGCCCACCAGGCTGTTGACGGACAGGCGCGCCGAGTCGTCGACCACCGTGGCGTAACGCTCCGGCCCGACGCCGAGCGCCGCCAGCCGCTGCACGACGGACCTGCGGCCCGAGCCGCTGCCGACGCAGACGGTCAGCGCGCCGGGGAGCTCCCCGGCCAGCTCCACGCCGCCGAGGATCTCGACCCCGCCGATGCTGTGCCCGTGCAGGCCCGGGTCGTCGTCCAGCACGCCGATCACGCGCGCGCCCGTCTGCTGCATCGCCATCACCTCGCGGGCGAGCCCGCTGGCGCCGATCAGGACGAGGTCCCTCATGCCGCACCCCGCAGTTCGCCGGCCTCGCGGAGGGCGTCCACGACGCGCAGCTGCTCGGCCCCGGTCAGCTCGTGGAAGAGCGGGAGGATCAGCGTGCCGTCGGTCAGCCGCTCGGTCACGGGCAGCGGGACGGAGCCGGTGTCCACGTCGCGGTACGCCGGCTGCCGGTGGGCGGCCATAATGCCGCGTCGCGCGGAGACGCCCGCCTCGGCGAGCACCTCCATCGTCCGCTCCCGCGAGGCTCCGAACGACGACTCGACCTCCACCCAGTAGGACTGGAAGTTGCCGGTGCCCCACTCGGGGTCGGTGACCGGCCGCAGTCCGGGGATGTCGCCGATCAGCTCGGCGTAGCGCGCGGCCAGCTCCCTGCGCCGCCGGACGATCTCCGGCAGGCGCCCGAGCTGGACGATGCCGACCGCCGCCTGCAGGTCGGTCATCCGGTAGTTGAAGCCGATCTCGGTGTACTCCTCCTGCGGCGCCAGGATGCTCGCCTGGCGGTCGGCCGCCGAAACGCTCATGGAGTGCTCGCGGAGCCGCCGGGCCCGGTCGGCCCAGGCGCGGTTCGAGGTGGTCAGCATGCCGCCCTCGCCGGTGGTCAGCAGCTTGCGCGGGTGGAACGACCACGCGGTGACGTCCGCCCCCGCCCCGACCGGCCGGCCGCGGTAGGTCGAGCCGGCGCCGCAGGCGGCGTCCTCGATCACGACGATGCCCTTCGGGTCGCACACCGCGCGGATGCCGTCGAGGTCGGCCGGCACGCCGCCCTGGTCGACGACGATGACCGCGCGGGTGCTCTCGGTGAGCGCCGCGGCGACCGACCCAGGGGTGAGGTCGCCCGTCACGGCGTCCACGTCGGCGAACACCGGTCGCGCGCCGACGTAGGTGGGCGCGTTCGCCGTGGCGATGAAGGAGAAGGACGGGACGACCACGTCGTCGCCCCGCCCCACGCCCGCCACGACCAGCGCCAGGTGCAGAGCGGTCGTGCAGTTGGAGGTCGCGACCGCGTGGGGCGCGCCCATCGCGGCGGCGAACTCCTCTTCGAAGCGCGCCACGCGTGGGCCCTGAGCCACCCAGCCGGAGGCGATCACCTCCGTGACGGCGGCGATCTCCTCCTCGCCGAGCCACGGCTTCATGACGTTGATCCGGTTCATGACGTCACCAGCTCCGCCCGGCCGGCCGCGATCTCCTCGCGCAGCGGGCGCCACCATTCGACCAGCTCGCGCAGGCCGTCCTCCAGCGGCACCTCCGCCGTGAAACCGAGGTCGCGCTGCGCCGCGGTGACGTCGGCGAGCCGGCGGGTGACCCCGTTGACCGCGCGCTCCGGGCCGTGTTCGACCTCCAGGTCGGAGTCCATCGCCGCCAGCAGCGCCTGGGCCAGCTCCAGGAGGCTGGTCTCGGTGCCGCTCGCGATGTTGTAGAAGCCCTCCTGCACGTCGGCGGTCGCCGCCAGCAGGTTGGCTCTGGCGATGTCGCGCGTGAAGACGAAGTCCATCGTCTGGAGGCCATCGCCGAAGATCAGCGGCGGCTTCCCGTCGGCGATCCGCTCCATCCAGCGCACCAGGACCTCGGTGTAGAGGCCGTGCACGTCCATCCGCGGGCCGTAGACGTTGAAGTAGCGCAGGATGACGTAATCCAGCCCGTTCATCGCGCGGAAGCTGCGCAGCATTCCCTCGTTGAACGACTTGGCCGCGCCGTAGAACGTGTCGTTGTTGTGGTGATGGTGGCGCTCCGGCGTCGGGAACTCCTCTGCCAGGCCGTACACCGACGCGGAGGACGCGGTGATGAGCTTGTCGACGCCGTGCTCGACCGCCGCCTCGTAGACGTTGAAGCTGCCGTCGACCAGCACCTCCAGCGCGAGCCTCGGCTCCTCCGCGCACTGCGTGATGCGGATGGCGGCCTCGTGGTAGACCAGGTCCTTGCCGCGCGTGACGTCGTGCACGAGGTCACGGTCGCGCAGGTCGCCCTGCACGAGGGTGACCCGGCCGGAGGCCAGCGCGTCGTCGAGGTTGGCCAGGCGGCCGCGCACGAGGTTGTCGAGCACGTCGACGTGCGCGGCGCCCGCCTCCAGGAGCTGGTCGACGATCTGCGAGCCGATGGTGCCGGCGCCTCCCGTGACGAGCACGTCGGCGCCGTCCAGGGCGGTCACCGCGCACCCGCCAGCTGCTGGGCGTCTGCCGGGTCCTCGACGTCGACCACGGCTCCGTCGCCGGCGAGGCTGCGGGTCGCGGCCTCCAGCACGGACAGCACGCGGAGCCCGGCGGCGCCGTCGGTGCGCGGAGCGCGCCTGCTGCGGATGCTCTCGGCGAACTCGGCCGCGAGCTGCCCCAGGGCCTCCCGCTCGGGGAGGGCGGGCGACCAGGTGTCGCCGAGCCGGTAGGAGACGGTCGCCGCGGTGCGCTCGACGCCGTCGGCGGCCTGCAGGCCGAGGTCCACGCCGCGGTCGTACACGCTGATCCGCTGCTGCGGGTTCAGGTCGTCCCAGACCAGCGTGCGCTTGGTGCCGCCGATGACCATCTGGCGGATCTTGGTCGGGCTGAGCCAGTTCACGTGCACGTGTGCCATGGCGCCGTTCTGCAGCGGGAGGACGAGGTAGCCGACGCACGACTTGCCCGCGCCGAGCGGGTCGGCGCCGTGGGCCGCCACGGTCTTCGGGCGCAACCCGCCGGGGAGGATGAAGTCGATGATCGACAGGTCGTGCGGCGCCAGATCCCAGAAGACGTCGACGTCGGGCTGGATGAGGCCGAGGTTGATCCGGGTCGAGTCGATGAAGAGGACGTCGCCGAGCGCGCCCTCCTCGATCAGCTCGCGGATCTTCAGCACCGCCGGGGTGTAGCAGTACGTGTGGTCCGCCATCAGCACGAGGCCTCGAGAGGCGGCGGCGGCGACCATCGCCCTGCCGCGGTCGCCTGCGTCGGCGAGCGGCTTCTCCACCATCACGTGCTTGCCCGCGGCGAGCGCCTTGAGGGCGAGGCCGTGGTGGGTTCTGGCAGGTGTCGCGATGGCGACGGCGTCGAGGTCGTCCCTCGCCAGCAGCGCGTCGACGTCGGTCTCGACGTCGACGCCGCCGACGCGGGCGGCGAGACCTTCCGCCCGTTCGCGATCCAGGTCGCAGATGGCGACGAGCCGCCAGTCGGGGCCGGCCGAGAAGTTCCTGGCCAGGTTGGGGCCCCAGTAGCCGGCGCCGATCACCGCGATTCGCAATTGTGTTTCCATGTGCCCCCAGCACCTTTCTTGTCGACGGGGTCGCCTTCGGGCGACGACCCCGGGCTTGCGTGAACGCCTACTGACTCGCGACGAAGTTGACGTCGACCCAGTAGTTGTTCGAGACCGTGTTGTTCGGGAAGCCTGTCGAGTACGCGTACGCCCCGCCGGTGGCCAGCGTCGAGAGCGGGCCGTTCACGATCGGGCTGGACAGCGTCCCGACGTCGGCCGCGTAGGTCGCGTTGGTCGTGTAGTACGACGCCCGGTACTCGGTGTTCGCCGTGATGGTCACGGGCGTCGTGAAGAACACGTCCTGCCAGCCGCTCGCCGTCTCTCCGGTCGACGCGGCGGTCGCGAGCTGCGTCCCGTCCGCCGTCCAGAGGGAGACGGTGTGGGTGCCCGTGTCTCCTGCGCCTTTGTAGAAGCGGATGCCGGTGATCGTGCCCGCTGCGGACGAGGTGAACCTTACGCCGAGCTGGACGGGCGTGCCGTCCTGGACCGCGCTGTTCGCCGGCGTCGCGGTGCTCGAGAAGATCGAGACCCCGGCTGCCGGGTTGGTGCCGCCGGTGCCGCCCGTTCCGCCGGTGCCGCCCGTTCCACCGGTGCCGCCCGTCGTCGTCGTTCCGCTACCGGCCGCAGGCGCGAACACCACGTCGACGAAGTAGTTGGTGGAGCCGTACGAGTACGTCGGGAAGCCTCCGGCCGCCGCGTAGAGGTACAGGCCGTTCGCTCCGGCCGGAGCGGTGAGCGGGCCGTTGGTCTTCGGCTGGGCGAAGTAGCTTCCGGTGTAGGCGTAGTTGCCCTGCGGCGCGAAGTACGAGACGACGTAGGCGGTCCCCGCCGTGACGGAGAGCGGCGTCGTGAGCTGCGCGGTCTGCCAGCCCACCGATGTCTCACCCGTGAAGGTCACCGAGGCCAGCTTGGTCCCCGACGACGACCAGATCGATCCGACGTGCGTGCCGACGTTGCCGATCCCCTTGAAGAAGCGGATCGCGTTGATCGTGCCGCTCTGCGACGGGGTGAACTTCATCCCGAGCTCGACGGCCGAGGAGTCGTTGGTCGCGTCCGCTGTGGCAGGCGTCTCGTTGCCCAGCAGCGTGTACTGCGTGACCGCCGCTGCCTTCACGGTGAACGACCAGGTCTGGGTTCCGAGCGTCGCCCCTCCGGTGGACTTCACACCGGACAGCGTCGCGGTCACCACTGCTCCGGACGGCAAGGCGGCCGACGGGGTGAACGTGATCGTCTTGCCGTCGGTCGACTGCGCGACCGTGCCCGCCACGGCGGCCCCGCCCGCCGTCAGGCCCATCGTGTAGCCGGCCGCGATGGGGGTCGACAGCGTGACGGACACGCCCGTCGCCGGGTCGACCTCGACCGCTCCGTTCGCCGGCGACTCGGACACCACCGCCACCGGATCGGGCGCCTTGGTGAACACCACGTCCACCAGGTAGCTGGTCGTCGACGACGAACTCGGGAACCCGGTCCCGTACGTGTACCGGCCCATCGAGTTGCCGGCGACCAGCGGCGGGTTGCTCACTCCGGATCCGGAGAAGACGCCGGGCGTCACAGAGTAGCTGCCGGTCGTCGTGCGGTAGGAGACCACGTAGTCCGTGTTCGCCGTGATGTTCACGGGCGTGCCGAATGTGAGTGTCTGCCACCCGGCCGTGGACTCGCCGGTGAAGGTGCCGGTCGCCAGCTGCTGGCCGGTGCTGCTCCAGAGGGTGCCGACGTGCGTGCCGGTGTTGGTGGAGTTCTTGTAGAACCGGATGCCGCTGACCGCGCCGGCCGCCGAGCTGGCGAACTGCACGCCGAGCGTGACAGGCGAGTCGTTCACCTGCAGGATCGACGGGACGGTGGAGTCGGAGAACAGGCCGCACGGGCAGACGCCGGGCGCCGGGTCGGGTTTGACGGTCGTGAAGCTCCACGATCCGCCCGACGTCAGGGCGTTGCCGTAGGTGTCCTTCGCGGTCATCGCCACGGAGTAGTTCACGAAGCCGTTCAGCGGCGACGTGGGTGTGAAGGTGGCCGTCCTCGTGGAGGCGGCGTAGCCCACCGAGCCGGCCACGGTGTTCCCGAGGGAGTCCTTGACCGTGAAGGCGATGCTCGCCGGGTTGACGGCCTTCGACATCACGGCGCCGATCGTCGTCGTCAGGGGCACGCTGGACGACCCGGGCAGCGGCGACTGACCGGTGGCCACCAGCGGCGAGTTGTCGACCGCCGAGAAGACGGCGTCCACGAAGTAGTTGGAGCTCTCGTACGACGCCTGCGGGTAGGTGCCGACCGACGTGGAGTACACCCCGGCCGGAGCGGCGCCGAAGCCGCCGGCGACAGAGAAGACGTTGTCCGTCGGGCCGCGGTACGAGAACGCGTAGGTCTGGGCGGAGTAGTGGCCGGCCGGTGCGGAGTACGACACCACATAGGTCGTCCCTGCCGTGACCGAGACCGGCGACACGAAGTTCGCCGTCTGCCAGCCGGAGGCCGTCTCACCGCTGAACGCGACGTTCGCCAGCCGGTTGCCTGAGCTGTCCCAGAGCGAGCCGGTGTGCGCTCCGGTGTTCGCCGAGCTCTTGTAGAACCGCACCCCGGTGATGAAGCCGCTCTGCTGGGGCGTGAACCGCAGCCCGAGCTCGACGGCCGACGCGTCGCCAGCATCGGGGGTCGCCGGCACGGTCGAGCCGAAGATCGACGCCGGTCCCGTCACGGTGACCGGACGGGAGGTCGGCGTCGACGTGTTGGCGCTGTCGTCCGTCGCCCGGACGCTGATCGCAGCCGTGGCGAGTCCGTGCTGCACGTAGGTGTACGACCAGGAGGTCGTCCCGGTCGCCGGGTGCCAGCTCGTCCCGCCGTCGGTGGACACCTCCACGCCCGCGACGACGCCGCCGACATCGGAGGCTGTGCCGGTCACCGTGACCGACGCCCCGTTGGCGATGGTGGCGCCGGAGGCCGGCGAGGTGATCGTCACGGTCGGAGGCGTGGTGTCCGTGCTGGCGGTCGACGCCACCAGGCCGGACTGCAGGGAACCCGGCTGGGCGCCCATGTCGGCCATCAGGTTGACCTGGGCCTGCTGCATCCGCGGGTCGGCGGCCGCGCCCGCACCGTCGTGCGTGGCGTCGAGGCCCCACGACCACTGCACGGAGCCGGCCGAGAAGACGAGCGCTCCGCTCGCCGCGCGGTAGAGGGTCACGTGGTGCGTGGTCACGGCGGTTCCCGTGGTGTTGCCGAAGTCCAGCATGTACGACGGGACGGTCCCCGACACCGTGGACAGGTCGATCAAGCCGGCCGGTCTGAACCCGTTGTCGACGTCCTCGTCCGACTCGTAGCCCACCGTGTGCGGCGCGAGGGCCGCCGTCGTCCCCGCGGCGAGCGAGGACAGACTGGTATTGCGCCACAGTCTCGTCTTCCCCTGCGCGGCCGTGACCGTGATCGGGAGATCGGTCAGGTTGGAGACGTACATCGTGCCGCTGACGCCGTTCTCCGGAAGCCCCGCGCCGTTGGCCTGGGAGGCGAACCTCGGGTCGCGCCAGGTGCCCGTCCACTCGGCCGTCGGGTCGATCTTCGCGTTCGACCAGGTCTCCTTGTACGACACGAGGGTGCGGTAGTTCGTGGGCGTCCCGGCCACCGACGGCTCGTAGCGCGTGTGCCAGTACATCTCGTTGCCGGAGAGGAACTGCGCGTTCACGCCGGCGTTGATGGCCGCCTGGACATTGGCGCGCTGATTCGCCGACCAGTACTCGTCATGGCCGACGGAGAGGAACACCTTGTGGTTCAGCAGCTCCGAGCCGTACCGATCCGTGTCGACCCCGCTGAAGTACGACATGTTGTAGCCGTTCTTCTCCAGGAAGCGCACTTCGGGGTACTCGGCGCTGAAGTAGAAGTCCCGGCCGGAGTTGAGACCGCGGGTGGTGATCGGGCGGTTGTAGCTGATCTTGTAGGCACGGCCGTTCGCGGCGCCCTGGTAGAAGTCGGAACCACCGTAGGTGTTGTACGCCTGCCAGGTCGGGTCGGAGGTCTGATAGAGGACGTCCGAGTGGCTCGCGTCATTGCGCACCACGAAGGTGATCTGGCTCTCGTCGCTGTTGTCGTTGCGGTGGAGCAGGGCGATGTAGACGCCGGAGACCGCCGACGGCGGCACCGTCCACGACGCCGACTGCGCCCAGTTGCCGCAGTCGGTCAGTTCCACCGTCGGGTCCCAGTAGCAGGCGGGCTGCGTCTGCGGGAGGGTGGCCGACGGCGTGACGTCCGCGATCTTGCGCGCCCCGAGGCCCTGGTAGTAGCCCGTGCGGAAGATCTGGATGGTGTACGACTTGGCGGTCGTGTTGATCTTGAAGCCGATCGTGCCGCCGATGTTGACGCTGATGTCGGTCGAGAAGCCCTGGATGTCCGAGGCGCCGGAGCCGCTGACGTCCCAGACCGACGGGTCCGTCCCGGGAAGCGCGTTCTCGCACACGATCGGATTCGCCGCGGCATTGCAGCCCTGGTCCGCTCGCGCGGGCTGGCTCGTCACGAGACTGACCCACGCGAACAAGACGACCACCAGCGCACACGCGGTCGCGAACAGCGCGTTCCGCCGGCGGCTCGGCCGCCCGGCACGCATACCCACAGATTGAGCTTTGCTCATATCTGAGAGATTGTCACAATATTGGCGTCATCGCTCACCCCCCAATCGGGGGCGAACCGCCAGACGACCCGCGCAGGGCCGGTCAGCTCAGGCCTGGTGGCCGTCCTCGGCGCCCTCGTCGGCGCTCTCGGAGGACTCCTCGGCGTCCTCGCCCTCGGCGTCCTCCCCCTCGGCTGCGGCGTCGTCCTCGGCTTCTGCTGCGGCGTCGTCGCCCGTGTCCGCCTCATCCGCGGGCCCGCCGGCGAACCGGTCGGTCGCCTCGATCAGCGCGTCCAGGATCCCCGGCTCGTCGTAGGCGTGGCCCGCGTCCGGGACGATGTTCAGCTCCGCCTCCGGCCAGGCCCTGTGCAGGTCCCACGCGGTCATGGCCGGCGTGCAGATGTCGTAGCGGCCCTGCACGATGACGCCGGGGATGTCCGCCAGCTTGTACGCGTCGCGGATCAGCTGGTCCTCCTCGAACCAGCCGCCGTTCATGAAGTAGTGGTTCTCGATGCGCGCGAAGGCGACCGCGTACTTCTCCTCGGTGAACGTCTCCACGACCTCCGGCCGGGGCAGCAGTGTGATCGTGGAGGACTCCCACCGCGACCAGGCGACGGCGGCCGGCCCATGCACGGCCGGGTCCTCGTCGGCGAGCAGGCGGCTGTAGGCACGGATCAGGTGGCCGCGCTCCTCCACCGGCACCGGCTCCACGAAGCCTTCCCACAGGTCGGGGAAGAGCGCAGCGGCGCCGCCCTCGTAGAACCAATCGAGCTCGGCGGGGCGCAAGGTGAAGATGCCGCGCAGGATCAGCCCGGTCACCCGCTCGGGATGGGTCTCCGCGTACGCCAGGGCGAGCGCGCTGCCCCACGAGCCGCCGAACACCAGCCAGCGCTCGACCTCCAGGTGCTCGCGCAGCTTCTCCATGTCGGAGACGAGATTCCAGGTGGTGTTCGCCGACAGGTCGGCGTCCGGGTCGCTCGCGTGCGGGAGGCTGCGGCCGCAGTTGCGCTGGTCGAACAGGACGATCCGGTACCGCTCCGGGTCGAACAGCCGGCGGTGGGAGGGCGTGCTGCCGCCGCCGGGGCCGCCGTGCAGGAAGACGACCGGCGTGCCATCGGGGTTGCCGCTGGTCTCCCAGTACACCTGCTGGCCATCGCCGACGTCCAGCATCCCGCTGTCGTACGGCTCGATCTCCGGATAGAGAGTGCGCATGGTGCGACTGTAGCGGCCCACCGCCCGCGCACCCCCGCGCCGCGCGGCCACCTGGAGGCGTCGCCAACGGAGGACATCCGCCCTCCATTCCCGCCGACCTCCTCCGTTCACTGCGATTCGAGCCCCGCCGCGGGCGGATGTCCTCCGTTGCCGACGGCGCTAGGCTCACGGCATGAGCACCCCCGTGACCGTCGCCGTCACCGGCGCAGGTGGACAGATCGGCTACGCCCTCCTCTTCCGGATCGCCTCTGGGCAGCTGCTCGGGCACGACGTGCCGGTGCGGCTGCGGCTGCTGGAGATCCCGGCCGGGCTCGGCGCCGCGGAGGGCACGGCCCTGGAGCTGCAGGACGGCGCCTTCCCGCTGCTGCACGGCGTGGACGTCACCGACGACGCACGCACGGCCTTCGACGGCGCGAGCGTCGCTCTGCTCGTCGGCGCCCGGCCGCGCACCGCCGGGATGGAGCGCGCCGACCTCCTGGAGGCGAACGGCGGCATCTTCGGCCCGCAGGGCGCCGCGCTGAACGACGTGGCGGCCGACGACCTGCGCGTGCTCGTCGTCGGCAATCCGGCCAACACCAATGCGCTCATCGCGAGCGCGCACGCGCCGGACATCCCGGCGGAGCGCTTCACCGCGATGACCCGCCTCGACCATAACCGCGCCGTCGCGCAGCTCGCGGCGAAGCTCGGCGTGCCCGTGCACGCGATCCACGGCGTGATCGTCTGGGGCAACCACTCGGCCAGCCAGTACCCGGACCTCAGCCACGCGACGGTGAACGGCAGGCCGGCGACCGAGCTGGTGGACGAGGGCTGGCTGGCGGAGGAGTACATCCCGCGGGTGGCGAAGCGCGGCGCCGAGATCATCGCCGTGCGCGGCTCGTCGTCGGCGGCCTCCGCGGCGAGCGCCGCCATCGACCACATCCGCGACTGGGTGGACGGCACCGGCGAGCGCTGGACGTCCGCCGCTGTCGTCTCGGACGGCTCCTACGGCGTGCCGGAGGGCCTGATCTCGTCGTTCCCGGTGCGCGGCGTGGACGGCCGCTGGGAGATCGTCCAGGACCTGACGATCGACGCCTTCTCGCGCGAGCGCATCGACGCGTCCGTCGCCGAGCTGGAGGCCGAGCGCGACGCCGTGCGCGCCCTGGGCCTCCTGTAGACCCGCCGCACCCATCCCCACATTCGCCCCGAATGTCGCGTTACGCCGCGCCATTCCCCACATTCGTCACGAATGCGCCTACGGAGGTTTCGCCCACATTCGTGCCGAATGTCGCGTTTGGGCGCGCCAATGTGCGCATTCGTGCCGAATGTCGCTTCGGGCCGAGCGCGACATTCGGCACGAATGTGCGCGTCAGCGGTGCTTGCTGGGCGCCTTCTCCGGCGTCGGCAGCGTGCCGGCGGCGCGGCGCTCGGCGTAGTACGCGCGCGCCTCCGCCTGGCGCTCGGCCTCCGCGCCGCTCGCGATCTTCGCGCGCACCAGCTCCGGGCCGTAGCCGAACGCGTCCACCAGGTCGACCGCGTGCGGCCGGATGCGGGTGAGCAGCCGGTCGATGTACGCCGACACGGCCTGCGCGCGCTGCGGCGAGAGGCGGCCGTGGATGAGGTACCAGGCCAGGTGCTTCTCGATCAGACCGAAGCCGAACAGGTCGCGCAGCCAGGTCAGCACCTGCTTGGTGCCGGCGTCTGGGGCCTGCTCCAGGGCCTCCGTGAAGGCCTCCCACTGCAGCAGCTCGGCGTGGGCGCGGGCGGCCTCGATGAGCTCGTTCTGCTGCGAGTTGAACAGGTCGGCCGCAGCCTTCTTGCCGAGCTTGGAGGCCGGGCGCAGCCGTCCGCCGATCTCGGAGATCATCGTCTCGACGCGGTCCGTCAGCAGCTCGCGCTGGGTCGCGGACTCCTGCAGCCAGTTCACCGAGCGCGCCGTCGAGCCGAAGTCGCGCACCGTCTGGCCGACGCTGCGCAGGCCCGAGCCGTGGTACGCCCGGCCGGCCGCCTGCACGACGACGTAGCGGGCGAGCGCGCCGGCGTCGGCCTTCGCGAACTTGCGGCTGAAGTCGGTGAGCAGACGCTTGGCGACGAGCTGCAGAAGGACGTTGTTGTCGCCCTCGAACGTCACCCAGATGTCGAGGTCCTGACGCAGCGAGGTGATCCGGTTCTCGGTGAGGAAGCCGGCGCCGCCGCACGCCTCGCGCGCCTCCTGCAGAGTCTCCAGAGCGTGCCACGTGCTGAGCGGCTTGAGCGCCGCCGCGATGGTCTCCAGGTCCTGCCGGTCGGCGTCGGTGTCGGCCGCGCCGCTGAACACGTCGTCGAACTTGTGCAGGAACATCTCGTGCGCGAAGCTCTGCGCGTACGTGGTGGCCAGCAGCGGGAGCAGCCGTCGCTGGTGACGCTGGTAGTCGAGCACGACCTCCTCGTCGGTGTCGCTGCCCGCGGTGAACTGGCGGCGCTGGTCGCCGTAGGTGAGCGCGATCTTCAGGCCGATCTTCGCGGCGATCGTCGCCGAGCCGTCCAGCGAGACGCGGCCCTGGACGAGCGTGCCGAGCATCGTGAAGAAGCGCCGGCCCGGGCTCGCGATCGGCGAGCTGTAGGTGCCGTCCTCGGCGACGTCGCCGTAGCGGTTGAGGAGGTCGTTGCGCGGGATCCGGACACCGGTGAAGTGCAGCCTCCCGTTGTCGATGCCGTTGAGGCCGCCCTTCTGGCCGTCGTCCTCGCCGCCGATGCCGGGCAGGAAGTCGCCGTTCGCGTCCCGGATGGGCACGTAGAAGGCGTGCACGCCGTGGTTGACGCCCTGCGTGACAAGCTGCGCGAACACGACCGCGGCGGTCGCGTCGACCGCCGCGTTGCCGAGGTAGTCCTTCCACGCGCCGCGGAACGGGGTGTCGATGACGAACTCCTGCGTCTCCGGGTCGTAGGTCGCGGTGGTGGCGATGGCGGCGACGTCAGAGCCGTGGCCGGTCTCGGTCATCGCAAAGGCTCCCGGCACGTCGAGCGACATGATCCCGGGCAGGTAGGTGGTGTGGTGGTGCTCGGTGCCGAGGTGCAGCACGGCGGCGCCGAACAGGCCCCACTGCACGCCCGACTTGATCTGCAGCGACGGGTCGGCCGCGACGAGCTCCTCGAACGCGGCGATGTTGCCGCCGTGGTCCTCCAGGCCGCCCACCGACTTCGGGAAGGCGCGGTGCACCTGGCCGTGGTCGACCAGGAGCTTCAGCTGCTCGAAAACGCGGGTGCGGTGGTCGGCGACGGAGAGGCCCTCCACCTTCTGCAGCTCCGGCTGCGAGGAGAGTGCGCGGGAGGCCAGCCGGACCTCGGCCCAGGTGCCCAGGAGCTGGCGGCCCAGCGCCTCCACGTCGACGTGCGGCGCGGCGCCGGCCGGTGCGGTGGCGGCAGCTGCCGCGGCGGCTTCGTTGGCGGCGGCGTCCACGACGGGGGTGCCGGAGGTGGTGCGGGTGGACTTCTCGGGTGCGCGCTCGGCGGTATCAACCATGAGTTTCCTCTTCGATGTCTCGGGGTCATGGTCACGCTACGACGGGGCGCGGGACGAGGGAAACCGTCGGTGCGGAGGCGACAAAAACGGCCCGCGAGGTCCGCGGGCCGTTTGTGGGATGCTCCAAATCGATGGGCTGAGCCTCATCGGGTATAGACAAGGCGGCTGTGAGCGGTCAGGCCGCCCGGCGGGTCGCTCGCGCTTCGCGCGGCAGGGCCGCGAGGGCCGCGCGCGCGGCCGTGGCCCCGCGCAGCTCGATCACGGTTCCGGCCGCGATCTGCTCGTCGCGGTCGACCCGGGCGCCGTTCCCGATCATGGCGTTCTCGCCCACCTTGACGTTGCTTCCGATCCGCGCGCCGCTGCCGATGACGCAGCCCCTGCCGATGTGGACGTTGGCGCCGACGAACGTGCGGTCGCCGATCGTCGCGCCGGAGTCGATCCAGCTGCCGGCGCCGATGTAGGCGTCCAGCCCGATGCGGGCGTCGGCCTCCACATAGGCGGTCGGCTCGACGCGGGCGGAGTCGGCCACGCGTGCCGACGGGGACACCAGTCCCTTGCCGTTCGCGTGCCGCCTGTACTTGATGATTGCGCCGGTCTCGTCCTCGAGCTCTTCTATCCTCCGTGCCATTTCATCCCCTCCTTCGAGATCGTCGCGAGATTATGCCACCTGACATAACCGTGAACGGGGGCGAAAGATTCCCTGATCGCCCCACGGAACGGGCACTGTACGCCGGTGTTCCGGGGGCGACCAGGGGGGATGCTCGGAAGGTGCTGAGCGTCGAGCGCCTGGCCCGCGCTAGTAGCTCAGCCCGTGGCCGAACCGGTAGAGCGGGTCGGCGGTGTCGAACGGCACGTCCGGGCGGTTCTCGACCACCGCGGCCATCGACGACGGCAGGTCCATCGGGAGCCGGCCCTGCGGCGCCGCCTCCCCGAACAGCACGTCCAGCAGGGCCGCGGAGCTCGCGCCGAAGTCGGCCGCGATGGCGCGGACCTCGCCCGCGAACGGCGTCAGGATCGCCGGGCGGTCGAGGAACACCTCCAGCACGGTCGGCACGGCGCGGGCGATCGCGAGCACCTCGTCCACGGTCTCCTGCGGGAAGTCCAGCGAGCCGGCGTGGAAGAAGTTCTCGAACATGGTCGACCGCTGCTCGTACGGCGCGTGCAGCCGCACCAGCGCGACGTCGGCCTCCTCCGGGATGGCGACGACGGTCGCATAGCCGGCCACGGCCTCCGGGTCGAAGCCATGGACGAACACCTTCGTACCGCGGGCGAGCGGGAGGACGGCCTCGTTCTTGAGCAGGGTGACCGACGCGCGCTGCGCAGCCTCCCCCGCCGCCACGAACTCCGCGTTGCCGACGACCTCGGCCGCGCGGGCCGGGTCCACCGTCGGCGCGTCGAACAGGCCGAGCCGGAACTTCTCGCGCAGCAGGCGCCGGGCGGACACGTCGAGGCGCCCCTCCGGCAGCTCGCCGCTGCGCACCAGGTCGATCAGGAGGTCCGGGATGGCCTCCCCGCCGAACTGGTCGGCGCCGGCGTCCAGCACCTTCGCCATCCGCTCGCGCGTGCTCAGGTGCTCCACGCCCCAGGCGCGCGCCGGGAACGGCTGGCCGGCGATCTCGGCGTCCGAGAGCAGCCCCCAATCGGTGCAGACGATCCCGTCGAAGCCGTAGCGCTCGCGCAGCAGGCCGGTGACGACGGACTTGTTGAAGCCGAATCCGACCTCCTCGTACTCGGTGCCGACCGGCATCCCGTAGTACGGCATGATCTGGCTGGTGCCGGCCTCGAACGCGGCCTCGAACGGCTTCAGGTGCGTCTCGAACTCGCCGCCCGGGTAGACCTGCTCGCGGCCGTACGGGAAGTGCGGGTCCTCGCCGTCCTTCTGCGGGCCGCCGCCGGGGAAGTGCTTGGTCATCGTCGCGACGGAGTCCGGGCCGAGCTCGGGACCCTGGAAGCCGCGGATGTAGGCGGCGCCGAGCCGCGAGGTGAGCTCGACGTCCTCGCCGAAGGTGGCGACCTGACGCGCCCAGCGCGGCTCGGTCGCGAGGTCGATCTGCGGGTGCAGGGCGACGCGGATGCCGACGGCGGTGTACTCCTGGCGCGCGATGTCCGCGAACCGCTCGACCAGGTCCTCGTCGCCGATCGCCGCGAGGCCGAGGGTCTCCGGCCACTGCGAGAACGGCCCGGCCATGATCGCGGCGCCGGGGTTGTCGCTGAACGAGTGCCGCGGGTCGGTGGAGAGGGTGACGGGGATGCCGAGCCGCGTGCTCGCCGCGACCTCCTGGATGCGGTTGTGCCACTCGGCCATCTCGGCGGCCGAGCTGGCAGCGCCGAACACGTTGAAGTGCGTCATGTGCCGGTCGCGGATCATCTCGGCGCTGTCGGCGATCCCGAACAGCGGGTTCGGCCCGGCGACGGCGCCGCCCTCGCCGATGGTGATCATGGTCTGGAAGAACAGCCCGGCCTTCTCCTGGAGGGTCATCTGGCCCAGCAGGTTCTCGACGCGCTCGTCCAGCGGGAGGCTCGCGTCGCGGAAGCGCGGGTCGACGGGGAGCGCGTCGGCGGTCGCCGCGCCGTCGGCGGTCGGGTCGCCGGCGGCGGGTCCGGTGGTCGGGTCGGTGGTGGTCGTGTCGGTCATTCGCACTCCTTCGGGCGTCACGGTGAACGGTTCCGATCATAAACCTACTGTTACTTGGTTTTTGCCGTGAGTGTGTGCAGCCGGGAATCCGCGCTCGATGACCGCGACCTCCCAGAGTTCGATCTCGAGAGCGTCTTCCAGCTCGCGGGCTCGCCGAACCCACCAGTCGCGGTCGTCAGCAGACGACCACTCTCCGTCCATACCCAGGTGGGTCGCCCAGAACGACGACCAATCGCGCAATTCAGCATTCAGTACAGGACTCAACGGCAGCGAGTTCTCCTCGAGGAGCCCGACTCCGCGCTGCCAGATCGGCCACGAGACTCCGTGCTCGGGGAGCAGGCGAATCGAAATCAACAGCCCGTCCCGGTTGGCCCGTGCTCGCTGAATCGCACTTCGAGGGTCGAAGCCCTCGGGGACCCGCAACTCGACCTGCGTGATGGGATCGGGGACCCAGGTGCCGCATCCTTGCATGCGTTCAGCACATTTCACATCTCAGCGAGCCGGGGTGGAGCTCTGTGCGGGACGCTGGACGGTAGCCGGTCGCTGAATCTCCGTCACGCGCGTCTGGGATGCGCGATCCTTGACCCCGTCGCTCGCCCGCGCCTAGGGTGGCGGCGTCGAAGGGGGACGGGATGGCGCGGCTCATCGTGGAGCAGATCGTGTCGGCGGACGGGACGGCGGCGGACGCCGAGGGCGGCATGAGCTTCCTGACGCCGGAGGCCGCCGGGGACGAGGCCGACCGGGAGCAGCTGCGGAGGCTCGCCGGGCTGTCCGCGATCGTGCTCGGCGCGAACACGTACCGGATGTTCGCGTCCTACTGGCCGACGGCCTCCGAGGAGGACGACCCGATCGCCGGACTGATCAACCGCCTCCCGAAGCACGTGCTCAGCAACAGCCTGGACGCGGCGCCGTGGGGCGACCTCGCGCCCGCGACCGTCGAGCGCGGGGGCGTCGTGGAGTCGCTGCGCCGGCTGAAGGCGTCCTACCCGGGCGAGATCATTCTCTGGGGCAGTCTGCGGCTGGCGGACGCCGCGTTCCTGGCGGACGAAGTCGACGTGCTGCGGCTGCGGATCCTGCCGAGCATCCTCGGCGGCGGCCGCGGGGTGGTGCCCGAGTCGCTGCCGGTGACGCCGCTGCGGCTGGTGTCGTCGAGCATCCACCCGGGAGGGCAGGTGGCGCTGGAATACGAGGTCGGGGCGCCGGACTGAGCCTGGGGCCTAGGCTTCCCCCGCCACCACCTCCAGCAGCGCCTCGCCGTACGTCTCCTTCTTCTTCGCGCCGATGCCGCTGATGCCGTCGAGGTCGGCGAGGGAGGACGGGCGTGCGGCGGCGACCGCGCGCAGCGTCGCGTCGCCGAAGACGATGTACGCGGGCACCCCCTGGGTCTTCGCTTCGCCCGCTCGCCAGGCGCGCAGCGCCTCGAAGAGGCCGGCGTCGGCGGGCGCCAGGTCGGCCGGCGCCGCGGAGCGGCCGCTGCGGGAGGAGCGGGCTGCGCGCTCGGGCTCGCGGCGCAGGACGACCTCCCGGCCACCGGACAGCACCTCGGAGCTCGCCGGGGTCAGCGTGAGGACGCCGTACTCGCCCTCGGGCTTCAGCAGCTCCTGCGCGATCAGCTGGCGGACGACGCCGCGCCACTGGCTCTCGCCGAGGTCCTCGCCGAGGCCCCAGGTGGAGAGCTTGTCGTGGCCGTACTGGTCGACGCGCGGGGTGCGCTTGGCACGGAGGATGTCGATGAGGTGGCCGGCGCCGAAGCGCTGGTTGCGCTCGCGCTGGAGGCGGACGACCGTCGAGAGCAGCTTCTGGGCGGGGACCGTGCCGTCCCAGGTCTCCGGCGGGGTGAGGCAGGTGTCGCAGTTGCCGCACGGGGTCGCGCGCTGTCCGAAGTAGTTCAGCAGGTTCACGCGGCGGCACTGGACCGTCTCGCACAGCGCGAGCATCGCGTCCAGGTGCTGGGTCAGCCGGCGGCGGTGGGCGAGGTCGCCGGGGGACTCGTCGATCATCCGGCGCTGCTGCACGACGTCCTGCAGCCCGTAAGCCAGCCAGGTGGTCGACGGGAGGCCGTCGCGGCCGGCTCGGCCGGTCTCCTGGTAGTAGCCCTCGACCGACTTCGGGAGGTCGATGTGGGCGACGAACCGCACGTCCGGCTTGTCGATGCCCATGCCGAACGCGATGGTCGCGACCACGATCACGCCGTCCTCGCGCAGGAAGCGCGCCTGGGTGCGCGCCCGGGTCTGAGCGTCGAGACCGGCGTGGTACGGCAGGGCGGTGAGGCCGCGGCCGGCCAGGAACTCGGCCGTGCGCTCCACCGAGTTGCGGGACAGCGCGTAGACGATGCCGGCCTCGCCCGGGTGCTCGCCGGTGATGAAGTCGAGCAGCTGCTTGCGGACCTCCACCTTCGGCACGATGCGGTACTGGATGTTCGGGCGGTCGAAGTCGGAGACGAAGTGCTCGGCGTCCTGCAGGTGCAGCCGCTCAGTGAGCTCGCGGTGGGTCGCCTCGGTCGCGGTCGCGGTCAGGGCGATGCGCGGGACCCCCGGCCACCGGTCCGCCAGCTCGGAGAGCGCCAGGTAGTCGGGCCGGAAGTCGTGGCCCCACTGGGAGACGCAGTGCGCCTCGTCGATGGCGAACAGCGCGACGCGGCCGCCTTCGAGGAAGCGCTTGGTCGCCTCGCTCGACAGGCGCTCCGGCGCGACGTAGAGGATGTCGAGCTCGCCCGCGAGGTAGGCGCGCTCCACGGCCGAACGCTGCCCGGCGTCCTGGGTCGAGTTGAGGAACGCCGCGCGCACGCCGACGGCGGTCAGCGCGTCGACCTGGTCCTGCATCAGCGCGATGAGCGGCGACACGACGACACCCGTGCCCTCGCGGACCAGGGACGGGATCTGGTAGCAGAGCGACTTGCCGCCGCCGGTCGGCATGAGCACGACGGCGTCGCCTCCCGCCACGACGCGGTCGATGATCGCTGCCTGCTGCCCGCGGAAGGAGTCGTAGCCGAACACGGTGCGCAGCGCCTCGGCGGGAGAGTCGAAGCGCGCGGGCGTCGCCTGCGGAGTCCGCGGGGCGCCGGCGGAAGACGCGGCGGAGCCCGCCGACGCCGCCGGCGGCGCGTCCGTGAACGGCACGTCCGCATACGGGTCGTCGCCGAAATCGGGCAGCGGAGGCTCGACATCGAACGGAGGCTCGTCGAAGGGCGGCGCCTCCCGGTCGTCGGGCTCCCACGTGTTCCAGCTCATCCCTCGATCGTAACGATCGCCGCCGACCGCGACGCCCAGGCTGCGAAGACGTGGAGAACCCACTACGAGGGTGAAGCTGTGGAGGACGAAAGGCCCGCGACCGCCCTCCGCTACGATCGGCCCATGCGGACGCATCCCGAAGCCCCCACCGCGCCGGTCCCGGCCTGATGCCGGCCGCGATCCTCGGCCTCGTCAGCGCGCTCGTCTACGGCTCGGCCGACTTCGTCGGCGGCCTCGCCGCGCGCGCGATCGGCCCGCTGCGCACCACCGCGCTCGGCGCCGTCGGCGGGCTCGCGCTCCTCCTGCTGGCGCTCCCGTTCGTCGGCGGCACGTGGTCGACACCCGCCCTCGGCTGGGGCGCGGCCTCCGGAGCGGTCGGCGCCGCTGCCGTCGCCCTCCTCTACGCGTGCCTGGCGATCGGCCCGATGAGCATCCTCTCGCCGCTGACCGCCGTCGTCTCCGCGATCGTGCCGATGGTCTGGGGGCTGGTCGGCGGCGACCGGTTCGCACCGATCGGCTACGTCGCGCTCGGGCTGGCCCTGGTCGCCGTCGTCCTGGTCGGCTTCGTCCCGGAGCGCGGCGCGGTGCGGCCCAGCGCCCGCGCGCTCGGGATGGCGGTCGCGGCCGGCGCGCTCATCGGCGTCTTCCTCATCATGCTGGACCAGACCCCCGCCGACTCCGGGCTCGTCCCGCTGGTCGCCAACCGCACGGTCAACGCGGCGATCATGTGGACGATCGTGGGCGTGCTGGCCGCCCGCGGGGTCACCCGGAGGCTGCCGCGCCGCGGCCTCCTGCTCGCACTCGGCTCCGGCCTCCTGGACGCCTCGGCCAACGTCCTCATCCTGCTCGGCCTGCGCGCGGGAGACCTGACGACGATGTCCGTACTCGTCGCGCTCTACCCCGCCGGCACGATCGTGCTGGCCGCGTTCGTGCTGCGCGAGCGCATCGCCCCGGTGCAGTGGATCGGGCTCGTCCTCGCGGTCGCCGCGGCCGGAATGCTCGCCGTCGCCTGAGCCGTGGCCCCCGAACGGGTACTGTGGGTCGCCGGAATACGGGAGGGCGCGGATGACGCAGAATCAGAACCAACCACACGACCCGGCAGACGATCTGGAGAACCGGCGCGAGCACCTGGGCGACGTGTCCCAGGCTGTGCAGGACTTCTCCAGCGAGCAGGAGGGCTACCACAAGTCCCTGACGTCGCGGCAGCTGCAGATGATCGCGATCGGCGGGGCGATCGGCACCGGCCTCTTCCTGGGTGCGGGAGGCCGTCTCGAGCAGGGCGGACCGCTGCTCGTCCTCGTCTACGCGGTCTGCGGGTTCTTCGCGTTCCTCGTGCTGCGCGCGCTCGGCGAGCTGGTGCTGCACCGGCCGTCGTCGGGCTCCTTCGTCTCCTACGCCCGCGAGTTCTACGGCGAGAAGATGGCGTACGTCGCGGGTTGGATGTACTTCCTCAACTGGGCGATGACCGCGATCGTGGACTCCACCGCCGTCGCGCTCTACGTCAAGTACTGGCAGCTGTTCACGGCGGTGCCGCAGTGGCTGCTCGCGCTGATCGCGCTGGTGGTCGTCGTCAGCCTCAACCTCATCTCGGTGAAGGTGTTCGGCGAGATGGAGTTCTGGTTCGCGATCATCAAGGTCGGCGCCCTCGTCGCCTTCCTCGTGGTCGGCATCGTCGTGCTCGCCGCAGGCTGGCCGACCGACCAGGGCCCGACCGGGATCGCGATGCTCGCGCAGAACGGCTGGCTGCTCCCCCACGGCGTGGCGACGATCGGGATGGCGATCGTGCTCGTCCAGGGCGTCGTGTTCGCCTACGCGGGCGTCGAGCTGGTCGGGATCGCGGCCGGCGAGACGGAGAACCCGGAGAAGATCATGCCGCGCGCGATCAACAGCGTGGTGTTCCGCATCGCCGTCTTCTACTGCGGCTCGATCCTGCTCCTCGCGCTGCTGCTCCCGGCCGCCACGTACAGCGGCAGCGAGAGCCCGTTCGTCACCTTCTTCAGCCACCTCGGCGGCCCGCAGCTGAGCGCGATCGTCGGCTCTGTGATGAACTTCGTCGTGCTCACCGCGGCGCTGTCGAGCCTGAACGCCGGGATGTACTCGACCGGCCGCATCCTGCACTCGATGGCGCAGACCGGCGCGGCGCCGGCCTTCACGTCCCGGATGAACGCGCGCGGCGTTCCGTACGGCGGTATCCTGCTGACCGCGGCGATCGGCGTGCTCGGCGTCTTCCTCAACCTGATCGTGCCGGCGGAGGCGTTCAACATCGTGCTGAACGTCGCCTCGCTCGGGATCGTCACCAGCTGGGCGATGATCATCCTCTGCCAGATGCAGTTGCGGAAGTGGTCGCTGCAGGGCAAGCTCGCGCGACCGTCGTTCCGGCTGTTCGGGGCGCCGTTCACGGCGTACCTGACGCTCGCGTTCCTGGCGGCGGTGATCGTGCTGATGGCGTTCGACTACCCGACCGGGACGTACACGGTCGCCTCGCTGGTGGTCATCATCCCGCTGCTGATCCTGGGCTGGTACGCGCAGCGCTCACGCATCCTCGCCATCGCCCAGGCCCGCGAGGGCTACACCGGCGCCCACCCCGTCGTCGCCGCCCGCCGCCCCCGCCGCCCCCGCTCCAGCAACGAGAAGTGAGTAATCGCGGGAATCCCGGCCGGGATTTCTGCGATTACTCACGTTTCGGCGGGGGTGGGGCGGGTTTGGGCGGCTTGTTCTAGGGCGGGGAGGGCGGCTCGGATGTCGGCCACGTCCTCCGGGGGCAGGTCGGCCAGGATGGCGGCCACGGCCTGCGCCCGGTCGGAGCGCGCGGCGAGCAGCAGGTCGGTCCCGGCCTGCGTGCCCGAGACGAAGAACGAGCGGCCGTCGGCCGGGTCGGGCGTGCGCTCCACCAGCCCCCGCGCCTCCAGGTCGGAGACCACACGGGTGATCGTGGGCGCCGCCACGACCTCGATCGCGGCGATCTCGCTCGGCCGCAGCGGCCCGCGGCGCACGATCGTGGAGAGCGCCGAGAGCTGGCCGTGGCTGAGGCCTCCGGTCGCCGAGCGGATGCGGCGGTTCAGCCGTCCGACAGCGAGGGCCAGGCGGCCGGGGACATCGTCGTCACCGGTCGTCGGCCGTCCGGAAAGATCACGCTCGCCCTGCACCGACTTCCTCGCCTTCCACAGCGACCGGCCGTGCTGCTGCGACGGCCTCCTCATGAACATACTTGGATCCGCCGAGGAACGAGGCGATCGCGCCGATGATCGACATGACCGCCGCCGCGATGAACACCACCACGAGGCCGTCGTGGAACGGCCCGGAGATGAGCTGAGGGAAGAACTCCTTGCCGGTCAGCGTCGCCGCGTCGACGTGCGGGGACTGCAGCAGGCCGGTCGGCCCGAGCAGGCTCGCGATCGGGTTGTAGCCGAGGAACGCCGCGAACAGACTGCCGACCGGAGGCGTCGCGCCGATCTGGGCGGCGACGTTCTGCGGCACGCCGTGGGAGGTCAGCCCGGTGCTGAGCGCGGTCGGCAGCGCGACCGACAGGCCCGCGATCATCAGGGAGAAGAAGATGCCGATGGAGAGCGAGCTTCCGGCGTTGAGGGCGACGCCCGCCATCCCGGAGGCCGAGCCGCGCTCGTTCGCCGGGACGCTGTTCATGATCGCCGTGCGGTTCGGCGACGAGAACAGGCCGGAGCCGATCCCGTTGAGGCCGGTCAGCAGCGCGAACTGCCAGTACTCGAAGTTCACCGGGATGAGCAGGAGGCCGACGAAGGTCGCCGCGACGAGCACGAGTCCGACGGTCGAAAACGCCCGCGAGCCGAACCGGTCGGAGAGCGCGCCGGAGATCGGGCCGGCGATGAGGAAGCCGATCGTGATCGGCAGCATGTAGATGCCGGCCCAGAGCGGCGTCGACTCGTAGCTGTAGCCGTGCAGCGGCAGCCAGATCCCCTGCAGCCAGATGATCAGCATGAACTGGAGGCCGCCTCGCCCGATCGCCGCGAGGAAGCCCGCGAAGATGCCGGACGAGAACGCTCTGATCTTGAACAGCCGCATGTCGAACATCGGCGACGGCACCTTGAGCTCGATGACGACGAACGCGATCAGCAGCAGGATGCCGCCGATGATCGAGCCGAGCACCCACGGGTTGCCCCAGCCCTGCGACGAGCCGCCGTAGGGCTGGATGCCGTAGGTGATGCCGGTGAGGAGGGCGATGAGGCCGATCGCGAAGGTGACGTTGCCGAGCCAGTCGATCCTGCCGGGGTTCTTCTGGCCGACCTCGTGCAGCGACTTGAAGGACCAGATGGTGCCGATGATCCCGAACGGCACCGAGACGAAGAAGACCGCGCGCCAGTCGATCTCGGCGAGCACGCCGCCGAGGATGAGGCCGATGAACGAGCCGGCGATCGCCGCGACCTGGTTGAGGCCGAGCGCGAAGCCGCGCTTGTTGGCCGGGAACGCGTCGGTGAGGATCGCGGTCGAGTTGGCGAACAGCATGGCGCCGCCGATGCCCTGGACGAACCGCCAGGCGATCAGCCACATGGCGCCGGGGCCGCCGGAGAACGGGTCGAGGCAGAGCGCGATCGCGGCGACGGTGAAGATGACGAAGCCGAGGTTGTAGATGCGGACGCGCCCGTACTGGTCGCCCATCCGGCCGAACATGACGACGAGCACGGCGGTGACGAGCATGTAGCCCATCAGCATCCAGAGCAGGTAGGAGACGTTGCCCGGCTCGAGCGGGTTCAGCTTGACGCCGGTGAAGATCGCGGGCAGCGAGATGATGACGATCGAGGAGTTGATCGTCGCCATGAGCATGCCGAGTGTGGTGTTGGAGAGCGCCACCCAGCGGTAGTGCGGGTGATCCTTGGTGAAGATGCCGGTGCGGGCCAAAAGAGTCCTTCGTGCGTTTCGTATCGGGTGTCGTGGGTCGCCGGCCCAGGCAAGAGGTGCGCGCCGGAGCGGGAAGCGCGTCGGCGCGCTGATGATTTATATGCGTTAACTATATATCCGGGTGATTGTTCCCGGAAGCGGAGGTGAGGTTCTTAGAGGCTTCTGTGCCCCGATGGGTGAGGATCGGGCCGTGCGCGTGTTCGTGATCATCGTCACCCTCTGCGCCGCCGTCGTCGCGGCCGTGGTCGCGCTCGGCCTCGCGGTGGACCTGGTGGACGCGCGCGACATGGGGGACGGGGCACCGGACGCGCTGTAAGGGCTCCGCCCGGCGTCGATTCCGGGTACGGTCTCCCCCGGGACCGGGTCGTCTCCGGCGAAAGGCGCTCACGATGAAGCTGCTCCTCACCTCCGGCGGGATCACCAACCCGAGCATCGAGGCCGCCCTGGTCGACCTCCTGGGCAAGCCGATCGCCGAGTCCCGCGCCCTGTTCGTCCCGACCGCGCAGTGGGGTCAGCCCCAGTGCTCGCCCGAGTCGGTCTGGATGTCGATCGCCGGGAAGTGGGACGACGCCGTCGGGCTCTGCGACCTGGGCTGGAAGTCGGTCGGGGTGCTGGAGCTGACGGCGCTGCCGGGCATCCCCGTCGAGCGCTGGACCTCGTGGGTGCGCGACGCCGACGTGCTGCTGGTCGACGGCGGCGAAGCGGTCTACCTCACGCACTGGCTGCGCGAGTCCGGCCTGGCCGACCTTATCCCGTCGCTGCCCGACACCGTGTGGGTCGGGGTGAGCGCCGGAAGCATGGCGCTGACGCCGCGCATCGGGCGCCAGTTCGTGGACTGGGAGCCGGACGGCGGCGACGGGACGCTGGGGCTGGTCGGCTTCTCGATCTTCCCGCACCTGGACTACCCGGGCTGGCCGGCCAACACGCGCGAGAGCGCGCACCGCTGGGCGGCGGGCATCCCTGGTCGCGCGTACGCGATCGACGACCAGACGGCGATCTCCGTCGTCGCGGGGGAGGTCCGGGTGATCTCCGAGGGGCAGTGGGAGCAGTTCGGCTAGGGGCGCCGCGTCGCATGATCCGGGCGTGATGTTCCCGGAAGCGTGGCCTGTTGTACACCCGCGCCACTGCCCGCGGGACACGCTCCACCGGTACTCTGACGGCGTCGCGAAGCTCTGCGGTCGCGGGTTGGAGGTCGCCCCTCGTGAGTGCCGTGTACGAAGCTGTCGAGAACGACGTCGCGACACCCGCGCTGTCCTGGTTCGGACAGCGACGGAACCTGGTGTCCGCGTTCGTCGTCCTGCACGTGATGTTCCTGGTCGCACTCGGGCCGGCCATCGTCACCGGGGATGCGCTCGGGGACCTGCCGCTCTACCGGACCTGGGTCCTGGACGCCTTCCAGTACGGGCAGTGGCCCGGCATCACGGAGCCGTGGGTGTACCCGGTCGGAGCGCTGGCGCCGCTGCTGGCCGCCAGCGTCGCAGGGCCCGCCCTGTTCCAGTTGATCTGGTTCCTGCTCATCACCGTGCTGAACGGCGCGGCCGTCCGCGTCCTCATCCGGGAGGGCTCGACGGCCGGCTACCGCGCCGCCTGGTGGTGGCTGGCGTTCGTGCTGGTGATGAGCCCCGTCGCGCTCCTGCGCCTGGAGGGCTTCACCGCACCCCTCGTCATCATCGCGCTCACCGTGCTGGCGCGTCGGCCGGCGGTCGCCGCGGCGCTCCTCACCGTGGCGGCGTGGATCAAGGTGTGGCCGGCCGCCGTGCTGCTGGCGGCGGTCATCGGGTTCCGCCGACGCCGCCCGCTGATCCTCGCCGCCCTCGGCGTGACCGCGCTGGTCGTCGGCACGATCGCCGCTCTCGGCGGAGCGCGCTTCCTCACCGGGTTCCTCACCACGCAGACCGAGCGGGGACTCCAGCTCGAGGCGCCGATCACGACGCCCTGGCTGTGGCTGGCCGACCTCCACGTGCCCAACACCTACGTGTGGCAGAACAACACCCTGAGCACGGAGGAGGTGAGCGGGCCAGGAGACAGCGTCGCCGCGGCGGTCATCGGCTACGCGCTGCCGATTGCTCTGCTGCTGGTGGCATTCCTGCTGATCCGGGCGGTCCGGGCTCGCGGTCCCGAGCCGGTTCTCGTCGTTCTCGGCTCCCTCGCGCTGGTGACCACCCTGGTGGTGTTCAACAAAGTCGGGTCGCCCCAGTACGTGCTCTGGATCGCCCCTGTCGTCGCCGTGCTCATCCGGACGGACCCCCGCGCGGCGCGCATCCCGTCGATGCTGCTCCTCGTCATCGCGGGGCTGACCACCCTGATCTTCCCGATCCTGTACATCCCCCTCACCGATGGGGATCCCGTCGTCGCGGCCATCCTGACCGTCCGCAACGCGCTGTTCATCGTCCTGCTCGGCTGGTCGATCAGGAGGCTGTTCGCGCTCAGCCGCCCGGCCGCGGCCGCCGAGGCCGCCGAGGCTGTCGAGGCCGACGGGTCGGGCGTCGCGTCCTAGAGCGCGCTCTCCTACCGCTCACCCCACGGCCGCGAAGAACGCGAGCACTCGCGGAAGCGCTTTGCCCACGATGGTCCCGTGGGTCGCCCCCGGCACGGTGTCGTACGTGACCGCGGTGCCGAGCCGGAGCTCCCGATCGACGAAGGCCTTCGTCAGGTCCGGGCGGACGAGCTGGTCGGAGAGGCCCTGGGCGACCAGCAGCGGGATGGGCAGCCGGACGCTCCCGGGGGTGTTGGCGGCGAGCAGGTCCTGCCACGGCTGCGTGGTGGCCGGGTCGGCCGTGAGGAACGTGCCGACCAGCGGCCGGGCGACGGCATGGAGGGCGTCGTTCTGCGTGATGAGGCAGAAGCCGTTGATCGCGGGCAGGGCCCGGGCCGCGGCCGGCGTCAGGATGGACTCCACCGGCGCGCCGTAGACCGAGGAGTACGCCGCGAACGCGTACGAGGCGATGCTGACTCCGGAGATGTCGCCGATGTCCGCCCGCAGCAGCGGCGCCAGGTCGGTGGCCGGCGCGGCGACCGCGACGGCGCGCACATCGAGCTCCGGCGCGTAGGCCTTCCACAGCTGCGCGGCGAACAGGGCCGCCTGGCCGCCCTGCGAGTGGCCCCAGAGCAGGACCTTCGAACCCAGATCGGTGCGTGGGAGGCTCCGTGCGGCTCTGACCGCGTCGAGCAGGTTGCGTCCCGCGGTGTCGCCGATCAGGTACGAGTCGGGGCCGGGCACGCCCATCCCGGTGTAGTCGGTGGCGACGACCGCGTAGCCCTGGCCGAGCAGCTCGGGGAGGCCCTCCATCCACACGTACGGGTCGACGGACCTCGACGGCGCGCATTTCTCGGCGGTGCCGGTGGTCGGGTGCCCCCAGGAGACGACCGTGCGGCCGCCGGCCGGCGCCGGGGCGTCGGGCACGACGAGCATGCCGCTGTTGAGCACCGGGGCGCCGTGGAGATCGGTGGACCAGAACAGGATCCGCCAGGCGGTCGAGCCGCGCGGGGCGCCGACGGCGGTCTCGGAGCGGACGAGCGTCCCCGGTTTCTGCGGCGTGCTGGGGGCGTCGGCGTAGAACCGGCCGGTGTATGCGCGCGCGCCGAGGTCTTCGCTCACCCGTTCCGCCTGCGTACAGGCGACGAGGGAGGTGAGGCAGAGCAGCGCCAGCGCTGTCGCGAGCACGGCGGACAGGCGAGCGGAGCGACTGCTGGAGCGGCGAGCGGAGCGCGGCTGCGCGGACATGCGCACATCCTGGCATGGCTCGCGCGGCTAGCGCGCCCCGTCGTCCACCTGCACCGGGTACCCCGCCCGCAGCACCGCGAGCGTCGACGGCGGCGTCAGCACTTCCGCGGTCCCGCGCCGCGGCCGCACCAGCCGCTCGCCGTACCCTGCGCTCCCCCACACGCTGAGGTGGTCGCCCAGCACCAGCGCGGGCCGGCCCTCCACGACGGCGAACGCGCCGTCCGGCAGCGACGACCAGGCAGCCTCGTGCACCCGCCGCCGATGCGTGCGCGGATACAGCCGCTCGCTGTGCAGCCGCCGGTTCATCTCCCCCGCGGACGGCAGTGCCGTGCCGGCCTCCGACGCCCAGGCCGCCTGGTATTGCTTGTACGCGGCCCAGCGGCACTCGGCGCACGGCCGGTGTCCCGCGGCGAAGGCGACCGCCTCGTCGTGGAAGAACAGGAACGTGTAGCGGCCCGGCCGCCACAGGTCGTGGTGGCGGCCGCGGAACTCCAGGGCGCACGTGATCCACAGGTTGCCGCCGTGGTAGCGGACGACCTCCTCGCCCTCGTGCAGCCTCCCGCGGTTGCCCGTCCACGCCCCCCGGAGCGGGATCG
This sequence comes from Leifsonia shinshuensis, assembly GCF_014217625.1. NCBI lineage: Bacteria > Bacillati > Actinomycetota > Actinomycetes > Micrococcales > Microbacteriaceae > Leifsonia > Leifsonia shinshuensis. The sequence goes on along the minus strand of NZ_CP043641.1, from coordinate 3,536,556 downwards.
CGACGATCTCGCCGGTGGGGGTGACGCGGTTCCGGTACGGGGACACGGCGGTCACGCGCTCCAGAGCGCCGGCACCAGCACCCAAAGCACCTCGGCGCCGTCGTCGGTGAGCACGCGCCAGCTGTGCGGCTCGTGCCCGCTGAACGTCAGGCTGTCGCCCGGGCCGAGCCGCCACTCTCGGTCGGAGAAACGGACCTCGATCTCGCCGCGGAGGACGTGCAGCACGTCGACGTCCGCCGCCACCGCGTAGAGCTCCTCGCCGCCGTGGCCGCCGGTCTGGATGACCGAGCGGATGACTTGCACGCGCGACTCCGAGCGCGGGGACAGCAGCCGCTCCTCCGTGTCGACACCGCCCAGGTTGACCTTCGCGCCTGTGCCCGCGGGGACGAGCTGCACGTCGGGCTCCTCGAACAGCGAGCCGACCGGGATCGACAGGACGTCGCAGAGGCTGATCAGGGATGAGACGCTCGGGGACGTCATGTCCCGCTCCACCCGCGAGAGGAAGCCCTTGGTCAGGCCGGTGATCTGCGCGACCTCGTCGATCGTGAGCTGCTGCGCCCGGCGTGCCGCGCGCAGCCGCGGGCCGATGGCCACGCGGCGGTCGGCGGGTTCGAGGGGCATCGGGCGCATGGGACAACGGTAACCGTTCGAGGGGCTGGAGCCGGCGACGACCCGATCGCGTTGACGTCGGGGCGATCGCGTTGTAGCCTCTCATGCAACAAAGGTTCCGTCACAGGAAACCTGCACCGCACCAAGGAGGTTGCCTTGCCGCAGAACGTCGGCCCCATCGACTCGTCGCGCACTCCCCGCTACGCCGGCCGCGACGGCTTCGCCCGCCTCCCGCGCCTCGACCAGGTGGACCATGCCGACATCGTCGTGGCGGGCGTCCCGTTCGACACCGGCGTCTCCTACCGCCCGGGCGCGCGCTTCGGACCCAACCACATCCGGGAGGCCTCCCGCCTGCTGCGCCCCTACAACCCGGCGCTCGACGTCTCCCCGTTCGAGCTCACGCAGGTCGCCGACGCCGGCGACATCGCAGTGAACCCGTTCGACATCGCGGAGGCCATCGAGACCGTCCAGTCGGCGGCCTACGACCTCACCGCCGACGGTACCCGGCTGGTCACCCTCGGCGGCGACCACACCATCTCGCTGCCGCTGCTCCGCGCGGCGGCCGAGCGCCACGGGCCGGTCGCCCTCCTGCACTTCGACGCGCACCTGGACACCTGGGACACCTACTTCGGCGCGGAGTTCACCCACGGCACACCGTTCCGGCGGGCGTTCGAGGAGGGCATCCTCGACACCGCGGCGCTCAGCCACGTCGGCACCCGCGGCCCGCTCTACGGCAAGAAGGACCTGGACGACGACCACCGCTTCGGCTTCGGCATCGTCACCAGCGCCGACGTCTACCGGCAGGGCGTGGACGAGGTGGTCGCGAAGCTGCGCGACCGCATCGGCGACCGCCCGCTCTACATCTCGATCGACGTGGACGTCATGGACCCGGCCCACGCGCCCGGCACCGGCACCCCGGAGGCCGGTGGCGTCACCAGCCGCGAGCTGCTGGAGATCATCCGCGGCTTCGTGGGCCTCAACCTGATCGGCGCCGACGTCGTGGAGGTCGCCCCCGCGTACGACCACGCCGAGCTGACCGGCGTCGCGGCCTCCCACCTCGCCTACGACCTGGTGTCGCTGCTCGCGCTGCGGCACGAGGACGAGAACCGGGGCGCGACGTCGTGACCGCGCGCACCGGAGGCGACGTCGTCGTCGAGACCCTGGCCGCGCTGGGCGCGACCCACGTATTCGGCATCCCCGGGCAGCACGCCCTCGGGCTCTTCGACGCCCTCCGCCGCAGCCCGCTGACCTTCGTCAGCTCGCGCGTGGAGAACAACTCCGCCTTCGGTGCGGACGGCTTCGCCCGGGTGACCGGCGGCGTCGCCGTCCTCTTCCTCTCCACCGGCCCCGGCGCGCTGACCTCCCTCGGCGCACTGCAGGAGGCGTCCGCGACCGGCGTGCCGATCGTGGTCGTGGCGAGCCAGGTCCCGCGCCGCGGTCTCGGCGGGACCCGCAACGGGCTGCTGCACCAGCTCGACGACCAGCAGGCGAGCGCCCGCAACGTCACCAAGTCGACGGCGCTGGTCAGGGAGGCTGCCCACCTGCCCGCCGCGCTGGCCGACGCCTGGGCGCTCGCCCAGACCGCGCCCGCAGGGCCGACCTGGGTGGAGGTCCCGGAGGACGTGCTGCTCGGGCCGGCCGACACCCCGCCCGTCGTCGAGGCTCCCGCGGTCGCGCCGGTCTCGCGCGGCCCGCGTGCGGAGTCGGTGGCGGAGGCCGCAGCCCTCCTCGCCGCCGCACGTCGTCCGGTCATCCTCGCCGGCGGCGGCGTCCGCCGCTCTCCCGGCGGTCCCGACGCGCTCCGCCGGCTCGCCGAGGCGCTCGACGCCCCGGTCGTCTCGACCGTCGGCGGCAAGGGCGCGCTCCCGTTCAGCCACCCGCTGTCCGCGGCCTCCTGGATCGAGGACCGGCACACCACCGACCTGCTGGAGGACGCGGACGTGCTCCTGGCCGTCGGCACCGCGATCGGGGAGGTCACCAGCAACTACTTCACCTTCGCCCCGCGCGGCCGGCTGATCCAGATCGACGCCGAGCCCCGCGTGCCCGGCTCGAACTACCCGGCCCTCGGCATCCCCGCCGACGCCGGGCTCGCGCTCGGCGCGCTCGCGGACGCGCTCGCCGGGCACGACCCGGCCGGCATCGTCGAACGACCAGGCGCGCGGGTCGCCGCCGAGCTCCGCGCCCGGGTGGAGGCCCGGCTGGCGGCCCAGGACCGCGCGACGGAGCAGACGCTCCTCGCCGGCCTCCGCGAGGCCGTCCCTGCCGACGCGCACACCTTCTGGGACATGACCATCGCCAGCTACTGGGCCTGGTCGGCGTGGGATCCGCAGACCGGCGGCTTCCACTCCGCGCAGGGCTCCGGGGGCCTCGGCTTCGCCTTCCCCGCCGCCCTCGCGGCCGCGGCCGGCACTGGCCGCCGCACCTTCGCGGTCAGCGGCGACGGCGGCGCGCTCTACTCGATCGCCGAGCTCGCCGCCGCGCGGCAGCACGACGCGGACGTCACCTGGCTGATCGTCGACGACGGCGGCTACGGCATCCTCCGCGAGTACATGACCGGCGCGTTCGGGGAGGCGACGGCCACCGAGCTGGCCCGCCCGGACTTCGTCGCGCTCGCCCGCTCGTTCGGGATCCCGGCCGAGCGGGTCGGCCTGGACACCGTCGACGCGGCCGTCGCGGACAGCTTCACCCGGTCCGGCCCCGTCGTGCTCGTGCTGCCCGCCGTGCTGCGCATGTTCGACGCCACCCACCTCTGAAACACAGTCCACTCGACGCGAAGGAGCGCCCATGGACATCGCCATCATCGTCATCTACCTCGCTGCCATGCTCGGCTTCGGCTTCTGGGGACGCACCCGGGTGAAGAACTCGGCCGACTTCCTGGTCGCCGGCCGCCGCCTCGGGCCGACGCTGTACACCGGCACGATGGCGGCAGTCGTCCTCGGCGGCGCATCCACGGTCGGCGGCGTCGGGCTCGGCTACAAGTTCGGCATCTCCGGGATGTGGCTGGTCGTCGCCATCGCGGTCGGCCTCCTGCTGCTCAGCCTGCTGTTCGCCGGGCGCATCCAGAAGCTGAAGGTGTACACCGTCGCCCAGATGCTGCACCTGCGCTACGGCGTCGACGCCACCAGCGCCTCCGGCATCGTGATGCTCGCATACACACTCATGCTCTCGGTGACCTCGACCATCGCGTACGCCACGATCTTCAACGTCCTGTTCGGCACCGACCAGACCGTCTCCGTCATCATCGGCGGCGCGATCGTGCTGCTGTACTCGGCGATCGGCGGGATGTGGTCGATCACGATCACCGACATGGTGCAATTCGTCCTGAAGACCATCGGCGTCTTCTTCCTGATGCTGCCGTTCGCCTGGGCCCACGCGGGCGGGTACGAGGGCATCGTGAAGCGCCTCGGCACCTCGCACTTCGACCTCGGCGCGATCGGCACCGGAACCATCGTGACGTTCTTCGTCGTCTACTCGTTCGGGATGCTGATCGGCCAGGACATCTGGCAGCGCGTCTTCACCGCCCGCACCCCGCGCGTCGCCAAGTGGGGCGGGACGGCCGCCGCGGTCTACTGCCTTCTGTACGGCGTCGCCGGCGCGCTGATCGGCACCGCGGCCGCAGCCTTCCTGCCGGAGCTCAGCAACAAGAACGACGTGTACGCGGCCGTGGCGGAGGCCATCCTCCCGGTCGGCGTCGCGGGTCTCGTCCTGGCGGCGGCCGTGGCTGCGATGATGTCCACCGCATCCGGCGCCCTGCTCGCCGCGGCGACCGTCGCCCGAGCGGACGTCATGCCGCTGCTGCGCCGCCTCACCGGGCGCCGCCCAGTCGCGCCCGAGGGCAACCCCGAGCACGACGTGCGCGCCAACCGCTGGTGGGTCGCCGCGCTCGGCCTCATCGTCGTCGTCATCGCCGCGCTGCTCAACGACGTGGTGAGCGCCCTCACCGTCGCGTACGACATCCTGGTCGGCGGCCTGCTCGTCCCCATCCTCGGCGGCTTCGTCTGGCGCCGCGCCACCGGCACGGGCGCGCTCTGGGCGATGGGCGCCGGGACGATCGCGACCCTCGGCACCATGGCCATCGTCGGCGACGTGCTCGCCAACGAGCCGATCTACGTCGGCCTCGGCGCCAGCCTGGTCGCCTACATCGTCGCCAGCCTGCTCAGCCCGCGCACCCCGGCCGCCGTCATGGCAGTGTGGGACGCCCGGCAGAAGGGTGAGCCGGAGCCCGCGACGGCCTCCGACGCGCCCGAGGACGAGCCGGCCGGCGAAGCGTCACCCTCCCCTCTCCGATAACCCCCACCCGCCCCCGAAGGGAACCCGCATGTCCGACGACGACGTCACCGCTGCACTGAACCCCCGCCCCAAGATCACCGAGGTGGAGGCCCACGGGATCGACACCATCCCGGACGCCGACCGCACCTCGAACTGGCTCGACCTGGCCCGCATCCAGTTCGGCGGGGTGAACACCTTCGCGACGATCCTGCTCGGCACCTTCCCGATCGCGCTCGGGCTGTCGTTCTGGCAGGCCGTCGCCGCGACCGTGCTCGGCGTCGCCGTCGGCATCGCGTTCCTCGCGCCGATGGCGCTGTTCGGACCCAAGACCGGGACCAACAACGCGGTCTCCTCCGGCGCCCTGTTCGGCGTGCGCGGCCGGATCGTCGGCTCGTTCCTGTCGCTGCTGACCGCGATCGCGTTCTACTCGATCTCGGTGTGGGTGTCCGGCGACGCGATCGTCGGCGCGCTGACCCGGCTGGCGGGCGTGCCGGACTCGATCGGGCTGCGGCTCGGGATCTACGCGATCATCGGCCTGATCGTGATCGTCGTCGTGATCTACGGCTACCAGTTCATGCTTCTGGTCAACAAGGTCGCCGTGTTCGCGAACACCGCACTGATCCTGCTCGCCATCGTCGCGTACTCGGGCGTCTTCGACGCGGGCTACGACCCGGGCCCGAAGGCGCTGGCGATCGGCGGCGCGTTCTGGCCGACCTTCATCGCCGCCGCGCTCATCGTCATGGCCAACCCGATCTCGTTCGGCGCGTTCCTCGGCGACTGGTCGCGGTACATCCCGCGCGCGACCAAGCCGCGCAAGCTGATCGGCGCGACCATCCTCGGCCAGGGCCTCGGCCTCATCCCGCTGCTGTTCGGCGTCGCAACGGCGACCCTGGTGTTCGGCAAGTCGGACTACGTGGTCTCGCTCATCCACGTCTCCCCGCTCTGGTACGCGCTGCTGCTGCTCGTGGTCGCGTTCATCGGCGGACTGTCGACGGGCACGACCTCCCTCTACGGCACCGGCCTGGACTTCTCGTCGGTCGTCCCGCGGTTCAGCCGCGTGCAGGCGACGATCTTCATCGGGACCATCGCGTTCCTGTTCATCCTGGTCGGCCGGCTCGTGTTCGACCTGCTCGGGACCGTGAACGCCTTCGTCGGCGCGATCGTCGTCACCACCACCCCGTGGATGGTCATCATGACGATCGGCTACATCGTGCGGCGCGGGTTCTACGATCCGTCCGACCTCCAGGTGTTCAACCGCGGCGAGACGGGCGGCCGGTACTGGTTCGCGGCCGGCGTGAACTGGCGCGGGATGACCGCGTGGATCGTCGCCGCCGTCGTCGGTCTGCTGTTCGCCGACTACCCGCCGATCATCGTCGGGCCGTTCAGCGGTCTGGCGGGCGGCATCGACCTCAGCCTGCTGTCGAGCGTGGTCGTGGCGGGAGTCCTCTACGGCATCCTGCTCGCGATTTTCCCGGAGCCGCGCTACGTGTTCGGGCCGGACGGCCCCCGCGGTGTGCGCTCCGCCGACGCGGTCGTGCCGCCGATCCACCTGGACGAGCGCTCGGCGGCGGCGCGTGCGCACGCGCGCCGAGCAAAGGCGCAACCGCTGGAGGCACGCACGATCGAGGCGCCGGAGGCGGGAGCATGAGCGAGCAGGACGTCCTGGCCGCGGTCGACCGCATCGTCGACGACTTCGCCCACCACCGCCGCGACGCCTACTTCTCGGGCTTCGCCGACGACGCCACCTTCGTGCTGCACACGCATCCGGTCAGGCTGGAGTCGCGCGCCGAGTACGAGGAAGCCTGGGACGCCTGGGAGCGCGACGGCTTCCGGGTGCTCGGCTGCCGTTCGACCACGCGGCGCGTGCAGTTCGCCGGCGAGGACGTCGCGATCTTCACGCACGACGTCGAGACCGAACTCGCCGACGACGACGGCTCCACGACCGTGCGGGAACGCGAGACCATCGTCATGCAGCGCCGCGACGGCGCCTGGACGTGTGTGCACGAGCACCTGTCGCCCCGGGAGGAGTCCTAGATGCGGGTGATCGACCTGAGCCATCCCGTCCGCGGCGGGATGACGGTGTTCCCCGGCGACCCGGCGGTGAGCGTGGAACCGGCCGTGACGATCGCGGAGGCCGGCGTGAGCGTGCTGAGCCTCCATCTCGGCAGCCACACCGGCACGCACGTGGACGCGCCCTCGCACACCGTCGAGGGCGGCGCGACGATCGACGCGGTCGACCTCGGCCGGCTGATCGGGCCGGCGCGCGTGATCGACGTGAGCGGCCTCCCGCCGCGGACGCGGATCCACATGGAGGACGTGCGCGACGACCTGTCGGAGCTCGCGCCGGGGACCATCGTGCTCTTCCGCACCGGCTGGTCGGCGCACTTCGACGACCCGGACTACCTCGACCACCCGTTCCTGGACGCCGGCATCGCCTCCGCGCTGCTCGACGCGGGCGTGACCGTGGTCGGCGTCGACGCGCTCAATCCGGACGAGACGCCGCGCGACGACCCGGCCCCTGGCCTGCCGTTCCACGACGTGTTCCTCGGCGCGGGCGGGCTGATCGTCGAGAACCTGACCGGCCTCGACCGGATCACGGCGAGCGCGCCGCGGTTCATCGGGCTGCCGCTGCCGATCGCGGGCGGCGATGGGGCGCCGCTGCGGGCCGTCGTCGTGGAGGACTAGGCGGGGCCGACCCGAGCGGGAGCCGTCCCTCAGCCCTCGGCGTCCTCCGGTGCCACCCCCGCGTGCGCCCGCACCCGAGCCACCACCGGCCCGAGGGCGAACGCGGCGAGCAGCAGCACCACGATCCCAACCGCGAGCGGGACGCTCCCGCCGACGAGGGTCGGCAGATTCTGGAGAATGAGCACCAGGAAGAGCAGCAATCCCGCCAGCCCCAGCGCCGGCGCGACGGCGCGGCGCCAGAGCGAGACACCCGTGCCGCGGTTGCGGCCGAAGAAGACCAGTACGGCGACGCTCGTGATGCCGAGCAGCAGCACGATGCCGACCGAGGAGAAGCCGGCGAGCCACGTGTAGAACTGGTTGATCGGGTCGAGCCCGGTGACCACGCCGGCCAGGAGCAGCACGCCGACGACGACGCCGGTCGCGACCGACGCGCGGTGCGGCGAGCCGAGCCGGGCGTGGGCGTGACCGAGGCGCTGCGGGAGGGCGGCGCGGCCCGAGAGCGTGAACACGTACCGCGACACGATGTTGTGGAACGACAGGATGCAGGCGAACAGGCTGGTCACGAAGAGCACCTGGATGATGTGCTCGCCGACCGTCCCGAGGTACCGCTGGGTGACGTCCGCCAGCAGCGTGCCGCCGTGCGCCGTGGCGGTCGTGACGGCCTTCGAGTCGCCGACCGCGCTGATCAGCGCCCAGCTGGACAGCGCGTAGAAGACGCCGATGAGCACGAGCGACAGGTAGGTGGCGCGCGGGATGGTCCGGTCCGGGTCGCGCGCCTCGTCGCGGAACACCGCGGTCGCCTCGAAGCCGATGAAGCTCAGGATGGCGAACAGGATGCCGATGCCGGGCGCCCCGGAGAGGATCGCCGACGGCGTCACGATGCCGGTCGAGAGGCCCTCCGGGGTGCTGCCGCCGAAGACAATCACCGCGTCCAGCACGAGGACGATCAGCACCTCGGCGACGAGGAGGACCGCGAGTACGCGGCCGGAGAGCTCGATGTTCCGGTAGCCGAGGAAGACGACCACGCCGAACGCGACGGCGGCGTAGATCCACCACGGGATGCTCGGCACGCCGTAGGAGCCGAGCAGCGAACCCACCCCGGGTCCGATCAGGCCGAAGACCGCGGCCTCCAGCGTGATGTACGACAGCAGGGCGGCGAAGCCGGTGCCGAGTCCCGCCGCGCGCCCGAGGCTGCGGTCGACGTAAGAGTAGAACGCTCCCGCCGACTTCACGTACGGCGTCATGGTCGTGAAGCCGACGGCGAAGAGCAGCAGCACGACCGTGGCGATCACGAACGTGAACGGGAAGCCGGTGCCGTTGCCGATCGCGATGCCGAGCGGCACCGGGCCGCCGATGACACCGAGCGGGGAGGCCGCGGCGACGACCATGAACACGATCGAGGCGACGCCGAGGTTGCCGCGGAGCCGCGAACGGGCCGGGGCGGTGGCGGCGGTGCCGGTGGTGGTTGCGGGGGCGACGCTGGTCTGGTCTTCGATGGCCATCAGGGTTCTTTCGGGTGGAAGAAAGGTGCGGGGCGGGGACGGGTGTCAGCAGACAGTAGCGAGACGGCGGTGGCCGTGTCGCGGCGGGTTACCGAATGTTGCCGCGGGCGGCGTCAGAGCGCCGGCACGACGTCGTCGAGCGAGACCAGCGCAGCCGGATGCGGCTCCGACGGCCGCGCCGAGGCGCCGCCGAGCTTCTCTCGCAGCGTGCCGGGACGGTACGCGGTCTGGTAGCGTCCGCGGCGCTGCAGCTCGGGGACCAGCAGGTCCACCACGCCCTCGAAGGTCTCGGGCACCGCGGCCGCGGCCAGGTTGAAGCCGTCCACACCGGTCTCGTCGACCCACTCCTCGAGCGCGTCCGCGACGGTCTCCGCCGAGCCGGCGATGACCGGGCCGTCGCCGCCGATACGGGCGTACTCGGCGATCTCGCGCACGGTCCACTCGCGATCGGGGTCGGCCGCGCTGAACGCCTTCACCACCGACTGGATGGCGTTGGAGTCCTGGTCGCGCAGCACGGCATCCTCGTCCAGCGCGCTGAAGTCGATGCCGGTCCACCCGGACATCAGGGTCAGCGCGCCGACCCGGGAGGCCACCTCCAGGTACTCGTCCAGCCTCCGCCGCGCCTCGGCGTCGGTCTCGGCGACGATCACGGTCTGCTGGTTGATCACGGCGACCGAGGCGGCGTCGCGGCCGGCCGCGGACACGGCCTCCCGGAGTCCCGTGACCTGGCGCGCCAGGACCGTCTTGCTGGGCGCGGCGACGAAGACGTTCTCGGCGTGCTTCGCCGCGAACGCGAGCCCGCGCGCGGAGGCTCCGGCCTGGAACAGGAACGGCGTGCGCTGCGGGCTCGGCTCACTGAGGTGGATGCCGGGCACCCGGAAGAACTCGCCTTCGTGACGGATCGGCCGCACGCGCCCGGGGTCGGCGTAGACGCCGGACTCGGCGTCCGCGATCACCGCGTCGTCGTCCCAGCTCGCCTGCCACAGCTTGTAGACGACCTCCAAGTACTCCTCGGCGATCTCGTACCGGCGGTCGTGCGCCTCCTGGCCGCTCACACCGAGGTTCAGCGCTCCGCTGTTCAGGTAGGAGGTGACGATGTTCCAGCCGATGCGCCCGTTCGTCAGGTGGTCGAGCGTCGACATGCGCCGGGCGAACGGATAGGGATGCTCGAACGAGACGCTCGCGGTCACGCCGAACCCGAGGTGCTCCGTCGCCGCCGCCATCGCTGGGATCAGCTGCAGCGGGTCGTTGACCGGCACCTGGACGCCGCCGCGGAGCGCCGCATCCCTGCTGCCGCCGTAGACGTCGTACACACCGAGCACATCGGCCAGGAACACGGCGTCGATCAGCCCGCGCTCGAGCGTCTGCGCCAGCTCGATCCAGTAATCGAGGTCGAGGTAGCGGCGGGACTCGTCCCTGGGATGCCGCCAGAGCCCGGGCGAGAGGTGCCCGACCGTGTTCATCGTGAACGCGTTGAGCCGGATCTGCTGCGGCATGGCGGTCAGATCCAGGAGTGCCGCGCGGGCAGCGTGCCGTTGAGCGCGTAGTCACCGATGATGACCGGCTTCCAGCGCACCGGGTCGTGCAGCGTGTGGACGCGGGCATTGCGCCAGTACCGGTCGAGCGCCTTGGCGCCGAGGGTCGCGCGGGTTCCGCCCAGCTCGAGCAGTCGGGTGGAGGCCTCCAGCGACAGCTCGGTGGTCAGGACCTTGGCGCGCGCGACGGCGATGGAGGCCGCGGCCACGTTGGCCTCGTCGGCCGCGGGCTTGGCCGTGTCGATGGCCTCGCCGGCCTTCTCGGTGAGCGCCTCCGCAGCGGCGAGGTCGATGTCGAGGCGGCCGAGCCGCTCCAGGGTCAGCGGGTCCTTGGCCGCGGAGTCGACACCGCTGTCGATCCAGGGCCGCGCGACGCGGACGGCGTCGTGCGTCTCGCGGATCGCGCCGCGGGCGATGCCGAGGTCGATCGCGGCGGTGGTGAGCTGGGCGAACGGCCCGGCGATCGTCGGGTTCTCGTACTCGGTGTGCATCGGGAACACCCGGTCGGCCGGGACCCGCAGCCCCTCCAGCACGACCGAGCCGCTGGAGGTCGCGCGCTGGCCGAACGCCGACCAGTCGTCCACGACGGTCAGGCCGTCGGAGTCGCGCTCGGTGAAGACGAGTTGCTCGAGCCCGTCCTCGTCCACGGCGAGGACCGGGATCCAGTGCGCGTAGGCCGAACCGGTCGAGTAGAACTTGCTGCCGGTCACGACGACCTCGTCGCCGTCGTGCACGAGCCGGGTCTGGATCTCCGCCACGTTCTTGCCGCCGGCCTCCGAGAATGCGTTGGCGAAGCGCGCGCCAGAGAGCACGAGCCCGAAGAAGAACTCCTTCTGCTGCGGCGTGCCGGAGAGGCGGATGTCCTCCACCAAACAGAAGTGGTTCTGCGGGATCTGCCCGAGCGACGGCTCGACGGCGGACACCGTGGCGATGACGTCGGCGAGGGTCGCGTGCGACACCTCCGCACCGCCGTACTCGCGGGGAATGGTGATCGCCCACAGCCCGGTCGCGCTGAACGCGTCGACGATCTCAATCGGGATGCGCCGGTCGGCGTCGATCTGCGCGGCGTGCGGGCGCACGGTCTCTGCGAACGCGCGGGCGGCGGCGCGCGCCTCCGCGTCGGTCGCGATGACGCGAGCGGGCGCGACGGCGCTGGCGGGGCTGACGACGGTGTCGCTGGGCATGGTGCACCTCGGGAGGTCTCGGGACGGGTTGCGTTGCGCAGAACGCTATCGCCCGGCGGGGAGCGCCGGACGCACGCCCGAAATGCGCCGTAACCTGCCCCGCCTGGCGCCCGGCTGCGACAGGATGAGCGCATGGACCTGCCGTTCCTCTGGGTCGACGTGTTCGCCGACGAGCCGCTCACCGGCAACCCGCTCGCGCTGGTTCCCGACGCGGACGCGCTTACCGAGGCGCAACTGCGCGCGATCGCGCGCGAGTTCAATCAGTCCGAGACGACATTCTTGTGCCGCCCGACCGCCGCCGGGGCCGACGTGCGTCTCCGGTCGTTCACCCCGGCGGGCGTGGAGGTCGGCGGCGCCGGCCACAACGCGATGGGCGCCTGGATCTGGCTGGCCGGCTCCGGACGGCTCGATCCGGCGCGCGACCGGTTCGTGCAGCAGCTCGGCGGGGACCTCCTGCCGGTGACGGTCTCGCGTCTCGCCGACGGCAGGCCCGTGGTGACGATGGAGCAGTCCGCCCCGGTCTTCTCGCCGGCGGACGTCGGCTGCGAACGCCTGGCGCGCGCCCTCGGCCTCGACCCGGAGGGGCTCGCCCCGAGCCCTCGTCCGGAGGTCGGCTCCACCGGCGCCGCCCACCTTCTCGTGCGGGCGTCCGGCTCGGCGGCGGTCGACGCGGCCGCCCCGGACGCGGCCGCGCTGAAGGCGCTTCTGGCGGAGGCGGGCGGCGAGGGCTGCTATCTGTACGCGGTCGGGAGCGACGGCGAGGACGCCGACGCCCGGTTCTTCAACCCGACGGTCGGGATCGCCGAGGACCCGGCTACCGGCACGGCGGCGGGACCGCTGGCGGCCCTGCTCGTCCGCGACGGGTCGGCTCCGGCGGGGGATCCGGTGCGGATCCGCCAGGGGCGGGCCCTGGGCCGGCCGAGCCTTCTGACCGTCACGGTCGACGGAGAACGGGTCGCGCTGACCGGCTCGGGGGTCCTCTCCGCGTCCGGCGCCCTCCACCTCTGAGGCGCGTTACGCGGCGACGCGGCGGCCGCCGGCGGGGAACACCCGCGCGGCGACGAGGTTCCACAGCCCGGCGAACAGCAGCACGCCCGCGACGCCGTTGAGCACGCCGCCGACCACGTCCGTCCCGTAGTGGACCCCGACGTAGAGCCGCGACCACATGACGACGGCGACGAAGACGGCGCCCACCACGATGACGATCGTGCGGGCGAGCGTTCCGCGGCACACCATCGCCAGCGCCGTCACCAGGGCGGTGGCGAACACCACGTGGCCGCTCGGGTAGCTGAGCGTCGCGGGGTTCACGTGCAGGAGGTGGGTCAGCCCTGCGGTCGTGGGGCGTGGCTGGGCGACGACGGCCTTCACGGCCAGAGTGGTGAGCCAGCCGAGCCCGGTCACCACGACGGCGCCGAGGGCGAGCCGCCAGCCCTTCACGAACAGCAGGATCACGAAGGTGATCACGAGGATGACCGCGACGATCGTCGGCCTGTCGAGCTGGTCCAGCAGCAGCGCGACCTTGTCGAGCAGCGGCGAGTTCACCTTGTTGACCGCGGCGTCGAGCGAGTCGAAGCGCAGCGCGACGATCCACTTGGCGGCGAAGCCGAGCGCGAAGGTCAGGACGAACAGGACCACGGTCCAGACGATCCAGTGTCGGGGGATGCGGAGCTGGGCGGGCTTCACGAGAGGGGTCTCCTTTGTCGGGCGGACTCCTCAGTCAAGCACTTTTCGGCTCAGCAACCTCTAAGAGAGCACCCGGAAACGTTGCGCGTCTCTCAGGCGGAGCGCGTCAGGCCACGCGCGCTGGGCGCGTGTTCACGACCTCCACGTGCGCGTCGATGAACGTGTGGACGCTCTCGTGGATGTGGTACTGCGTGTGCGACAGCCGCGCCTCGTGCGACGCCACCAGCTCGCGGGCCGCCGCCCGGCGGGAGCGGACGCCGACCAGCGAGACGGTCGCGCCGATCACCACGGTCACCGCGAGCGCGACCGCCACCGCGTCGGCGAGCAGCAGCCAGCCGGCCGGGAGGTGCGCCGACGCCGCGAAGCCCGTCGCGGCCGCGATCGCCGCCAGGAGTGCGACGGAGACCAGGACGGTCCGGCGCGCGAGCGACCAGCGGCTCGAGGCGAGCAGCGCGGAGGCCGCGACGATCTCGCGCTCCTGCTGGCGGCGGCGTTCCTTGGCCCAGTGCAGGTCGCGCTCGTGGCGGCGGGCGAGCCGCTGCGCGTCGTCGTGGGCGCGGTCGTAGGAGGTGTGGTGGTTCACAGACGTGTCCTTCGGGTAGACGTGACTGTCTCGGGTGGGGTGGTGCTGCTTGCGAGGCGGCGGGCGCGCGGCGTCCGCGGGCGATTGCTAGGTCAGTGCGTGGGCGTCGTGACGACGGTCGGGGAGCTCGAGGTCGACGGGAACGACGACACCGAGCCGAGCGTCGGCGCCGGGCCGAAGGCCGGGGCGGAGACGACGGGCGCCGGCGCAGGAGCGGGCGGCGGAGTCAGGGCGACGACGGGGGCGAGTGCCGGGGACGAGGGGGTCGCCGGGGCGACGGGCGCGGAGGCGGTCTCGGTGTCGGCGGAGCGGCGACCGCTCGGGGCCGGCAGCGACTCCGGTGCGCGCAGGCCGATGTCGGAGAGGGTGCCGTCCGTCCAGCCGGCGCGCTGAGCGACCTGCCAGGCGGAGACGTAGTCGGCGATGGCGCTGTCGAGGTCGTTGAGCCGCTTGGCGAGCTCGCGGACGGCGTCGAGGCGGGCGGTGATCTCGTGCTCGAGGAGCACGTGCGCGCGCTCGGCGGCCTTCTCGGGATCGACGGTGGTGCCGTTCGAGGGGTTCACAATGACGTCCTTCCGCTTGGTTCGGGTCGGGGCAAAAGGCGGTGGAACTGCGACGCTTCGGTGCGTCAGGGCGAGCATAGCCAGAAAGAACGTTCTGTGGGTCGTTTGGAGGACACGAATCTGTCCCCCAATCCGGGCGACACGGGAGCGGCGTGTCGGCGCGCTCCGAGCGCGGCGCAGGCGGGCTAGGGGCGCAGCAGCACCTTGCCGGAGCGGCCGGAGCGGGTGGCGACCTCCACCGCCTCCCGGACCTGGTCGAACCCGAACACGGCCTCCACCGGCAGCGTGATCGCACCCGTCGCCGCGGCGCGGATGAGTTCGCCGAACAGCTCGGCGCGCTTCCCCGGCTCCATCGAGGCGCTCACCTTGCTGCCCCAGAAGCCCGTGACCGCGATCTGCCGGAAGATGACATCGCCGGACGGAATCCGCATGGGCTCGCCGCCGGTCGAGCCGAACGACACCAGCGTGCCGCCGTCGGACAGGAGACCCGTGAGGTCGCCGCTCGCGTCGCCGCCGACCGAGTCGACCGCGACCGCGATGGGCGCGCCGTCCGCGAGGTCGCGCACGCGCTCGCGCCAGTCGTCGCCGGCGGTCGCGACCAGGTTCGGGATGCCCTGTGCTGCGAGCGCGTCGGCGTCGTGCTGGCGCCGGACGATCCCGATGACCTTCTCGTCGCGGGTCGCCGCGAACTGGGCGAGCAGCCGCCCGACCGCGCCGTTCGCCGCGTTCTGGAGGATGACCTCCCCCGGTTTCACGTCGAGCGAGTCGAGCAGGCTCAGAGCGCTGAACGGCATCGCGACCAGCTGGGCGGCCACCTCGTCGGAGAGCCCGTCCGGCACCGGGATGAGCGCCCCGGCCGGCGCGACGAACGCCTCGGCCCAGACCCCGAAGGTCCCGCCCGTGACCACGCGCTGCCCGACGCTGAGCGCCGTGACCCCGTCGCCGACCGCGTCCACGACGCCCACAGCCTCGGTGCCAGCACCCGCCGGCAGCGCCGGCTTGAAGCCGTACGTGCCGCGGATGGTCCACAGGTCGTGGTTGTGGATGGGCGAGAGGACGGTGCGGACGCGCACCTGCCCCGCCCCCGGTTCGGGGAGCGGCCGCTCCTCCACCTTCAGGACCCGTGCCGGGTCGCCGAACTCGTCCTGGACGATCGCGCGCATGGGGTCCATGCTAGGTCGCCCGATGGGCGGCCCGCCAGGAGTGGGCGCAAGCAGCGGCGATGGGCGAGGTTCGGCTGGACTCCGCCCTTGTCCTCAGGCGGTGCCCGCCCCCGCGAACGCCTTCTCCAGCAGCCCGTCGTACTCGCGCTTGGCGTCGTCGTGCACGCGCGCGCCGTCGGCGGTGATGCCGACGAACAGCGCGCGCCGGTCGTAGTCGCAGGTGCTCCGCTCCACGAGGCCCGCCTTCACGAGGCGCTCGACGACGCGGGAGAGTGCGCTCTGGGTCATCGGGGTGAGGTCCACGAGGTTGCGCATGGTGCACGACTCGTTCGCGTAGCCGGCGACCAGGTCGAGCACTTCGTACTCGCTGAGGCCGAGCTGGTGGGTCTGCTGGAGGGTGCGCTCGAGCTCGGCGGCGGTGCTGAGGTAGAGGCCCTGCAGCTCGCGCCAGCGGGCCGAGACGTCGACCGGTTCGTTCACGGGTGCAATGATACGCTCGCTTCCTTGCGAACTACATGAATGTGCATACTTTGCTGACACAATCTATTCCGTGTCATAGACTTTGGCTCGTGCTGAACTCCGACACCGCCTCCCGCCCCGCCGTCCGGCCGTCACCGAACCCGTCCCCGGCCGGCTCCGCCCCGGCCGTCCGCTGGAGCCGCGCCCGCTGGCTGCTGCTCTTCGCCACCTGCATCGTCATCGCCCTCGACGGCCTCGACGTCTCGATGGTCGGCGTCGCACTCCCCTCGATCGGCAAGGAGCTCGGCCTCCAGCCCGGCGCCCTGCAGTGGATCGTGTCGGGCTACGTGCTCGGCTACGGCAGCCTCCTGCTGCTCGGCGGACGCCTGGCCGACCTGCTCGGGCGGCGCACCGTGCTCCTGGTCGCGCTCAGCGTCTTCACCGTCGCCTCCCTCGCCGGCGGGCTCTCGATGGACGCCGGCCTCCTGATCGCCAGCCGGTTCGTCAAGGGCGTCGCAGCCGCGTTCACCGCCCCGGCGGCGTTCTCGCTGATCACGACCAACTTCGAGGAGGGGCCGGAGCGCAACAAGGCCATCTCGATCTTCACGACCTTCGCCGCGAGCGGCTTCTCGCTCGGCCTCATCATGAGCGGCCTGATGACGTCGCTGAGCTGGCGCTGGACGTTCCTCTTCTCCGTCCCGCTCGCCGTGCTCGCGCTGGTGCTCGGGTTCCTGTTCGTGCCGAAGGACGCCCGCGAGCGCGGCGCCGGCCACGACGTCGTCGGCGCGATCCTGCTGGCGGCCGGGATGCTGCTGCTCGTCTACACCGTGGTCTCCGCGCCCGGCGCCGGCTGGGGCTCGCTGCCGACGGTCCTCGGCTTCGTGGTCGCCGGTGTGCTGCTCGCCGCGTTCGTGGTCCTGGAGTTGCGGGTGCGGCATCCGCTGATCCGGTTCGGGATCTTCCGGGTCGCGTCGGTGCTGCGCGCGAACCTCACCGCGATCACGCTGTTCGGCTCGTACGTGTCGTTCCAGTTCGTGCTCACGCTCTACCTGCAGGACGTCCTCGGCTGGTCGCCGCTCGCCATGGCGCTCGCACTGCTGCCGACCGGACTGGTCGTGGTCGCGAGCGCCCCGTTCACGGACCGCCTGATCGACCGCTTCGGGCCGACCACGCTGATCGTGGTCGGGCTCGGCTCGCTCTCCGCGGGCTACCTGCTGTTCCTCCGGCTCGGCACCGCCCCGGTCTACTGGCTCGACGTGCTGCCTCCGGTCGTGCTGCTCGGCGTCGGCTTCGGCGTCGGCTTCCCGTCCATCCAGGTGCAGGCGACGACGGGCGTCCACGACGACGAGCAGGGCCTCGCGGCCGGACTGGTGCAGACCAGCGCCCAGGTCGGCGGCGCCCTCGCACTGGCGGTGACGACCGCGCTGATCGCGGGAGGCCCGTCCGCGGGAGCCGGGTCGCACGACCCGGCCGGCCTGGCGGAGCAGCTCGCGCACTACCGACCGGGGCTGTACCTGAGCGCGGGGCTGGCGCTGGCCGGCCTCCTCATCGCGGCGCTGCCCCGGCGACGGCGGCGGACCGCAGTGGAGTCCGCCCCGGCCGAGCTCTGACGGGAGGCGTCACGCCCCGCCCTCCGCTCGGGGCGTGACGCCGGTCAGCGCTCCTCCACCGGTCCGCTCAACGCCGGCGGCGCCACCCGGAACAGCCGCGTCCGCCACAGCAGATAGCCGAGGCCGATCGCCACCCACACGGCGCCGACGATCATCGCGCTCGGCTCCAGGCTGAACCACAGCGCCACGTTGACCGCGACCCCGAGCGCCGGCAGCACCACGAAGCCGAGGGCCGGTCGCCAGCCGCGCTCCTTGACGAACCGGATGTAGGTGAAGATCACCGACAGGTTGACGAAGATGAACGCCACGAACGCGCCGAAGTTGATCAGGGAGGCCGCGCGGCTGAGGTCGAGGAAGACGGCCGAGCACGCGAGCGCCGCGATCAGCAGCACGTTCCCGGCCGGGACGCCCGCCTTGTTGAGCCGGCCGAAGAACCGCTTCGGCAGCGCGCCGTCCCGGCCCATCGCGAACAGAAGGCGCGCCGCGCTCATCTGCTGCGTGATCCCGCAGCCGAGCACGGCCACCATGTAGCCGCCGATGAAGAGCGCCTGGAACGCCGCCCCGCCGATGTACTTCGCGATCTCCGGGGACGCCCCGACGATATTGCCGACGGTGGACACATCCGGGAACAGCACCTGCATGACGTACGTGACGCTCACGAAGAACAGCCCGGCGACGCCGACGATGATGAGGATCGCGCGCGGGATGTCCCGGCGCGGGTGCTCGGCCTCCTCGGCGAGCGTGCTCACCGCGTCGAAGCCGAGGAACGACAGCGCCAGGATCGCCGCGCCCGACGCGATCGCGCCCGCGTCGATCCCCGGCGACAGGAACGGCGTCATCGAGAAGTGCGCGCCGTTCGCGCCCTCCACGATGTTCTTGATCGTGAGCCCGACGAACGCGACCGCGACGACCACCTGGATGACGACCAGGATCACATTGACCTTGGCCGCGATCCGCACGCCGATCAGGTTGAGCGCGGTGCAGACCACGATGGTGGACAGGATCCACACCCACGACGGCACCTCCGGGAACGCCGCCGTCATGTAGATCGCCGACAGCAGCGCGTTGATCATCGGCAGCAGCAGGTAGTCGAGCGTCGCCGCCCAGCCGACCAGGAAGCCGAGGTGCGGGTTGATCGCCTCGCGGGTGTACGTGTAGGCGGAGCCGGCGCGCGGGTAGAAGCGCACCATCTTGGCGTAGCTGAGCGCCGTGATGAGGACGGCGACGAGCACCAGCAGGTACGAGAGCGGGACGTGGCCGTGCGTGATGTCGGCGACGATCCCGAAGGTGTCGAAGACAGCGAGCGGCGCCATGTAGGCGAGGCCCAGGAACACGATGTGTCGGAGGGTGAGGCTGCGGCGCAGGCCGGCGGCCTCCAGGTCGTCGGGCGTCTCGGCGGTGCGGGCGGGGGAGATGGCGGGGTCGAGCTGGGACATCGGGTGGATCCTTTCGCGACGGTGGGAAGGAACGGAGAGGGGTGGGAGGTCGCGGGTGCGACGCCTGCCGCGTGGTGCGCGGAGCGGGTGAGGCGGGCGGCCTCCCTAGTGCCCCGCCGCCGAGCAGTGCGCGAGCGCCCCGAACTGCTCGGGAGCGGGCGCGTCCCGGTCGGCGTCGTGGACGATCTCGCCGCCGACGACGGTCAGTGCCGCCCGCTGCTCCAGCAGCGCGGCCGGGTCGCCCTCGTGCTCGTACAGGTCGTCCGACCAGGCGACGACATCGGCCGCCGCGCCGACCCGCAGCACCCCCCGGTCGTCCTCCGCGTGCCACGCCCACGCCCCCTCGCGCGTGTAGCCGCGGATCGCGTCGTCCAGGCCGATCCGCTCGGCGGGCGTCCAGGCGTCGCGGCCGTCGAGGCCGGCGCGGGTGAGCGCCGAGTAGAAGCCGACGAGCGGGTCCATCTCGCCGACCTGCCAGTCGCTGGACAGCGCGACGTGCGCGCCCGACTCCATCAGCGAGCGGAGGCGCCAGGCACGGTCCCAGCGCTGCTCGCCGACGTTCTCCATCCAGGTGCCCGCGACCAGGTCGGGCGAGCAGTGCCGTGGCTGCATCGCGGCCGTGATGCCGTGCGCGGCGAAGCGCGGGAGGTCGTCCGGGTGCAGGCACTCCACGTGGACGATCCCGTGCCGGCGGTCGCGGGTCCCGTTCGTCCGGGCGGCGGCCTCGATCGCGTCGAGGGCCAGGCGGATGCCGCCGTCCCCGGTCGCGTGGGTGTGGGTCTGGAAGCCGAGCCGGTCGAGCTCGGCGACGATGCGGGTCAGCTCCCCGACCGGAGCGGACGGGTGCCCGCGGTGGCCGGGACGGTTCGCGTAGTCGTCGAGCATCCACGCCGTGTGCGGCTCGATCACGTCGTCCGCGTAGAGCTTGACCGGGCCGAAGCGCAGCCGGTCGTCCGCGGGGGCGCCGTCGACGGCCTCCCGCAGCTCGCGCCGGAAGGCCGCGTCCGCGTCGATCGGGTGGAACAGCGCGGCGATCACCCGCGAGCTCAGCAGCCCGCGCTCGCGCGCCCGGTCGAGGAGGCCGATCTCCGCGAGCGGCACCTGCGGCTCCACCACCGTGGTGATCCCGGACGCGGTCGCCAGGGCGAGGCTGCCGAGCAGGCGGCGGTAGCGGCGCTCGGGCGAGTAGAGCGGGATGTCGCGCTGCAGGCCCGCGAGGCCCGCGGTGGTCATCGCGCTGGTGTAGAAGTCGGTGACCCAGCCCGTCGGCCGGCCGTCCTCGTCGCGCTCCGGGCGGCCCCACGGGATGTCGCCGCCGTGCGCGATGCCGAGCGACCGCAGCGCCGCGTCGTTGAGCCAGACCGAGTGCTGGTCGTACGTGGTGACGAACACCGGGCGCTCCGTCAGCCCGGCGAGGTCGGCGGCGTTCGGGCGGCGACCGGGGACGATCGAGTAGACGGCGTTCTCCGCGCAGATCCAGTCGAGCTCGGGGCGGCGGTCGGCGAGGTCGCGGATGCGGCGGCGGACCTCCTCCAGGGTCTCTGCGCCCTCCAGGCTCACCGCGTCGGGGTCGAAGCCGAGCAGGAGGTGGTTGTGGCTGTCGATGATGCCGGGGGTGACGAGCGCGCCGCCGAGGTCGCGCGTCTCGCGGGCGGCCGGAGCCTCGGCTGCTGGCCCGACGTAACTGATCCGGCCGCCGGTGACCCCGACCGCTTCGGCCCACGGCTGCGCGTCGTCGAAGGTCCTGACCCGGGCTCCGGTGAGCAGGAGGTCGGCGGTGCGTGGTGCGGTCATGGTGTTCCCATCGACGGTGAAGAGAATTCTTTGACACTTGCGTCAAAGAATTCCACGAGTGTGCCACGCCTCCGCGAGAGGTGTCAAGCGAGCCCGGCCGTCGCCCGCCGGTAGGGTCGACTCATGGCCCGGCCGAAGAAGCAGGATGAGCGCCGCGCCGACCTCATCGAGGCGGCGCTCAGCGCGGTCGGCGAGCGCGGCCTCCGCTCGCTCTCGCTGGCCGATGTCGCGGCCAAGGCCGGGCTCACCCGGGGCGCGATCCTCTACTACTACGAGGACCTCGATCAGCTCCTCGTCGAAGCCCATCGCGCCGGCCTCGAACGGTTCTGCGACCACCGGGATGCGGTGGTCGCCGGCATCCCCGAACCGCAGCTCCAGCTCGCCGCCGCCATCCGGGAAGGTCTGCCGAGCGGCCCGGACGACGCGCTGATGCGGCTGCTCTACGAGTTCGACGTGTTGGCGGGGACCTCCACGCTGCACGACGAGCTGGTCGAGCGGATGTACCTCCGGCAGCTCGCGACCTACACCGGCATCCTGGAGCGCGGGGCCGCGGCGGGCGTCTTCGCGCCGGCGCTCCCGGTCGAGACCCTGGCGATGAACCTGGTCGCTCTGGAGGACGCCTACGGCCTCCACATCGTCGCGGGCAACAGCCTGATCACCGTCGCGAGCGCGGAGGCGGCCATGCGCGCCGCGGCCTCCGGGCTGGGCGCACCCACTGAACTGGGCGCACCCACTGAGCCAGGCCCACCCACTGAGCCGGGCGCCCCGGCCGATCTCTGAGCGCACGGCCTAGGCTGGCCGCATGACACGATGGGGCATCCTCGGCACCGGCTGGATCGCGGGCGCGATGACCGCCGACCTGCAACTGCACGGGCACACCGTCACCGCCGTCGGCTCGCGGGCCGACGACTCGGCCGCGCGGTTCGCCGCCGCCCACGGCATCCCGCGCTCGCACGGCAGCTACGAGGCCCTCGTCGCGGACCCCGAGGTGGACGTCGTCTACATCGCGACTCCGCACCCGCAGCACGCGCCGAACGCCCTGCTGGCGCTGGCCGCGGGCAAGCACGTCCTAGTCGAGAAGCCCTTCACCATGAACGGCGCGGAGGCCGAGAGCATCGCGGCCGCCGCGCGCGCCACCGGCCTGGTCGCCCTGGAGGCGATGTGGACGCGCTGGCTCCCGCACATGCGCCGCCTGCACGAGATCATCGCGGACGGCACGATCGGGGAGGTCCGCACCGTCATCGCGCACCACGCCCAGCGCGCGAGCGCGGACCCGGCCGGGAGGCTGCTGAACCCGGCGCTCGGCGGTGGAGCCCTCCTCGACATGGGCGTCTACCCTGTCTCGTTCGCGTGGGACGTGCTCGGCGAGCCGACCGCCGTCCAGGCCCTCTCCACGCCGACGGCGACCGGAGTCGACCGGCAGACGTCGATCCTGCTGGGCCACGCGGGAGGAGCCCAGTCGGTGCTGACTTGCGGGCTCGACGGGCGCGGCAGCAACGGCGCCGTCGTGGTCGGCACCGAGGCCCGGATCGAGCTGGCCCCGTTCTTCTTCTCGCCGACCGTGCTGCGGGTGCTCGACCCGGAGGACCGCGAGCTCGAGCGCTTCGAGGCGACCGTCACCGGCCGCGGGATGCAGTACCAGGCGGAGGCCATGGAGCGCCTGATCGCCGTCGGCGGCGAGGACCCCCGAATGCCGCTCGCCCAGACCGTAGCGATCATGGGCACCCTAGACGAGATCCGCACCCGCATCGCCCTCCACTACTGACGTCGAGGGGCACCTAGACGCCCCAAAAACCGCGTTTTAGGGGCGTTTAGGTGCCCCTCGATCAATCTGCGGACGCGCTGGATCAGTACAGCAGGACTGTGGAGGTCGTTGGCGGTCACGCGGATCATCCGCCAGCCGAGGTCCTCCACGCGCTCGCGGCGCCGGATGTCCTTCTGCCAGGTCTGCCGGTCGACGCGGTGGATGTCGCCCTCGTACTCCACGGCGATGCGCGAATGCGGATACGCCAAGTCGATGCGAGCGACGAACACACCGGACCGATCCCGCAACTCGTGGTTCAGCACGGGCGCGGGGAGACCGGCATCGGCCAGCACGAGCCGAAGCCGCGACTCGCCGGGAGACTCGGAGCCGATGCGGATCGACTCGAGCGCTTCCTTGGCGCGACCGACTCCTCGCCGCCCTGGTGCTGCCGCGATGGCCCGGGCGAGTGAGATGCGGTCGGCGAGCGGCGAATCGCCGCCGACGAGGAAGTCGCCCGCGACGACCAGCGCATCGCGGTGGAGCAGTTGTGCGAGGTCGAGCCAGGTCTGTTCAGGAGTGGTCACGGGGAGCTCGCCGATCATCCAGGTCTCCCACTGCGTGAGCTTGTGCCCGACGAAGCCACGGACCGCCGGCGCGCGACCAGGAGCGCGCACGGTGACGTGGATGCGCTCATCCACTCGCGGCAGGGGCAGCCCGTAGAGCGTCGCCGCCGTCGTGTGACTGAACGCGAAGTCGAGCTTGCGATGCAAGGCGTATGCCCGGCAGCGCGCGAGGAGGCCGTCCGTTTCCGGCGTCAGACGCGTTCCACGGACCGGAGTGAGCAGGTCTGGTCCCCGCAGGCGCTTCCTACTCACGCCGTGTCCGGTCGCCTGAGCGACGGTGAATGTGTCGCCCCGGAGGGCCACGGGAAGGGGAGCGCGCTGTCGTGGCATGCCCGCCACCCTGCCAGACGGGACAAGCCCTGCCACAGTTATCCACAACCCACTCCGTCGAGGGGCACGTAAACGCCCCTAAAACGGCGTTTTAGGGGCGTTTACGTGCCCTTCGGCGAAGGGGCTACGCGGGCGGGGCGGTGCTGGCGCGGCGGATGAGCCGCGTGGGGAGGCGGATGTGGGTCGGGTCGGGCTCCTCGCCCGCCATCAGCGCCACAACCAGCTCGGCCGCGGCCGCGCCCAGCCGCCCCATCGGCTGCCGGATCGTCGTCAGCGGCGTCGAGTACCGTGACGCCTCCGGGATGTCGTCGAAGCCGACCACCGACAGGTCGCGCGGCACCTCCAGCCCCAGCTCGTGCGCCACCTCGATGACCACGATCGCGGACAGGTCGTTGGCGGCGAAGATCGCGCTGGGCCGCTCTGGCGCCGCGAGCAGCCGCCTGGCCGCCTCCCGCGCGCTCTCCTGCTCGTAGTTGCCGACGCCGACGATGGCCGGGTCGAACGGGATGCCGGCCTCCGTCAGCGCCCTCCGGTAGCCCGCGTCGCGCGCGGCCGACGAGCGCAGGTCCGGCCGGCCGGCGACGAAGCCGATCCGGCGGTGGCCGAGCCCGATCAGGAAGTCCACGGCGCTGCGCGCTCCCCCGAAGCTGTCCGACTCCACGGTCGGGAGGTCGGCGCGGCCGGTGTGCGGGTCGACCGCGACGATCGGGACGTCCGCGTTCACGTTGACCACCGTCGGCGTCACCATGATCACGCCGTCGATCAGCGTGCCGCTCAGCCGGCTGAGCGAGCGGCGCTCCCAGCCCTCCGGCGCGAGCTGGCGCGAGCCGCTGTAGGCGAGGAGGTCGTAGCGGGACTCCGCGAGCGCAGCGCCGACGCCCTTCAGCACCTCGGCGCTGAACGGCTCGAAGTCGGCCACCAGCACGCCGATCACGCCGGTCTGCCGCGAGCGCATGCTCGACGCGACGAGGCTCGACTCGTAGCCGAGCTCCTCCACGACCTGGAGCACGCGCTCGGCGGTGTGCGACGCGACGCCGTAGCGGCCGTTGACCGCCTTGGACACGGTCGCAGCGGACACTCCGGCCGCCTCGGCCACGTCGTTGATGGTTGGACGCCGTCCCATGACCGAGCAGCGTAGCAGCTTGGAAAAGGATTTCGAAAAGGATTTCGAAAACGTTTGACACTCCCAGATGGCCTTGCGACACTGACGTGGTCCGGTCAGCCTCCCGGACCCGACGAGTCCCAGCTCCGGCCCCAGGCGAGAGGCTTCGCCCGGCCGGACGCCCCAGGCACGGACTTCCGTCATCAGGCATCGCGAATCCGCGGATGCCGCTCAACGAAGAGAACAGGTTGGAATCACATGAAAGCCAAGAAGCTCCTCATCGGAGCAGCTGTCCTGGCAGCGGGCTCGCTCGCGCTGACCGCGTGCAGCGGCACCTCCTCCGACAGCTCCAGCAACAGCAAAGTGACCATGTCGCTGTGGCAGAACTCGACGACCGGCCCCGGCCAGCAGTACTGGAAGGACGCGATCGCAGCCTTCGAGAAGGCGAACCCGAACGTCACGATCAAGATGCAGTCGATCCAGAACGAGGACCTCGACGGCAAGCTGCAGACCGCGCTCAACTCGGGTGACGCCCCCGACATCTTCCTGCAGCGCGGCGGCGGCAAGATGGCCGCCATGGTCCAGGCCGGCCAGCTGATGGACCTGACCGACAAGGTCTCGTCCGACACCAAGAAGGTCATCTCCTCCGGCTCGTTCAAGGCCGAGACCTACCAGAACAAGGTCTACGCGATGCCGCTCTCGGTCCTCCCTGGCGGCCTCTTCTACAGCCAGGACCTCTTCAAGGCGGCAGGGATCACCGGAGCTCCCAAGACCATCGACGACCTCAGCGCCGACGTCCAGAAGCTGAAGGCCACGGGCGTCGCCCCGATCGCCCTCGGCGCCAAGGACGCCTGGCCCGCCGCGCACTGGTTCTACTGGTTCGCGCTCCGCGAGTGCTCCGGCACGACGATGGAGAAGACGGCCGACTCGAAGAGCTTCTCGGACGGCTGCTGGCTGAAGGCCGCTCAGGACCTGGAGGACTTCGCCGGCCAGAAGCCGTTCAACGACGGCTTCCTGACCACCTCCGCCCAGCAGGGCGCCGGCTCCTCCGCCGGTCTGGTCGCCAACCACAAGGCCGCCATGGAGCTCATGGGCGCGTGGGACCCGGGCGTGATCGCCTCCCTCACTCCCGACCAGAAGCCCCTCGCCGACCTCGGCTTCTACCCGTTCCCGGAGCTCTCCAGCGCCGGCAAGGGTGAGCCCGGCTCGATCATGGGCGGCGTCGACGGCTACTCCTGCTCGGCCAAGGCTCCGAAGCAGTGCGCCGACTTCCTGAACTTCATCGCGACGACCCCGCAGCAGATCGCCTACTACAAGGCCTTCAACTCGCCGCCGGTCAACACCGACGCTCAGAAGGAGGTCACCGAGCCCTACCTGAAGGACGTCCTCGCCGCCTACAACAAGGCGCCGTACGTCTCGCAGTGGCTGGACACGGTCCTCGGCCAGAACATCGGCAACGCGCTGAACGTGGCCGTGGTCGACATGCTCGCCGGCAAGAGCGACGCCAAGGGCCTGATCCAGGCCGCGAACGACGCCGCGAAGAAGGGCTGAGAGGCCCGATAGTGAGCAACACCCGCGAGTCAACCTCGACCGAGCACGTGTCGACGGCGGATCTCGCGCAGCACGACGGGAGCGGCGCCACCGCGTCGCTCCCGTCGCAGCCGCGCCGCCGCCGCGGCGCGGGCTGGGGCCTCGGCGCCGAGATCCTCCTCCTGGCCGGCCCCGCCGTCATCGTCTTCCTGGCCTTCGTGATCTTCCCGGTCGTGATGGCCGCCTACTACGGCTTCTTCCGCTGGGCGGGCTACGGCACCCCCACCGACTTCGTCGGACTCCAGAACTACGCCGTCATCCTCACCGACCCCGCCTTCCTGGCGGCGCTCGGCCACAACGCCTTCATCGTGGTGATGTCCATCGTCATCCAGGGCCCGATCGCCATCCTCCTCGCGCTCCTGCTCAACCGCAGGATGAAGGGGCAGTCGATCATCCGCGTGCTGATCTTCGTGCCCTACGTGATCTCGGAGGTCGTGGTCGGCACGGGCTGGAGCCTGATGCTCGCCACCAACGGCGCGCTCAACGGCTTCCTGCACAACGTCGGCCTCGGCTTCCTGGCGCACGACTGGCTGTCCGACCCGAACATCGCCATCTGGACCCTGATGGCCATCCTGACCTGGAAGTACGTCGGCTTCGCCGTCATCCTCTTCCTCGCCGGCCTGCAGGGCATCCCCGAGGAGCTCTACGAGGCGGCAGCGCTCGACGGCGCGTCGTACTGGCAGATCCAGCGCAGGATCACCCTGCCGCTGCTCGGCCCGACGCTGCGGATCTGGGCGTTCCTCTCGATCATCGGCGCCCTCCAGCTGTTCGATCTCGTCTACATCATCTGGGGCCAGTACGTCGCCTCCACCGCGGGCACCTCCACGATGGCGACCTACATGGTCGCGAACGGCCGCAACGCCGGCAACTACGGCTACGGCAACGCCGTCGCCGTCGTGATCTTCCTCATCTCCCTGATCGTCGCGCTGATCTACCAGCGCTTCGTCCTCCGCCGCGACACCGCAGGCGCCGTGACCACGGCGAAGAAGGCCGAGCGCACGAAGGGCCGCAGGAACGCGGCCGCGAAAGAAAGGACGGCGTGATGACAACCCTCACCGTCTCCAACCGCGCCGCGCGCCGCGCCGAGCGCAAGAACCTCCCCTGGGGCTCGCCCGCCGTCTACTTCATCGCGCTCATCGTGATCGCCCTGATGATCGTGCCGATCGCGTACATCATCATCGGCGGCTTCCGGACGAACTCGCAGATCACGGTCGATCCGGCCGGCTTCCCGAACCCGTGGAACGTGGCGAACTACGTGGACGTGTTCACCGGCGGAGTCTTCTGGAGCCAGGTCCTCAACTCGACGATCACCGCCCTCGTCACCACGATCGGCGCGGTCGCGCTCGGGCTGATGGCCAGCTACGTGCTCGCCCGGTACACCTTCCGGGGCAGCGGGTTCCTCTACGCGCTGTTCGCCGCCGGGCTGATGTTCCCGATCACCGTCGCGATCACGCCGCTCTACATCGTGGTGCGCAACCTCGGCCTGATGAACTCGCTCGCCGGCGTCATCATCCCGCAGATCGCGTTCGCGCTGCCGACGACCATCATCATCCTGGTGCCGTTCCTGCGGGCGATCCCCGACGAGATCCAGGAGGCCGCCTTCATCGACGGCTGCAGCCGGCTCGGGTTCTTCTTCCGGATGGTACTGCGCCTCTCGCTCCCCGGCGTGATCACGGTCGGCATCCTGGCCTTCATCGCCAGCTGGAACAGCTACCTGCTGCCCCTGTTCATCCTCAACGACCAGGCGACCTTCACCCTGCCGCTCGGCGTGCAGGCGTTCTCGTCGCAGTACGCCACCGACACCTCTAAGGTGCTGGCCTTCACGTCGCTGTCGATGATCCCCGCGCTGATCTTCTTCAGCCTGTTCGAGCGCCGCATCGTCGGCGGTCTCACCGGTGCGGTCAAGGGCTGAGCCCGGCTCCCGCGGCGTTCCCGACACGTTCCCGTACCACCCGTATGCAGGAAAGAAGCATGACTACCACTGACAACCTCCCCACCGTCTCCGAACGCGTGCGCGACCTGCACGCCCGGATGACCCTCGACGAGAAGCTCGCGCAGATCGTCGGCTACTGGGTCGACAAGGGCGAGGACAACGTCGCCCCGCTCGACGGCGAGATGACCACCGGCCAGAGCTACGAGGACGCCACCGCCCAGGGCATCGGCCACCTCACCCGCGTGTACGGCACGCGACCCGTCGACCCCGTGGAGCGCGCCTCCTGGCTCTGGTCGGAGCAGCGCCGGCTGCGCGAGCAGACCCGGCTCGGCATCCCCGCGCTCGTGCACGAGGAGTGCCTGACGGGCCTGGCGGCGTGGAAGGCCGCGACCTTCCCGACGCCGCTCGCCTGGGGCGCGGCCTTCGACCCGGAGCTCGTGGAGGAGATGGGGGCCGCGATCGGCGCCTCGATGCGCGAGCTCGGCATCCACCAGGGCCTCGCGCCGGTGCTCGACGTCATCCGCGACCCGCGCTGGGGCCGCGTGGACGAGTGCATCGCCGAGGACCCGTACGTCGTCGGCACGATCGGGACCGCCTACGTGCGCGGGCTCCAGTCGTCGGGCGTGCACGCCACGCTCAAGCACTTCGTCGGCTACTCGGCGTCGCAGGCCGGGCGCAACCACGCCCCGGTGCACGCCGGGACGCGGGAGGTGCGCGACACTCTGCTGCCTCCGTTCGAGATGGCGGTCCGCGACGGCGGCGTCCGCTCGGTCATGAACTCCTACGCGGAGATCGACGGCGTGCCCGTCGCCGCGAACCCCGCCTACCTCACCGGCGTCCTCCGGGACGAGTGGGGCTTCGACGGCACCGTCGTCGCCGACTACTTCGCGGTCGCGTTCCTGCACACCATGCACCGCGTCGCGGCCGACCGCGGCGAGGCGGCGGAGCTCGCCCTCGCGGCGGGCATCGACGTCGAGCTGCCGACCGGCGACGCCTTCCTCGCGCCGCTGGCCGAGCGCATCCGCGCCGGCCTCGCCGACGAGGCGCTGGTCGACCGGGCCGTGCTGCGCCTGCTCGCGCAGAAGGAGGAGCTCGGCCTGCTGGACGAGACCTTCGACACCCCGCCGGCCTCCGTCGACCTCGACTCGCCGGAACACCGCGCGCTCGCGCTGCGCCTGGCCGAGGAGTCGCTGGTGCTGCTCACCAACGACGGCGCCCTCCCGCTCGAGGGCGACCGCGCCGCCGCCCGGATCGCGGTGGTCGGCCCCAACTCCGACGCCGCCGAGGCGCTGATGGGCTGCTACTCGTTCGCCAACCACGTGCTCGCCCACCACCCGGAGGTCCCGCTCGGGTTCGAGCTGCCGTCGGTGCTGGAGGGGCTGCGCGAGGAGTTCCCGGCGGCCGATCTCGTCCACGCCCGCGGCTGCGACGTGGAGGGCGACGACCGCTCCGGCATCGTCACCGCCGTGAGCGCCGCCGCCGACGCCGACGTGGCCGTGGTCGTCGTCGGCGACCGCGCCGGCCTGTTCGGCCGCGGCACCGTCGGCGAGGGCAACGACGTCGAGAGCCTGGAACTGCCGGGCGTCCAGCGCGAGCTGGTCGAGGCCGTCGTCCGCACCGGCACACCGACGGTCGTCATCGTGCTCTCCGGCCGCCCGTACGCGATCGACTGGGCGATCACCGGCCCGGACGCCCCGGCGGCCGTGCTGCAGGCGTTCTTCCCGGGCGAGGAGGGCGGCCGCGCCATCGCCGCCGTGCTCTCCGGCCGCGTGGCCCCCAGCGGCCACCTCCCGGTGTCCCTGCCGCGGTCGGCCGGCGCGCAGCCGTTCTCATACCTGCACCCGCTGCTCGGCGGACCGTCGGACGTGACGAGCGCCGACAGCACGCCGGTCCTCCCGTTCGGCCACGGCCTGAGCTACACGACCTTCGAGCGGACCGCGCTGGAGGCCGACGCCTCGGTCGCCGCCGGCGGCGAGTTCTCGGCGCGCGTGACCGTCCGCAACAGCGGCGAGCGCGCGGGCACCGACCTGGTGCAGCTGTACGCCCGCGACGTGTTCGCGAGCGTCACCCGCCCGGTCGCGCAGCTGCTCGGCTACGCACGGGTCACGCTGGAGCCGGGCGAGGAGGTCGAGGTCTCCTTCCAGGTTCCGACCGCGCGACTGGCGTTCACCGGCCTCGACGGCGTGCGCATCGTGGAGCCGGGCGACGTGGAGCTGTGGGTCGGCCCGTCCTGCGCCTCCCGCGAGACGGAGACCCGCATCGCGCTGACCGGCCCGAAGCACGCGGTCACCCCGGCCGACGGCCGCCTGGTGCGCGCCACGGTCGCCGCCCCCGCCCCTGCTCCGACCGTCTGAGCCGCCCCCTCCGCGGCCGCCGGGTTCGGGTTCCCGGCGGCCGCGCCCCTCCCTCCCACAACCCACCCCCCTCCGCGAACGGAGGAGATCCGCCCTCCCCGCAGCCGGATCTCCTCCGTTCGCTGCGTTTTCGGGGCGCATTCCCTCCCATCTCCTCCGTTCCCGACACGCCGCTCCCAGCGCTAGGCTCCCGCCCGGGAGGCTCCGCCATGTCGAATCTCGTCGTCCACTTCGAAATCCACGCCATCGAGCCGCAACGGCTGATGGACTACTACTCCGGCCTGCTCGGCTGGACCTTCACCCGGTTCGGCGAGATGCCGTACTGGGCGATCGACACCGGCGAAGGGGCGATCGGGATGGGCGCCGCCGGCAACGGCATCAACGGCGGCCTCACCCAGCGCATGGGACAGGCGCCCGCCCTCGACGCCCCCATCTCCGGCGCGAACATCGTGGTCGGAATCGACGGGAGCGTGGACGAGCTGTACCAGCGCGGCCTGGACCTCGGCGGCACCGAAGCGCTGCCTCCCGACGACATGCCCTCGATCGGCCGTGTCGCCTACCTGCGCGACCCCGAGGGAAACGTCTTCGGGATGATCTCGCCGGTGCTGTCCGACGGCACCGACGTCACCTCCTTCATCGCTTCCTGAGCGCTCATCCCCCATCGCCGAAGGGCACCTAAACGCCCCTAAAACGCGCGGATAGGGGCGTCTACGTGCCCCTCGGCGGAGACTCCTTCCGCGGGGCCGCGGGGCGCGGGTAGGGTGCCGGTGTGGGCGGGGCGCGCCTAGGGAAGGAAGCGGGTATGGCGGACCTCTCGGGGCGCAGGGCGCTCATCACCGGCGGCGCCAGCGGCATCGGCCTGGCGTGCGCGGAGGCGTTCGCCGCGGCGGGCGCGCACGTCACCATCGCCGACCTGAACGGCGACGCCGCGCGCGCGACCGCCGCCCGTCTCGGCGGCGAGGCGTGGGAGGTCGACCTCTCCGACACCGCCGCGCTCGGCGACCTCCGCCTGGACACCGACATCCTCGTCAACAACGCCGGCATCCAGCACGTCCGCCCGATCCCCGAGTTCGAACCGGAGAGCTTCGCGCTCATCCTGCGGATCATGCTGGAGGCGCCCTTCCTCCTCATCCGCGCCGCGCTGCCCGGAATGTACGAGCGCGGCTTCGGGCGCGTCATCAACATCTCGAGCGTCCACGGCCTCCGCGCGTCCGAGTTCAAGTCGGCGTACGTCGCCGCCAAGCACGGCCTGGAGGGCCTGTCGAAGGTGACCGCGCTGGAGGGCGCAGAGCACGGCGTGACGAGCAACTGCATCGAGCCGAGCTACGTCCGCACCCCGCTGGTCGAGAAGCAGATCGCCGACCAGGCGCGGCTGCACGGCATCCCGGAGGACGAGGTGGTGGAGAAGATCATGCTCACCGAGCCGGCGATCAAGAGCCTGGTCGAGCCGGAGGAGGTTGCCGGGCTCGCCCTCTGGCTGGCCGGCGCGGGGTCGCGCATGGTGACCGGCGCGAGCTACACGATCGACGGCGGCTGGAGCGCGAAATGACGGCTTTCACGCCCGCGACGCCGTTCCGCGTGTCCGTCGACGGCGGCGAGCTCGCGGGCGGCCAGTGGCACGCCGACGCGGGTGGGATGCCGCTGGTCGGCATCCACGGGATCACCGCCAACCATGTGTCGTGGGGCATGGTCGCGGCGGCGCTGCCCGGCGTGCGGCTGATCGCGCCCGACCTGCGCGGACGCGGCGGCAGCGGCGGCCTCCCCGGACCGTACGCGATGGCCGGCCACGCCGACGACGTCGCCCGGATGCTCGACGGGCTCGGCGTCGAGCGCGCGGTCGTCGCGGGCCACTCGATGGGCGCGTTCGTCGCGGTCTGGATGGCCGAACGGCACCCCGACCGGGTCGAGCGGCTGGTCCTGATCGACGGCGGTCTCCCCGTGCTGCGCACCGCCGATCTCGGCCCCGCCCGCGACCGGCTGCGGATGACCTTCGCGAGCGCCGACGACTACCTCGCGTTCTGGCATCGGCACCCCGCGCTCGGCCCGTGGTGGAACGACGCGGTCGAGGCGTACGCGCTCTACGACCTCGTCGGCACCCCGCCCGAACTGCGGTCGAGCGTGTCCGAGGCGGCCATGTCCGTCAACGCGACCGAGATGGACGGCAGCAGCGGCTACGCGGAGGCGCTCGCCGGGCTCACCCTCCCGATCGCCTTCGTCCGCGCGCCGCGCGGCCTCCTGAACACCGACCCGCTCTACCTGCCGGAGGAGCCCGCCGAGTGGCGCGGCCGGCTGCCGTGGTTCGAGGCCTTCGAGGCGGACGACGTGAACCACTACACGATCGTGATGACGGAGGCGGGCGTGCGGCAGCTCACCCCGCACCTGCCCGGCGCGTACCCCGCTCACCCGCACTATCACTCCGACCCCGCAGCGCACGCTCACCCTCACCCGAAGGAGAAGTAAGTGACAGGAACCCTGCTCCCGGGCATCGTCGCCCGCAGCATCCCGACCTCCCGCTACACCGCCAACGTCCTCGCGCGCACGACCGACCCCACCGTCGCCGCCGACGCCACCCGGACGATCGTGTTCGTGCACGGCAACGTGTCGTCGTCGCTGTTCTGGCAGCCGCTGATGCTGTCGCTCCCGGAGGGCACCCGCGCACTTGCGATCGACCTCCGCGGCTTCGGGGAGAGCGAGACGCTGCCCGTCGACGCGACCCGCGGGGTCGGCGACTTCTCGGAGGACGTCGCCGCCGTACTGGACGAGCTCGGCACCGGCCCGGTGCACCTGGTCGGCTGGAGCATGGGCGGCGGCGTGGTCATGCAGCTCCTGCTCGACCGCCCCGACCTGGTGAGCAGCCTCACACTGGTCTCCACCGTCTCCCCGTACGGCTTCGGCGGCACCGCGCTCGACGGCAGCCTCCTCAACGCGTCCGCCTCGGGGAGCGGAGGGGGCGGAGCCAACCCGGACTTCGTGGAACGCCTGGCAGCGGGCGATACCGGCGAGGAGTCGCCCACGTCGCCGCGCGCCGTCTACCGCTCGGCGTACGTCGCGCCGGGCTTCACGACCGAGTACGAGGACCTCTGGGTGCAGTCCATGCTCACCACGGCGACCGGCGTCGACAACTATCCCGGCGACGCGACCACGACCGACGACTGGCCGGGCTTCGCGCCGGGCCCGCGCGGCGTCCTCAACACCATGGCGCCGACCTACTTCGACACGACCGACATCGTCGACCTCCCGGTCAAGCCCCCGATCCTCTGGATCCACGGCGCGCTCGACGCGATCGTCAACGACGCCTCCTTCTTCGACCTCAACCAGCTCGGCGCGGCCGGCGTCATCCCCGGCTGGCCCGGCGAGGACGTCGCGCCCCCGCAGCCGATGCTGAAGCAGATCCGCGCGGTGCTGGAGAGCTACCAGGCGGAGGGCGGCGTGACCAGGGAGGTGGTCTTCGAGGACTGCGGGCACTCGCCGCACATCGAGAAGCCGGAGGAGTTCCTGGCGGAGTTGACCGCCTGGGTGGAGTAGCCTTCTACGCCACCAGCACCCCGCGCTCGACCCCCAGCATCCCCTCCACCGCGTGCGCGAGCAGCGAGCCGCGGTCGGCCGCGCCTCCCCAGCGGACCAGCGCCTGCGCGTTGAGCCCGTCGAGCATCCCGAGCAGCTGCCAGGCCACCGCGCGCGGGTCCTCGACGCGGAACGACCCCGCCGCCACGCCGTCGGCGATCACGCCCTCGATGACGTCGCTCCACGCGTCCATCTGGTCGCGCACCGCGGCTCCGAGCACGGAGTTGCGGCGACCGAGCGCCCAGGCCTCCACCCACACCACGGTCACGTCGTCGCGGGTGCCGTCGAGGAGGGTGCGCAGCAGCGTCGCGAGCCCGGCCGCGGGCGACGGGGCCGCGGCGAGCAGGGCGCGCAACTCGGCGATCTCCGCGCCGACGATGCTCGTGAAGGTCTCGGCCACCAGGCCGTCCATCGACTCGTGGTAGTGCGCGACCAGGGCGGGTGTCACACCGGCGCGGGCGGCGACGGCCCGCAGCGTCACCGCGGCGAGGCCTTCGTCGAGGGCGAGGGCGCGGGCGGAGGCGGCAAGTTCGGCGCGGCGCTCGGCGGGCGGTTTGCGGGCTGCTCTTGACATCGTGGGTCCAGTATAGGTATCTATTGATCATCCGATCAATAGAGCCCGGAGGTTCACGATGACCTGGCGCATGCCCGCCGAGACCGCACCGCACGAGCGCACCTGGATGGCTTTCCCACGTGCCGGCATCACGCTCGGCGACGACGCCGCCTCCGCCGAGGAGGCCTACGCCGCCTGGACCGCCGTCGCCCACGCGGTCGCCGAGTTCGAGCCCGTCACGATGGTGGTGGACCCGACCGAACGCGAGCGCGCCGCCCGCATGCTCGGCTCGCACGTCGAGCAGGTGGAGGCGCCGCTCGACGAGTTCTGGATGCGCGACTTCGGCCCGACCTTCGTGGTCGACGACGAGCGCCCGGGCGTGCTCGGCGCCGTCGACTGGACCTTCAACGGCTGGGGCGACCCGGAGTGGTCGGAGTGGCGGAAGTCGGCCGAGATCGCCCGCTTCGTCGCCGAGCGCACCGGCGCCGAGCTGGTCAGCTCCGTGCTCGTGAACGAGGGCGGCGGCATCCACGTCGACGGCGACGGCACCGTGCTGCTCACCGAGACGGTGCAGCTCGACCCGCGCCGCAACAAGTACGCGGACAAGGCCCGGGTGGAGGCCGAGCTCGCCCGCACGATCGGCGCGACGCACGCCGTCTGGCTCCCCCGCGGCCTCAACCGCGACTACGACGACTTCGGCACGAACGGGCACGTCGACATCGTCGCCACCATCCCGTCGCCCGGCCGCCTGCTGCTGCACACGCAGCGCAACCCGGAGCACCCCGACTTCGAGGTGTCGCGCGAGCTGCGCGCGTTCCTCTCCGGCACGACCGACGCGGCCGGCCGCGCCTGGGACATCGTCGACCTCCCGGCCCCCGCGACGCTCCGCGACGAGGAGGGCTTCGTGGACTGGAGCTACGTGAACCACCTCGTCGTCAACGACGGCGTGATCGCCTGCGGCTTCGGCGAGGAGGCCGCGGACGCCGAGGCGACCGAGATCCTGGAGGCCGCGTACCCGGGCCGCCGGGTGAGCATGGTGGACTCGCGCCCGATCTTCGCCCGCGGCGGCGGTATCCACTGCATTACGCAGCAGCAGCCGGCGGTCGCCCGATGACCGCCTTCGACGTCGTGGAGGCCGGCATCGCCGACCTCCGCCGGGCCCTGGAGTCCGGCGAGACCACCAGCGCCGAGCTGGTCGACGCCTACCTCGCCCGCATCGACGCCTACGACACCGCCGGCCCGCGGCTCAATGCGCTCGTCGTCCGCAACCCCGACGCCCGCGCCGAGGCCCAGGCCGCCGACGAGCGCCGAGCCCGCGGCGAGACGCTCGGCCCGCTGGACGGCATCCCGTACACCGCCAAGGACAGTTACCTGGCCCGCGGCCTCACCGCCGCGGCCGGCTCCCCCGCGTTCGAGCACCTGGTCGCCCAGCGCGACGCCTTCACCATCGAGCGGCTGCGCGCCGGCGGGGCCATCCTGCTCGGCCTCACCAACATGCCGCCGATGGCCAACGGCGGGATGCAGCGCGGCGTCTACGGCCGCGCCGAGAGCCCGTACAACGGCGACTTCCTGACGGCCGCGTTCGGCTCCGGCTCGTCTAACGGCTCCGGCACCGCGACCGCGGCGAGCTTCGCCGCGTTCGGGCTTGGGGAGGAGACCTGGTCGTCCGGCCGCGCCCCGGCCTCCAACAACGCGCTGTGCGCCTACACGCCGTCGCGCGGCGTCATCTCGGTGCGCGGCAACTGGCCGCTCGTCCCGACGATGGACGTCGTGGTGCCGCACACCCGCACGATGGCCGACCTCCTGGAGGTGCTGGACGTCATCGTCGCCGACGACGCCGAGACCCGCGGCGACTTCTGGCGCGCGCAGCCCTGGGTGCCGATCCCGCCCGCGTCCGAGTTGCGGCCTGCCTCGTATCCCGCGCTGGCCGACGGCGCGAGCCTCGCCGGCCGCCGCGTGGCCGTCCCGCGCATGTACATCAACGCGGACGAGGAGGCCGGCACCGGCGAGCAGGTCGGCATCGGCGGCCCGACCGGGCAGCGCATCCGCACCCGCGAATCGGTCATCGCGCTGTGGGAGGCCGCCCGCCGCGATCTGGAGGCCGCCGGCGCCGAGGTGGTCGAGACCGACTTCCCCGTCGTGTCCAACTACGAGGGCGACCGGCCGGGAGCGCCCACCATCGCCACCCGCGGCCTCGTCTCGCCCGCGTACCTGCGCCGCGAGATCATCGACCTCTCCGCCTGGGGCTGGGACGACTTCCTCGCCGCCAACGGCGACCCGGCGCTGAACACGCTGGCCGACGTCGACGGCGCGCGGATCTTCCCGCAGCCGGAGGGCGCGCTGCCCGACCGCTACACCGGGTTCGACGACGACATCGCCGAGTACCCGGACTGGGTGCGCGAGCACCCCGGCACGACGTTGGAGGGCATCCCCGAGCTGGAGGACGGTCTGCGCGGCCTGGAGGAGACCCGCCGCGTCGACCTCGAGCAGTGGATGGCCGGCCTCGGCGTCGACGCCGTCGTGTTCCCGGCGGTCGCCGACGTCGGCCCCGCCGACATGGACGTGAACCCGGCCTCCGCCGACCTCGGCTGGCGCAACGGCGTCTGGGTCGCGAACGGCAACCTGGTGCCGCGGCACCTGGGCATCCCGACCGTCACGGTCCCGATGGGCACGATGAGCGACACCGGGATGCCGGTCGGCCTCACGTTCGCGGGCCGCGCGTACGACGACGCGGCACTGCTGGCGCTGGCCGCGGCCTTCGAGGCGACCGGCCGCCGACGCACGGAACCGCCGCGGACGCCCCGCCTCGGCTGACCCGACCGATTCGGCACGAATGTCGACTCTGTCGCGCTCAGAGTCGACACTCGTGCCGAATGCGCTCAGCGGTAGGCGATGCTCAGGTTGAGCCGGGTGTCGCGCAGCAGCTCGGTGTCGCCGCGCCGCAGCTGCGGGTTCAGATAGAACAGCTGATCCTGGGTGATCCCGAAGCGGGTCGCGACGGCCTGCGAGTTGTCGTTCCCCCACACGGTGTAGCTCGCGGGCTGACCGGCGTACGAGGTGACCGTGCCGCGCGCGTAGGGCTTCGGTCCGGAGTCCTTCAGGGTGAGCCCCGGGTAGAAGTCCGGGATGGTCCACGCGATGGGGGCCGCGGCGATCACCGTGCCGTCGCTCACCAGCTCGACGCTGTTGAAGTACGACAGGTTGCCGCGGTCGCGCCGGCCGTCCGAGTCGAACGGCAGCACCTGGTCGCCGGTGGTGCCGTCGGTCGTCCCAACGGGATCGTCGACGGCGGGGACGGTCGGCGCTCCTGCCGTCGGCCCGAACCGGTCGACGCTCAGCGCGACGACCAGGCCAGGGGCGGAGCTCGTGGCGAATCCGGTGATCGCGACCTGGAAGCGGAGGTCGGCCGCGACGGAGACCGTGACGTGTCCGGTGGCGTGCCCGGTGACGTCGGCGAGCGTCCCCGTCCCCATGACCGTCCCCGCGGGCGGGAGGTACAGGAACTCGTCCGCGTAGGGCGTGCCCGTAGCCGCGGCCGTCGCGGCCGGACTGCTCACCGCCCGTGCGCTGTGGGCCGGCGGATGCGGCGCCGCCGTCACTGTGCAGCCCGTCACCAGCGACAGCCCGGCGAGCACGATCGCAGCGGTGGCCGCTGGCTGCGCCGCCCGGCGACCCCGTTTCCCCATGCGCATACTCTGTCGGTCCCGCGCGTCGCTCGCAAGCAGCCGGACGTGTGCGAATCCGCCGCGAGGCCGACCCGGATACCTCCCGGGGCGGACGACCGGGGCCGTCGGCGCTTGGCACGGTGGGACGATGCATCCCCGCCGCTCCGTCCTGCACATCGCGCTCGCCCTGTCCGCGCTCGCGGCCCTCACGGGCTGCACCTCCTCGGCGGCGGTCGCCCCTCCCGTCACCGGATCGGCGCAGCTCACCGACGACGACGGCTACATCCCCGAGGGCTCGTCCCTCACGCTGGACAGCGATCTCCCCGCGGTGCGGCGGCTCGACCCGGCCCTGCTGGACGCGCTCCGGTCGGCGGCCTCTGCGGCCTCCGACCGCGGCACGGCGATCACGATCGTGGACGGCTGGCGCTCCGAGCGCTACCAGGAGTACCTGTTCGCGCAGGCCGTGCGGACATACGGGAGCGAGCAGGAGGCCTCCCGCTGGGTGAAGCGCGGCGCCGACTCCGCTCACGTCTCCGGCAAGGCGGTCGACATCCAGACCGCGGACGCGATGGACTTCCTCAGCCGGTTCGGCTCGGAGTGGGGCCTCTGCCAGACCTACGCGAACGAGCGCTGGCATTTCGAGCTGCTGACCGGGCCGGGAGGCGACTGCCCGGCCCCGCTGGCGGACGGTCGCGGCTAGTTCGCCGGGATCACCCGCTCAGGCGGCGACCCCGACCGGCTGCCGCTCCGTCTCCGGGCGGCCGAGGCTCGCGAGCATGGCGTCGGCGAGGTCGGCCCTGGACACGCTGAAGCTCCGCGGCACGCTGCCGCCGACCCTGGTCCGGTAGCGTCCGGTCGCCTTGCCGTTGGTGAGCAGCGGCGGCCGGAACGCGGTCCAGACGCTGTCGGATGCGGCGAGCGCCGCCTCCATCTCGCGCAGGTCGTCGTAGACCGGGCGCAGCACGCTGCTGACGATCGGGAGCGCGATGCGGCGGCTGATCACACTGTCGTCCGCGGGCGGCGGCGCGACCGGCGCCGCGCTGATGACGACGATCCGCCGCGGTCCGGCGGCCAGGATGCGGCGGGTGGCCGGCGCTGCGACCGGGGCATCCTTGCGCGAGCGCGGCCCGATCGCGGAGAGCACGGCGTCGGAGTCCTCGATCGCCGCGCGCAGGGCGGCGGTGTCGGCGAAGTCGGGGACGACGCGCACCGTGACGCGCGGGTCGAGCCCGGCCGGCCGGCGCAGCACCGCCGTGACGTCGTCGCCGCGTTCGAGTGCGCGATGGACGAGCTGCGTGCCGGTGCGGCCGCTCGCTCCGAAGATGGTGAGCTTCATGTCGGCATACTAAGTGATAATCACAGCACCGTGCAATCACTGATTGGTACGATATCGGGATGCCGGCCCCGGACGACCGCCCCGAGTTCACCGCCCTCGAGACGCGCGCGAGCTTCCTCCTCTCGCAGCTCGGCCTCCAGAGCGCCCAGCGCTTCACCGCTGCGCTCGCCCCGCTCGGGATCACGCCGAACCGCTTCGGCGTGCTGGCGCAACTCGCCCGCCAGGAGGGCCGGACCCAGCAGGAGCTGGCCACCGCGCTCGGGCTGCACCGCAACTCCATGGTGGGCATGATCGACGACCTCGAGTCCCGCGGCCTGGTCGAGCGCCGCCGTCACCCCGGAGACCGGCGCGCCTACGCCATCCACCTCACCCCCGCGGCCCGCGACGTGCTCGCGACCGGCGAGCTGATCGCGGACGAGCTGGAGGAGACGATGCTCGGCGTCCTCGGCCCCGAGGAGCGTGCGACGCTCGTGGCGACCCTGACCCGCCTGGTGGCCGCGGCGGGGTACCGGGCGGGGGTGCATCCGGGCCTGAGCGAGGCGCACTGACCAGGATTCCGCTCGCGCGCACCCGCACTAAGCTGGAACGCGTGTCCAAGGTCTTGAGCAGTCTTCCCGTCGGTGAGCGAGTCGGCATCGCGTTCTCGGGGGGTCTCGACACCTCCTGCGCGGTGGCGTGGATGCGCGAGAAGGGTGCGGTCCCCTGCACCTACACCGCGGACATCGGCCAGTACGACGAGCCGAACATCGACGAGGTCCCCGGCCGTGCGAAGGAGTACGGCGCGGAGGTCGCCCGCCTGGTGGACGCCAAGCGCGCGCTGGTCGAGGAGGGCCTGATCGCGCTGCAGTGCGGCGCCTTCCACATCCGCTCCGGCGGCAAGACCTACTTCAACACCACGCCGCTCGGCCGCGCGGTCACCGGCGTCATGCTGGTGCGCGCGATGATGGACGACGACGTCGAGATCTGGGGCGACGGCTCCACCTACAAGGGCAACGACATCGAGCGGTTCTACCGCTACGGCCTCATCGCCAACCCGCGCCTGCGCATCTACAAGCCGTGGCTGGACGCCGCGTTCGTGGAGGAGCTCGGCGGCCGCAAGGAGATGAGCGAGTGGCTCGTCGCGCGCGGCTTCCCGTACCGCGACGCCACCGAGAAGGCGTACTCGACGGACGCGAACATCTGGGGCGCGACGCACGAGGCGAAGCGCCTGGAGGAGCTCGACGCCGGGCTCGACATCGTCGACCCGATCATGGGCGTCGCCGCCTGGCGCGAGGACGTCGAGATCATCCCGGAGACCGTCTCGGTCCGCTTCGAGGCGGGCCGGCCGGTCGCGCTCAACGGCGTGGAGTTCGCCGACCCGGTGGCGCTCGCGCTGGAGGCGAACGCGATCGGCGGCCGGCACGGTCTCGGCGCGTCCGACCAGATCGAGAACCGCATCATCGAGGCCAAGAGCCGCGGCATCTACGAGGCGCCGGGCATGGCGCTCCTCCACATCGCCTACGAGCGTCTGCTCAACGCGATCCACAACGAGGACACCGTCGCCAACTACCACAACGAGGGCCGTCGCCTGGGCCGCCTCATGTACGAGGGCCGCTGGCTCGACCCGCAGTCGCTCATGCTGCGCGAGTCCCTGCAGCGCTGGGTCGGCTCGGCGATCACCGGCGAGGTGACCCTGCGCCTGCGCCGCGGCGACGACTACACGATCCTCGACACGACGGGTCCGGCGCTCAGCTACCACCCCGACAAGCTCTCCATGGAGCGCGTCGGCAACGCGGCGTTCGGTCCGTCCGACCGCATCGGCCAGCTCACCATGCGCAACCTCGACATCGCCGACTCGCGCTCGCGCCTCGAGCAGTACGCCGCCTCCGGCCTCATCGGCGGCCCGACCGGCGACCTCGTCGGCGAGCTGGAGGAGGGCAGCGCCCGCTCGATCCTCGAGCTCGACGTGAGCGGCTCCGACGACGCGCTGTCGCGGGAGATCGACGCATCCTCCGAGGGCGCCGCGTTCGACGCCGGGACCGACTGAGGCGACCATGGCGGGGGAGGCGACGTCCGGGCCGGCAGGACCGCGCGCGCTCCCGAACCAGGAGCAGGGCGAGCACGAGCCGGACAAGTGGCCGCTCGGCCGCCTGCTCGGCGCCGCTTCCCGGGCCGTCGAGCGCGCCTGGTACGACGCACTGGAGGCCCGACGCCTGACGCACGCTGGCCTCATCGTGCTGCACTTCCTGGAGCTGGGCTTCGACTCGCAGACCGACCTCGCCCGCTTCGCGCAGGTGGAGGCGCAGACCATGTCCCGCACGGTCGACCGGCTGGAGCGCGAGGGCCTGGTGATCCGGCTCCCTGATCCCGCCGACCGGCGCCGGCACATCGTGTCGATCACCGAGCGCGGTCACGCGGCCTTCGAGGCCGTGCGCGGCCTGGAGGACGAGGTCTTCCCGGCCGTCGACGACCCGGACGCGCTGCGGGCCGCGCTGATCCAGATCGTCAGCGCCGCCCCCGCGCGCCAGCCGCGCTGACGCCTCCGTCGTCTTAGGCGATCCGGTCGTCCCCCTCGTAGCGGTTCCGCGAGATCGGCAGCCGCGGCCGCAGCAGGCCGAGGTCGTAGGCGACCCGCACCGCCTCCTCGCGCGAGTTGGCGCCGAGCTTGCGGTAGATGCTGCGCGTCTGCGTCTTGACCGTGTTGATCGAGACGACGAGCGAGCGCGCGATGTACTCCAGGCTCGCGGTCGACTGGAGCCGGTCGAGCACGATCCGCTCCCGCTGCGTGAGCTGGGCCGCCATCGCCGCCTCCGAGAAGAGCGGCTTGATCCGCGACAGCGCCGCGTCGACGTCTCCCGGGCCGGTGGCGGAGGCCGCGGGAAGCGGAGTGACCTGGCCCTCGATCGTGAGCACGAACGGCGTGAGGAGTCCGTTGGCCTCCGCCAGCTGCCGCGCGTTCAGCCGGATCGTCGCGGCCCGCGCGCTCTTCAGCCGGTGCAGCGCCTCCGCCTGGACGAGCAGCATCTCCACCCGCGTCCGCGGGCCGGGGCTCTCCGCGAGCACCGTCTCCGCCAGCAGCTGCGCGCTCCGGTACTCCCGGAACATCAGCAGCAGCCGCGCCGAGACCGGACGCAGCGCGTTCGTGCCGTCGGGGAAGGCCTTGATCAGCTTCTGCGCGGCGACCAGGTTGCCCTGGGACATGAGCAGGTCGGAGCTCAGCGCCACGAAGCGGGCGCTCTCGGTGTTGCTCGGAGTGTGCGCGCCCTTGCTGAGGAGTTCGCCGTCGATGACCTGCTGCGCCTCGTCCAGTTCCCCGGCCGCCAGCGCGCGCAGGGCGGACGCATAGGCGGAGTAGCTGTGCAGCTCGCCGACGTCGCCCGCGGCGACAGGTGGCAGGGACGACGCCTCTCGCGCCTCCGCCCCGTGCGCGTCGGCGGACACGTGCAGCTCGGTCGCGATGAGCTGCTGCGCGATGGCCAGTGGCGCGGACGCGCACGGCGCGAGCGGCCGATCGCCGTGCCGGTGCGCGTCGAGCCGGTCGGCCACGGCCTTCGCCCGGTCCAGCTCGCCGTGCAGGGCGTGGGCGAGCGCAGCGGCTCCCGACGCGAACACGTACAGGTCGGGGTCGTCCGAGACGCTCAGCGCGGCGCGCTCGAAGGACGTCACGGCTTCGAGCTCCCGGCCGAGACGCAGCTGGGTCACCCCCATCTCCAGCCACGCGATCGGCGGGACCGTCACGGCCGGGTCCTGCGTCGACAGCGGCACCAGGAAGTCGTCCGCGTTCGCCAGCCGGCCCACCTTGCGGAGGGCGATCATGCTGGCCAGGTCGGTCCAGTACTGCCGGACCGGGTCCAGCCTCCTGCCGCGCAGCGCCTGAGGCTCGGCGGCCGCGTGATAGTAGTCCAGCGCGCCCGTCGCGTCGCCCGCGGCGATCTCACGCAGCAGACCGGTCACGGCCAGCAGGATCGTCGACGAGCGGACCGCGCCGAGCTCCACCCCGCCGAGCACGTCGAGGTAGTCCGCGGCGTCCTCGGTGAAGGCGGAGGTCCAGTTGCGCGCGATGATCGTCTCTGCCGCGGCGACGTCGCCCGCGCGCAGCGCCTGGCGGAGCGCGGCGACCGCGTCGCCGTTGGCCTCCAGCACGTCGAGGAGGTCTGCGGCGAGCCTGTCCCCTTCGCCGGGCGACGCCGCGTCGAGCTGCGCGCGCAGCACCACGCGCACCGGGTCGAGCAGTTCGTAGACGAGGCGGCCTTGTCCGCGCGCGTAGGTCCACACCCCGAGGCCCGCTGTCTCCGCGGCGCCGAGGGCGTCGCCGTCTGCTGCGGCGGCGCCGATCCGCTCGACGATGTCCGGCGAGAGGTACGGAGCGACGGCCGCACGCTGGAGGCCGAGTCGGCCCTCGTCGCCGACGGCGGCCCCGGCCAGCAGCTCGGCGACGACCGTCGCCATGATGTCCTCGAGCGCGCGAACCGCGACCGGCTCGGCGAGCGCGGTGCGCGGGTCGTCGAAGATCCTGACCATGGCGCGGGCCGCCAGCGGCCAGCCGCGGCTCTGCCGGAACACGTGGTCCAGAATGCGCCGTTCGACGTCGAGCCCGAGCACCCGGGCGACGTCGTCGAGCTCGGGCCGGTCGAACGCCAGGTCGTCGTCCTGGATGACGACGAGATCGAGGACCGCCGCCATCGCGGGAGCCTCGAAGGAGGTCAGCGCGCGGGTCAGGACCATGAGGTGCAGGCCGGGCGTCCGGCGCAGCACCTGCAGGAGGTCGGCGGACAGCAGAGCGTCCCAGCGGCGGGTGAAGCCGTCCAGGACGAGCACGACGGTGCCGGCGTACCCGGCGATGACTTCCTGCGCGGCGGACACCGGGTCGGTGTCCCACCGGCCGTCGGCGTCGTGCGGGTCGAGCTCCGTGCGGACGGCGTCCCAGAAGCCTCTGACCTCCCCGGTCACGAGGTCGAGGTCGATCCAGCCGGCCGCGGCCCGCTTGCCGTCGGCCGGGCTCTCGAGCCACTTGCGGACGAGCGAGGTCTTCCCGTAGCCGGCCGGGGCGCGCACGACCGTGGCCTGCTCCCGCAGCGCGCGGTCGAGCCGCCCGGCCAGGGCCGGACGGTCGATCGTGTAGCGCGAGAGCCGCGGCAG
The DNA here is from genome assembly GCF_014217625.1 of Leifsonia shinshuensis. Lineage (NCBI taxonomy): Bacteria > Bacillati > Actinomycetota > Actinomycetes > Micrococcales > Microbacteriaceae > Leifsonia > Leifsonia shinshuensis. Next base: position 3,491,569 of record NZ_CP043641.1, on the reverse strand, counting down.
CCGCGGCGGCTCGCGGTCGACCTGCCCCGCCCCGGACGACGGGTCGGACGTGTTCGTGATCGTCATGCTGGATCCCTTCGGCTCGATGTGATTGAAAGAGAGCCGGTCACCCGTCGGATCGTGATGCGCTGAACGCTCGAATTCACCTTCGTATTGCCCATCAATTCCCCCTGACACCTCGTGAACCCCTCTTATCCCCTGGGTGCGCCCCCGCGGAGCGCATAGGCGATGCTGGCAGCCGACTCACGTCGGATACCGCCCAGCGGAAGGCCAGTTCGCGAAGGATCGCACGGGAGTCATCTGTCTCTTCATCTCACCAATCACCTCACGTCAGCAGGTAACATGATAGTGCTCACACCCTGAGTGTGTCATTTTCACCTGGGTGACGAGTCCACATGCGACCCGGAGCGGCCCGACGGGAAGAGGGTGAGTTTCCCGCCCGGCACAGGTGAAATCGTGTGAAGCGACTTGCCGAACCACGGTTGTAACGCACAGAATTTCAGCCGACGCGACGACCATTTCGGGAATCGCCGCGTAGGCCCGCCGCCCATCCCCTCCGGTGGCGAATGAGGCGCGGGCGCCGTCCCCTGACATCGAGCGGCGCCCGTGCCGGCCACCAGAACGAGCCGCACCGGCCGAGCAAGGAGTGAGACCTGGTGAGACTGTCTGTCGTCGGCTGCGGTTACCTCGGGGCGGTCCACGCGGCCGCGATGGCCGACCTCGGCCACGACGTCGTCGGCGTGGACGTCGACGCGGGCAAGGTCGACCGGCTCTCCCGCGGCGAGGCGCCCTTCTTCGAGCCGGGGCTGCAGGAGCTCCTGCTGTCCGGCCTCCGCAGCGGACGGCTCCGGTTCAGCACGGATCCCTCGGCGCTGAGCTCGGCGGACCTCCACTTCATCGCCGTCGGCACGCCCCAGGTCGCGGGCGGCGCCGGCGCAGACCTCTCGTATGTGGACGCGGCGTTCGCGCAGGTGCTGGCGCACGGCAAGGACGGCGACGTCGTCGTCGGCAAGTCGACGGTGCCGGTGGGCACCGTCCAGCGGCTGGCGGCGAACATCCCCGCCGATGCCCCGCGCATGACGGCGGCCTGGAACCCGGAGTTCCTGCGCGAGGGACACGCGGTCGCGGACTCGCTGACCCCCGACCGGCTGGTGTTCGGTGTGGACGGAGGCTCACGGGACGATGCCGCCGCAACAGCGCTGGCGGAGGTGTACGAGAAGCCGCTGCGCGCCGGCACGCCGCTCATCGTCACCGACTGGGCCACGGCCGAGCTGGTCAAGGTCGCGGCGAACGCCTTCCTGGCGACCAAGATTTCCTTCATCAACGCCATGGCCGAGATCGCGGAGGCCACGGGCGCGGACGTGACCCTGCTCGCGGACGCGATCGGCCACGATGCCCGGATCGGGCGCCGCTTCCTCAACGCGGGCGTCGGCTTCGGCGGCGGCTGCCTCCCCAAGGACATCCGGGCATTCCAGGCGCGCGCCGTCGAACTCGGCCTGGCGGAGACGGTGGCGTTCCTCGACGAGGTCGACAGGATCAATCTGCGCCGGCGCGCCAAGGTCACCGACCTGGCCGGCGAACTGCTCGGCTCCTCCCCGGCCGGCCGCAGGATCGCTGTGCTCGGGCTGGCGTTCAAGCCGGACTCGGACGACGTCCGCGACTCCCCAGCCCTCGAGATCGCGAGCGCTCTGCGCGCAGCAGGAGCCCAGGTGGTGGCCGCCGACCCCCACGCAGCGGCGAACGCCCGCGCCCGCGACCCCGAGCTCGTGGCGGTCGAGTCCGCGGATGAGGCCCTGGCGGGCGCCGAGCTGGTGATCCTGCTCACCGAGTGGCGCGAGTACGCGTCGCTCGACCCCGCGCAGACCGCGGCCCTGGTATCCGGCCGCCGGATCATCGACGCGCGGAACGTGCTCGACCCCGGCGCGTGGCGCGCCGCCGGGTGGGAGTACCGCGGGCTGGGCCGGCGCTAGGGTCGGCGCTCAGCCACCGCCCTTCCCGTGGCCGTTCCCGTTCCCGTGACCGTTGCCGTTGCCGTTCCCGTTGTTCCCCGTGGCCGGCTTGGGCGCGACCGGCGCCGCCGGCGCGGGCGCCGGGGCCGCGGGCTCGGGGGCCTGGGTCGCCACAGGCGCGACGGTCTGCGCCGGTCCGGTGACCGTCGGGCTCGGCCGCGGCGTGCTCCCGTCCGTCCCGGCCGGAGTCGGCTCCGTGAAGGCCGGGGCGAGCACGCTGCCGAGCGTCAGCGCCAGCGCGACGACCGCCACGCTTCCCGCCGCCACCGCGCCCACGAGGATCCTGCGCCGCCGGGACGCACGCTCGGCGGCCCCGCCGGACCGCCGCGGCGAACCCTCCGCAACGCCCGCCAGCGCCCCGCCGAGCTCGGCCGCCGGCATCGCGGCGGTCGGGGCCATCTCGCCAGGCACCTCGGCCGGCGGCAGCGTCCAGCCGGTGAGCTGCGGGGCGAGCTCCCGCGCCATGACCGCGACCTCGATGGCGGTGGGGCGGATGCCGGGATCGCGCGCGGTCATCGCTCCCAGCAGGCCGCGCCAGTCCTCCGGCAGCGAGGCGGGGATGCGCGGGTCGCGGGCGAGCCGGGCGGTCACGGCCTCCAGGGGCGTGCCCGGGTACTCGGTCACGCCGGTGAGCGCTTCCAGCGCCACCAGGCCGAGTGCGTAGATGTCGGCCTCCGGGCCGGGCTCGGCGACGTCCGCCTGCTCCGGGCTGAGGTAGCCGGCGGTGCCGATGATCGTCCCGGCCGTCGTCAGCCGTTCGGTGCCGAGGAGGTGTGCGATCCCGAAGTCCGCGAGCTTCGCGTGCGGCATCCCGCCTGGCACGCCCGAGTCTCCGAGCAGAATGTTCGCGGGCTTGAGGTCGCGGTGGACCATCCCGGCGCCGTGCACGACGACCAGGGCCTCCGCGATGCCGCCGGCGATCGCCGCGGCCTCCTCGGCGGGCACCGGTCCGCGGTCGAGCCGCGAGCGCAGGTCCTCGCCGTCGACCAGCTCGAGCACCAGGAAGCTCGGGGTCGGATCGCCCTCGGGCGACAGGTGCGCGTCAAGCAGGGTGACGAGGTTCGGATGCGACACCCGGGCGAGCGCGGTGGCCTCCGCGCGCCTGCGGGCGTCGTCGCTGGCCTCCCCCGCTGCGAAGACCTTCACTGCGACGAAACGCTCCAGCTGACGGTCGAACGCGCGGTAGACGGTGCCCATCCCGCCGCGCCCGAGCCGATCGCGGAGCTCGTAGCGATCGAAGAGGAGCGTGTCGGGAAGCACTGCCCGAGCATACGCGCTCCCGGGCATGCCGTGAATCCGCCGAAAATCAGACGTCGTCCCGTTGAATTCGCGCGGAGGTGAGAGGTGACTGAGAAGAGTGACCGAACGATCCGAAGAGCCTCCGCCTGACACCGGCGTGCTCGAGGCGCTCCAGGTCTATCGGGCCGCCGAGACCGCGATGCGGCGCCGGACGGGCGCGGCTATGGGGATCGGGGAGAACGACTTCCTCGCACTTCGTCTCATCCTCGACAACGCGGCGGAGGGCAGGCGGACGTCCGCGAAGGACGTCAGCGCGTACGTCGGCGTCTCCAGCGCCTCGACGACCGCGCTGATCGACCGCCTCGTCCGCGGGGGCTTCATCGAGCGCAGGACGAACGACGCCGACCGCCGGTCGGTCGACCTCGTGCCCACCCGCGCGGCCTTCGGCGACACGGGTCCGCTGAAGATCGCGCAGGAGCAGATCGCCGTGCAGGCCGCGGAGTTGAGCGAGGAGGAGGCGCAGACCGTCACCCGCTTCCTGACGAAGATGCGGCGGACCGTCGACGGCATCGGCGCGCAACGACACGCGAATAGGCCGGAAAGGCCCTGACGTCAAGGGGATTGTTCGACAACCGAAACAGTTGTTCTGTGGAGCGCGTCAAGGAAAGGACAACCCCTCCATGAACATCCTGCTCATCATCATCGCCATCATCGCGATCATCCTGCTGCTCACCGGCGGCTTCGTGTCGTCCTTGAACTTCCTGCTCTGGGTCGGCATCATCCTGCTCGTCCTCGCGGTGATCGTCTGGCTCGTGCGGCTCCTCACCGGCAGCCGACGCGTATAAGGGAGGTCTCCATGAGTCTGGGCACCGGAATCGTCCTGTTCGTGATCGGAGCGATCCTCGCGTTCGCCCTCAACATCCAGGTCGACTGGATCAACCTGCACTTGGTCGGGTACATCCTGATGATCGCCGGCGTCGTCGGCATCATCATCGGGATCATCCTGCTCACCCGCCGCCGCCGTTCCATTGCGACCACGCGCACCACCGTGGACCCGGTGACCGGCGACCGCGTCACCCGGCGCGGCGTCGACGACGACATCGTCTGAGCCGGACCCGAACAGCACGAAGCCCCCGCCGCACGGCGGGGGCTTCGTCGCGTCCGGGGGGGGGCGAAGCTCAGCCCATCGAAGCCCAGCTCATCGAAGCTCAGCCCATCGAATCCAAGATCTCCACCAGGTCCTCGAACGTGGTCAGCGGGTTGAGGATCGCGAACCGCGTGTTGGTGCGGCCGGCGTGCGAGCTCGGCGTGACGAAGGCGCGCTGCTCGTCCAGGAGGCGGGCGGACCAGAGTGCGTAGTCCTCCTTGCTCCAGCCCTCCCGCTCGAAGACCACGACCGAGAGCTGCGGCTGGCGCACCAGGTGGAAGCCCTCGCGGCGGTCGATCTCGTCCGCGATCCGGCGGGCGAGCTGCAGGGAGGCCGTGACGGCGTCCCGGTAGGCGGCGGCGCCGTGCGAGGCGAGCGAGAACCAGAACGGCAGGCCGCGCGCGCGGCGGGTCAGGTGCGCTGCGTAGTCGGACGGGCTCCACTCGGTGGCCTCGGTCAACGTGTCCAGGTATTCGGCGTGCTGCGTGTGCGCGCGGCGGCCCATCTCCGGGTCGCGGTAGAGCAGCGCGCAGGCGTCGAACGGCGCGAACAGCCACTTGTGCGGGTCCACGATGAGCGAGTCGGCGCGCTCGACGCCGGCGAACCGCGCGCGGGCGAGCGGGGACAGCATCCCGGCCAGGCCGTAGGCGCCGTCCACGTGCAGCCAGAAGTCGTACTCGTCCTTCAGGGCGGCGATGGAGGCGATGTCGTCCACGATGCCGAAGTTGGTGGAGCCGGCGGTCGCGATCACGGCGAAGACGGCGTCACCGTGCTCGGCGAGGGCCGGGCGGACGGCGTCGCCGGTCAGGACGCCGGACTCGCCGGGCGAGACGGTGACGACCTCCACGTCCATGACGCGAGCGGCCGACGCGACGGAGGAGTGCGCCTCCGCGCTGCAGACGATGATCCAGCGCCCCGGCGGGTTGCCGCGTTCGGTCCGCGCGTGCTCGCGGGCGGCCACGAGCGCCGACAGGTTGCCGAGCGTTCCGCCCTGCACGAAGACGCCGCCCGCGGTCGCCGGCAGGCCGAACTCGGCGGCCAGCCACGCCAGCACCTGGTTCTCGGCGTAGACGGCGCCTGAGCCCTCCAGCCACGACCCGCCGTAGACCGCGCTCGCGGACACGACCAGGTCGAACGCGGTCGCCGCCTTCGTCGGAGCGGTGGGGATGAAGGAGAGGTAGCGCGGGTGGTCGGTGGTGATGCACGCGGGCGCGAGCACGTGCTCGAACACGGCGAGCGCGCGCTCGGCGCCCATCCCGTTCTCCGAGACGGTGCGCCCGGCCAGCCGGCGCAGCTCGGACTCGGGCAGCGGCTTGTCGAGGGGCGTGTCGGTCGCGAGGATGCGGTTGCGCGAGTAGTCGAGAACGAGGTCGACGAGCTCGGTGGTGGCGTCGGTGACGCTGTGCATGCGTGCGGGGTCGGTAGTCATGGGGCCTCCGCACCAATGCTGGCACACGAGTTCAGCACGATTTCGCGGCGGTACGCAGGTTCGCTGCACATTTGGATATCGGTACGCAGCGACATTGCGTGGTCGGCTGTCGGGGCGGCCGGATATCGCGTCGATAACGGTCACGACGCACCGCTGCCCGCGCATCGGCCTCCCGGGCTAGGGTGTGCGTGTGGCCGGGATCTGGGGGCGCGGTGACCCGTACGAGCGATACGTGGGCCGCTGGAGCAGGCGCGTCGCGCCGCTGTTCCTCGACTGGCTCGGCGCTGGGACGGGGCTGGACTGGGTGGATGTCGGCTGCGGCACCGGGGCGCTGACCGAGGCGATCCTCGACGGCAGGGCGCCGGCCTCCGTGGTCGGCGTCGACCCGGCTCCGGGATTCGTCGCCTCCGCGCGCGAGCGCCTGGGCGGCCGCGCACGATTCGACGTGGGCGACGCCGCCGCGCTGCCGCTTCCGGACGGCTGCGCCGACGCGGTGGTGTCCGGCCTGGTGCTGAACTTCGTGCCCGATCCGGCCGCGGCGGCGGCGGAGGCCCTCCGGATCGCCCGGCCCGGTGCTGTGGTCGGCGCCTACGTCTGGGACTACGCCGGGCGCATGGACCTGATGCGCCGCTTCTGGGACGCGGCGGCGGCCCTCGACCCGGAGGCCGCACGGATCGACGAAGGCCCGCGCTTCCCGCTGGCCCACCCGGACGCGCTCGCCGCCCTGCTCACCTCGGCCGGATGCGCCGACGTCGCGACAACGGCGGTCGACATCCCGACCGTCTTCGCGGACTTCGAGGACTACTGGACGCCGTTCCTGGGCGGCCAGGGCCCCGCGCCGGCCTACACGATGTCCCTCGAGCCCGAAGCGCGCGAGGCGCTGCGGGCGCGGCTGGAGGAGACGCTGCCGCGCGAGGCGGACGGGTCGATCGCGTTGCTGGCCCGCGCGTGGGCGGTGCGGGGCACGCGACCGGGGAGCTGGACGGCGCCCCGCCTGGCGGACGCCGACATCGCCTGATCGACGCGTCCGCGCGCCCGACGCTGCTCCTGGGGTCGCGTGAGGAGCCGTGGCTCGACTGACCCTGCGAGAAGCCGTGGCTCGACTGGTCCCGCGAGCCCTGCTACGGTCGTCCGGTGCCGCTGACCCCGCCCGCCGACATCCCCACCGACCCCGAGCTCGTGGCCGCTCTGGTGGCCGCCCAGCATCCCGACCTGGCCGCCCCGCTGCGGCTGGTGTCGGACGGCTGGGACAACCAGCTCTACCGGCTGGGCGACGCGCACGCCGTGCGCATCCCGCGCCGGGAGGCCGCCGCGCACCTGATCGAGCACGAGCAGCAGATGCTGCCGGGGATCGCGGCCCGGGTGCGGGCGACGGTCCCCGCGCCCGTGCGGGTCGGCGTGCCGTCGGAGCTCTTCCCGTGGCCGTGGAGCATCGTGGCCTGGATCGACGGCGTCGACGGCGCGTCGATCGGAGCCGCCGACCGGGCCGGGATCGCGGAGGCGCTGGCGGAGTTCGTCGGCGAGCTCGCGGTGCCGGCGCCGGAAGCCCCGCACAACCCCGTGCGCGGGGTGCCCCTCGCGACCCGGCGGGAGGTCGTGGCGACCCGGCTGCGGTCCTTGTCCGGGCGGATGGAGGTCGCGGCGCTGGAGCAGGCGTGGCGCGAGGCGCTGGCGGCGCCGGCCTGGGACGGGCCTCCGCTGCTGCTGCACGGCGACCTCCACCCGGGCAACCTGCTGCTCACCCTCGACGGCGGGCTCGCGGCGGTCATCGACTTCGGCGACGTCACCTCGGGCGACCCCGCGACCGACCTGGCGACGGCCTGGCTGACGTTCGACGCAGAGGCGCGCGAGCGGTTCCGCGCGGCCCTGCCGGTCGCACCGGACCGCGCCACATGGCTGCGCGCGCGCGGCTGGGCGGTCACCATGGCGAGCGCGCTCGCGACGTCGTCGGACGACAACCCGCGGATGGCCTCCCTCGCCCGGCACGCCCTCGACCAGCTCACGGCCGAAGCCGATTAAGACGAAACCGCCGGGCACCCGTGAGGGGTGCCCGGCGGTCGTCGCTCGGAGCGTCAGGCCTGCGAGAGCGTCAGCACGACGTCGTCGCCCGGCGCGGCCGGCACGAAGTCGGCCTCGATCTCGGCGCGCTCCAGGAGCTCGTTCATGCGGCGCTGGCGGTGGCGCGGGATGAGCGTCACGACCGTGCCCTGCTTGCCGGCGCGGCCGGTGCGGCCGGAGCGGTGCAGGTAGGTCTTGTACTCGTCCGGCGCGTCGGCCTGGATGACCAGGTCGATGTCGTCGACGTGGATGCCGCGGGCGGCGACATCCGTCGCGACGAGCACGTTCACGCGGCCGCTGGTGAGCTGGGCCAGGTTGCGCGTGCGGCGCGACTGGTTCAGGTCGCCGTGCAGGCTGACGGCGGGAATACCGGCGTCATCCAGCTGGTCGGCCAGCATCTCGGCGAACGCGCGGGTACGGGCGAAGATCAGCGTCTTGCCGTCGCGGTCCGCGAGCTGCTCGATGATGGCCGGCTTGTCGCGGTGCTCGATGACCAGCACGCGGTGGTCGATGGTCGAGGACGCCTGGTCCTCGCCGGCGACCTCGTGCACGGTCGGCTCCACCAGGAACTCGTCCACGAGCTGCGCGACACCGGTGTCCAGGGTCGCCGAGAACAGCAGCTTCTGGCCACCCTCGGAGGTGCGGCGCAGGATGCGCTGCACCGGCTCCAGGAAGCCGAGGTCGCACATGTGGTCGGCCTCGTCCAGGACGCTGATGACGACCTCGCTGAGGTCGAGGCGCCCCTGCTCCACGAGGTCCTCGATGCGGCCGGGGGTGCCGATCACGATGTCGACGCCGCGCTGGAGGGCGCCGACCTGGCGGCCCTGCGGCACGCCGCCGTAGATCTGGGTGGTGAAGAGGCCGACGCTGCGCGCGATGGGCTGCACGGTGCGGTCGATCTGGAGAGCGAGCTCGCGGGTCGGCGCCAGGATGAGCGCGCGCGGGGCGCGGCCCAGCTGGCGCTTGCCGCCGGACTTGCCGGACTCGGCCCAGAGCTGCATGAGGCGCTCGACCAGCGGGGCGCCGAACGCGATCGTCTTGCCGGAGCCGGTGCGGCCGCGGCCGAGCACGTCCTTGCCCGCGAGCACGTCGGGGGTGGTGGCGGCCTGGATCGGGAACGGCGTCTCGGCGCCGAGCTCGGCCAGTGCGCGGACAATGTTGCCGCCGAGGCCCAGGTCGCCGAAGGTCACGCCCTCGACGTCCGCGGCCTGGATGGCCTCGGCCTCCAGGCGCTCGAGGACCACGTCCTCCTGCGGGGAGAACGACTGCTTCTCGTCGCGGGACGGGTAGAAGGAGGAGTCGCGGCGCGGGGCGCGGTCGTCCCGGTCGAAGTCGCGGCGCGGACGGTCGTCGCGGTCGCGGCGCGGGGCGCGGTCGTCCCGGTCGAACTGACGGCGCGGACGGTCGTCGAACTCGCGGCGGGGGGCACGGTCGTCGCGGTCGAAGTCGCGGCGCGGACGGTCGTCGCGGTCGCGGCGCGGGGCACGGTCGTCGCGGTCGAAGTCGCGACGGGGACGCTCGTCCCGGTCGAAGCGACGCGGACGGTCGTCGTTGTCGCGACGGGGCGCGCGGTCGTCGCGGTCGAAGTCGCGACGGGGACGGTCGTCGCGGTCGAAGCTGCGGCGCGGACGGTCGTCGTACTCGCGGCGCGGAGCGCGGTCGTCCCGGTCGAACTGACGGCGCGGACGGTCGTCGAACTCGCGGCGCGGAGCGCGGTCGTCCCGGTCGAACTGACGGCGCGGACGGTCGTCCTCGCGGCGGCCGGCGCGGGCGCGGTTCTCCCACTCCCGCTCGGTGCGGCGGGCGTCCTTGCCGCGCGGCTCCCAGTTCGGGCGCTCGCCACGGCCGGTGCGCTCGGCGCCACGGGCGTCGCCGCGGGTGCCGTAGGTGTCGCGGCCGCGGGCGGCGCGGTCCTCGGCGCTCCAGCGGTTCTTCTTGCCGGTCTCCGGCGCCTCGTCGCGGTAGCCGCGGTGCTTCGGGCTGCGGCTGCCCGCACCCTTCGGGGCGTGCTGCTGTGCCGGTCGGCCGGAGCTCTGGTGTCCGGCGTTCTTCTTGTACGGGGGCATGGCTGTTCTTCCTGGGTTGTTCTTAGAAATGCGCGGCGGCACGCTGAAGCGCACCGGAGGTATCCCCAGCAGACATCGCCCGGGGCCGTTCACATCGTGATGAATCCGCTCACCGACTGGCTGCGGAACCGGCCCACTTGACTTACAAACCCATCCGCGCGACAAAACGGCGCGGTGTCAAGAGCCGACCTCCCTACGATACAGGATCCCGCCTGGGAAGACGCTGCCCATCCGCAACCCCCTGCCGGGGCATGGCGGGCGGGGTATACATGGGGCATGTCCTCCGTCGACGCGATCGTCATCGGGTCCGGCCCCAACGGGCTCGCGGCCGCCGTCACCCTCGCCCGCGCCGGGCTGAGCGTCCACGTCTACGAACGCAACGCGACGCCGGGCGGCGGCGTGCGGACGGAGGAGGTCACGCTCCCGGGCTTCCGGCACGACATCTGTTCTGCCGTGCACCCGCTCGCCCTCGCGTCCGGCTTCTTCCGCAGGTTCGGGCTCGCGGACCGCGTCCCGTTCATCACCCCGTCCGCCTCCTACGGGCATCCACTGCCCGGCGGGGAGGTCGCGGTCGCCTACCGCGACCTCGAGCGCACCGCCGACGGCCTCGGCCCGGACGGCCCGGCCTGGCGCGCCCTCCTCGGCCCGCTCGCGCGCAACGCGGACGCCGTCGCGCAGTTCACCGGGTCGTCGCTCCTGCAGGTGCCGCGGAACCCGCTCGTCGCCGCCCGGTTCGGGCTGGCCGCGCTGTCGCAGGGCGGCCCGTGGTGGAACCTGCCGTTCCGCACCCGGAAGCCGGGCGCCCTCCTCACCGGCGTGATCGCCCACGCGACCCTGCCGCTGCCGAACCTCGCCGCATCGGCCGCCGGACTCGCCCTCGCGACCTACGCCCACGCCCGCGGCTGGCCGATCCCGGTCGGCGGCTCGCAGGCGATCGCGGACGCGATGGTCGACGACCTGCGCGCGCACGGCGGCGAGGTCGTCACCGGCGCCGAGGTCGAGTCGCTCGGCGAGCTGCCCGACTCCCGGGTGGTCCTCTTCGACACCCACGTCGCGATCGCCGCGCGGCTCGGAGAAGACCTGCTGCCCGCCGACTACCTCCGCCGCGTCGCCGGCTTCCGCGACGGCAACGGCGTCTTCAAGATCGACTTCGCGCTGTCCGGCCCTGTGCCGTGGACGAACCCCGAGCTGCTGGAGACCGCGACCGTCCACCTCGGCGGCGAGCGCGCCGCCATCGCCCGCTCCGAGCGCGTCGTGGCGTCCGGACGCGAGAGCGACGACCCGTACGTGCTCGTCTCCCAGCCGACGCTCTTCGACCCGTCGCGCGCGCCGGCCGGCAAGCACGTGCTCTGGGCGTACACGCACGTGCCGCGCGGCTCGACCTCCGACCGCAGCGAGGCCGTCATCGCGCAGATCGAGCGGTTCGCCCCCGGCTTCCGCGACCTCATCCTCGGCACCTCCACCCGCACCGCGCACGAGCTGGAGGGCTACAACCCCAGCTACATCGGCGGCGACATCTCGTCCGGGATGCCGGACCTGTCCCAGCTCGTCATGCGGCCGACCCTGTCGACCGACCCCTGGCGGATGCCGGGCCGCGGGCTGTACCTCGCCTCGTCGTCCGCCGTGCCCGGCCCCGGCGTGCACGGGCTGGCCGGCTACTACGCGGCGCGCAGCGCCCTCCGGCACGAGTTCGGGGTGACCAGGATGCCGTCGCTGGCGCCGGAGAGACCCGCCGCAGCGCCGGGCGCACCCGCCAGCGGCTTCAACCAGAGCACCGGCTTCATCGAAGAGGAGATCGCCTGATGTCCGTCAACGTCCGCCGTTTCGCCTGCACGCCGGAGGAGGTCTTCACCGCCCTCGCCGACCCGTGGGTGTTCCCGACCTGGGTCGTGGGAGCGTCGCGGCTGCGCGGCGCCGACGGCCACTTCCCGGAGCCGGGGTCCCGCCTCCACCACTCCATCGGAGTCTGGCCGTTCGTGCTGAACGACGAGACCACCGTCGAGGTGTGGGACCGGCCGAACCGGTTCGTGCTGGAGGCGAAGACCCGGCCGGTCGGGACCGAGCGCGTCGTCATCGAGGTGCAGCCGCGCGGCACAGGCTGCCTGGTGCGGATGGAGGAGCACGCGGTCACCGGGATCGCCGCGCGCATCCCGACGCCGATCGTCGATCCGATCCTGTGGATCCGCAACCGGGAGGCGCTGCGCCGGCTGGAGTGGGTCGCACGGGGGATCTCCCGGCAGAAGGCGCGCTCGGGCAGCTGACGAAACCTCCCTGACACAGACGCTCGCTAGCATCGGCGCATGACGACCACCCGCGTGTCCGCCGAGCCCGCGCGCTCCCCCGGCGTCGCAGAGCTGCTGCGCCTGAGCGACGAGTTCACCTTCGCGCTCTACCCGGCCGAGAGCTGCTACCTGCTCGACATCTCCGAGCTGGAGCGCCCGGGCGTGACCGTGTTCGTCGGCCGCGACGAGGAGGGCGCAGCGCTCGGGATGGCCGCGCTCGTCCGGAAGGCCGACGGCACAGCGGAGCTCAAGCGGATGTTCGTCCACGCCGAGGCCCGGGGCCGCGGCCTCGCCGGGGGCCTGCTCGCGGCGGTGGAGGCCGAGGCAGTCCGCACCGGCGTCGCCACCCTCCAGCTGGAGACCGGACCGCTGCAGCACGCGGCCATCGCGCTGTACGAGAGCCGCGGCTACGCGCGCATCCCGAACTTCGGCGACTACGTGGGCGACCCGCACTCGGTCTGCTACGCCAAGGCGCTCTCCGACTAGGTGCGCGCCGCCACCTTCTTCTTGAGGAAGATCAGCGGCAGCAGCCAGGCGCCGAGCGCCGTCACCACCCAGACGACGAGCGCGGCGAGGATCCAGGTCACGACGTCGTCCACGTGGATGCCGCCCGGCACCAGCGACGCGACGAGCAGCGCGACCAGCGTCGACACGAGCCCGATCCCGCCCAGCATCGCGGACGCGTACTTGCGGGCGAGATTGAAGATGAAAGGCGCGAGGATGCTCTGCGCCACCGCGAAGATCAGCACCGCGATCAGAAAGCCCTCCCAGTCGAGATGGAACCCGGGAAGGATCCAGGAGGCCACCAGCAGGCCGAGCGCCGCGGTGACCACGAAGATCGCCGCACGGATCAGGAATCGCACCATGCCCGAAGGGTAGCGGCCTCCCGAGCCGTCGAGAACACCCCTTCTCCCGGAGCGGCCGTCCCGCTAGCCTGGCGCCACCGTCCTGGAGGGGGCACCGTGTCAGAGCAGAAGAGCACCGAGCCCGCATCCACCCCGGGAGCAGCGGCCCCCGGCGAGAGCGCCCCGCGCACACCGGCGCAGCGCGCAGCCGTCCCTGGCACGTCGCCCCGGCCCGCGACCGGCCTGCGCGGCTGGACCATCGCGCTCATCGTCCTGGGCTGCGCACTCGTCCTCATCGGCGGCGGGATGATCGCCGGGGGCTTCGCGTTCGCCGCGATCACCGCCGGCCGCTCCGGCGCCTGCGACGCCGCCCGGGTCGCGGACGAGGTGCTGCCGAGCGTGGTCACCATCGCCGTCACGAGTGCACGGGGCTCGAGCAACGGCAGCGGCGAGATCATCACCGAGGACGGCTACATCCTCACGAACAACCACGTGATCTCCGACGCGGCGTCGGGCGCGAAACTCGCGGTGCGGTTCAGCGACGGCCACGAGCTGCCCGCAGAGCTCACCGGCCGCGACCCGAAGACCGACCTGGCCGTCATCAAGGTGAAGACCGACGAGCCGCTCCCGGTCATCGCGACGGGGGACTCCGGCGCGCTGGTGGTCGGGCAGCCGGTGGTCGCACTCGGCGCCCCGCTCGGCCTCTCCTCGACCGTGACGGCCGGCATCGTCAGCGCGCTCGGGCGGACCGTCCCGGTGCCGAGCGACGACGACAGGAACGCCATCCTCGCCGGCGCCATCCAGACCGACGCCTCGATCAACCCGGGCAACTCGGGAGGCGCGCTGGTCGACTGCGCGGGGCGCCTGGTCGGAATCAACACGGCCATCGCGACCGTCCCCGGCTCCAACGGCTCGGCGAGCACCGGCAGCGTCGGGATCGGCTTCGCCGTTCCGGAGGCGCTGGCGCTGCCGATCGCGCACGAGCTGATCGCGCACGGCGAGGTCGCGCATCCGGACGCCGGGCTCACCGTGGTGCCGATCCCGCCGGGCGCGGCGGCGGCGTTCGGAGTGGACGGCGGACTGTTCGTGCAGTCGATCGTGCCGGGCGGTCCCGCGCAGCAGGCCGGCCTGCGGGTCGGGGACGTGATCACCGCGGTGAACGGCAACCCGGCGACCGACATCGACGTGCTGACGGCGATCCAGGTCACCAGCAAGGCGGGCGACGAGGTGAAGGTCGACTACCTCCGCGACGGCGCCGCGCACACGACGACGCTCACGCTCCGCTGACCGGCGAAGGGGAAGGAACTCGGCGGGAGTCAGCTGCCGCGGATACGGCGGGAGAGCTCGGCGGCGGCGTCGCGCACCCGGGCGGCGAGCGCGTCCCACTCGGCGGGCGGCACGTTCGCGCGCGGGAAGGTGACGGCGATCCCGGCGGCCGGCCAGCCGGCGTGGTCGCGCACCGACACGGCGACGGAGGCGAAGCCGGGCGTCACGTCACCGTCCTCGGTGGCGTAGCCGCGCTCGCGCGCCTCCGCGACGAGCCGCCGCAACTCGGAGTACGAGTGCGGGCCGGCGCCGGTGCGGTCCTCGAACGCGTCGGCGTCCGGGTACAGGGCGCGCAGCTGCCCGGCCGGGAGGGAGGCCAGCAGGGCGCGCCCGCTCGCCGTCAGGTGCGCGGGGAGGCGGACGCCCACGTCGGTGACGAGCCGCGGCCTCCTGGGTGCCCGCTCCTCCACGATGTAGACGACGTCCCTGCCGTGCAGTACCGCGACGTGGCCGGACTCGCCGATCGCGTCCACCAGCGCGGCGACGATGGGACGGCCGAGCCGGCTGAGCGGCTGCTGCCGGGAGAACCCGCTCGACAGCTCGTAGGCGGCCACGCCGAGCCCGTAGCGCCGCGCCTCGGGGAAGTGCAGCACGAAGCCGTGCTCGGTCAGCACGGTCAGCAGATGGTAGACGGTCGAGCGCGGGAGGCCGAGGGCGGACGCGATGCCGGCGGCGGGGACGGGGCCGCGCTGAGTGGCGAGGTAGGCGAGGACGCGGAGGGTGTTCTCCGCGGCGGGGACCTTGCTCATGGACACTCCTCCCTGGATCGCATCCGGGCTGGATTCGGACTCGATCGCGGGCTCGCCTGGTTCGATTCCGCGTTCGATTCTCTGCTCGCCGCACCGCTCGACCCGGCGTCCGCCGCGCATCCCTGTCTGGTATCCCGGACACCGATGAGCCTAACCCCCGGGCGCTCCGGACGCCCAGCAGCGCATGATCGGAGCATGTCCGCCTTCACCACCGGTTCCACCTCCGCAACCACCCCCCGCGATGTGGACGACAGCGCGCCCGTCACCGTCGGCGCCCGCCCGCTCACCATCGCCGAGGTCGTCGCGGTGGCCCGCCACGACGCCCCCGTCCGGCTCGACGTCGCCGCGCTCGCGGCCGTCGAGGCCTCCCGCGCGATCGTCGAGGCCCTGGCCGACGACATCGAGCCGCACTACGGGATCTCCACCGGCTTCGGAGCACTGGCGACCACCTTCATCCCCGGCGAGCGCCGCGCGCAGCTGCAGGCCTCGCTCGTCCGCTCGCACGCTGCCGGGTCGGGACCGGAGGTCGAGCGGGAGGTCGTGCGCGCGCTCATGCTGCTGCGCCTGGCCACGCTGATGACCGGCCGCACCGGTGCGCAGCGCCGCACGGTCGAGACCTATGCGGCCCTCCTCAACGCGGGCATCACCCCGATCGTGCGCGAGTACGGCTCGCTCGGCTGCTCCGGCGACCTCGCCCCGCTCGCGCACTGCGCGCTCGCGGCGATGGGCGAAGGTCAGGTGCGCGTCGACGGAGAGCTCGTGGAGGCCTCCGACGCCCTCGCCGCCGCCGGCATCGAGCCGGTCGTCCTGGCCGAGAAGGAGGGCCTCGCGCTCATCAACGGCACCGACGGCATGCTCGGGATGCTCTCGCTCGCGCTGCACGACCTCGGCGCCCTGCTCACCACGGCGGATATCACCGCGGCGATGAGCGTGGAGGCGCTGCTCGGCACCGACGCCGTGTTCGCCGCCGACCTCCAGCAGCTGCGACCCCAGGCCGGGCAGGCACTCTCCGCGGCGAACCTGCGCGCGCTGCTCGCGGACTCCCCGCTCCTCGCCAGCCACAAGGGCCCGGAGTGCACGCGCGTTCAGGACGCCTACTCGCTGCGGTGCTCGCCGCAGGTGAACGGCGGCGCCCGCGACACCGTCGCGCACGCCACGATGATCGCCGAGCGCGAGCTGGCCTCCGCCATCGACAACCCCGTGCTCACCCCGGACGGGCGGGTGGAGTCGAACGGCAACTTCCACGGAGCGCCCGTCGCGTACGTGCTCGACTTCCTCGCGATCGTCGTCGCCGACGTGGCGAGCATGTCGGAGCGGCGCACCGACCGCTTCCTCGACCCCGCACGCAACCAGGGGCTGCCGCCGTTCCTCGCGCACGAGGTGGGCGTGGACTCCGGCCTGATGATCGCCCAGTACACCGCGGCCGGGATCGTCTCCGAGCTCAAGCGCCTGGCCGCCCCCGCGTCGGCGGACAGCATCCCGTCCTCCGCGATGCAGGAGGACCACGTCTCGATGGGCTGGGCCGCCGCCCGCAAGCTGCGCCGCGCGATCGACGGGCTCACCCGCGTGCTCGCGATCGAGCTGATGACCGCCGCGCGCGGCGCCGACCTGCGCGCCCCGCTGCGGCAGGGCCCCGCGACCGGCGCTGTCACGTCGGCGCTGCGCGCCACCGTCCCCGGCCCCGGCCCGGACCGCCACCTCTCCCCCGAGATCGAGGCCGCCGTCGCGTTCGTCGCCTCCGGCGGCGCCGTCGCCGCGGCACACACGACCACCGAACTCGCCTAACCATTCGACGTAGAAAGGACCAGACCATGCAGGGATCGCGACCCGTCCGCGCAGCGCGCGGCACTGAGTTGACCGCCAAGAGCTGGCAGACCGAGGCGCCGTTGCGCATGCTGATGAACAACCTGGACCCGGAGGTGGCTGAGCGTCCGGATGATCTGGTCGTCTACGGCGGCACCGGCCGCGCCGCGCGGAGTTGGGAGGCGTACGACGCGATCGTCGCGACCCTCCGCGATCTGGAGGCCGACGAGACGCTGCTGGTGCAGTCGGGCAAGCCGGTGGGTGTGTTCCGCACGCACGAGTGGGCGCCGCGGGTGCTGATCGCCAACTCCAACCTCGTGGGCGATTGGGCGACCTGGCCGGAGTTCCGCCGCCTGGAAGCCCTCGGCCTGACCATGTATGGGCAGATGACCGCGGGGTCGTGGATCTACATCGGTTCGCAGGGCATCCTGCAGGGCACCTATGAGACGTTCGCGGCGATCGCGGACAAACGGTTCGGCGGCAGCCTGGCCGGCACTCTCACGTTGACGGGCGGTTGCGGCGGGATGGGCGGCGCGCAACCGTTGGCTGTCACCCTCAACGACGGTGTCGTGTTGATCGTGGACGTCGACGCCACCCGCCTGCAGCGCCGGGTGGACCACGGCTACCTGGACGAGCTCACCGACGACATCGACGACGCAATCACCCGGGTCCTCGCCGCCAAGAGCGAGCGGCGGGCCCTCTCGGTGGGTCTGGTCGGCAACGCCGCCACCGTCTTCCCCGAGCTGCTGGCCCGCCGGGTGCCGATCGACATCGTCACCGACCAGACCAGCGCGCACGACCCGCTCAGCTACCTCCCCGAGGATGTCACGGTCGAGGAATGGCACGAGGCCGCCGCCGCCGACCCGGAGGCGTTCACCATCGCCGCGCGGCTCTCGATGGCCAAGCAGGTGGAGGCCATGGTCGGCTTCCTCGACGCCGGCGCCGAGGTCTTCGACTACGGCAACTCGATCCGCACCGAAGCACAACTCGGCGGCTACGGGCGCGCGTTCGCCTTCCCCGGCTTCGTGCCCGCCTACATCCGCCCGCAGTTCGAGGAGGGCCGCGGCCCGTTCCGGTGGGCGGCGCTCTCCGGCGACCCGGCGGACATCGCCGCCACCGACCGCGCCATCCTGGAACTGTTCCCCGACGACCACAAGCTGCGCCGCTGGATCACCCAGGCCGGTCAGAAGGTGCACTTCGAGGGCCTGCCCGCGCGGATCTGCTGGCTCGGCTACAAGGAGCGGCACCTGGCCGGCCTGAAGTTCAACCAGATGGTCGCCTCCGGCGAACTGTCCGCGCCGATCGTGATCGGCCGCGACCACCTCGACTCCGGCTCCGTCGCCTCCCCCTACCGGGAGACCGAGTCCATGAAAGACGGCTCCGACGCGATCGCCGACTGGCCACTGCTGAACGCGCTGCTGAACACCGCCTCCGGCGCGACCTGGGTCTCCCTCCACCACGGCGGCGGCGTCGGCATCGGCCGCAGCATCCACGCCGGCCAGGTCGTGGTCGCCGACGGCACCCCCCTCGCGGCGGAGAAGATCGAACGCGTGCTCACCAACGACCCCGGCACCGGCGTCATGCGGCACGTGGACGCGGGATACGAGCACGCCACCGACATCGCCCGCGAGCGCGGACTCCGCATCCCCATGCAGGAGACTGCGACCGTCTCGTCGGGACCGGTCGCCTGATGACCCGCGCGACGCTGCTGACCGGGATCGGCGAGCTCGTCACCCTGGACCCCGCCCATCCCGGACCGCTCGGCATCCTCCCCGACGCGGCCCTCCTGGAGGTGGACGGCCGGGTCGAGTGGACCGGTCCCGCGTCGGCGGCGCCGCGCGAGGACGCCGACGAGGTTCTGGACGCGGGCGGCGCTGCCGTCATCCCGGGCTTCGTCGACAGCCACACGCACCTCGTCTTCGGCGGCGACCGCTCGGCCGAGTTCGAGGCGCGGATGGCCGGCCGGGCGTATTCCGCCGGCGGCATACGCAGCACGGTGGCGGCGACGCGGGCGGCCTCCGACGACGAGCTGCGCTCCCGGATGGCCGGTTTCGTGCGCGAGCTCCGAGCCCAGGGCACGACGACGTTCGAGATCAAGAGCGGCTACGGCCTGACGGTGGAGGACGAGGCCCGCATCCTCCGGCTCGCCCGCGAGGTCACCGACGAGACGACCTTCCTCGGCGCGCACGTGGTGCCGGCCGAGTACGCGTCCGACCCCGAGGCGTACGTCGACCTGGTCACCGGCCCGATGCTCGACGCCTGCGCGCCGTACGCGCGCTGGATCGACGTGTTCTGCGAGACCGGGGCGTTCACCGTGCCGCAGTCGCGGCGCATCCTGGAGGCCGGCGCGGCCCGCGGGCTCGGCGTGCGGGTGCATGCGAGCCAGCTCGGCCCGGGCGACGGCGTCGCGCTCGCGGTGGAGCTGGACGCGGCGAGCGTCGACCACGGCACCTACCTCACCGACCGCGACGTGTCGCTGCTCGCGGGGTCGCGGACCGTCGCGACCCTCCTGCCCGGTGTGGAGTTCTCGACCAGGCACCCCTACCCGGACGCCCGGCGCCTCATCGACGCCGGCGTGCGCGTCGCCCTGGCGAGCGACTGCAACCCGGGCTCGTCGTTCACGTCGTCGATGCCGTTCTGCATCGCGGTCGCGGTGCGCGACATGGGGATGACGGTCGCGGAGGCGCTGCGGGCGGCGACCCTCGGCGGCGCGGAGTCGCTGCGCCGGGAGGACGTCGGACACCTCCGGCCGGGCGCGCGAGCGGACTACGTCGTGCTGGACGCGCCGTCGTACGTGCACCTGGCGTACCGGCCGGGGGTCCCTCTGGTGGCGCGCACGCACGTGGCCTGAGCTCGGCGCCGCCGAGTAACGCGTCAGCGCGACGCGAGCCCCGCCGCCGCCTCCAGAACGAGCAGCGCCGCCAGCCGCACCGTGCGCTGGTCCTCGGTGTCGGCGGTCGCGTCGACCTCGGCGATGTCGATCGACCGCACGCGGGGGTCCGCGCCGGCGAGGCGGGCGAAGCGGCGCAGTTCCCACGCCGCGAGTCCGCCCGGCACGGAGGCGGGGCAGCCGGGCGCCACGGAGCGGTCGCACACGTCCACATCCAGGTCGACGTGGATCGGGCCGCCGCCGGCGCCCGCGATGTCCAGGGCCTCCGCCATCACGTCGTCGATCGGGCGGCGGTGCAAGTCCTCACGCGGGATGACCGTGATGCCCCACTCCTGCGCGCGCCGGGAGTACGCGGCCGAGTTGGCGAAGTCCGCGATGCCGATCTGGACGATGCGGCGACCGTCGAGGCCGGCCTCCACCAGGCGGCGCACCGGGGAGCCGTTGGAGACGCCGTCGCGCAGGTCGTGGTGGGCGTCGAGCGTGACGAGACCGGCGTTCGATGCGTCGCCGTCCCACGCCCCGAGCGCGCTCGGCACGGTCAGGGAGTTGTCGCCGCCGACCGCGACGGTCAGGCGCGACCGGGAGACGGCCTCGCGCACCGCGGCGACCGACCGGCGCTCGCCTTCCGGACCGTCGGGCTCCTCGACGTCGCCGGCGTCGGCGAACCGCAGGGCCTCGACCTCCAGGCCGGGGACGTGCAGCGAGTACCGGCGCAGCGCGTCGCGGACGGCCGCCGGCGTCGCGTGCGCGCCGGTCGGGGACAGCGAGGTCCGCCAGGTGGGGAGGCCGATCAGCGTCAGGTCGGCCCGCTGCCCGTCCGGCAGCTCGGCGAGCGACGGCCAGGAACCGGCACGGGGCCAGAGGGGATCGACGGAGAGGCTCATACCGCGACGCTAGCAACGCCCGGCCCGGCCGGCGCCCCGACGACCGCAACCCACGTCTGAAATCCCGGACACCCGCTCACCCTCACTCCCCCGCCCTCCGCCGAGGGGCACGCAAACGCCCCTAAAACCCGGTTTTAGGGGCGTTTGGGTGCCCTTCGAGGGCTGGGGTCAGAGCTGCCGGCCGCCGGCGGGGGTCGTGAAGACCGGGGGCTCCGGGGACTCGCCGTCCGGAGCGGACCCGTCCGGGGCGCCCGGGCCGGTCGCACCGGGCCCACCGGCGCCGGCGGCCCCGCCGCCCTTCGCCTCCCGGCGCGCGATCCGGCGCTCGCGCGCACCCTCCACGAGGTTGTAGAGCGTCGGCAGCACGACGAGCGTCAGCACCGTGGACGAGATCAGGCCGCCGATCACGACGATGGCGAGCGGCTGCGAGATGAAACCGCCGTGCCCGGTCAGGCCGATCGCCATCGGCGTCAGCGCTGCGATCGTCGCGAGCGCCGTCATCAGGATCGGGCGCAGACGGCGGGAGGCGCCGTGCACGACCGCGTCGCTCACGGTCAGTCCTCTGGCGCGGTACTGGTTGACCAGGTCGATGAGCACGATCGCGTTCGTCACCACGATGCCGATGAGCATCAGCACGCCGATGAGCGAAGCGACGCCGAGCGGGATGCCCGAGGCGAGCTGCAGCAGGATGGCGCCGGTCGCCGCGAACGGCACCGAGACCAGGAGCAGCAGCGGCTGCCGCAGCGAGCGGAACGTCGCCACCATGACGATGTAGACGATCAGGATCGCCGCCAGCAGCGCGAGGCCGAGCTGGCCGAACGCGCTCGACTGGCTGGACGAGACGCCGCCGATCTTCGCCGTGGCGCCGGCCGGGAGGTCGGCGTCCTTGAGCGCCTTGGTGACGTCCGCGTTGGCGGTCGTCAGGTTGTCGGTGGCCGGCGTCGCCGTGACCGTGGAGGTCCGCAGCCCGCGCTCGGTGGTCACGGTCGACGGCCCCTTGGCCTCGGCGACGGTCGCCACCGAGCTGAGCGGCACGATGCCCTTCGCGGTCGGGATCGGGAGGTCCGAGAGGCCGGCGACCGTGGTCGGCGGGTTGTCGCTCTGCAGGTAGATGTTGAGCGTCGAGTTCTCGATCGCGACCGAGCCGATCTGGGTCGGCTGCATCGCCTGCGAGACGAGCGTGCCGACCGCGACCTCGCTGAGGCCGGCCTCCGCCGCCTTCGTGCGGTCGACGCTCACCGAGACGTACGGCAGCGACGCGCTCAGATTGTCGGTGACCTGCTTGAGCGACGACTTCTTCTTCAGCTCGGCGACGACCGAGTCCGTGGCCTTCTGGAGGTCGGCGTTCGAGCTCGCGCTGATGTCCACCTCGATGTCGCTCGACCCGCCGAACCCGCTCGACGCGGACACGGTGATGTCTCCGGCGCCGGTGATCGACGCCATCTCGTTCTGGACGGTGGTCTGCAGCTTGTCCTGGTCGGCGTTCTCGTCGGTGGTGACCGAGAAGGTCGTCGCGCCGCCGCCGCCGGTGAAGGCGTCGCGCAGCGACGAGCCGCTGGAGCCGATCGACACCTGCACGGTCTTCACGCCGTCCGTGTGCAGGAGCTTGTCCTCCACCTTGCGTGCGGCGTCATCCTTCGCCTGGAGGCTGGCGCCCGGCTCGAGGGTCTGCGACACGGTCAGCGAGTTCTGGCCGCTGGAGCCGAGGAAGTTGGTCTTGAGCAGCGGGAACGAGAAGAAGGTCAGGATCAGCACGACCACCGCGGCGACGACGGTCAGCACCGAGTGCTTCAGCGTCCAGCGGATGATCGGGAGGTAGCCCCTCTGCAGCCGCGACGGGTGCTCCAGCTCGTCGTGGCCGGAGGCCGTGGCCTCCGCGACGGACAGGTGCGCGGCCTCGTCGTCCACCTCGCCGCCCTCGTGCTTGCGGGCCTTCGGCGCGCGCAGGAACCAGTACGCGAGCACGGGCACGATGGTCAGCGCGACCAGCAGCGACGAGAGCAGCGCGATCGTGACGGTCAGCGCGAACGGCCGGAACAGCTCGCCCGTGACGTCGCCGACGAAGGCGAGCGGCAGGAACACCGCGACGGTCGTGATCGTGGACGCCGTGATCGCACCGCCGACCTCCCGCACCGCGCGGATGATCGTAACCGCCCGGTCTACGCCGGGCACGAGTTGCCGTTTGATGTTCTCGATGACGACGATCGAGTCGTCCACGACGCGGCCGATCGCGATGGTCAGCGCGCCAAGCGTGATGATGTTGAGCGTGTAGCCGCTCGCCCACATCACGATGAACGTGATGAGCACGCTGGTCGGGATGGAGACCACGGTCACGAGCGTGGAGCGCACCGACAGCAGGAACACGAGGATCACGATGACCGCCATCGCGAGGCCGAGCAGGCCCTCCTCGGCGAGCGAGTTGATCGACTGGGTGATGAACGGCGCCTGGTCGAAGACGACGGTGATCTTGGCGCTGTGGCCGAGCTTGGTCTCCAGGCTCGGGATGAGGGCGGACACCGCGTGCGAGACGGCGACGGTGTTGGCGGACGGCAGCTTCGTCACCGCGATGGTCAGCGCGGGCTTGCCGTTGACGCGCGAGAGGGAGGTCACCGGGTCGTCGGTCTGCGCGACCGTGGCGACGTCGCCGATCGTGGGCGGGGTGGTGTTCGCGGCGGCTGCAGCTGCAGCCGCGGCTGCTGCGGCGGACTGGCTGGAGGCCGCACCTCCCGCAGCGCCACCGGTGGCTCCCGTGGCCCCGGTCGCTCCGGTCGCACCCGTGGCGCCAGACGCACCAGACGCTCCGGCAGCCCCCGTGGACGACGTGATCAGCGGCAGCGCCGAGATGTCCGCCACCGACTTCAGCTGCGCCCCCGACTGGATGGTGAGCGTCTTGCCGTTCTCGGTGATCGACCCGCCGGGCAGCAGCACGCCGTTCTGCTGCAGCGCGTTCTTGATCGCCGACGAGCTGACGCCGGCGGCCGCGAGCTTGGCGGTGTCCGGGGTGATGGTGATGCGCTGGCCGACCTCGCCGACGAGCTGGGCGTCGTTGACGCCGCTGACCGCCTTGATGTCCGGGAGGGCGAGCTTGGTGATGTCGTCGCCGAGGGTGCGCTGATCGGTGTCGCTGCTCACCGCCAGCTGGATGACGGGGAGGTCGTCGATGGAGCCGGAGAGCACCTGCGGGTCGACACCGGACGGCAGCGTCGACTTGATCCGGTTGATCGCCTGGTCGATCTTCTGCTCGGCCGTCGCCAGGTCGGTGCCGTACGTGAACTTCGCCGTGATGATCGACTGGTTGGTGCTGCTGACCGCGGACGTGGAGTCGAGGTCGGGCACGCCCTGGATGGCGGCCTCCACCGGCGTGCTCACGTCGTGGTTGACGACCTCGGGCGATGCGCCGGGATAGCTCGACAGCACGACGAGCTGCGGGAACGTGATCGACGGCGCGAGCTCCTGCTTGAGGCTGGTGAGCGCGACCCCGCCGAAGATGGCGGCGACGATCGTGATCAGCGCGATCAGGGCGCGGTTCTTCATGCTGAGAACGGCGAGATAGTGCACGGAGGTCCCCTTGGCGAATGTGATTGCTGGCACGCGACGACGGCGGCGCTGCCAAAGTATCTCATTGCAGGCTGTGCAACTTCCTCATCCCCAGGTACCTGTTCTCGCCCCGGCCGGGCCGTACCGGTGGAGGACTCTCAGACCACGTTGGGCAGCGCCGCCGCGTCGAAGTACGGCGCCGGCTCGGCCGAGGCGACCGCCCAGGCGCGCTCCAGCGCGGTGAAGGCGCGTCGCGTCTCGTCCTCGCTGTAGGTGATCGGCACGCGCAGGAACCGCTCGAACGCGCCGTCCAGACCGAACCGCGGTCCGGCCGCGATGAGGAGGCCGTGGTTGCGCGCGGCGAGCGCGAGCGCCGAGCTGACCGGCGCGCCGATCCCGATCCAGGCCGCGAGCCCGCCGTGCAGGCGCGGGATGCGCCACTCCGGGAAGACCTCCGCCGCGAGCCGCCTGACCGTCTCCCTGCCTGCGGCGAGCTGCACGCGGCGCTCCTCGAGGATCTCGCGCGTCTGCGGCAGCATCCGCGCGACGACCAGCTGCTCGATCATGGGCGTGCCCAGGTCGGTGGACGGCTTGGCCGCGGTCAGCCGCTGGATGAGCGGGCGCTCGGCGCGGATCCAGCCGATCCGGAGGCCGCCCCAGAGGCTCTTGCTGGCCGAGCCGATCAGCAGCACCGGCGCGTCCCCGGCCTTGCGGCGCGCGTAGGACGGCAGCGGCAGGTACTCGCCGACGCGGTCGATGTCGAGGTCGGCCGTCGTCTCGTCGCCGACCACGACGGTCCCGTGCGCGGCCGCGGCGGCGAGGATGCGCTCGCGCGTGGCGGGCGACATGGACGCGCCGGTCGGGTTGTGGAAGTCCGGGATCAGGTACGCCAGCGCCGGGCTCGCCCGCCGGATCGCCTGCTCGGCGGCGTCGGCGTCCCAGCCGTCCTCCTCGGCGGGCTCCCGGCCGTCCGGCCCGAGCGCGTGGGGCGCGTCCTCTGGCGGCGTGACCGTGATCGGGAGCAGCCGGGCGCCGGCCAGCCGCAGGGCCTCCGTCGCGTGCGGGTAGGTGGGCATCTCGACGAGCGCGCGGTCGCCGCGCGACAGGAACGTGCGCGCGATGAGCGCGATGGCCTGCTGCGCGCCGACCGTGACCAGGATCTGGTCGGCCGTGGTCGGGAGCCCGCGCTCGATATAGCGGTCGGCGATGGCCTGGCGGAGGTGCGGGAGGCCGACCGGGTCGTAGCCCGAGTCCGGCAGGAAGTGCGGCAGCTCCTCCGCGGCGGCGCGCGCGGCGGCCGGGAGGGAGGCCGCGGCCGGCAGGGCGGCCTTGGTGAAGTCGAGCATCCCCTCGCCGCCCGTCATCGGGAGGGCGAGAGCGGGTCCGGGGAGGCGCGCGACGCTGCCCGAGCCGCGCACGCTGTCCAGGAATCCGCTCTCCCGCAACTGCCGGTAGGCCGCGCTGACCGTGGTGCGGCTCAGCTGGAGCCGGCCGGCCAGGTCGCGCTCGGCCGGGAGGCGCGTGCCGATCGGGATGCGACCGTCGAGGACGAGCAGGCGCACCCGGTCGGCGAGGGACTGGTAGCCGGGGGAGGCCGCTCCGCGCCAGTCGCCGAGCAGCGACTCCAGGGAGCGGGCGGTCAGTTGAGCGTCGGGCATGCGGGCCACTTTATCCGGATTGGCATCTTGATGTAAGGCCAATCGAGCGATTGGATTATCAGCATGTCCCGATTCCTCCTCACCCGCCGCCTGGCCCAGCTCCTCGTCGGACTGTTTCTGTACGGCATCGCCATCGCCCTGATGGTGCGGGCGGGGATCGGCGTCTCGCCGTGGGACGTGCTGGCCCAGGGCGTGTCGTACAAGACCGGCATCCCGTTCGGGCTGGTGACCAACCTGGTCGGCCTCGTCGTGCTGGCCTTCTGGATCCCGCTCCGCCAGCGACCGGGCCTCGGGACCGTGCTCAACGTCCTCCTGGTCGGGCCGAGCGCGCAGCTCGGTCTGTGGATCATCCCGCAGCAGACCGTGCTGTGGGCGCAGGTGCTGGTGTTCGCCGCCGGCCTCCTGCTGCTCGCCATCGCCACCGGCCTCTACATCGGGCCGAAGCTCGGCCCGGGCCCGCGCGACGGTCTGATGACCGGCCTCCACGCCCGCACCGGCCGGCCGATCTGGGCCGTCCGCACGGCGATCGAGGTCACGGTGCTCATCATCGGCTGGTTCCTCGGCGGCAACGTCGGCATCGGAACGCTCGCGTTCGCGCTGCTGGTCGGCCCGCTGTGCAGCCTCACCCTCCCGTTCTTCGCCATCCGGCTGCCGGAGCCCGCGCCCGCGGACGCCGAGCTGGAGGGCGACCTCGAAGGCACGGCGGAGCAGGGCCCCGGCCTCCGCGCGGAGAGTGCGGAAGAGCAGGATGCCGTCCGTTTCGACGTGCGAGACGGCATCCTGCTCGAATCCGACGCGGCCACCCGGTCGCGCGGCGTGGACCGCGCCGCGTCGCCGCTGGTGCGCGGCCCCCAGCCGGACCGCGCCCCCGCCGAGCCGGCCACGGCGCGGCGCCCGTCCCGGCTCGTCGAGGCGCACTGGCTCGACGACCGCCTCACCGGCCGCACCCGACGCGCCTGACCCCAAGCGATCCATTCCGGACGTATGCACGCTCGCGCCCAGCGCGTCGCGCGCATGAGTCCGGAACGGATGGAGTGGGGCTCTAGAGGGCGCCGGCGTAGATGCGGAGGGCGTCGCGCACGAAGGTCGCGCCCTCCTCACCGCCGTAGTTGGCGGCGAAGCGCGGGTCGGCGACGTACATGTCGCCGAGCCCGGTGAGGTACGCCGCCTTCGGCGCGCCCGTGCCGTAACCGGGCGTGCCCGGGATGTCGGCCAGCCAGTCGGCGTGCCGGCGGGCGAGGGCCTGGGCTTCCTCCGACGCCGGGTCGACCCCGCGTGCGGCGGCGGCCGTCCAGTCGGCGGCGAGCGCCTTCTGCCGCTGCTGCCAGGCGGCGCGCTCCTGGTCGGTCATCCCGCGCCACCAGCGGTCGGACGACGCGTAGGCGTCCTTCCCCCAGCGCTCCTCGACCTCCTCCTTGTACTGGGTGTGGTCGAAGCCGTCGAACATCTCCTCAGCCACGATCTCTCCTCCTTCCTCCACAGCGTGGATCGTCGACTCGACCGACGCGATCTGCCGCGCCAGCCGTTCCCGCTCGCCGCGCAGCCACGTCAGGTGGTCGCGCAGGGCGGGGACCGCATCCTGCCTGTCGTCGAGCACGCGGGCGATGGCCGGGAGGCCGAGCCCGAGATCCCGCAGCAGCAGGATGCGCTGCAGCCGCACGAGGGAGTCGCGGTCGTAGTGGCGGTAGCCGTTCGCGGCGACCCGGCTCGGCGGGAGCAGGCCGAGCTCGTCGTAGTGACGCAGCGTCCTGCTCGTCGTGCCGGCGATGCGCGCGATGTCCTGGATGCTCCAGTCCACGGTCGCCTCCACCATGATCCGTCTCCTCTCGTGGGGTGCTGATACCACGGTAGAAGTTGACGTTACGTCAAGGTCAAGCGGGGCGCGATACTGTCGTGCGTGTGCGCGCGATCCGATCCCTGACCACCGTCGCCCCCGGCATCCTCTTCGTCGAAGGCCCGGCCTCCAATTGGACCGTGTTCCACGGCCGCGGACGCGTGGAACTGGTCGACTGCGGCTACCCGGCTGACCGACCGCTGGTCGAGGAGTCGATCCGCAGGACCGGGCTGGATGTCGCAGCGCTCAGCCGCATCATCGTCACGCACGGGCACTCCGACCACGTGGGAGCCGCGCGAGACTACAGCGAGCGGCACGGCGTGGAGGTGCTGGCAGCCGCCGCCGAGCTGCCGAACGTCCGCCGCGAGGTCACCGAGCAGGTGACCGTGAAAGACCTGCTTCCGGTCGCGCTGCGCCGGGGCACCGTCCCCTGGGCCGTCGCGGCCATCCGCGCAGGGGGCCTCGGGGAGGTCGGCGTCCCGTCGGCTCAGGCGATCACCGCGGACACGCTGGAGCTCTCGACCGGACACCGCCTGGAGGTGCTGTCGACGCCGGGCCACACGACGGGGCACGCGTGCTTCTTCGTGCCGGACGCGGAGGTCCTGATCACGGGCGATGCCCTAGTGACCGGGCACGCGCTGCTCCCCGAGACGGGCGAGCTCCAGCAGCTCCCGGCGTTCTTCCATCACGACACCGACGGAGCGGCGGCGAGCGCGCAGCGTCTCAGCCTGTGCGACGCGCGCTGGGTGCTCCCCGGCCACGGGCCGGCGCTCCGGCTCTAGGACGCGCTACCGCTTGGCCTTCGCCGGCTCCTTCTGCTCATCCGCACCCAGCGGCGGCACCGCCAGCTCTCCCGGAGCCGCGAACTCGCCCTGCGCGCCTTGCTCGCTCAGCGTGATCGGCGTCGAGTGGATGTGGATGCGCGCACGCGCCGCGGACGCCGGCGCCAGCGGCCGCCGCGCGATCGGTCGCGTCGGCTCACCGCGGCGGTCCTGCCCGGGCAGCGGCCGCGAGCGGCGGCCGTAGATCAGCGACGACGAGTCCAGCAGCCACGGCACGAGCGCCACGGTGACGCCGTGGCACAGCATGAGCTGCTTGCTCAGCCGGCGGGCGCGGTGGTTGTGCAGCAGCGACTCCCACCAGTGGCCGACGATGTACTGCGGCAGGTAGACGGTCACGACCTCGGAGCCGTGCTCCTCGCGGCGGTGCTTGAGGTATTTGATCAGCGGCACGCCGAACTCGCGGTACGGGGACTCGATGATCGTCAGCGGGACGTGGATGTTCTGCTCGATCCACTGCCGCTGCAGCTTCTGGGTCGCCTCCTCCTCGATGGAGACGTGCACGGCCTCGATCGAGTCGTGCCGGGCGGCGATCGCGTAGTCCAGGGCCTTCAGGGCCGGCTTCTGCATCTTGCCGATGAGGACGACCGCGTGGTCGCCGACGCTGCCGAAGGTCGTGACCGGGTCGACCTCGATCTCCTTCTCGACGTCCCGGTAGTACCGGTTCACGCCGAGCATCAGGAACCAGAGGATCGGCATGAAGATGAACACGAGGTACGCGCCGTGAGTGAACTTCGTGATGGTGACGACGATGAGGACGACGAAGGTCAGCGTCGCACCGAACGCGTTGATGCAGAGCGACCGGACGATGCTGCTGCGCTCGCGCGAGCTGAGCAGCGGGTTGCCGTCCTTCCCGCTGCCGCGCAGCAGCGTTACCCAGTGCTTCACCATCCCGGACTGGCCGAGCGTGAACGAGACGAACACGCCGATGATGTAGAGCTGGATGAGCTGGGTCAGGTTCGCCTGGTAGACGAGCAGCAGGACCGTCGCGGCGAGCGCCAGCAGGATCATGCCGTTCGAGTAGACGAGGCGGTCGCCGCGGGTGTTCAGCGCCTTCGGGGCGTAGGAGTCGCGGGCGAGCACCGAGCCGAGCAGCGGGAAGCCGTTGAACGCGGTGTTCGCGGCCAGCAGCAGCACGACCGCGGTCGCGGCCTGCACGATGAAGAAGAAGAAGGTGTTGTTGCCGAAGGTCGCGGCCGCGATCTGCGCGATGAGCGAGCGCTGCGGGGAGGTCGCGCACTGCGCCCAGCCCTGGAGGTCGCACGGGTTCTCGGCGTAGTGCACGCCGCTGATCAGCGCCGTGGCGGTGAGGCCGGCGAACAGGACGATCGCGATGCCGCCCATCATCCCGAGCGTGGTGCGGGCGTTGCGGATCTTGGGCGTGCGGAACGCGGGGACGCCGTTGGCGACGGCCTCCACGCCGGTCAGCGCCGAGCAGCCGCTGGAGAACGCGCGCAGGAGCAGCAGCACCATCCCGGCCTGCGCGAGGCTGCTCGCGTGCACGGTGTACCCGGCCGACTCGGCGACCGGCGCGTGGCCGAGCGCGGTACGGACTAGCGCCGTGACGACCATCACGAAGATGCTGCCGATGAAGATGTAGGTGGGGAGCGCGAACGCCTTGCTCGACTCCCGGACGCCGCGGAGGTTGACCGCGGCGAGGATGATGACGCAGACCACGGCGAGCTCCACCCGCCACGGTGCCAGGAACGGCAGCGCGGAGATGACGTTGTCCACGCCGGACGCGACCGACACGGCGACGGTCAGCACGTAGTCGACCAGGAGGGCAGAGGCGACGATCAGGCCGGCCTTCTCGCCGAGGTTCTTGTGCGCGACCTCGTAGTCGCCGCCTCCCGAGGGGTACGCCTTGACCAGTTGCCGGTAGCTCAGCACCACCGTGACCATCAGGACGACGACGGCCGTCGCGACCCACGGAGCGAACGTCAGGAACGACAGCCCGCCTAGCAGCAGGATCATCAGGAGTTCCTGCGGAGCGTAGGCGACGCTGGAGAGTGCGTCGGACGCGAAGATCGGGAGCGCGAGGTGCTTCGGGAGTAGCTGTCCTTCGAGCTTCTCGCTCGGAAGCGGGTCGCCGATCAGCCACCGCTTCGGGGATCTCCCCTCATTTGTCACGAGGGACGAGAATACTCGCTGCCAAAACGCTGTCAAATCGGCGCGTCGCAGCATCCCCCGAAGGTGATTCCGCCGACGCTGGGTCGGCACCCCGCGATGCGTCCGTTGCCGCGGATTCTCGCGGGAGCCGGCCCGTCATCGGCCTCACTGGGAGTGAGATGAGCATGGGCTGAGACTTTCTGGGGATCTTTCGGAAACCCGCTCTCACCGGGCGGTTCAGTCGCGGCCGATCGCCTCGACGATCGACCGCCGCACGCGCAGCAACTCCTCCTTGAGGAGGGGCACGACGTTCTCCGGCAGGGCGCCGCGAGCCGCCTGGGACCGTAGGTCCGTGCGGAGCTGCTGGCGGAACTCGTTGATCGCCACCTCGGCCTCCCGCGCGGCGGCGTTGGCGGCCGCCCGGGCGTCGCGGCCGGCCTCGCGTGCCTCCTGCCGCGGGTCGACCCTGGTCGCGTCGCGCTTGGCCTCCCGCGCCGCCGACGCCAGCTCGGCGCGTAGCGTGCGCATGGCGTCGTTCACGCCGGCGCGGACCTCGTCGGCGAGCCGGCGGACGGAGTCGGTGACCTCCTCCTCGATCGCGTCCAGCTCGGGCTCGCGGGCGGCGAGCTCGGCGCGGCCGGCGTCCGTGATCGAATAGACGGTCTTGCGGCCGTCTGTCGTCTTGGTGACCAGCCCCTCCTCCTCCAGCTTCGCCAGCCGGGGGTAGATGGTGCCGGCACTCGGGACGTACGTGCCGCCGAAGCGGTCGCTCAGCGCCTGAATGAGCTCGTAGCCGTGGCGCGGCTCCTCCGCGAGGAGACTCAGCAGGTAGAGGCGGAGACTGCCGTGGGCGAAGACGGGAGTCACGCCGACGCCTCCTCCTGGGCCGCGGAGCTGCGCAGGACCGAGACCGCGCCGGAGACCGAGTTGACGGTGATGTCGACCCAGTAGCCGTCGAGGCTGCCAGTGGTCGCGGTGTACCCCTTTCCGGCGGAGCCGACGACCATGACATTGTCCAGCTGGACGCGGCCCGAGACGGTGTTGGCGCGGTAGCGGGCTCCCAGGGCCTCCGGGATGCGGATGGTCGTGTCGCCCGAGACCGTGTTGATCTGGACCTCGTCCGGGGTGCCGGAGATGTCCACCATGATGTCGCCCGAGACGCCGTCGGCGCTGAAGCGCGGGATGGTCCCGGTGGCCGTGATGTCCCCCGACACCGTGTGCGCGGTGATGCGGCCGGTGTGGCCGCGGGCGGAGAGCTCGCCGCTCACCGAGTTGAGCTCGAGCGCGCCCTCGAGGCCGTCGATGACGACATCCCCGGAGACGGTGCTGAGCCGCGCGTCGGTCTTCAGGCCCGAGATGAGGGCGCCGGCGGAGACCACGCCGAACTTGAGGGCGACGTCCCGCGGCACCAGCACGCTGACGTCGGCGCGGGCGCTCGACCGCATCGACTTGAAGACGTCGATGAAGTTGTCCCAGCGCAGCTGCGGGTGATCGATCTCGAGGCGGTCGCCGTCGATCGTGACCTTGAGGTCGCGGCCGGACACCGAGTGGACCTCCACCCGGGCTCCCGGCTCGTCGTGGCCGATGATGTCGATCTGGCCGCCCAGCAGCCCGACCTTGAGGGAGCGGACCAGCTCCACGTCGATCGTGCGGCTCTCGCCGGGCTGGATGAGCCACTTCTCCTGTGCCATGCTCTCGCGCTCCTTGCGTCGTGTTGCGTACGTGATTCGTGCGTTCGGGCTCCGGCGGAGCCCTCGGTGACTCGCGATATATCGCGATGTTGACGTATTCACGATATATCGCGAGTTGGCGTGACGCAAGCGTTTCGAGCGAATCTCAGGGTCGGCTCAGGGACATCCCCGAGTCGCGACGGATCAGCGCCGGACGAGCCAGGGGTGCAGGAGGCGCGTGACGAACGGCAGTAGGAAATAGGTCATCGTCGGCGTCAGCAGCAGAGTCGTGATGAGCACGGTCGCGAGCGGCCAGAGCTGGTGCCAGCCGGGCACCAGATAGAAGGTGATGTACGTGAAGGCGAGCGACAGCGGGAAGAAGCCGAGCCAGATGGTGACCGCCTGCTTCCAGCGCGGCGGCGCGGCGGGGACGCCGGGCTGCGGCTCGTCGAACCAGCCCTCGATGCCGGTGCGGCGCTCCACGCGCGACACCTCGACCAGTTCGCGGCCCTCGTAGAGCCACTCGGCGCGCTCGTCGGAGGCCTCCCACGCCTCCAGCGACGCGGCGTCGGCGAAGCGGTACAGCATGTGCCACTCGTGCGAGTGGGCGTTCGCGCGAACCCAGCCCGAGCCGAGGAAGCCCTCGTACGTGTTGGCGAGGTTGACGCCCGCCTGGACCCAGTGCGTCACCTCGGGGAGGCGGCTGGGGTCGACGCGGCGGGTGATCGAGACGGTGACGGGGATGCGCGGGGGTGTGTCCGGGTTCTGCGCTTGTGGCGCGGAGACGTTCGGCTCTTGTGGAGTCATGCGTCCATTGTCGCCGCCGCGGGTTTCGGGCGCGTTTCGCGGGATGCGCTCAGCGGATGCCGATCAGCGCGCGCCGATCAGGCTGCCGCCCTCCCGGACCACGAGCTGCGGCGTCACCAGCCGGTGCCGCGGGTCGTCCACCGCCGACCGCACGCGGCCGCCGTGCGCGCCGGTCAGTAGTTCGAGCACGCCTGCGGCGACCTCGTCCAGCGGCTGGCGCACGCTCGAGAACCCGAGCGACGCCGAGACCGGGGTGTCGTCGTAGCCGATCACCGGGATGCGGCCTCCCGTCGCCGTCAGCGCGCCCAGAGCGAGCGAGTCGGAGGCGCAGACCACGGCCTCCAGCTCGACGCGGGCCGCCAGCCGCCGCATGCCCTCGGCGCCGTACGTCACGCCGTCCTCCGCCGCCTCTTCCAGGGTCGCGAGGGTGGCTTCGTCGACGGCGTGCGCCTCCCGCATCGCCTCGAGCCAGCCCGCCCGGCGGTCGTCGCCGGTGCCGGAGCCGGCCGGCCAGCCCAGGTAGCCGATCCGGCGGAGGCCCTGCGCGAGGAAGTGGTCGGTCGCCTCGCGCAGCCCCGAGCGCCCGTCCACGTCGACCCACAGGTGCAGCGGGTCGGTCATGTCGTCGATGCCCCACGGCCGGCCGAACGTGACGAAGGACTGGCCGTGCTCGATCAGCCACTCCGTGCGGGGGTCGCCGTGGAAGGTGGAGGTCAGCACGAACGCGTCCACGTCCGCACCATCGGACAGCCGGCGGAACTGCTCGATCTCGTCCTCCGGACCGTCCGCCGTGAACAGCAGGACGCGCAGGCCCTTGCGGTCGGCCTGCTCGGTGAGCGCGTGCAGGAAGCGGTCGAGCACGCTGCCGGAGATGCCGTCGCGCGTCATCGGGTCGAGGCGGATGCCGATCGTGGAGCTCTTCTGCGTGCGGAGGCGGCGCGCGGAGGCATGCGGCCGGTAGCCGAGCGAGCGGATGGCCTCCTCGACGCGCTCGCGGGTCTCCGGACGGACGATCGCCGGGGTGTTCAGCACGTTGGAGACAGTCTGCCGCGAGACGCCGGCGGCGTCGGCGACGTCGCTGACCGTCGGCTGTGCGCCCATGCTGTTCCTTCCCCGACGCGCTCCGGGCGGGCCGGAGACGCTGTCTCAGACCTTACCGCTGCGCGTTCGCGCTGGCCCGCTGCCCCGCTTGACACGTCCAGAAGGCCGTGAGTATGGTGACAGCGTCCCCGTTTGATCGTTCAAAATGCACTGTAGCATCACCGAATTTGATCGATCAAAGGGACGTCTTACCGGAAACGAGACCACAGGAGGTCGGATGCGCGCAGAGCAGCGGGCCATCCCCGGCGCGTTCGCCGCGATGTCCTCCACAGGTCCGCGTCCACCGCGAACGATCCACGACTTCCGCACCCCCACCGCGTGAGCCCGTCCGTTCGGGCACACTCACACCAAGGAGAGAAACACATGCGCAGAATCACATCCCGCTGGCTCGCGGGCGGCGCCGTCGCCGCCGCGGCCGCACTGGCCCTCACCGCCTGCGGCTCAGGCTTCGGCGGCAGCGGCAGCAGCGACACCGGCAAGCTGACCTCGTCCAGCAAGGCGCTGACGGTCATGATCGGCTCGTCCGGCGACGCCGAGACCGCCGCGGTCAAGTCCGCCGTGTCCGACTGGAGCAAGAGCTCGGGCACCAAGGCCAGCGTCGTCGCCGCCAGCGACCTCAACCAGCAGCTCTCGCAGGGCTTCGCGGCGAAGAAGCCGGCGGATGTGTTCTACCTCTCGACCGACGCGCTCGCCGGCTACGCCTCCAATGGCTCGCTTCTCGCGTACGGCGACCAGCTCTCCAACAAGAGCGACTTCTACCCGAGCCTGGTCAAGTCCTTCACCTACAACGGCAAGTTCTACTGCGCGCCGAAGGACTTCTCGACCCTCCAGCTCGTCATCAACAAGGACATGTGGAGCGCCGCCGGCCTCACCGCCAGCGACATCCCCAAGACCTGGGACCAGCTGCAGGCGGTCTCGAAGAAGCTCACCGGCGGCGGCCACGTCGGCCTCGGCATCTCCGGTGAGTACGCTCGCATCGGCTCCTTCATGGTCCAGGCGGGCGGCAACCTGATGAACGACGACAGCACCAAGGCGACCGCGAACAGCGACGCCAACGTCAAGGCGCTCGACTTCGTCAAGCAGATGCTGAACGCGGGCGATCTCAAGTACGCCAAGGACCTCGGCGCGGGCTGGGGCGGCGAGGCCTTCGGCAAGGGCCTGGCCGCGATGACCATCGAGGGCAACTGGATCACCGGCGCCATGAAGTCCGACTACCCGAACATCAAGTACCAGGTCGCCGAGCTCCCGGCCGGCCCCGCCGGTCAGGGCACCCTCCAGTTCACCAACTGCTGGGGCATCGCCGCCGACAGCCCCAACCAGGCCGCCGCGCTCAAGCTCGTCGAGAAGCTGACCAGCAAGGGCGACCAGCTCGCCTTCTCGCAGGCCTTCGGTCCGATGCCGTCGATCAAGTCCGCCGCGAGCGAGTGGAAGTCGGCCAACCCCGACCTGGTCCCGTTCCTCAACGCCGCCGACTACGCCAAGGGCGTGCCGACCGCCAAGGGCGCGGCCGATGTCGTGACCGACCTCAACAGCAAGCTGGAGACGCTGGCCACGAGCGACCCGAAGACGATCCTCGACGCCACGCAGAAGAACCTCGAAGCGCTGAAGTAAGGATCGTATCCACCATGTCGCAAGCCACGAGTCGGTCTCGCCGTTCCGGAATCCGGCGCGGCGAGGCCGCCTCGGGGTGGTTGTTCACCGCCCCGGTCATCCTGCTGCTCGGCGTGTTCCTCGTCATCCCGGTGCTCATGGCGCTGTGGGTCAGCTTCTCCGACTGGGGAGGGCGCGGCAGCCCCTTCGCGTCCGACGTGAACTTCGTCGGGCTCAAGAACTACTCGACGCTCCTGGCCGGAGGCGGGCTCGCCGAGCAGGACTTCGGCATGGCGCTGAAGAACAACGCCTGGTACGTCGTGCTGGTCGTCCCCATCCAGACGGCGGTCGCGCTCTTCCTCGCGGTGCTCGTCAACCGGGCCGTCCTCCGCGGGCGAGGCTTCTTCCGCACCGCCTTCTACTTCCCGTCGGTGACCAGCTCGGTCGCCATCACCGTGCTGTGGCTCTTCCTGTTCAGCACCTCCGGCGCCGTCAACAAGGTGCTCTCCTGGTTCGGCGTGAACGGACCGAACTGGTTCAACGACCCGAGCGGGATCATCCACAACCTCCTCGGCCTGTTCGGCGTCAGCACCGGCCCCGCCGCCCTCACTCAGAACACCCTGCTCGGCGTCTCCTGGTGGGACTGGCTGGGCGGGCCGTCCGTGGCCATGACGGCCTACATCATCATGGCCGTGTTCACCACGAGCGGCACCTTCATGCTGCTCTTCATCGCGGCCCTGCAGAACCTGGGCGGCGACATCACCGAGGCCGCCATGATGGACGGCGCGAACGGCTGGCAGCGGTTCTGGCGGATCACGCTCCCGCAGCTGCGGCCGACGCTCTTCACCGTGCTGACCCTCGGCCTGATCGGCTGCTGGCAGGTCTTCGACCAGATCTACACCGGCACCAGGGGCGCGCCGGGAAAGACGACGCTGACTCCGGCCTATCTGTCGTACCAGACCTCGTTCAACAACCAGGAGTGGGGCCAGGGCGCCGCGATCGCGTTCATCCTGTTCATCATCATCGTGCTGTTCACGATCTTCCAGCGCTGGGTGCTGCGCGAGCGCACGGTGTCCAAGCGGCGCATGCGGCCCTACGACGCTCTGCTGATCGCGTCCACCGCGCCGAGCAATTCGTCCGGCTCCGCCACGAAGGGAGGCCTGGGATGACCGCCACCTCCACCGCTGCACCCTCCGCCGCGACCTCACCGGGCAGCGTCGCCCCGCGTCCCGCCCGGCCTCGCCGCCGCAGCACCGGGAGCGTCGCCGCCACGTCCGTCAGCTACGCGATCCTCGTCGTGCTCGCGGTCGTGTACATCATGCCGTTCCTCATCCAGCTCGCGACCTCGTTCAAGACCGACGCGGACGCGACGGCCAATCCGGTGTCGCTCATCCCCCAGGTGTGGACGACGGCGGCGTACACGAAGCTGTTCCTCAACTCGGACTTCCCGATCTGGTTCATGAACTCGGCCATCGTCACCGTGTTCGTGACCATCGGCCGGGTGTTCTTCGACTCGCTCGCCGGCTACGCCCTCGCCCGGCTGCACTTCCGCGGCCGCGGGTTCGTGTTCGCCGCGCTCGTGGCGGTCATGTCCGTGCCGATGGTCGTGCTGCTGATCCCGAAGTTCCTCGTCATCAACCAACTCGGCATGTACGACTCGTACACCGGCATGATCCTGCCGCTGTTGACCGACGCGGCGGGCGTCTTCATCATGAAGGGCTTCTTCGAGTCCATCCCGGCCAGCGTCGAGGAGCAGGCGCGCATCGACGGCGCCGGCACTTTCCGGGTGTTCTGGTCGATCGTGCTGCCCATGGCGCGGCCGGCGCTCATCACGATCATCATCCTGTCGTTCCAGGGCTCGTGGAACGAGCTCGCTCACTTCATCATCTCGACGCAGGACCCGGCGCTCACCACGCTGACGAAGGGCGTCGCGGGGCTCGCCAGCGGGCAGCTCAGCCAGGGCAGCCAGTACCCGATCAAGCTCGCCGCCGCGGCCATCATGACCATCCCGGTCGCCGTACTGTTCTTCATTTTCCAGCGCCGCATCATGAACTCCAGCGACGGGGCGGTGAAGGAGTGACGGCCATCGCACCGACCATCCTGGCCACCTGCGGCGGCCTGGTCGCCGGAGAGTGGACGGACTCCCTCTACGGTCCGCTCCTCCACCATGCGATCGAGCTCGCCCGGGTCACCGGCCGCGCGCCGCGCGTGACGCACATCAACACGGCGGGCGGCGACCAGCGGCACGTCGAAGGCGGCGAGCTGGAGGCTGCACGTGCGGCCGGGGTCGACGCGTCGCACGTGCGCTTCTTCCCGCACCCGAACATCCCCGACCTCCGCGAGCACATCCTCGCCCAGGACGTGGTGTGGGTCAGTGGCGGGAGCCTGCTCAATCTCCTCGCCGTCTGGCGCGCGCACGGGCTGGACGAGATCCTGCGGGAGGCGTGGCAGCGCGGCGTCGTCCTCGCAGGCGGGTCGGCCGGCGGCCTGTGCTGGCACGAAGGCGGCACGACCGCCTCGCGCGGGCCGGACATCTCCGCACTCCCCGACGGTCTCGGGCTGGTACCGGGATCGCTCGCGGTCCACTACGACTCGGACCCGCGACGCCGGCCTGCGCATCAGGCGGCGGTCGCGTCGGGTGAGCTGCCCGAGGGGTATGCGCTCGAGGAAGGCACCGGGCTGGTCTACCGAGGCACGACGCTGGTGGAGATCGTCTCGGAGCGGGAGGACGCGGCCGTGTGGCGCATCCTGCGCACCGAGGTCGATGGACGGGCGGTGATCAGCGAGACGCGCATCGAGCCGCGGGTGCTGCCGTCCCCCCGCCACCTCCTCCATCCCATCCCCCATCACGACCCCATCCCCCACTACGACCCCGTCCCCCACAACCACCCCGACCCCCACCCCATCCACGATCGAGGAGGCGCGAACGCCACGATGACCCAGCCGCTCCAACCCCTGCTGCACGACAGCGTCGTGGTGCTCACCGCGCCCAGCCAAGCCTGGTCCGCCGCGGACGGCGCCGTCGACGGCGGCGGGATCCACGGGTTCTACCACTCGGACCTCCGGGTGCTCGACCGCATCCTCCTGACCGTCGGCGGCGACGTGCCCGAGCACATCGCCACGGCCGGCCCCGACGCGGCGAGCGCCGTCTTCACCGCGCTCGCCCGGCGGATCGACGATGCCACGGCCGACCCCCGCGTCCGGCTGGACCGCACGCGCACGGTCGTGGCGGGGAGCCTGCGGGAGCGGATCGTCGTGCGCAACGCCCTCCGCACCCCGATCACGACGACGGTCGAGGTCGCGGTGCGCGCCGACTTCACGCCGATGCAGACGATCAAGGCGGGACTGACGGGCGCCGAACATCCGGTGTCGAGCGAGTCGGCCAATGGCCGCATCGTCTTCCGCTCCGGACCTGTGACCGCGACTCTGGCCGCCCCCGACGCGCGCGTCTCGGTCGACGGCCAGGACGCCGCCCTCCGCTGGGAGATCGACGTGCCCGCCCACGGCCACGTCACCCTCGACTGGGCCATCGACGTCGACGACCCCACCGCGGTCGTCGCGGGCGCCGCCCCGTCGGCCGAGTGGGCCGCGTTCCGCGCGTCCACCGGCGACTCCCGGCTGGCCTCCTGGCTCGACCGCGCGCTCGCCGACCTCCAGTCGCTGCGCATGTCGACCACCGCGCGGCCGGACGACACCTTCCTCGCCGCCGGAGCCCCGTGGTTCTTCACGCTGTTCGGCCGCGACTCGCTCTGGGCCGCGCGCCTGCTGCTTCCGCTCGGCACCGACATCGCCGCCTCGACCCTCCGCGTGCTGGCGCACTTCCAGGGCACGGAGACCGTCTCCGAGACGGCCGAGCAGCCCGGCAAGATCATGCACGAGCTGCGTCCGGCAGCCCTCACCATCCCGGGCGAGGGCGTCGTCCTGCCGCCGCTCTACTACGGCACCGTCGACGCGACCGCGCTCTGGATCGGGCTCCTGCACGATGCGTGGAAGTGGGGCATGGCCGACGACGAGGTGCGCGAGCTGCTCCCCGCCATGCAGGCGGCGCTCGCCTGGATGCGGGATCACGGCGACAGCGACGGCGACGGCTTCCTGGAGTACGTCGACACCACCGGCCACGGCCTCGCGAACCAGGGCTGGAAGGACTCGGGAGACTCCATCCAGTGGAAGGACGGCACGCTCGCGGACGGCCCGATCGCGCTCTGCGAGGTCCAGGGCTACGCCTACGAGGCGGCGGTCGGCGGCGCCGAGCTGCTCGACGCGTTCGGTCTGGAGGGCGGCGACGAGTGGCGCGACTGGGCCGCGGAGCTCAAGACCCGCTTCGACGCCGCGTTCTGGATCGACGACCCGGCGGGCGCCTACCCCGCCGTCGCGCTCGACGCCGCCAAGCGCAAGGTCGACACCGTCACCAGCAACATCGGCCACCTGCTCGGCACCGGCATCCTCACACCCGAGCAGTCGGCGCTGATCGCGCGCCGCCTGGCGTCGCCCGAGCTGTCCTCCGGCTACGGCCTCCGCACCATGTCGACCGACTCCGGAGGCTACTGGCCGCTCAGCTACCACGGCGGCTCGGTCTGGGCGCACGACACCGCGATCGCGATCATGGGGCTGTCGCGCGACGGCCACACCGCGGAGGCCGACCTCCTCGCCGACGGCCTGCTCGCCGCCGCGGACGGCTTCAGCTACCGGATGCCCGAGCTGCACTCCGGCGACTCGGCAGAGCAGACCAGCGCGCCGATCCCCTACCCGGCCGCTTGCCGCCCGCAGGCGTGGTCGGCGGCCGCCGCGGTCGCCGTCCTCTCGGCCCGCCTCGGCCTCCGCGCCGACGCCCAGGCCGGCTCACTCGACGTGCGCCCCACCCCCGGCGCCGGCAGCATCCGCGTGAGCGGCCTCCGCTTCGCGGGCGCACCCCGCGACCTGGAGGTCTGACCCGCGCCGTTCGTGCCGAATGCCGACCCCGCACCCCCGCGCGTGGACGTCGACATTCGGCACGAATCGCGGCTACCGAACGCGCAAAGCGGACATTCGGCACGAATGCCCGCCGTCGCACTCCACGAACGCACGCACATTCAGCACGAATCGCGGCTCCCGCACGCGCAAAGCGGACATTCGGCACGAATGCCCGCCGTCGCACTCCACGAACGCACGCACATTCGGCACGAATCGCGCCTCTCCGCCGCGCAGAGTCGACATTCGGCACGAATGCCCGCCGTCGCACTCCACGAACGCACGCACATTCGGCATGAATCGCGCCTCTCCGCCGCGCAGAGTCGACATTCGGCACGAATGTCGGCGCCCCCCCGCACGCCCGAACGGACCCCACATTCGGTACGAATCGCGGCTACCGAACGCGCAAAGCCGACATTCGGCACGAATGTCGGCGGCGTGGCACGCCTAGATCTGCGCCATGATCTGCCGCGCGATCACGCGCCCGGCCCGGTTCGCGCCGATCGTGCTCGCCTGCGGTCCGTATCCCGCGAGGAAGATCCGGGAGTCCTGCCACGACGCGCCGGAGGCCACCGTGAGCCCGCCCGCCTTCTCGCGCAGCTTCAACGGCGCCAGGTGGCGCAGCTCCGGGCGGAAGCCGGTCGCCCAGATGATCGCGTCCGCGTTCGTCTTCGTGCCGTCCGACCAGACCACACCATCGGGCTCGATCCGGGAGAACATCTCGCGCTCCACCAGCAGCCCGCGGTCGATCCCGGCCGCGACGCGGCGCGTGCGGGGCACGCCCGTCCCGCTCACGATGCTCGGGAGGGCCTGCCCCGCGCGAGCCGCCGCGTCCTGGGCGGAGACCGCGGCCACGCCGCCCTCGATCGTCAGCTCGGACTCGTTGCGGAAGTCCACGGGGCGACGCGTCGCCCAGGTCAGGCTCGCGGCCACGCCCTCCAGCTCCAGCAGGAAGCCGATCGCGCTCGTGCCGCCGCCGACCACCACGACCGACTTGCCCGCCAGCTCCTCCGCCGACACGTACGACGACGTGTGCACGTGGCGCCCTGCGAAGTCGTTCATCCCCGGGTACCACGGGATGAACGGCGCGCCCCAGGTGCCCGACGCGTTCACGACGACCCGGGCGCGGGTCTCGCCGCGGTCATGCGCGACGACCAGGTCCGCCCCGCGGTCGAACACCCGCGAGACCGTCACAGGACGCTGCACCTCGAGGCCGTAGTGCTCCTCGTAGCGGCGGTAGTAGCCGGCGACGATGTCCTTGGCCGGGAGGGCGCGGTCGGCGGTCTCGAAGCTGAGACCCAGCTCCGCCATTCCCGGGAGGTCGTTCACGTGGTGGGCGCTGCCGAGACGCAGGGCGTCCCACCGGTGCTGCCAGGCGCCGCCGGTGCTCGGGCCGCGGTCCAGGATCACGAAATCCTGTCCGGGGACCAGTTCGAACCGGCGCAGGTAGTAGGCGACCGCCAGCCCGGCCTGCCCGGCGCCGACGATCACCACCTGGGTGTCGGTCATGCCACTGATCACGCGCTCATTCCATCATTCGACGCTGTACGGGAACTCGGGGTCCATGGGGGTCACCATGCTAAACTCGATGCTAGTTTTCACTGTTTCTGTTGGATCCCCGGGTGCCATTCCCCGGGCATGACCAAAAGGGGGTCACGCATGGGGCGCGGCCGTCAAAAGGCAAAGCACACCAAGATCGCTCGTCAGTTGAAGTCGTTCAGTCCGAACGTCAACTACGACGCGCTCGAGCGTGAGCTCACCGGACATTCCCACCACGACGACGAGCACCAGTACGACGCGTGGGCCGACTACGACCCGGATGGCGACGACGACACCCAAGGGTACGACGACGCCGACGAGGACGAGTACGAGGACAGCGAGTCCGAGACGCCGAAGCGCGCCTGAGCGACGCCCGCGTCATCTCCGCGATCACCCGAGCGGGCTGCGTTAACCCACGCTGACGATTCCGGCGACGTCCGCGCGCGCCGGTCTTTCCTGTTGCCTGAGGGCGTGCGACGCGTCGATTCCGTGCGGCCGACGGCCAGTAGCCTGGGCACGTGACTGCCGTGGAGCTTCTGAGCGGGCTGATGTCCGCGATCGACGACCATCGCTGGAGCGACCTGGCCGGATTCCTCCACGAGGACTTCTCCTGCCGATACGTCCACACCGGGGAGACCTTCGACCGCGCGTCCTGGATCCGGCTGAACGCGGAGTACCCGGGATTCGACCACCTTCGCGTCGAGGAGATCGTCGGCGACGCGGATCACGCCGCCTGCCGCTCCCATGTGACGGGGCGAGGGAACGACGGCCTGGACCACTTCGAGTGCGCGACATTCATCCGCGTGCGGGACGGGCTGATCGGACGGATGACCGAGGTCTGGACCGACGTCGCACAGACGGCGCCCGCCGGAACCCGCCCAGGCCTCTAGGCGAGGGCGCCTACAACCACCCCTGCCGCGTCGCGATCGCGACCGCCTCGGAGCGGTTCCGCGCGCCCGTCTTGCCGATCGCGCTGGACAGGTGGTTGCGCACCGTCCCGTCGCTGAGGTGGAGGCGGCGCGCGATGTCGGTGATCGTCCCGCCCTGGCCCGCGACGGCCAGCACCTCGGCCTCCCGGACGGTCAGCGGTGACGCACCCGACGCGAGCGACTCGGCGGCGAGCGCGGGGTCGACCACGCGCAGCCCGGAGGCGACGCGGCGGACGGCGTCGGCGAGCTGGCCGGAGGGCGTGTCCTTCACGATGAAGCCGGCCGCGCCGGCCTCCATCGCCCGGCGCAGGTAGCCGGGACGTCCGAACGTCGTCACGATCAGCGACCGGCACGACGGGAGCTCCCGCGCGAGCTCCGCGGCGACCTGGATGCCGTCCAGCCCGGGCATCTCCACGTCGAGCAGCGCGACATCGGCGGAGGTCGCGCGCGCCGCGTCGAGGACTTCGTCGCCCCGGCCGACCTGGGCGACGACCTCCAGGTCGGACTCGAGGTCGAGCAGGGCGGCGAGCGCGCCGCGGACGAGGGCCTGGTCGTCGGCGAGGAGCAGGCGGATGGTCATGCGGCCACCTTCCCGGCGGTGGCGACCGGACGGCGCATCATGCGGCCACCCGCTTCACCGTCAGCAGCGTCCCCCCGCGCGGGCCGGCCTCCACCGTCACCGCCGCCCCGAACTCCCGCGCCCGGTCGGTCAGCCCGGCGATCCCCGAGCCGCGCACGAGCTCGCGCCGCTCGGCCGCGAACGGCGCAGGCCCGCGGCCGTCGTCCTCGATCCGCAGAGCGTCCGGCTCCACCGTCACCCAGCAGTTGCGGGAGCCGGAGTGCCGGATCACGTTGGTCACGCCCTCCCGCAGCACCCAGCCGAACAGCTCGCGCAGCTCGGGGGCGACGTCCTCGCCGTTGCGCGGGAGGTGGGCCTGGATGTCGGCGGCCGCGAGTCCCGCCTGGGCGGCGGCGAGCTCGGTGGACAGGCTCATCTCCCGGTAGCCGGCGACGGCGGCACGGAGGTCGGCGAGCGCCGAGCGGGTGAGGCGCTCGATGTCGGCCAGCTCCTCCTCCGCCCGCCGCGGGTCGACCGGGATGAGGCGGCGCGCCAGCTCCGACTTCACGGTGACCACGGTCAGCGAGTGGCCGAGGACGTCGTGCATGTCGCGCGAGAACCGGGCCCGCTCGTCCACCACGGCCAGGCGCGCGATCTCGCCCTGCGCGTTCCGCAACCGGCGGAGAGTGTCGATCTGGCGGGCGAACGCGCTCATCATGATGCCGATGGAGACCGTGATCAGGGCGATGAACCACGCGTCCGCGAACGTGTCCGTGAGGAGGAACACGACGATCTGCACCGCCCCGAGCGAGCCGATGATCGTGTTCGACACCCAGGTGCGCGCGATCGACATCCCGGCCACGCACGCGACGTAGACCCATGTCCAGAGGGTGTCGATGCCGATGAACGGGATGAGCGTCAGCGTCAGCGCGAAGTACGCGAGGACGCCGATCAGCCGCGTACGCTCGCCCTCCCACCACAGGATGGGCGGGAGGGCGAGGAAGCCCG
This sequence comes from Leifsonia shinshuensis, assembly GCF_014217625.1. Classification (NCBI taxonomy): domain Bacteria; kingdom Bacillati; phylum Actinomycetota; class Actinomycetes; order Micrococcales; family Microbacteriaceae; genus Leifsonia; species Leifsonia shinshuensis. The sequence continues at coordinate 3,446,715 of NZ_CP043641.1, read as the reverse complement.
CGTAGACGAGCGTCAGCAGCGCGGTCGAGACGATCTTCGTGGTCAGCAGGCCGGGGGAGGTCCACAGGCCGACGAGCACGGAGATCTGGTACAGCAGGCCGATCGCCGCGCCGGGGTACCAGCGGAAGGCGGAGCGGTGCGTCAGCCGTGCCCACACTCCCGTGGGCCGGTACTCCTCGACGTCGCTGCTGAACACGTCCCTACCCTAGCCAGCCGTGGCCCGCCGCCCGCGGCTCAGCCGCGCGCCGCGTCGCGCCGGTAGCGCCACACGATCAGGGCGCCGAGCGCGAGCGTCCAGGCGGTCAGCACGAGCGCGGGCGTCAGGGCGTCGCCGCTCTGCAGCGCGCCGAGCTGCCCGACCCGGTTGAGCCAGTACGACGGGACGGCCTGTGCGACGTTCGCGACCCAGGCGGGGAAGATCTGCAGCGGGATCCACAGCCCGCCCAGCACCGCCATCCCCATGAACACGGCCATGAACAGCGGCTGCGCGAACTCCGGCTTGGCGAACTGCCCGATCAGGATGCCGAGGAGGGCGAACGGAACGACGCCGGCCCAGATCGCCAGGCAGGCGAGCATCCAGCTCATCGCGGGGAGGTCGGGGTGGTACAGCACGATCGACACCGTGACGATGACGACGATGCTGAGCAGGGCGAGCGCCAGGGCCGCGACGAGCTTGGACACCAGGTAGCCGGTGCCGGTGAGCGGCGTGACCCGGAGCTGGCGGTTCCAGCCGAGCGAGCGCTCCGTCACGATGTTGAACGCCTGCGACAGCGCGGCCATCATGCCGCCGTACGCGGACACCTGGATGGTCGTGACGACGATCCACGGCAGGTGCGTGACGGCGTCGACCTGGCCGCGGCCTCCGAACGTGCCGCCGAAGGCCAGCAGCATGACGAGCGGGACGGCGAGCGTGAAGATCATGGCGCGCATGTTCTTGAGCTGGCGGAGGGACTCGCGCCCCAGGTAGGCGATGCTCATCGGAGGGCTCCTTCGGGGTCGGAGTGGTGCTGGGGCTGTGCCGTGGCTTCGTCGCGCGACGCGTCCCGCGACTCGGTCAGGGCGAGGAACGCGTCGTCCATCGTGTGCGCGGTGACCTCGATGTCGTGGAGGTCGTCGTGCGCCGCGAGGAGGGCGCGGAGGGTGGCGTCGGAGTCGTCGCTGACGATCGACAGCCGGCCGTTGCGCTGGTCGACGCTGCGGACGCCCGGGAGGCCGGCGAGCTCGGCGGCGACGGCCGCCGTCCACGCGAAGCCGGCGGTGGCGGCGATCCGGCGTCCCGACACCACGGCCTTCACCTCGGCGGGGGTGCCGTCGGCGACGACGCGGCCGCGGGCGAGCATGACGATCCGGTCGGCGTAGGCGTCGGCCTCGTCGAGGTAGTGCGTGGCGAAGACGACGGTGCGGCCCTGGTCGGTGAACTCCCGCATGGAGAGCCAGAAGGTGCGCCGGGCCTCCACATCCATGGCGGCGGTCGGCTCGTCCAGGAACAGCAGGTCGGGGTTCGACACGACGGCGACGGCGAACCGCGCGCGCTGCATCTGGCCGCCGGACAGCTTGGACACGCGCTGCTTGGCGATCTCGGTGCAGCGGGCCCGCTCCAGGGCCTCCGCGACGCTGAGGGGATGCTTGTGCGCGGACGCGACGAGCGCGACGGACTCGGCGACGGTCAGGGTGGGCAGCAGCGCGCCGCCCTGCAGCATCGCGCCGACCCTCCCCTCCCGGATCGCGCGCCGCGGGTCCTCGCCGAACAGCTCGGCGGTGCCGGCGGTCGGGCGCGCGAGCCCGAGCGCGAGGTCGATGGTGGTGGACTTGCCTGCGCCGTTGGGGCCGAGGAGGGCGATGACCTCCCCGGCGTTCACGGTCAGGTCGACGCCGTCGACGGCGGTGAGCGACCCGAATGTCTTGCGGAGGCCGCTGAGGCGGATGGCTGGTGAGGTGTTCACCGTCTCAGAGTGCCGGGTGCGGGGCGGCACCGCGCAGGGGAGGCGTCAGGGATTCGGGGTGACGTTTGTCATGGGCCGATCGCCCGTCATCCTGGCGTCGCCCACGCCCGATCAGAACAGCGCGTCGCGGGTGCGCACCGACCGGAACAGCCCGATCACACCCGCGATGCCCCCGACCGTGATCAGGGCGGCGCCCAGGAGGAGAAGGAGGTCCTGGCCGGCGGGGGCGCCGGCGACCGGCGTGTGCGCGGTCGGGTCGCCCTGCGGGAGCGCGGAGGCCGCGCCCGCCGCGCCTCCTCCGCCGGTGGTCCCCGCCGCGACCGACGCCGGGGTCGCGGCCGGGACTGCGGGCAACGACACCATCGCGACCGCGCCGCCGACCTCCGCCGTCGCGTGCTTCAGGACTACGAAGAACACGGAGGCCGGCGAGCCGGGGGCGCGGGCGGGCAGGCTCACCGTCGTGGTCGCGGTCGCCTGGCCGTCGGCGAGCGCGAGGGTTCCGGAGGCCGCGGCGTAGTCGGTTCCGGCATGCGCCGTTCCGTCGACGGTCGCGAAGTCCGCGGTGACCCGGCCGGCGGCGGCCGAGCGCGTGACGGTGACCGTGACGGAGGTGCTGCCGGAGACGACGCTGTCCGCCACGACGGCGAGCGGACCGGACGCCGCGGCGACCGTCAGCGGCGCGGTTGCCGTGGCGGCCCGGAGGGTGGAGCCGGCGGCGGGAGCGAAGGTCGCGGTGACGGTGTGGGCGCCCGCGGCCGGGGCGGCCAGGTCGGCTCGGGCGACGCCGCCCGCGGCGACGGCGACCGTCGTTGCTGACGCGCCGTCGATGGCGAACGCGACCGTGCCGGCGTCCGGCGCCCCGAGCAGGAACCGGCTGACGGTCGCGGACACGGCGATCGTGCCCGTGGAGGTCGCGGTCGCCGGCGCACTGAGGGCGACCGCGGTGGCGTCGGTGCAGGCGGGGGCGGACGCGTCGACCGTGGCCGATCGGCCGCCCAGCGTCCAGGTCAGCGACGGCTCGGCAGCGGCATCCACCGTCAGCAGCCACGCGCCGTGGTGCTCGCCCGGGAGGAAGGCCGACGGCTGCCCGCGGTCGGCGGCGCCCGGCGACAGGTCGTCGCTGCCCGAACCGGGAGTCAGGGACACCGGCGCGGAGGCCGTCGAGCGGTAGCCGAGAACCACGGTGCGCGAGGTCACGGCGCCGAGCGGGGCGTCCTGGACGCAGTCGACGAACGGGGTGAGGTCGTCCGGGCCGGCCGTGGCCGTCGGACTCGGGGTCGGCGTCGGGCTCGGTGTCGCCGCCGCGAACGCGGGCGCCCCCGCGAGCGCCACCGCGACGAGCGCCGCCCCCAGCGCGCACGCCAAGCGGAGGCTGGCGTTGGGGGTCACATTGGCCACCCTAGCGGGAGCCCGCGCTGCTCCGCGCCTCCACGAAGGGGGCACGTCGGGCGGGGTCGCCAACGGAGGAGATCGCGTGCCCGACAACGCCGAATCGCAGTCAGCGGAGGAGATCGGCCCGCCGGGGGCGCGGAAGTCCTCCGATGGCGAAGCGCGGCGGGCGCCCGTCAGCTCGCGTACGCCCCCACGAGCCGCACCGCGCCGCCGTCGACGCCCTTGGCGCCCTGCTCGAACCCGCCCAGATCGCGCCCCGCCGTCGACACCACACCGGCCCGCCAGGCCGGAATGCCGTCCGCCGTGATCGCCGCAGCGATCGCGTCCGCGGCTTCCGGCGCGACGACGGCGAACATCCCGATGCCGAGGTTCCAGGTGCCCTCCGACGACTCCAGGCTGCTGCCGGCCAGGTCGCTCAGCACGCGGAACACCGGGCTCGGCGACCAGGTCGAGCGGTCGACCTCCACCCACGATCCGACCGGGAGGACCCGCGCCAGGTTCGCGGCGATTCCGCCGCCGGTCACGTGGCTGAGCGAGTGCACAGCGCCCGCGAACGACGGGTTCTCGAGCACCCGCAGCAGCGGCGACGTGTAGAGCCGGGTCGGCTCCAGCAGCGCCTCGCCGACCGTGCCGCCGAACTCGTCCAGCCGGTCGGTGAAGGCGATGCCGCGCTGCGCGAGGATGTGCCGCACCAGCGAGAAGCCGTTCGAGTGGATGCCGGACGACGCCAGCGCGAGCACCACGTCGCCGTCGCGGACGCGCTCGGCGCCCAGCAGTTCGTCGGCCTCCACCGCGCCGACCGCCGCGCCGGCGACGTCGTAGTCGTCCGGGCCGAGGAGGCCGGGGTGTTCGGCGGTCTCGCCGCCGACCAGCGCCGTGCCGGTCTCCTCGCAGGCGCGGGCGATCCCGGCGACGATCGCCGCGATCCGCTCGGGGACGACCTTGCCGCACGCGATGTAGTCGGTCATGAACAGCGGGCGCGCTCCCACCACGACGATGTCGTCGACGACCATCCCGACCAGGTCCTGGCCGATGGTGTCGTGCTTGTCGAGCGCCTGCGCGATCGCGACCTTGGTGCCGACGCCGTCGGTCGAGGTCGCGAGCAGTGGCCGCCGGAACACCTTCAGCGCGGACACGTCGAACATGCCCGCGAACCCGCCGACCCCGCCCAGTACCTGCGGGCCCTGCGTGCGCGCCACAGCGGCCTTCATCAGCTCGACGGCGCGGTCGCCGGCGGCGGTGTCGACGCCTGCGGCGGCATAGGAGGAGGACGAGGATGCGGTGGGCTCGGTCACTGCTCCATGGTATCCGGGCGCCCTACTCGCCGCCGACCGCGCTCGGCAGCCCCTACTCCTGCCGCCCCGGGTCCCCGAACGACAGCAGCCGCTCGTACTCCGAGTCCGGCCCCGGCTCGCAGCCGTCGCTCGACGCGTCCGCGCCGGTGTCGGTCGCCTCGACCGTCGCCGCACGCTCCGCAGCGTCGTCGCCCGGGCGCTCCAGGAGGTTCTTGCCGAGGTGGTGGGCGTCGGGCAGCTCGATCGGGTAGACGCCGGTGAAGCACGCGGTGCACAGGCGCTCGCGCGGCTGGTCGGTCGCGGCGATCATGCCGTCCTCCGACAGGTAGCCGAGGGAGTCGGCGCCGATCGACTGGCGGACCTCGTCCACGCCCAGGCCGGTCGCGATCAGCTCCGCGCGGGAGGCGAAGTCGATCCCGTAGAAGCACGGCCAGGTGATGGGCGGGCTGGAGATTCGGACGTGCACCTCGGCCGCTCCGGCCTCCCGCAGCATCGAGACGAGCGCGCGCTGCGTGTTGCCGCGCACGATCGAGTCGTCGACCACCACGAGGCGCTTGCCCTTGATGACCTCCTTGAGCGGGTTCAGCTTGAGCTTGATGCCGCGCTGGCGGATGGTCTGCGACGGCTGGATGAAGGTGCGGCCGACGTAGGAGTTCTTGACCAGGCCCTGCCCGAACGGGATGCCGGACGCCTGCGCGTAGCCGATCGCCGCCGGGGTGCCGGACTCGGGCGTCGGGATGACCAGGTCGGCCTCCACCTCGTGCTCGCGGGCGAGCTGGCGGCCCATCTCGACGCGGGCCTCGTAGACGCCGCGGCCGGCGATCGTGGTGTCCGGCCGGGCGAGGTAGACGTACTCGAAGACGCAGCCCGCGCGCTTCTCGGTGGCGAAGCGCTGGGTGCGGAGGCCGTTCTCGTCGATCGCGATCAGCTCGCCGGGCTCCACCTCGCGCACGAAGCTCGCGCCGACGATGTCGAGTGCGGCGGTCTCGGACGCGACGACCCAGCCGCGCTCCAGGCGGCCGAGCACCAGCGGGCGCACGCCCTGCGGGTCGCGCGCCGCGTAGAGGGTGTGCTCGTCCATGAAGACCAGGCAGAAGGCGCCGCGCAGCTTAGGCAGCACCTCCAGCGCCGTGGCCTCCAGCGTGTGGTCGAGGTCGCCGGTGAGCAGCGCGGTGACGACGGCGGTGTCGGTCGTGTTGCCGCGGGACAGCTCGCCGTCGAGCTGCGGGTAGCGCTCGTGGACGAGCTGCATCAGCTCGGCGGTGTTGGTCAGGTTGCCGTTGTGGCCCAGCGCGACGGTTCCGCTGGAGGTGCGGCCGAGCGTCGGCTGCGCGTTCTGCCAGCTGGAGGCGCCGGTGGTGGAGTAGCGCGTGTGGCCGACGGCGATGTGGCCGGGCAGCGAGTTCAGCGCGTTCTCGTTGAAGACCTGGGAGACGAGCCCCATGTCCTTGTAGATGAGGATCTTGTCGCCGTCGCTCGTCGCGATTCCCGCGGACTCCTGCCCGCGGTGCTGCAGGGCGTAGAGGCCGAAGTAGCTGAGCTTGGCGACCTCCTCGCCGGGCGCCCACACTCCGAAGACGCCGCAGGCGTCCTGCGGCCCCTTCTCACCGGGCAGAAGATCATGACTCAGACGACCGTCGCCTCCGGCCACAGCGGGCCCCTTTCTCGAGGAATTCCGGGATGTTCAGCTGTCGACGGACGGGCGGGAGCCGTTGCCCCGCGCGTCCGAATCGGGACCCGGCTCCGCACCGCGCTCGGTGTCGAGCTCGGCGGCAGGGTCGGGAAGGCGCACGTCGATTCTATCCGCCTGCACGGTGCGGGCCCGGCGGGTGACCGCGCGGTCGATCAGGAGGGCGACCAGCGCGCCGACGGCGACGCCGATGGTCGCGCAGATCGCCAGCAGGAAGCCGAAGACCTGGCCGCGGTCGTAGGTCGGGTTCGCCGGGAAGGCGTAGGTGAGGATGAGGGCGATGACGCCGAAGACGACGGCTCCGGTGAGCATGAAGCGGAAGTACCGCGGCGAGCGGTGGACGCGCACCTCGGCCTCGGTGACGGTGGCGTCGACCTCGGGGTCGGGCTGCGGGGCCGCCTCGGCGTCCGGCTGCCCGGGTTCGGCGGTGTCGGCGGCGTGCGCCTCTTCGGGCACGGCGGACTCCTCCGGGTTCAGGCTCATGCCTCCATTCTCCCTCACCGCACCTGAGCGGATGCCCACGGCGGGCGCCGTCAGAACCGGAGCGGGAGGAGGCCGTCCAGGGTCGCGCGCTGGCCGGAGGCGTGCACGGAGCCGGAGGCGATCCCGGCATCCCAGGAGAGGGTCCCGGAGGCCAGCGCCAGCCAGGTCGCGGCGTCCGTTTCGATCACATTCGGCGGCGTCCCGCGCGTGTGCCGCGGGCCCGGGATGCACTGCACAGCACCGAACGGGGGCACCCGCACCTCCACGGTGTTGCCGGGCGCGCGCTCGGCCAGGCGCTGGAGGAGGTAACGCACGGCGGTGGCCGTCGTGTTGCGGTCGGCACCCTCCGCCAGCGCGCCGCGGACGGCCGCGCCGCCGACGTCGTCGGTGATCTTCGCTCTGGCCATGCCCCCATCCTCGCACCCGGGTCGGACGGCCGCGCCCGCGCCCTCTAGCATGGGTCGCGTGAAGATTCTGGTCCTCGGTTCCGGTGCCCGCGAGCACGCCATCATCACCGCGCTCCTGGCCGAGGAGGCCGGGCACGCGATCGTCGCGGCCCCGGGCAACGCCGGGATCGCGGCCGACGTCCCCGTCGAGACCGGCCTCGACCCCCTGGACGGCGCCGCCGTCGCCGAGTACGCGATCGAGAACGGCGTCGAGCTCGTCGTGATCGGTCCGGAGGCTCCCCTGGTCGCCGGCGTCGCGGACCCGCTGCGCACCCGCGGCATCCCGGTGTTCGGCCCGGGCCGCGCCGCCGCCCAGCTGGAGGGGTCCAAGACGTTCGCGAAGCGGATCATGGAGGAGGCCGGCGTCCCGACCGGCCGCGCCGCCCGCGCGAGCACCCTCGCGGAGGCCGAGCGCGCGCTGGACGAGTTCGGCGCCCCGTACGTCGTGAAGGCCGACGGCCTCGCGGCGGGCAAGGGCGTCATCGTGACCTCCGACCGCGCCGCGGCCGTCGAGCACGCCCGCCACTACCTCGCGCAGGGCGGCGTCCTGATCGAGGAGTTCCTGGACGGCGAGGAGGTCTCACTGTTCCTGGTCAGCGACGGCCACACCGTCCTCCCGCTCAGCCCGGCGCAGGACTACAAGCGCCTCCTCGACGGCGACGCCGGCCCGAACACCGGCGGGATGGGCGCCTACTCGCCGCTCCCCTGGCTTCCGGAGAACTTCGTGGACGAGGTCATCGACACCATCGCCCTGCCGACCGTGCGGCAGCTGGCCTCCGAGCAGACGCCGTTCATCGGCCTCCTGTACTGCGGCCTGATCGTGACGTCGAAGGGCATCCGCGTGATCGAGTTCAACGCGCGCTTCGGCGACCCCGAGACGCAGGTCGTGCTGCCGCGGCTGCTCACCCCGCTGTCGACGCTGCTCTACGGCGCAGCCACGGGCGAGCTGTCCGGGATGCCGCGCCCCGAGTTCGCGTTCGACACCGCCGTGACCGTGGTGCTCGCGAGCGAGGGCTACCCGGAGGCGCCGCAGACCGGCCGGCCGATCACCGGGCTGGACGAGGCGGCGCAGGTCCCGGAGGTCACGATCGCGCACGCCGCGACCGCACGGGACGCCGACACCGGCGCGCTGCTGGCGACCGGCGGCCGCGTCCTCTCGGTCGTCGCGCGCGGGACGACCTTCGACGAGGCGCGCGAGCGGGCGTACGACGCCGTCGCGCGCATCGAGCTGGAGGGGGCGCAGTACCGGACGGACATCGCGGCGCGGGTGGCGCGCCGCTGACGCGCTACTTCAGCAAGCGGTCCAGGAACGGGTTGCGGAACCGTCCCTCCGGGTCGAGCGCCGACGCGAGCGCCCGGAACTCGTCCAGCTTCGGGTAGAGCGCAGGCACGACCCCGTCCGCGTCGACGTACAGCTTGCCCCAGTGCGGGCGCGCGCCGAGCGGCAGCAGCGCCGCCTCCAGCGCCGGGAGCACCGCCTCCACACCGGCCTGGTCGCGGAACCAAGTGAAGTGCAGGCCGACCACGTCCGTCCCGTACGCGCTCGAGAGCCACAGGTCGTCCGCGGCGACCGTACGGATCTCGCTGATCTGCAGCAGCGGCGCGATCACCGGGCCCAGTTCGCGCACCGCCTGAATGGCCTCCACCGCCCGCGCCCGGGGCACCAGGTACTCGGACTGGATCTCCTCACCGTTGGACGGCGTGAACTCGAACCGGAAGTGCGCGAGGCGCTCGCTCCACGGGCCCACCACGCCGAGCTGCTCGGTCGTGTTGCGGACGTCCATCGCCGCGATCATGTGCCGCGCTTCGGTGAGCGCGGGAGCGCCGAAGAAGTCGTCGGAGATCGCCGTCGCAGCGCCGTCCAGCTCCTTCAGCCAGGCCAGCGAGACGGTGTCCTCGTCCCAGGTCGTGAAGAGGGAGACGCTGTACGCCGCGGACGTGACCTCGTTCAGGCGCCCGGTCACGGCCTCCCACGGGACGCCGCCGAACAGCCGCTGCCGCGCGTCGAACGTCGGCCGGATGTCGAGGACGACCTCCGTCACCACTCCCAGCGCGCCGAGCGAGACGGCCGCGCCCTCGAACCCGGCGTCGCCGCGCGCGAAGTCCACCAGCTCGCCCGACCCGGTGAGGATGCGCAGCGCGGCGACCGCGGTCGACAGGTTGCCGTTGCGGTCTCCCGAGCCGTGCGTCGCGGTCGCGATCGCTCCGGCGACCGAGATGTGCGGCAGCGACGCCAGGTTGTGCAGCGCCCAGCCCGCCGCCTGCAGCTCGCGGGCCAGGTCGCCGTAGCGGACGCCGCCGCCCACGGTCACCGTGCGGGCGTCCGGGTCGATGCGGATGTCCGCCGGGAGGCCGGCCGTGCTGACCAGCACGCCGTCGGTGTCCGCGAGGTCGTTGAACGAGTGCCTGCTGCCGAGGGCCCGCACCGAGGCGGCGCCCGTCACCACGTCGCGGAGCTCCTCCACGTTGGCCGGGCGGGCGATCCGCTGCGCCCGGTACTCATGGTTTCCTGCCCAGTTCTTCTCGCCCACCAGGGTCCTCTCCTCGCGCCGACGGCTGTGTCCGATGGGTTCCAGTCTAGGGATGTGACCGTGCGCATTCCGCCGCCTCCTGGAGCCGGAAATCGGTCATTGCCGGGCCGGGTACGCCTGTGTATCTTGTGCCGTGAAAGCGGGACCGGCCCGCGGACGGAGGCTTGAGATGGCTGAATTCGAGTACGGTCCGGCGGAGTTCATCGTCGCCCAGTTCGACAACGACAGGCCGTCGCCCGGGGTGGTCCAGGCCATCCTCGACCTGGTGGAGAGCGGCACGGTCCGCCTCCTCGACCTCGTGTTCGTGATGCGCCACGCCGACGGCGGTGTGGAGATCGTGGAGCTGGAGGAGATCGGCGACGAGATCGGCATGGCGGACATCAGCCTGGACGCCGGAGGCCTCGCAGGAGCGGAGGATGTGGACTCCATCGCCGAGCTGATCGAGCCGGGCACGACCGGCGCGATCATGGTCATCGAGCACCTCTGGGCGAAGGAGCTCGCCAGCAAGTTCTTCCAGGCGGGCGGTCTGGTGGTCCACAGCGAGCGCATCCCCGCGCCGGTCGTCAACGCGGTCGTGGCCGGGGAGTTCGAGGACTACGTGGAGTCCGACACCGACGTCGAGACGGTCGAGAGCTGAGGAGCGGAGAACATGCCTTTAGGACGAATGGGACGCCCGGGACTGATCGGGATGGCAGCCCGCACGGCCGTCGTTGCCGGAACGGCGACCGCCGTGTCCGGCAACGTGCAGCGGCGGCAGGCGCAGCGGGCGGAAGACAAGTACGAGCAGCAGGCGTACGAGCAGCAGCAGCAACAGGCGCAGATGCAGCAGGCCGCACAGGACGCGGCGGCGCAGCAGGCCGCGGCGGCTCCGGCTGCTCCGGCCGCGGCTCCGGCCGACGACATGATGGCGAAGATCCAGCAGCTCGCCACCCTGCACTCGCAGGGCATCCTGTCGGACGAGGAGTTCAGCGCCGCGAAAGCCAAGCTGCTCGCCTGACCCGCGCCCCGGAGCATCAGCCTCCGTCGAGGGGCACGTAAACGCCCTCAAAAGACTCTTTTAGGGGCGTTTACGTGCCCCTCGGCGTCAGCGGCGGAAGCCGGGGTGGCCGTCGGGCGGGACGGTGGAGGCTGCGGCCAGCTTGGCAAGGAGCGCCGCCAGCGCTACCTGCTCCTCGTCATCGAGCGGGGACAGCACGTCCCCCTGGTGCGCCTCGGCGACCTCCCGCAGCCGCGCCAGCATCCGCTCGCCGTCCGGCGCGAGGGTGAGCACGTTGTTGCGCCGGTCGCCCTCGCTGCGCTCGCGGACGACGAAGCCCTTCGCCTCCAGCTCGTCGACCAGCGCGACCAGCCGGCTCGGGACCGTCCCCAGCTGCTCGGCGAGCTCGCGCTGGCTGAGCCCCTGGCGTCGGCCGAGCACGCGGATCGCCCCGGCCTCTCGCGGTGTCAGCCCCAGCGCGGCAACGCGCTCGGCGAAGCGGTCGGCGGCATCCGCTCCGATCTGGGCGAGCAGGAACGCGGTGCGCGGCGGGGCTCCGCGGCGGGCGCGTTGGGGGGTGGACGTCACGGAATCCAGAATAGCGCTTGCGCGTAACGATTACACAATGTAATCATTTCAATTATGAACGATATCCAGTCGACTCCCCGTCGTCGCCGCCCGGACGGCCCGCCGATGGGCATCCTCGCGGTCGTCCACGCGGGGCTGTTCCTGCTCGCGCTGATCGTCGGCTTCGCGTTGTCCGGCGCGGGGGTGTTCCTCTCGCCGTTCGCCGGCGCGGACGCGGTCGCCGCGCACGCCCATGCGGACTGGGCCGGCATCCGCGTCGGGGCCATGCTGCAGTTCGGCTCCGCCGTGCCGCTCGGCATCTACGCAGCCACCGCGTTCGCGCGCCTCCAGCGCCTGGGCGTGCGCGTCCCCGGCCCGGCGATCGGCTTCGCGGGCGGTCTCACCGCGTCGATCCTGCTGATGGTGTCTGCGTTCGGCAGCTACCTGCTGAGCCGGCCGGAGCTGACGTCGGACCCGCGCCTCGCACTCGCCTTCTCCTTCCTGGCCTTCCTCGCAGGAGGCGTCGGCTACGTCGTCGGCCTCGGCCTGCTGATCGCCGGGATGGCCGTGCCCGGCGTGATCCTCGGCCTGTTCCCGCGCTGGCTGGCCTGGGCTGGGCTGGTGGTGGCGGCGCTGTCTGAGCTCTCCTTCCTGTCGCTCGCCGTAGAGCCGTTGCAGTTCCTGCTCCCGATCGGGCGCTTCGCGGGGATGGCGTGGCTGATTGCGGCGGGCTTCCTGCTGCCGCAGGACCGCCGGGATGTGCGGGACCGCGCGGGTGTGCGTGCGGAGGTGCGGTCGTGATCGGGGATGGGATGGATGCCGCGACCCGCGTCGCGTTCGTCCTCGGCGCGAACGGGGCCATCGGCAACGCGATCTGCCGCGCGCTCGGCGCGGACGGCCTCCTGGTCGTGCCGGCCGCGCGCGACGCCGACGCACTTCGCGCGCTCCAGGCTGAGCTCGTCGCGTCGGGGATCGCGTGCCCGCTGGTCCTCCCCCTCGACGCGACCGACGACGCAGCACTCGCGTCCGCGGTCGCCTCGGCGGCCGAGCTCGGCGGCGGGCTCGCGGTCGCGGTCAACAACGTCGGCCGCGGCCACATGCCCACCCCGCTCGCGGACATGTCTGCCGACGTCTTCGACGAGATCGTCGCGGTGAACTTCCGCTCGGTGGCGGTCGCGATGCGCGCCGAGGTGCGGGCGCTGCGGGCCTCCTCCGGCCCGCGCGCCATCGTCAACATCACCTCGACCGCCGGGACGCGCGGCGCTCCCGGGATGTCGGCGTACGCGGCCGCGAAGCACGCGGTGATCGGCCTGACCCTGACCACGGCCCTGGACGAGGCCCGCGCGGGCATCCGCGTGAACGCCGTCGCGCCCGGCCCGATCATGTCGGGCGGCAACCTGCGGCTGGACGACGCGACGCGCGAGCGGATCGGCGGCTACGTGCCTACCGGCCGGATGGGTTCGCCGGAGGAGGTCGCCGCCGCCGTGGCCTGGCTCGCCTCGCCCGCCGCGTCGTACGTCACCGGCGACGTGCTCGCGGTGGATGGCGGGCGCACGATCTGAGGCGAGGGCGCTCACGCCGGTCGGCGGCCCGCGTCCCGAGCCCTACGATGGACGGGTGAGCGAACTGGCAGGCTGGAAGCACGTCTACTCCGGGAAGGTCCGCGACCTCTACGTGCCCGAGGGGGCGGATGGCCTGGACGACACGGCCGCCGTCCTCGTCGTGGCCTCCGACCGGGTGAGCGCGTTCGACCACGTGCTCGAGCCCGGCATCCCGGGCAAGGGCGAGCTGCTCACCACGCTCAGCCTGTGGTGGTTCGACCGTCTCGGCAGCGTCCCGAACCACCTCGTCCCTGACCACACGCTCGACGGTGACCGCATCGTGGAGCGCATCCCGGCCGAGGTCGCGGGACACGCGATGCTGGTGAAGCCGCTGGACATGTTCCCGATCGAGTGCGTCGTGCGCGGCTACCTGACCGGCAGCGGCTGGGCCGAGTACCAGCGGACGCAGAGCGTCTGCGGCGTCCCGCTCCCGGCCGGGCTCGCCGACGGCGACCGGCTGCCGGAGCCGATCTACACCCCTGCGTGGAAGGCGCCGCTCGGCGAGCACGACGAGAACATCAGCTTCGAGCGCACCGTCGAGCTGGTCGGCCCGGAGGTCGCGGAGGAGCTCCGCCGGCTGTCGCTGGAGGTGTACGCCCGCGGAGCGGCGATCGCGGAGGAGCACGGCGTCATCATCGCGGACACCAAGTTCGAGTTCGGCGCCGACCGCGCAACGGGCGAGATCACGCTCGCGGACGAGGTGCTCACCAGCGACTCCAGCCGCTACTGGGACGCCCGCGTGTTCGCGACGGCCACGACTCCTGCGGCGCGGATGGCCAGCTTCGACAAGCAGATCGTCCGCGACTGGCTGGCCGCCAACTGGGACAAGCAGGGCACTCCGCCCGAGCTCCCGGCCGAGGTGGTGGAGCGAACGGCCGCGCGCTACCGCGAGCTGCTGGAGCGGCTGACCGGACGGTAGAGCTTCCGCTACCGCGGCCCGCTCCCGCCCTCGTGGGCTCACGCGGCCCTACCGCGCCCCGGTCCCGCCGCTCACCGCCACGCGCGGTCCCGCCCGTAGCTCCGCGGCCGCCCGCGCATCCAGCCGGCCCCCGATCGCCCGCAGCGCGGCGAGGATGGTCGCCAGATCGACCAGCTCCTGGATGAGCGCGCCGGCCGTCGCCGGGATGAAGCCGAACGCCGCGATGAGCATCAGGACGACCGACACCGCGATCCCGAGCCAGATGCTCTGGAGCGCGATTCGGACGGTGTCCTTGCCGATCCGGACCGCCCGGGCGACGCCGTGGATGTCGTCCACGAGGATCACCGCGTCCGCGGACTCGCTCGCGGCCGTCGCGCCCTTGGCGCCCATCGCGATCCCGACATCCGCCGCGGCCAGCACGGGGGCGTCGTTCACGCCGTCGCCGACCATGATCACGGGACGCTCGGCGACGCCCGCGACCTCGGCGACCTTGTCGGCGGGCAGGCACTCGGCGCGCACCCGCGTGATGCCGAGCTCCGCGGCGATGTGCTCCGCGGTCTCGCGTGCGTCGCCGGTGAGCATCATCGTGTTCGTCACCCCGAGCGTCGCGAGCTCGCGGAGGGTGGCGGCCGCGTTCGACCGCAGGCGGTCGCTCGCGAGCAGCGCGCCGGCGAACCGGCCGCCGATCGCGACGTAGACGGCCAGCTCGCCGGGAGCGATCGGGGTGCGCTCCGCGTCCGGCGCGTGCGAAGCGATGAACGCGAACTTGCCGACCACGACCTCCCGGCCGCCGATGTCCGCCACCACCCCGTTCGTCGCGGCCTCCTGCGCGGACGCCGCCTCGCGCAGTTCCAGCCCGCGCTCCCGCGCCGCCTGGATGAACGACGCCGCGAGCACGTGGGACGAGTACTGCTCGGCGCTCGCAACGGCGGCGAGGAGCTCGTCCGCTCCGAACGCCGGCTGCGGGCGCACCTCGCTGAGCGCAGGGGCGCCGTAGGTGAGCGTGCCGGTCTTGTCGAAGACCGCCGTGCGCGCCCGTGCGAGCTGTTCGAGGACCCCGCCCGACTTGACGATGATGCTGTTGCGCGCGCCGCGGCTCATCCCGCCGATGAACGCGACCGGCGCCGCGATGAGAAGCGGGCACGGCGTCGCCAGGACGAGCACCTCCGCGAAGCGCACCGGGTCGCCGCTCAGCCACCACGCCACCGCGCCGAGCGCCAGCGAGAAGACCGTGAATGGCACGGCGTACCGGTCCGCCAGCCGGACGACCGGCGCCTTGCTCTCCGCCGCCTGAGCGACGAGCGCGACGATCTGCTGGTACTGCGACGACGCGGCCGTCGAGGTGGCCCGGAGCTCGACCGCCTCCTGACCGTTCACCGACCCGCTCAGGACCTCGTCGCCCGCCGACTTCTCGACCGGGATGCTCTCGCCCGTGATCGACGCCTGGTCGAAGGCTCCACGCCCGGAGAGCAGGACTCCGTCGACCGGGACGATCTCGGACGGCCGGACGAGCAGCGCGTCGCCCACCTTCACCTGATCGACCGGCACCTCCTGATAGCCGCCGTCCACCACCAGATGCGCGAACTGCGGCGCGCGCGTGAGCAGGGCGTCGAGCTCGCGTTTCGCCCGGCGGTTGGCGTAGTCCTCCAGCGCGTCGCCGCCGGTCAGCATGAGCACGACGATGAGCGCGGCCACGAACTCGCCGACCAGCACGGTTGCGACGATCGCCGTGATGGCGAGGATGTCGAGCCCGAACCGGCCGTGCGCCATCGCGCGCACCATCCCCACCGCCTGCCACGCGGCGACGGCCAGCGCGTACACGCTGAACAGCCACTGCACGAGCCAGCCCGCGCCCGCGAGCGCCAGGACGATGCCGACGACGCCGATGCCGAGCGTCAGCGTCACGACCCAGTACCGGCGGGCCAGCCGAGCGATCCGTCTCATCACACCTCCCGGAACCATCCTTGGGCAGCGGGCCGCGTCGGAGAAGACCCCAGCGTGATCCGTGGAGAAGTCGAGGGTGCGGCGGGACTGTGGAGGACAACGCATTCCCCCACGAGCATGCGCGCGCAAGTAGCGTCACGACATGGACACGAACGCCCTCCCCACCGCCGCCGTCGCCGACGCCGCCGTCCGCCTCGGCATCCCTGTCGGCACGGCGCCGGTCGATCTCCTGCCCCTCCTCCCCGGCCGCCCTTTCCACGGTCCCGCCGCTCCTGTCACACACCTCGGCAGTGTGGATGTCCTGCTCGAGACCATCGA
Organism: Leifsonia shinshuensis; assembly: GCF_014217625.1. Classification (NCBI taxonomy): domain Bacteria; kingdom Bacillati; phylum Actinomycetota; class Actinomycetes; order Micrococcales; family Microbacteriaceae; genus Leifsonia; species Leifsonia shinshuensis. The sequence continues at coordinate 3,430,610 of NZ_CP043641.1, read as the reverse complement.
CGACGCCCCGCCCGGCGCGGTGCTCGTCGTCGACAACGGCGGCCGGCGTGACGAGGCCTGCGTCGGCGACCTGATGCTGCTGGAGGCGCGCGAGGCCGGGCTCGCCGGCGCCGTGATCTGGGGGCTGCACCGCGACACCGCCCAGCTCCGCGAGATCGGCCTCCCTTTGTTCAGCCTGGGCGCGAACCCGTTCGGGCCGCGCCGGGTCCCGCCCGCGGGGAGCGCGATGCGCACCGCCATGCTCGACGGCGTCGCGGTCGCGCCCGGCGACTGGATCGTCGCGGACGACGACGGCGTGCTCGTGGTGGGCACGGACCGCCGCGACGACCTGTTCGCCGAGGCGCGGCGCATTCAGACGGTGGAGGGCGCGCAGTCCCAGCGGATGCGGGCCGGGACCTCCCTGCGCGCGCAGCTCGACTTCTCCCGCTATCGCGAGCTCCAGGCGGCCGACCCGTCACTCACCCTGCGCCGCTACCTGGCCGAGACCGGCGGCGCGATCGAGACCTGAGCAGCGATCGAGACCTGAGCAGCGATCGAGACCTGAAATATGCGGGACGCTCGTCGCGTTGCACTACGCATGCCCGAACTGCTCCCTGCCGACTCCGCGATGGGTGCGGTGACCCTCCGGGTCGCCGACCTCGACGCGATGACCGCCTACTACCGCGACGCCGTCACCCTCACGGTGCTGGCCGCTGAGGGCGGCCGCGTCATCCTGGGCCGCGGCGCGACGCCGTCGGTGATCCTGGAGCACGCGCCCGAGTTGAAGCACGCCTCCCCGGGCGAGGCCGGCCTGTTCCACACGGCGATCGTGTTCGACAGCCAGGAGGCCCTCGCCGCCGCGGTCTACTCGGTCGCGCGGCGCGCGCCCGGCACGTTCACCGGCAGCGCCGACCACCTGGTCTCACAGGCCTTCTACTTCACCGACCCCGAGGGAAACGGCGTCGAGCTGTATTGGGACCGCGACCGCAGCCAGTGGAGCTGGACGCACGGCCAGGTGGAGATGGACACGCTCTACCTCGACCCGAACGGGTTCCTGCGCGAGCACCTCACCGAGCGCGGTGCGACGCTGGCGGAGCTGCCATCGCTGGACACCGCAGCCGACGACCCGCGCTTCGGCGACGCGGTCGTGGGCCACGTGCACCTCTCGGTCGGGGACGTGGCGTCGGCACGCGCGTTCTACGTCGACCGGCTCGGGTTCGAGGCCACGGCCTCCCTCGGCTCGTCGGCACTGTTCGTCTCGGCCGGCGGCTACCACCACCACATGGCGATGAACACCTGGAACAGCCGCGGCGCGGGAGTGCGGAGGCTCGCGCTCGGGCTCGGGGAGGTGCAGCTCCGGTTGCCCGGCGCGGACGACGTGGGGGCGCTGACAGAGCGGATGCGGCACTACGGGGTGCCGACGCGGGACGACGGGCGGTCGGTGTCGTTCGACGACCCGTGGGCGAACGCGGTGCGGGTGGTCGCGGAGGCGTAGGCAGCGGAGGAGATCCGGCGCGACACGCCGCACAGACGCAGTGAAGGGAGGACTTCCCGGCCGGATGGGCCGGGGAGTCCTCCCTTCTTCGCGTGAGAGCGGCCGCGCTACTCGGTCGCGGGGGCGGCGTGGATGCCGTGGTGCTCGTCGCCGTCGCGGGGCGCGTCGGCGGCCGGCTCGGCGGAGTGCGCGCCGTGCGGCACCGCGTCCACCGGCCGGGAGGCCGCGTGCGCGCCGTGCGCAGACGCCGCGGACTCCGCGACGCCGACGGGCTCACCCGCAGGCTGACCGGCGCCCGCCGTGGCAGGCGCACCAGCACCAGCCCCAGCACCAGCGGCCCCCGGCCCCCACGCCGGCGGCTTCGGCTTCGCCCACCACACCACGATGAGCGCGCCGAGGAACGCCACCGCCGCGGGCAGCAGCAGCGCCTCCGACATCGCCTGGGTGAACCCGGCGTGCAGGAAGCTCGGCAGCTCGGTCCCGGCCGTCGCGGTCGGGGCCGCACCGCTCGGGGCCTTCGGGAGGTCGGCCGCGAGGCGGCCGGTGATGAGCGCCGAGATGGAGGCGCTTCCGAGCACCGCGCCGATCTGGCGGGTCGTGTTGAAGACGCCGGAGCCGGCTCCGGCCTGGTTCATCGGGAGGTTGCGGGTGGTGACGGCCGAGATCGGTCCCCAGACGCCCGACATCGCGATGCCCATCAGCGCGCTCGGGATGAGCAGCCACCAGATGCTGACGTCCGGGGTCAGCATCCGCGAGTAGAGGAACAGCGACAGCGAGAACAGCACCAGGCCCGGCGTCGCGATGAACTTCGGGTTGATCTTGTCGATGAGGCGGCCCATCACCGGCGCGAGCACGCCGGAGAACACGGCCGTCGGAGCGAGCATCAGCGCCGACTCGGTCGGGGTGAGGCCGCGGACCGTCTGGAAGTAGAACACCAGCGGCAGCGCCATACAGGTCACCGCGAAGCCCACCGTGGTGATCGCGCCGTTCGACAGCGAGAAGTTGCGGTCGCGGAACAGCGGGAGCGGCAGCAGCGGCTCCTTCTTGTTGAGCGCCTGCCAGACCACGAAAGCGATCAGGACGACGATGCCGGCGATGATGAGGCCCCAGACCGAGAACGGCCCGTCCCCGATGACGCCCCAGTTGTAGGTACCGCCCTCCTGGATGCCGAACACCAGCAGGAACATGCCCACCGCCGAGAGCACGACGCCGAGGATGTCGAACGCGTGCGTGTGCGTCGGGAGCTTCGGGACGAGCCGCATCGCGAGGATGAACGCCACGACGCCGACCGGGACGTTGATGAAGAAGATCCACTCCCAGCCGAGCCAGTCGACCAGCACGCCGCCGAGCAGCGGGCCGATCAGCGTGGCGACGCCGGCGACGGCGCCCCAGAGGCCCATGGCCGCGCCGCGGCGGTCCGGCGGGAAGATGCGGGTGATGACCGCCATGGTCTGCGGTGTCATCAGCGACGCGCCGAGGCCCTGCACGACGCGGGCGGTGATCAGCATCCCGATGCCGCCGCCGGCCATGACGCCGGAGAATCCGCACCAGGCGCTGGCGAGCGTGAAGATCACCAGGCCGATCAGGTACATGTTCTTGGGGCCGAAGCGGTCGCCGAGGCGGCCGGTGATCAGCAGCGGGACGGCGTACGCGAGCAGGTAGGCGCTGGTGACCCAGATGACCGCGTTGTAGTCCGTACCGAGGTTGAGGCCCTTCATGATCGACGGGTTGGCGACCGACACGATGGTCGTGTCGATCAGGATCATGAAGAACCCGATGACGAGCGCCCAGAGGGCGGGCCACGGCTTCAGTTGGCGTTCCATGTGATTCTTTCTCTCAGTGCTTCTTCTCCTCGTCCCAGGAGATCGCTCCTGAGGCGAGGTCGTCGATGAGGGCTTCGAGGGCGGCGGCTTCGGCCTCCGCCGTCGTGCGCAGGTACCGCACGTCGAGCCAGTACTTCTCGGGCAATCCCTTCGCCTGGACCCGGTCGATGCCGTCGTCGAGGAGGGTGATGTCGGCGCGCATGAGGCCGACGCGTTTGCGGAGGAGTTCGATCACGGTCCCGAGCGGGAGGTTGTGCGCCTCGCCGAGGCCGAGCGGGAACTCGGGGAACTCGTTGACCGGTGTCGCGATGATGTCCGCGACGCGTTCGCCGAGCGCCAGGGTGCCCTCCTCCGTGATCTCGTAGGTGGTGCGCTCCGGGCGGTTGCCCTCGCGCTCGGTGCCGGTCGCGCGCACGAGCCCCTGCCGGGCCAGGCGGTCGACCGTGTGGTACAGCGAGCCCGGCCGCACCTTGACGAGCCGGTCCTCCGAGCGCAGCACGAGCGTCTGATACATCTCGTACGGGTGCGTCGGCCCCTCGGCGAGCAGCGCGAGCGCGGCGACGGCGAGCGGGGTGAGGGACGGGGTGTGCGGCATGGACTCTCGGATGGTTCTGTTCGGGGTTTGATCGGAAAGGATTATTCCACGTGGAATAGTACGTCAGGAGGATTGCGGCAGTCAAGCGCGGGATGGCCGTTTTGTTGTCACGATCCGCTGCTTAGTCGCCGGACGGCAATCGGCCGATGTAACTAGGTGGACTAGCTACCGGGGTGCCGTCTGAGATCGCATACCGCTAGCAGCATCGAAAAAATATTTCCTCACATGGATAGCTAGTTGACCTAGCGATCGGTTATGATCGTTCCACGTTCACCGCCTGAGCGAAAGGAACGAGGATGGGCGCTCTGATCTACGACGGACAATCGTTCGAATTCGAGGACCGCGCGCTCGCGCACCTGCAGGCCGTCATCACCATGAAACTCCGCCGCCGCGAGCCGTTCCTGCTGACCTGGTCCCGCGACGACACCGACCCGACCGAGCCGGTCGGGCGTCACGCGCTCTGGATCGACAACGCCATCCCACTGCGCTACGAGTTCGAGTCCTCGTCCCCCGAACGCCTCGACGACCAGTGGCTGAACTCCCTCGCCGATCTGGCCTCGCGCGCGAGCGGGCTCCACTTCACCCCGCAGCCGAGCGAGGTCGCCGCGGTCTGAGCGTCCGCTGGATTATCATCGAGCCATGACGACGGACAAGGGTTCGACGCCGGCCACGTCCGGGCAGACGGACGCGGAACGTCGACGCGCGCTCGAGGTGCTCGAGGGCCTCAGGAGCTACCTGGTCTCGGAATCGGCCATGCAGCGCCGTTCCGAGAAGAGCATGAACCTCACGGTCAACGACATCTCCGCGCTGCGCTACCTGCTGCGTGCGCGCGAGCGCGGCATCGCGGTCGGCCCGAAGGAGCTCGGCGACTACCTCGGCATCCAGAGCTCGTCCGTCACCGTGCTGCTCGACCGGCTCGAGAAGGTCGGCCACATCCGCCGCGAGCCCAGCCCGTTCGACCGCCGGGCGCTGATCATCGTGCCCGCGGTGCCGACCGACGAGATCCACCGCGCGATCCTCGGCGACGTCCGCGAGGAGCTGGTCGACGTCGCCGCGACGCTGGACGACGACGAGGCCCGCGTGGTCATCGCGTTCCTGGACCGCCTCCGGGACACGATCGACACCATCGACGACGTGGCGCATTCCAAGCGGGCAGGCCGCTGAGGCTCGGCTCTTCCAGGCGCAGTACTTCGAGGCGCAGCCCGCTCAGAGTTCCAGCGCCCTGTTGAGGTCGATGAGCTGCTGGGCGAACAGCCCGGCACCGCCCTGCGCGGGATGCCGGATCGCCGGAGCCTCCAGCCCCGCCGTCGCGATCGCACCCTGCGCCTTCCGCCCCACGGCGACGACCGTCTCGATCTCCAACGCCCGGATCAGCTCCAGCGCGACCGGCGCCCCCGCGCGCACCTCGGCGGGCCGCGGGGTGCGGTTGCTGTGCGGGGTCCCGGCGACGAACGGATGGAGCGGGTAGACCGGCCACGACAGCGGCACCGGCCCCCGCCAGTCCTTCAGCGTCGCCCAGACCACCCGGCTGGAGGCCTCCCACGGCGCCTGCGCATGCGCGGGCAACTCCAGCCCGGGCACGACGCCGGCCTCGGCCTCCCGCGCCGACACGAACGGCACACCGGTCACCGTCATCCCCCGCCAGCCCGGCGCCTCGCCGAGCAGCAGGACGGACGCGTGCGGCATGGCGAAGTACCGCCGCAGATTCCGCTCACGACGCCGGCCCTCCGGATCGTCGCCGTACAGCGCCTCGGCGTCGACCGGCTCGGGAAGAGCACGCAGCAGCTCGAAGAAGCGGGCGAAGGGGTCGGCGGGCATGGGTCTACGATGCCACGGGCGGGTGGGCGGAGGTCAGTGCGCGGCCGGCGCCGACTGCGCCGCTTGCCCCGCCGGCCCCCGCGACTTCGACATCCGGTCGATCGCGGCGAGCGCGACCGCCGACACGATGAAGACACAGTGGATGACGACCTGCCAGAACACGCCCAGCGACGTGTACTTCTCCCCCTCGATCGACCCGCCGTTCGCCGCGCCGAGGTCGCCGACGGCGATGAAGGTCTTCAGCAGGTGGATGGACGAGATGCCGATGATCGCCATGGCCAGCTTCACCTTGAGCACGTTGGCGTTGACGTGCGACAGCCACTCCGGCTGGTCGGGATGCCCCTGCACGTTCACCCGCGAGACGAACGTCTCGTAACCCCCGATGATCACCATGATCAGGAGGTTGGCGATCATCACCACGTCGATCAGGCCGAGCACGGCGAGCATCACGTACGCCTCGTCCACGTGGCTCGGGTCGGAGACCACCTTCTCGGTGAGATGCCACAGCTCCACGACGAACACGTAGACGTACACCGCCTGCGCGACGATGAGCCCGAGGTACAGCGGCGCCTGCAGCCAGCGGCTGGAGAAGATCAGCGCGCTGATCACGCGGCTGGCGGCGCGCGGGCGCGGTGCGCCGGGCGCGGGAGACGTCGCGGACGGAGATGCGGTGGGGGCGGCGGTCGGGGCGACAGGGGTCTCGATCACGGGGGTCCTCACGGTCGGGCGGCTCCCAGGATAGGCAGCCGAAGATGTGAGAACGCTCAGGGAGTCCGCGCGACGACGTCAGGCCGGCCGGACCGCCACCCGCGGGAACCCGGTCGCCGCCAACGCCGCATCCACCTCCGCGAGCGGGAACACCGCCCCGACCTGCTCGGCGAACGGGTACTTCGCGCCCGCCTCCGCGAGGAACTGCACCGCCTGCTCCAGGTGCCGCGGCGCGTAGTTGTGGACGCCGCGGATGGTGAGGAGGCGCCGGACGAGCTGCTCGGGCACGACGGCCAGCTCGGGCCCCTCCGAGAGCGAGCCGGCGAGCACCAGCACACCGCCGACGTCCACCACGGTCAGCAGCGAACGCACGGCGGACGGGTTGCCGGAGAACTCGAGGGCGATCGTGGGGGCCGAGGCGCGGCCTCCCGCCTTCGCCAGGGCCGCCGCCAGGCCGGCACGGGAGTCCGGGGCCGCGCGCGGGTCGGCGACGGCCGCGGCGCCGAAGAGCCGGGCGGCCTCCCTGCGCTCGGAGATCGGGTCGCTGACGACGACCTTCGCGCCGGCCTCCGACGCCATCGCCGACGCGGTCAGGCCCAGCATCCCGGCGCCGGTGATCAGGACGAGCGCGCCGTCCAGCGGGACGATCGCGGCGGCGGCCTCCAGCGCGGCGGCGACGGTCGCGGTCGTGCAGGAGGCGGGCGCGAGCACGGACGCGGGGATGTCCTCGGGCACCGCGACCATCGGCGTGCCGTCGAGGAGGTGCGTGTGGGTGGCGAAGCCGCCGGACAGCTCCCAGCCGCGGCGCATCCGCTCGTGGCCGTATTTCTGGAGGCTGACGCAGCGCTGCGGGAGGCCGCGGCGGCAGCGCGCGCACCGGCCGCACGGCACCGCGACGGACCACACGACGCGCTCGCCGAGCGACACCCGGTGGCCGTCGGTCGTCTTCGCGCCGCCGCGGCCGAGCGCGACCACGCGGCCGACCTGCTCGTGGCCGAGCACGAGCGGCGTCGGCGCGGGGCGGTGGCCCAGCGCGGTGTGGACGTCCGAGCCGCAGACCGTCGCCAGCTCCACCTCCACCAGCGCGTCGCCCGGCGCCAGCCGCACGCCGGGGACGGCCACGGCTTCGAGCGGGTGTCCGACGCCCTGCCACACCATCGCGGTCGCCGACGGATACACGCTCACCCCCATCCCCAGGCTCGCCGGCGGCTCGACGACGCGTGGGGTCACCGCCTTGATCGTCACCGGAGCGTCTGCCCCTCCGGGGCGCCGGCTGCGCGGACGGAGGCCTTCGGAGCGGGCGCGTGGAGGCCGGCCTCGGCGTCCGCGGCGGCGTCCTCGGCCTCGATGTCGTCCCCGTCGTCATCCGCGTCGGCGTCGCCGTCGTCCGCCTCGCGCGCGTCGAGGTCGTCGTCGTCGAAGTCCAGCTCGTCCAGGTCGTCGAACTCGTCGTCCAGCTCTTCGGCGCGCTCCAGCTCGTCCAGGCCCAGCAGCTCCGCCAGGTCCGCGACGCTGGGGATGACCGCGTCCGCCCCCGCGCCGAGGAGCGTCCGCTCGTCGTGCGCTCCGGTGAGCACCCCGACCACCAGGCCCGCGCCGGCGGCGAGGCCGGACGCGATGTCGCTCGCGGTGTCGCCCACGACGACCATCCCGTCGACGCTCGACGCGCCCGTGCGCAGCAGCGCCGTGAGCGGCAGGTCGGGGTAGGGACGTCCGCGGCCGGCCTCCGACGGGCTCAGCGTGAGGTCGGCGAGGTCGCGCCAGCCGAGCGCGTCCAGCACGGTGTCCTGGGTCGCGCGCGAGAAGCCGGTGGTGAGCACGACCGCGACGCCGAGCGACTGGAGGCGGCGGGTGAGGTCCTCCGCGCCCGGCACCGCGCGGATGCCCTGGTCGGCGGCGAGCTCGGCGTACGCGGACTCGAAGACGGCGTTGGCGTGCTCCGCCTGGTCCTCGTCGTCGGTGAGCGCGCGGAAGACCGCGATCTTCGGCTGGCCCATGGTGTCGCGGGCGAACACCCGCGCGCGGCGCTGCTCGTCGTCGGTGACGGCGAGGCCGGCCGCGTCGACGGCGCGCACGAACGCCTGCTCGACCAGTCCGTCGTCCACGACCGTCGTGCCCGCGAGGTCGAGCACGACCAATTCGAGGTCCGCGAGCCCGTCCGGATCGTCGGCGTCGACCGCGACTACCGCGGCCGCGTCGACCTCGGTGTCGATGATCGCGGCGTCGTCGAACTCGCTCGTGATGAGGCCTTCAGGAGACATGGCCGGTGCCTTTCTGTGCGGAGCTTCGGTGGTCGGCGGGAGTGCGGGACGGCGGACGGTGTGCGGTTGTCAGTGCGAGCGCGCGGCCCCCGCCGCGGTCAGCACTCCCGGCGCGGTGGCGAACAGCTCGTCCACCACGCGATCGGCGAGGCCGAGCCCGGAGGTCATCCCGATCCCCGAGGTCACCGACACGACGCGGACGGACGGCGCGGGAGAGGACACGAGGAAGTCGTCGGCGGCGGAGGCGTGCACGCCCTGCCAGCGCTCGAGGATGCGCACGCGGCCGAGGCCGAACAGCGACCGCGCGCCCTCCAGCAGCAGCTCGAACGCGGTCTCCGACTGGAACGGCGGCACGTCGTCGCCGCACCGCCTGGCGGCGCCGAGGATGACGGAGCCGTCCGGGCGCTGCGCGAAGACCTGGTCGATGTCGAACGCGGCCAGGTCGGGCCGCTCGGTGGCGAGCCGCTCGCGGAGCGCGTCGACGCCGGGGGTGTGAGCGAACCCGGCGGCCCCCACCAGCGACCGCGCGGTGAGCACCGGCGCGGTGAGCGGACGCTCGAAGTCGGCCTCCACGAGCAGCATGTCGAGCCCGCAGCGCTGGATACCGTGCGCCTCCGCGATGCCGGGGAACAGCCGGTCGACCTCGTGGTCGACGGCGACGACGACTGCGTCGGCCGACACCCGTCCGCGCGAGGTGTGCACGCGGCCGGTCTCGACGCCGGTAACCGTGGTCTGCCAGAAGAAGTCGACGCCGTGCGCGTCGAGCCAGCGCGCGATCGCCGGAGCGGCCTCGCGCGGGTCGACCTGCAGGTCGGCGGGGAAGAACGCGCCACCGACCGCGACGCCGTCGGCGACGGGGACCCGCTCGCGGACGTCGGCCGGGGTCAGCATCCGGACGTCGTGGCCGCCGCGCGTGTCGCGGAACTCCTCGAGCACGGCCAGCTCGTCTGGTGCCTGCGCGACGACGACGGTGCCGACCTCCCCGAGCCAGAACCCGGCCTCCACGGCCAGCGTCAGCCACAGTTCGCGGCCGAGCTCGGCGTACGCGCGGGCTTCGCCCTCCTGGCCGGTGATGCACAGGTGGCCGAAGCCGCGGACCGATGCTCCCTCGACGCTGGAGGCGCGGTCCACGACGGCCACGGTCAGCCCGCGCCGCAACGCGGCGACAGCGTGCCCCAGTCCGACGATGCCCCCGCCGACGATCGCGAGGTCGTAGTGCCTGCCCATTCCCGTCTCCCGTCCGCAGGAAGTCCCGCGTCGAAGGTAGAAGCCGGCGACGACGGAGGCGGCAACTCCAGGTAACCGGGCGGTGAACGGCAGCGAACGTCCGCGTGCTGGGTTCAGTCGGTGAAGACAGGCTGTTGCACTTCCGTGACGATCGGCGCAGAATCGCAACATGACGTCGAACCAGAACACGCGCGAGTTCGATCCGGACATCGTCACGGACTTCCGCGAGCGGATGTCGTACGGGTCGTATCTCGACCTCGGGACCCTGCTCAGCGCGCAGAAGCCGGTGAGCGTGCCGGAGCACCACGACGAGCTGCTGTTCATCATCCAGCACCAGACCACGGAGCTCTGGCTGAAGCTGGTGCTGCACGAGCTGGAGTCCGCCCGCGATCTGCTGCGCGCCGACGAGTTGCCGCAGGCGCTCAAACGCATCGCCCGGGTCAAGCACATCCAGAAGACGCTCACGGAGCAGTGGTCGGTGCTCGCGACCCTCACGCCGACCGAGTACGCGCAGTTCCGCGGCTTCCTCGGCAACTCGTCCGGCTTCCAGTCGTACCAGTACCGCGCGGTGGAGTTCGTGCTCGGCAACAAGAACCGGAGGATGCTGTCGGTCTTCCGCGACGACCCGGGAGCACTCGCCCTGCTCACCGAGCTGCTGGAGGCGCCGAGCGTCTACGACGAGTTCCTGCGCTACCTGGCGCGCGCCGGGCACGCCGTGCCGCAGTCGCTGCTCGACCGCGATGTGACGCAGGCGCACGTGTTCACCCCGGAGCTCGTGCCGGTGTTCCGCGACATCTACGAGCACGCCGCGGAGCACTGGAGCGAGTACGAGGCGTGCGAGGAATTCGTGGACCTGGAGGACAACTTCCAGCTCTGGCGGTTCCGCCACCTCAAGACCGTGCAGCGCACCATCGGTATGAAGACGGGCACCGGAGGCTCGACCGGCGTCAGCTTCCTGCAGAAGGCGCTGGACCTGACGTTCTTCCCCGAGCTGTTCGCGGTGCGGACCGAGATCGGGGCGCCGGAGTGAGCGACCCGCTCGCGCCGAACCGGACCATCCAGGTGGACGCGGTCTGGACCGGCGACGGCTTCGACGGGCCGACGCTCTTCACCGTCGACGGTGATCAGCTCACGCTCGCGGACGCCGTCCCGAACCCCGTCACGGACGCACCCGCGCCGGCCGACTCCACCGGCCCGCTCCTCCCCGCCAGCCCGCGCCTGCCCAACAGCCCGCTCCGCCCCACCAGCCCGCTCCTCGGCGGCACCCTCATCCCATCGCTCATCGACCACCACACGCACCTCGGCCTCACCGACCCGGGCGCACTCTTCGCCGGCGGCATCACGCACGCGGTCGACCTCGGCTGGATCCCGGAGGTCGCGACCTCCTGGCGGGCCGACCTCCCTGGCCGGCCGGCGGTCGCGATCGCGGGCGCGCTGATCACCGCCCCGGGCGGCTACCCGGTGGCGTCCGGCTGGGCGCCGGAGGGCGCTGCGGCCGAGGTGGGCGGCCCGCGCGAGGCCAGGCAGGCGGTGCGGAAACAGGTCATGCTGGGAGCCTCCCGCATCAAGGTGGCCCTCAACAGCGACGCCGGCGAAACCGTGGACAACTCGACTCTCGCCGCGATTGTGGAGGAATCCCACGCGGCCGGGCTGCCGGTCGTCGCGCACGTCCAGGGGCCGGGGCAGACCGCCCGCGCGGTGAAGGCCGGCGTCGACCAGCTCGCGCACACGCCGTTCACCGAGCGACTGGACGACGTGCTCATCGCAGAGTCCGCCCAGCGCGGGATGACGTGGATCAGCACGCTCGACATCCACGGCTGGGGTGTCCCGACCGGGCAGTACCGCACCGCCGTCGACAACCTCCGCCGGTTCGTCGCCGCAGGCGGGCGCGTGCTCTACGGCACCGACCTCGGTAACGGCGACCTCCCCGTTGGCGTGAACGCACGGGAGCTCGCGGCGCTGCAGGAGGCCGGGCTGACGGGTGCCGCGCTCGTGCGCACGATCGCAGGCCGCGCGGCAGAGCCGTTGGGCGAGACCGCGACCGCGACCGACGAAAACCGCCTCGGCCCCCGCGTCGCCTGGATCCCCACCCCACCTCCCGCCGACGACCGCGACCTCCCCGCCTGGCTCGCCACCGTCCGCGGCGTGCGCGTCCCCGACCTCGCGAACATCACCACCACCTCCACCGCCTCCCGACCGCCAGGACAGGACACCCCATGACCGACATCCCCGACGACCTGTTCGCCTACGACCCGCTCGACGACGAGGCCGCGGCGGCCGACGCCGACACCCTCGCCGGCGACGCGCTCGGCGCCGCGCGCGACCTCGACGCGGCCGACCCGCTCGCGCACTTCCGCGAGCGCTTCGTCGGCGTCGCCCCCGCCGACGGCGCCCCCGACCTCGGCACCGCCTCCCCGGTCGCCGCGTACTTCGACGGCAACTCGCTCGGGCGCCCCACGCTCGCGAGTGTCGAGCGGATCCACCGGTTCCTCGTGGACGGCTGGGGCGGCCGGCTCATCCGCGGCTGGGACGAGGAGTGGATGGAGCTGCCGTTCCGCATCGGCGACGCCCTCGGCGCGACGGCGCTCGGGTCCGCGGCGGGTCAGACGTTCATCGGCGACTCCACCACCGTGCTGCTCTACAAGCTCGCCCGCGCCGCCGTGGATTCCCTCCCCGAGCGCAGCGAGATCGTGCTCGACACCGACAACTTCCCGACCGACCGCTACGTGCTCGACGGGATCGCGCGGGAGCGCGGGCTCTCGCTGGTCTGGATCGAGGCGGACACCGAGGCCGGCGTGACGCCCGAGCAGGTCGCGGCGGCGGTCGGGCCGCGCACCGCGCTCGTCGTGCTGAGCCACGTCGCCTACCGCTCCGGCTTCCTCGCCGACGCCCGCACCATCACGCGGATCGTCCATGACGCGGGCGCGCTCGTGCTCTGGGACCTCTGCCACTCCGCCGGCTCCGTACCGGTCGAGCTCGACGCGTGGGACGTGGACCTCGCCGTCGGCTGCACCTACAAGTATCTGAACGGCGGGCCAGGCTCGCCCGCGTTCGGCTACGTGAACGAGCGTCTGCAGCGCCGGCTCGTGCAGCCGATCCAGGGCTGGATGGGCGTGCGCGACGTCTTCCTGATGGGGCCCGAGTACCAGCCCGCCGACGGCGTCCGCCGCTTCATCTCCGGGACTCCCCCGATCGTCGGGATGCTCGCCCTCCAGGACACGGTCGCGATGATCGCGGAGTGCGGGATCGACGCGGTGCGTGCGAAGTCCGTCGCGCTCACGACGTTCGCGGTGCGGCTCGCCGACACCTGGCTGACGCCGCTCGGGGTGACGCTGGCGAGCCCGCGCGACCCTGCGCAGCGCGGCGGCCACGTCACGCTGAACCACCCGGCGATGCGGGAGGTCACGGCGCGGCTGTGGGAGCGCGACGTGATCCCCGACTACCGCGACCCGGACGGCCTCCGCATCGGACTGTCGCCGCTGAGCACGAGCTTCGAGGAGGTCGCGGTGGGGATGGCGGCCGTGCGGGATGTGCTGGGGCAGCTGATCACGGAATGAGCGGGCAGGTGGAGGAGGCGGCGCGGGACGCCGGCGGGCGTGTGGTGCGCGACGGGGAGGCGGCGGACGCCCCCGCGCGCGAGGACCTCGAGGCCCGCAGCGGCTCCGCCACCGCCATGCTCCGCACGATCGTCGGCAGCACCCTGCGCCCGCTCGGCGGCTGGATGAGCGCGGCCGGCGCCGTCGAGCTGATGGCCGCGCTCGGGATCCCGGCCGCCACCGCCCGCTCCAGCCTGGCCCGGCTGTGCGCGCGGGGCGTCCTGGTCCGGGAGCCGCGGGACGGGGTCGCCGGCTACGCGCTCGACCCGGCCGCGCTGCCGATGCTGGAGCGCGGGGACGCGCGCATCTTCGGCGATCGCGCGACGCCGGCCTCCTGGTGCCTGGTGTCGTTCTCGTTCCCCGAGCACCAGCGCTCGCAGCGGCACCGGCTGCGCAGGACGCTCGCCGCGCTCGGCTGCGGGACGGTCGCCGACGGCCTCTGGATCGGGCCCGACGCGCTGGAGGCCGAGCTCGCGGAGGTCGCGCGCGAGTTCGGCGCTGACCTGTTCACCGGCGCGCAGCCGGCCGGCGGGCAGCTCACCGGCACGACCACCAGCCCTGCGCCCGCCGCCCTGGCCCGCTGGTACGACCTCCCCACCATCCGCGCCCTCCACGACTCGTTCCTCTCCCGCTTCGAGTCAGCAGCACCCCCAGCAGACGACCGCGCCGCCTTCGCCGAATGGATCCGCCTCCTCGACGAGTGGCGCGTCATCCCCTACCGCGACCCCGGCCTCCCCGCCGCCGCCCTCCCCGCCGACTGGCCGGGCGCAGCCTCCGCCGCCCTGTTCGCGCGCCTGCACGCCGAGCTCGCCGGCCGCGCGCTCGCCTTCGCGGCGCAGACCGCCGACGCGGACCGAGGGGCCTCCGCCCCACGGTAGAATCGCTGTGGCCCGGATGCGCGAGTGGAGCGGAGATCACCCTTTGTCGACGATCGTTGTGGAAGTCATGCCCAAGGCTGAACTGCTCGACCCCCAGGGCAAGGCCGTCGCCGGCGCTCTCGCCCGCATCGGCAAGGGCGAGTTCTCGGGAGTCCGCGTCGGCAAGCGGTTCGAGCTGACCGTCGACGGACCGATCGACGACGAGATCCGCGCCGCGGTCACCGAGATCGCCAACGAGATCCTCTCCAACTCGGTCATCGAGGACGTGGTGGGCATCCACTACCCGGGCGAGGACGCCTGATGCGCATCGGCGTCATCACCTTCCCCGGCTCGCTGGACGACCGGGACGCGCTGCGCGCGGTCCGCATCGCCGGCGCCGAGCCGGTCGCGCTCTGGCACGGCGACCACGACCTCCAGGGTGTCGACGCCCTGGTGCTGCCCGGTGGCTTCAGCTACGGCGACTACCTGCGCTGCGGCGCCATCGCCTCCCTCTCGCCGATCATGACCGAGGTCGTGGACGCAGCGGGCAAGGGGATGCCGGTGCTCGGCATCTGCAACGGATTCCAGATGCTCGCCGAGGCGCACCTCGTCGCCGGCGGCCTCATCCGGAACGACCACGGCAACTTCATCCGCCGCGACCAGCACCTGATCGTCGAGAACGCGGACACCCCGTGGACCAGCGGCTTCGAGCAGGGTCAGGAGATCGTTATCCCGCTGAAGAACGGCGAGGGCGGCTTCATCGCGTCGGCCGAGGAGCTGAAGCGGTTGGAGGGCGAAGGCCTGATCGTCTTCCGCTACACCGAGGTGAACCCGAACGGCTCGCTGGACGACATCGCGGGCGTCCGCAACGAGCTCGGCAACGTGGTCGGCCTGATGCCGCACCCCGAGCACGCGGTCGAGCCGGGCTTCGGGCCGGACACGGCTGCCGCGATGCGGTCGGGCGTGGACGGCCTGACGTTCTTCACGAGCGTCATCCGCTCGGCTCTCGTGGAGGCCTGACCGGCCCACCGCCGGCCTCCCCGATCTGCCGTGCCAGCGCCGCCGCCTGGTGCCGGTACCCCACGGTCTCGTACCCGACCACGACGACGGCAGGCGACAGCGTCACCAGCATCAGGCTGAGCCCGAGCGACCCTCCCACCGCGGCCAGCCACACGGCCGCGACCAGCACGACCACCGTCCCGGCGAACAGCCCGACGTGGAACGGGTCGCCCTCGTGCACCAGGTACGTGTAGAGCAGGAACAGCACGACCGAGAACAGCAGCACCGGCGCCGCCACGCTGACGATCGCACCGGTCACCCCGATCGACGCCTCCCCGTCGACGAAGTACGCGACGACGTGCAGCCCGGCGCCCGTGGCGGCGATGGCGGAGAACAGCAGCACGTGGCTGTACCCCCAGACCACCGCGCGCCGCCGGTGCCGGCGCAGGATCGCGGACGAGGGGATGATGAAGTAGGTCCACCACAGCCCGAAGGTGAGGCCGACACCCGCGACGGCGACCAGCGCCGCCTCCACGCTCCAGCCGTGCGCCGCCACCAGCGCAGCCACCGACGTCACCGTCCCGAACAGCACCTCGCCGAGGGCGATGATCGTCAGGAGGCCGTACCGCTCGGCGATGTGGCCGGCGTTCCACGGCGTCCCGCCGAGCCGGGTCTCCAAGAACGCCGGGCCGCCGAGCTCCACCAGGTACAGCAGCACGGCCACGACGAACGCCGTCAGGAAGTCGGGCGCGGCGAGCGCCAGGAGCACCCAGCCGACCTGAGCCGCCGTCACGAAGCCCGCGTAGCCCAGCGCGACCCGGCGCCTGGCCCGGTCCTGCACCGCGGCGCGCAGCCACTGCGCGACGAGCCCGATCCGCATCACCACGTACCCGGCGACCACCCCGCCGATCAGGAGGCTGCCGCCGTGCTCCACCGAGGCGAACAGCGTCGGCAGCCCGAGCGCGAGGACGATGACGCCGACCATCTGGACCAGCGTCGTCACCCGGTAGAACCAGTCGTCGGTGTCGTAGGCCGACGCGAACCAGGAGAAGTTGATCCAGGCCCAGCAGATCGCGAACATGGCGAACACGAACGCGCCGATCCCGGCGGCCACCTCCCCGGCCGCGAGCAGGTGGGCGAGCTCCTCCCCCGCCTGGCCGAACGCGATCACGAAGGTCAGATCGAAGAGCAGTTCCAGCGGCGTGGCGGCGCGGTGCGCCTCCCCGGGGTCGCGTCCGGTCATCCGCATCAGGCGGTGGTTGAACCCTGTGCCCGCGGTCGGAGGCGTTCTCGGTGTGCTCGACGACACCCGCCCATTCTGCTCACCCCAGCGCCGTGTACACCACCACCCGCAGGTCCGGATGGTCCGTGGGCGCGAGCTGGTGGTGCTCCAGCGTGACCTCGCCCTGCCGGGGATGCCGGAACCGCCGCTCGCGCGACGCGAATCCGCGGATGTCGTAGCGCTCCCATGCCGCGCGGAACGCCGGGCTGGCCTCCCGCAGCCGCTCCACGAGCGCGCGCACCGCCGGGTCTCCCGCCCGCGTCCCCGTCTCGGCGCGGAACTCGGCCAGGAATCGCGCGCTCGTCTCCTCCCAGTCCGGCAGCAGCTCCCGCACCGCCGGGTCGGTGAAGACCAGCCAGAGCAGGTTGCGGTCCTCGCGCGCGACCCGCGCGACGTTGGGGTAGAGGTCGGCGTACGCGTCGTTCCAGCCCGCGATCCCCCAGTCGGGCGCGAGCGCGAACGCCGGGTTGGCGCCGAGCGCGTCGAGGAGGCGCTGCACGTGCGCCGGCGCATCCTCCACCGGCCGCGTCGGCACGAGCGTCGGCAGGCCGAACCCGGCGAGCGAGAGCAGGTACTCGTGCTCGGGCGGCGAGAGCCGCAGCGTGCGCGCGACCGCCTCGAGCACCGAACGGGACGGGTTGATCTGCCGGCCCTGCTCCAGCCAGGTGTACCAGGTGACGCTCACGCCGGAGAGGTAGGCGACCTCCTCGCGGCGCAGCCCGACGTCGCGCGAGCGGCCGACCGGCGGGAGGCCGTACTCCGTGCGCGGCGCCTGCTCGCGCCGGCTGCGCAGGAAGCGGCCGAGCTCGCCGCGGCGGTCGTCCTGTTCGGTCACGCGGTCGATACTAGTGCTCCCACTACTAGTAGCAGCGCCGTCTTCCACGCGCGCGACCTCGGCCGAAGGATGGGAGCATGCCTGCTCTCCGCTCCCGCACTGTCACCCACGGCCGCAACATGGCCGGCGCCCGCGCACTGCTGCGCGCCGCCGGCGTCGCCCGCGAGGACTTCGGCAAGCCGATCGTCGCCGTCGCGAACAGCTTCACCGAGTTCGTCCCCGGTCACACCCACCTGCAGCCGGTCGGCCGCATCGTCTCGCAGGCGGTTCAGGCCGCAGGCGGCATCCCGCGCGAGTTCAACACGATCGCGGTGGACGACGGCATCGCCATGGGCCACGGCGGGATGCTGTACTCGCTGCCGTCGCGCGAGCTGATCGCCGACTCGGTCGAATACATGGTGAACGCGCACTGCGCCGACGCTCTGGTCTGCGTCTCCAACTGCGACAAGATCACGCCGGGCATGCTGCTGGCCGCGCTGCGCCTGAACATCCCGACCGTGTTCGTCTCCGGCGGCCCGATGGAGGGCGGCCGCACGGTGCTCGTGGACGGCACGGTCCGCAAGCTCGACCTCATCTCGGCGATGGCCGACTCCGCGAACGACGCGGTCTCCGACGAGGACCTGCTGCGCGTCGAGGAGGCCGCCTGCCCGACCTGCGGCTCGTGCTCCGGCATGTTCACCGCCAACTCGATGAACTTCCTGGTCGAGGCGCTCGGCCTCGGCCTCCCGGGCAACGGCTCGACCCTCGCCACCCACACCGCGCGCCGGGCGCTCTACGAGAAGGCCGGCGCGACCGCGGTCGAGCTGGCGCACCGCTACTACGACGGCGAGGACGCGTCGGTGCTCCCGCGCTCGATTGCGACCCGGGAGGCCTTCGGCAACGCGATGGCGCTCGACATCGCGATGGGCGGCTCGACCAACACGATCCTGCACCTGCTCGCGGCGGCGCGCGAGGGCGGCATCGACTACGACCTGGACGACATCGACCGGCTCTCCCGCCGCGTCCCGTGCCTCAGCAAGGTGGCGCCGAACGGCGCGGCGCTCGTGGAGGACGTGCACCGGGCGGGCGGCGTCCCCGCGCTGCTCGGCGAGCTCGACCGGGCCGGCCTCCTCGACCGCGGGGTGCACAGCATCCACGCGCCGTCCCTGGAGTCGTGGCTGGCGGAGTGGGACATCCGCGGCGGGTCGGCGACGGACGAGGCGATCGAGCTGTTCCACGCCGCCCCGGGCGGGGTGCGGTCGGCGCAGGCGTCGTCGCAGTCGGCGCGGTGGGAGACACTCGACACCGACGGCGCGGCCGGTGTGATCCGGGATGTCGCCCACGCCCACTCGGCGGACGGCGGCCTCGCGATCCTCCGCGGCAACCTGGCGCCGGACGGCTCCGTGGTGAAGACCGCGGGCGTCGACCCGAGCATCCTGACTTTCTCCGGCCCGGCCGTGGTGGTCGAGTCGCAGGAGGAGGCCGTGGACGCCATCCTGACCAAGCGCGTGCAGGCCGGCGACGTCGTCGTGGTCCGCTACGAGGGGCCGCGCGGCGGCCCGGGGATGCAGGAGATGCTGTACCCGACGTCGTTCCTGAAGGGCCGCGGCCTCGGCGCGAAGTGCGCGCTGATCACCGACGGCCGGTTCTCCGGCGGCACGTCCGGCCTGTCGATCGGGCATGTCTCGCCCGAGGCGGCGGCCGGCGGCGTGATCGCGCTCGTGGAGGACGGCGACACGATCACGATCGACGTCGCCGCGCGCAGCATCCGCCTGGAGGTGTCCGATGCGGAGCTCGACGCGCGGCGGGAGGCGCTGGCGTCCGGCCGCGGGTTCCGGCCGCTGGATCGGGAGCGGCCGGTGTCGGCGGCGCTGCGGGCGTACGCGGCGATGACGCTGTCGGCCGACCAGGGCGCGGCGCGGGATGTCGACCAGCTGACGCGGGCGGCGGTCCCGACCGCCTGAGCGGCGCCCGGCCGGCTACAGCAGCCCGGCCTCCCGGAACGCACGGTCGTAGATCTCGCGGATGACCGCCTGCTTGCGGAGGTTGTACTCCTGCACCGCGTCGGCGCCCGGGATCGCGGCGCGCTTGGCGTCCACGTACCGCTCCCGGTCGTCCGGGTGGGTGCGCAGCCAGTCACGGAAGATCCGGTGCCGCACCAGCTCCGGGCTGTCCGGGCTCCACACGTGCAGGTTCGCGCGCGGCCCGGACATGCGGGTGAGGCAGCGGTGCTCGTGCCAGGACGGCTCGCGGATGGTCAGCCGGTAGCCGATCGACTCCAGCGCGGGCAGGTAGGCGGCCTCGTCGCGCGAGTCGGCGAGGGTGAGATCGAGGTCGATGACGTCCTTCGCCGCGAGCCCCGGAACGGAGGTCGAGCCGACGTGCTCGAGTCCGAGGACCCGGTCGCCGAGCGCCGCCCGGATGTCCGCGGCCAACGCGGCGGCGCGCTCCGGCCAGCCCGGGTCGTACTCCACGATCACGACCGGCTCGGGAGGCGGCGGCCCATCGACCCACGGGTCCTCGTCCGGGTTCGGGTCGGAGTGGTGGGTGATCTGCTCGGGAGTCGGCATCCTGCGAGAGTAGTCCGCGGTCAGGCCTTCGGCGCGCGCGGCTTGCGCGGCTTCTTCTCCTTCGGCGGCATCCGCCCGACCTGCTCCAGCGCGACGCCGATCCACTCGCGGAGGCGGTCGGGGTCGTCGCGCCAGGCGGCCGGCAGCGACACGTAGCCGCCCATCGGCCGCTCGGCCGGCCCGTACGGACCGGTGCCGTCGATCGCCTGCAGCTCCTCGCGCACGGCGTCGTCGGGCAGCCGCACCCCGACGCTCTCGCCGAACAGTCCGGCGAACATGTTGCCGTTCACGAACGCGCCCAAGTTCGCGAACATCGGCTTGACCTCGACACCCGGGGCGTCGGGGACCACCGAGCGGAACAGCTCCATCGTCTCCTGCGACGGTCGTGGGATCTGCATGGCTGGCCTTCCGTCCGGCAGCGGGATGTGCACAACAGTACGTGTCCACATCCTGCCACTCGGCAGGGCAGCGCGCCTTCCGCGTCGGAGAGTGATCGCTGTCGGGGTTGATAACAGGCCGGCATGTGTGTCAACATCACAGTGTTAGTGTTTACATTTTAGACGATTGATTCTACGAAGGAGTAGTTCATGAAGCTTCGCAAGCGATCCCGCACAGTCGTGAAGACGATCGCCGTCCTGGGTGCCTCGGCGCTCTCGGCCTCGCTACTCGGAGCCGCGGCAGTCTCGTCCAACGCTTCTCAAGACGCCGAAGAGACGCTCGCCGCGATCGCGCCAGACGCTGTGAACGACGCAGCGGAGGACACCTCTGCCACATCGGCTGAAGTGACAGCCACAACAGCCGACTCGACTGTTACGCTGCCGCTCGATCCGGAACAGGGCATCACGGTCGAAGCCGGGGACACGACGTTCACCATCGAGGTTCCGTCCGCAAAAAGCGCGAGCGGCTCGATCAACTCGGATTCGGGCATCGTCTCGTACGACAACCACGACGGCTCGGCCACGGTGGCAGTCGCCAACGAGGACTCCTCAACGTCGCTGCACACCATCATCGAGGGGCCGAACGCTCCTCGGGCGTACGCGTACGACTACGCAGGAGACGTGCGACTCGCGCAGCTCCCGGACGGCGGCGTCGTGCTGATCGGCTCGTCCGGCGATCTGGTCGCGTCGATCGCGGAGCCGTGGGCCAGGGACGCCAGGGGAAAGGCGGTCGCGACCCGTTACATCGTCACCGGGAACACTCTCACGCAGATCGTCGAGCACGACGCGAGATCGACCTACCCGATCGTCGCGGACCCGACCACTCTCGGAAGTAACGCCTTCTACACCAAAGTTGTTCAGAACAGTGGCGCTCAGGGCACGTACATCAGCGTCTACCCGGCGCAGATCAAATGGAACGCCTACAGCGGTGACACGATCTACGCGAACTACCGTGCGCTCGTTCCTTCCGCTTACCAGGGCAACAAGTGGCGCGACCAACTCGTCTGCCATGCAGCGAACGTCGGCATCTGGAAGGCCCCCTGGAATCTCGACTCCTGGCGGCCCGATGTCGGCTATGCGCGCACCGTGCTCGCCGGTTGCAACCCCTGAGATGCAGAGCTGACGAAATGAAGAGACCGCTCCTCGTCGCCGTGGCTTCCGTCACCGCCGGATCGATCGCAGCGCTCTGGGCGGGTGGCGAGCTCTTCTCCGCGGCTCTTCGAGCCGATCAGCTGGGGACGCCGGGTCGGCTGGACCCGATCGGCATCGCCATCTTCGGCGCGGGACTACTGGCTGCGTCGGGCGGTGTGGTCGCAGCAATCTACACATCGGCGAGATGGTTCCGAAGTCGGCACGCGGGGCCGGGCGCTCCCGACCCCCGGTAGACTGGCTCCCATCCCCACCACCGCCAGCAGCCTGGAGTGCCCGCGTGACCGACACCACCGTCCAGCATGTCGTCGACACCGTCGCGAACGCCGCCGCGACTCCGGAGAAGGAGCAGCCGTACGCGGCGCTCGGCCTCAAGGACGACGAGTACGCGCAGATCCGGGAGATCCTGGGCCGCCGCCCCACCTCGGGCGAGCTGGCGATGTACTCGGTGATGTGGTCGGAGCACTGCTCCTACAAGTCGTCCAAGATCTACCTGCGCCAGTTCGGCCAGAAGGTCACGCCCGCGATGAAGAAGAATCTCATGGTCGGCATGGGCGAGAACGCCGGTGTCGTGGACGTCGGCGAGGGCTGGGCGGTCACCTTCAAGGTGGAGTCGCACAACCACCCCTCCTACATCGAGCCGTTCCAGGGCGCGGCGACCGGCGTCGGCGGCATCGTCCGCGACATCATCTCCATGGGCGCGCGCCCGGTCGCGGTCATGGACCAGCTCCGATTCGGCCGCATCGACGACCCGGACACCGCGCGCGTCGTCCACGGCGTCGTCTCCGGCATCTCGTTCTACGGCAACTGCCTCGGCCTGCCGAACATCGGCGGCGAGACCTACTTCGACTCCGTCTACCAGGGCAACCCCCTGGTCAACGCGCTCTCGGTCGGCGTGCTGCGGCACGAGGACCTTCACCTCGCCAACGCGTCCGGCACCGGTAACAAGGTGGTCCTGTTCGGCGCCCGCACCGGCGGCGACGGCATCGGCGGCGCGAGCATCCTGGCCTCCGACACCTTCTCCGAGGGCGGCCCGACCAAGCGGCCGGCCGTGCAGGTCGGCGACCCGTTCGCCGAGAAGGTGCTCATCGAGTGCTGCCTCGAGCTGTTCCGCGACAAGCTCGTGGAGGGCATCCAGGACCTCGGCGCCGCCGGCATCTCCTGCGCGACGAGCGAGCTGGCCTCCAACGGCGACGGCGGCATGTTCGTCGAGCTCGACAAGGTCCTGCTGCGCGACCCCACGCTCACGGCGGAGGAGATCCTCATGTCCGAGAGCCAGGAGCGCATGATGGCGGTCGTCAAGCCCGAGCTGCTCGACGCCTTCCTCGCCGTCACGGCCAGGTGGGATGTCGAGACCAGCGTGCTGGGCGAGGTCACCGAGACCGGCCGCCTCGTCATCAACTGGAAGGGCGAGGAGATCGTCAACGTCGACCCGCGCACCGTCGCGGTCGACGGGCCGGTGTACGAGCGCCCGGTCGCCTACCCGACCTGGATCGACGCCCTCCAGGCCGACTCCGCCAGCGTGCTCGCGCGCCCCAGCACCGGCGACGAGCTGCGCGAGCAGGTGCTCGCCCTGCTCGGCAGCGCCAACCTGGCCGACAAGAGCTGGATCACCGACCAATACGACTACTTCGTCGGCGGCAACACCGCGCTCTCCTTCCCGGACGACTCGGGCATGATCCGCGTCGACGAGGAGAGCGGGCTCGGCTTCGCGATCGCGACCGACGCCAACGGCCGGTACTGCCAGCTCGACCCGAAGCAGGGCGCCAAGCTCGCCCTCGCGGAGGCCTACCGCAACGTGGCCGCCTCCGGCGCCGTCCCCGCCGCGGTCACCGACTGCCTCAACTTCGGCAGCCCGGAGAACCCCGAGGTGATGTGGCAGTTCTCGCAGGCGGTCGAGGGCCTCTCCGACGCCTGCCTAGAGCTCGAGATCCCGGTCACCGGCGGCAACGTGTCGTTCTACAACCAGACCGGCGATGTCCCGATCTTCCCGACCCCGGTCGTCGGCGTGCTCGGCGTGATCGACGACGTCGCGCGCCGCATCCCGGCCGGCTGGCAGGACGAGGGCGAGAACATCTACCTGCTCGGCGTCACCCGCGAGGAGCTCGACGGGTCGGCGTGGGCCGGCACCGTCCACGGCCACCTCGGCGGACGCCCGCCGGCGATCGATCTCGCGGCGGAGCGCACCCTGGCGGAGACGCTGCACGCGGCCTCAGTCGAGGGCCTCGTCTCGTCGGCGCACGACCTCGCCGACGGCGGCCTCGCCCAGGCGCTGGCCGAGAGCGTCATGCGGTTCGGCGTCGGCGCCCGCGTCTGGCTCGGCGAGGTGCTGGAGCGCGACGGCGTGGACGCCGCGACCGCGCTGTTCAGCGAGTCCACCGCTCGCGTCATCGTCTCGGTGCCGCGCGAGGACGACGTGAAGTTCCGCGGGCTCTGCGAGGGACGCGGTGTGCCCCTGCTCCGCATCGGCGTCACCGACGCCGAGGTGGGCGCCCAGCCGGTGCTCGAGGTGCAGGACCTGTTCACGGTCGGCATCGAGGAGCTGCGCGGCGTGCACCGCTCCACGCTCCCGGAGCACTTCGGCCCGACGGTCGCCTAGCCACCACAGATTCGTGACGAATGTCACTTCTGGCGCGGCCAGAATCGACATTCGGCACGAATCTGCGCGGGTCAGTCCGCCTGCGCGACCAGCTCGGCCTGGCGGCGCGTGAAGATCCGTACGCGCTGCTGCGTGAGCAGGATGCCGCACAGCACGACCGCCGCGCCCACCGGCTCGTTCCAGCTCAGGTGCTCGCCGAGCACCAGGATGCCGAGCGCGACGCCGACCACCGGCGTCACGTAGGTCACGCCGGACGTCGCGGTCGGACCCCAGGCCCGCAGCACGTTCATGTTCCAGATGTAGACGACGCCCGTGCCGAGCGCGCCCAAGGCGAGCAGGCTCAGGAGCACGGGCCAGCTGAACGTGATCGGTGACAGCGCCACCACCGGCGTCAGCAGCAGCATGATGACCGCCGCCAGCCCGATGTTGAGAAAGGCGACCGAGGTCGCGGGGATGTCGCGATGGCTGATGAACCGGCGGATGTAGCCGAAGCTGAAGCCGTAGCAGGTGACGGCGCCGAGGCACGCGAGCTGGCCCCAGACGCTGCCGGACAGCGCGGCGATCGACCACGGCCCGACGACGACCACCACGCCGACGACGCCGACAAGCACGCCCAGCACCTGGTCGCGATTGAGCTTCTCGACCCGGAAGGCGGCCGTGGCGAGGATCGCCGTCGTGATCGGGGTGACCGCGTTGTAGATGCTGGCGAGGCTGGAGGACACGTACTGCTCCGCCCAGGCGAACAGCAGGAACGGCACCACGCAGTACGTGATCGCCACGACCACGAAGTGCAGGTACACGATCGGCTCCTTCGGGAGCCGGCTGCGCGTGGCGAGCACGATGATCCCGAGCGTCACCGCCCCGAACACGAGGCGCGCCCACGCCACCTGCCCGAAGGAGACGCCCTCCAGCGCCACCTTCATGAACAGGAAGCTGGCGCCCCAGACGAGACCCATCGCGACGAACTGCAGAGCGACCTTCACTCGTCGAGGCTACTGCCAGCCGCCGACTCCGACCGGCGGAAATCGGACGCGGCGGCTCAGTCGCGCACGGGCCGCGAGGAGGCCTCGGGGAAGCTCTCCCCGGGGAGCACCGTGTTCGCGGCCGTCATGTACTGCTTCCAGACCTTGTGGCGGAGTAGGTCGCCCTTGATGCCGCCGATCGTCGATCGCCGCAGCGAGACGCCCCCGTTCACGTTGCCGACCCAGACGGCGGTCGTCAGCCGGGTGGTGGATCCGACGAACCAGGTGTCCTTCTCGGAGTCGGTCGTCCCCGTCTTTCCGAACACGGGGACGCCGTCGTACGGGTTGGACTCTCCTCCGGTGCCGCCGCGCACGACGCCCTGCAGCGCGGACGCCATGGCCGCCGCGACCTCCTCCGACACGGCCTCGGTGCATCCGCTCTGCGGCACCGGAAGCTCGGCCCCGTCGGGCCCGACGATGCGGTCGATCGCGATCGGCGAGCAGTGGACGCCCTTGTTGGCGATCGCCGCGAACGCCGCGGCCATCCGCAGCGGCGAGACCTCGTTCGTCCCGAGGATGTCGGACACGTAGGAGGTCAGCGGCTTGCCGTCGGCGCGCTTCACGCCGAAGGCCTCCGCCGTCTTGCGGATCTCGCACTGGTCGAGCTTCTGCGCCATCGAGAAGTAGGCCCCGTTGACCGACTGGGCGGTGGCGGATCGGACCGAGATGTTCCCGGGCTTCTGGCCACCGTCGTTCTTGGGCGTGTACGTGCCGCCACTCGCGCCCTGGCAGCTGTCCTTGAAGGAGGACAGTTGCAAAGCCCGCGAGTCACCGTTGACGACATCGTTCAGCGACCGGCCGTCCTTCAGCCACTCGGCGAGCGTGAAGACCTTGTACGTCGAGCCCGCCTGGAAGCCGCTCGAACCGCCGTAGTCGAAGTCGGTGCCGTAGTTGACGGCGGTGTTCTCCGGGGAGATCGCGTCCTGGTCGGCGTTGAAGTCCTTGTTCTGGGCCATGGCCAGGATGCGGCCGGTGCCGGGCTCGACGGTCACCAGCGACGACCCCAGGTCGAGCACCTCGGTGCTCCGCGGGATGTACGCGTCGACCGCAGCGACGGCGGAGGCCTGGAGGTCGAGATCGAGCGTCGTGTAGATGTCGTAGCCTCCCGTCGCCAGGGTGGAGTACTCGGGGTCCGAGGCGTCCGGGAGGACCTTCTCGTTCGTGATGACCCACTGCACGTAGTCGCAGAAGAATCCCGCGCCGAGCGGGTTGGCGGCGTGGCAGCCGGTCGACGGCGGCGTGATGTTCGGCTCGATCGGGGTGGCAGCGGCCTCGTCATGCTGGGTCTGCGTGATCTTGCGCTCGTGGAGCATGGCGGCGAGCACGTCGTTGTCGCGGCGGTACTTGTTGTCCCCGAGGTTGTCCGGCTCGTCGATGCGGAAGTCGTTCGGCGCGTTGACAGTCGCCACCAGGGAGGCGGCCTGCGCGAGCGTGAGGTCGGCCGCGGTCACGCCGAAGTAGTACTCGGCTGCCGCTTCGATGCCGTACACGGTCCCGCCGAAGTGCGCGATGTTGAGGTAGCCGAGCATGATCTGGTCCTTGGTGAGCGCCTTCTCGAGTCCGATGGCCAGTCGCATCTCGCGCAGCTTCCTGTCCATGCTGGTCTTGGTGGCCTCCGTGTAGGCGGCCGCTCGCTCGTCCTTGTCGCGGATCGCCTCGGCACGCTGCACCAGGATGTTCTTGACGTACTGCATGGTGATGGTCGAGGCGCCCGAACCGACCTCCCCGGCGGCCGCGTTGCCGATCGCGGCACGCAGGGCCGACGGGATGTCCACGCCGCCGTGCGTGTAGAACCGAGGGTCTTCGGTGGAGACCAGCGCGTCCTTGACGTAGGGCGAGATGGCCTCCCACGAGACGCTCTTGCGATTCTGGTCGTAGACCGACGCGAGGAGCACCGGCTCGCCCGCGTGGTTCTTGGCGTAGATGTCGGTCGTCTGGGCGAGCGCGTCCGGCGTCAGGGCCTCCGGCATCGTCTCGAAGAGGTGGAGGCCGGTCTCCGTCGCGACCCCGGCGACGGCGACCACCGGCGTCAGCATCGCGCTCACGAGCACGCCCGCGGTGACGCTGAGTCCGACGAAGCCGAGCGCTGCCGCAGCGCGCCGACGTGGCTGTTTCGAGTTGTCCTGCTCCCCCATGAGGCCCCAGCCTGCCCGATCCGTCTGGGAAAAGCCTGACGTGTGATATACGCGAACCTGAGGCGGGAACACCCGATCCTGGCCTCCGTCCCACCCGTGCGCCATGCTGGTGCCACCGCCGGGAATACTTCCAGCTCTGCGCCGTTATATGCGTTTGCATAGATACGGCGAGAACCAACCTGAGGAGCCAGCAATGCAGTACGGAATCTTCTCCGTCAGCGACATCACCCGCGACCCGGTCTCCGGCGAGACCCCGAGCGAGGCGGAGCGCATCGACGCGATCGTGAAGATCGCCACGCACGCGGAGGAGGTCGGGCTGGACGTCTTCGCGATCGGCGAGCACCACAACCCGCCGTTCTTCTCCTCATCGCCCACCACGTTGCTCGCCCACATCGCCGCCCTCACCGAGCGCCTGATCGTGACGACCTCCACGACCCTGATCACCACGAACGACCCGGTGCGACTGGCCGAGGAGTACGCGATGCTCCAGCACTTGTCCAAGGGCCGCATGGACCTGATGCTCGGCCGCGGCAACACCGGCCCGGTGTACCCGTGGTTCGGCCAGGACATCCGCCAGAGCCTGCCGCTCGCGCTGGAGAACTACAACCTCCTGCACCGGCTGTGGCACGAGGACGTCGTGGACTGGGAAGGCAAGTTCCGCACACCGCTGCAGGGCTTCACCTCCACCCCGCGCCCCCTGGACGACGTGCCGCCGTTCGTCTGGCACGGCAGCATCCGCACCCCGGAGATCGCGGAGCAGGCCGCGTACTACGGCAACGGCTTCTTCGCGAACAACATCTTCTGGCCGAAGGAGCACTACCAGCGCCTGATCGCCTTCTACCGCGAGCGCTTCGAGCACTACGGCCACGGCACCGCCAAGCAGGCGATCGTCGGGCTCGGCGGACAGGCCTACATCGGCAAGACCTCGCAGGAGGCCAAGAAGGAGTTCCGTCCGTACTTCAACGAGGCCCCCGTCTACGGCAACGGCCCGACGATGGAGGAGTTCACCGAGGCGACCCCGCTGACCGTGGGGAGCCCGCAGGAGGTCATCGACAAGACGCTGACCTTCCGCGAGTGGGCGGGCGACTACCAGCGCCAGCTGTTCCTGATGGACCACGCCGGCCTGCCGCTGAAGACGGTCCTGAAGCAGCTCGACCTGCTGGGCGAGGAGGTCATCCCGGTGCTCCGCAAGGAGACCGACGCCCGCAAGGATCCCTCGACGCCCGAGGCCCCGACGCACGAGTCGCTCGTGAAGGCGAAGTACGGCGAGACCGCACCGCGCCAGCCGCGGCCGAACGCCAACCGCGGCGACAACGTGACCGGCGCCTCGCCCTACCAGGACTCGGCAGACGAGTTCCAGGCGGAGTACCCGGCGCTCTGAGCGCCCGGCGTTCGAATCCGATTGCAGAGAAGGACACCATGACCAGCACCGACCAGCGCCCGTTCCGGGTGGTCGTCGTCAACGCGGGCGTCAGCGACCCGTCGTCCACCAAGATGCTCGCCGACCGCCTCGCCCTCCGCGTGGAGGCCGCCGCCCAGCGCGAGGGCCACACGGTCGAAACGCAGAACCTCGACCTCCGGGAGCTACTGCCCGAACTGTCCGGCGCGCTCGCGTCCGGCCACCTCGGCCCGCGCTTCACGGCGGCGATCGAGGCGCTGGCAGCGGCCGACGGCATCATCGCGACG
The DNA here is from genome assembly GCF_014217625.1 of Leifsonia shinshuensis. Lineage (NCBI taxonomy): Bacteria > Bacillati > Actinomycetota > Actinomycetes > Micrococcales > Microbacteriaceae > Leifsonia > Leifsonia shinshuensis. Next base: position 3,401,558 of record NZ_CP043641.1, on the reverse strand, counting down.
GCTCCGGTCTACAAGGCCGGCCCGAGCGGGCTGTTCAGCTCGTTCTTCCAGGTGCTCGACAACGACCTCCTGATCGCGAAGCCGGTGATCCTCGGCGCGACCGCGGGGACGGCCCGGCACGCGCTGGTGGTCGACGAGCAGATGCGCTCGATGTTCGCCTACCTCCGGACGATGACGGCCCCCACCTCGGTGTTCGCGTCGACGGAGGACTGGCAGGACAACGCCCTGGGCAAGCGGATCGACCGAGCGGCGCGCGAGCTGGTCGTGCTCATGGAGACCGGTGTGGAGGCCCGCATCAAGGACACGTCCTGGAACAGCTACCAGCACGAGTACGGCTCTGCCGGAGGCAACGAGCTGGGGATCGACCTGGGATCGGACCTGATGCGGCTGGCGGCCGGCGGGACGCTGGGCGGGCCGGCGCGGAGCTGACGCAGCTGCGCGGGTAGGTGTGGAGGGCGGGTCCTGGTTCCACAGGGGCCGCCCTTCTTCCTGCTCCAGGTTGGTCGGGCGAGCAGAATGGCCGCATGGATGACGTCGAGATCTACCAGTCCGCGGATGGTGCTGTCCGGCTGGAGGTCAGGACGGATGGCGAAACCGTCTGGCTGACCCAGGCCCAGATGACGAGCTTGTTCGGTCGGGATAGGACCGTGATCGTCCGTCACATCGCGAACGCCGAGCGCGAGGAATTGGACGGAATTCCAACCCGTGCATATTTTGCACAGGTTCGATCCGAGGGTGCTCGACTGGTCGAACGAGACGTCGAGCATTTCAATCTCGACGTCGTCCTCTCCGTCGGCTATCGGGTGAAGTCCGCGGAGGGAGTCCAGTTCCGACGCTGGGCGAACGACGTTCTCCGGCACTACGTCGTCGAGGGCGTCGCCACGAACGAGGCCCGGCTCCGGGAGATCGGGGCGATCGTCCAATTGCTCGGGCGGTCGCCTGACACGACCGTCGCGGGCATCGCCGAAGTGCTCAAGAGATACACGCCCGGTCTCGAACTCCTCGACGAGTACGACCGACGCGAGGTGCCACCGATCGCCGGCGAAACTCCCTCGTTCCGCCTGACGTACGATTCGGCGCGCCAGGTCATCGATCAGGTCGCGACCCAGTTCCCGCACGACAACCTGCTCGGCCTCGAACGCGGCGACGCGTTCCGAGGCATCATCGGGAACGTCGAGCAGACGTACCTCGGCGAGGAGCTCTACGACAGCGTCCAGGAGAAGGCCGCCCATCTGCTCTACTTCGTGACGAAGGACCATCCGCTTGCCGACGGCAACAAACGATCCGCCGCGGCGCTGTTCACCTGGTACCTCGAACAGAACAGAGCCACAGCCGATGATTCCGGCCACCCGCTCGTCAGCCCGAAGATGCTCGCGGCCGTCACACTGATGACCGCCATGTCCCGGCCCGACGAGAAGGAGTCGATGATCCGGCTGATCGGGAACTTGATCACACGCTGATCACCGGCCCCCTCCCGATCCCGCACCCCGTCCGCGGTACTCTGTCCAAGACGGAGGGGAGCCGCGTGGACGTGCTGGGCGTGCTGGAGTGGATCGGCGTCGTGGTGTGCCTGATCCTGGCGCTGACCGGGCTCATTCCGGTGATCGCGGCCGCTGCGACGTTCGTCGTCATCCCGTTCCACGCCTGGATCAACCACTACAAGAAGGCCGCGCCCTACCTCCCGCGCGTCGCCATCGTCGTGCCCGCCTGGAACGAGGGGGCCGTGATCGGGGCCTCCATCGACCGGCTCATGGCGCTCGACTATCCCAAAGAGGCGCTGCGCATCTACGTCGTGGACGACGCCAGCACCGACGACACCCCCGTCGTCGTCGGCAGCCGTGCCGAGCAGTACCCGGGCAACGTGTTCCTGCTGCGCCGCGAGCAGGGCGGCCAGGGCAAGGCGCACACGCTCAACCACGGCATCGAGCGCATCCTCGCCGAGGACTGGATGGAGGCGCTCCTCATCATGGACGCCGACGTCATCTACCTGCCCGACTCGCTGCGGCGGATGACCCGGCACCTGGCCGACCCCGAGGTCGGCGCCGTCTCCGCGTACATCCGGGAGGGCAGCCGCGACCGCAACTATCTCACCAAGTTCGTCAGCGTCGAGTACGTGCTCTCGCAGCCCGCTGCGCGGCGCGCCCAGAACGTCCTCGGCGCGCAGGCCTGCCTCGCCGGCGGTGCCCAGCTGCACACCCGCGAGAACCTGCTCGCCATCGGCGGCCGGGTGGACACCTCCACGCTCGCGGAGGACACGATCACGACGTTCGAGACGCAGCTGCACGGCAAGAAGGTCGTCTTCGAGCCGCACGCGCACGTGCTCGCCGAGGAGCCGCGCGCCGTGGACGCGCTCTGGAAGCAGCGGCTGCGCTGGGCGCGCGGCAACGTCTCCGTCACGGCGCGCTACTCGAAGGTCTGGTTCCGGCCGTCGCGCGTCCACCATCTGGGCGCGTGGACGTTCGGCATCGTCTGGTTCAGCCTGTGGCTGCTGCCGCTGATCATGGTGACCTCGGCGATCGGGCTCGCGGGGCTGCTCTTCCTGCAGAACGAGCTGGCCGCGAATGTCTTCCGCGCCCTCTGGATCTCGGCCGCGCTCGCCTACCTGTTCGTGCTCATCCTGGGCTCGCTCACCGACGCGAAGACGAGTCGCAAAGAGCTCGGCCACATCCTGCTGTTCCCCGGCATCATCAACATGATCGTGATGATCACGGCATTGTTCCCGCCGATCACGCTGGTGTGGCTGCCCGGGCTGTTCGGGGTCACGCTCAGCGACGAGGCGCTGTTCCTGCTGACCCTCGCGATCTACATCTGGATCCCGTTCTCGATGGTCGTCGCGTGGCTCGCGCGCCGCTCCGAGCGGACCCGCGCCGGGCGCTGGCTGGCTCCGACGCTGATCTACCTGGCGGGATACGGCTCCCTGCTGTGCGCGATCACGTTCGACTCCTACCTCAAGGAGCTCGCGGGCGCGGAGGCGCGCTGGGACAAGACCGAGAAGGTCGGGAGGGTCGCGGCGAACTGACGCCGGTCAGTCGACCAGCGTCAGCTTGACCGGGACGTTGCCCCGCGTCGCGTTCGAGTACGGGCAGACGTGGTGCGCCTTCTCCATGGTCTCCTCCGCCGTCTCCCGGCCGAGACGCGGGATGTAGACGTCGAGCTCGACCGCGAGGCCGTAGCCGCCCTCGCCGTTGGCGCCGATGCCGACGCTCGCCGAGACGGCCGCGTCGGAGGTGTCCAGCTTGCCGGCGCGGCCCACCGCGTGGATGGCGCTCAGGAAGCACGCCGCGAAGCCGGCGGCGAACAGCTGCTCGGGGTTCGTGCCCTCGCCCGAGCCGCCGAGCTCGCGCGGCGGGCGGGTGTCCAGGTCGATCAGGTCGTCCTCGCTGCGGACGTGACCGTCGCGTCCGCCTCCGGAGGCGTGCGCGATGGCGGTGTAGGCGATGTCCATGACGTACAGCCCAGTCGACCGGACTGAGCGTCCGCTGAGAGCGCGCCCAGCATCCTGATGTAGGTGGATTCGGGTAGCGTTGCGAGCGATGAGAGTGCACGGCGTGACGCAGACCACCGAGACCCGCGAGCTGACCGCCGAGGCGGACGACGCCGAGACGGCACGCGCCCTCGTCGAGGAGCAGGTTCCCGAGGGTTTCGAGCTGCTGCAGGTGCACAACGCGATGCCCCGCGGCGGACGCGTGATCGCGACGGCGGTCATCCGGGAGGCCGCGACCCGGCAGATCGAAGCCGACGGAGCGGACTACCCGGCCGCCCGCGACGCGCTGCGCGCCCAGGTGCCCGAGGGCGAGCGGCTGCTGTCGATCGTCGTCGACGACTGACCAGCGCGGATCAGCGGACCGTGAACTCCTGATCCGACGCGGCCTCCAGCAGCGGCCACAGCCGTGCCCCGGTCCGCGGCGACCGTGACGCCCGCGTGGCCCGGCCGCTCGCCGGCGCGCCCTTCGTGAGCCCGGCCGGCCCGAGGTAGCCCTCGCCGGTCAGGGTGGGGTCGAGGACGGCCCGCACCGGAACCCACGCGCCGTGGTCCTTGCCCTGCGTCCACGCCGCCTGGAGGTTGTCGGCGAACCGCTTGGCGCGGCTCGGCTGGTTGACGCCGCGGACGCCGGGCGTGCGGCCGGAGGTCGAGTAGCCGGGATGCACGACCAGGCTCGCCACCCCGCTGCCCGCAGCGCGGAGCCGGCGCTCCAGTTCGAAACCGAACACCTGCGCGGCGATCTTCGAACCGGAGTAGGCGCGCCAGGAGGTGTACGACCGCTCCAGCTGGAGGTCGTCCAGCCGGAGCGAGCCCAACCGGCTGGCCAGCGAACCGAGCGAGACGATCCGGGCGCCATCGGTGCGCTCCAGGGCCGGCAGGGCACGGGCGACGAGGCGGAAGTGGCCCAGCACGTTCGTGGAGAGGACGAGCTCGTTGCCGTAGCGGTCGGTGCGGCGTTCGCGCGGCGGGTGCACCATCCCGGCATTCAGGACGAGGGCGTCGACGCGCTCGCGTTCGAGCAGCGACTCTGCGAGGGCGTCGACGGAGGCGCGGTCCGTCACGTCGAGGGGTGTGGCCTCCACGCGGGCGCCGCGCACCCGCCGACGGATCGCAGCGACGGCGGACTCCGCACGCTCCGGATCCCGGCAGGCGAGCACGACGCGGACGCCTGCGCCGGCCAGCTGCTCGGCGGTGAAGTAGCCGACGCCGGCGTTGCCACCGGTGATGACGACCGTGCGGTCGTGGGCGTCGGGAAGCTCCGCAGGGTCCCAGGCCACCGCCTCAGCGGCCGTTCTCGGACGCGATGCGCTCGTGGTGGTGGATGACCTCCGCCACGATGAAGTTGAGGAACTTCTCCGCGAACGCGGGGTCGAGGTGGCTCTCCTCGGCGAGCACGCGGAGGCGCTGGATCTGCTCGCGCTCGCGCTCCGGGTCCGCGGGCGGGAGGCCGTGCTCCGCCTTCAGCGCGCCGACCTGCTGGGTGAACTTGAACCGCTCGGCGAGCATGTGGATGACGGCCGCGTCGATGTTGTCGATGCTCTGCCGGATGCTCCGCAGCCGCTCCAGCGCCTGCACGGTCGACTCGTTCTCAGCCATGCTCCGACCCTACCGGCCCGGAGGGTGACGCAGCTCGCTCAGAGCGACGGCGCAGGCTCCGCGATCACGTGATGGAGGACCCTCCGGGTCGCCCGGATGGTCACCCGCACCAGGAGCACGCCGCCGATCAGGCAGGCGGCCACCATCAGCAGCGAGAGCGGCGCCAGGAGCAGGGCGGCGCCCGTGAGCGGCAGCACGACGACCGCGGCGGTGAGCGCCGAGCCGATCGCGGTCAGCGCGAGCGGCGAGAGGACGGCGAGCGCGCGGGCGGCGTCGATGTCGGCCTCGGCCATCCCGATCCGGTGGAGGCTGACGTAGAGGTCGCGCCGGTCGAGCACGGCCGCGGCCTGGTTCACGCCGACGGAGCAGGCCACCATCAGGAAGGATCCGATCACGACGATCACGACGCCGGTGCGGATGTCCGCCACGAGCGTGTCGGAGACGGGATCGCCGCCCGCCCCGGCCGCCGCGTCGGCGAGCGCCAGCCCGACCCCGGCGAAGACCGCGACGAAACTCGTCATGGCGACGCCGGAGACCTGCCGCCACGCGGCCTTCGGCGACTCCAGGATCGCCCGCGCCGCGAGCAGCCGGCGCGGTGTGCGGGCCCGCCGGACCTGGAACGTCGCAGCCAGCCGCAGCACCCACGGGCCGACCAGGTTGAGCACGGCGATCGTCGCGCCGAACCCCGCGCCGAGGAGGGCGACGATGAAGGCCGGCCCGACGGCGCGCATCCCGGCCATGACCGCGACCGTCGCGAGCACCACGGCCACCGCGATGAGGGCGCGGAGCCAGTGCATCCGCGGCGCGGTCTGCCGGGTGCGCACGCCCAGCGGGGAGACGATGACGCCGTGCAGGCCGAGCGCGGCGCTGACGGCGGCGAGCGCGGCCACCCCCAGCACGGCCAGCGCGATCCCGCCGGGGGCGAGCAGGGCGGCGTTTCCGAGCGGAGTCCCGCGGAACGGGATGAGGCCGACCAGCAGGGAGACGGGCAGCGAGAGGATCACCCCGGCGAGCGCGCCCGCGACGGCGAGGATGGTCGACTCGATCACCGTCAGCGCCGCGACCATCCCCGGGGTCGCGCCGAGCAGCCGGAGACCGCTCAGACGCGCGTCCCTGCGGCGGGCGGAGAGCCGGGCGGCGGCCCCGCCGAGCCCGGCGAGCGGGACGGTCAGGAGGGCGACGGCGACGATCGCGAGCGCCTGGTAGACCAGCGCGAGGTCGTCGGTCCAGGAGAAGAACCGCTGCGCGCCTCCCGCCACGACGATCAGGAGGAGGGTCGCCGTCGCGAAGGCGACGACCGGAAGCACGACGGTGGACCGGTCGGCGCTCGCGCTCCGGCGGGCGAACAGCCAGGCGAGCCGGAGCGTCGTCACCGGGTCACCGCCTCGTCCACGATGCGGCCGTCGGACAGCCGGAGGACGCGCGAGCAGCGCCTGGCGACCTCGTCGTCGTGCGTGACCACGACGAGCGACCGGCCGTTGCCCGTCGTCGCCGCGATCAGCGCGGCCATCACCTCGGCCGAGGTCGTCGAGTCGAGCGCCCCGGTCGGCTCGTCGGCGAAGACGACCGGGGCGCCGGTGACCTGCGCCCGCGCGATCGCGACGCGCTGCGCCTGACCGCCGGAGAGCTGGCCGATCCGGCGGGCCTCCATCCCGGCGAGGCCGAGGCGCGCGAGCCAGTCGGCGGCGTGCTGCTCGGCCTCCCTGCGCGGCGCGCCGGACAGCATGAGCGGGAGGCCGACGTTCTCCACCGCGGTGAGCTCGGGAAGCAGCAGGCCCTGCTGGAAGACGAACCCGAAGTATTCCCTCCGCAGCCGCGAGCGCTCGGTCTCGCCCAGTACGGTCACCTCGACCGGGCCGCCGGGCGCGTTCAGGGTCACGGTGCCGGAGTCGGGGCGGACGATGCCGGCGAGGCAGTGCAGCAGGGTGGTCTTCCCCGACCCGGACGCGCCCATGATGGCGACGGACTCGCCCGCGGCGACGCGGAAGTCGACGCCCGCGAGCGCGGCGGCGGAGCCGTAGGCCTTGGTGAGGGCGATGGCGTGGAGGACGGGGCGCGCGGGGTCGGGCACGGGTGTGGTCATGTCATCCAGCCTCCCCGGGCGGGCCGGGGCGGCGCATCGGCCGGGAGTCGGGATCGGGGCGCGACGCGTCATCCGCGAGAGGTGGGACCGCGGTACGACCTCGGTCAGGGGGCTTGTGCCGGACGCATCGTCGTTTTACTCTATGCATAGATGATCTACGCACAGAGCAAAGGAGTTCATCATGTGGACCACCCAGGAGACCGCCGTCACCGCCCTCCCCCGCGAGCGCGTCTGGGAGGCCGTCCGCGACCTCCACACCGGCGCGCTGAGTTACGACGGCGCCGACCGGTTCGAGCTGCACGGGCCCTTCGCGGTCGGCACCGAACTCACCGTGACGCCCGAGGGGCAGGACCCCATCCGCTCCCGCATCGACGTGCTGGAGGACGGGCGCACATACGCCGACGTGACCGACCTCGGCGACGTCCGGCTGACCTTCCGCTACGACCTGGAGGACGAACCAGCGGGTGAGGCCGGCGGCACGCGCGTGCGCTACTCCCTCACCATCGACGGCGCGGGGGCCGACGCGGCCGGTCCCGAACTCGGTCCGCAGATCAGCGCCGACTTCCCCGAATCGCTCGCCGCGCTGCTGGCCGAGGCCGAGCGCCGCGCCGGACGGACGACACTGGACGCATGACGGACTTCCCCGAGGGGCCGGCGACGAGCCCCGGCTTCCTCCTCTGGCACGCGACCCTCCGCTGGCAGCGCGCGATGGTGGAGGCGCTGCGTCCGCACGACCTGACCCACGCGCAGTTCGTGCTGCTGGCCTCCGTGTGGTGGCTGAACGGCCACTCCGAGAGCCCGAGCCAGGCGCGGCTGTCGGAGCAGACCGGATCGGACCCGCGGATGACGTCGGAGGTCGTCCGCCGGCTGGTCGCGAAAGGCCTGCTGGAGCGCGCGGCGGACCCGGCGGACAGCCGGGCGAAAGTGCTTCGCGTGACCGCGGCGGGAGCGGCCGAGGCGGAGAAGGCGATTCGATCGGTGGAGGCGGCGGACGCGGCGTTCTTCGCTGAGGCGCAGCAGGCGGCGCCGGGTGCGCTGCTGCCGGTGCTGCACGCGATGGCGGGACGGTGACGGTTCCGGGTTCCTGACGGTCCTGTCCCGCGCCACACCGCCCCGATACGGTGGGTCCATGACCCAGACGCACCTCACCGCACCCCTGGACGCCCGCTCGGCGGCCGATCTGGCCGGGGCCGGGCTCCGGCTCGCGCTCGTCGACCTGACGGACACCGCCGCGCTGGACGCGTGGATCGTCGCGGACTTCCGCGGCTTCCACGGCCGCCGGCCCAGCGAGGAGGTCCTCGAGGAGGCCAGGGGGAACTTCGGCGGCCGGCGCACCACCGCGGTCTACGACGAGGGCGTGAGCACGCCGGTCGGCACCGTCAACTCGTGGGTCGCGCCGCTCACCGTCCCGGGCGGCGGCGCCCTCGACACCTGGGCGATCAGTTCCGTCACGGTCGCGCCGACGCACCGTCGCCGCGGCGTCGCGACCGCTCTGCTCGGCGCCGAGCTGCGGACCGCGCACGCGCTCGGCGTCCCTGCCGCCATCCTCACGGTGTCGGAGTCCACGATCTACGGGCGCTGGGGCTTCGGTCCCGCCACCTTCGTGACCGGCTGGAGCGTGGACGCCAAGCGGGTGCGCTGGACCGGCGCGCCGACCCCGGGCCGGCTGGCCTTCACGACGCCGGACGAGTACCGCGAGACCGGCCGCGCCGTCCTCGCCGAGGCCATGGCCTCCCGTCACGGCGAGATCGGCCTCGAACCGTACCTCGCCGACCGCCTGCTCGGCCCGCTCAAGGGCGACGACGACGCGGCGCGCTACCTCCTGGTGCGCTACGACTCCCCCGAGGGCCGGCCGGAGGGCTTCGTCAGCTATGTGGTGCGCGGGGGCGAGGAGGACTTCTCGCGTCACGTCGTGGAGGTGAACTACCTGGCCGCCGCGACCGACGCCGCGCTCACCGCACTCTGGCGCTACCTCCTCGAACTGGACCTCGTCGCCGAGGTGAAGGCCTGGACGCGCGGCGTGGACGAGCCGGTGCAGCTGCTGGTGCAGGACATCCGCGGCGCCCGCATCACCAGCGTCCAGGACCACCTCTGGGTGCGGATCCTCGACGTCCCGGCGACGCTCACCGCGCGCCGCTACGAGAGCGACGGCGACCTCGTCCTGGAGGTCACCGACGAGCTCGGCTTCGCTTCCGGCCGCTACCGGCTGATCGTGGAGGACGGCGAGGCGCGCGTCGAGTCGACCACGGACACGCCGGACGTCACGCTGCCCGTGGAGTCGCTCGGCAGCGTGTACCTGGGGCACGACCTGTCCCGGGGGCTGGCTCTGGCCGGACGCATCCAGGGTGACGCGGAGGCGCTCGACCGGCTGTTCCGCACGACGGTGCCGCCGCGGCTCAGTACGTGGTTCTAGGGGTGAGCCGGAATAGCGGTGCAGTTATTCCGGGTTGGGTGGCATAAGTCGGAATAACGAGTGTCTTATTCCGGTTTATCGTGCTTGAATCGGAATAAGCACGGAGCTATTCCGGGTTAGGGGTGCCATGAGCGGTGCGAACGACTGGGTTCCCCACGGCGTCGAGACCATTTCCTGGCGGAGCAGGAGCGGTCGTGGTGCGCGCGCCGACCGGATGCTCACCTCGGTGGAGGCGACCATTCCGCCGTTCATCGCCGAGCTGGTGTTCGTGAGCGACCCGTCGATCCAGGTCGCCCAGGAGGCCGCGATCCGCGCCCTCGCCGAGCTCGACGCCGACACCGGTCCAGGCGCCGGCGCGATCTCCGCGTTCCTGATCCGCACGGAGTCGATCGCCTCGTCCAAGATCGAGCACATCGAGGCGACGACGGAGGACTTCGCCCGTGCGCTCGCCGGCGTCAAGGCGAACACGAGCGCGACTGCGATGGTCTCGGCCTCGAATGCCATCATGCGTATGGTCGACGATGCCGGACGAACCGGACGGATCACCCTCGACTCGATGTTCGACGCCCACCGCACTCTGCTGTCCGACGATCCGAGCGAGGCTCCGTACGCGGGGCAGGTCCGCGGCGTTCAGAACTGGATCGGCGGCAGCGACTTCTCCCCGCTCGGAGCCGAGCATGTGCCGCCGGCCGTCGAGCGCGTCCTCCCGCTCCTCCACGACCTCATCGCGTTCTCCAACCGCGACGACATCCCCGTCGTCGCGCAGGCCGCGATCGCGCACGCCCAGTTCGAGTCGATCCATCCGTTCACCGACGGCAACGGACGCATCGGCCGGGCTCTCATCGGCGCGATCTACCGGAGGCGCGGGCTGACGTCGAGCACGACGCCACCAGTGGCCTCCGCGCTCGCCGCCGACCAGGACGGCTACTTCGAGCTGCTGACGGCATACCGGCGTGGAGTGGCGACGCCGATCGTCCGCGAACTCGCCGACGCCACGCGTTTCGCGGCCGAGGAGGCGCTCGTCTCGGTTCGCGCCATCCGCGAGCTCCCCGAGGAATGGGAGGCCGGGCTCGCGCCCCGGGCCGGCAGCGCGCTGTCCGCGCTGGTGGAAGGTCTGCTCGACACCCCGGTGTTCGACGCCGAGTCGGCCGAGGCACGTATCGGGCGGTCGACCTCGGCCACGTACGAGGCGCTCGAGCGGTTGGAGGACGCCGGGATCACCCTCCGCATCACGAACCGTCAGCGGAACCGCGTGTGGGCGGTCACCGCGATCATCGACGAGCTCGACTCGCTCGACTGGCGGATCGCCGCACGCGCCCGGGCGCGGAGCGCGGCCGAACCACGTGAGCCGGTCGCGCCCTAGTCCACCAGGTCGTGCCGCACCACGATCTCGTCGCGGGCCGGGCCCACGCCGATCGCGGAGATGCGGGCGCCGGAGATGGCCTCCAGGGCGAGCACGTAGTCCTGCGCGTTCTTCGGGAGGTCCTCGAACGTGCGGGCGCCGCTGATGTCCTCGGTCCAGCCGGGGAACTCCTCGTAGATCGGGACGGCGTGGTGGAAGTCGGTCTGCGACGACGGGACCTCGTCGTGGCGCACGCCGTCCACGTCGTAGGCGACGCAGACCGGGATGCGCTCGATGCCGGTCAGGGTGTCGAGCTTGGTGAGGACGAAGTCCGTCACGCCGTTGATGCGGGCCGTGTAGCGCGCGACCGGCGCGTCGTACCAGCCGGTGCGGCGCGGGCGGCCGGTGGTGGTGCCGAACTCGAAGCCGCGCTCGCGGAGGAACTCGCCCCACTCGTCGAACAGCTCGGTCGGGAACGGGCCGGCTCCGACGCGCGTCGTGTAGGCCTTCACGATGCCGATCACGCGGTCGATGCGGTTGGGCCCGATGCCCGAGCCGGTCGCGGCGCCGCCGGAGGTGGAGCTGGAGGAGGTGACGAACGGGTAGGTGCCGTGGTCGACGTCCAGCATCGTCGCCTGGCCGCCCTCGAAGAGCACGTACTTGCCGTCGACCAGCGCCTCGTGCAGCAGCAGCGAGGAGTCGACCACCATCGGGCGCAGCCGCTCGGCGTAGCTGAGCAGTTCCTCGACTACCTCGTCCACGCCGATCGCGCGGCGGTTGTAGACCTTGACCAGCAGGTGGTTCTTCTGGTCGAGCGCGCCCTCCACCTTCTGGCGCAGGATGTTCTCGTCGAAGAGGTCCTGGATGCGGATGCCGACCCGGTTGATCTTGTCGGCGTAGGTCGGGCCGATGCCGCGGCCGGTCGTGCCGATCTGGCGCTTGCCGAGGAAGCGCTCCGTCACCTTGTCGATGGTGCGGTGGTACTGGGTGATCACGTGCGCGTTCGAGCTGACCTTGAGGCGGGACACGTCGACGCCGCGGGCGATCAGCCCGTCCAGCTCCTGGAACAGCACCTCGAGGTCGACCACGACGCCGTTGGCGATCACGGGCGTGACGCCCTCCGTCAGGATGCCGGACGGCAGCAGGTGCAGCGCGTACTTCTCGTTGCCGACGACGACCGTGTGGCCGGCGTTGTTGCCGCCGTTGAACTTGACGACGTAGTCGATGCGGCTGCCGAGCAGGTCGGTGGCTTTGCCTTTGCCTTCGTCGCCCCACTGGGCGCCGATGATCACTATCGCGGGCACGTTTCGTCCTCTCGAATGTCGGGAGTGCGTCGGCGCCTCGCGGACGACCGTCGCACTCGATCCTATCGCGAGCGTCTCCGGGGGCTCCCCGACCGCCGCATTCGGCACGAATGTCGAGAATCGCGAGCCGAAAGTCGACATTCGGCACGAATAGCGGGGCGGCCGGAAACGAGCCCGGAAACGAGCATTGTCGCGAAGCTGAGCAACGCTCTACATTGGCCCCGATGTCGTCGCTCCTGTACCTGCTGGGCCGCGCCGCCTTCCGGGCGCGCAGACGCGTGCTGGTCATCTGGCTCGCAGCGTTCGTCCTGCTGCTGGGCGGGGCGGCGCTGCTGAGCAACGGGACGGACAACACGTTCACCATCCCCGGCACCGAGTCGCAGCAGGCCCAGGACGCCCTCGCCCGCACCTTCCCGCAGGTCAGCGGCACCTCCGCCCAGCTTGTAGCGGTCGCCCCGAAGGGCACGGACGTGCACGATCCGGCGTTCCAGTCGGCGGTGGAGTCGTCCGTGGCGTCGATCGCGAAGATCCCCCAGGTCACCTCCGCATCCTCCCCGTACAGCGGGCCGTCGACGGGGAACATCGCCGCGGACGGATCGGCGGTCATCGTCCCCATCCAGCTCTCGGTCGCACAGACCGCGGTGCTGCCGTCCACCTCCGACGCCTTGCAGCGCGCCGGCCGCGACCTGGAGGCCGCTCTGCCGAAAGGGTCGGAGGTCGCCGTCGGCGGGCAGCTCTTCTCGCAGACGGTCGCCGGGATCAGCGTCACGGAACTGCTCGGCATCGTGGTCGCGTTCGCGGTGCTGATCGCGACCTTCGCGTCGGTGATCGCGGCGAGCCTCCCGCTCATCACGGCGCTGCTCGGGGCGGGGCTGTCGCTGTCGCTGATCTTCGCGGCGACGCACTGGCTGACGATCGCTTCCACGACGCCGCTGCTGGCGCTCATGCTCGGGCTGGCGGTCGGGATCGACTACGCGCTGTTCATCATCTCCCGCCACCAGGAGCAGCTGAAACACGGGATGGCGCCGGAGGAGTCCGCCGCGCGCGCGGTCGCGACGGCGGGGTCGGCTGTGGTGTTCGCGGCGGTCACGGTGATCATCGCGCTGGTCGGGCTGAGCGTCGCGGGGATCCCGTTCCTCACGACGATGGGCGTGGCGGCGGCGCTCGCGGTGACGTTCGCGGTGCTGATCTCGATGACGCTGACGCCGGCGCTGCTGGGGTTCGCGGGGATGCGGGTGGTGGCGAAGCGGTATCGGGGTGATGCGGGAGTGAAGGCTCCCTCTTCCCCCGTCCGCCATCCGATCGCCGGGTTCTGGGTGCGCCTCGTCACGCGCATCCCGATCCTCACCGTCGTGCTGGTCGTCGCGCTGCTCGGCCTGGTCGCCCTCCCGGCCGCCTCCCTCCGGCTGGCGCTCCCGGACGCGGGCTCCCTCGACGAGCACGAGCCGGCGCGGATCGCCTACGACCTCATCGCCGAGCACTTCGGGCCGGGCTACAACGGCCCGCTCATCGCGACCGGGTCCGTGATCGGCAGCACCGATCCCGTCGGGCTGATGAACGACCTCGGGGCCGAACTGGAGACCGTGCCGGGCGTCGCGGCGGTCCCGCTGTCCACACCGAACGAGACGGGTGACACCGGGATCGCGCAGGTGGTCCCGACCGGCGCACCCGACTCGGAGGCGACGCAGGCGCTCGTGGCCAAGCTGCGCTCGATGCACGACCACTTCCAGCGCGAGTACGGGATCGACCTCTCCATCACCGGATACACGGCGGCCGGCATCGACATCTCGTCGCGGCTCGGCGGCGCGCTGCTGCCGTTCGCACTGCTCGTCGTCGGGCTGTCGCTGGTGCTGCTGGCGATCGTGTTCCGGTCGATCGTCGTGCCGGTCACGGCGGCGCTCGGCTACCTGCTCAGCATCGGCGCCGCGTTCGGCGTGACCAGCCTGGTGTTCATGAGCGGCTGGCTCGCCGGGCCGCTCGGGGTCGCACACATCGGGTCGGTGATCAGCTTCATGCCGATCATCGTCATGGGCGTGCTGTTCGGGCTGGCGATGGACTACGAGGTGTTCCTGGCGAGCCGGATGCGGGAGGAGCACATCCTCGGGGCGGACACCAAGGACTCCGTCCACCGGGGATTCCAGGGCTCGGCGAAGGTGGTCACGGCCGCGGCGGTCATCATGTTCGCGGTGTTCGCTGCGTTCATCCCGGGCGGCGACGCGCAGATCCAGCCGATCGCGCTCGGGCTCGCGGTCGGGGTCGCGGTGGACGCGTTCGTGGTGCGCATGACGCTCATCCCGGCGGTGCTCGTGCTGTTCGGGAGGGCGACCTGGTGGATGCCGCGGTCGTGGGACCGTGCGCTGCCGGTGCTCGACATCGAGGGCGAGGGCGTGCAGGCGGAGCTCGACGCGACCGGCTGGCCGGAGCCGGGGACGAAGTACGCGCTGGCGGCGGACGGCGCGCGGGCCGGAGGGTCGGGGGCGCTCGACGCGCTGGTCCCGCCAGGCGGGGCGATCGTGGTCACCGGGCCGGGGCACACGGCGCTCGCACTGGCGATCGCGGGGCGCGCGCCGCTGACGGCGGGACGGCTGAAGGTGGACGGGCTGCTGCTGCCGGTCCGGAGGTCGTCCGTGCGGTCGCGGGCCGGGGTCGCTCGGCTGGACCGGGCGGCGGACGCGGTCGCGGCGGTCCGGGATGCGGCGGACGGGCGGCCGGCGGTGGTCGTGGTGGACGGGGCGGAGGCCGTGGTCGGAGACGAGCGGCGGGCGCTCGCGGGCGAGTTGCAGCGGGTCGCGGATGCGGGGGCCGCGGTGGTTCTGGCGGCGACTACGCCGGAGGCGGTGGCGGATCTGCTGCCGGTGGTGAGGACGGCGCAACCCGAATCTCCAGCCGAAACCGAAACCGAAACCGAAACCGAGCCCCAGCCTCACGCCGAAACCGAGCCCGAGCCCGAGCCCGAGCCTGAGCCTCCTGCCGAATCCACCGACCCCACCGTCCCCGCCGACGCCACCGCCCCCGCCGACCCCACCACCCCCACCGACCCACGCGACGGCGACGACGCCGCGCTCGACTCGCACCTTCCCTCCTGACGGGAGCGCACCATGACCGATCCATCCGCCGGACGGGCGCCGTTCGGCGCGCGCGCCGGGACCGAGCGCACGCGCGTGATCACGCTGGTCGGGCTCGCCCTCGCGCCGCTGCTGGTCCTGACCGTGCTCGGCTGGGGCCTCTTCTCGCCCGTCCAGCACCTCGACCGGGTGACCGCAGCCGTCGTCAACAACGACACCCCGGTGACCGAGAACGGCAAGACCATCCCGCTCGGGCGGCAGTTCGCCGGGTCGTTGATCGCGGGCACATCCACCGTCTCTGCGTCCGGGAGCACCAGCCCGACGGAGGCGCCACCCTCCACCGACGCCATGAACTTCACCTGGGTGCTGACCAACGACAAGGACGCGGCGTCCGGGCTCGCGAGCGGGCAGTACGCGGCGGTGCTCACCATCCCGTCGTCGTTCTCGGCCGACGCCACGTCGTTCGGCGGCGCGGCGGCGAGCGCGAAGCAGGCGACAGTGACGGTGCAGACCAGTCCGGCGTCGGCGCTGGTCGATCCGGCGCTGGCGGCGGCGGTCACGCAGGCGGCGACGGCCGCGCTCGACCGGCAGCTCACGACGCAGTACCTCCAGAACGTGTACGCGGGCTTCAACACCATCAACCAGCAGATCGGGTCGGCGGCGTCGGGGGCGGCCTCCCTGTCGTCCGGCGCCGCCGCGCTGGCGCAGGGCACGCAGTCGCTGGCGAGCGGGGCGGCCACCCTGGCGTCGGGCACGCAATCGCTGGATGCCGGCGCCCAGTCGCTCGCGTCGGGGCTCGACACCCTGAGCGCGAAGACGCAGTCGCTGCCGGCGCAGACGCAACAGCTCGCAGCCGGGTCGGCGGCGCTGGCGGGAGCGGCGGACCAGGCGTCGGCGGGCGTGGGCTCCGCGACGGATCAGTTCGCGCAGGTGGTCGCGCAGCTGTGCGCGACGGGACCGGCGGTGTTGTGCACGCGGGCCACCGCGGCGCTCGCCACGCTGCAGCAGGCGAACAACGGAATCGCGGCGTTCGCAAGCGGCTCGAACGCGGTCGCCTCCGGCAACGCGGCGCTGGCGGGCGCGATGCCTGCGGTGGTCGACGGGATCGACGCGTCCGCGTCGGGCGCGTCGCAGGTGGCGTCCGGCGCTGCCCAGACCGCCTCCGGCGCGGCGTCGGTGAGCTCCGGCGCGGCGTCGGCGGCGACCGGCGCGAGCCAGACGGCGGACGGCGCAGCGCAGCTCGCCTCGGGTCTTGCGCAGGCGACCCAGTCCATCCCGACCTACAGCGACAGCGACATGACCACGCTCTCCGCCGTCGCCGCCCAGCCCGTCGTCGCGGTGCAGAAGGCCCCGCCGACCGGGATCGGGACGCTTCCGCTCTACGCGGTCCTCGCGCTCTGGCTCGGCGGGATGGCGACCGCCCTGGCCCGGCGCGCTGTGCCGTCGCGGATGCTGCTCACGACGACGCCCTCGGCGCTGATCGCGCTGCGGTCGGCCGGGATCGTCGCGCTGATCGGAGCGGCGCAGGGCGTCGTCGTCGCGGGCGCCGCGCAGTTCGGGCTCGGCCTGCGGCCGGACGTGTGGCTCGGCTACGCGCTGGCCGCCGCCTTCGTCGGGGCGGTGTTCGGCGTGCTCAACCAGGCGCTGGCGGCCGCGTTCGGCGGAGTCGGGCGGCTGGTGGCCCTGGTCGTCGGGATCGTGGCGCTGACCGCCGGACTGTCGTCCACCATCCCCGCGGCGCTGTCGTCGGTGGCCGCGTCGCTGCCGACCGCGCCGGCGCTGGCGATGCTGCGGGCGGCGGCGAACGGGGAGGCCGGGACGGCGTTCGGCGCGAGCGGGCCGCTCCTGGTGTACGCGGTGGGCGCGCTCGCGCTGACGCTGGCGGCCGTCGCTGCGCGGCGCAGCGTGCGGCTGCCGAAGGTCGCGGACGGGAGGGCGGTGGCAGCATGATCACTTAACTTGCACACCAGTGTGCAAGAAGAGTACGATCGTCGTATGCCCACCACCCCCGCGCCCAGCCCCGCCGCGCCCGCACGCGCACCCCGGCGCGACGCCGCCGCGAACCGGGAGGCCCTCCTGGTCGCCGCCGCCGCCGCGCTCAATGAGGACATCGACGCCTCCCTGGAAGCCATCGCCGCCCGCGCCGGGCTCAGCCGCCGCGCGGTCTACGGCCACTTCGCCAACCGCGACGAACTCCTGATCGACGTCTTCACGCGCGGCGCCGCCCGGCTGGCCGCCCTCCTCGACCCGGTGTCGCACCCCGACGCCCGCGTCGAGATCGCGCTGTTCGGCGCGACGCTCTGGGCCGAGGTGGAGCACATCCGGGTCAGCGCCGCACTGGCCGTGCGCGGACCGCACCGCGAGCTGGTCGGCACCGCGCTCGACCCGGCGCGCGAGCGGCTGCGCGGCACGGTCGGCCGCGGGATGGCGGACGGCACGATCCGCACCGACCTCGACCGGGAGACGGTCACGCGGCTCATCGAGCACGCGGCCGTGTCCGTGCTGGACGAGGCGACGCGCGCGAAGCTCTCCGACCGTGACGGGCACCGGCTGGTCATCCTGGCCGCGCTCTCCGCCGCGGGGATGGGCTGGCGGGAGGCCGGCGAGCTGCTGGCGGCGACGCCAGAGCTGGCCTTCGACGCCGTCCAGGGGCCTTCCGAGCCGACCACGGAGGCCTCCACCCGATGAAGATCGTCCTTGACTCCGTCGCCAAGGGCCCGCGCGACACCGCCCTCCCCGCGACCTCCGTCGTCTTCGAGACGGGCCAGGCCGCGCTCTCCCGAGCCGAGACCGAGCAGCGGCCGACCGTGCTCGGGCTGATCGCGTCCGGGCGGATGCGGCCAGACTCCGGCACGGTCACGATCGACGGCCGCACCGACTTCGGCGCCATGCGCCGCCGTATCGCGCTGGTCGACGCCCCCGACGTCTGCGAGCCGGCGCCCGATGTGACCGTGGCCGGGATCGTCGCCGAGGAGCTGATGTTCGCCGGCCTCGCCTCCCATCCGCTCGCGGTGCGCCGCCGGCTGGCCGGGCTGGGTGCCGCCGAGTACGCCCGGTTCGCGATCGGGACCGTCCCGCCGACCGTGCGCATCCGCCTCCTCACCGAACTGGCGCTGCTGCGGACGGGCGTCGAGGGCGTCGTGATCGTCTCCCCCGACCGGCACGGCGGCGACCCGGTCGAGTGGTGGCGGTTCGCCCGCGAACTCGCCGGACGCGGGATCGCCGTGCTCGTCGTGGCGGGCGACGCCTCCGCCGCGGCGATCGCGGCCTCCGCGCTCGTGTCGCGGCAGTTCCCCGCGGAGGAGGATGCCTCCGCGCCTCAGACCTTTGACGAAGACCCGGGACGGGACGACACCGACGATCTGTTCCGTCCGGAATCGGGTGACCTGATCGTGGAGAACTCATGAAGATCCCCCAGATGATCGCGGCGGAGTTCCGCCGCCTGACCGCCAGCCCGATGTCCATCGTCGCGCTCATCGCGCTGATGTGCGTCCCGGTGCTCTACGGCGGCCTCTACCTCTGGGCGAACCAGAACCCGTACGCGAACCTCGACCGCATCCCCGCGGCGATCGTCGTGGACGACACCGGGACGACCGTCGACGGCAAGACCGTGAACTACGGCGACCAGGTCGCCGACCAGCTCATCGCGGACGGCTCGTTCCAGTGGCACCGGGTCGCGTCCGGCTCCGCGGCGACGGGTGTGGACGACTCGAAGTACGACTTCAGCATCACCTTCCCGTCGGACTTCTCCACCGCGCTCGCGTCGGCCTCCGGAACGTCGCCGCAGCGCGCGATCGTCACCCTGACGACCAACGACACCAACAGCTACCTGGCGTCGACCATCGGCACCCAGGCGGCCGAGAAGATCCGCACCTCCATCGTCAAGCAGGTGAACGAGGAGGCCGCCCAGCGATTCCTGCTCGGCCTCGCGGACATCCGCTCCAGCCTCGCGAAGGCCGAGGACGGCGCCGCGCAGCTCGTGGACGGCAGCGCCAGCGCGCAGAGTGGGGCCTCCCAGCTCGCGGACGGCACCGCACAGCTCGCCAGCGGGTCGCAGACGCTCGCGACCAAGCTCGGCGATCTCTCGTCCGGTGCCGCGCAAGTGCGCGACGGCGCGGCGCAGGTCAGCGCGGGCGCGGCCCAGGTGTCGGCGGGCAACGACCAGCTCGCCGCGAAGGCGAACCAGGCCGGTCAGGCTGCGGCGAAGCTCGCGACCGAGGCGCCGGCGGCGGGGCAGCAGCTCATCGCGCAGCTCACGGCCGCGGGCGTCAGCCAGCTCGTCATCGACCAGGTGCAGGCGGGACTCGACGGCATCGACCAGAAGGTCCAGGCCGGCAACACGCAGATCCAGTCGGCCGTCGGGCAGGTGAACCAGCTCGCGGCGGGCTCCGACCAGGTCGCGGCCGGGGCGGCCCAGGTGTCCTCCGGCGCATCGCAGGTCGCCGACGGCGCGTCGCAGGCGCAGGCGGGCGCGAGCCAGCTCGCGAGCGGCGCGTCCTCCGCGGCGGCCGGCTCGGCGCAGCTCCGGGACGGCCTCAACACGCTGCACGACGGCACCACCCAGTTGCACGACGGCCTCACGAAGGGCGTCGCGCAGATCCCGGACAACTCGCCCGCTCTGCAGAAGAAGCAGGCCTCCACGATCGCCGACCCGGTGAACCTGAAGAACGACTCCGTCACCTCCGCCGGAACCTACGGCGCGGGCCTGGCGCCGTTCTTCGTCGCACTCGCGGGCTGGATCGGCATCTACGCGCTGTTCCTCATCGTCAAGCCGGTGTCCCGCCGGGCGATCACCGCCCTCCACTCTCCGGTGAAGATCACGCTCGCCGGCTGGCTCACGCCCGGCCTGCTCGGCGCGGTGCAGATGATCGGCCTGTTCGCGATCGTGTCCGGCGCGCTCGGCTTCGGCATCCACAACTCGCTCGGGATGTTCGGGATGATGGCGCTCGCGTCGGTGACGTTCGCGGCGATCATCCTCGCGCTCAATGTCTGGCTCGGCAGCGTCGGCCAGTTTCTCGGGCTGGTGCTGATGGTGCTGCAGCTCGTGACGGCGGGCGGGACGTTCCCGTGGCAGACGCTGCCCGGGCCGCTCGCGGCGCTGCACCACGTGCTGCCGATGTCGAACGCCGTGGACGGCATCCGCCAGCTCATGTACGGCGGCAACCCGGCGACGGCGTGGGCGGACGCGGGCGTGCTCGCGGTGTGGATGCTGATCGCGCTGCTGGTGTCGGCGATCGGGGTGACCCGGATGACGCACTTCCGGACGCTGCGGGACCTGCGGCCGTCGCTGATCGGGTGAGGCCGCGCCACGGCGGCGCGCGGCTTCGGCACGTCGGCGCCCGGCGCTAGGGTGGGCGGCGTGACCGACCGACTGCGGATCCTGCACCTCAGCGACACCCACCTCTACGGCGACGGCCGGCTGCACTACGGGCTGGTCGACACGCTCGCCGGGCTCGACCGGGTGCTCGTGCGCGCCGGAGAGCTGGAGGCCGTCGACCTCGTGGTGGCGTCGGGCGACCTGTCCGACGACGGGAGCGCGGCCTCCTACCGGCTGCTGCGGGAGCGGCTGGAGCCGTGGGCGGCGGCGCGCGGGGCGGTCGTCGCGTACGCGATGGGCAACCACGACCTCCCTGGGCCGTTCGAAGAGGTCCTGGGGGCGCGGGAGACCGTCCTCCCGGTGCGAGGCTTCCGGGTGGTGACGGTCGACACCACGGTCGCGCGTTCGGGGTACGGGCTGATCGGCGCGGAGCGGCTCGATCGGCTGCGGGAGGTGCTGGCGACCCCCAGCGCGAACGGGACGATCGTGGTGCTGCACCACCCGCCGGTCCCGCCGACGACCGGCCTGTTCGAGACGTTGCGGCTGGTCGACCCCGCTCCGCTGCTCGACGTGTGCTCGCAGGGGGATGTGCGGCTGATCCTGGGCGGGCACTACCACCACGCGCTCGCCACGTCGGCCGGCGGCCGTGACATCCCGGTCGTCGTCGCCCCGGCTGTCGCCAACACGACGGACGTGCTCTGGCCGCCGCCGCGGGAGCGCGCAGAACGCGGGGCCGGGTTCGCGATGGTGGAGCTGTCCGCGGACGGGACCGTGCGCGCTCACGTCGTCCGCGCGCCGGCGGCCGACGACGGGGAGACGGTCTACGACCTGTCCGCGGAGGCCATCGCCCGGATCGCGGCGGACGCCGGCTGGAAGGGCGCCTCGTGAGCGGCGCCGGCTACTCGGGCACGCCGCTCTGGAAGAAGCTCGGGCTCAAGCCGGGGATGCGCGCACAGCTGCTGCACGCCGACCCGGGCTGGGCGGTCCCGATGGAGGACGGCCCGGCCGACGTCGACTGGCTCGCGCCCTCCTCGACCGAGCCGGCCGGGCTGATCGTCGCGTTCTACCGGCAGGCGGCGGAGTACCTGGCCGAGCTGGACGCGCTCGCGCCGCGCATCCACCCGGCAGGGATGATCTGGGCGGCCTGGCCGCGGAAGGCCGCCGGCCACGTCAGCGACATCGACGAGAACCTGATCCGCGACACCGCGCTCGCGCGGGGCCTGGTGGATGTGAAGGTCGCCGCGCTGTCCGAGGACTGGTCCGCCCTGAAGCTCGTCATCCGTCGCGAGAACCGCTGAGCGCGAGGACTACTCCGGGAAGTCGACGTGCTGCACGACCCACGCGTGCATGGCGACGGCCGCAGCCGCCGACGCGTTGATCGAACGGGTGGAACCGAATTGCGAGATCTCCACGACGACGTCGGCTGCCGCCAGCGCGGCCTCGGACAGGCCCGGCCCCTCCTGGCCGAAGAGCAGCACGCACTCGCGCGGCATCCGGTAGGTCTCGATCAGCACCGAGCCCGGCACGTTGTCGATCGCCACGATGGGGAGGCCGGCCTCCCGCGCCCAGGCGACGAAGGCCTGCACATCGTCGTGATGGACCACGTGCTGGTAGCGGTCGGTGACCATCGCGCCGCGCTTGTTCCAGCGCCGGCGGCCGATGATGTGGACGGTGTCGGCGGCGAACGCGTTGGCGCTGCGCACGATGGAGCCGATGTTCATGTCGTGCTGCCAGTTCTCGATCGCCACGTGGAACGGATGGCGGCGCAGGTCCAGGTCGGCGACCACGGCCTCCATGCGCCAGTACCGGTACCGGTCGATGACGTTGCGGGTGTCGCCGTGCCTCAACAGCTCTGGATCGTAGCGGTCGTCGTCCGGCCACTCGCCGGGCCACGGGCCGACGCCGTGCGTGGTCAGCTCGGCGGACGGCGGGAGGTCGCCGGGCAGGTCGCTCGGCAGATCGCTCGGCAGATCGCTCGGCGGCTGGGGCGTTTCCTGACTCACCGACTCAGCGTAACCGGAGCGGTCGCTCGGCATCTCGACAGCCGCCGGAAACCCTCCCGCTACCGCCCGGGCAATAAGCTGGTGCCGTCACTTCACCACTGGAAGGGGTCCTGCGTGGCGCGACGCGACGAGATCGAATGCTGGCTGACCGACATGGACGGCGTGCTCGTCCACGAGAACTCCGCACTCCCGGGCGCGTCCGAGCTGATCCAGCAGTGGCGCGACCAGGGCACGCCCTTCCTGGTGCTCACCAACAACTCGATCTACACCCCGCGCGACCTCGCCGCCCGGCTGCGCGCGTCCGGTCTCGACGTGCCGGAGGAGTCGATCTGGACCTCCGCGCTGGCCACGGCCGACTTCCTGAAGTCGCAGAAGCCGGGAGGCAGCGCCTACGTCATCGGCGAGGCCGGACTCACGACCGCCCTGCACGAGGCCGGCTTCATCATGACCGACACGAACCCGGACTACGTGGTCGTCGGCGAGACCCGCAGCTACTCGTTCGACGCGATCACCAAGGCCATCCGCCTGATCGGCGCCGGCGCACGGTTCATCGCGACCAACCCGGACGCCACCGGCCCGAGCGCCGAGGGACCGCTGCCCGCGACCGGCGCGGTCACCGCGATGATCACGAAGGCGACCGGCGGCATGGAGCCCTACGTGGTCGGCAAGCCCAACCCGATGATGTTCCGCTCGGCGCTCAACCGGATCGGCGCGCACTCCGAGAACACCGCGATGATCGGCGACCGGATGGACACGGACGTCGTCGCGGGCATCGAGGCCGGCCTCCACACGATCCTGGTGCTGACCGGGATCAGCGACCAGGCCGAGATCGACCGGTACCCGTTCCGCCCGGACGAGATCCTGTCCGGGGTGAAGGAGCTCGTCGCGGCGGCTCCCGTCGAGTCGGACCTCTGACCCGCCGCCGATCCACAACGCCCCAGAGAGAGAAGCACCACCATGGGCGTCCTCCCCTCCGACGACTACGAGCGCATCCGGTCGGCCATCCGCGACGCGGCACGGTCCGCGTGGCGTGACCTCCGCGCCGCCCGGCCCGACGAGACCTTCTACTACTTCGGGCTCGCGACGACCCCGCAGTCGCACCGTCCCGCGCCGACGGCGTCCTCCCGGGAAGGCCTGGACCGGACGATCGCGGGCTACCGCGAGCAACTGGTCGAGCTGCTCCACGACGAGGTGCGCTGGTCGGACCTGGAGTCGCCGTACGCGCTCTACGGCGACGCGCATTTCCATGCCGTCGATGGGCTCTTCGACGCCCTCGGGGACCCGTTCGACCGCGCGGAGGACGTGAACGCGACGCTGCGGGAGGCGATGGTCGAGGCGCTCCAGGAGCTGGACGCGGAAGGCTTCTTCGGCGAGGGCGCCGCGCGCGACGCCGTGGTCGTGGACGTGACCGTCCGCGACGGCGCCACCACCCTCGCCGGCCTGGCGTCGGCGGGACGGCTCAACCCCGCGGCGGCCCTCCAGGGCTACGGGCGCGCGGCGGGCTGACGCCGACCGGTCAGCCGGTCGGCCCCTGGCCGGCGACCGAGGTCGTCAGCGGCTGGCCGCTGGACCGGTTGGCGAAGCAGTAGTACGACCGCTGGCCACTCTTCCACTGCGCCTCGGTCGCGGGGAACGAGCCCTGCACCTGCAGGTCGGGATACGCCGCGGCCGCGTTGAGGTCGATGACGCCGGACGCGGTGCACAGCGTGTTGATCTGCTGCGCGAGCGCGTCGGCGCCCGGATACGGGGCGGCCGGGTCGGCCGAGACGAGGTTCGTGTAGACGAGCTGCGCGGAGTGCGCGGCCGTGCAGTCCACGACGGTGAAGGTCTCGGCCCACGGGTTGGTGTACGGCTGGAGGCACTCGCCGCCGCCGAGGGTGTCCCACGCGTGCGTGCCGGGGCCGACGGCCGCGGCGGGCTTCGGGCTGACGGTGGGGGTCGGCGTGGGCGTCGGGGTCGGCGTGTGCGTGGCGGTGCTGGAGGCCGACGGCTTCGGTGAGGCGGCGGTGGCGCCGAAGAGCGACGGGAGACGCGTCCCGAGGGCGAAGAGGCCGACGAGGACGAGCAGGACCGCGAGCACGCCGAGGATCAGGAAGAGTCGGCGGTTGAGCGGGTGCTGAGGGGTGGACGGCGGGGTGGGAGGTGCCGGCGGGGTGGTGGTGGGGGTGGCGGTGCTGGAGGTGCTGGCGGTGGGTGCCGGGGCGGTCCAGGGTGCGGGAGTGGGTGTCGGCGTGGCCGCGTGGGCGGGCGCGGAGGCGGAGGCGGAGGCCGCACCGGCGGGAGCCGCACCGGCGGGAGCCGCACCGGCGGGAGCCGCACCGGCGGCAGCGGCGGCGGACGCGGCCGCGAGAGACGCCGCGGCGGCGGCGGAGCCCGTGGTACCCGCACCACCATCATTGGACGCGGGCGAACCGGTGTCGGCCGGTGGCGGGGTCGTGTCCCGCGCCGCGGCGGCGGCGTCGAAGGCGACGGTCGGGGTGTCCAGGGCGTCGAAGGCCACCGTGGGCGTCAGGAGGGCGTCGAAAGCACTCGTCCCCGAGCCGACCTGGGGTCCCTCCAGCCCGGCCGACGGCTCGCCGAAGGCGAATCCGGTGGCGTCCGGCTCACCCGGGACCCCGTGCTGCTGCGCGGCTTCGTGCCGGGGCAGCGCGTCGGGTTCGGGATGCGCGTCCTGCTCACGGTCGGCTGCGAGGTCGGGGAAGAGGAGGGCGTCCATCCCGAGCGCAGCCGCGGGCAGCACCGCCTCCGCGTCGTGCGATGGCGCCGGGGCGGGCAGGTCGTGCTCGCCGACCGGAGCGGAGTCGACAGGCCGGGCTGGTCCGCCCGGCTGGTCCACGGAGTCGGCAGGGCCACCGTACGGGGCAGGCTCCGCCGGGTGGACAGGCGGGACGAACGGTGCGGACTCCGCGCTCTCCACGGGTGCGAACGGGGCCGGCTCGGTCGCCGGTTCGGGAAGTTCGTCGGACGCCGGCTCCTCGTCGATGCCGAAGTCGCCGAAGAGGGCGGCGATGCCGTCGTGCTCCTCGTCGTCCGGTTCGAGGGTCGCGTCGTCGCGCTCGGCGGCCGGGTCGTCCGCCGTACGCTCCGGCGCGGTGGCGGGCTGCGTGGCGTCGGCCGGCGAGGCGTCGGCCGGCGAGGCGTCGGCCGGCGAGGCGAAGAGGTCAGGGCCGGCGGCCGAAGCGGCGGCGAGCGCCTCCGCGTCGAACGGGCTGGTCGCGGGCGACGGCGGCGCGCCGAGGATCGCCTCGGTCTGGGCGGCGGCGGCGGCATAGGCGTCCGGCCCCGCCGCGGGCTCCGCGAGGGGAGGCGGCGTGGGGGAGGCCTGACCGTCGGTCGCTCCGCCGGCCGCGGCCCAGGCCCGGGCCTGAGCATCCGCTTCGGCCTGCGCCTGTGCGTCGGCCTGCGCCTGCGCTTCGGCCCGTGCCTGCGCTTCGGCCCGCGCCTGCGCTTCGGCCCGCGCCTCCGCTTCAGCGCGCGCGTCGGCCTGCGCCTGCGCGTCGGCCTGCGCCCACGCATCGGCTTGCGCCTGCGCTTCGGCCTGCGCCTGCGCGTCGGCTCGCGCCTGCGCGTCGGCCTCGGCCTGCAGCGCGTCCTTGCGGGTCTGCGGCGCCGGAGGGAGCGGGATGATCCCCGTCGTGTCCCCGAGCAACGGGCGCGGAGCGGGGCGCTCCTCCTCGAACATCCCGAGCAGGGCGGCCAGTCCGTGACCTTCGATGGGTCCGGTCGGCGGGGACGCAGGCTCAGGCTCGGAAGCTGTGGGCTCGGAAGCTCCCGGTTCGGACACCACGGGCTGGGGAGCGGTGAAGCCGGGCACGGCCTGATCGGGCGTGCCCGTCTCCAGAGTCTGCTCGGGTCCGGAGAAGCGGTCGGCGACCTCCGGCGGCTGCGGCATGCGCAGCGCGGCTACGAAGCCGGTGGGTTCGAACGGCTGGATCGGCGTCGTCGCTGTGGACGGCTGAGTCGGCTCCGGCAGGGAGGCGGCCGCGGGCGCAGTCGGCTCAGGCGCCGGGACGGAGTCCGGAAGGGGCTCCGCAGGGGGCGCGAGCGTCGACTCGTTCGCCGGGATGTGATCGGGAACCGGCGCGGACTCGGGCGCCGCGGTGGGCGCGGGCGCTGCGGTGGGCGCGGGCGATGCGGTGGGTGGCGCGGCCGCCACGGTGGGCTCGGACGCCGCGGTGGGTTGAGGCGCTGCGGTGGCCTCGGGCGCTGGGGCGGACTCCGGCGCCGCGGCGGACTCAGGCCCTCCGATGGGCTCCGGCGCTGCGGCCGGCTCAGGCGCTGACTCGGCGGGTGCCGCGGCCGGGGTGGGCGGTGTGGCCGGCTCCGGTGCGGACTCCGCGGGCACCGCAGGAGCCGGGATCGGAGCCGAAGGCGTCGGCTCCACGAAGTTGGATCGGCGGACCGGAGCCGCGTCGGCCTCGTCATCCTGGGCCGGGTCGAACAGCGAGGTCCCTTCGGCGGGCTCCGGGGTCTCGCGGGAGGTCAGATTCCACGTGAAGCCGGGCGCTGTCGGGGCGATGGCCGTGCCGTCCGGAACGGCGCCGTCGCCCTCGTCGCCGGTGGGCTCGGTCGGCTCGGGCTCGCGCAGGAGGTCCTCGAACGCGGACGCAGCGGCCGGGGCCGGGCTGGCCGGAGCCGGAGGCTCGATCGCCTCCGAATCACCCAGAAGGTCCTCGAATGCGGACGGAGTCGCCGGCGCAGGCGCAGCCGGCGCAGGCGCACCCGGCGCAGGAGGCTCGGTCGCCTCCTGCTCGCCCAGAAGATCCTCGAACACGAACGGAACGGTGGGGGCGGGGCCGGCCGACACCGGGGGCTCGGACGGCGTGGCCGCCTCCTCCGGAGAACCACCGTCCTCCGCCTCAGCCTCCGCCTCCGGCACCTCCGGCGCCGGCGGCGCCGGCGGCCGCGTCAACGGCCGCCCGCCGCTCAGCTGCGCGAGGAACCACTCCGAGCTCCCCACCTCCGGTTCGGTGGGCTGATTCGGCTCAGCGTTCCGGTCCGGCTCCTCCCCCGCCGGGGGTTCGCGGTGTTCCGCCACTACTCCAGCCCCAGATCCTCGAGGCCGATGGCGGCGAAGTACGGGTAGCCGGCCGACTCGATGACCTCGCGTGCGCCCGTGTTGCGGTCGACGACCACGGCGACGCCGGCGATCTCGGCTCCGACCTTCTTGAGGGCCTCGATGGCCTTCAGCGGGGAGCCTCCGGTCGTGGAGGTGTCCTCCAGCACGATGACGCGCTTGCCCTCGAGGTCCGGGCCCTCGACCTGCTTGCCTCGGCCGTGGTCCTTCGGCTCCTTGCGGACCACGAATGCGTCGTAGGCCAGCCCGCGCGCCGCGCCCTGATGCAGGATCGCGGCGGCGACCGGGTCGGCGCCCATCGTCATCCCGCCGACGGCGACCACGTCCGGGACCTCCGCGATCAGGTCGATCATGACCTGGCCGATCAGCGGCGCCACGCGGTGGTCGAGGCTCACCTTGCGCAGGTCGACGTAGTAGCTGGCCTTCTTGCCGCTGGTCAGCGTGAAGTCGCCGTGGAAGACCGCCTCGGCGGAGATGAAGTCGATGAGCTGCTGTCGTGCGTCGGTCACGTCTGACATTCTACGGTTAACCCGTTCCCGGCAAGGGGGTCGGCGGTCCCCGATACGATCGGGGCATGCGCGTCGCCACCTGGAATGTGAACTCCATCCGCACTCGAGTCGCCCGCGTGGTGGACTGGATGGTCCGGGAGGACGTGGACGTCCTGGCCATGCAGGAGATCAAATGCAAGCCGGAGCAGTTCCCGTACGAGGCGTTCGAGGCGGCCGGTTACGAGGTCGTCCTGCACGGCCTCAACCAGTGGAACGGCGTCGCGATCGCCGCCCGGCTGCCGATCGAGGACGTCGAGATCGGCTTCCCGGACATGCCCGGGTTCCTGAAGGACCACGACGGCCCCGACCTCCCGAAGGAGGCCCGCGCGATCGGGGCGACGGTGGACGGCGTGCGGCTGTGGAGCCTGTACGTCCCCAACGGCCGCTCGCTGGACGACCCGCATTACGTCTACAAGCTCGACTGGCTCGCCGCCCTCGCCGCGGACACGCAGCGCTGGCTGGCCGAGAACCCGGGCGAGCAGCTCGCGCTGATGGGCGACTGGAACGTGGCCCCTCTCGACTCCGACGTCGGCGACCCGAGCCTGATCCCGGGCGCCTCCACCCACATCTCGCCGCCGGAGCGCACCGCGTTCGCCGCGTTCGAGAAGGTGGGGCTGACCGATGTCGTGCGGCCGATCGTGCCGGACGGGTACACGTACTGGGACTACAAGCAGCTCCGCTTCCCGCGCAACGAGGGGCTGCGGATCGACTTCATCCTCGGCTCAGCGGCCTTCGCGGACCGGGTGTCGGATGCGAGCATCCACCGGAACGAGCGCAAGGGCGACGCGCCGAGCGACCACGTGCCGGTGCTGGTGGAGCTGGCGGAGGTCGCGACGGAAGAGGACGACGACGACCGGCCGATGATCTGGTGAGCGCGCCCGCTCGCTGATTGCGCGCAGACCCGCAAGGCGGTATCCCGGTGTCATGCGCACCGCGCCGCCGCGCCGCCCGGCCATCGCCCTCCTGGTCGCCTTCGGCGCGCAGTTCGCGCTGGGGATGCTGCTCAACCTGTTCGTGGAGCTCCCCAAAACGCACCCCGGCAGCACAGGGGACGAGTACTTCTCACGGTCGTTCACAAGCCTCGCCTGGGCGCTCAGCGGCGGCGCGGGGCCGGCACTCCTGATCCACGCGTGGCTCGGTCTGCTGCTCGCGCTCGGAACGCTCGCCCTGTTCGCCCGCTGCCTGGCCGGGCGCGTGCGCGGCTGGCGGTGGCTCACCGGGATCGCGGCGCTGTTCACGGTGGGCGCGTTCTTCAACGGGATGAGCTTCGTGGACTACGGCGAGGACTTCAGCTCGGCGATCATGGCCGGCTGCTGGCTGATCGCGGTGACGCTGCTGGTGACGGCGGTGGTGCGGAGGCCACGGGAGGGTGGGGTCGTCGGCTGACGATGCGGTCCGGGCGGATGAGGATGAGTGCCGACGAGTACAGACTGAGACCGAACACGGCGAGCGTCGGGTCGAGGCCGTGGATCAGGATGATGAAGGGCGGCGCGAACGCGAGCAGAGCCGCGAGGTGCACGCGCCAGGCAGGCGCTCGAGTCTCGGCGGCGGTGAGCGGGCGCGGTCCGCGCTCGAACCGGGCCAGACCGAGCGAGAGCAGGAGCACGAGCGCGATCGCGGCGGCCAGGACCAGCGGGCGGCTCGCCCACCAGTCCGGACTGCCGGGGGCGGGATGCCATCCGGGCACGAGCAGGCAGACACCGGTGATCGCGATGATGCAGATCAGGTGCCAGAGGTAGACGGTCATCAGCCGACTGCCGACGACGAATGTCAGGACGCGGGCCGGGCGCGTGCGCACGAGCGCGGTCAGCGCCGGGTGGAGGAGGGTGAGTCCGCAGAGCTGGACGATCGCGAGCAGTCCGATCGCGAACACGGCCGGGTATTGGTTGGCGAGCATGTCCGGCGAGTACACGCCGCCGGCAACCCCTGCCGCGAGGAGGGCTGCCGCGGCAGCGGCGAGGGCGACCAGCCGGCGGCGACGCATCCGGAAGAAGACGCCGTCGGCGTAGAGGAAGCCGAGCTGCTGGGCGAACAGCCAGACGAACGCGAGGTTGATCAGGCCGAGGAGCGTGACGCCGGTGCCGAGCCGGAACAGGTCGACGGCTGTAGCGCAGCCCGCGAGGGCGACCAGCGTGTGCCAGGGTGCGCGCTCGTGCAGGCGGATCATCAGCGGCGCGGCCTACTGGCAGAGCAGGAAGGCGGCAAGAAACCACAGCGGCGTCCCGACGCCGGCCGCGACTCCCGAGATGACATCTTCGGGCGCGCTTAGCCCGCGCGCGGTCCACAGGGCGACGGTGAAGAACACGAACACCGGCAGGGTCGGCCGCACGAGTCGGATGAGCCGTGCGTACAAGAAGTCGGAGGCGTCACCGCCTCTCGAGCGGAGGGAGCGCCAGCCGGTGATCGCGGCGAACCCGCCGAGCGCGAAGAACAGCGGCATCACCTGGCCGAACACGGACACCGCGGCGAACCAGGGCTGCTCGGTCAGAGGTTTGGTGATCTCCAACGCGCCGTCCGCCCCGAAGCCGACGCCAACCATGAGGAGATGCGCCACGACGACCACGAGCACGCAGCAGACGCGGACGAGGTCGACGGCGAGGTCGCGCCGGGAGAGGTCGATGGCGGAACGTGAGGCGGGTGTCGGCAGGCTCATATTTCCAATCCCAATGCATGAAGTTAATACACGGTAGGGATCGGGGGCGCGGTGCCGGAACCGTGCTGGCACGCAATTCCGACCGGACTGGACCGTGCGTCAGCGGAAGGTGGGGGCCCGATCGGCGTGCCGGGTGCCGATGACCTCGCCAGTTCGCGCGTCCACCACGGTCACGGCATCGAAGCGAGGCGTGAACCCCGGGAAGACCGGGAGCGGCTGCGACAGGGACGGTTCGCCGGGGTCGACCGCCGCGGCTGCCGGGCCGGCGAGGAGGGCACCGCTCACGACAAGACCGGCGACGACCGACGCTGCGGCGAGGCTGCGCTTCGATCTCATGGCACAGTCCCTCCGGTCGGCATGGTCGATGTCAGATAACAATGTCACGGAATCGGGACCGGCCGACAACCCCACAACCTTTCGTTACGCCGCATTGCGCCCCCGCGAGCGGCCGCTGGGCCGCTGTCGGTAGCGTCGGAGGACCATGGCCTCCCTCTCGTCCTCGTCCGCGTTCTCCGTCGACTTCGTCGGTGTCGGGCGGGCGTTCCCCGGGACGCGGCGGCGCGGAGTCGCACCCGCGGCGAGGCCCGTGCTCCGGGACGTGTCGCTGAGCGTCGAGGCCGGTGAGGTCGTCGCCATCCTCGGCGCCAGCGGGTGCGGGAAGTCGACGCTCCTGCGCATCGCGGGCGGACTCGACTCGCCCACGGCCGGCGCGGCGCTCATCGACGGGTCGCCGGTCGCCGGGATCGACGCGCGCTGCGCGGTCGGGTTCCAGGAGCCGCGGCTGCTGCCGTGGCGGTCGCTCGCGGACGACGTCGCGCTCGGGCTGCCGCGGGGGATCGACCGCGGCGACGGGCGCGAGCGGGTCGGGAGGCTGCTGGAGCTCGTGGGGCTGGACGCGTCCGCCTCGCTGCGGCCGCGGGAGGTCTCCGGCGGCATGGCGCAGCGGGCCTCGCTCGCCCGGGCGCTCGCCCGCAACCCCGGCGTCCTCCTGCTGGACGAGCCGTTCGGGGCGCTCGACGCGCTCACCCGGCTGCGGATGCAGGACCTCCTCCTCGACGTCCACGCCGCCAACCCGGCCACCATCCTGCTCGTCACGCATGACGTGGACGAAGCACTCCAGCTCGCCGACCGCGTCATCCTGCTGGGCCGCGAGGACGGCCGTGACGGCGCGACCATCCGTCGCGTCGTCACGGTCCCCGGCGCCCGGCCGCGCGACCGGGGCTCCGCGGCGCTCGCCGAGCTCCGGGCCGAACTGCTCGACGGGCTCGGCATCGACCGGCACGGGAGGGCGCTGCACGACCGCCAGGCGCCGGCCATCGCACCGTTCCCGTACTGAGCACGCCACCCGGCACCGAACAGCACCGCACCGCACAACACAGCACCGCCACACCAGACCCGAGAGGCACCCCGCATGCACCGCAGACCCACCCTCCTCACCGCCGCCGCGGCCGTCGCCGCCGCTGCCGCCCTCCTCCTCTCCGGCTGCGTCGCCGGCGAGGGCGCCGCGTCCGGCTCCCAGAGCACGGCCGGCGTCACGAAGGGCGGCACGCTCAACATCGACTTCGCGACCTACAACCCGCTGAGCCTGGTCATCAAGAAGGAAGGCTGGCTCGAGAAGGCGCTGAAGAAGCAGGACATCACGGTCAACTGGGTGCAGTCGGCCGGCTCCAACAAGGCGAACGAAGCGCTGCGCTCTGGCGCGATCGACGTCGGGTCCACCGCGGGCTCGGCCGCGCTGCTCGCGCGCGCGAACGGCTCCGCGATCAAGACCATCGACATCTTCTCGCAGCCCGAATGGTCGGCGCTCGTCGTCGGCCCGAACTCCCCGATCACCTCCGTGAAGGAGCTCAAGGGCAAGCAGATCGCGGCGACCAAGGGCACCGACCCCTACTTCTTCCTGCTGCAGGCGCTGGAGGCCAACGGGCTGTCGGCGAACGACGTCACCATCCAGAACCTCCAGCACGCCGACGGCTGGGCGGCGCTGCAGAACGGCTCGGTGCAGGCGTGGAGCGGGCTCGACCCGATCATGGCCAACGCCGAGAAGTCCGGCGCGAAGCTGATCTACCGCAACGTGAAGTTCAACACCTACGGCTTCCTCAACGCCACGGAGTCCTTCCTCTCCTCGAAGCCGGATGTCGCGCAGACGGTCGTGAACACCTACGAGTACGCGCGCGCCTGGGCGCTGAAGCATCCGGACGACACCGCGAAGATCCTCGCGGACGTCGCCGGCATCGACCCGTCGGTGGCGACCACGGTGATCACCGAGCGCACCAACCTCGGCGTCTCGAACGTCCCCGGCCCGGCGCAGCTCGCCGTGCTGAAGAAGGTCGGCCCGATCTTCGTGCAGTCCGGCGACGTGCGCACGCAGGGCGACATCGACAAGGCGCTCGACAGCCTCCTCGACCCGGCCTTCGCGAAGAAGGCCGACCCGAGCGCGATCGGCTGAGCGCGGGATGACGTACCAGAACGCGCCCGAGGGCGACGGGCCGCTCCTCGTGGTCGGCGGGCCCGGCGACGGCCTCGTGGCCACGTCCGTCGCGCGCGAGACGCCGCGGGAGGCCTCCCCCACCGCGCCGTTCCTCTCGCGCCGCTGGGTGCGGGTCGTCGGCGGCGCGCTGATCCCGGTCGTCCTGCTCGTCGCGTGGCAGCTCGCCTCCACGTCGGGCGCGTTCTCGTCCTCCCAGCTCCCCACCCCGGCGATGGTCGTCCAGGCGGGTGTCGATCTCGCGCAGCGCGGCCTCCTCGGCCTCTACATCGCCATCTCGACGCAGCGCGTCCTGATCGGCTTCGCGTTCGGCGCCGCCCTCGGGCTGCTGTTCGGCGCGATCGTCGGGCTGTCGCGTCTCGGCGACATCCTGTTCAGCCCCACGCTCGGCGCGATCCGGGCGGTGCCGTCGCTCGCCTGGGTGCCGCTGCTGATCCTGTGGTTCAAGATCGGCGAGGACTCCAAGATCATCCTCATCGCGATCGGCGCGTTCTTCCCGGTCTACACGACCGTCGGCGCTGCCCTCCGGCACGTCGACCGCCAGCTGGTGGAGGCCGGCCGCGCCTTCGGGCTCGGCGGGGTCCGGCTGTTCACGACGGTGCAGCTGCCGTCCGTGCTGCCGTCGGTCGTCTCCGGCCTCCGGCTGGCGCTGGCGCAGGCGTGGCTGTTCCTGGTCGCCGCCGAGCTGATCGCGTCGTCCATGGGGCTGGGCTTCCTGCTCAGCGACTCGCAGAACAACGGGCGCACCGACCGGCTGTTCCTGGCGATCATCCTGCTCGCCATCCTCGGCAAGCTGACGGACTCGCTGGTCGGGCTGTTCGAGCGGTGGGCGAACCGCCGCTGGGCCTGACACGAGACCCGCGGGGCCACCCGCCACTCCCACCATCCCGGACGACTGTCGACCCCCTCGCACGCATCGGCGACCCCGCTTACCGTCGGCGCCGAATCCGCACATCGAGGAGAGGAACCGGCTTATGACCACCGTGACCGAGAGCGTCGACGTGAACGTGCCCGTCACCACCGCGTACAACCAGTGGACTCAGTTCGAGAGCTTCCCGCAGTTCCTCGATCAGGTGGAGGACATCCGCCAGGTCGACTCCACCACCAACCACTGGCGCGTGAAGATCGGCGGCGCCGTCCGCGAGTTCGACACCGTCATCACCGAGCAGCACCCGGACGAGCGGGTGGCCTGGAAGAGCGTCGCGGGCGACGTCGTCCACGCGGGCGTCGTCACCTTCCATCGTCTCTCCGACGACAGCAGCCGCGTCACGGTGCAGTTCGACTGGCAGCCGGGTGATGCGATGGAGAAGGTCGGCGCAGCGCTCGGCGTGGACGACCACGCCGTCAAGAAGGACCTCCGCAACTTCAAGGAGTTCATCGAGGCGCAGCCCGCGGAGACGGGCGCCTGGCGCGACGACGTGGACCGCGGAGGCGTCGCCTGACCCCGTGGGGCTCTGCTAGATTCCCGCCCCATGAAGCCTGGGGAGCAGCCGCCGGATCGAGGATTCGCGCGGCTCCTCCTGGGTTTCGACGAGACCCGCCGTCGCTTCACCGAGACGACGGTCCCGCTGATCTGCACGAGCACGGAGCAGCAGACCTTCCGCACCGCCGTGAGCGGCGCGATGATCGGCGGGATCGTGTTCAACGCCATCGGCGGCTCGCGCCACACCGTGGAGCAGCCGGAGCAGCACGGCGGCAGCGAGACCGGCGCCAACGCGATGATCCACATCCAGCTCTCCGGGGAGAGCGCGCTGACGCAGGACGGCCGCTCCGCCGTGGTGCGGGCCGGTGACATCACCGCGTACTCCGCTGCCCGTCCGTTCCGGCTGGACCACGGCGGGGAGAGCCTGATCGTCCGGATCCCGCATCACGCGCTGCCGGTCCCGGCCAGCATCGTGGACGAGGTGGTGGCGGTGCGGTTCGCGCGCGAGCGTCCCCTCGTCGGCATCGTCCATCCGCTGGCCGCGCAGCTCGGGCGCACGGTCCACCGCCTCCAGGGCGGCGCGGGCAGGCGGCTGGCCGAGAGCGCCGTCGGCATGCTCGGCGCGGTCGTGGTGGAGACGCTGCAGGACCGTGGCGACCGGACCAGGGAGTCGCAGCTCGACGCGGTCGTCGAGTACATCGAGCTGAACCTCGCCCGGCCCGGGCTGACGGTGGCAGAGATCGCGAGCGCCAACTTCATGTCGGTACGCACGCTGCACGCGCTCTTCGAGGAGCACGACAGCACGGTCGCCGCCTGGGTGCGCACACGCCGCCTGGAGCGCTCCCGCCGCGACCTGGCGGACTCGGCGTTCGCGGGCCTCCGGATCGGGGAGATCGCCCTGCGCTGGGGTTTCCGGGACGCCGCCCACTTCAGCCGCGTCTTCGCCGACCGGTTCGGGGCGTCGCCGCGTGCCTTCCGGGCGTCGGCCGCCGGGGCCGCAGTCAGCTCCGGCTCGCCCGGCGCTTGACGGCGTGCGTCGCGGCGAGGCAGCCGCTCGTCACCAGCAGGACCACAGCGAGCGCCGCCATCTTCCAGGCGTGGAGGCTGCCGTCCGGCACGGTCGTCGCCGTCGGGGTGGCGGCGTCGACCTCCGGGGTGAAGCCGCGGAGCGCGAGAGGGTCGGTGGGGGTGACCCGGCCGGCGAATGTGCTCAGAGCTGTGGCGTCGTCCGGAGTCGTCGCGAGCGTGATCCCGGTCGTTTCGGCGGCGAGGGAGGTCAGCGGCCGGCTGACGTCGGTGGCGACTACCCCGATGCCGACTGCGACGACCAGTGCGAGGGCCGAGCCGACCCGTGTTCCGATCCAGTTCATGGTGCGTTGCCTTCCGAACGAACAGGCCCGGAGCGGGCCCGCGCATCCAGACTCCACGGGAGGAGCGGTGCGCCGGCATCCGGCTGCACGGATATCCATGTCCTGCCGCCGGAACTGCATGGATCGTCAAGTCGACTGCGGCCGGCGGTCAGCGTCCGGTGAACTCGTCCATCGAGCTGTAGACGCCGAACAGCCGTCCGGCCAGGGCGTCCCACGCGCGGGTCGGGAGGACGCCCTTCAGCGTCTTCGCGAGCCCCACCGACCACGGCAGCAGCAGGACCGGCTTGCCCGCGAGCATCGCCCGCCAGACCCGGTCGACCACGTACTCCGGGGTGAGGATCGGGGTGAGCAGCGGCCCGCGGGCGCCCTCGAACATCCCGGTGTCGATGTAGCTCGGCGCGACGGTCGTGACCTTCACGTGGCCGTAGCCCTGCTGCTCGAGCTCGAGGCGGAGGCTGTCGCTCCAGTTGATGACGGCGGACTTGCTCGCCGCGTAGACGCTCATGCGCGGGTTGGCGAGGGTGCCGGCCGCCGACGCGATGTTGACGATGCGCGCCTCGCGGGGGCTCGAGATCATGCCGGGCAGGAACTCCCGCGTCGTGTACATCGGCGCCAGCGCGTTGACCTGCATGGTCGCGCGGGTGTCGTCGCCGTTGTCGTGCTCCCAGAAGAACTTGCCGCGCACGATCCCCGCGTTGTTGACGAGCACGTCGACGCCGTCGAGCTCCTTGCGGACCGACTGGGCCGCCTGGGCGATCCCGCCGAGCTCGCGGAGGTCGACGACGTACGGGTGGATGCTGGTGCCGGCGTTCCGCGAGCCGGTCGCCGAGCTCGGCGAACCGGCCGGAGCGCCCCACGCGGTGACGGTGCGGCCCGCGAGCACTTCGCCGCGCAGGCGATCGGTGAGGCGGGTGAGGCCGGCCTCGTCGCGATCCCACAGCACGACGGCCTTGGCGCCCTCCCGGACGGCGCGCTCCGCGTAGAGGAGGCCCATGCCGGAGGCCGCGCCGGTGATCAGGACGCGTGCGCCTCGAACCGTTCTCGCCATTCGTCCATCATCCCAGGCCTGCGGCGCGCCGGGGTCGGCGGGGCAGCGCCCGGTACGCCGCCCGGGTCGCTGCGTCGAGGTGCTCGGTCGCGTAGGCGAGCATCGTGCGCGGCATCCGCGCGGCGTGCTCGTCCAGGAAGCCGACCAGCAGCGCGCGGTCGACCCGCTTGCCGGTCTCGCGCAGCATCCACCCGACGGCCTTGTGCATGAGGTCCTCCGGATCGTCCAGCAGCCGGGCCGCGAGCTCTAGCGTCGTGGAGGCGTCGCCCGCCTTCAAGAAGGCGAAGGTGGAGAGCACGGCCACCCGGCGCTCCCACAGCACCGGGCTGGCGGCGAGCTCGTCCAGCAGCCCCCGCGGGCGGTCGAGGAGGAACGCGCCGAGCACGTACTCGGCGGACGCGTCCACGAGGTCCCAGTTGTTCACGCGGCCGTCGCGCACCGCCCGGACGTAGAAACCGGCCAGCCGCTCCCGCTCGGCGTCGTCGCGGGTGCGGGCGGCGCTCGCCCGGGCGAAGGCGGCGTTCAGGACGATGAGCCCGGCCAGCCTGTGCTCGTGGACGGGGCTGTCCAGCAGCGCACGGACCTCCGGCAGCGGCAGGCCGGCGAACCGCTTCGCGACCGCGCGGGTCTGCGGCACGCGCACGCCGATGAAGAGATCGCCCTCGCCGTACTCGCCGGGCCCGGTCTTGAAGAAGCGCTGCAGGAAGACGGCGTCGGCCGGATCGGCGACCGCGGCGAGCGCGTCCTGGACGTCGAGGGCCGTCGGGCCACTCTGCGTCGTCATGAGAGAACCCCGTCCACGAGAGAACTCTAGGCCGCTGGTTCGCGGGGTGTCCGGCTATCCCGAATGTGCGGACACCCCGCGAGCAGCCTCCCCACGGGGCTGCGCCGGCCGGCAGGGAGCCGGGCCGGCAGTGTGAGAGAGCGGCTCGGCCGCCATCCATGACGCGGACGGCCCTGGATCACCCCACACGTCGGGTTTCGTCATGGAATGGCCGTCCGGCGCTCTCTCCAGCGCGCAGTCGTCTCCTTCCCGGAGACGCCCACCAGTCCCGACCTGGAGAGCCCGTGTCCCGTCCCGCCGCCCGCAAGGGCGCCCCTGATGCCCTGTCCGACAGCCAGCTCGTCGATCGCACCCGCGACGGCGACGAGCGGGCGTACGCGGAGCTGTGGCAGCGCCACTATCGCGCCGGCGTGACCGTCGCCCGCGCGTACACGGCGGCTTTCGACCCGGACGACCTGGTGTCGGAGGCGTTCACGCGGATGTTCGCGGCGATCACGGACGGCGGCGGACCCACCTCCGGCTTCCGGCCCTACCTGTTCACGGTGATCCGGAACACGGCGGCGAGCTGGGGGCGGCGCGCTGCGCGCGAGATCGCGATCGAGCACGCCGAGGAGATCGAGGACCTGCGGTTCACCGAGGCCAGCCGACTGGCCGAGCTGGACCGTTCGCTCGCTGCCCGGGCGTTCCGCGCCCTCCCGCCGCGGTGGCAGGAGGTGCTCTGGTACACGGAGGTCGAGGCGCTGCCGCCGCGCGAGGTCGCGCCGCTGCTCGGGATGAAGGCGAACTCCGTGGCGGCGCTGGCCGTACGGGCGCGGGAGGGCCTTCGCGCCTCCTGGATCCAGGCCCACCTGGCGACGGTGCGGGAGGACTCGGAGTGCCGCTGGGCGATCGAGCACCTGGGCGCCGGCCTCCGCAAGCGCCTGTCGGCGAGCGTGCGCCGCCGCCTGGACGACCACCTCGCGGGCTGCGGGGACTGCCGCCTCGTCGCAGCGGAGGCCGTGGAGGTGAACCGGCGCCTCGGCTTCGTGCTCCTGCCGCTCGCCGCGGGGATCGGGGGCGCGGCGGCGTACGCGAGCGGGACGGCGAACGGCGGGGCGGCCGCGGCGAGCGCCGCCGAGCCGGGCGCGGGATCGGCAGGAACCGGGTCGCGCGCGTGGGACTCGACGGCCTGGAGGTCGACGGCGGTCGTGGCGTCGGCCGTCGTCGCGGCGACCTCCCTCGTCGCGGTAGCGCTCGGCGTCGCGCCCCGCGAGACGGTGTCGGCGCCGGTCGCGGGCAGCGCTGCGCACTCGGCTGCCGCCGCACCGGGCGATGCCGGCGGTGCGGCTCCGGCGCCCGTTCCCGTCGGCCCTCCAGCGGAGCCGGATCCCGCTCCGCCCGCGACTCCCGACGACACCACGGGTGCTGCCGTGTCCACTCAGCCGGATGCCGACCGGGTCCCCACGACGACCGTGACACCGACAGCGACGCCGACCGCGAGTCCGACGCCGACCGCGAGTCCGACGCCAACCGCGAGTCCGACGCCGACTCCCACTCCGACCCCGACGCCGACACCTCCCGCCGCGCCGCCCCTGCCCGCACCGGCGATCCTGACCCCGTCGACCACGATCCGCTCGCGGCACGCCACCGTCTCCGGTACGGCGCTCCCCGGCAGCAGCGTCGCGGTCGCCCTTCTCGGCGCCTCCGGAACAGCACAGGCGCACGCGAGCGGGACCACGACGTCGGCCGGGATGTGGTCCGTCACCCTCGACCTCTCCGCGCTGCCGGACGGGGACTACACCCTCACCGCCGTCGCGTCCGACGGCAGCGGCACGAGTGCGCCCGCCACCTCCCCCGTCGCTCTCGATCGCGCGCACGCACACGGCAGACAGCAGGGTCAGCGAACTCACAGGACGGGACGCGTCACACCCGGGGGTGAAATCGCTCCTTAACTTCGAACCAGTCGCGAGCCCTCGACTCGCGCCCGCTGGTCCGCACCCGAAGACCCGACTCGGAGGACCCGAAGTGCTCGCATCCCCCCTGCGCCCCGCCGCGCGCCGGCCTGCCGCGCGCCGTCTCGCCGCGCTCGTCGCCGCCCTCCTGGTGTGCCCGGTCGCACTGCTGGCGGGAGGCCCGGCACTCGCGGCGGGAGCCACCGCCAGCCTGTCCGTGACGATCACGCCCGCGACGACCCCCATCCCGTCCGGCGCGACCGCGCAGTGGACCGTGAACTACCAGTGCTCATCGGTCGACCCCTCCGTCACCTCCTGCGCCAACGCGCAGATCGCCATCGCCGTCGCCAAGCGCTCCCCTCAGGACAACGCGGTGACCTGCACCGTCGGCGGCTCGACGGGGAACGGCGACTTCGCCCCCACCGCGAACGGGTTCGCCGGCACCGGGACGGGCAGCAGCATCCCGGTCGGGGCATCCGGCCAGCTCACCTTCGCGTGCAAGACCGCGAACGGCACCACGCCCGATCAGTCGACGCTCACGGCGACGGCCACGTTCAGCTCCAGCTCGGCCGCCGCCCCTGCGACGGCCACGGCGGCGCCGATCACGATCACGGCCAAGCCCGCGATGAGCGTCACCAAGGTCCTCCTCGGCGCATCCGTGCTCGACGGCGTGACGGCTTACCAGCTCACCGGCGACTACACGAAGTTCGTCCCGGGCAACGGATTCTGGGACACCAGCAACCCGGTGCTGGTGGACACGCTCCCGGCCGGCGCCGTGTTCGTGGCCGCCTCCAGCGGAGGCGTCTACAACGCGGCCGCCAACACGATCACCTGGCCGTCGAGCGCCGCCGCCGACAACTGCTGCGGCCCGGACATCAGCGTCACGGTGCAGGTCCGCTACCCGTCCAGCACGTTCGGACCGACCAACACGGTGACCAACACCGCGACGTTCACCGCGACCACCGTCACCGACCCCTCGACCGTGTCGGCGACCGCGAGCGTCAGCCACACCTTCGCGAACAACCCGGTCTCCTCCGGCGCGTTCTCCAAAACGGTGGTGCCGAACAGCACGAGCGCCGGCGCGATCTTCAAGACCGCGAACTTCCACTGGAACCTCCAGATCGCGAACACCGGCAACGTGCCGATCGGCGGCACGCTCTACGACTACGCCCCGTGCGGCAGCGCACCGCTGAACAACTCCGTGCCGCAGAGCTGCACGACTCCCGGTTTCACCGCGAGCGAGTTCGAGAACGTCCCGCAGGGGTCGGTGTTCACCTTCTACCTCGCCGACGGGACGACGCAGACCGTGACCAAGTCGACGGACGGCTCGGTCCCCTACCCGGTCCCCGCGGGCTGGCTGATCGGCGGCTACGCGATCGCGCTCCCGCCGGGAGCGGTCAACCCCTCGTCGACCCTCATCATCAACGTGGACGGCAAACTCACCGCCGGCGACGCCTACACCCCGACGACCCAGACGAACTGCGCGCAGTGGTCGCTGACGAACGCGCCGCCGACGACCCTGACGAACATCGGCGACACGGACAAGTCGTGCGCCGTGGCGTACTTCGAGGACGCGGCGGCGGACGTGATCATCGCGAAGTCCTACACCGGAGGGCCGAACGCACTGGTCTCCGGTCAGATCGCGCCCTGGAGGCTCCTGGTCTCGAACAAGGGCGCCGCCGGCGACGCGCACTATCTCGACGTCCCGGTCCACGTCACGGACACCCTGCCCGCAGGGGTGAGCTACGTGCCCGGCAGCGCGGTTGTGACCAGCACGGCGGGCGGACTCGCCTACGCCGCCGCCTTCACGACGGCGGACATGACCGTCAGC
Source organism: Leifsonia shinshuensis (assembly GCF_014217625.1). Taxonomy (NCBI): domain Bacteria; kingdom Bacillati; phylum Actinomycetota; class Actinomycetes; order Micrococcales; family Microbacteriaceae; genus Leifsonia; species Leifsonia shinshuensis. The sequence continues at coordinate 3,359,801 of NZ_CP043641.1, read as the reverse complement.
CAGAGCGGGCAGACGCTGACCTTCACCTTCCCGCCGGGGAGCGTCCTGAACCGGCAGCAGGCCTTCACGATCCAGCTCGACACGGTGGTGAACCCGGGAGTGGGCGCGTCCACGCAGACCAACACGGCCAGCGTGTGGGACGACGCCGACCCGGCGTGGGCTCCGAGCCCGAACACGGGCACGACCTCCACCGCCTCGTTCGCCACCGGGACGTCGGCGCAGGCCGGCGCGCAGAAGGAGGTCGAGGGGCAGTACGACAGCCGGTTCCTGTTCTCCGTGCCCGGCGCTCCGGCCATCGGCACCTCGCCGGCGGGCGGAACGTCGCAGTGGCGGCTGAACATCGGCTCGCTGGGCTCGACGCCGATCACCGGGCTGGTGGTCTACGACGTCTTCCCGTCCGTCGGAGACACGGGCGTGTCCGGCGGGCAGAGCGGCGTGGCCCGCGGCTCCCAGTTCCAGCCGACGCTCGCGCGCGCACTGACGCTGCCGACCGGGGTGACCGCGACCTACTCCCTCAGCGCGAACCCGTGCCGACCCGAGGTCTACCCGAACCAGCCCGCGGGCTGCGGGCCGACCTGGCTCACCGCCGCGCAGGTGACGGACTGGACGCAGGTGCGCGCGGTCCGCATCGACGCGACGGCGCTGACGTTCCAGCCGGGTCAGACGGTGGAGGTCGACTACGCCATGAAGCTGCCGGCGTCGGCCGCCCCGGGCCAGGTCGCCTGGAACTCGCTCGCGTACGCGGCCTCCAGCCCGAGCGGCCCCCTGCTCCCGGCGGAGCCGGTGAAAGTCGGCATCCGGGTCGCGACGCCGCCGAGTGTCGCGATCGTCAAGACCGACGCCGCAGGGAACCATGCGCCGACCGCCGCCACCGCGGTGACGCTCGACGCGACGAAGACGACCGGCCTCACCTTCGCCGTGACGAACACCGGAGGCGAGCCGCTGCAGAACGTCACAGTGAGCGACGCGATCGTCGCGGGCTCGGCCACCGTCGCGGGGCTGAGCTGCGCCTTCCCGGACGGTTCGACCGGCACGCAGTGGAGCGGTCCGCTGGCGGTCGGCGCGAGCGTCCACTGCACCGCGACGCTGGGCGCCCTCGGCTTCGATGCGGTCCACGCCGACGCCGCGAAGGTGGCGGCCACCGGTGCGCTCAGCGGCACCCCGGTCTCCGCCGTCGACCAGTACCACGCCCGGACGCCGGACGCCCCGGCGATCGTCCTGCCCCTCACCGGAGGCGTCGGCACCGATGTCGTCGCCGTTGCAGCCATCGCGGCGTTCACCGTGGCGGCCGCGCTGGCCGCGTGGCAGCTCCGGCGCCGGCTGCGCAGACTCCCGCGCTGACCACCAGCTCCTCTCCTCCACCCGAACACAGAACAGGAACCTCCATGGCCATCACAAGAAGACGCGCCATCACGAGAAGACCGGCCGCAGCGATCGGCATCGGCGCCCTCGTCCTGCTGGGCGCTGCAGCCTTCGCCGCACCCGCGAACGCGGACACCACCGGCGGCAACGCGCCGGCCGGTCCGTACACCCTGACCATCACGAAACTCCAGAATCCGGCAGGCGGCGGGACGCCGGCCGACGGCACCCCGCAGACCAGCAGCCTCCCGCCGATCCCGGGCGTCGTGTTCAGCGTCGCACCTGTGAACGGCGTCGACCTGACCAGCCCGGCGGGATGGACGACCGCGGCCGGCCTGACGGTGAACGCCGCCGGCCAGGTCGTCGGCGGGGGCACCACCTACACGACCGGCGCCGCGACCGCGCTCCCGGCGACCGGCGCAACGGGAGTCACGACGTACTCGACCTCCACCGCTGCCGTCTACGAGGTCACCGAGACGAGCGCTCCGGCCGGCACGGAGCTCGGCGCCCCGTTCCTGGTGACGCTTCCGCTGCCGCAGAGCGGGAACTGGCTGACGGACGTGTCCGTCTACCCGAAGAACACCGTGCAGGGCGCACCGGTCAAGACGGTCGACGACGCCGGCGCGTACGGCGTCGGCTCCTCCGTCACCTGGAGCGTGGAGTCCACCGTCCCGAACCAGGTGGCGGGGGATGCCTTCACCCGGTACTCGCTGGCCGACCCGCTGGACGCGCGGCTGACCCCGCCGGCCGCGGCGTCGGTCGCGGTCTCCCTCGCCTCCCCGACCGGCGCCGCCATCGCACTGCCGGCGACGGACTACACCGTCAGCGTGGCGGGCCAGACCGTGATGGTGGACTTCACCGCCTCCGGCCTCGCCCTGCTGACGGCGAACCCGGGCGCGGTCGTCACCGCGGCGTTCCCGACCGTCGTCAACGCCGTCGGCGGCGGGACGATCCAGAACATCGCGAACCAGACGATCTCGACGCAGTCGGGCTCGACCACGACCACGCCGTCCGACATGGTGCAGGAGACCTGGGGCGACGTGACCCTCCACAAGGTCGACCCGAACGGGAAGGCCCTGGCCGGCGCGCAGTTCCAGGTGTTCAGCTCGAAGTCCGACGCGCAGAGCCTGAGCGACCCGGTCGCGGTGGGCGGGGCGACCACCTTCACCTCCGACGCCTCGGGCGACGTCGCGATCGACGGACTCAAGGCGCAGAACGACGGCGCCGGGGCGGACCTGAGCTACTACATCGTCGAGACGCAGGCACCGGCGGGCTACGTGATCGCACCGGCCTTCGCGCAGTCGGCCGGAGGTTACGCGCAGACGGTGGCCCCCGGCTCCAGCGCGAACGCGACCGTGACGGTAACCGACCCGCAGGCCCCGCCTATCGCGCTGCCGCTGACGGGCTCCACCGGGACCGCGGTCTTCGTCGGCGGTGGCCTCGCGCTGGCCGCCCTCGCGGTCGCCGCGGCCGTCCTCGTGGTTCGCCGCCGTGCCAGCGAGGAGGAGCCGGCCGCGTGAGCGCAGCACAGCAGCGGAGGGCCGCCGCCGAGGGACGGTGGCGGCTCTCCGCCCTGTCGGTGGCGGTCACCGTGCTGTGTCTCCTGGGCGTGGGCGTCGCGCTCTACCCGGCGACCGCCAGCTGGTTCAGCGCGACCGAGGAGGCTGAGCGGATCGCCCAGTACGGCGACGCCGTGACGGCCATCGGTCCCGCCAGCCGCCTGGAGGCGCTGAAGGAGGCCGAGGCCTACAACTCCGCACTGACCGGCGGCGGCGCCGTGAAGGCGAACGAGCGCCTCCCCGTCGGCACGGCCTCCGCGCTGCCGCAGGGCTTCGACTACGACCGCCTGCTCGCCGCGAACGCGTACGGCCTGATGGGCCGCATCGTCATCCCGTCCATCGGCGTCGACCTCCCGATCCTCCACGGCACCAGCGACCCGACGCTCGCGGAGGGCGTCGGACATCTGGAGGGGACCTCGCTCCCGGTCGGCGGCCTCGGCACGCACGCCGTTCTCGCCGGCCATCGCGGGCTCGCCTCGGCGACGCTGTTCACGAACCTCGACAGGGTGCGCGATGGCGACACCTTCACGCTCTACGTCTTCGGCGAGACGCTGACCTACCGCGTCTCCAGCATCGCGGTGGTGGACCCGGACCAGACCACGACGCTCGACCCGGTGCCGGGAAAGGATCTCGTGACCCTCGTGACCTGCACACCGCTCGGCATCAACAGCCAGCGCATCCTCGTCACCGGAGAGCGCGTGACGCCGACTCCGAAGGTCGCGGTGACCGAGGGTCGTGAGCCGGCGGCCGGGCCCGGGTTCCCCTGGTGGGCCGCCGGTTTCGCGGGCGCGGTCGTCGCGGGCGGCGGGTACATCGGGTGGTCGGGCCGCAGCCGGGCGCCCCGTGGCTAGGCGCGCGCGCACCCGCCGCCGGCCCGGCGCCGCGCGCATCGCGATCGCGGGGGTGCTGTGCGCCGTCGCGATCGTCGCCGGCGCCCTCACGGTGTCGTCATACCTCGGCGGCGACCAGCCGAGGGACATGCGCGGGAATCCCGTCGACCTCCCCGCCCCGTCGGAGGCCGTGCGGCGGAGGACCGAGGCCGTCGCCCAGGTGCACGGGATGACGCTGCGCGTGCCCTCCGCCGGCCTCGCCGTTCCGCTGGGCGAGCTGAACGAGGTGGACGGCGTCATCGACCCGCCCGGATTCTCGTCGGCGTATCTGGTGCGCAATTACGGCGCGCAGCTCGCGCATGCCGGCAGCGGGACCGTGTTCGTGGTGATGCACTCGTGCCGCGGCGGAGCGGTGTGCCCTGGGAACTTCCTCACCGATCTGACGGCGGGGACGGCGTCCGTCCGGGTCGGCGCCGATGTCTTCGTGGGCGGCCTCCACTACCGGGTCACCGGTTCGGAGACGGTCCACAAGCCGGACGTCCACGCCGATGCGGCACTCTGGGCGAACGCGCCCGGGCGGCTCGTGCTGCTGACCTGCCTCCAGACACCCGCCCAGACCGCGTCGGTGGCCAATCTGGTCATCTCGGCGCAGCTGGTCACGACGGCAGGCTGACCGTCCCGCCGCCGAAGCGCGCCACCCACTCGGCGTAGGTGTGGTCCTCGCCGATGGGGCAGTCGCAGGAGATGCGGACCCACTCACCCGACCGGGCGGCGAGGATGCGCTCGACATGCGGGACGGCGGAGTTCGTGTGCTCGTTCATGATCATGATGAAGAGAGCGAGACGGCGGCCGAGCATGACGAGACGATGGTTTCGTGCGCCATCCGCCCACTGCGCGCAGCTTTCCGTCGAAACTGTCAAGAAATCGTCCGGACTTCGCGGTTAGGCTCGGATCAGAGCGCCCACTCGGCGCTCCATCGCAGTGCCGCGAGCGCGGCCGATCGTACGACGGGAGGTTCGTCATGTCTCAATTCGTCCCGCAGTTCACTGCAGGAGCCATTGTCGGGGAGCCCGAGGTCGTCGAGGACGCCCGTCCGGTGCGCGAGGTCGCGACGCATCCCGCGTGGCTGCGGCTGAAGGGGGCGGCGACCGCCCTCCAGGCGCTGCAGGTCAAGGACGGCTCGGTCGAGCAGGAGTCCGACAAGCCCGCGGCCGCGGAGCTCACAGCCACGATCGTCGACGCCGTCGACGAGCTCGCCCCCTTCTTCCCGCATGACGCCGACTACCTCGCGGCGCTCCGCCACGACTTCGGCCGCTGGGCGGACGAGGGCTTCGGCGTGCCCGACTTCCTGGACGCGCTGAACGCGTTCCAGCCGCAGCAGCACCGCGTCGACGGCCTCGGCCACCTGGTCGTGTTCCCGATGTACACGCAGAACGGCAGCACGAACCGGTTCGTGGAGGCCGTGCTGGTCGAGGTGATCTGGCCCGACTTCATCGCGGCGCTGGAGGCCGGCGACTACGGCAACAAGCTGTTCGTCGCGCTCCGCTTCGTGGACTTCACGCCCGGCTACGACACCAACTCGGCCGTGCTGTTCCCGGAGACCGTCGCGATGCGCGAGATCCCCTCGTTCACGTGGGGTGCGATCTTTCAGGACCGGGAGGCCGCCCGCTACCGCCGGGTCGTGGCCGCCGCCGCACAGATAACGAAACTGGAGCTGCCGGAGGACGCCGCCCGGATGCTGGAGGACCAGCGGCTGACGGAGGAGACCTTCGTGATGTGGGACATCATCCACGACCGCTCCCACATGCGCGGCGACCTGCCCTTCGACCCGTTTATGATCAAGCAGCGGATGCCGTTCTTCCTCTATTCGCTGGAGGAATTGCGCTGCGACCTGACCGCGTTCCGCGAGTCCGTCCGCCTGGAACGTTCGCTGGGCGCCCTGCCGGAGGTCGAGCTGTCGGATGCGCAGAAGCAGATCCGTGACCACGCGAAACTGGTGCAGTACGCGGTGATCTTCGACCGGATCTTCCGGTTCGCGATCACCGGCAGCCGGATCCGCAACTACGACGGCCTCGGCGGGCAACTGCTCTTCGCCTGGCTGCACCAGCACAACGTGCTGCACTGGACCGACACCCAGCTCACCATCGACTGGGACGAGGTCCCCGATGTTGTGGTGGCTCTTTCGGATCGGATCAATGACCTGTACTGGCGCTCCATCGACCGGCCCAAGGTCGCGCACTGGCTCGCCGCCTACGACATGCTCACCCAAACCCTCACCCCGAACCCGGCGTCGGTGTGGGCACGGGGGCTGTCGGATGAGGTCCTCGCCGGTCCGCCGAAGGGATACACCGACGCCGTCCTGGACGACGAGTTCCCGCTCTCGATGTTCTACGAAGCGCTCAACAAGAAGATGACCGCCGTCATCGAGTCCACCTCCGGGATCACCGGGACGACGGACGAGGCGTGACGGATCACGGAGGTTCGGAGTCGGCGCGGTTCTCACCCGAAGGGACCGCGCCGACTCCGGCGACTGACGCCGCCGGGGCCCTGAACGGGCGCCTCGTGCTGATCGCCGGCGCGACCAGCGCGTCCGGCGAGGCCGTCGCGCGCTCGCTCAGCGACGCAGGCGCGACCGTGCTCGCCGTCGGCACCCGGCAGGAGGCGCTGGACGCCCTGGCGGAGGCGGTCCCCGGCGTCGACACCCGCGTCTGCGACCTCGCGGACCGCGACGCGGTGGCCGAGCTGGCGATGCGCATCCACCTCAAGTTCGGCCGGATCGACGGTCTGGTGCACCTGGTCGGCGGCTGGCGCGGCGGTGGCGGGATCGCCGGGCAGAGCGACGCGGACTGGGACTTCCTGGAGCGCGGCTTCCAGACCCTGCGCAACACGACGCGGGTGTTCTACGACGACCTGGTGGCCTCCCCCGCCGGCCGGCTGGCCGTCGTGTCCTCCACCGCGGTCGACAAGCCGTATGCCGGCGGCGCGAACTACGCCGCGGCCAAGGCGGCAGCCGACGCCTGGACGCGCGCCGTCGCGCAGGGCCTCGGCAAGGAGGCACCGCAGTCGGCCGCGGTCGTGTTCGTGGTCAAGACGCTGGCCGGGCTGGAAGCTCGCCTCGGCGACGAGGTCGTCGCCCTCTGGGACACCGACGCCGCGTCGATCAACGGGACGCGCATCCCGCTCCTCTGACATTCGTGCCGAATGTCCACTTTCGCGGCGCCATAAGGCACATTCGTGCCGAATCGGGGCCGCATCCTCAGCGAATCTAGGATGGAACAGTGACGCTTCAACTCCATGACCTCAACCTGCGCGGCTTCGCGTCGGACAACTACGCGGGTGTGCACCCGGAGATCCTCGACGCGATCGCGGCCGCCAACAACGGCCACCAGATCTCGTACGGCGAGGATGTCTACACCGAGCGCCTCCACGAGGTGTTCGCGGAGCACTTCGGCGCGGGCGTGCAGGTGTTCCCGGTGTTCAACGGCACCGGCGCCAATGTCGTCGGCCTGCAGTCGATGGTGCCGCGCTGGGGTGCGGTCATCTGCGCCAAGACCGCGCACATCAACACCGACGAGGCCGGAGCCCCCGAGAAGGTCGGCGGCCTCAAGCTGCTGACGATCGAGACCCCCGACGGCAAGCTGACCCCGGAGCTCATCGACCGGGAGGCCTGGGGCTGGGGCGACGAGCACCGCGCACAGCCGCTCGCGGTCTCCATCACGCAGACCACCGAACTCGGCACCGCGTACACCGTCGAGGAGATCCGCGCGATCGCCGAGCACGTGCACGCGCGCGGCATGAAGCTGCACATGGACGGCGCGCGCATCTCCAACGCCGCCGCCACGCTCGGCGTGCCGCTGAAGGAGTTCACCACCGACGCCGGCGTCGACGTGCTCAGCTTCGGCGGCACCAAGAACGGGATGCTCTACGGCGAGGCCGTCGTCGTCCTCAACCCGGCCGCGTCCGAGGGCCTGCTCTACCTCCGCAAGCTCAACATGCAGCTCGCCTCCAAGATGCGGTTCATCTCGGCGCAGCTCATCGCACTGCTGCACGACGACCTCTACCTGCGCTCGGCGTCGCACGCCAACGCGATGGCCTCCCGGCTGCGCGGCGCGCTGGAGGCCGGGATCGCCGACGGCAGCATCCAGGGCGTCGGCTTCAGCCAGGCGACCGAGGCGAACGGCGTCTTCGCGACCCTGCCGGCCGGGGTCGCGGACCGGCTGCGGCAGCACTTCCGGTTCTACGACTGGGATGCCGCCCGCCACGAGGTGCGCTGGATGTGCTCGTTCGACACCACCGAGCAGGACATCGACGACTTCGTCGCGGCGCTGATCGGCGAGCTGGCGGCCTGATCGGGCCGTCCCCCTCGAACTGGGGACAGACCGGGGTACAAGGTTGTCCTCCATTTGACCGACACATTTGGTAGTCTCTAAGAGTCGACGGAGGAACCCGAATAATCCTCCAGCGATAACCCCGAAACGCATGCCGGGCTGTGTGGAGTAACCCTAGTATCCACACCGCCCGGCATCGTGGGTTAACGGCGTCGTATCAGCCGAACCTCAGCCCTCGGCCGGGACCGGAACGCCGCCGCGCCAGGCCACCGGCACGGCGTGGAGGCCGCGGTAGACCGTCGCGTCGTCCCAGGAGTGGAACAGCATCCAGTCCCTGCCCTTGAACGTCACCAGGTCGGCGCCGCCCGGGCCGCGGTAGCGACCGCCGCTGCCCGTCGTCGACAGGATCGGGCCGTCGTGCTTCGCGTACGGGCCGAGCAGGCTGGAGGCCGTGGCCGCGCCGGTCGCGTAGGAGTCGCCGCCGTAGTCGTTGGCCGAGTACAGCAGCACGTAGGAGCCGCCGTGCTTCACGATCACCGGCGCCTCGACCAGCTGGCCCTCCCAGGGCTCGGTCTGCTTGATCAGCTTCGTCTCGGCTCCGACCAGCGCCGTGCCGTCGGAGGAGAGCTGCTGCACGTGGATCCAGGTGTCCAGCCCGCAGCAGTTGCCGTCGTTCTTCCACGCCAGGTACCGCGTGCCATCGTCCGCCGTGAACACACTCGCGTCGATCGCGCCGCCCTCGTCGACCGGGCATACCAGCGGGGTCGCCGACGGCGACGAGAACGGACCGGCCGGGTCGGAGGCGAACGCCGCTCCGATGCACTGCCGTCCGCTCGCCGTGTCGGTCGCGCTGAAGTAGAGGGCATAGCGTCCACCGGTCAGAGCCGCCGGGCCAGGAGCCCAGGTCTTGCCGGGGGTCGCCCACGACGGCAGCTCCGGAAGGGCGTCGGCGCCGCTCATCGTCCAGTGCCGCATATCGCTGCTGGACGCGAGCTGCACGTTCATCCCCGGCGCGTTCGTCGCGTAGACGAAGACCCGGTCGCCGACGACGAGCGCGCCGGGGTCGGGGAAGTCGCGGTCGAGCTGGAACGCGGCCAGGGTGGGCGCCGGGCTCGGCCCGGCGGCGCCCGCGGCGCATCCCGTCAGCGCCCCGAGCGCGAACGCGGCGGCGAGCGCCGTGCCCGCCGCCGCGCCGACCTGTCTGCGGCTCACCCCTTGACCCCGCTGGTCGCGACGCTCTCCACGATCTGCCGCTGAGCGAAGAAGAACAGGATGAGCACAGGGACCGACGCCACGACCGCGCCCGCCATCACGATCGCGAAGTGCGTCGAGTACGCGCCCTGGAGCTGCGAGAGCCCGGGCTGCAGCGTCAGGTTCTCCGGGCTCAGCAGCACGTACACCGGCCAGAGGAAGTCGTTCCAGTTGGCGAGGAAGCTCAGCACCGCGAGCGTGGCGAGCGCCGGCCGCGCCAGCGGGATGACGATCTGCAGGAAGATCCGGAGGTCCCCCGCGCCGTCGATGCGCGCGGCCTCCTCGATCTCCGCCGGCAGCCCGACGAAGAACTGCCGCAGGAAGAACACCCCGAACGCGCTCGCGGCCCCCGGGATGGTGATCGCCCAGATGGAGTCGAGCCAGCCCAGGTTCTGCACGATGAGGTAGTTCGGGATGAGGAAGATGACCGGCGGCACGAGCAGCGTCGCCACGATCAGGCCGAACACGATCCGCTTGCCCACGAACTCGAGCCGGGCGAGCGCGTACGCCGCGAGGGAGGCCGTGACCAGGATGATCACCGACTGCAGCGCCGCGGCCGCCAGGCTGTTGAGGAACCAGCGGAACACCGGCTGCTGCCCGTTGGCGATGGTCGAGTACGCGTCGAAGGAGAACGGGTTCGGAAGCGCCGAGTACGGGTTGCGGATGGCGTCGCCGTCGGTCTTGAACGACGTCAGCAGGATCCACACCAGCGGCAGCACCACGATGAGCGCGAGCACGATCAGGATCGCGTAGAGCACGCTCTTGCGGAGCGCCTGCTGCGGGGTCTGCTTGCGCCGCGCCGGGATGCGCCGGCCCGGCTCCTGCTCGTCGGGGGCGGGCCGGCCGGAGTCGGGGCGGGAGGTCACGGTCGTCATGAGGCGCTCTTCTCTGCCCGCTCCCGCTGGATGCGGAAGTTGACGATGCTGATGATGGCGAGGAAGGCGAACAGCACGTAGCTCATGGCCGACGCGGCCGCCATGTTGTTCTGCGACAGGCCCTGGTCGGCGATGTACATGATCGCGGTGCGGGTCGTGTTGCCCGGACCGCCCTTGGTGAGCAGGAACGACTGTCCGAACATGTTCGCGCTGGCGAGGATCGTGATGGTCACCACGAACGTCATCACCTGCCGGAGGCCGGGAAGGGTGACGCTGATGAACTGCCGGAACGCGCCGGCGCCGTCGAGCGCCGCGGCCTCGTAGAGGTCGGCGCTGATCCCCTTGAGCCCGGCCAGGATGATGACGGTGTTGAAGCCCATCGTCCACCAGACCGTGACGCCGACCAGCGTGATCCACGCCCACGGCACGTCGACGGTCCAGGGGAGGTTGTCGGGCAGGCCGATCATCCCGAGCACGTGGTTGACGATGCCCGACTGGGTGTCGAGCAGGTACTTCCAGATCACGCCGATGACCGCGACGCCCAGCACGTACGGGGCGAAGAAGATGGCGCGGAAGAACGAGCCGGCGCGGATGCGCTGGTTCAGCAGCACGGCGACCAGCAGCGGCACGAGCAGCAGGAACGGCACGCTCGCGACGGTGAAGATGCCGGTGGCGAGCATGGACTGCCAGAAGTCGCCGGAGGTCGCGCTGCCCGGGGTGAACAGCTCGATGTAGTTCTTGAGCCCGACGAACGACTGCGTCGCGCGGAACGGGCTCCAGTTGGTGAGGCTGATCCATAGGCCGAAGACGGCAGGCGCCAGCACGAACACCAGGAACAGCACCAGGAACGGCGCGAGGAACAGGTAGGCGACGCCCGTGCGACGGCGGCCGCCCGGCCGCCCGGCCGCAGCGCGTGCGGACCGGGTCGACCGGGCGGACCGTGCCGAACCGCGCGAGCGGGGCGCCCCGGTCTCCCGGGGCGCCACCAGCGAGTCGGTGTCAGTTGCCATACGTGTCTTTGTTCTGCTTGATCAGCGCGTTCGCCTTGGCGACGGCGTCGTCGAGCGCCTGCTGCGGGCTCTTCTTGCCGGTGATCGCCTCGTTCACCGCGGTGGTGATGGTGGCCTCCACGCTCGTGATGCCGGGTGCCGTGGCCTCGTAGTGTGCGTTGGGCAGCTCGTCCAGGAACGGCTTCAGGGCCGGGTAGTCCTTGACCAGCTTCGGGTCGTCGCGCACCGAGTTCTTGGCGGGCAGCTCTCCGGTCTTGGGCCAGTCGGCGGAGTTGTCGTTCATCCACTTGACGAACGTCGCGGCGGCCGCGGTCTTGTTCTTGTCCTGCCCCTTGTTGTTCATGAACATCCAGTGGGTGGAGCTCGACCAGACGGCCTTCTTGTCGCCGATCTGCGGCACGGCGACGGCCTGCCAGTTCAGCTTGCCGAACGCGGTGTTCGTGGTCTGCCAGACGCCGTTCCAGTTGAACGCCGTCTTGCCGGCGATGAGGGCGTTGATGTTGCCGTCCTGCGCGACGTTGGCCGGGCTGTAGCCGTTCTTGATGAGGTCGGTCATCCAGGTCAGCGCCTTGACGCCGGCCTCGGAGTTGAAGGTCGCCTTCGTCACCGGCTTGTCGAAGAGGTCGCCGCCGTACTGCCAGAGCAGGCTCTCGAACTCGAAGGTGCCGGTGAAGACGTAGCCGTCCACCCACTCGCCCTGCACGCCCGCCGTCTTGAGCTTGGCGAGTGCCGCCTCGTACGAGGTCTTGTCCGCGGGGATCGAGCTCGGGTCGACGCCGGCCTTCTGGAGGACGTCCTTGTTGACGTACAGGCCGAGCGGCGTGACGCTCCACGGCACCGCGTACTGGGAGCCGTTGTACTTGCCGGCGTCCATCAGGCCGGCGGGGAAGTCGCTCGCCGAGTAGCCGAGGGACTTGACGATCGAGTCGGCCTTCAACACGAGCCCCTGGGCCGCGTACGTGGCGATGTCGTCGCCGTGGCCGACCGCGACGTCCGGGCCCTTGCCGGCCTTGACCGCGAGCGGCATCTTCTGGCCGATGTCCGACCACTGCATCGGGACGTCCTTGACGACGATGTTCTTGTGCTCGGAGTTGAACTTGTCGATCATCTTCGGCACGAGGACGGGGGCGGCGCCGCCGGTCCAGCCGTTCCAGAAGCTGATGGTCACCTTCGGGCCGGTGTAGTCGCCCGAGGAGACCTCGGAGCCTCCCGACCCGCCGTTGCTACCGCACGCCGTCAGCGCGAGGCCGAGCCCCACCGTGACAGCGGCTGCGACCGCGCGCACCGCGAATCGCTTCTTCATGTGATCTCTCCCTTGAGTGCTCCCCGCAGCCGCTGAGATGCGGCGGTCTGTCCCGGGGAGGGCCGATGGTGTCTCTGCATGTTTACAGCGCTAGATATTTGCTGTCAAGCGGTAGCGGTTTTCCTGCGACGGTACACTCGTGCTCACCAGAGCCACGGAGACAGGAGCCGACATGGCCGTTCGCTTGCAGGACGTCGCGGAGTACGCGGGCGTCTCGATGAAGACCGTCTCCAACGTCGTGCGCGACTATCCGCACGTCAGCCCGAAGATGCGCGAGCGCGTCCAGAAGGCCATCGACGAGCTCGGTTACCGGCCGAACGTCATGGGCCGCCGCCTCGCGACCGGGCGCACCGGACTCCTCGCGCTGGCGTTCGCCGATGTGCGCATCCCCTACTTCGCCGAGCTCGCCCGGGTCATCGCCGACGCGGCGGAGGAGCGCGGCTACCGGGTGCTGCTGGAGCAGACCGAAGGCACGCTGGACGGCGAGCGCGCCGTCGTCTCGGCCAGTGAGTCAGGGCTGGTCGACGGGATGCTGTTCCAGCCGAACCTGATGAACTCGACCGAACTGGCGCAGAACCGCGCGGACATCCCGCTCGTGGTGCTGGGCGAGAACGCGGCGCCGCTCACCGTCGACCAGCTCATGGTGGACAACGTCGCGGCGGCCCGCACGGCGACGGCGCACGTGATCGCTCACGGCCGCCGCCGGATCGGCTTCGTCGGCCACGAGGCCGGGGGCCTGACCCGGACCTCCACGCTGCGCATCGCCGGCTACCAGCAGGCGCTCGAGGAGGCGGGGATCACCCCGGATCCCGGCCTGCTGATCTCGACGGCGGCGATCAGCGCGTCGAGCGCGGTCGCCGCCGTGGGCGACGCGCTCGACGCCGGACTGCAGTTCGACGGCCTGGTCTGCCGCGACGACCTCGCGGCGATCGGCGCCCTGCGCGCCCTGCACGAGCGGGGCGTCCGGGTGCCGCAGGACGTGGTGGTGACGGGCTGGGACGACATCCCGATGACGCAGGTCACCTACCCGTCGCTGACCTCCATCGCCCCGGACCTGAAGGCGCTGGCCTCCCGCGCGATGGACATGCTGCTGGAGCGCGTGGCCGGCTACGACGGCATGGGCCGGCACGAGCTCGTGCCCTACACGCTGGTGACGCGGGAGAGCGCTCCCGCGGTTTTCTGACTTTACAGCGCTGGATAGTTGCGCCATGCTTGGGGCGTGCTCGACTCCATCTCCACCCGTCACCGCTCGTCCGGCCCCGCCCTGCGCGCCAGCGACCAGGACGGCTGCCACCCGCGCCCGCAGCTCATCCGCCCCGCCTGGCTCGACCTCGGCGGCGCCTGGACCTTCGCCTTCGACGACGACGACCGCGGCCACGCCGAGCACTGGGAGCGCCGCGGCGAACTGCCCGAGCGCATCATGGTGCCGTACCCGTCGGAGTCGCCGGCGTCGGGGGTCGGCGACACCGGCTTCCACCCGGTCGTCTGGTACGCGCGCCGCATCGCGGTGGACGAGCTGCCCGAAGGCGAGCGGACCCTCCTGCACTTCGGCGCGGTCGACTACCGCTGCGAGGTCTGGATCGACGGCCGCCTCGCCGGACGCCACGAAGGCGGCCAGACCCCCTTCACGTTCGACATCACCGACCTGATCGAGGGCGACGAGCTGACCATCACGGTCCGTGCGGAGGACGACCCGTTCGACGTCTCCCAGCCGCGCGGCAAGCAGGACTGGCGCGAGCGCCCGCACTCCATCTGGTATCACCGGACGACCGGGATCTGGCAGCCGGTGTGGCTGGAGGGCGTCCCCGCCCTCCACGTGGCCCAGGTGCACTGGAGCAGCGACATCCACCGCGGCATCGTCACCGCCGACCTCCGCTTCGCCCAGCGTCTTCCCGAGGGGTCTCGCGTTCGGCTGGAGCTGGCGCACGGCGAGCAGTCGCTGGCGTCCGTCGAGGTCGTCGTCTCCGGCACGCGCGCCGAGCTGGTCGTCCCCGTCGCCCGGCAGCACAACGGCCAGGCCTACGAGGAGCTGCTGTGGTCGCCGCAGCGGCCGACGCTGATCGACGCCACCATCTCGGTGACGGCCGGAGGCGCGACGAGCGATGTCGTGCACTCCTACCTCGGCCTGCGCTCGATCGCGGTCGAGAACGGGCAGTACCTGCTCAACGACCGCCCGGTCTATCTGCGCTCCGTGCTCAACCAGGGCTACTGGCCGCAGTCGCACTCCGCCGCGCCCGACTCCGAAGGCCTGCGCCGGGAGGCCGAGCTCATCCTGGAGCTGGGCTTCAACGCCGCCCGGCTGCACCAGAAGTTCGAGGACCCGCGCTTCCTGTACTGGGCCGACCGGCTCGGCCTGCTGATCTGGGCGGAGGCGCCGGCGGCCTACGCGTTCGACGCCGACGCGGTCGAGCGCACGATGGCCGAGTGGATCGCGATCCTCGACCGCGACCGCTCGCACCCGTCGATCGTCACCTGGGTGCCGCTCAACGAGAGCTGGGGCGTGCAGCACCTCGCGCACGACCAGCGGATGGTCGCGTACGCCAAGGCGCTCGTGCACACCACCAAGACGCTCGACCCGACCCGGCCCGTGGTGTCCAACGACGGCTGGGAGCATGTGGAGTCGGACATCCTGAGCATCCACGACTACGACGCCGACCCGGACGCCGTGCGCGAGCGCTACCGCTCGCGCGAGCACATCCTGAGCGCGTCGCACACCTTCCCCGGCCGCCGGCTCGTCGTGGACGGCGCGCAGCGGCTGGACGTGCCCATCATGCTCACCGAGTTCGGCGGCATCTCGTACATCGAGCGGCCGAGCGACGACGCCTGGGGCTACTCGTCCGCCGCGACCGCCGACCAGTTCGCCGACCGGCTCGACGCCCTGTTCGACGCCGTGCGCGCGAGCCAGGGCCTCGCCGGCTTCTGCTACACCCAGCTCGCCGACACCGGGCAGGAGACCAACGGTCTCGTGTTCGAGGACAGGCGGCCGAAGGTCCCGCTCGCCCGCATCCGCCGGGCGGTGACCGGGCTGGAGGCCTGACCCACCGAAGCACCATCCAGCGAGACGAAGGAGTCTTCATGCGCACCACGACAGTCGCACTCGCGATCGCCGCCACCGTCGCACTGCTGCCGTTCGCCCCGGCGACGGCGGCGGAGCCGGGGGCGTCGCCGGGAGGCTCACCCGGCGTCTCGGCCTCCGGGCGTCCGACGACACCCGGGAGCTACCAGAACCCCATGACGCTGCGGCTGCCGTCGGGTGAGACCGCGGCCAGCTGTGCCGACCCGTCGGTCATCCACGGCGCCACCAACGGCGACACGAACTGGTACCTCTACTGCACGACCGACGCTCTCACCGCGACCGAGAAGAACGCGGACGGCTCGCTGGTGATGCACAACGTCCCGACCTACCGGTCCACCGACCTCACGCACTGGACCTACGCCGGGGACGCCTTCGCGCAGAAGCCGTCGTGGCTCGGCGCGAACGGCTCGATGTGGGCGCCGGACGTCGTGTTCCGCAACGGCCGCTACTACCTCTACTACGCGGCCTCCGACTCCGCGCTGCCCGGCGGCGGCTCGGCGGTCGGCGTCGCGACCAGCAGCAGCCCGACCGGGCCGTGGACGGACACCGGGACCCCGGTCGTCGCCCCGCAGGCGCACCCGTCCGATCCGAACGCGCGCCGCTGGGAGTTCGACCCGGAGGTCATCACGACCGGAGGCACGAGCTACGTCTACTTCGGCAGCTACTACGGCGGCGTCTTCGCCCGGAAGCTCAGCGCCGACGGACTGACCTCGATCCCCTCCACGGAGACGCCGATCGCGATCGACAACCGCTACGAGGGCACGAACATCGTGCAGCACGACGGCTGGTTCTACTTCCTCGGCTCGGCGACGAACTGCTGCGCAGGACCGCTCACCGGCTACAGCGTGTTCGCCGCGCGCTCGCGCAGCCCGCTCGGTCCGTTCGTCGACCGCGACGGCGTCCCGATCCTGGCCAACCGCGTCGGCGGCACTCCCGTGCTCGCGCAGAACGGCAACCGCTGGGTCGGCGCGGGGCACACCGCCGTGGTCACCGACTTCGGCGGCCAGGACTGGATGGTGTACCACGCGGTCGACAAGAACGACCCGTACTACGCGGGCGACGTCGGCTACACGAAGCGCCCGGTGCTGATCGACCCGCTCGACTGGCACGGCGACTGGCCGTCGGTGCGCGCCGGGGCGGGACCGTCCGACTCCGTCATGGCGGGTCCCGCGGCCCAGCCCGGCCAGCGCACCGCCTACAAGGCCGCCTTCACCCCCGACCCCCGTCCCGGCCGCCCCGACCTGTCGCGCTCGACCGAGTTCGACGGAACCGCGCTCGGCGCGAACTGGAGCTGGGTGCGCCAGCCGGACCCGTCCACGTACGCGGTGAAGGGCGGAGCGCTGACCTGGCAGACGCAGGCGGCCGACCTCCAGCCTCCTGCCACCCCGCTCGCGTCGGTGCTCACCGAGTCCGCGCCCTCCGGCGACTACGTCGTGGAGACGAAGGTCTCGGTGAACACGCCGAACGACGGCAGCGTCCACAACTATGTGCAGGGCGGCCTCATCGTCTACGGCGACGACGGCAACTACGTGCGGCTCACCTCGAACAGCATCTGGGACACGCGGCAGACCGAGTTCGGCAAGCACGTCTCGCCGGTCCCGGCGGGCTACCCGAGCTACGGGAACGGCGTCGTCGGGCCGGTCGCCGCCCAGACGTACCTGCGGATCGTCCACCGCGCGCAGCAGGGGACGGATGCCTACACCGCGTACACCAGCGTCGACGGCCGGACTTGGGACAAGGGCGACACCTGGACGGCCGACCTGGGGGCGCATCCCCGCATCGGACTGATCTCGCTGGGCGGCGCCGGATACACGAGCACGTTCGACTACGTGCACGTCAGCGCGCTGGCTGGTCAGCAGTAGGCGCGGCTCAGCCGGCGGGAGCCGTCCAGTACGCGTAGTGCGAAGCGGGACGGAAGCCGAGGCCGGAGTAGAGCGCGTGGGCGGCCGCGTTGTCCGCGAGCACCTGGAGCCACAGGTGCCGGACACCGCGGCCGCCCGCCGCTTCCGCGAGGGCGACGGCGAGCGCGCGGGCCAGGCCGCGGCGGCGGGCGGCCGGGAGGGTGGCGACGGCGTAGAGCCCGGCCCAGTCGCCGGCGAGGGCGAGGCGGGCGACGGCGGGCGGGGCCCCATCGTCGCCGTCGGCCGCCGCGTAGAGCGCGGGGCCGGCCTCCAGGATGCGGGCGACGATGGCCCGCTCGGCGTCGCCGCCGCGGCCGTCGACCGCCCACCAAGTGGCCAGCCAGCCCGGCTGCGGGGTGTCGGAGACGGCGATGTCGGCCACGGACGCCGCCGAAGCGACCTCCGCCCGGTCGGCCACCAGGATGTCGGTGCGCGAGTGCTCGCGGTAGCCGCGGCGGGCGAGCGCTTCGCCGAGGGCCGGCGGCGATGCCGGGCTCACCTGGAACGCCGCCGGCAGGCCGCGCTCTCGGTACCATCGCTCGGCCCGCTCGATCGCCGCCTCCACGTCGGGCACGACGCCCGCCGTCAGCACAGAGTTCGCGCGGTTCGTGACGCCGCCCGTGGCCCGCAGGGTCCAGCCTCCCAGCTCGTCGCGCTCCAGCGCCGGCCAGCCGCGATCGGCGAGACGGTCGAGGACGGCGGGCTCCGGCGGGCGCATCCGTCGACTGTATCCGCTGCCGCGGCCGGCCGCGAAGGCGTACCCTGCGTGCCATGACCGACACGAAGGCCGCGCCCGCAGCCGGCGCGGAGCCGTTTCCTGCGGCAGAGATCGCCGGACTCAAGGCCAAGACCGTTGCGCACGTCGTGCACTACCGCAGGAAGACCTACGTCACGATGCCGTCCGAGGGCTACGCCCTCCTGAAGCGCGTGCGGACCCTGCTGCGCGACGGCACCACCGACCTGGTGCCGCTGGTGCACCGCGACGGCTTCGTGTGGCTGGCGATCGGGCCGAACATCCCGATCGCGGTGGACGAGGTGGAGACCGACAGCGGCGAGAGCGAGAAGCACACGCTCAAGCGGCTCGGGCTGCGCTGACGCTGCCGGACTCCCGACTCCCGACTCCCGCGCTCAGGCGCCCGCGATCTGCAGGAGCTGTCGTGCCGCCGGCTCGATCGGGACGGGCAGCGCCGGGATCGACCCGGTGTCCGCCGGCCCGGCGTTCGCGGCGAAGTCGCGCAGCCAGGGCAGGAGGTCCGGCCCGAGGTCGTCGCGGGCGACGGCGAGCTGCACGATGGCCTTGAGGTAGTCGAGCCGGTCGCCGGTGTCGTAGCGTCGGCCGCGGAAGACGACGCCGTGCACGCCGCCGGTCCAGGCCGGGGCGGTGGCCAGCCCCTCCAGGGCGTCGGTGAGCTGGATCTCGCCGCCCTTGCCCGGGGCCGTCTTCTCGAGGATGTCGAAGATCTCCGGGCGCAGCACGTAGCGGCCGATCACGGCGTAGTTCGACGGCGCGTTCTCGCGGCTCGGCTTCTCGACCAGGCCCGTGATGCGCACGACGTCCTCGTGCTCGGTCGGGACGACGGCCGCGGCGCCGTAGAGGTGGATGGACTCGGGCGGCACCTCCATGAGCGCGACCACGGTGGTGTTGAGCGCGTGCTGCACCTGCAGCATCCGGGTCAGCAGCGGGTCGCGCTCGTCGATGATGTCGTCGCCGAGCAGCACCGCGAACGGCTCATGGCCGATGTGCATCTTCGCGCGCAGCACGGCGTGGCCGAGCCCCTTCGGGTCGCCCTGCCGCACGTAGTGGAGGTCGGCGAGCGACGTGGAGTAGTTGACCTTGTGCAGGCGGTCGGTGTCGCCCTTGCGGGCCAGGGTGTCCTCCAGCTCGGCGTTGCGGTCGAAGTGGTTCTCGAGCGCGTTCTTGTTGCGGCCGGTGACCATCAGGACGTCGTGGAGGCCGCTGGCGACCGCCTCCTCGACGACGTACTGGATGGCCGGCTTGTCGACCACCGGCAGCATCTCCTTCGGCATCGCCTTGGTCGCGGGGAGGAATCGGGTGCCGAGACCCGCGGCCGGGATCACGGCCTTGGTGACGTAGGTGCTCATGTCGTTGCTCTTCTCTCGAGTCGGGGTGCCGGGGTCAGTGGATGGGCAGGGCGTCGGGGACGAGGGCGGCGGATGCGGGCACGCGGCCCATGCCGAGGACGGTCCAGCCTGCGGCGTTCCAGGCCGTCGCATCCAGGCAGTTGCGGGCGTCGATCACGGTCGCGCCCGCGGTGAGCGCGCGCACGGCAGCGGGGTCGGCCCCGGTGAACTCGTCCCACTCGGTGAGGACGACGGTGAGGTCCGCTCCGGTCAGCGCGTCCTCCATCGACTCCGCGTAGCCGAGGGTCGGGAAGAGCCGCTGCGCCGTGCCGCGCGCCTGCGGGTCGTACACGACGACCTGCGCGCCGCGCAGGTGCAGGGCGGCGGCCACGTTGAGCGCGGGCGAGTCGCGGACGTCGTCGGTGTGCGGCTTGAACGCGGCGCCGAGCACGCCGATCCGCCGGTTGAGCACCGAGCCGCCGAGCGCCTGCAGGGCCAGGTCGATCACGCGCTGCCTGCGGCCCATATTGATCTCGTCCACCTGCTGGAGGAGTCCGACCGCGGCGTGCGCGCCCAGCTCGTTCGAGCGGTGCATGAGCGCGCGGATGTCCTTCGGAAGGCAGCCGCCGCCGAAGCCGAGCCCCGCGTTGAGGAACTGGCGCCCGATGCGGGAGTCGTGGCCGAGCGCGTCGGCCAGGAGCGCGACATCCGCGCCCGCGGCGTCGCACACCTCGGCGATGGCGTTGATGAAGGAGATCTTGGTGGCCAGGAAGGCGTTCGCGCTCACCTTCACCAGCTCAGCGGTCGGGAGGTCGGCGACCAGCACCGGCGTCCCGTCCGCGATCGGCTTCGCGTAGACACGGCGCAGGACGGCCTCCGACCGCTCAGAGGTGCCGCCGAACACGAGCCGGTCGGGCCGCAGCGTGTCGTCGACCGCCTTGCCCTCGCGCAGGAACTCGGGGTTCCAGACGAGCTCGGCGTCGACGCCGGCGGGCGCGGCCTCCGCCACGATCGCCCGCAGGCGCGCGCCGGTGCCGACCGGGACCGTCGACTTGCCGACGATCAGCGCGTCATGGGTGAGCGCCGCCGCGATCCCCCGCGTGGCGGCCTCCACATAGCTCAGGTTCGCGGCGAACGAGCCGGACTGCTGCGGGGTGCCGACGCAGATGAAGTGCACGTCGGAGGCGGCGACGGCCTCGGCGAGGTCCGTCGTGAAGCGCAGCCGCCCCGCGGCGACGTTCGAGCGGATCAGCTCGGGCAGGCCCGGCTCGAAGAAGGGCGCGCGTCCCTCGGTGAGCTCGGCGACCTTGTGCGGGTCGGTGTCGACCCCGACGACGTCGAAGCCGAGCTCGGCCATCGCGGCGGCGTGCGTCGCGCCGAGGTAGCCGGTGCCGATCACGCTGATGCGCGGGGCGGGGAGGTCCTTCTGGGGCTTCTTGCTGGTGGTCATGTCGATTCCTTCCGGAGTCACGGAGCCGGGGTGAGGGTGAAGTCGTCTTCCGGCCGGGTGAGGCCGGCGATGAACGCCGACAGCGTGTCCGAACGGGAGTCGATACGCCAGTCGTTGGTGGCGCGGACGCCCTCCACGTAGCTGGTCACGGCGAGGTTGAACCAGGAGAAGCCGATGATGTCGGAGTTCTCCGGTTTGGCGAGGGCAGTGAAGAAGGAGGTGATCCAGCCGGGCTTGTGGCCGTCGGTCTCCGACGCTCCGACCTCCGCGAGGATGATCGGCTTCTTCGTGATGCTGCGCAGCTTGTCGAGGCTCGGCTGGAACGTGTAGCCGAAGCTGAAGTCGTTGTCGGACTTGTACGGCGGGCGCAGGTAGCCCGACAGCCCCACCCAGTCGACGTAGTCGTCGCCGGGGTAGAGGTTCTCGAGGTAGCCGGCCGCCTTGTGCGTTGCGGGGAGGTTGTTGACGATGTTCGGCGCCCACACCCAGACGACCAGGTCGTTCGCGCCCTCCTGCTGGAAGATGTCGTGGACGTGCCGCCACATCTTCACGTAGTCGCCCGGACTGTTGCCGTTGATCGGGTTGCCCGCGCCGTCGTTCTCCGACCACGGGTACCAGATGCCGTTCATCTCGTGGTCGAGCCGGATCGCGAGCGGGAGGCCGCTCGCGACGACATCCTTCGCGTACTGGTGCAGGTAGGCGTCGAAGTCGCCTCCGATGATCTTCGGGAGCGAGTAGTCCGGCGCCGAGTTGGACGAGTTGTCCGCGCTGCTCGGACGCGACTCCCAGGTCATCATCGGCATGCGGCCCTGCTGCCAGGCGCGCTTGACGGCGTCGGCGCGGAACGTCTGGTCCCAGCCCTGGAAGTAGCCGACCAGGTTGGGCGAGACGCCAATCTTCGTGCTCGTGGCGTCGAAGGTGGCCCAGTTGAACGGCGCCTGGTCGGTGTACATGCCGAAGTAGCGGGTCGACGGGTCCAGGAGGTCGGCGCGGGCCGGAGCTGTGACCGGGGTGTCCGCGCTGCCGGACGAGCTCGACGCGGGCTTGCCGGAGGCCCCCGCACCGGTGGACGAGTGAGTGGACGAGTTACCGGACTTCGCCTGCGCGGCGGCGAGCTGCGCCTTGACGCTCGCGAGTTCGCTCTGCGCGGCCTGCGCCTTCTGCTGTGCGACGGCGAGCTGCTTGGCGGCGCCGGCCTGGGCTGCGACGGACTCGGCCTGCATCGCGGTCATCTTCCCCTTCTGGGAGGCGATGGTCTGCGTCGCGCGGTCGAGGTTGCGCTTGAGCTCCGCGTTCTGCGTGGCGAACGGCGTCACGGTCTCAGTGGCGTCGGCGACCGCCTCGCGCAGCGGAGCCCCAGTGGGCGAGACCCACACGTAGGCGGAGATGCCGATCAGGACCATGGCCAGCGCGAGGAAGGCGGCCAGGGTGGCCTGCGAGCGGGACTTGGACTGGGCCCACCAGCTGTGGGCTCGGCCGGCGACGCGGCCGGTGAAGGTCGGGCTAGACAAGGAACAGGGCCTCCAGGGTCAGGATCGCGATGCCGATCAGGTACGGGATGGCGGCGAGCGGGTTCAGCCGGCGCCGGGTGGTCTTCTTGGTGGTGGTCTTCTTGGTGGTGGTCTTCGCCTGCGCGCGGGTGGTGACGGCGGTCGTGGGGCGCGTGGCGATCGCGAGGGCGGTCGCGGAGGTCACCCCTCCGACGGCGTCGGGTAGGTCGACACGCTCGGCGGTGGTCGTCCCGAGCGCGGCGATCTCGTCGTCCGAGCTGATCTCCCCCGGCCCTCCGGCGTACGCCCCGGCCCTGGTGCCCCAGCCGCTGGCATGCGCCATCCGGAAGAAGCCGAGCAGCCGGATCGGCATGAGGAAGAACGTCGAGACGATGATGAAGATCGGCAGGCGGAAGAAGTCGCTCGGCTTCTCGGAGAGGTGCCGGATCTGCCGGATCGACATGCTGATCACGGACGACGCGACCATCAGCGCGACCACCGTAATGATGCCGCCCTGGATGCCGTAAGACTTCAGGAAGCCCTCGTAGAAGTTGTAGCCCTGGCCGGTGATCGACCGGTACACCCAGCCGCCCAGCACGCCGGCGAGGATGAACGGCAGCAGGATGTCCATCACGAAGAAGAACGCCAGGATCGGCGCGTGGCCGAGCATCCACGGCAGCATCCGCATCGTGTTGTACTGGCTGCCGCGCGCCCAGCGGAGCTGCTGCTTGAACAGCTTCTTCACCTTCAGCGGGGCGTCCGTGTAGCAGAGGCTGGTGTGCTGGTAGACGGTGCGGTAGCCCTCCTTCAGCGTCAGGTTGGTCAGCGTGCGGTCGTCGGAGACCTCCAGGAACACCCCGAGGAACTTCTCGGTCATGAACTTGTCCATGACCCGCATCAGGATCGAGCGGCGGAAGGCGATGGTCCGGCCGGGGAGGCAGCCGATCTGCCCGACGACGCTCTGCGCGGGCATCGAGTAGAGCGCGCGCGAGTTCTCCAGCCAGTCCGCCCAGCGGGTGATCCAGCTCCGCTCCGGCTCCAGGATGCGCTGCTTCGTGGTGACGCCGCCCACGCGCTGGTCGGCGAACGGCTTGACCAGCTCGCTCAGGGTGTCCTGGGTCCAGACGGTGTCGGAGTCGACCAGGACGGTGATCTCGCCGGTGGACATCCGCGTCCCGATCATCACCGCGTTGCGCTTGCCCGGGATGGGCGTGTGCACCCAGCGCACCAGCGGCGCGAACTCCTCGCACACCTCCGCCAGCTCGGGGTTGGGGGCGCCGTTGATGACGACGATGATCTCCCCCGGCCGCTGCTCGACCATGCGGCCGAGCACGTCGCGGAACAGGTCGAGCGGCTCGTCCACGACCGGGACGACGACGCTGGTCGTGCCGTGGAACTCGCCGGTGTACGGGCGGTAGCGGCGGGACATCAGGACCTTGACGATCCAGATGACCCAGATCAGGGCGGAGTAGATGGCGAACAGGTAGAACTCGGGGTGGCCGCCCAGCATGTGCCGGAGTTGCAGCAGGAAGATGAACACGAGACAGGCCTCTCGGGGTGCTGAAAGGGGATGGCATCCACGTCGGCGGGGATCTGGTCGGTTCGGGTGGTCCCAGTTGTACGGGGCGGGATCGACGCCCCGCAAGTGGGGGTGGAACGGTCTTGACGGCGCGCGGGCTGTCTGCATGCGGGGGACGTGTCCGCCGACTTGCCGACACGACGAGGCGGCCTGTGATCGAGGCATCGAAATGCTGATCAGAGGATCGATCGACGGATCGGATCCCGGGCGTGGCGGAGCACGAAGAGAACGTTCCGTGTACCCCGGTCGGAGCGGGAAAGCGCTCTCTGTGAGGTTACGAAGATTTACACGCACGACACACGGCGTTCACACGGGAGAGCGCTTTCGCCGGCCCTCCGGGCTTCGCCGGACGGGCCTACTGCGAGCGTCACCGGCGGGGCTATGCTGACGCCGTGAGCGCACAGGCCGGCTTCGCATCCCGCACCGCACGACGCGGTGGACCAGCCGTGCGGACGCGTCGCCGCGTCGCCGCCGCCCTCGTCGGCGTGGCCGTCCTGGGCCTCCTGACCGGTTGCGATCTGCTCGCCCCACAGGACACCAAATACATCCAGGAGACCGCGGACGGCGTGAACGGCGACATCGGCCCGATCTTGACTGGCAGGGTTGGCGTATTCGAACCCCGTGAATACTCGCTGTCAGGTCTGCCGGTCGGCGGCGTAGTTCGCCCACGAGCCGCCAGCGTTCGCGCTGATGCGGACGATGGTGAGTGGGCGCAGTCCGAGGATGCTGGCGAGCATCGCGGGCGGGATCTCTCGGGTGAGCTGCTCGGCTGCGGCCAGGCGCAGTTGCCTCGGCTGGATGTCGAGTGTTCGGCGCAGCCGGTTCGCTAGAGCGTTCTGGGTGATGTGGGTGCCGGCGTGGTTTCCGGGGAACAGCCATCGGGTCGGGAGCTGCTCGGCCGTGCCGGCGCGGCGGCGGACCGGGAGTTGGCGGATCACGGTCGCGAACGGCTCGGGCAGTTCGAGCGCGTCAGTGCCGAGGGCGAGGTTCGTGCCGGTCTCGGTGACGGTCACGTCGTCGGTCGTGAGCGCAACGACCCGGTTCACCGGTTGCGCGTAGAGCACGATGAGCGCGGCGGCGATCCGGTCGGCGGGATCGAGGGTGTCGTCGGTGATCAGTCGCCGGGCGATCTGCCAACGCTGTTCGGTGTCCATCGGGGTGACGGGCTGTCCGACGTAGGTGGGCGGGAGCTCGATCTCTCGGGGCAGCTGACGGTTCTGGCGTGCCCAGGTGAGGAACGGGCGGACGACGTGTCGGATGGCGCCGGGGCCCGCGAACCACGAATCGATATCGTGCTGGGTTGCCTCGTCCAGATGCCGGTCGACGTCTTGCAGTCCAGCGAGGAAGGCGACGACCTGTTCGATCTGGCGGGTAGCGTTGCGCGCGCTGATGTCGACGCGCTGTTGCTCGTCCAGAGTCCGCAGCCGTGGCAGGACTTTCCAGTTGAGCCAGCGCGTCGCGAGCTGCCGGTGCTCGTGATCCAGCGGTGCGGTCAGATCCAGGACGCGGGCTTCGAGGCGGCGCAGGCTTCGATGAGGGTCCGGCTCGAGGAGCCCAGCGGCGATCAGCAGCGCGCGCAGATGCTCGGCTGCTCGGCGTTGCGGGAACCGGTCGAGGGTGTCGTGGCTGAGCGGGATGCGGCCGGTGTCGAGGTCGCGCAGCAGGTCGCGGGTGCGGGTCAGCCAGCGGCGGGTCGTGAGGGGTTCCGCGGCGAGGACCGACGCGTGCAGCGGGGCGAGCACGCCGTCTCCGGTGAGCACGCGGTCAAGGTGCCGCCGCAGCGCGCAGGGATTGCAGACACGGTTCCCGTCGATGCCGACGAGGAGGACGTCACTGCGGCTGCAGTCCTGGCAGTGTTTCCTGGCTCGTTCACGACACCATCGGCAGCGGCCCTCGAAGTCGAGCAGCCGATCCGGTTTCTCGCAGCGGGAGCAGTCGCCGCGCACTCGACCGACGCCCTTGCTGCAACGCGAGCAGAGCCCACGGCCGGGCATCGCGGCGCGGTCGCAGAGCTGACAGGTTTGTCCCGTCACTTGCTGCGGGTGATATCCGCGCGCCGCGGGGTGCGGGTCTTCGCCGTGGCCGAGACGGCAGTGGGTTTCCCGGTGGTGCCGGTAGCTTTGACGGCTGCGGTCTCGGCGACGGGCTCGATGAGGTCGTTCGGGGTGCAGCCGAGGATGTCGCAGAGCGCGGTCAGAGTGCGCAGGCTCAACCGCTCGGGGGTGCCGGTGACGAGCCGATATACCTGCGCTTCAGACAGGACGATGCCGCGCTCGGCGAGCAGCGGAACCAGTGTCGTGGTGGCGAACATCTCCTGGGCGGCCATCAGCCGTCGCAGGTGCCATCGGTATCCCAGGCGGGGCTGGGGTGTGCGTGCCATCGTGTTCCTCCTCGGGGTCTCACTCGGTCTCGGGCTGGAAGGCGCGGTCGAGGGCTCGGCGCAGCGCCTTGTTCTTGTAGTCGGCGCCGACGGTCGTGTAGATCGCGGTCGTCGAGCCCCAGGAATGGCCGAGCTGCTGCTGCACGAACAAGTGGTCGAAGCCGTCTTCGAGCAGATGCGTCGCATACGAGTGGCGCAGGCAGTGCGGGCCGAGGTTCCGGTCCAGACCGATCGCGTCCCGGTACTCGGCGAACCGTCGCGAGATCGCATCCGCGCTGACGCGGGCGCGCCGCTCAGTCGGCCACAACGCCGTGCCTGTCGCGTCGTAGAGCGGGCGAAGCTCCTCCGTCCACTCCGCGACGGCCTCGGCCGCCCACCCCATCGTGGTCAGAACGGTGCGACGCCTGGGCGGGCTGCCGCGCAGTGCTTTGCCGTAGCGGACGGCCAGCGCCCCGTATCGGCCGAACCCGATAGCCGCAGCGTTGCCCGACCAG
The DNA here is from genome assembly GCF_014217625.1 of Leifsonia shinshuensis. Taxonomy (NCBI): domain Bacteria; kingdom Bacillati; phylum Actinomycetota; class Actinomycetes; order Micrococcales; family Microbacteriaceae; genus Leifsonia; species Leifsonia shinshuensis. Next base: position 3,332,834 of record NZ_CP043641.1, on the reverse strand, counting down.
TCAACCGTCTCCAACTTGGAGGCTTCCCGCCGGCGCAGACCCCAGGCGTAGATCGTCTTGAACAGTGTCGCGTCGCGGAACGCCGCCAGCCAGCCCTTGCGGCCCGTCGACTGCACCTGGGAGACGCGCTGGTCGCAATAGTCGAAGAACGCTTGGAGCTCGTCGCGCGACAGCGGCCGGTTGCCCGGCCGCCCCTCGTAGTCGCTGCGATGGATCACCGTGTTCCACTCGTGGAACACCTGCACCGGCACGTCTCCGAAGTGCCGTTCGCAGACCTCGTGCCACTGATAACGGGGATCGGAGAGGTAGCCGCAGAACAGCGACACCGCCATCTGGTAGTTCCGCACCGTCGAGTGCGCCATCCCCGCCGAGACCATCTCCGCCGTCCACGCCTCGACATCGCCCGGCGTCCAGTGCCACGGGTAGTCGTTCGTGAACGACGCGAACCGGCGAACCGTCAACAGCCGACGCTCGATCGTCAACCCCGACAGCATTCGGGACCGCTGCTGCAGCTCCCAGCCCTCCAGCATCGCCGCGAGCACGGTCTCCTCGGCGGCGAACAGCGCCACGCCCGGTGTGAGCAGCCGCGCCGCTGGGCTGCCTTGAGCAACGCGCACCGACCGCTCCTCCTCGGGACCATCCGCACCTCGCACCGACACCCGATGATGATATCATTCATCAGATGCACGATCCGGGGTGAGGTTCGCTCCTCGTTTCCGCACCGCAGCACCTCATGTGGCGTTTCTACGCAGCGACCACAGGGCCCGAGGCGACGCAGCCTCGGCCGGTCTCGAATCCCTGAATCCTGCATCAGATGCAATTCCCCAGCCTTCATCGGCAACGCGGTGCTGCTCACGGCGCAGTCGTCCTCCCCCGCGAGTCTCGTCGCGACCCTCGTCAACCAGGGCGAGTCGAGCGAGGAGGTGCGCATCGTCACGTCGGCCGGGTCCGAGACGGTCACCGTGAAGCCCGCCGAGTCGGTGCAGCTCGGCACCTCCGACGGCCAGTCCGTCACGTTCGACGGCCTGGACGCCAAGCCGGGCGCGCTGGAGCCGGTGACGTTCCAGACCAGCACGGTGACGGAGACGCTGGATGTGCCGGTGCTGGACGGGTCACTGCCGCAGTACCAGGATCTGGTGCCCTGAGCTCAGTCCATTCCGTCGCGTTCAGCCGCGCGCGGCCAGGACCTCCTGCCAATCGGCCGGCACACGCTCGGCCGGCCCCGGGGTGGTCTGCGTCGCGGGATGGCTGTCCGGCGGCGCGAGCAGCGGCCCCTCGACGTAGGCGTCGAGTGCGTAATCCCAGAACCAGTCCTCCCCCGGCTCGAAGCTCTGCGCGACCGGATGCCCCGTCGCCGCGGCATGCGCGCGGGCATGCCGGGACAGCGAGGAGTCGCAGCACCCCACGTGCCCGCACTCGGCGCAGCGGCGGAGATGCACCCACCACCCTCCGGACGCGTCGCAGTCGGCGCAGCCCGCGCCGGACGGCGGGACGGTGGGGTCGAATCCGTCGGGCATGACGGCCTCCTCTGCAGGTGTGTGCGCTCAGCCTAGGCAGCGGCCCGGCGGCCGGGAAGTGCCACCACAACTGGGGCCGTGCCGTCACCACTTCCTGAGAACTCCATCACGGTCAACCGGCGGCGACTCAGCGGGGAGGTCGTAGGTTGGAGCGTCAGCCTACGAGGAGGTCGCGTGTCGCAACAGGTTCAGGAGTCGCTCCAGCTCCGGGGGTCGCTCTTCGACGGGGACCAGCGCACCGACGTCGGCTCCCTCGCCGAGGTGCTGGACGTGCTCCAGACGAGCACCGCGTTCGGCTACCTGGAGATCCGGGACCCCGACCGCCTGCAGCTCGCCGAGCTGGCCGACCGGCTCGGCGCCGACGACATCATCCACCCGCCGGCGTCGGCCTCCACCGGGCACATGCCCATGGTCGCCGGCGAGCACGTCCGCCTGTCCACTCACCGGGTGCAGCTGGAGGAGCCGACGTTCCAGCTGGTCGTCGCGGACCTGCACATCTACGTGCTGCCGCGGCTGCTGATCCTCGACCACGACGGCGACTTCGACTTCGAGCCGCTGCGCGCCCGGCTCGCCACCGAGAAGCGGCACCGCGACCAGGGCGTCGGCTGGCTGCTGTGGATCGTGCTGGACGAGCTGCTCGGCGAGGCCGGCGCCGCCCTCAACGCGCTCGACGACGAGCTGGACGACATCGAGGACGTGCTCCTGGCCCCCGGTGCCAAGCCGGCCATCATCCAGAACCGCGTCTATCAGCTGCGCAAGTCGGCCTCCCGCCTGCGCCGCTGCCTCCTCCCGCTCCGCGACGCCGTTGACGCCCTGCTCCGCCGCGAGGCCGACTGCGTCAGCCCGGCGCTGTTCCCGCTCTTCCAGGGCCTCTACGACCGCGGCGTGCACCACGTGGAGTGGGCGGACTCGCTGCGCGACCTGGTAACCGCGCTGTCCGACACGCAGATCGCGATGGAGGGCAACCGCCTCAACGTCATCATGAAGAAGGTGACCAGCTGGGCGGCGATCATCGCGGTCCCGGCGGCGGTGACCGGCTTCTACGGCCAGAACCTGCCGTACCCGGGCTTCAACACGATGGGCGGCCTGTGGATGTCGACGCTGCTCATGGTCGTGGGCTGCGGCGGGCTGTACCTGACGTTCAAGCGGAAGGACTGGCTGTAGGGCGTCCGGCATCCCCAAGGAGACACGTCACCAAAATTCCGGAATACTCTCCCAGCTCCATGTGTTCACATGGATATAGCTGGGCAATGGAGCCTCGTCACCCTGTTTCCACCGTCGAGGAGTCCCATCCCATGTCGCTGACCGACACCGTCACCCGCACCGCCGACACGTCCTTCCCGCTGCTGCCCGCGCTCGCCGAGCGCTGGAGCCCGCGCGCCTTCGACACCGAGGCCGTCATCGACGAGGACAAGCTGACCGCCGCCCTCGAGGCCGCGCGCTGGTCGCCGTCCGCCAACAACTCCCAGCCGTGGCGCTTCATCGTCGCCCGGCGCGGCACCGAGGCCTTCGACGCGATCGTCGCCAACCTGATGGGCTTCAACCAGATGTGGGCCGGCGCGGCCGGCGCGCTCGTCGTCGCCCTCGCCGAGGTCGTCGACGCGGAGGGCAACGAGCGTCGCTGGGCCACCTACGACGTCGGCCAGGCCGTCGCGCACCTGAGCGTCCAGGCCCACCACGACGGCCTGCACACCCACCAGATGGGCGGCTTCGACCCGGCGGGGATCCGTGCCGCGTTCGACGTCGAGGAGCGCTTCGTGCCGGTCTCCGTGACCGCCGTCGGCATGCTCGGCGACGTGGACGCGCTGCCCGAGCCGCTGCGCGAGCGCGAGCTCGCCCCGCGCACCCGCAACGCGCTGGACGAGGTCGTGCTCGTCAACTCCTGAGGCCTCCCGCCCCGCAGACCGGAAACCCCCGTACCCGGAAACCCCCGCAACACACGGAGAAGGGCACGTCGCGTTCGCGACGTGCCCTTCTTCGCATTCGGATCCGTTACGGCCGCACCAGGGTCTTGATCGCGCGGCGCTCGTCCATCGCGGCGTAGGCCTCGGCGATGTCCTCCAGCGGCACCTCCAGGTCGAAGACCTTGCCCGGCTCGATCGCGCCCGACCAGACGTCCTGCAGCAGCTCCTCCACGTAGTTGCGCACCGGGGCGACGCCGCCGTTCACGCCGACGTTCGTGTTGAACAGTGTGCGGATGGGCAGCTCTGCGCCGCCGTTCGGGACGCCGACGTAACCGACCATCCCGCCGGGACGCGCGGACCGGATGGCCTGGTCCATCGACTCCTTGGTGCCGACGGCCTCCAGCACGCAGTCCGGGCCGATGCCGTCGAAGAGGTCCTTGACCGCCGCGATGCCCTCCTCGCCGCGCTCGGCGACGATGTCGGTCGCACCGAACTCGCGGGCCAGCGCCTGGCGCGACTCGTGCCGCGACATGGCGACGATGCGGGACGCGCCGAGCCGCTTGGACGCGAGCACCGCGCACAGGCCGACCGCGCCGTCGCCGACCACGACGACGGTGCTGCCCTCGGTGACGCCGGCGGAGACGGCGGCGTGGTGACCGGTGCCCATCACGTCCGACAGGGTCAGGAGGCTCGGGATGAGCTCCGCGCGCGGGTACTCCGGCGTCGCGACGAGCGAGCCGTCGGCGTGCGGCACGCGCACCTTCTGGCCCTGGCCGCCGTCGGCGAAGCCGCCGACCTTGTCGTCGGCGCCCCACCAGCCGCCGTGCAGGCAGGAGGTGCTGACACCGTTCTTGCAGTTCTCGCAGGTCATGTCGCAGTCGTAGAACGGGGCGATCACGAAGTCGCCGACGGCGATGGTCGACACCTCGGGGCCGACCTCCTCCACGACGCCGACGAACTCGTGGCCGATGCGGCGCGGGGAGGCCGTCGGCGTCACGCCGCGGTACGGCCACAGGTCGGAACCGCAGACGCACGCCGCCACGACGCGCACGATGGCGTCTCCGCCGGTCGAGAGGACGGGGTCGGGGACTTCTTCGAGGCGCACGTCGCGCTCTCCGTGGATGATGGTCGCAAGCATGCCCTCCAGCCTACGCGCGGCAGGTGTATGGCCCCTCTCTGCGGGCCAGAGGACGGGGCGGTGGATGCCCTAAGCTCGCATCCGTGCTCCGCGGAATCCCGCGTGCGAGCCGAGGAAGGACCCGCCTGTGCCCGACGTTTCGCGACGTGCCGCGACGGCGCTGCGCGCGGTCGTGCTCGGAGTGACCGAGCTGAACGTCGTAGAACCGCGGACCGTCCGGCTGCGGCCGGTCGAAGCACGGGAGACCGGCGACCCGCTGGAGACCAGCGAGGCCGGCATGCCCTCCGCCGTCCGCCCTGGCGCAGTGACGTCGAGGCCCGCGACCGCCGCCGACGAGCCGTTCCTCCGGCGCGTGTTCCGGGACGTCCGCCACGGCGATCCCGGCACGGGCGCCGCCGTCCCCGACCCGTCGCTGGGCGTCAAGTACCGCGCGCACTCCGCCGACCGGCGCGACCGCTATCCCGACGCCGAGACCGCCATCGTCCTGGAGGACGGCGAACCTGTCGGAACCCTCACGCTGCACCACGAGGACGGCCGCACGCACCTCGTGGACCTCGCCGTCGTCGCCGGACGCCGGGGCCGCGGCATCGGCTCCGCGGTGCTGTCCGGGCTCCTCGCCTCGCACCACCGGCTCACGGTCACGGTCTGGGAGCAGAACCTCGGCGCCCAGCGACTGTACGAGCGGCACGGCTTCTCGGTCGTCGCCGAGCAGTTCGGCTACCTGCTGATGGCGACGGAGGCCGACCGCTGACGGCCGGCCCCCGCACGTCCTAGACCTCCTCGCGCACCGGGGCGACAGTGAGCCGCTCGCCGGACGGGTCGAGGTCGACGCGCACCGTGTCGCCGTCGCGGATCTCGCCCGCGAGCAGCTCGGTGGCCAGCCGGTCCTCGATCTCGCGCTGCATCAGCCGGCGCAGCGGGCGCGCCCCGTAGATCGGGTCGTAGCCGCGCTCGGCCAGCCCGCGCCGGGCGTCCGGGGTGACCGCCAGCTCCAGCCGGCGCTCCTCGAGCCGCCGCATCAGGCGGTCGATGTTGAGCTCCACGATCTCGCCGAGCTCCTCCTGGCTGAGCGCGGAGAACACGACGATGTCGTCCAGCCGGTTGACGAACTCCGGCTTGAACGCCTGCCGGACCATCTGCAGCACGGCCTCCTCGCGCTCGGTCTCGTCCAGCGTCGGGTCGACCAGATGCTGGCTGCCGAGGTTGGAGGTCAGGATCAGGATCGCGTTGCGGAAGTCGACCGTGCGGCCCTGGCCGTCGGTGAGGCGGCCGTCGTCGAGCACCTGCAGCAGCACGTCGAAGACCTCGGGGTGCGCCTTCTCGACCTCGTCCAGCAGGATGACCGAGTACGGGCGACGCCGCACGGCCTCCGTCAGCTGGCCGCCCTGCTCGTAACCGACATACCCGGGAGGGGCGCCGACGAGCCGCGAGACGGAGAACTTCTCCCCGTACTCACTCATGTCGATGCGCACCATCGCCTTCTCGTCGTCGAAGAGGAACGCGGCGAGCGCCTTCGCCAGCTCGGTCTTGCCGACGCCGGTCGGACCGAGGAACAGGAACGATCCGGTCGGGCGCCCGGGGTCGGAGATGCCCGCCCTGGTGCGCCGGACCGCGTCGGCGACCGCCTGCACGGCCTTCCTCTGGCCGATGATGCGCCGGCCGAGCTCGTGCTCCAGGTTCAGCAGCTTCTCGGTCTCGCCCTGGGTGAGCCGGTCGACCGGGATGCCCGTCCACGCGGCCACGACCGCTGCGATGTCGTCGGCGGTGACCTGCTCGTTCACCATGCGGGGGTGGCTGTGCTCGGCCTGCTCGGCCTCCGCCAGCTCGCGCTCGATGTTGGGGATGGTCTCGTACTCGATGCGGGAGGCCTCCTGGTATCGGCCGTCGCGGAGGGCGAGGTCGCGGCTGGTCTTGGCCTCCTCCAGCTGCGAGCGCAGTTCGCCGACCCGGTTGAGCGCGGCCTTCTCGGCGCGCCAGCGCTCCTGGAGCTCTTCGAGGGTGTCCTCCTGCTCGTGGAGGCGCTCGCGGAGCTGCGCCAGGCGGTCCTTGCTGGCGTCGTCCTTCTCCTTCTTGAGCGCGAACTCCTCGAGCTTCATGCGCTCGACCTGGCGCTGCAGGGTGTCGATCTCCACCGGGGCGGAGTCAATCTCCATCTTGAGCCGGCTGGCGGCCTCGTCGATCAGGTCGATCGCCTTGTCCGGCAGCTGCCGCGCGGTGATGTAGCGGTTGGAGAGGGAGGCCGCGGCGACCAGGGCGGAGTCCTCGATGGTGACGCCGTGGTGCGCCTCGTAGCGGCCCTTCAGCCCGCGCAGGATGGCGACCGTGTCCTCCACGCTGGGCTCGCCGACGTACACCTGCTGGAAGCGGCGCTCCAGGGCGGCGTCCTTCTCGATGAACTCGCGGTACTCGTTGAGCGTGGTCGCGCCGATGAGCCGCAGCTCGCCGCGGGCCAGCATCGGCTTCAGCATGTTGGAGGCCGCGACCGAGCCCTCCCCGCCGCCGGCTCCCATCAGGATGTGCAGCTCGTCCACGAAGGTGATGATCTCGCCCTCGGCGTCGTTGATCTCCTTGAGGACGGCCTTCAGCCGCTCCTCGAACTGGCCGCGGTACATCGCGCCCGCGACGAGGGCGGACAGGTCGAGGGTGACCAGCTGCTTGCCCTTGAGCGAGTCGGCGACGTCGCCCGCGACGATGCGCTGGGCCAGCCCCTCCACGACGGCCGTCTTGCCGACGCCGGGCTCGCCGATGAGCACCGGGTTGTTCTTGGTGCGCCGGGTCAGCACCTGGCTGACGCGGCGGATCTCGGCGTCCCGCCCGATGACCGGGTCGAGCTTGCCGCTCTTGGCGATCTCGGTGAGGTTGATGCCGTACTGTTCGAGCGCGCTCTTCGCGTCCTCCTGCGTGGAGGGGGCGCCCTGCATGTTCGCCATGCTGTTGGGTTTCCTTTCGAAGTCCTGTGACAAAGTTGAGTCTAATAGGCTCAACTTTGGTTCCGCCAGGGGTATTCCGATGCGACTACCCTGACTCACATGATCGACCCGTTGGACGCGCGAGTGGTACTGCTCGACGGCACGACGGCCGCCACGCTCGCCCAGGTCCTCCCGCTGCTGCTGCTGACCCTCATGGTCGAGCTGCGCCGCGTGGAGGTGCACCGGCGCGGGCGCATCCGGCTGACCCGCACGCTGCTCGCCCTGTTCTTCATCGTGTTCGGCATCGTCGAGCTGGTGCTGGTGATGTCGATCGACGGCACGTTCATCCCGTTCGAGTGGACCGACCTGGCACTGGCTCTGCTGATCTTCGGCCTGCTCGGCCTGCTGTTCTGGCTCTCCCTGCTGGACGCCCCCAGCACGCGCAAGCGCACCCGCGACGACGCGCGCGCCGAGCACCCCCGCTCCTGATCTGCCGAGGGGCACGTAAACGCCCCTAAAACGGTGTTTTGAGGGCGTTTACGTGCCCCTCGGCGGTGGTCAGGACTCCGTCGGCGGCTTGCGGCGCGTGAGGAGGAGGATGACGACTCCGATCAGGGCCAGGGCGACGATGCCGATCGCGATGCCGATGACCAGGCCGAGGTTGCCGTCCGAGGACGCTTTGGTGGGCACGGCGGTCGAGGCGGTCGAGGACGGGGCGGGCGCCGCGCCGGGGGTCGCCTTCGAGCTCGTGCAGCCGGGGGCGGTGGTGCCGGGCACCGCCGCGGTTCCCGCCGGCGGCTTGTAGGTGAAGCCGTAAGAGCCGGAGACCGTGTGGCCGTCCGCCGAGACGACCTGCCAGTCGACCGTGTAGGCGCCCGCGGCGCCGAGCGCGGTCGGAGCGGAGACGGTCGTGTCGAGGATGGTCGGGCATCCGGTCTCGAAATGCTTGCCAGACGCGTCGGTGACGCGGAGGATCGCCGACGAACCATCTCCGCCCAGGTCGAGCACGCGGTCGTTGAACGTCAGCTTCACCTGGTCCAGTTGCTCGGTCTGCGTGGCGCCGCTCGCCGGCGAGGTCTGCACGAGGTAGTCGTGCGCGCTCGCGGCGACGGTGGGCGTCAATGCCAGCGCGACCGCCGCCAGGAGGCCGGCCCCGGCGAGCACGCGGGTCGTCATTCTCGTCATGTCACTTCTCCGTTGAGGTCGAGGAGGTCGCCGGCGCCGTGCGCGGACGTCTGGTCGCCGCGAACACCGCGACGACGAGCGCGATCGCGCCCAGCGCGAGTCCGCCGATCCCGAGCCCGATCGCGACCGCCGCTGCGCCCGGCGATGCTGCCGCGGTCGTCGGCGAGGTCGCACCGGATGTGGCCAGCACGCTCGACGAGCCACCCACGGCCGGAGGCGCGTCGTTGATGTAGACGGTCGGCGCGGGGTGCTCCGGCTCGGCTCCGGAGGCCGGCGTCTTCTCGTCCCAGTTCACGACCGTGCCGTCCGAGTAGTACTGGTGGGTCGGCAGGACGATGTTCCCGGTGTCGGGCATCGCTCCCGCCGAGATCACGAACTGCTGGAACTGGCCAGGCGCGACCTGGACGCCCGAGGCGGCCGTCCAGATCACCTTGACCGGCGCCTCGGTCACGGTCCCGTCGTCGGTCTTGATGGGCTTGGAGAGCTTCTCGTTCACGACCTGCGTGCTCCAGCCTGCGATCGGCTGGTACGAGACGGAGCCGAGGGGCGTGTCGGTCGGGAGGTCGACCTCCAGCTTGACGGTACCTGCGGTCGCCGACTCGGTCGGGACCTTGAAGGTGAGCGTCGCGTAGCTGCCCGGCGCGGCCTGGTTCGGGCCGACGGTGACGTGGGCGCTGGCCGCGAGCGGGGCGGAGAGCGCGAGGGCGATGGCGGCGACCGAGGCGGCGCCGGCGAGGCCCAGCGTGCGGGTGCGGGAGGTGCGGATGCGCGCGTGGGTGCGCACGGAAGTGCTGTTCATGGGTTCGTCCGATTTCTCGGCCGCACGGGGCGGCCGGGTGGGGAGGATGTGGGGTGCCTTCCCCGGACGGCGACGAGCGTGAGCGTTCAGCCGGCCGGGACGACGACCCGCGGCGGCCCCCGGTGGCGCAGCGCCCCGATCAGCGCCTGCAGCCCGTGCAGGGTCGCCGGGACGGTGTCGACCGGCGTCGAGACGCGGCTCGGCGCCACCGGCGTCACTGCGGTGACGCGGTCGACGAACCGGCACAGCGTGAAGAATGCGAACCGCGCGACGGCGAGCAGCGTGCGCTCACCGTGAAGCAGCACCGCGATCGTCAGGGCGGCGGCCGCGGCGTGGGCGAGCCACATCCAGACGTCCGCTCCCAGGAAGGTCGGGCCTGCCGTCACCGCGTCCACGGCAGCGGGCGCCCCGGGCACCAGCGTCAGGTGCATCCCGGCGTGGAGGTGGCCGCCCATCGGCATCCCGCTGAAGCTCGCCGACGGGCTCAGGGTGAACAGCGCGTGGAACAGGAACTGGCTGACCGCCACGGACAGCGTCACCCGCCAGGGCGCCGCGCGCTTGCCGACGAGGACGATGCTCGCCAGCGACGAGAAGACCAGGCTGAGGGTGAGGGCGAGCGCGCTGGGCGCCTCCCCGCCTCCCGCCATGTGGAACAGCGCGGCGACGAGCGTCGCGACACCGGCGGCCGCGAAGCCGCGGGCGACCCGTGCTCCGCGCGAACTCATGCCTCCACTCTACGCGGCGTCGAAGAACCCGCCCCACGTACGGACGCCACCGCCGAGCACCCCGGGGTTGGGAGGATGCTCGGCGGTCGCGTCGGGTCGGGCAGGGCCGCGTTGGGCTCGGGTCAGAGCGCGGCCGGGTCCCTGTCGTCGATGTTCGCCGGGGCCTTCGCGTCGAGCTCAGCGGGGAGCTCGAGCGGACGCCGCGTGTAGTAGGCCTTGCCCTTCTTGTAGAAGAGCACCAGCGGGATGATGCCTACCGCGATCAGGCCGACGCCGAGGACGTTCACGATCGGGTCGTTCTGCGTGATGCCCATCACGAAGATCACGCCCATGAAGATCGCTCCCGCCAGCGGCCAGAGGAAGATCAACAGGAAGTTCTTCACCGATCTGAACAGCACCCGGCGGTAGGCGACGACCACCGCGAGCCCGGCCAGCGTGTAGTAGAACGCGATCTGCATGCCGATCGACGCGATGGCGTTGGTCATGATGTCGCCGACCGTGCCCAGCAGGTTCGAGCCGATGAACAGGATGATCGAGACGCCGACGACGATCAGGGTCGCGAAGGCCGGGGTCTTCCAGCGCGGGTGGATGCGGCCGAACGCCTTCGGGATCGTGTGGTCGCGGCCCATGGCGAACAGCGTGCGGGTCACCTGGATGAGCGTGGTCTCCAGCGTCGCGATTGTGGACAGCGCGACAGCGACCACGAGGATCTTGCCGCCGATGCCCGGCCACACCGCGTCGCCGAGGACCGACAGGATGTTCGCGCTGTTGTTCTCGATGGTCTTCGACGGCAGCATGACCAGCGTCGCGATCGTGAAGATCTCGAACAGCAGGAACACGATGACGATGCCGATGATGCCGGCGGAGCCCGCGTTCTTGTGGCCGTCCTTGGTCTCCTCGTTCAGGTTCGAGGAGACGTCCCAGCCCCAGTAGTAGAAGGCGGCGATCAGGGCGGCCGAGACGAAGACGCCCTGGCCGGTCAAGTGGCTGAAGCCCAGCCAGTCCCACGAGAAGTTCGGGCCGGCGTGGCTGCTGGTCGCGGCGCGCACGATCATCAGCACGGCGAAGAGGATCAGGATGCCCACCTCGATGAGCGACATGATCCACTGCGCGCGGGCGGTCACGTGCACGCCGAACAGCACGCACGCCGCCATCACGAGGAACCAGATCGCCCCGACGCCGGTGATCAGCCAGGCGTTGTTGGCCTGGTCGGGCGCGAACAGCGTCACCGTCATCGCGCCGGCCGGGAGGGCTCCCGCGACCATGAAGATCGTCGCCGAGATGACCAGCGCCCAGCCCGACAGGAAGCCGAGGATGGGGTGGAGGGCCCGGGCGACCCACGAGTAGGTGGCCCCGGCGTTCACGTCGGCGCGACCGAGATAGAGGAACGCCCACGCGATGCCGAGCATCGGGATGCCGCACCAGAGCAGTGCGGCGGGCGCGCCGAGGGCTGCGGCGCCCACGAGCGTCGCGGTGGTGGCTGCGATGGAGTACGCGGGCGCGCTGCCCGCCACGGCCATCACGATGGAGCCGGCGGCGCTCACCCCGTCCGCCTGCAGTGCGTGCTTGTCTTCGCCCCCGCGAGGGTCGGCTCCGTTGCCGAGTGCTACGGAATCCGGCCGGGAATCTTCCTGCGTCATTGCTCTCCCTGGCTAGGGTCGCGTATGCGACAGGGGGACGTTAGCAATTCCAGGACCCCAGGACAAGCCTTTTCGCCACGAAATCGGTCGTGAATTTGATGGAAACAGACGGAAACCGAGGCGGTTGAGGGCCTACTCAGAGATTATCGACACTTTTCGTCCCGAACGGCGGGGTCTCGACGGCCCCGCGTGACGGCTGGGCCGCGCGTTCGGCCGCGTAGTCGGCCTCCGACAGCACGAAGGTGATCCGCTGCACGGTCCCGCCCGCGAGGCGGAACCCCAGCCGGAGGGCCAGCCGCGCCGACGACACGTTGGACCGGTCGACCACCGCGGTCACCAGGCACGCGCGCAGCTCGCCGAACGCGAGGTCGAGCATCGCGCGGGCGGCCTCCGTCGCGTAGCCGTGGCCTCCCTCGGCGGTGAGCTGCAGCCAGCCCATCTCGGCGACCCGGGTCTCCGGCGCGACGGTGCGCAGGTGCAGCGACACGTCGCCGATCACGCGCCCGTGACGCTCGACCGCGAGCACCAGGAGGTCGCCGGCGCCGGCGAGCTCGGTGTGCGCCGTGCGGGCGAGCAGGTGATCGTGCGCTTGGCGCGCGGTGCGGAGCGGCCAGTCCAGGCCGCGGCGCACCTCCTCGTCGTCCTCGATGCGGCGCCAGTCCGCGGCGTCGCTCGCGCGATAGGGCCGCAGCAGCAGGCGCGCCGTCCGCACCTCGTGGGCTTCGACCGGCATCCCGAGCACCGGGGAGCCCCACAGCGAGCGCAGGGCGTGGCGGCCCAGCAGACGCGGGCGGCGCGGGAGAGAGGTCACAGCGTCCTCCTCTCCTTCCTCGACCGTAGAACGGCCGCGCTATGGCTGCGCTGCGACCACCGCGGTCAGTGTGAGAAGCCCGGAAGCGTCCCATAGCCCACGCACAGGGCGCGGCGCCCGCGCCGAAGGGCACGCAAACGCCCGCGAAAGCACGGTTGAGGGGCGTTCACGCGCCCTTCGCGGTGGAGGCCGTGACGGTGAACTTCGGGTTGCGGGCGATCTGGCGGGTCGGGCCGACCGCGCGCTCCAGGGCGGGACGGTAGCCCAGGTGCGAGTTCCACACGGTCCACAGCTCGCCGCCCGGCGCCAGCACCCGGCCGGCGTCGGCGAACATCCGGTGCGCGATCCCGGTGTGGACCGCGCCGCCGATGTGGAACGGCGGGTTGAGCACGATGAGGTCGGCCGACTCGTCCGGCTGGGAGGCGAGCCCGTCGTCGCGCACGACCTCCACCCGCTCGGCCACCCCGTTCGCGGCGGCCGTCGCCCGGGCCGACGCGACCGCGGCCGCGGACTGGTCGGTGGCGATCACGCGGATCTCCGGCCGGGCCGTGGCGAGCGCGGAGGCCAGCACCCCGGTGCCGCAGCCGAGGTCGATCGCGGTCCGGGCGTCAGGCGCGGCGTCGCCGAGCACGGTCAGCAGGAATCGCGTTCCGATGTCGACGGTCGCACCCGCGAACGCCGCGCCGTGGGCGCAGACGTGGAGCCCGGTCTCCGCGTCGAACGCCCGATCGGGCCAGCGGTCGAGCGCGGTGGCCGCCGCCGGCTCGGGCGTGCGGGCCGTGAGCACGCGCGCCTTTTGCCGGGCGAGCGACGCCTGCACGTCGCCGAACACCTCCCCCAGCACGCTGTTCATCGCGGTGGTCATGTGCTTGAGCATCCCGCCCGCGTAGACGACGACCTCCGGATGCGCGTGCTCGGCGGTCAGCGCGGCGATCTCCGCCAGCGCCTCCAGGCTCCGCGGCAGCCGCAGCAGCACCGTCCGGGCTCCGGCCACGAGGGAGCCGTCGAGCGGCCGGTGCTCGTAGGAGCCGGCCAGTCCGAGCTCGTCGGCGTTGGCGTCGAGCGCCCGCTCGGCGGTCAGCGGGTCCTGGTGGACCCGGATGCTGCGGGCGCCGCGAGCCGCCGCGGCGAGGGTGAGCGCTCCGTAGGCGTCGCCGACGACGACCAGGCCGTCCCGGAGGACGTCGTCGCCGGCGAGGTCGGCGATGAGCCGGTCGGCGGCGTCCGACGCGAAGAGATTGGGCGCCTCGACGTCGGGCCGGCGGCGGAGGCGCTCGTAGGGGAACACCGGTTCAGTCAATCAGACCCCGGGCGTCGCCGTGTGATACTCCTGACCCATGACCGCCCCCGATCCGCACGTCCTCGCGCCCGGGCTCGCGCCGACGCCGTTCAGCGCCGCGGAGATCCGCGCCGGCTGCCCCGCCGGTCGGGTGTCGATCGTCCGGACGCCCGATGGCCTGACCGCCATCCGCTTCGCCGAAGGGGATGACGACGGCGCCTGGATCGAGGACACCCCGCTCGATGAGACCGGGAAGCCCTCCGGGCCGGTCGAGCGCGAACGGTCGACGTGGCTGGAGCTGCAGGAGCACGCCGCCTTCCCGGTGGAGCACACCAGGATCGACCGCTGCGAGTTGCTCGGACCGCTGGAGCAGCGCCGCTGCCTGCGCTACACGGTGCGACGCGGAGAGGCGACGCTGGTGTTCTGGTTCGCGGTCGACCTGCCGGGGATGCCGATCCGGGTCGAGCGCACAGAAGGCGGGGTGACGCGGACGACGCTCGAGGTGATTCGGGTGGGTTTCTGAATCCGGTCGCCTGAGACTCCGGTCTCTCGTCCTATATGTTTGATTCCATGAGTGATCGGCATCCACGCCCGCGCGTGACCGTCCACCTCGATCAGGGGCAGTCGCTCGACGCGTGGACCGCCCGTTTCGACGACGGGCGGGCGTGGGAGCGCACCCCCTACAGCTACGGCGAGGCCTCGGCGGCGGTGCGGCTGCGCTTCAGCGCCGACGCGCGTGAGACCCGCTGGGGGCGGCTCGCCCGGAAGGCCTTCGCCCGAGTCCTCGGCTTCGACCTGATCCACGCGTGGCGCAACCGCGACGGCATCCTCGACTGCGACGTCGTGTGGACCCACACCGAGCGGGAGCACCTCGCGGTCGCCCTGCTGTTGAAGATCGCGCGACTGCGGCGACGTCCGCACCCGCTGCTGCTGGCGCAATCCGTCTGGCTCTACGACCGCGGCACGCTCCGGAACCCCGTACGCCGCGCCCTGGTCCGGTGGCTGCTCGCCGAGGCGGCCGTGCAGACGACGCTCAGCACGGTCAACGCGGAGGCGGCGCGACAGCTGATGCCCGGCCGGCGCGTGCTGCGCATCCCCTTCGGGGTCAACGACGATCGCGCGACGCCCGCCGCCGCGCCCGACTCGTCGCGTGACTCGCCTCGCCCGCTCGTCATCGCCCCGGGCAACGACTGGGAGCGCGACTGGACGGCGCTCGCCCGCGCCGCGGCGCTCGTGCCCGAGCTCGATGTGCGCATCGTCGCCGCACCCGCGCGGGTCCGGATCGACGGGGCGCGTCCCGCGAACCTGGAGGTCGCGCCGACGCCCGGCGTCTCGGAGCTGGCCGAGCTCTACGACCGGTGCGTCGCCGTCGCGGTGCCCGTCGTGGCCAACAACCACGCGTCGGGCGCGACGGTGGTCGTGGAGGCGGCGCAGCGCGGTATTCCGATCGTCACCGCACGCGCGGGCGGGATCGAGGAGTACGCGGAGGCGGCCGGGGCGCTCTTCTACCGGGCCGGCGACGCCGACGAACTCGCGAGCCGCCTCCGCGAACTCGCGTCCCAGCGTCGGCATCGCCTTCCGCCGACCGCGGCGACGCGGGGGCTCACCGGCTCGGACTACGCGGCACGGCACGTGCTCCTGACGGACTGGCTGCTCGGGTCGGGCGAGCACGATCGGCGCGTGGAGGAGTTCGTCCCGGTGACGGACGTCCTGGCCACTCCCTAGAACGTCACCTCCGCCGCCCGCACGACCTCCGCCGTCCTCCCCGGAGCCCGGTGGTTGCCCCAGTACAGGTTCGTGTGCGCGATCACGAGGTCCGGCGTCGGCGCGCCCCACTCGCTCAGGTCCTCCGTCGTGTGGGCGTCGCCGACCAGCGTCACGTCGTAGCCGCGCACCAGCCCGCCGTGGATCGTCGAGCGGATGCACTCGTCCGTCTGGGAGCCGGTGACGACCAGGCGGCCGACGCCCGCGGCGGCGAGCACGTCCTCCAGCTGCGTCTCCTCGAACGCGTCGGCGTAGTGCTTGGGCACCAGGGCCTCGGACTCGTCGCGGGACAGCTCCGGCACGTACTCCCACGCCTCGCTGCCGTACTCGACGTTCTCGTCGGAGTGCTGGATCCAGACGACCGGGACGCCCTCCGAGCGCGCCCGGTCGACCAGGTCGTGGATGGTGCCGACGACGTCGTCGCGAAGGTAGGCGCCGCCGATGACACCGTTCTGGACGTCGATCACGAGCAGCGCAGAGCCCTCGCGGCCGTGGAGTGTTGTCATGTCGTCCCCTCACGCTCGCCGGCTGCCTCGCACGGCGAACGGGGACGAGGCTACCCCTCCCCGAACGCGAACACGAGACGCAGCCGCTCCGTCGCCTCCGCCCGCGCAAAGACCGGGATGCGGTCGATGGGCGCGGCCGCCTCGACCGTCCGGCCGCCGGAGACACTGTCGCCCGACCACACGTCGACCCAGTCGCCCTCCGGCAGATAGACCGCCACCGACTCGGCGCCCGGCTCGAGCACCGGGGCCACCAGGAGGTCGTCGCCGAGCATCCACTCGCCGGTCGCCTGCCACACCTCGGGATCCGCCGGGTGATCGAAGAACAGCGGGCGCATCAGCGGGCGGTCGGTGCGGATCGCCTTCGCTGCCTCCTCCGCCAGGTACGGGAGCAGGCGCTCGCGGAGGAGCACGAACTCGCGGAACAGCGGCAGGACCCGGTCGTCCGCCGTGCGCTCGGCGATGTTCCACGGGGTGCGGTCGCGCGACGGGGTGCGGTGGTGGTTGAACTCGGAGTGGTACTGCATGATCGGCATGAACACACTCGCGGCGGTCGCCCGGAGGTACAGCTCGGCGTCGGGGATGTCGCCGGAGAAGCCCGCGATGTCCCAGCCCCAGTACACGATTCCGCTCGCGGCGGCGGAGAGTCCGGCGTTCACGGACCAGCGGAAAGCGTCCCACGTCGAGTTCTCGTCGCCAGCCCAGAACGCGCCATGCGCCTGGGAGCCGGTGAAGCCGGCGCGGCTGAACGTGACGGGAGCCTTGCCCGAGGAGCGCAGGAGCTCGCCGTAGGCGGCCGCGTAGGCCACCGGGAACGTGTTGTTCTTCTCGTCGCCGCGACGGCCGTCGAGGTAGACGAGCTCACCGCCCCAGGCGTGCTCGCCGCCGTCGGTCTTGAAGCCGTCGACACCGACCTCGTCCACGAGGTAGCGTCGCTTCTCGGTCCACCACGCCGCGGCGCGCTGGTCGGTGAGGTCGGGCATCAGCGCCAGCGGGAACCACCAGCCGCGGTTACGGTACGGGCGGGTCCCTCCCGCCGGGGCGGGCTCGCGGATCAGCACGTCGTCCTGGATCGCCGCGCGGGCGTCGGCCGCCGCCTGGCCCTGCGGGTGGGGGCGCATCTTCATCAGCGGGATCTGCCACAGGTGGAGGCGGATGTCGCGTGCGTGCAGCTCGTCCGTCATCCCCTTCGGGTCCGGCCACGCCCCGCCCGCCGGGAAGTCGAAGTCGGCGAGCCGGTGCGGTGCGCCGTCCTGGGTCACGGCGTAGCGGGCGTCCCGGAAAGCGGTGAAGGTGCTCTCGTCGCTCCACGCCTCGATGACGACCGAGCCGACGGGGATGTCGTGCTCGCGGTGCAGGTCCATCTGCCGCATGACCTCGGCCTGCGTGTTCCACTCGTTGCCGCTCGCCCAGAGCCGGAACACCCACGACGGGAGCTCCTCCGCGCGGCCGACGCCGTCGAGGAAGCCGCCGAGCACGGCCGCCGGGTCGCCGTCGAAGAACCGCACGGCGATCGAGCCGTCCGGACCGGTCTGCGCCTCCACGCCGATGGCGCCGGGGTCGGTGGCGCCGAGGTCGAACCAGACCCGGCGGGAGGTGACCACGTGGAAGCCCCAGCCGGCGCCGCCGACGACGTGCGCGAACGGCATCGGCAGGTAGGTCTTGCGCTCGGCGCCCTGGCTCTTGTACTGCTCGAAGACCACCGAGTCGAGCTCGGTGCCGGTGTGGTCGATCGCGTCGTAACGCTCTCCGAAGCCGGTGACGTGCTCGCCTGCCGCCAGCCGCAGCGCGAATCGCACCCGGTGGACGCGCACGCCGTCGTCGAGCGCCTGGACGGAGTCCTGCACGACACGGGAGGCGCCGACGGCGTCGACCAGCTCCGGCGCTGGCCGCCAGGTCGCCGCGCGGAAGTCGAACCAGCGCGTGCGCTCGAGCCGGCCGCCCTGGTGGCGGGCGGTGAACCGGTAGCGGTACGCGCCTCCCGCCTGCAACGCCGGGGTGACGACCTGCCATCCGCCGACCGCTCTCGCCAGCCGCGCCTGTGCCGACGCGAGGTGGCCGCCGTCGGTGACACGGCCGCGGGAGGTGGTCGCGACGCGCTCCAGGGTCAGCTCGACGGTCTCCCTGTCGCCGCTGTCGGGCGTCCAGGCGAGCTCGACGGTGACGGAGTCGACGGAGGCGTCCGCGCGGACCCCGAGGGTGGCCGTGCTCCCGGCCTCCGGTTCGACCGGCCAGCGCTGTTCGGTGTCGACGGAGTAGGGGTGACCGGAGCCTGCGGGCCGGTGACGGATCATCGTGCGAGTCCTTCCAGGACGGAGTCGGTGGCGGGGGCGGCAGAGGTGTCGGCCGCGCTGTCGGGCGCGGTGGCGTCGAGTTCCGCGCCGAGCCGCAGCAGCATGGCGTGGCTCCACAGCAGCGGAGTCGCCACGGTCCCCCAGCGGTCCACCCATTCCCAGCGCATCCCGGGGGCGATCAGGTGAGCGCTGACCTGCTCGGGGAGGTCGAGGTCCTCGGTGGCGGTGGAGGCCGCCCACTCGTACAGCTCGACCGCTCGCGCGCGATCACCCGCGGCGAGCTGGGCCAGCCCGAGGAAGCAGCTGAGCAGCGGCCACTGGCCGCCGCCGAAGAAGGTGTCGCCGAGGTAGCGGTGCGTCCCCCCGTTGACCGTCAGGTGGCGCTCCAGCAGATCGATGGTCGCCGCGCCGGTGGCGGAGCGGGGGTCGGCGAACCCGAGCGGGGCGAGCGCGGCCGCGAGACTCCCGTCGACCGCGGTGCTGCCGAGCCACTTCACGAGATGACCGGAGAGTGTCCCGCGCTCCTGCACGAGCCGGCGGATCGCGGCCGACGCGTCGCGTGCTCCGGCCTCTCGCGCACCGTCGAGGAGGCCGGCATCGGTCACGGCGTCCAGCCCGGCCGCCACGCACGCGAGCGTGGAGACGTGCACGTGCTCGCTGTGCTCCTCCCACCAGTCGTAGCAGGGCCGATCCCAGGAGGCCACGAGGTAGTCGGTCGTCAGCCCGATCGCCTGCGACCAGCGACCAGCGTCGACGTTGTGGCGGCGGGAGTGCTCGACCACGGCCCAGAGCCACGTGCCGTAGCCGTCGAGCTGGAAGTCCCACCACTCGTCGTCTCCGGCGCCCCCGGCGAACGTGTAGCGGGCGGGAAGCATCTGCGCCCCGGCCGGAGGCCGGCCGGCCCGCGTCTCCGCGACGATCCAGTGGATGTGGTCGGCGCGGTCGGTGAGCACAGCGGCGCACCAGTCGAAGAAGCGCTCTGCGCTCTCCGCCTCCCCCGTCGCCGACATGCCGTCCGCGATGAACGCACCGTCGCGGAACCAGCTGTAACCGGTGTAGGCCGAGAACGTCGGGCTGGCGGGGTACGCGCCCTCGGCGGTCTGCAGGCTGGCGATCAGGGCACGGCTGCGCTCGGCGAGCGGGGAGGAGGTGTAACGAGGCACGTCGGTTCTTCCGTTGTGGGTGGGGAGCGCGGGCCCGGCCGCGCCGGAGTGGGGGTCCCTGGCGCGGCCGGGCGGTATCACTTGAGCAGCGAGGTGACCTGGTCGGCCGTCGACGGGATCGAGGAGGACGTCTTCTGGCGTCCCGCGGCGATCTCGCCGAGGGCGTTGGTCACCGTGTCCTGGATCTTCTGAGAGTTCGCCCCGAGCTGCGGCGCGACAGCGACGTGGTCGAGCGAGTCGAAGACCGCCTGACGGTTCGCGGGGGTGCCGGCGGTCAGGTAGGGCTTGAGCAGCGAGTCGTCGCTGATCGCGGGGATCTCCCAGCCCGACTTGAGCCGCACGTCCACCATCTCCTTGGAGCTCGAGAGGTAGTCGGCCCACTTCTGCGAGGCCGCCTTGTCCTTGGCGTCCTTGGAGACCACGACGGCGTTGGAGAACGTGGCGCTGGCCTTCTGGGCGTCACCCGGCTCGACCTGGACGTCCCAGCCGAAGGGCAGCGTGCCGAGCGTGCTGAACATCCAGATGCCGGTGTGCCACATGGCGAGCTTGCCCGCCTTGAACAGGTTGGTGTCGAAGTCGGCCGTGCCGGCGCCGTCTGCGGCGGTCGGCATCACCGTGCCGGACTTGCCCGCGATCCAATCGGCGGCCTTCTGGCCCGCGGCGTCGCCGAACGCGGCCTTCTTGCCGTTGCTGCTGAGGAACTGGCCGCCGGCCTGCTGGACCGCCTTGTAGTACTCGTTGTAGGTGACCGGCTGGTAGTCGCCCCAGACGCCGGCCGACTTGTCGGTCAGCTTCTCGGCCGCGGCCTTCTCGTCGGCCCAGGTCCAGTCCTTGGTCGGGTAGGAGACGCCGGCCTTGTCGAAGAGGCTCTTGTTGTAGAACAGCACGACGTTCGAGAACGATGTCGGCAGGCCGTACTGCTTGCCGTCCGTCTTGTAGGTGTCGAGCACCGACGTGCGGTACTTCGCGGAGTCCACGTTGTCGAGCGGCTGAAGCACGCCGTCCGCCTGGTAGGTCGCGTAGCTGCCGGCGTCGACGTCGAACACGTCCGCCTGCGTGCCGGCGGAGAGGTCGGTCTGCAGCTTGGTGAAGTAGTTGGCGTAGTCGGTGGTGGTGACCTTGACCGTGATGTTCGGGTTCGCCTTCTCGAACGCCGAGACGATGGTCTGGAGGTTCTTCTCGTTGCCTCCGTTCGAGATGAAGTTCGAGTACGTGACAGTGGCCTTTCCACCGTCCGAGCCGCTGGAGGACGAGCAGCCGGCCAGACCGACCGCGGCGAGGGCCGCGACGGCGATACCGGCGACGAGTGACTTCTTCATGAGGGTGCGATCTCCTTCGATGCTGTGATTCGGGGTGGGTGATGGAGGGGTCGGCCGGCTATTTGAGGCCGGTGCCCGCGACGCCCTGGACGATGTACTTCTGGGCGAAGATGTAGAGCGCGAACATGGGCAGGATGCTGATCACCGAGCCGGCCATCAGGACGTCCCACTGGGTGGAGTACTGGCCCTGAAGGCTGGAGAGGGCGACGGGCAGCGTCTGCATCAGCGGATCGCGCAGGATGATGAGCGGCCAGAGGAAGCTGTTCCACGTGTTGAGGAACGCGAAGACCGCGAGGGTGGCGAGCGCCGGGCGCACCAGCGGGAGCACGATCTGGAAGAACACCCGGAAGTGGCCGGCTCCGTCGAGCGTCGCCGCCTGATCGAGCTCGTACGGGACGGTGCTGATCGCCTGCCGCAGCAGGAACACGCCGAACGCCGACGCGATGGTGGGGAGGATCGCCCCGGCGTAGGTGTTGATCAGCCCGAGGGACTTCATCTCCACGAACAGCGGGACGATGAGCACCTGGAACGGGATCATCATGGTGGCGAGGTACAGCAGGAAGATCGCGCCGCGGCCCCGGAACGGCAGCCGGGCGAACACGTACGCGGCCATCGCGCTGGTCACCAGCTGGAACACCGTGCTGATCACGGCGATCACGAGAGAGTTCACGATCACCTGCGCGAACGGCACCCGCTCGAACAGCGCCAGGTAGGGAGCCAGCGAGGGGTTGTCCGGGATGAGCTTCGGCGTGCTGGTGAGGCTCGCACCGGGGCTGATCGAGGTGACGACCGTCCAGACGAACGGGAAGACCATCACGATCGCGCCGACGACGACGGCGACGTAGAGGAGCGTCTTGCCGACCGGGTTACGCATAGTTCACCCACTTCTTCTGGCCGTAGAACTGCACCAGCGTGACCACGAGGATGACGAGGAACAGCAGCCACGACAGGGCGGAGGCCATGCCGGCCTGGCCGTAGCGGAAGGTCAGGTCGTAGACCTGCTGCACGACCACCTGGCTGGAGTTGTTCGGGCCTCCGCCGGTCATCACGTAGACCTGGTCGAACACCTGGAAGCCGTTGATCAGCGAGAGCACGATCACGAAGAACGTCGAGGGCGACAGCATCGGCAGGGTGATGCTGAACAGGCGCCGCCACCAGCCCGCACCGTCGATCTCCGCCGCCTCGTAGAGGTCGGGGTTGATCGTCTGGAGGCCGGCGAGCAGGATGACCATCACGAAGCCGAGGTCCTTCCAGGCCGACGCCAGGATGATCGACGGCATCGACCACGCCGGGTCGGCCCACCATCCGGGACCGTGGATGCCCACCAGGCCGAGCAGGTAGTTCACCACGCCGACGCTCGGATTGAGCAGCCAGCGCCAGACCAGGGCGACGACGACCCAGCTGGTCACGACCGGCAGGAAGTAGACGCCGCGCAGGAAGGAGCGGCCCTTCAGCTTGGAGTTGAGCGCCAGCGCGAGCCCGAGACCGCCGACGTAGACCAGCGGCAGGTAGCCGACGATGTAGTAGACGGTGTGCAGGAAGGCCTGCTGCGTCGCCGGGTCGGTGAGCAGGTGGGCGTAGTTGTCGAAGCCCACCCACTTCATGTCGCCGATGAGGTTCCACTCGTGGAGGCTGGTCCACGCCGCCGAGATCATCGGGCCGATGACGAACGCGAGCAGCGGGATGAGGCTCGGCAGGAGGAAGACGGCGACGGTCGCCGCGTAGGCGAGCCGGCGCTTGGCCGGGCGCTTGCGCGCGGGCCGGGCGCCGCCGGGCCTGCGCTCGGCGACCTCGTTGGGCCGTACGGCCGACATGACCATCAGCGGCCTCCCGCTGTGGAGACCAGGCGTTCGCGGACCAGCCGGCCCTGCTCGCCTGCGACGCCGTCCGAGTCGAACGGGGTGGCGAGCACGAGGGCCGCGGCGCCCTGCGCCCAGCGGTCGTCCTGCCAGCTCTCGACGGCCACGGCGACGCCGCGCTTGCCGGGGACGAGGGAGGCGCGCAGCGCAGGCTCGAACGTCCCCGCCCAGTGCGCCCACGCTTCGACGCCTTCGCCGAGCAGGACGACGAGCTCAGGATCGAGGACGTTGACGACCCCGGCGAGCGCCCGCCCGAAGACCCGGCCGGCGTCGGCGAAGATGCGGGTGGCGCGCTCGTCGCCGGCGTCGGCGGCGGAACGCAACGCGTCGATGCCGTCGGTCGCGCTGAGGACTCCGGCCTCCCGGCCCGCGGCCACGAGCGCGCCCTGGCCGACGACGGCCTCCAGGCAGCCGTGGTTGCCGCACTGGCAGAGCGGGCCGTCCTCGACCACGGGCACGTGGCCCATGTCGCCGGCGCCGCCCGCGCGGCCGCGGAGGATGGTCCCGCCCGCGACGACGCCGGCGCCGACGCCGTTTCCGATCGTGACGACGAGGAAGTCCTGGCAGTCGCGCCCCTGGCCGAACAGCTTCTCGGCCACGCTCAGGGCGTTCACGTTGTTCTCGACGACGACCGGGAGGTCTAGTGCCCGTCGCAGGGTCGCGCCGAGCGGCACCTGGTTCCAGCGCAGCTGGGTGGAGTCGACCACGCCGACCCCCTGCTCGAGCACCGTCCCGGGGAGGCCGACGCCGACGCCGAGGATGCGGGTGTCGTCGCCGGCGGCGATGAAGACGCGGAGCCGCTCGACCAGGCCGGAGGCGGCGAACGGCGAGACGGCGTCGAAGTCCTCTGTCGCGGAGCGGAGCACGGCCCCGTCGATGCCGACTTCCACGAACGCGATGTGATCGGGTGCGACCTTGACACCGATGGAGGACGCGGTGCGCGAGACCAGGCCGAGCATGCGGGCGGGGCGGCCACCTCCCGAGCTGGCGTGGTCGAGCTCCTCCAGGAGGCCGTCGGCGAGGAGGTCGCGCGTGAGCTGGGTGACGAGCGCCGGGGAGACGCCGAGCTTGCGGGCGAGATCGGCTCGCGAAGCCGGGCCGTGCGCGCCGAGGTGGGCGAGGATCGCCGTGCGATTCACATCGGTGCGGGAGAGGGGAGAGAGCGCCATTGCCTGCCTTTGTTCAGGAGTAAATAAACCATAGAACATAGTCGTGAACAAAGCAACGCGTATTGTGAGGCGTCAGCCGGGCTCGCTGAGGCTCGCTCTCCGCGACGAGCGATCCGAGCGGTGTCAGTCGGTGTCGCCGCGCTCCGCCAGGACGCAGTCCCGTTGCTCGTCGTGCTCCCGGAGCATGGCGGAATACTCTTCTTCGAGCTCGCCGATCCTGCGGCCTGCGTGCGCGACGTTCTCATCGGCGGTGTCCGAGACGCGCTGGAGTTCCTTCCGGAAGCCCGGGTCGTCGGCCACGCCTTCCCGCGCGCCGAGAGTGTAGAAGGTCTCGCGCAGCTGGAACATTCTGGAGCGGTAGAGGTCGAGGTAGTGGTCGGCCGACTCGATTCTTCGCTGTGCGGTCCGGCGCTCCTGGTCGTGCGCGTCCTCCAGCTCGGCCAGCGTTCGGTAGGTCACCATGCGATGCCGTTCACCCCCTGGGCGTAGTCGCCCTCAGCCTTCAACTCGTCGATACCGCGCTGCACCGTGTCTGCGACGGCGCCCGCGAGGACCGTGTTGCCGAGATCCGCGCTGCCGAGGGTGAGCCCGATGCCGGTGCTCGCCGGCAGCACGATCGCGGATTCGCCGACCTTCACCGCGGCGTTGCCGGCGTGGACGATCGGCGGCATCAGGCTGTCCAGGAGCTGGACCGCCGCGCCATGGACCTGCGCCTCGATCCAGTCCTGGACCTCGTGGACACCGGTCTGTATCTCACGGTTGACACCCTCGAAGAGCTCCTGCACGAAGTCGGCGGGATCCATGCTGAGTCTCCTTCCTAACCGCCGAGTCCGAAAGTGAGTGCCCACTGCGCGTCCTGGTGCAGGGTGTTGCGCACGGTCTGGGAGATGCCCTGGCTGAGCTGGCCGACGCGGACGAGATGGCGGTCCACCCGCTCATCGACGGTCCGCACGGCATCCAGGTCGACGTTCTGGTGGACGTGCAGGCGGTGCCGATCCACGCAGCGCTCGATGTCGTAGGCGGTGATCGTCGGCAGGAACGCGGCGGCGTTCTTCGCCGCCAGCAACGCGTCCTCCATCCGCGGGATGATTCGTCCGTTGGCCGACTTGATCTCGATCAGCGCCGTCGCGGTGCCGCCGATGCTCGCCGCGAGACCGAGGGCCGCGATTGAGGCGACTGCGACCAGAGCCCCGGACGCGTTCTTCGCCAGCGAGTTCATAGCGGCGGGGTTGCGCGTGATGCCCGCCAGCCCCTGCAGCAGTGGAGAGACGGCCTCGGACGCCCCGGGGAGGAACGAATCCATCAGGTTCCCGAGGATGTCCTCGAGGCGGCGACCCTTCGCGCCGGCATCCTCGACGGACCCATCCCGAGCGAACCGGAACGCGCTCTTCTCCCCGATGTTGTGATAGTCCAATTCGGAGCGGCCCGGCTTGTCGGTCGCGAAAACCGTTGCCCCGGTCCGGTGGGCGTAGAGGTTGCCGATCAGGTCCCACTCGATCACGTAGTTGGTCAGCCGGTCGCGGCCGGCTCGGATGTCGGCCTCCACCTGTTTCTTCGCCTCTGGAGACAGCCACTCCCACGGGTCCGGCCCGTTGAACGACGCTCCATCCCAGCCGTTCTCGGCAGCCACCAGCAAGGCGAGGAACCCGCCCAGCGAGTGCCCGGCGGTCGAGATGGACGAGCCGGGATGCGCCTGCCGCACGTGATCTGCGAATTGCTTTGCATCGGCCACCTGACTCAGCGGGCCCTGCGTCCCACCGACGATCGTCACGATGTCCTCCACCACGTCGGCGCGGTGGTTCGGATTCGTGCCCGCGTACGAGATCACGATGTGGGAGAGGTCGGGGATACCGTCCACGAGCGGCGCGACTGCCATGGCCTGGAAGCCGTTGGCGGGGTGGTTCTGGGTGTCGATCACTTGGTATTGCTGCTTGTGGTCGCCCTTACCGACGGTCATGCTCTCGCCGGTCGTATATGGCGGGTTTCGGCGCAGGGGATCGACCTCGTACGCCTCATTCGCAAGGCCCATTTGCTCTTCGGCGGTCGTCACTCGATCACCTCCGACATCCCGTCGCTATAGATCACTGTTAGAGGAATGTGCGGAGACGGAGTCGGCGCTTCGGGCGGGATACCGGTACCTCCGACCCAACCCACACCGCGGCCCGGCCCGATGATGACGTAATAGTCACTGCCAGCGATGGTCGCGATCGCGTTGACGCTCCACGCCGCACCGAGCCCTGGGCGGTCCCCGTCCTGTGTGAATCGGACCTTCTCGACGTTCGGTTGATACTCGTCGCGGAAGTAGAGCGCGGATGCTCGCTGCTGTTCTTTGACTGGCGGGTCTGGTGTCATGAGGCGATCTCCTATCAGTGAGCAGGCAGTCAGCCCAACCATCAGCGCAGCGGCTAGCAGGACGGTGCTCACCGCTCGAATTACTCCCACGGGCATTCCACTCGCGCGATGCGCCCTCTTCATCCGAATTACGGCGTTCGTCACTCGATCACCTCCGACGTTCCGTCGCTATAGACCACCGTCAACGGGACGTACGGCGGAGGCGTCAACGGAGCTTCGGGCGGCATGCCGTTATCTCCAACAAAACCTGGGCCGGTGGCTGGGCCGATGATCACCTCGTACTCCACGCCCTCTACCGTTGCCACGGCATTCACACACCACGACGCGCCGAAACCTGGCCGACTGCCGTCCCGGGTGAACCGGACCTTCTCGACGTTCGGTTGGTACTCGTCGCGGAAGTAGAGCGCGGACGCTCGCTGCTGTTCCTTGACGGGCGGGTCCGGCGGCGCGATGCGGTCTCGGATCACCGAACACGCCGTCAGGCCGCCGACCAGGACAACCCCCAGCAGCACAGCGCTCGCCGCTCGAACCACCCGCATGTGCACCCCTCCCGCATCAGCCGAGGCAACGCGAATTCACGGCCGGACGGAGGTGATCCGTCTCACGCGAAGACGCGTCGTTCTACCCAACCGGACGCCGGCGAGGGGAAGGCAGCGATCGGGCCGTGGGCCATGCGTGCATCGGCGACGGCCTGAGGCGCGCCCTGCCTGAGAATCGCTGGCAGCAGGGGACACGGGACTCCCGTGCGTCATACGGACGCGGGCCGGGCGGCCGGCTCGATGATCACCCCAAGGTTCACACCGTTCCAGGAGTGGAAAATGGTGCGCCCCCTCGGCCGGAAAGTCACGGCCGAGGGGGCGGGTCTCGCTTCGGACGGCGCACAGCCGCCCCCGACTCACACGGTGAACCGAATAGGCTCCCCGAGCGTGGCGACCGACGTGCCGACCTGCACGGCGTACTCGCCGGGCTCGGTGCGCCAGGCGTGGTCGTCCACCGACCAGTACTGCAGCGAGCGCGGCTCCAGTTCGACCGTCGCGACCGCGGCCTCCCCCGCCTCCGCGCGGATCAGCGCGTAGCCGGCCAGCCAGAGCACCGGGCGCTCGATCTCCGACGGGGACACCCGCGACAGGTATACCTGCACGACCTGCTTGCCCGCGCGGTCGCCCACGTTCGTGACCGGGACACTGACCGCGTGGCCGTCGAGGGTCGCCTCGCCGAGCTCCCACTCGGTGTAGCCGAGGCCGTGACCGAACGGGATGGCCGGGGCCGGGCCGCCGAGGGCCGCGCGGCGCAGCCACTCGCGGTAGCCGACGTTCAGCTTCTCGTCGTAGAACAGCTTCCCGTCGATCGGCTCGACCTGCCAGACCGGCACGTCCTCCTCGTCCGCCGCCCAGGTGGTCGGGATGCGGCCGCCGGGCTCGCGGGCGCCGGAGAGCACGTCGGCGAGCGCGCCGCCGGTCTCCTGGCCCGGGAACCAGGTGAGCAGCACGGCCGGGGCCTCCTCCAGCCACGGCAGGATGACCGGGCCGCCGGAGTTCACGACCACCACGGTGCGCGGGTTGACCGCGAGCACCCGGCGGACGAGCTCGTCCTGGCCGTCCGGGAGGCGGAGTCCCGTGCGGTCGAAGCCCTCCGACTCCAGGGTCTCGGTCGTGCCGACGACGACCACGGCGACGTCGGAGGCCGCGGCCAGTTCGACGGCGCGGGTCAGCTCGGCCTCGGGGTCGGAGAAGGGCTCCTCGTAGCCGAAGGTGAACATGACGGCCGCGAGGCCCGCCTGCTGCTGCGGGCGGTGCTCCAGCCGCAGCGAGACGCTCTGGCCGGCCTTCAGGTCGACGGGGAACGACTGCTTCGGCGGGTTGAGGAACGCCATGAACGGGTCGGTGCCCTCGGGGAAGAACAGGCCGTCGCTCTTCAGCTCGCCGTCCACCTCGAAGCGGAACAGGCCGAGGCCCGCGAAGCCGACCGAGTACTCGCCGTCCTCCGGTGCGGTGAACTCGGCGGTGGCCTCCACCACGGCGGTCTCGCCGAGGATCGGGTCGCCCAGCCAGACCAGCTTGCCGGAGGCGCGGTGCTCGTCCAGCAGCACGGCGCTGTCCTCCGCGAGGAAGCGGACGTGCACGCCCGGCTCGCCGGTCACCGGGTCGGTGGCCACGCGCGCGTCGATCGGGAGGACCGACTCCGACGACTTCACACCGGCGGCGTAGCGGACGCGCTCGGCGCCGTACGCCTCCACGAGGCCGTCGAACGGGGTGACGACGTGGTCCGGGAACACAGTCGCCGAGCCGCCGCCCTGGGTGCGGGCGACGCGGGCGTGCTCGCCCACGACGGCGACGGTCGGGGCCGCGGCGGGGTCGAGCGGCAGCACACCCTCGTTCCGGACAAGCACCATGCCGTCGGCCGCGGCCTCCCGCAGCAGGGCGTCGATGCGCTCCTGCGGCCAGGGCTCGGCGAGCGGCGTCGCGGCCTCCACACCGTCGAGCGCGCCGAGGCGGCCAGCGAGGCGGAGGATGCGGCGCACCTTCTCGTCGATGGCGGCCTCGTCGACCTGGCCGGCCTGCACGGCCTGCACCAGCGCGTCGCCCCAGACGCCGTCCGGGCCGGGCATCGCCAGGTCCTGGGCCGAGCCGCCGGCGGCGACGGTGTCGCGCACGCCCATCCAGTCGGAGACCACGACGCCGTCGAAGCCCCACTCCTCCTTCAGCGGCGCGCGCAGGAGGTCGTTCTCGGTCATCGTCACGCCGTTGACCGAGTTGTAGGAGGACATCACCAGCCAGGCGCCGCCCTCCACGACCATGCGCTCGAACGGGGCGAGGTAGACCTCGCGCAAGGTCCGCTCGTCCACCTGCACGTCGACGGTCATGCGGTCGGTCTCGCTGTCGTTCGCCACGTAGTGCTTGGGCGTGGCGCCGACGCCGCAGGACTGGACACCCTTGACGAAGGCCGTGCCGACGACTCCGGAGAGCCACGGGTCCTCGCTGTACGCCTCGAAGTGGCGGCCGCCGCGCGGCGAGCGCTGGATGTTGACGGTCGGGCCGAGCGCGACGCCGACGCCCTTGCGGCGCGCCTCCGCCGCGATCAGCTGGCCGAGCCGGTGCACCCGCTCGACGTCCCACGACGCGGCGAGGGAGGTCGGCGACGGCAGGCTGGCGGACGAGTCGCGCTCGTCCCAGAGCTGGCCGCGCACGCCGGCCGGGCCATCGGAGACCACGATGGTCTCCAGGCCGACCTGCGGCTCGTCATGCAGAGTCCAGAAGGACGCGCCGGTGAGGAGGCGGACCTTCTGCTCCAGGGTGAGGGAGCCGAGCAGGCCGTCGAGGAACTCGTCGGCCACGTCGGTGGCGGTGGTGGTGTCGGTCATGACGGTGGTGCTCCTAGCGGACGGACTTGATCGGGAGGACAGCGAAGGCGCCGAGGAGCGCGATCACGATGCCGATCGGGAACAGGGCGGCGTAGCCGCCGAGCGAGAGGATGACGATGCTCGCGATGCCGGGAGCGAGCGTCTGGGGAAGCGTGGCGGCGATGTTGAGCACGCCGAGATCCTTGGCGAAGTCGTCCTTGGAGGGCAGCACCTCGCTCATCAGCGCGGTGTCGACGGCCTGGAAGGCGCCGAAGCCGAGGCCGGCGACGAAGGAGAACAGCATCATGCCGACGAGGGACGGGAAGATCAGCGGGAACAACATCGAGACCGCCATGACGGAGCCGGCGACGATGACGACGACCTTCCGTCGGCCGAGCTTGTCGGAGAGCGGTCCGCCGATGAGCGTGGTGATGATCGTGCCGGCCATGCTGATCAGGCTGAGCACCGGGACGAACGCGCCGGCCTTCGCGCCGAGCCCGACGTAGTCGCGCAGGATGAAGAGCTGGTAGCCGGTGACCATGAAGTAGCCCGCGTAGAGCAGGAGACGGCCGGTGAAGCCCCAGAAGAAGTCGGGGTGCTTGACCGGGTTGACCCAGAACGTCCGGAGGAACGCGCCCAGGCTGAACGGGGGCTTCGGCTCGGCCTTGTTGGAGCGGTCCGGGTTGAAGACGACGAAGAGCACGAGGACGATCAACGCGAAGCCGGCGAAGACCAGGTAGCCGGTGGAGATGTTCGAGAGGAACATCGCGCCCGCGATGCTGCCGCCGAGCGCGCCGACCATGAGGCCGAGGCCGGACAGCGACGAGAAGGTGCCACGGGCTCCGCTCGGGACGCGGTCGGGGAGGATCGCGGACAGCGGGCCCTGGGCGAAGTTGTAGCAGACCTGGACCATGACCCAGGCGATGCCGAGCTGGACGATGCCGTTCGACGCGCCCATGAAGATGAGCGAGAGCCCGCCGAGCAGACCCCCGGCGACCATCCACGGCGCACGGCGGCCGAAGCGGCTGCGCGTGCGGTCCGAGACCAGGCCGGCGATGGGTTGCGCGACCATGGCGGCGAAGGCGCCGATCGTCGCGATGAGGCCGAACGCTCCGACGCTCGCGTCCTTGCCCACGATGTTGGTGATCTGCGTCGGGAGGAGCAGGCCGGGGACGGCACCCCAGATGCCGAAGACGGCGATGTTCGCCAACGCCATCCACAGCATCAGCTTCAGCAGCTTGCCGCGCACCTTGACCTTCTGCGGGGCCTGGGCGGACACCGCGGAGGTAGGGGCGGCCGAGAACGCCGAGTCGGCGGTGGTCAGCGTCGAGCCGAGCGCCACGCTGTCGGGCGCGCCGGAGAGGTTCGGGGGGAGGGTGGGCTGGACCGGGCGGGGGCCCTCGGGGAAGTCATCAGACGGCGTTGTCACGGGGGATTGTCCTTTCAGAGCAGGCGACGTTGCGTGCTAACACGCGTAACCATACGCCACCGGTCTCCCCGAATACAAGCCATCGGTCGGTTTTGCTGACGCGGGTAAGCAAATCCATCGCCGAGACCTAGACTGAGCACACCATGTTCACGCCCCAGGTCGTCAAAGCCCCGACGAGCGCCGACGTCGCGCTCGCGGCGGGCGTCTCGCGCGCGACCGTGTCGTTCGTCCTCAACGACAAGCCGAACTCGCGCGTCTCCGACGACACCAGGCACCGCGTCCTGGAGGCCGCGCGCCTGCTGGGCTACACGCCCAACACCGCCGCACGTTCCCTCGCCAGTGGCGAGGCCGTCGCCGGGCTCCTGGTCGCGTCCTCGGCGAACGACCACGGCGCAACGGTCGCCCGGGCGCTCGACGCGCTGCTCGCCCGCACGGTGGACGACGGCATCGACGCCCTCCGGCACGCCGACACCGCGGCGACCGGCGCCGAGGCCGGCCAGCTCTGGGCCAAGCTCCGCCCGGAGGCCGTGCTCGCCGAGGCCGCCCGCTGCGACGCGGAGGCCACGGAGGTGCTGCGCCTCGCCGGCGTGCGCGCCCTCGTCGTCCACGGCACGACGGCCGTCGACTACGCGCCGTCGCTCGTCATCCCGCAGCGGCCGTTCGGCGGCCTCGCGGTCGAGCACCTCGCGGCGCTCGGCCACGAGCACATCGTCTACCTCGCGCCGGCGACACCGGGCCCCGCCGCGGCCGAGCGGCTCGCGGGAGCCCGGGAGACGGCGACGCTGCTCGGGGTGCGCCTGGACGTCACCCACGCTGCGGCCTCCGCGCGCACGCTGCGCGACTGGGCGCACGGCCTCCGCTACGACCCGCACGCCCCCACCGCCATCGCGGCCTCCGACGACGGCCTCGCCATGGCGGCGATCCGCGCCCTCGCCGACGCCGGCCTCCGCGCGCCGGCGGACCTGTCCGTCGTCGGCGCCGACGACCACCCGGGCGCGGCCGACTTCCTTCCCCGGCTGAGCACGGTCACCTTCGACGCGGACGCGCTCGCCGGCACCCTCCTGGACGCCTTCGCCCGCATGCGAGCGGGTGAGCGCGTCGAGCTGCTCGAGGCCCCGCCGATCCGCCTGGAGGCGCGGGAGTCGTCGGCGGCGCCGACCCGCTGAAGTCGGCCTCACCCCCTGCTCGAGCGGCCCCCGGTTAAGGGGCGCTCACCGGTCGGAACGGCCGGATCGGGCACTTAGGCTGGATCCCGTGGGGACTCTCGCCTGGCTGACGCTCGCTCTCGGGCTGCTCGCCGCCTATCCGGCGGTGCGCTTCGCCGCGCGCGGATGGCGGTTCC
The DNA here is from genome assembly GCF_014217625.1 of Leifsonia shinshuensis. NCBI lineage: Bacteria > Bacillati > Actinomycetota > Actinomycetes > Micrococcales > Microbacteriaceae > Leifsonia > Leifsonia shinshuensis. The sequence continues at coordinate 3,300,393 of NZ_CP043641.1, read as the reverse complement.
GCGCCGGGGCGACGGTGCGCATCGTGATCCTCGGCCAGGTCGTCGGACTGGTCTTCATCCTGGCCTGGTGCCTCTTCGCGCCGCGGCCCGACCTGGGCGGGATCGGCTGGTTCGCGATCGCGCTGGCCTCCCTCGCGATCCCCCTGGCGCTCGGCGACGCGCTGCAGTCGGCGGGCGGCCTCCGGGTCCTCTCGATCGCACTGACGGCCGTCACCGCGCTGGCCGGCGTCGCCGCCGGAGCACTCACGGTCGCCCCGACCCTGGCGACGGCGACCGTCGCGGGCAAGGCCGTCCCGGTCACGGAGCAGACGCTGACCAACGGCGCGCAGCTCACCGTCCGCATCCCGCCGACGGCCTCCGGGTTCTCGGCGCGCGACGCGCACCTGTTCGTGCCGCCGGGCTGGCTGCGGGACCCGTCCAGCACGCGTCCCGTGGTCGAGATGATGATGGGCCAGCCGGGGAACCCGACCCTGGGCGCGACGCTCGACGCCCTCCACGGCCTCGGCGCCGAGCGGCTGGACGACGCGCCGTTCGTCCTGGTCGTGGACCAGCTCGGCAACGTCAAGGCCAACCCGCCGTGCAGCGACACCAGCGCGGGCAAGCTGGACACCTACCTGTCGAAGGACGTCCCCGCCTGGATCCGCGGCAACCTCCCGGCGAGCAGCGACCGGGCGGACTGGGCGATCGCGGGCTACTCGCACGGCGGCGAGTGCGCGGCCTTCCTCGGCGCGAAGCACCCGGACGTCTGGGCGAACGTCGTCTCCATCTCCGGGCCGGACAAGCCCGGCGAGCACCGGCCTAACTACACGCGCGACACCTACTACGGCGGCAGCCTGCCCGCCTTCGAGGCCACCTGGCCGAAGAACATCCTGGCCTCCACCACCTATCCAGAGAAAATGACGGGCATCTTCATCGCCGGCGCGCTCGACACGCACTTCCGTCCGCAGGTCGAGGCGACCGCCACCGCCGCGGAGAACGCGGGGTGGAAGGTGACCTACTGGGCCGTCCCCGACGCCACCCACACCCAGACGCTCGAGCCCGGGCTGAAGACCGCTTACAACCAGCTCATCGGCGGCTGGGTGACGTCCGGAGCGGTGCCGGCGCAGGCCGACCGCTTCCTGTGCTCCCCCGACCAGGACGCGCGCGCGTGCGGCCTGACGCAGGCGGCGGCCGTGGCGGGCACGGTGGCGATGGCCGACCTCAGCGTGCTCGCGGTGTTCCTGGGCGCGCAGCTGCTGCTGTTCTTCCGTCGCGGGCGCCGACTCCGGGTCGACGCTGTCTGACCGGGCCCCGTCAGCAGCCGCGATTCGTGACGAATGTCGCGTTACGCGCCGCTATTCGAGCGATTCGTGACGAATGTCAGCACCGCGATTCGTGCTGAATGTCGCGTTACGCGCTGCGTAACGCGACATTCGGCACGAAACGTCAGCCCGCGACCGCGTCCCGGGCAGCAGTGAACGCGTCGACGCAGCGGTGGATCTCCTCGTCGGTGTGCGCCGCCGAGAGCTGCACGCGGATGCGCGCCTTGCCGCGCGGCACCACCGGGAACGAGAACGCGGTGACGTAGACACCGTGCTTCTGCATCTCGTCCGCGATCCGCGCGGTGAGCGCGGCGTCGCCGAACATGACGGGCACGATCGGGTGCTGGCCGGGCAGGAGGTCGAAGCCGGCCTCCGTCATCAGCTCGCGGAACAGCACCGCGTTGCCCACGAGCTGCGCGCGCAGGTCGTCCGACTGCTCCAGCAGGTCGAGCGCGGCCAGCGTGCCGGCGACGATCGACGGCGCGAGCGTGTTCGAGAACAGGTAGGGGCGGGCGCGCTGGCGCAGCAGGTCGACGACCTCCTGGCGCGAGGAGACGTAGCCTCCCGACGCGCCGCCGAGCGCCTTGCCGAAGGTGCCGGTGTAGATGTCGACGCGGTCGGCGACGCCGCAGAACTCCGGCGTGCCGCGGCCGTGCTCGCCGACGAAGCCGACGGCGTGCGAGTCGTCCACGAAGACCAGGGCGCCGAACTCGTCGGCCAGGTCGCAGATCTCGCGGAGCGGGGCGATGTAGCCGTCCATCGAGAACACGCCGTCGGTGACGATGACCGTGTACCGCGCGCCGGCGTCCTTCGCCGCCGTGAGCTGGGCGCGGAGGTCGTCCATGTCGCGGTTCTTGTAGCGGAACCGCTGCGCCTTCGACAGCCGGATTCCGTCGATGATCGAGGCGTGGTTGAGCTCGTCGGAGACGATCGCGTCCTCCGCCGAGAACAGGGTCTCGAAAACGCCGCCGTTGGCGTCGAAGCACGACGAGAACAGGATGGTCGCCTCGGTGCCGAGGAACGCCGAGACGCGGCGCTCCAGTTCGAGGTGCTGCTCCTGCGTCCCGCAGATGAAGCGCACGCTCGCCATCCCGTAGCCCCACTCGTCGAGCGCGGACTTCGCCGCGTCGCGGAGGGCGGGATGGTCGGCGAGGCCGAGGTAGTTGTTGGCGCAGAAGTTCAGCACCTCGGCGCCGTCCGCGGTGATCAGCGCGGCCTGCGGACCGTGGATGCTGCGCTCGCGCTTGGTGAGCCCGGCCTCCTCGATCTCCGCCAGCTGCGCCGCCAGGTGGTCGCGAAACGTCCCGTACATCAGACCTCCGTCCAGTCGAGGATGACCTTGCCGCCGCCGGCCGCGGCCGCAGCGGCGAACCCCTTCTCCCAGTCGCGGGCGGGGAACCGGTCGGACACGATCGAGGCGATGGAGTCGTGCAGGGGCTTCGACGTCTGCAGCATCGCGCCCATCGCGTTCCAGGTCTCGAACATCTCGCGGCCGTAGATGCCCTTCAGCGTGAGCATGTGGGTCACGACGATGCCCCAGTCGATCGCGATCTGCTGCGAGGGGAGGCCGAGCATGGCGATCCGGCCACCGTGGTTCATGTTCTCGATCATCGAGGGCAGCGCGGTGGGGGCGCCGCTCATCTCGAAGCCGACGTCGAAGCCCTCGCGCATCCCGAGCGCCCGCTGGGCCTCCCGGATGTCGTGCTTCGAGACGTCGACGGTGAAGTCCGCGCCCATGCCCGTGGCCAGCTCCAGGCGCTGCGCGCTGACGTCGGTGCCGACGATGAAACGGGCGCCGACGTGGCGGGCGACGGCGATGGCCATCAGCCCGATCGGGCCGCAGCCGGTGACCAGCACGTCCTCCCCGACGACCGGGAACGCCAGCGCGGTATGCACGGCGTTGCCGAGCGGGTCGAACAGGGCGCCGACCTCCGGCTCGATGCCGTTGTGGTGCACCCACACGTTCGTCGCGGGGAGGACGAGGTACTCGGCGAACGCGCCGTCGCGCTGCACGCCCACGCCCTGCGTGCGGATGCACATCTGGCGGCGGCCGGCGCGGCAGTTGCGGCAGGTGCCGCAGACGATGTGGCCCTCGCCGGAGACCCTGTCGCCGACCTCCACGTCGTGGACGAGCGAGCCGACCTCGACGACCTCGCCGTAGAACTCGTGGCCGGGAACGAGGGGCGCGGCGACCGCGGAGGCGGCCCAGTCGTCCCAGCGCAGGATGTGCAGGTCCGTGCCGCAGATGCCGGTGCGCAGCACCCGGATCTTGACGTCCTCCGGGCCGATCTCCGGCTCCGGGACGTCGACCAGGGCAAGCCCGGGCGCGGCTTCGCTCTTGAACAGGGCCTTCATTTCGCCATCCTCGTGGGGTCGTGCGTATGCGTCTTCGCTGATGCGCTTGGCAGGCCGCCGTGCCTTGTGAGCGTGGCGGCCGCGCACCAGCCTACCCGCCCCGGCGCGCTAGATTTCATCCCATGTGGTCCCCGTTCGGGCACGTGCTCGCCGAGTTCTTCCCGCTCGCCGTCGGGGTGGCGGTCAGCTCGACGCCGCTCATCGCGGTGCTCGTGATCGCACTCGGACCGAACGGCGCCGTGCGCGGGACCGCGCTGGTCCTCGGGCGCTTCCTGGGGATCGTCGTGGTGGTGGGCGCGTTCGCGGCGGCGTCGGAGCTGTACGTCGACTTCTACGGCTCGGACGTGGTCCTCCACATCGCCACCGCCCTGATCGGACTGGGGATGATGACCCTCGGCACGGTCACCTGGGTGCGCCGGCCGCGCGGCGCCGTCGCGGGCACGCCGCCGCGCTGGCTGACCTCCCTCACCCGGGTCTCGGCCCCGAACGCGTTCGGCTTGGGCTTCGCGCTCGCGGCGACGAATGTGAAGGAACTCGCGCTCGGCGCGGGCGCCGGCATCGTGATCGGAGGCTCGCTGACGGAGCCGCCACCCACCATCGCGGCCGTCGCCGTGTTCGCGGCCATCGGGATCGTCGCGGTGACCATCCCGGTCGTGGCCGTCTCGGTCGGCGGGGACCGCATCCGGCCGCGCCTGAACCGGCTGCGCGCGGCGCTGGAGCGCTCCAGCCGGACCATCACGTGCGTGGTGCTGGTGCTGTTCGGGGCGGTGCTGGTGGGGAACTCGTTCCTGTGAGGCGGCGCGCTACCGGACACGCCGAGGGTCAGCCTCCCCGTTGTTCGCTCGACACTCCAGAGACGGCCACCTCTGTCGCGCGTCGCTCAAGCTCCTTCTGAACGCGTTTGATGCTTCGCTTCTGGAAACGGACTTGTCGTTTGAAGTATTTGAGCGAACGGCGACGAATCGCGCCTCCAACGGTGAGGCTCGCAAAGAAACTTCCGCTGCTGCGTCGACCTGTCCACAGCGACGACGCGGACGTCAGCCCGAACCCCAAGAGGATTGCCGTTCCTCCCAGCGGGGACCCGGCTGACCACATCAGTACGGTGAAGCTCAGCATCAGCGCCAACACCAGCAGCCAGAGACACCAAATGAACGCGATCAAGAGTTGCGCGACCGCGCGCGTGCGGAGTCGGTCATCGGTCGTGGTGCGGATACGCGTCATCGAGACGAATGCGCTCGCCCCACCTCCGAACACGGCTCCCATGCCGAATAGCGCTCCCGCACCTCGATGTGCTGTCGCATCCATCACCGAAAGCGCTGCTCCCAAAGCGAGCAAGCCGAGGGCCTGCACGATCAATGAGACGCGTCGAGTCAATGGAGCACTCTCGCTCATATTGGACCACCGATCGTACTGCTGACGCATTCGCTTGATTTCGTCCCTCGAGCGTTCGACCTGATTGGTGAGGGGGACCCAGGCGATCGCCTTTGCGGCTTCGATCGACACGACCACAATTGCAATTGTCGAAACATGGAGCGCAATCGCGCTTACGCCCATACTCATGCCGCGTGTACGTGCCACGATCGCAAGAATGCTCATCTGGATACACAGCGACGCAATGACAACTGGCACAGCAGTGCTCACGAAAAGGTCTCGACGCTCGGCCTGGTTGAGTCGCTCACCGAAACGCGCGGACACTCCGAGCGCGAGAACCACACCGAACAAGAGCGGAATCAGCCAGCCGAAGTCGTTGGACCCGACCAGGAACCGCTCCAAGACCCAGTCGAAAAGTTCATTGCTATCGATCGGATCTGGCCCGCTCTGAGCCGTCATTGGCGCCCACAAGAGCCAGGGAACGGCAGAAACGAAACAGATCCAGAGGACGGCGTGGACCCGCGATGAACTCGCCTGCCACTCGTCAGACGGGAATCGAGCGTAGCGTTTTAGGTTAGATTGGAGATCTTGCATTCTTGAAGGATCTCGAAGGCCTCCGACATTTGGACCAAGTCGGCCCGCCGCAATATTGACTGTCGCGTCGATCAGCTTTCAGTCCCCGCGCTGTCACGGGCCGCGCTATAAGCTCTGCGCCATGACGGACGAATTGCTCGCCGGTGCCGCCGGCGCCCGCCCGTGGACCGACGCCGACAGCGCGCTCTGGCACACCGCGCGCCTGCTCGCCGCGGTCGAGCAAGCCGCGATCGCGGGCGGCGCCGTGGCGGACCAGGGCATCCGCACGCTCTTCCCGCTGCAGGACGGGGAGGTCGCGCTCGCCCAGGGCACGTACACCCTGGACTCCATGCGCGCGATCGGCGACGGCAGCTACCAGCGCACCGGCGCTTTCGCCTTCGGGACGGGCGTGATCGGCCTCGCGGTGACCGCGGGGACGCTCGCCGCCAACGCATCCAGGAACAACGCCGCCCGGGCGCAGGCGATGGCCGACGCGCAGGTCGTCTGGCGTCCCGACAGCGCCGGGATGCTGACCGTCACCGACCGCGGGTTCGTGATCGTGACCGGCACGGGCACGTTCCGCTGGGACTGGGCGTCGGTCGACCTCATGCAGGTGGTCGGTTTCAACACGGTGGTGCTGCAGGGACGGTCCGACCGGGGGCCGGTCACCTGGCGGATCTACTCGCACTGGGCGGAGCTGCTGTTCGTGCTGTGGGCGCGGGCGCGGCATCCCGGGCACCCGCAGCTCGCGGGACGCGCGTGGCTGCCGGAGCGGTGGGAGGCCTGGGCGGCGTGGGTGGGGCACCCGCTGCCCGAGCCGCCCGCAGCACTCCCCTGATCCACTCTGCCTGGCGCGGCGACTGCGGCGTTAGAGTGCGTCCATGAAGCGCGCACTCATCGTGATCGACGTGCAGAACGAGTACGTCACCGGCAACCTGAAGATCTGCCACCCGGACCTGTTGACGTCCATCCCGAACATCGAGGTGGCGATGGACTCGGCCGCCGACCACGGCGTGAAGCTGGTGATCGTGCAGCACATCGAGGACGAGGGCTCCCCGGTGTTCGCCCGCGGCTCGGAGGGCGCCGCGCTGCACTCGTCGGTCGCCGACCGCACGCCCGACCTCCTGGTCACCAAACAGGGCGTCTCGTCGTTCGCCGGCACCCAGCTGGAGCAGTGGCTGCGCGCGGAGGGCATCGACACGGTGACGATCGCCGGCTACATGACCCAGCACTGCTGCGCCGGCACCGCCCGCGACGCCGCTGCCCTCGGCTTCACGGTCGAGTTCCTGTCCGACGCGACCGGCACCCTCGACCTGGTCAACGAGGCCGGCTCGATCTCGGCGGACGCCCTCCACATCAGCGTCCTGGTGACGATGGACTCGGAGTTCGCGGCGGTCGCGACGACCGAGGAGTGGACGCTGGCGGTGGAGGCCGGCGACACCCTCCCGGTGTCGAACCTCTGGGACAGCACGGGCCACGCGCGCGTGCCGGGCAAGCACGAGGAGCTGCACAAGCTGATGCGCGAGGTGCGCGCGGGCATCGACAGCGACATCGCGGCGGAGGAGGCCCGGGAGTTCCGCAACACGCTGTACGTGGGGCAGGGGGCGTCGTCGGCGTTGTGAGGGTCAGCAGGTGTTCTGAACACCCCTTCATGAACCCCTCCACACCCCAACCGCCTCCCACCTGAAAGCCCCCTCCACGCCGTCCCCCGCCCGGTGAACGCCGCGTGAAGCCTGGGCGAGCACTCGCCCGCGCGGATGGTGGCGCGCCCGCGCGCAGCGCCAGGATCGACGAGGTTGAACGCCCCCGTTCGGGGGCGGCCTCTCGAAAGGATGCTGATGGCCCCCATGAGTCGGACCGCGCGACCGCGGTTCCTCGGCGCGAGCGCCGCCATCGTCGGCGGTGCTCTGCTCGTCGGCCTCACCGCCGCGCCCTCCCTCGCCGACGAAGGCCACAACGGCCAGAACGGCGAGAACGGCGACCGCGACGGCCGCACCGCGGTGAAGCACGTCCTCCTGCTCTCCGTCGACGGCCTCCACCAGAAGGACCTCGACTGGTACGTCCGCAGCCACCCGGGCTCCGCGATGGCCGCCCTCGCCGCGCACGGCACCGACTACACGCAGGCCTCCACCCCGGTGCCGTCCGACTCGTTCCCCGGGATGGTCGCGCAGGTCACCGGCGGCAACCCGGGCACGACCGGCGTCTACTACGACGACACCTTCAACCACGCCCTCCTCCCGGCAGGGACCACGAACTGCGCCGCCGCGAAGCCCGGTGCGGAGGTCGCCTACACGGAGGCCGCGGACAAGAACCAGTCCAGCATCGACGCCGGCCAGGGGCTCTCCGGCCTCCCCGGCAGCATCCTCTCGATGACCGGCACTCCGGCTACGCTGCTCGACCCGGCCCAGCTGCCGGTCGACCCGGCCACCTGCAAGCCGGTGTACCCGCACCAGTACATCAAGGTGAACACGGTGTTCGAGGTCGCCAAGCAGGCCGGGCTGCACACCGCGTGGAGCGACAAGCACCCGGCCTACGAGATCCTCAACGGCCCGTCGGGCAACGGCGTCGACGACCTCTTCACGCCGGAGATCAACAGCAATGCCGCCGCTCCGTTCACCGGCGACTGGACGAAGGACAACCTGGCCACCCAGCAGTACGACGGCTACAAGGTGAAGGCCGTGCTCAACGAGATCGACGGCAAGGACCACTCCGGCGCCACCGCCGCGCCGGTCCCCGCCATCTTCGGCATGAACTTCCAGACCGTCTCCACCGCCCAGAAGCTGCCGACCTCCGAAGGCCTCGCCGGCGGCTACCTCGCCGACGGCTCCACCCCCGGCCCGCTGCTGAGCAAGGCGCTCGACTACATCGACGCCTCGCTGGGGGCGTTCACCTCCGAGCTGAAGAAGACCGGCCACGCGGGTGACACGACGATCATCCTGTCCGCCAAGCACGGTCAGTCCCCGATGAATCCGGCCGCCCTCAAGCGCGTGGACGACGGCCCGATCATCGCCGGCCTGAACGCCGCGTGGACCGCCGCCCACCCCGGAACCGGCGCCCTCGTCGCGTTCTCGACGGACGACGACATCATGCAGCTCTGGCTGAACGACCACACCCAGGCGGCCGCCGACTTCGCCAAGCAGTACCTGGCGACGCACACCGCCGCGGGCAACACGATCTCCAGCGCGCCGGTCACGGTGCAGGCCTCGGGCCTCACCACGATCTACGCGGGAGAAGCAGTCGCGAAGTACTACGGCACCGCGGCCACCGACCCGCGCATCCCGGACGTCCTGGGCATCGCGCAGACCGGTGTCGTCTACACCGGCGGCACCTCGAAGATCGCGGAGCACGGCGGCGCGAGCGCCGACGACCGCAACGTCCCGATCCTGGTCTCCACCCCCGGCGCGAAGCACGCGCAGCGGATCGGCGCGCCGGTCGAGACGACGCAGATCGCGCCGACCATCTTGAACCAGCTCGGGCTCGACCCGCGCGCGCTCCAGGCGGTGAAGATCGAGGGGACGAAGGCCCTCCCGGCTTCCCAGCGCTGACGACGCCGGCGCTCCGCACGGAGCGCCGAGGGGCTCGTCGCCACACCTCTCCCGAGCGGAGAGACGAGGCGGCGGCCCCTTCGTCATGTCCGCCCTCGCATACGGCCCGAGCGTTCAGGGTGTCGGCTATATACACCAGAGGTGTCTGAGCATGAGGCTAAAACGCCCGGATCACGAACGAAATCAAGGTGAAGCAGACGGTGAGTTCTCCCCCGGGATGAGTGCGATGAGGCCGTGAATCCGCGGCAACGCCGGCACCGCTGCCCTTAGCGTCCTGCCTTGACGGCGCCCCTCTGCCGCCGCTCCATCGAGGAACAAGGAACACATGTCGAGTACCAACGAAGATCACCGACCCGGCACCGGGAGCCGTCTGCCCTCCCGGCGGACCGTCGTCGCGGCGAGCGCCTGGAGCGTCCCCGCCATCGCACTGGCGACCGCGTCACCGGCGTACGCGTCCTCCACGGACGGCCCGGTCAACCTCCCGCAGACGCTGACGGGTGTCGTCGGCGGCGGCTGGTCCATCGCGACCAATTTCGGCGCCAACGGCCTGCCGACGGGATACCCGACCGCCGCACGGCCGACGGCGACCGTCGTCCCGATCACCGTGTCGCCCGCCCGCGCCACGACCGTGACGCTGACACTCAGCGGTGCGGGATTCTCGTTCTTCACCGCTGCGACGAACGCGACATTCACCCCGACGCAGACCGTGACCGTCACGACCTCGTCCAGCGGGATCGCCGAGGTCTACGTCGCCGTCCCGCCCTACGGAAAGGGCGACACGGAGGCCACGATCACCGCGACAGGGAACGGCGGGACCGCGGTCTCGACGCTGGCCACCAGGACCGGTTTCGTCTACGCCGTCGGCGGTCACACCCCGGAAGGCCAGACCGGCAACGGCGCCAGCCGGAACGCCGTCGTGTGGCCGACGCCCCTGGCGATCGACGAACGCCTCTCGGGCGTCTACGCCGGCATCAGCTCGTACCTCGGCATCACGGAGCGGGGCACGGTCCGCACGGGCGGGTACAACATGTTCGCGGAGGTCGGGACAGGCAGCACCGAGCTCTCGGTCCTGAATCCCATCGAACCGCTGAAGCAGGACGGCACGCCGTTCACGGACGCCGTCCGGGCGGTCGTGGACACGTGCGGGTCCGAGCAGGGCCTCTTCGTGGTGGAGGACTCGGCCGGCGACTGGTGGGCGACCGGCGAGCAGGTCTCCAACTACCTCGCCATCCCGGGCGACACCACGGGATCCCGGTACCTGACCCGGTGGGAGAAGATCGGCGGCGCCCTCCCGGCGAAGCCCGCGACGCTCAGCCCCAACCGGTTCGGCGACGCGCTGGTGTGGAGCCTCGTCGACGGCACGGTCTGGTTCACCGGCTACAGCGGAAGCTTCCGGAACTACTCGAACGGCCTGCCGCGGACCACCTCCCGAGGTCAGGTTGCTCAGCTCATGATGCCGGACGGCTCTCCGGTCACCGGCGTGAAGCGGGTGCAGCAGAGCGAGGACAACTCGGTCATGATGCTCACCACGGACGGGCGCCTCCTCTACTCGAGCACGCAGCCCGCGACCATCACTCCGGCCGACTACGCGACCAGTGGCGACGTCCAGGAGATCGCCGGTCCGCCCGGCGACGTCGTGGAGCTCTGGGCGAAGCACCCGTACGACACGAACGGGGCGGCCTACTACGCCAAGACGTCGGACAACTCGCTCTGGGCGATCGGCAGCAACGGAGCGGCGCGCGGGTACCTCGGCATCGGCACGACCACCGCGACCCGGACCTGGGCGAAGGTGCTCGTCGACGACGTGAAGGAGATGGCCTGCGGCGCCCACAACCTGATCGTGCTCGACAACTCGGGCGACGTCTGGTTCGCGGGACTGTACGAGGAGGGCAACCCCGGGATGGGCACGGGCCTCCCCGCCACCTTCCCGACGCCGGTGAAGATCACCACCCTGCCGCCGAACGCGAGGACGATCGCCAGCACCTGGTACGACGTCCCGTACATCGCGTACTGAGCGCGGTCGCCCGGCGGCGGGCGAAGAAAGCCGGCCGGCGCCGTTTCTCACGGCGCCGGCCGGCTTCGTTCGTGACCCGGTGCTGCGCTACCGCTCCAGCGGCCGCCACACCACGATCTGGTTGCTGCGCCGCACCCGGGTGCCCGCGCGCATGGAGACGACCTCGCCCTCCGACCCCGCGGCGAAGACCCGCCGCCCCGGCCGGTTGAGGAGTTCGTCGGCGAGCGCCGACTCCAGCTCGCGCACACGGTCGCTGAGCGCGTTCACGTGGTCTTCGAGCTCCAGGATGCGGCGGATGCCCTCCAGGCTCACGCCCTCCGACCCCAGCCGCGCGATCTCCTGGAGCTTCTGGACGTCGCGCATCGAGTAGCGGCGCGACTTGCCCGCCGTCCGGCGCGGGCTGACCAGCCCGAGCCGGTCGTACTGCCGGAGGGTCTGCGGGTGCATGCCCGCGAGCTCGGCCGCGATCGAGATCACGAAGACCTGGGTGTTCTCGTCCATGAGCGGACTCAGCTCCTCGCCTTCGCGAGGATGTCGTCGCGCGGGTTCTCATCCGGCAGCTTGGCGGCGAACGCCTCCAGCGCCTCCTTGGCGTCGCCGGAGAGGTGCGACGGCACCGCGACCTGCACGACGGCCAGGAGGTCGCCGGTGCCCTTCGCGGTCTGGACGCCGCGGCCCTTCACCCGCAGCACGCGGCCGCTCGGGGTGCCGGGCGCCACGCGCAGCTTGACCGGGTCGCCGCCGAGGGTCGGCACCTCGATGGTCGCGCCGAGCGCGGCCTCCGCGAAGGTGACGGGGACGGTGACGCGGAGGTTCAGGCCGTCGCGCTCGAACACCGGGTGCTTGCGCACGGTCACGGTGAGGACGATGTCGCCGGCCTCGCCGCCATCCGGGCTGGGCTGGCCCTTGCCGCGCAGCTTGATCTTCTGGCCGTCGGCCACGCCCGCGGGGATCTTGACCTTGAACGGCTTGCCGTCCGCGGCCTGGAGGCTGATGGTCTCGCCCTTGGTGGCGGTGACGAAGTCGATGGTGGTGTGCGCGGTCACGTCGTTGCCGCGGGTCGGGCCGCCGTAGCCGCGGTAGCCCCCGCTCGTCGTGCCGAACCGGCCGTTGCCGAACAGGCCGCCGAAGACGTCGTCGAAGCCGCCCTGCCCGCCTTGCTGGAATGTGTAGCGCTGGCCGCCCTGGCCGCCGCCGAACATCCCGCCGAACACGTCGTCGAAGCCGCCCTGGCTGCTCGAGCCCGGAGCGGTGAACCGCGCTCCGGAACCCATGGCCCGGATCTGGTCGTACTCCTTGCGCTGCTCGGGGTCGGCGAGCACCGAGTGGGCCTCGCTGATCTCCTTGAACTTGGCCTCCGCCGCCGGGTCGCCCGGGTTGGAGTCCGGGTGGTACTTGCGCGCGAGCTTGCGGTACGTCTTCTTGAGGTCCGCCTCGCTGACGTCCTTGGAGACGCCTAGGACCTTGTAGAAGTCCTTGTCGAACCAGTCCTGGCTTGCCACGGCGCCTCCTCTCCTGCCTGTGCTGTCGTGATCTGTGTCGAAGTCTGCATGTGTCGTGGCGCGCGGAGCGGCGGGACACGCATCCCGCCGCTCCTGGCGCTCATCGTCCGGCCGGTCAGGCCGGGGTGGCGACGACCACCTTGGCCACCCGGACCACGGTGGAGCCCAGCCGGTAGCCGGTCTCCACCACGTCGGCGACGGTGTCGGCCGTCACGCCGGGGGTGGGCTGCTGGAAGATCGCCTCGTGGACCTGCGGGTCGAAGGGCTCGCCCTTCTCGCCGTACTGGGTGAGGCCGAGCCGCTCGACCGCGGTGCGCAGCTTGGCCGCGATGGTCGCGAACGCGCTGCCCTCGGTCAGGTCGCCGTGCTTGTCGGCGCGCTCCAGGTCGTCGAGCACCGGGATGAGACCCTTGACGGCGTCCCCGATCGCGCGCTCGCGCTCGACCTCCCGATTGGCCTCGGTGCGCTTGCGGTAGTTCGCGTACTCCGCGGTCACCCGCTGGAGGTCGGCGAGCCGCTCCGCCGCGAGCTGGTCGGACGTGGTCTGGCCGGAGAGGATGTCGAGGTCGTCGTCGGACAGGACGCTCTCCTCCTCACCCGGGCCCACATCCACCAGCTCCTCGTGCGCGAGGTCGTGCTCTTCGCCCTGAGGCTCGCGAACCTTGCCGGTCTCGGGGTCGATCCTCCGCTTGTCGCGGATGATCGGCTCCTCGCGCTCCGGCTCCTCCGAGCCGTGCCCGTCGCGGTTCTGGTCAGCCATGGTTACTTCTTCTCCTCGTCCTCGACGACCTCGGCGTCGATGACGTCCTCATCGTCGGAGGAGGAGCCCTCGCCCTGAGCGCCCGCCTCGTCGGCGTCGCCGGCCGGGGCCTCGGACGCCTGCGCGGCCGAGTAGATCGCCTGGCCGAGCTTCTGCTGGCTCTCGTTCAGCTTGTCGTACGCGGTCTTCACGGCCTCGTCGTCGTCGCCGGCGAGCGCGGTCTTCAGCGCGTCGATGTCGCCCTGGACCTCGTTCTTGACGTCCTCCGGGAGCTTGTCCTCGTTGTCCTTGATGAGCTTCTCGTTCGCGTAGACGAGCTGCTCGGCCTGGTTGCGGGTCTCGGCGGACTCGCGGCGCTTCTTGTCCTCCGCCGCGTGCTCCTCGGCCTCGCGCACCATGCGCTCGATGTCGTCCTTCGGCAGGCTGGACCCGCCGGTGATCGTCATCGACTGCTCCTTGCCGGTGCCCTTGTCCTTGGCGGACACGTGCACGATGCCGTTGGCGTCGATGTCGAAGGTGACCTCGATCTGCGGGATGCCGCGGGGGGCCGGGGCGATGCCGGTCAGCTCGAAGGTGCCGAGCGGCTTGTTGTCGCGGGTGAACTCGCGCTCGCCCTGGAAGACCTGGATCGCGACGGACGGCTGGTTGTCGTCGGCCGTGGTGAAGGTCTCGCTGCGCTTGGTGGGGATGGCCGTGTTGCGCTCGATGAGCTTGGTCATGATCCCGCCCTTGGTCTCGATGCCGAGGGACAGCGGGGTGACGTCGATCAGGAGGACGTCCTTGCGCTCGCCCTTGAGGACACCGGCCTGCAGGGCGGCGCCGACGGCGACGACCTCATCCGGGTTCACGCCCTTGTTGGGCTCCTTGCCGCCGGTCTCCTGCTTCACGAGCTCGCTCACGGCGGGCATGCGGGTGGAGCCGCCGACGAGGACGACGTGCGCGATGTCGGACACCTTGATGCCGGCCTCGCGGATGACGTCCTGGAACGGCTTCTTGGTGCGGTCGAGGAGGTCGCTGGTCATCTGCTCGAACTGGGCGCGGGTGAGCGTCTCGTCGAGGTTGGCCGGGCCGTTCTCGGTGAGCGAGAGGTAGGGCAGCTGGATGCTGGTGCTCATCGAGGAGCTGAGCTCCTTCTTGGCCTGCTCCGCGGCCTCCTTGAGGCGCTGCAGCGCGATCTTGTCCTTGGAGACGTCGACGCCGGTCGAGTCCTTGAAGCGCTTGATCAGCCAGTCGACGACGCGCTGGTCCCAGTCGTCGCCGCCGAGGCGGTTGTCGCCGGCGGTCGCGCGGACCTGGATGGTCGAGAAGTCGTCGTCCTTGCCCACCTCGAGGAGGGAGACGTCGAAGGTTCCGCCGCCGAGGTCGAAGACGAGGATGAGCTCGTCCTCCTTGCCCTTGTCGAGACCGTACGCGAGGGCCGCGGCGGTGGGCTCGTTGATGATGCGGAGCACGTTGAGGCCCGCGATCTCACCGGCCTCCTTGGTGGCCTGGCGCTCGGCGTCGTTGAAGTAGGCCGGGACGGTGATCACGGCGTCGGTGACGGTGTCGCCGAGGTACTGCTCGGCGTCGCGCTTCAGCTTCTGCAGGATGCGGGCCGAGATCTCCTGGGCGGTGTACTTCTTGCCGTCGATCTCCTGGGTCCAGTCGGTGCCCATGTGGCGCTTGACGGACGAGATGGTCCGGTCGACGTTGGTGACCGCCTGGCGCTTCGCGGTCTCGCCGACGAGCACCTCGCCGTCCTTGGTGAACGCGACGACGGACGGGGTGGTGCGGAAGCCCTCCGCGTTGGCGATGACCGTGGGCTCGCCGCCCTCGAGCACCGAGACGACGGAGTTGGTGGTTCCGAGGTCGATTCCTACTGCACGTGACATGTGTGCTTTCTCTCCTTTGTTGCGGGCGTTTGATAGCCGGTGAAAGTCTTGGGGTCAAGAGTTGAGCCTCGACGGCTCAAGCCTGACATCCCGGGTGGATGCTGTCAAGCCGTCCGTCTCAAAACTTGAGTACAAGTGACTCAACTTTGAAACGGGCCCCGGTATTCCGGCGGCGGAGAAGAATTCCTGATCAGGGCTGGAGTCCGTGCACGCTCCACATCCCGTCGGCCGCGCGTTCGTATCTCAGCCGGCGATGCAGCCGGTCGGGACTGCCCTGCCAGAACTCGATGGAGGACGGGACGAGGCGGTAGCCGAACCAGTCGTCGGGGCGTGCGATCGGGTCGCCGCCGGCGAGCGCTTCGGCGCGGGCGCGCAGCACGCCGAGGTCGCCCAGCTGCGCATCCTGCTCGGACACGACGGTCGCGGCCCGCGCGGCGGGAGGCCGGTCAGCGAACAGGGCGTCGGAGGCGTCGGCAGACAGGACCTCCACCTCGCCGTCCAGCCGCAGCTGCAGGGCGAGCTCGCGCCAGTACACGGTGACGCTCGCACGCGGGTTGGCGGCGAGGTCGCGGCCCTTGCGGCTGGCGGCGGACGTTCCGAAGACGACGCCGTCCGCTCCGAGCGCGGCGAGCCGGAGGGTGCGCGACGAGGGGACGCCGTCGACGGAGGCCGTGGCGAGGGTGGCGGCCAGCGCCTCCCGCACTCCGGCGCGGTCGGCCTCCGCAAGCCAGGCGTCGAGGAGGGCGCCGGGATCCGCGGGGGCATCTGACGCGTCGGGCAGGGGCGGCATCCCGGACCCGCCGAGGAGGAAGTCGGACATGCCCCGACGGTACCCGCGGGCGCGCGGCTACCCCAGCACCGGCGCGTCGCTGTCCGACGGCGCCGGGTCGGGGAGGCGTCGCATCCGGAGCGCGTTGCCCGCGCCGAGCAGCCCGGCGGCGAGCGGGACGAGCAGCGCGACCTGGAGGGCGATGGGCCGCGCCTCCGTGTTGATCCGGACGACCTCCGCACGCACCTCCGGCGTCTCGGTGGCGAGCTGCTTCTCCAGCTGCGTGTTCGACATCACCTGGGCGTCCTCCTCCAGGGCGGAGGCCACCTGCTGCTTGTCGGACGCCGGGAGGACGGTGCTCGAGTTCGTCAGCGACGTGAAGGCGAACGCCAGCGTCGCCAGCATGATCGCCCCGGCGAACGCCAGACCGAACGACAGCCCGAACGATCCGGCGGCCGAGTTGACGCCGGCCGCCTCGCTGACGCGCTCGTCGCTGATCGGCGACAGCGTGTAGTTGTTGAGCTGCGAGACGAGCAGGCCGAGACCGCCGCCCGACACGATGAGCGGGATGGTCAGGAACCAGCCGCTCGTCGCGATCGGCACGATCGGCAGCAGGATCGCGACGCCGATCACCGCGAGCAGGAAGCCCCACAGGATCAGGTTCGCCGGTCGCCCCTTCGCCCGGCGCCCGGCGAGCAGCGCGACCACGAACATGCTCAGCGAGAGCGGCGCGATGGAGAGGCCAGCCTCCAGCGCGTTGTACTCCAGCACCATCTGCAGGTAGATCGGCAGCGCGATCATGGTGCCGCCGAGCGCCACTTGCTGGAGGAGCTGGCCGCTCACGCCCGTGCGGAAGAGCTTCGACGAGAACAGCGCGGGGTCGAGCAGCGTCGGCCTCCCGCGGCGGGCACGCGAGCGCAGCCAGAACACCAGCCCGACCAGCGCCGCGACGCCGACGACGATCAGCAGCAGGACGTACTCGCCGCCCTCCTGCCAGACCAGGATCCCGGTGACGATGCCGCCCATCCCGACCACCGAGAGCAGCGCGCCGACCAGGTCGATCGAGCGCGTGCCCGTGTAGGGAACATCGTGCACCAGCCCGATCCCGGCGAGAACGACCGCGATGATGACCGCCTCCAGCAGGAACCCCACCCGCCAGGAGAGGAACGTCGTGATGAAGCCGCCCAGCAGCGGGCCGACCGCGGCGGCAATCGCGGCGGAGGCACCGACCAGCGCGTAGACGCGTTTCTGGTGCGCCCCCTCGAAGTTGCCGTGGATGAGCGACTGCATCGCCGGCAGCAGCAGCGAGGCGCCGATCCCGCCGATCACCGCCCAGAAGACGATGATCGCGAACAGGTTCTGCGCGAGGGTCATCGCGATGGCGCCGACCGCGTAGCCGAGCAGGCCGAGGACGTACGCGAGCTTGCGGCCGATGAGGTCGCCGGTCTTCCCGCCGATCAGGATGAACGCCGCCGAGACCAGCGCCTCCAGCGCGATCGCGCCCTGCACGCCGCTGACCGTGGTGTGGAGGTCATGGACGACCGCGGAGATGGAGACGTTCATCAGCGACGTGTCCACGACCAGCACGAACATCGCCATCGCGAGGAGGACCGCGAGGCGGAAGTTGAAAGGCGCGCCCGCGCCGTCGCCGCCGCTCATGCGCACACGAAAGCACAGCGGGCGACGGTTTGGCGACAGTCGATTCACACCCGTTCCACAACCCGCGTCGATAGCGTCGGGCACATGGAATCCGACCCGGCCCCGCTGCTCTCCACCCGGGCGATCGAGGCTCTGCAGAGCATCGACCCGGCCACGTTGAGCGAGGTGCAGGCGTTCCGCGAGGACTTCGCGCGGTTCATCATGCCGTACAAGTTCGGCATCGACGAGATCTCCACCAAGGTGTCCATCCTGCGCGAGGAGTTCGCCGAGCTGCAGGACTACAACCCGATCGAGCACATCTCCAGCCGGCTCAAGTCGGCCGAGAGCCTCGAGCAGAAGGTCATCCGCAAGAACTGCGAGCCGTCGTTCGACGCGATCCGGGAGGCCATCACCGACATCGCCGGCGTGCGGATCGTGTGCTCGTTCGTGTCGGACGTGTACCGGGTGTTCGAGCTGCTGACGGCACAGGAGGACGTGCGCGTGCTGCGGGTGAAGGACTACATCGCGCACCCCAAGCCCAACGGCTATAAGAGCCTGCACGTGATCGTGGAGGTGCCGGTGTTCCTCAGCGGAGGGCCGGTCGCGGTGCCGGTCGAGGTGCAGCTGCGCACGGTGGCGATGGACTTCTGGGCGAGCCTCGAGCACAAGATCTACTACAAGTACGACGGGGAGGTCCCGGAGCCGCTGCTGCGCGACCTCACGGCGGCGGCGGGCACGGCCGGGCAGCTCGACGTCACGATGGAGGACATCCACCGCCAGGTGCGCGGGGACGGCGGGACGGCGCAGTACGCGTTACCGGTGTCGGTGTAATGTGCCAACCTCGGTCGCAGGCTCCCTCGGCGCTGGGGTCGCAGCATCGCTC
The DNA here is from genome assembly GCF_014217625.1 of Leifsonia shinshuensis. Classification (NCBI taxonomy): domain Bacteria; kingdom Bacillati; phylum Actinomycetota; class Actinomycetes; order Micrococcales; family Microbacteriaceae; genus Leifsonia; species Leifsonia shinshuensis. Next base: position 3,281,811 of record NZ_CP043641.1, on the reverse strand, counting down.
CGCGCTGCCCCTAGCTCCACCGCGCAAGGTGCGAGGATGACGGGGTGACCGAGAGCACCCCATCTCCCGAGGCCGAGCCCGTGGCCGAGGACGCCGACTTCCCGCGCCGCCGGACCCGCGCGCTGGTGTGGATCCTGGTGATCGCCGTCGTCGTGGTCCTGGCCGACCAGCTGACCAAGCTGTGGGCGACCTCCAGCCTCCGCGAGGGCGACTACCACTCGCTGATCGGCAACCTGCTCGGGATCCAGCTCATCTACAACTCGGGGGCGGCGTTCTCGTTCCTGGTCGACCAGACCTGGGTGTTCACGATCATCGCGGCGCTGGCCGTCGTCGCGCTCCTCTATTTCTCCCGCCGGGTCGGCGCGCGGTCGTGGGCGGTCGCGTTCGGCCTCCTGCTCGGCGGAGCGGTCACGCACCTCGGGGACCGGCTGTTCCGCGCGCCGTCGTTAGGCCAGGGGCACGTGGTGGACTTCATCGCCTACGCGAACTGGTTCATCGGGAACGTCGCCGACATCGCGATCTTCTGCGGCGCCGTGCTGGCGCTGGTGCTCGCGGTGGTCGGGGTGCCGATGCGGGGCGGTGCGCGGCACGGGCAGGTGGAGGCCGCGGACGAGCCGGCCGACGACTAGCTCACCGCCGGCTCACTTCGCGACCGTGGCGAGCCACTCGTCGAAGGTCTGCGTCCCGAGCTGTGCGTCCGGCCCGGGCAGCAGCGTGCCGTCGCGCAGCGCGCGGCCCCAGCGTCCCGGCAGCGGGACCGCGAACACGCGGGCGTTCGACCCGGTCGCTTCGAGATAGCGGCGGACCAGCGTCGGCATGTCCTCCACTTTCGGGCCGCCGAGGTCGCGGCTGAGCCCCACCGGGTCTCCGGTCGCCAGCTCGGCGAGGCGTGCGCCGACCTCCGCCGCCGCGACGGGTTGCGACTTCACTGCAGGGACCGCCTTGATCCGGCCGCGGGAGCGTCCGGCGAGCTGGGCCGCGAACTCGTGGAACTGGGTCGCGCGCAGCAGGCTCCAGCCGTCGCCGCTCGCCATCACCAGCCGCTCCTGCTCCGCCTTGCCCGCGTAGTACGCGTACGGCGCCGCCGCCGCGCCCACGATCGAGAGCGCGACATGGTGCGTCACTCCGGCCGCCCGCTCGGCGGTGAGCAGCGCCGTCGTCACCGCCTCGAAGAAGCGCGTGGAGGCCGCGCCTCCCATCGTCGTCACCGATGTGACGTCCACGACGGCCGCGCAGCCGTCCAGCGTCCGCGCCAGCCGGTGCGCCTCGCCGGTGTCGTGCGCCGCCGCGAGGAGGTCGACCCCCTCCGACCGGCTCAGCACCACCGCCTCGTGCCCGGCTTTCCTCAACGCCTCCACCGTGCGGGCTCCGACCACGCCGGTGCCACCGGCGACCGCGACCTTCATCGTGTCCATACCGACAGCATCCGCATTCGCCGCCGCGGGGACAACCTCCACCCGCGCCGTCGTACGATCGGGCCATGGAATTCACCGGGTTCGACGAGGACGCGATCGCGTTCTACCGCGAGCTGACGCTGCGCAACGACAAGGCGTTCTGGCTGGAGAACCGGGAGCGCTACGAGCGGCGGGTCGCGGCGCCGATGCACGCACTCGCGGAGGCGCTCGAGCCCGAGTTCGGCGCCGGCCGGCTATTCCGTCCGTACCGTGACGTGCGGTTCTCGCACGACAAGTCGCCGTACAAGCTCCACGCGGCGCTCACCTTCGCCCGCGGCGGCTACGTCCAGGTCTCCGCGGAGGGCGTCGCCGGCGGCGCGGGCGTGTACCAGCTCGACAAGGAGCAGCTGGACCGGTACCGCCGGGCCGTGGACGCTCCGCGTACCGGCGGGGAGCTGGAGTCCGCGCTCAGGGCGCTGCGCGCCTCCGGGATCGGCATCGAGATCCCGGAGCAGCTCAAGACCTCCCCGCGCGGCTACCCGGCAGACCATCCGCGCGCCGAGCTGCTGCGGTACAAGGGGATCATCACCTGGGCCGACTGGGGCGTCCCCGACTGGTTCGCGACGCCGGAGGCCGCCGACCGGATCGCGGGATTCCTGCACGACAGCGAGCCGGTGACGTCGTGGTTCCGGGTGAACGTGACCGGCACACGAGACTGACCTCCGGCACGTTCACCGCCCGTTCCCCGCCACGCCCTACGCTGTCCCCATGACGACCGACACTCCGGCGACCGGAGGCGCGGGCGACGACGCCCTCGCGACCGCGGCGAGCCCGATCTTCGCCGACAGCTCCACCGAGCGCAGCATCCCGCGCAGCTGGGTGGCGTCGTGGGCGCTCTGGGATGCCGGCGGCGCCGCGTTCAACGCGGTCATCACGACCTTCGTCTTCACCGTCTACCTGACCTCCAGCTACTTCATCTCCCCCGCGCTGGTCTCCGCCCAGGACGCCGAGAAGGACGCCTCCGGCCCGGCCCACCACGCGGTGACCGGCGCGATCGCCGGCCTCTCCAGCGGGCTGGCCTGGGGCATCGGGATCGCCGGGATCGTCGTCGCCGTGCTCGCTCCCGTGCTGGGCCGCCGCACCGACGGCTCGGGACGCCGCAAGCTGTGGCTCGGGATCAACACCGGCGTCGTGGTCGTCATCACGGCGCTGATGTTCTTCGTCGTGGGCGAGCCGTCGTTCTTCCTGTTCGGCGTCGTGCTCGTCGCGGTCGGGACGGTGTTCTACGAGATCGCGACCGTGAACTACAACGCGATGCTCGTCCAGGTGTCCACGCCGAAGACGGTCGGCCGGGTGAGCGGGCTCGGCTGGGCCAGCGGCTACTTCGGCGGCATCCTGCTGCTCGTCATCGTGCTCGTGTTGCTCGCGTCGCCCAACGGCGACGGGACGGGCGGCATCCTCCACGTCACGACGGACCAGGGGCTGAACTACCGGCTCGTCGCGCTGGTCGCCGCGGTCTGGACGCTCGCGCTGTCCATCCCGGTGCTGCTGCGCGTGCCGGAGGCGCCGGCGAACCGCCGGCTGCCGCGGGTCGGGTTCTTCGCGTCGTACCGACTGCTGTTCCGCGACATCGCGGTGCTGTGGAAGGAGAGCCGGAACACGGTGCTCTTCCTGATCTCGTCTGCGCTGTTCCGGGACGGGCTGGTCGGCGTGTTCACGTTCGGCGGCATCCTCGCGAAGGGGACGTTCGGCTTCAGTCAGTCGGGCGTGATCGTGTTCGCCATCGCCGCGAATGTCGTCGCCGGCGTCAGCACGGTGCTGTCCGGCCGCTTCGACGACCGGTTCGGGGCGAAGCCGGTGATCGTCACGGCGCTGGTCGGGCTCGTGATCGCGGGGCTCGCGGTGTTCTTCCTGCACGACGCCGGCGCGATCGCGTTCTGGGTGTTCGGCCTGATCCTGTGCCTGTTCGTCGGGCCGGCGCAGTCGGCGAGCCGGACCTTCCTGGCCCGCGTGACGCCCGCCGGACGCGAGGGCGAGGTGTTCGGGCTGTATGCGACGTGCGGGCGGGCGGTGTCGTTCGTGGCGCCGCTGCTGTTCGCGCTGTTCGTCGCGCTGGGCGGGGCGCAGTACTGGGGGATCCTCGGGATCGTGCTGGTGCTGCTGGTCGGGCTGGTGCTGCTGGTGCCGGTGAAGTCGCCGCGGTAGCGATGCGGGGAGCGGAGGAGATCCGCTGCGGCACGCCGCGCGATCGCAGTCAGCGGAGGAGATCCGCTGGAGGTGGAGCCGGAAGTCCTCCGTTGGCTCCGTGACCGGTCGTCGGGAGTTCGGGTGGTGGGCGCTCAGCGGGGCCAGGCCTGGACGAAGCGGGCGAAGAGCTCGGCGAAGGTGCGGGCCTCCTCCGGGGTGAAGGAGGCCAGCGCGGTCTCGACGGCGGAGCGGCGGTGGTCCTGGACTTCGCCGAGCTGCGAGCGGCCGGCGGTGGTGAGCTGGATGAGCGCGCGCCGCGCGTCGGACGGGTCGGGGACCCGCCGCACCAGCCCGCGGTCGACGCCCTCCTGCACGAGGCGGCTGGCCCGCGGCTGATCGACGCCGATCGCGGCGGCGAGGGAGCTGACCGACAGCTGCCGGCCGTCCGTGTCGGCGGCCGCCAGGGCCTCCAGCATGCGGATGCGGGCGAAGCGGCCGAGGGAGCCGTCGCGCCCGCGGCGTCCGGGGCCGGGGCGGGCGGAGTCGCCGAACGGGCCGGGGAAGCCGGACCACGGGCCGCGCGGGCCCCAGGTGTGCGGGTCGAAGCCGTGCGGGGCCGGGTGGGAGTGCGAGCCGTGGTGGTCGTGGGAGGGTGCGCCGCCCTCGCCGGCGCCAGCGTCTTCATGGGCGGGCTGGGTCGAATCATGGTCTCCGCGGCCGTCGGCGTGGTTCGCTCGGCCGTCGCCGTTGTGGTCGGGGCCGTGGTTCGAGCTGCCGTGGTTGCCGTGACCGCGGCCGGGGAACGCTCCGGCGTCCCACGGGCCGGACGGGCGGCGGCGCGACTGGTCGCGGCGGACGGCGACCAGCGAGCGCTCGATCAGTTCGATCACGTCCGCTTCGGGCGAACGGTCTTGCTCTTGACGATCCTCAGCCATGCATGTAACTATACATTTACTTGTAACAGTACATAGAAAAAGAAGGGAGTCCCCGATGACACCCATCGACGACTCGAACACCCACGATTCCGAGAACACCCCGCCGGGCTACTGGTTCGGCGAACTCAACACGCGCCTCCGCGATCGGATGCGCGACGAGCTCCACGAGCTCGACCTCGGCCGCCGGGGCTGGCGCGTCCTGCACACGCTCGCCGACGGTCCGGCCACCGCCGACCAACTCGCCGACGCACTCCCGCACCGAGGACGGCGTGGACGCGGCCGTGCCTTCGGCGCAGACCTCCCCGGAGACGCCCAGAGCACACCCGCGGACGGCGCTCCCGAGCGCGGCGACACCGCGTCGGCCCGCCGCGAATGGCGCGGGCGTCCCGACTGGATGCGGCGCGAATGGGAGCGCCGGCAGCAGATGTACCGCGCGTGGATGGACCACGACAACGCGCGCGTCCACGACGAGCCGGGCGCCCACGCCGGGCACGACCACGACGGGCACGACCACGACGGGCATGGCCACGGCGGTATGGACCACGCCGGGCACGACCGCGGCGACCACGGCCACGACGCGGAGCGCGACACCTACGGACCGGACAGTCGCGAAGGCGCCTCCGGCACCGAACTCCACGACCACGATGAGCACCACGAGGGCGAGCACCACGAGCACGAGCATCACCACGGCCCCCACGACGAGCACGGCGACCACCACCCGCACCCCGATCACCACCACCATGGCGCCGAGCAGGCGTTCGAGCGGGGGTTCGAGCGCGGATTCGTCCGCGGGGTCGAGCGCGGTTCTGCGTTCGGGCACGGCGGGCACGGCTTCGGCCCGGGCGGCGTCGGTTACGGCGGCTTCGGTTACGGCGGCTTCGGCCCCGGCCGGTACGGTCGCCCGTTCGGTCCCGGGCCCTTCGGCCGCGGTGACGTCGGCGGGCGCTTCGGGCCCGACGCGTACGGCCACGAGCGCTCCGGGCAGGGGCGGCCTCCCTTCGCGGGACGGCACGGCTTCGACGGGCGCTGCCGCGGCGGGGTGGATCGCATCCTCGCGGACTTCGTCGAGCGCGGCTGGGTCTGGTTCGACGGCGACCGCGCCACGCTGACCGACGAGGGGCGCGCCGCGCACGACGCCGCCTTCGAGCGGATCCGCACGGTGCGCGCGAGCGTCGCGGAGGGCATCGACCCGGCCGACCTCGCCACCACGCTCGCCACGCTCGAGGCGATGGCACGCAACCTCGGCTGGACGCCCGCCGCCCAGGCCGACGCGACCGCCGCCGGGGAGTCCGCCACCACCGACGCCGCGGGCACAGACGCCCCCGGCACAGACACCTCCGGCACCGACACCTCCGACACCGAAGAGGGCACCGACGCCGACTGACCCCACCGGCACAACCGAAGGGGCGCGACCGCACGGGCGCGCCCCTTCGCCGTCCTCCCCGGCCGCTCGCACCCGCTACCTCAGGCCGCCCTCCAGCGACCCGAGCCTAGGATGGACGCATGACGTCACCGCGCGAAGAGGTCGTCCTGCTCGCAGAGGACGGCACCCCGATCGGGACCGCGGACAAGGCGACCGTCCACACCGCGGACACCCCCCTCCACCTGGCCTTCTCGTGCCACCTCTTCGACGGTGAGGGCCGCATCCTGGTCACCCGCCGGGCGTTGAGCAAGGCGACCTGGCCGGGCGTCTGGACCAACTCGTTCTGCGGGCATCCCGCCCCCGGCGAGTCGATGGAGGACGCGATCGCGCGCCGCGCCGCCGACGAGCTCGGCACCGCCGTCGACAACCTGGCGCCGGTGATCCCGGACTTCCAGTACCGCGCCACCGACGCCTCCGGCATCGTCGAGTACGAGGTCTGCCCGGTCTTCACGGCGACGATCGTGGGCGACCTGAACCCGTCCGCCGCCGAGGTGGCGGAGTGGGAGTGGGTCGATCCGCGCACTCTGCTGGCGGCGGTGGAGGCCACACCGTGGGCGTTCAGCCCGTGGCTGACGCTCCAGCTCCCCGCCCTGTACGCCGACGACGCACCCGAAGCTTCAGGTCAGCTGTGAGTCTGACTCACTATTTTCCACCTGTGTAATCGACTGTGGATAACTCGCGGCGCGTATGCCGTGGACCGCATCCTTTCGGAGACGAAGCAGTTGCCCCGGGTAGCGATTGCGGCAGCGCAAAACCCTGGCGGACGCAGGATCAGCCCGTGCGTGTCGCGTCGATGTGCTGCTCCAGCCACCACGTCCGGCCCTCGTCGTCGGAGACCCAGCCGTCCCACTCGAACGACTCGTCGGTGATCTTGGAGAAGTTCCAGCGGATCGGGCGGCCGTCGGTCTGAGTGCCGTCCTGGCGGATGCCGTCCCGGCGATGCGGTGTCGCGACCAGCGTGCAGAAGTCGCCGCCCGCCGCCCCGAACCAGCTCACCCGCCACGCGCCGAGCGTCGAGTCGTAGACCCGCACCGTCGACCCGTGCGCCACGACGGCGCCGGGATCCGACGGGTCGCGGGCGACCAGCACATCCTGCACCGCGCGCCCGCCGAGCGTGTACGCGAACACCCACTCCTCGACGCGCTCCGCCCACTCGCCGGAGGCCTCGTCCAGGAAGCGGACATCGGCGCGCCAGCTTCCGACGAGCTGCCCGAACAGGTGCATCCGGTGCGGACGCTCCGCCGTCGGCTCGGCCGAGACCAGGGCTCGCGCGAAAAGGGAATCGGTCGACTCGCTCATGGGCAGCCCTCTCGGCTCGGGATCTAGCTGGACGGACGTCCGGCTTCGGTCGCGGACACGTCGGTCCGGTGGAAGTTGAGGTACGAACGCGAGGCCGTCGGGCCGCGCTGGCCCTGGTAGCGCGAGCTGTACTCGGCCGACCCGTACGGCTTCTCGGCCGCGGACGACAGCCGGAAGAAGCACATCTGGCCGATTTTCATCCCGGGCCAGAGCTTGATCGGGAGGGTCGCGACGTTGCTCAGCTCCAGCGTCACGTGCCCCGAGAAGCCGGGGTCGATGAAGCCGGCCGTGGAGTGCGTGAGGAGGCCGAGCCGGCCGAGCGAGCTCTTGCCCTCCAGCCGCGCGGCGACGTCGTCGGGCAGGCTCACCAGCTCGAACGTCGACCCGAGCACGAACTCGCCCGGGTGCAGGATGAACGCCTGGTCGGGGTCCACCTCGACGAACCGGGTCAGCTCCGGCTGGTCGACCGCGGGGTCGATGAACGGGTACTTGTGGTTGTCGAACAGGCGGAAGAAGCGGTCGAGCCGGACGTCGATGCTCGACGGCTGGACCATCGCCGGCTCGTACGGCTCCAGCGCGATCCGCCCGGCACCCAATTCGGCCTTGATGTCACGATCGGAGAGAAGCACGCGCCCAGCCTATCGGGTGCGCCGGTTCCAGCATCGGGGGTTACGTCGGAGGTCGTTTGCCGCTGACGGTCGGCCCGAATGGATCACAGAATCGGACGGTAGAAGCCGTCGATGAATGCGGGCTCCGAATGAACCAGGTCGAGCAGGGTATTCGAGTACCCGGTGCTCCCTTCGATCTGGTCGACCAGGCCAGCGAGGAGCGTCAGAGCTGCGGCAGGCGTCTTGGGTGAGAGATATCGCCTCTTCGCTTGGAGCGCAATGGCAGGGAGAGTGACGTGACCATCGAATCGCCGGTTCCACAACCTCCCGTGATGAGCAGCAATGTTCCTCAAGAAGGCGATGTTCTGAACGGCCTGCAGCAACTTCGACTCATCCTCGAGTTGCAGTGATTTGGTCACCGGCTCAAGGACGGTCTTGTCCCGCAGAGCCCGCAGGAATCGAGAGAATGTGCCGATCGAGACCACCTCGATGGCAGCCCAGAACGGCACAGGTTCGCCTCTGTTGATGTGGTGCCTGATGAAGATCTCGTCGCGGTCCTGGATCTCCCGAAAACTCGCCAAGACCTTGTCGCGGTTCGTGACTTCGGCCTGCCAGCGTTTCTGCGCCTTTGCATCAGAAATGGGCGGCTTCGGTCCGGTTGGGAGGTACAGCGTCTCGTCGAGATATCCATCTCCGCCACCGAGGACCTTCGCCACATGAAAGGCCACTCGGCTCCGCAACGTCGGCTCGACGACGCCAACTCCGTCGAGTACGAGATTGCGGACGGAGCGATCGAGATCATAGACATCGATGAGCTGCGCTGCGGTCGCCCCAGGAATGTACTTCTCCGCATTCGTTTGGTAGAAGCAACGCGCGTACCCGCTCACGCGGTAGTAGTTGCTCGAGTACAGAAACATGGCGAACTTGCGCGTTGTCACGCCGCCCAGATCGAGCCCGCGGTCCACGTGTTTTTGCACTTGCGCGGTGAGATCGATCCAGTCTTTCAATGTTCCCCCAGAAACGAAGAACCCACCCGGCTAAGCCGGGTGGGTCCGAATGTTGAACTCATCCTATGGCAGGCCTCCCTCGCGATGCAAACTCGCCGAACCCCCGCGCAATCCTCACACCCTTCACAGCCGCAGGCCGCCTTCCAGGAACGAGAACGCCTCATCCACCAGCACCGAGAGCTCGGCTGTCGGGTCGTCCGCGAGCCGGGAGAGGACCGCGAACATGCTGCCCACGATCGCCCCGGCGATGGTGCGGACGGCGAAGTCGTCGCGCGGGAGTCCGGCGCGGTCGGCGATCGCCTCCGACACCACCAGCATCGACTGGAGGAGCTGATCGAGCATCACCGCGCGGAGCGCCGGGACGTCGAGGACGAGGGCGAGGCGCTCGCGCTGCTCCTCCACCTGTTCCGCGCTCAGGCCGCGGAAGGCCTCCCGGAGCGCAACCCGCATCGCCGCGACCGGCGGGACGTCCGCGGGCTGGGCGAGGAAGGCGGCGACGATCTGCGGGTCGAAGTCGTCGAACAGCACCACCGACTCCTTGGTCGGGAAGTAGCGGAAGAACGTGCTGGCCGAGACCTCGGCCGCGTCGATGACCTGGTCGATCGTGGTGGCGTCGTAGCCCTGCTCGGTGAACAGGCGCAGCGCGTGCGACTGGATCGCCGCCCGCGTGCGCGCTTTCTTGCGCTCGCGGAGGCCGGGTCTGTCAGACGTGCCGTCCGGCATGCGTGCTCCTTCCGTCCGTGATGGCGGCGGCGGGTGCGGGCGCCGCCGCGAGGTGCGCGCCGCGCTCCACACGCGGCAGGACCACCATCGCCATGATGCCTCCCGCGACCGCGATGCCGGCGGAGACCCACAGCGACACGCTCATCCCCTGGGTGAAGGCGTCGCGCACGGCTGCCGCGAGCGCGGTCGAGTGGAGGCGGTCGGCGACGGCGAGCCCAGCGTAGACGCTGGACTTCGCCGCCGAGGCGACCGCCGACGGCACGGGGCTCGCACTGAACGCAGAGGCGAGCTGAGCCGTGTAGACCGCAGCGACGACACTGCCGAGGATCGCCGTCCCCAGCGGGGCGCTCGTCTTCTGCAGCGCTTGGACGACACCAGAGCCGACCCCGCTGTGCTCAGCGGTCAGCCGGGAGAGCGCGGCGGACATGGCGGAGGTGAGCGCGAGCCCGGCGCCCGCGCAGACCGTCGCCATCCAGAGCGCGATGACCACCTCGCCGGTGGAGGCCGTCGTCCACGTCCCGATCGCGGAGCCCGCTGCGATCACGACGAAGCCGATGGTCACCGTGGCGCGGAAACCGACGGCCGCAGCGATCCGGGAGGCCGGCAGCGCGCCGATCAGCATGCCGCCGACGAACGGGAGCAGGCGCAGCCCGGACGCGAACACGTCCACGCCCTGCACCGCCTGGAAGAACTGCGGCATCACGAACAGTAGCCCGACCATTCCCATGCCGGCGACCCCGGCGAGCGCCGCTCCCCCGGTGAACGTGCGGGAGCGGAACAGCGTGGTGTCGACCAGCGGCGAGCCGCCGCGCCGGGTGAGCGCGACCTCCCACGCGACGAAGCCGGCGAGGATCGCGACACCGAGCCCGAGCGCCGTCAGCGCACCGGCGTCCGACCAGCCGTGCTGCCCGGCCTCGATGATCCCGTAGGTGAACACGACCAGCCCGGCCACCGACGCGAGCACGCCGACCGCGTCGAAGGACGGGCGCTCGGCCGCCTTCGACTCCGGGACGAGCAGCGCCACGGCGACCAGCCCGATCGCGACCACGGGGAGGTTGAGCAGGAAGACCCAGCCCCACCAGAGGTTGGCGAGCATCCAGCCGCCGAGGATCGGCCCGAGCGGCAATGACAGGAAGTTCGCCGCCGAGAACACCCCGACCGCCTTGGGCCGGGATGCCTCGTCGAAGAAGACCGTCAGCGCCGAGAGCGCCATCACCGCGACGCCCGCGCCTGCGACGCCCATCAGCAGCCGCGCCACCAGGAACACCTCGGGCGTCGTCGCGAACGCGCACAGCGCGGAGCCGGCCCCGAACGTCGCGAGCGCGACGAGCAGCACCGCCTTGCGCCCGAACCGGTCGCCGAGCAGCCCGAGCGGGAGCACGGCGGCGGCGAGCATGAGCAGGTAGCCGGAGGAGAACCACTCCAGCTGCGTCTCGGACGCGTGCAGCGCCCCGGCCAGCGTCGGCAACGCGATCGAGAGCACCGTCCCGTCGATCCCGACCGCCAGCACGCTCAGGCTCACGGCGCCGAGCGCCCACCACCTCCGGGTCTCCAGCTTCATGACATTCACCTCCTTTTGTAGTGTAACTCCTTTTTGGAGGTTAATGTCATTTTTCTATGCGCTCTCCTCCTGCTCGGCGTCCGGGTGCGTCGAGAGCAGCAGCCGGCCGGTGTCGGCGTCGTACTCGAACAGCTCGCCGTATCGGCCCCAGTCGATCGCGGTGTCGAGCTGTCGCTGGGCGTCGTCCTCGCCGAAGTGCGCCCTGAGCGCGGTGAGGATGTCGTCGGCGCGGATGGCGCCCGTAGCGGTGTGCCGGAGGTCACGGACGATGCGGCGGACCAGCGGGGCGGCCTCCATCGCGAGGGTCGCGAACTGCTCCTTCGCTCGCAGGAGGTCGGCGGCCGCGTACCGCCGGCCCTGCTCGGTGATCCGCAGCTCGGTTCCCTGCGGCCGGGCCAGCTTGAGGAGCTGGGCGGCGTCCACGACCGGGAGGAGGTCGTCCAGTTCGTAGCGGAGCTCGTCGGCGATCTCGGCCAGGCCCTCCGTCCCGCCGCGCTCGGCGAGCAGTTCGACCAGGCCGCCGAGCGAACCGGTGCTCGCTTCCGGCAGCGGGAAGTCGATCTCGTTCGCGCTCGCGGCCGCCGCCGCGAGGGAGAGGTCGACGGCCGCGCCGGCCGGGCCGGCCCCGCCGGGCGCCGTCGCACGCGGCTCGGCCCGCTGGCCGGTGAGGATGCCGTAGACCTCGTCCACGAGCGCTTCGAACTCCGGGCTGCGGCGGTCCCGCGGCTGCGGCAGGTCGACGGTCAGCTCGGCCTTGATCCGGCCGGGGTTGGAGTCGAGCACGACCACGCGGTCGGCGAGCTGGATGGCCTCCTCGATGTTGTGCGTGACGATCAGCGCCGTGCGGGTCGGGAGGGTGCCGTCGCCCCACATCCGCACGAGCTCGCCGCGCAGGTTCTCGCTGGTGAGCACGTCGAGCGCCGAGAACGGCTCGTCCATCAGCAGCACGTCGGGCTCCACGACGAGGGCACGGGCGAAGCCGACGCGCTGCCGCATCCCGCCGGAGAGCTCCTTGGGGTAGGCGGACTCGAACCCGTCGAGGCCGATCTGGTCAATCGCGCGGAGGGCGCGCTCGCGTCGCGCCTCCGGGCGGACGCCCTTGGCCTCCAGCCCCAGCTCGACGTTCTCGAGCACAGTCAGCCAGGGCAGCAGCGCGAACGACTGGAAGACGAGAGCCGTGCCCGGGTTGGCGCCGTTGAGCACGCCGCCCTTGAACGACACCGTGCCGGAGGTCGGCGCGATCAGCCCGGCGATGCACCGCAGCAGCGTGCTCTTGCCGGAGCCGGAGCGGCCGAGCAGAGCGACGATCTCGCCCTGGTGGATCGTGAGCGAGACGCCCGAGAGCACGGTCTTCTCGCCGCCGTCGGTGGCGAACGACTTGGTGACGTCGCGGACGTCGATGAGTGCGGTGTTCGTGGTGGTCATGATTGGAGCCCTCCTCACAGGCTGAAGCGCTTCTCGGCGACCGCGTACAGGCGGCGCCAGAACAGACGGTTGAGTCCGACGACGAAGACGGACATCACGATGACGCCGACGAGCACGCGCGCCATGTCGCCGGTCTGGGTGGCGTCGGCGATGTACGCGCCGAGGCCGGTCGCGGTGTAGGTGTGGTGGTCGTAGGTGACGACCTCGGCGACGATGGAGGCGTTCCACGCGCCGCCGGCCGCGGTGATGCCGCCGGTGACGTAGGCCGGGAAGATCGCCGGGAGGATCAGCCTCCGCCAGCGCTGCACCCGGCCGACGCCGAAGCTGTCCATCGCCTGCCGCAGGTCGGTCGGGATGGCGCTCGCGCCTGCGATGACGTTGAACAGGATGTACCACTGCGACCCCAGCGCCATCAGCAGGATGCCGCCGTAGTCGAGCGGGATGCTCGTCGCCACGAAGAACGCGATCGCGAACGGGAACAGGAAGTTCGCCGGGAAGCTCGCCAGCAGCTGCACGATCGGCTGGGCCAGCCGGCTGATCCGCGGGTTCATGCCGATGCACACCCCGACCGGGACCCAGACGATGGTCGCGAACAGCAGGATCACGACCACACGGGCCATGGTGACCGCGCCGAGCCCGAACGCCTCCAGGAACGCGCCCAACCCCAGCGAGCGCTGGATGAAGAGGTACGAGGCCACAGCACCGAGCACGATCGCGGCGACGACGAGCACCGTCACGGCGACATCCAGCGTGCGCTTTCGCACCTCCGGCACCCGGAGCGGATGCTCGGCCAGCCCGAACGGCCGGGTCGCCCGGTCGAGCCCGCGCCCGATCGGGGCGAACCCGCGCTCGACGACGCGCGGAAGCCAGGAGCGGCTGACCACGTCGAGCACCACGCTGCGCGGACGGTCGGTCGGGGCGGTGTCCTCCTGGCGGAACCGCTCCGCCCAGGCGACCAGCGGCCGCCAGAACAGGAAGTTCACGCCGAGCACCATGCTCGCCATGGCGACGATCGCCCAGCCGACCCGATCGAGCTGGCCGGCCTCCACCGCCGATGCGACGTAGGCTCCGACGCCGGGGAGTGCGTAGCTGTGGTTGTTAACCGTGATCGCCTCGGAGGCGGCCAGGAAGAACCAGGCGCCGCCGAAGCTCATCATGCCGTTCCAGACCAGCGGGATCATCCCGGACGGGACGTCCAGCTTCCAGAACCGCTGCCACTTCGTCAGCCGCATCAGCCGGGCGGCCTCGTCGAGGTCGCGGGGCTGGCTGGTGAGCGACGCGTAGAACGCGAAGGTCATGTTCCACACCTGCGAGGTGAAGATCGCGAACACCGCCGCCGACTCCAGGCCAAGGGTCGAGCCTGGGAAGAGCGCGATGAACCCGGTCACGGTCACAGACAGGAAGCCGAGGATCGGGACGGACTGCAGGATGTCCAGAGCGGGCAGGATGACTTTCTCGGCGCGCGGCAGCCGGGCGGCGGCCGTGGCGACCACGAAGGTGAACACCAGCGACGCGGCGAGCGCAGCGAACATCCGCAGCAGCGAGCGCAGCGCGTAGTACGGCAGCAGCGCCGGGTTCGTGTCGATGGACGACGGCACTTCGGCGAGCCGCACGGGCGCGGAGGCGCCGGCAGTCGCCTGGATCACCAGGTAGAAGAGGACGACGATCGCGACGGCGACCAGGATGTCGATCCAGCGGAAGCGGACACGGCGGAGCGTGCCGGCGCCGGGAACGGTACGGAGCAGGGGCATGACAAGACCTCCCTGGGCCGCGGCCGGCTGAGGCCGGCGCGGCAGAGAACGACAGGGGACGTGCTGAGGGCGTCGTCGTGCCGCGCGGAGGTCAGGGTCGGCCTGGCGTGGAACGCGTGGAGGCCGCCGTCGACGGAGCGCAGCAGGGACGGGACGGACTATGGTCGTCGCTCACGACGGATCACCTCCTCGCATTCGGGGGCAGGCGTGCGCCAGGCGTCACCCACGGCGGCACGGCCAGGGGCGAGACTCCCACGTAAGAGCTTCGGCACTGCGCGACGTATCCCGCGATCCGACCGGATCCGGGGAAGCCACTTGGGATCACCCCTTAAGCCGGGGAGACCTGTCCTGATCTTGGGCGTCTCTCGACGTCGTCAGATCAGTGGCCTGTGTTCGCGCAGAAGCCTCACCTAACGAAGTTCTGCCGTCGAGAACCGTAGCAGACATCCGCTGCGAGCGGCGCGAACCCTAACGGGACCCTAACGAGACGCCGTCGCCAATATCACAGAAACTCTTTTGCAGAATCTTTTCTGCGATTACACTGCCAGGCATGACCGACGACGCGAACCCGTTCCCGGGGCTGGATCCGGCGCAGGATGTGCTGCTCAGCCCCTCCGCCATGCGCGGGCTGGTCAACCCGCTGCGGCTCCGGCTGCTCGACCTCCTGCAGGCGGATGGGCCGTCCACCGCGACGGAGCTGGGCCGGCGCGTCGGGCAGTCCACGGGCGTCACGAGCTACCACCTCCGCGTGCTCGCGCAGCACGGCTTCATCGTGGAGGACGCCGAACGCGGAAACGACCGCGACCGCTGGTGGCGCGCGGTGCACCGGTCGACCTCCTTCTCGTTCCGCGTGCCCGGAGACGCCGCGACCGAGGAGACCGTCGACCAGGCGGTGCAGTTCGTGCGACTCAACGCCGAGGAGTCGCACCGGCGGGTGCTGGCCTGGGTGGACACGCTGTCCAGCCAGGTGGAAGAGCTGCCGGAGCTGCCGTGGACGGTCAGCGACTGGCCGCTCACGCTCACGGTCGAGCAGGCGCGGGAGGTCACAGCGGCCGTGCGGGAACTCGTGACGCGGTTCCGGAGGGAGCCGGGGGCGGAGGGCGACGGTACGCGGGTGCACGCGCAGTTCCAGCTGTTCCCGGAGCCATGAAGAAGGACGCCGTGAGCGCCACCGGCGCACGCCGCGCTCCGCTTCTCGGACTGATCGGCGCCTACCTGGTCTCCGGCGCGGGCACAGCGCTGTCGGCCATCGCCATCCCGTGGCTCGTACTGGTCACGACCGGCAGCGCGGTCGCCACGGGCCTCGTCGGGTTCGCGGAGATGGCGCCGTACGTGCTGCTGCAGGCGACGGCCGGCCCGCTGGTCGACCGGGTCGGGCTGCGGCGGACGTTCCTGATCGGCAACCTCGTCGCAGCGGCCGCGGTGTTCGGGGTGTTCCTGCTCGGCGCGCTGCACGAGCTCCCGCTCGGCGCGCTGGTCGGGCTGGTCGCCATCGCCGGGGCCGTCCGAGGGGCGGCGGACGCGGCCTCCACGCCGATGATCCCGCCCCTGGCGCGGCTGGCCCGCTGGAGCGACGAGCGCGCGGTCGGCCTCTACTCGGGCGCGAACCGGGCGGCGCTGCTGGTCGGGATGCCGCTCGCGGGCGTGCTGGTCGCGCTCGCCGGGCCGGCGGTCACGATCCTGATCGACAGCCTGACCTTCCTGTGCGCGGTGGTGGTGGTCGCGGTGACGGTGCCACGGATCGAGCAGGTCCCGGCGGAGGCTCCGGCTGCGCCCGCCCCGCCACGGCTCGGCCCGAGCGCGTACTTCGCCGAGCTTCGGGAAGGGCTGCGCTTCCTCCGCGCCGACCGGCTGCTGCTCAGTCTGATGGCGCTGATCGTCCTCACGAACCTGCTGGACCAGGCGATGAGCGCGGTGTTCCTCCCCGTCTGGGCGCACGACCGGGTGCACGACGCGGTCGCGTTCGGGGTGGTCGGCGGCGCCTCCGGGCTCGGGATGCTGGCCGGCGTGCTGCTCACGGCGTGGCTGGGCCAGCGGCTCCCTCGCTGGCTGACGTTCGCCTGCTGCACCCTGCTCGCGTCGGCGCCGCCGTTCTTCGCGGTCGCGGGCTGGACCTCCGTCGT
Organism: Leifsonia shinshuensis; assembly: GCF_014217625.1. NCBI lineage: Bacteria > Bacillati > Actinomycetota > Actinomycetes > Micrococcales > Microbacteriaceae > Leifsonia > Leifsonia shinshuensis. The sequence goes on along the minus strand of NZ_CP043641.1, from coordinate 3,265,375 downwards.
CGCCGTCGCCGCGGTGTTCTTCGTGTGCGGCGTCTTCGGCGGCGTCCCGAACCCGATCATCGGCGCGGTGCAGTACGAGCGGGTGCCTGCGCTGCTGCAGACGCGCGTGCTCGGGGCGATGAAGGCGAGCGCCTACCTGGGCGTACCGTTCGGGTCGCTGCTCGGCGGCCTCCTCGCGCAGAGCGTCGGCCTGACCTGGGCGTGCGTGGCGGCGGGTGTGGTGATGCTGCTCGCGACGGTCGCGCCGCTGGCGTTCCCGGTGTGGCGGCAGCTCGACCGGACACCCGTGCCGGCCGGCGGCTAGAGGCGGCGGCGTGCCGCGCGTACGTTGGCGGCATGTTGATCTTGGTGATCGTCCTCCTCGCGATCTGGGCCGTCCTCGCAGTGATCGGCTTCGCCATCCAGGGCCTGCTCTGGCTGGCGATCATCGCCCTGATCCTCTTCATCGCGACGGCGCTGGTCGCACTGGTGCGCCGGAACACGCTCCGCAGCCGCAGCCAGGGCGGGACGACGACGCAGGGCGGGACGACGACGCAGGGCGGGACGTCCGAGGGCGGGACGGATCGCGGCGCGAACTAGGCCGGTCTCCGGGATGGGCGACGGCAGCGGCTTCCGCGTCCTGCCCGCGACTCCGGAACGCTGGGACGACGTGGTGCGGGTGCTCGGGGCGCGCTCGGCCGGGCCGGACGCCTGCTGGTGCCAGCGGTTCCTGGACGGCGGCGGGCCCGACCACCGAGACGCGCTCCGGATCCAGCTCGACCGCGCGGACGTCCCGTTCGGCCTGATCGCCTACGACGGCGACGACGCCGTGGGCTGGACGCGTGTGATGCCTCGCGCTGCCCTCCCCGGGGTGCTCGCGAACCGCGCGGTGCGCAGCGCGCTGCAGAACGCGGGCGGTCACGACGGCGACGCGGGCTGGTGGGTGACCTGCGTGGTCGTCCGCCGCGAGGCGCGTGGCCGCGGCGTCGGCGCCGCCCTTCTGGAGGCCGCGGCCGAGTGGGCGCGCGACCACGGCGCGACCCACCTCGACGGCCACCCGGTCGACGTCGAGCGCCTCGCCGGACGCCCGTCGGCGGCGGCGCTCTTCACCGGCACGGAACGGATGTTCGCGGCGAGCGGGTTCCGGGAGGTCGCACGGACGTATCCGTCCCGGCCGATCATGCGGCGGGAGTTCGGCGACGTCGCCTCTTCCGGCCGCTGACGCCCGTTGATAGTTTCGGGCTCACGGGAGGGGAGCTGCGATGGCGGATGGCACTGCTCGGCCGAATGTCCTGTTCTTCCATGTCGACAATCTCGGCTTCGGCGAGCTGAGCTGTTACAGCGGCGGACCGTTCCGCGGCACGTGGACCAGCCGTATCGACGCGTTCGCGACAGACGGCGTCCGCCTGACGAACTACGCGCCGGAGGCGCAGTGCACGCCGACGCGCTCGGCGCTGTTGACCGGCCGCTACGCCATCCGCTCTGGCAACCAGGCCGTCCCGCTCGGTGCGCCGGACGGCTGGGGACTCGTCGCCTGGGAGCGGACCCTCGGGGATGTGCTCGGCGATGCCGGCTACCGCTGCGCCGTCTACGGCAAGTGGCACGTGGGCGAAGGCGCAGGGCGCTGGCCGACGGACAAAGGGTTCCGCGAGTGGTACGGCCCCGCGCGCACCTACGACGAGGCCCTGTGGCCAGAAGACCCCTGGTACGACCCGCAGCGCGACCCGGTCTCGCACATGCTGGAGGCGCACGCGGGCGACGCCGAGCCGACCGAGCGCGAACAGCTCACTGTGGCGATCCGCCGCGACTGCGACGCGGAGTACCTCGCGCGCGCCGAGGCGTTCATCCGGGACGCCGCGGACGCGGACGAGCCGTTCTTCGCCTACTTCAACCACTCCCTCATGCACATGCCCGTCCTCCCGCGCGAGGAGTTCGCCGGCGCCACCGGCAACGGCGACTGGGCGGACAGTCTCGCGGAACTCGACGCCGACTTCGGCCGCCTGCTCGACCTGCTCGCCGAACTCGGGCTCGACGGCGACACGATCGTGGTCTTCGCCGGCGACAACGGTCCGGAGGAGGTGCTCAGCTGGCGCGGCACTCCGGGCTACTGGGAGGGCTCGTATTTCGCGGGCGGCGAGGGCAACCTCCGGACTCCGTGCATCGTGCGCTGGCCCGGGCACGTGACACCCGGGGTCGTGACCGACGAGATCATGCACGTCACAGACTGGTTCACGACGCTGGTGGGAGCAGCCGGGGCGGAACTGCCGGCCGACCGGGTCATCGACGGCCGCGACCAGCTGCCCTGGCTGACCGGGGAGACTGCGGAGTCGGCCCGTGACGGCTTCCTCTTCTGGATGGGCTCCGAGCTGTATGGGGCGAAGTGGCGCAACTTCAAGCTCGCTCTGGTCGCGCAGAAGTACTCCACCGATCCCCCTGCCAAGCTGTCGACTCCGCACATCGTCAACCTCCTCACCGACCCGCAAGAGCGCGAACCGCTCGACGTGCGCTACCTGCACTCGTGGACGGCGACGCACTTCAACGAACTGATCGCGGATTTCGAGCGATCGGTGCGGGCGGAGGGGCTGGTGCCGCCGGGCGCGCCGATCGGGTTCGTGCCTCCCGTCAGTCCAGCGTGAGGGAGGCGGCGTTCTTCCAGCTCAGCCCCCGTCGAACTCGACCACCCGCCCGCGCAACGCCGCGACCGCCTTCACGACCAGTTGCACCGCCGCGGTCGCGATCAGCGCCGACACGGCGAGCGCGAGCACCGGGTCGAGCCAGTAGAGACCGCCGGCGGCCAGGATGACCACGCCCGCCACCGCGATCGCGGCCGCCGCGGCGGCGTCGGCGAGCGCGTCGAGCAGGACAGAGCGCATGTGGACGTCCTCCCCCGCGGCGGAGCGGCCCAGGACGAACGCGCCGGCCAGCATCACCACGACGGTGACGAGGCTGACGACGACCATCGGGACGCCCTCGACGGGCGGCGAGCCCTCGCGCAACCGGGACACGGCCTCGATCACGACCATGAGCGTCACGAGCAGCAGCAGGGTCGCGTTGACGAGCGCAGCGATCGCGATGGGCCGCTGGGCGTGCGGATGGTCCGGGCGGCGGTCGCGCAGTGCGACCGCGATCAGGCCGAGAACGAGCGCGAGACAGTCCGCGGCGGTGTCGCCGGCTGCCGCGAGCACGCTCATCGAGTTCGACAGCAGCCCCGCGACGACGAGGCCGACGATCAGGGCGGCGTTCAGGGCGAGCACGATCAGGAGTCGGCGGCGCTGGCTCCAGCGGGGCGGGCGCGACGGGTGGCCGCTCACACGCTCCTTCGTCGGCTCGGCCATGGGGGTATTCTTCCAGCGCCGCGACCGTCGTATCGTGCCGCACATGGAGCTCTCCGCCTACCTCGCCTACCGGGACGCGTCGAGCGCGCTCGACTGGTTCGCCGCCGTCGGGTTCGACGTTGTCGCGCGCTTCGATGCGGCCGACGGGCGGGTGGAGCATGCGGAGGTGCGGGCGGGCGATGCGGCCATCATGGTCTCCACGAGCGACCAGGCGTACGAGTCGCGGGCGCTGCTCGGCACCACGACCGGTGGGGGGCTCTATCTGCGCGTCGATGACGTGGACGCCGTCTTCGCGCGCGCGGTCGACGCCGGGGGACGTGCTGTCATCGCCCCGGAGGACACGGACTGGGGAGGTCGTCGCGCGCGCGTCCTCGATCCCGAGGGGAACGAGTGGAGCTTCGGGACGTACCGGCCCGGGGGCACCACGGCCGCGCGTGACGACTGAGTGAGCCGGGGCGACGCGCCGGATGACCCCCTCGCGCGATCACCCCTATGCACGCGCCCCTCCCCGCACCTAGCGTGTACCCCATGCGGGGGAGCATGAGAAAACGTCGCTTTGCCGCCGCGGTCGGGATCGCCGGGCTGGGCGCGGCGATCGTGGGCGCCGTCGTGCCGGCGTGGACGCCTCCCGCAGCCGCGCAGTCGCCCACCCCGCTGCAGGTCACCTACGTGGCCCGCGTCTGCGACAGCTACGCGGACATCATGGCCAACAAGGCCCGCAACAACATCCAGGAGTCGCTCTTCAACCTCGGTCCGGACTCGACCTACCCGGCCAACGGCATCGTGAACCCGACGGCCGAGGCGAGCGGGTCGCCGAATTGCCGCCCTTACACCGGGTGGCGGTTCTCGACCGGGTCGAGCATCACCGGGAAGACGGAGGCGACCGACTACCTGTCCACCGTGACCGGCGTCTACCGGTCCGACATCGTCACGCAGGCGAGCACGCCGCTGCTGGACGCCCAGGGTCAGCCCGTGCTCGGCCCCGGCGGCGTCCCGCAGACCATCGCGGGCGCGGTGACCGTCCAGTTGAACGCCGCGGAGACCTCCGCGGCCCAGGGCGGCCGCACCGTCTGGGTGGAGGGCGGTACCCCGGCAGCCCCGCTGAACGGCAACCCCGACGTGGGCTTCGGCGCGCTCCGCTGCTCGCAGGACGCCCTCAACGGCGACAACGTCGACGCCGTCACCTTCCCGCAGGCCAGCACGCACGTGTTCTGCTACTACTACCTGGTCACGCCTCCCCCGCCGCCCGGCACCATCACGATCGTCAAGCACGTGCTCGGCGCGCAGTCGGACACCTTCCCGTTCCAGGGGAACATCTCGTACAACCCGGGCGGCGCCTTCACTGTGGCGGGCGCTCCCGGCACGGACGGCTCGATCGACTTGGTCCGCGGGGCCACGCTCGGGAGCCTGACCCAGCCGCCCTGGAGCTTCACCGAGCAGAGCAAGGGCGGCTGGCAACCTCCCGCGCAGGCGTCGTGCGTGTCCGCGAACGGCGCGAGCGTCGTGACCTACTCCGGCGCGACGACCAGTGTGAACCTCGCGCCGGACGACCACGTCACCTGCACTTACACGAATACGCCCACCCCGCTCGGCGACGGCCAGCTCGCGAAGGTGTCGTACGGCGCGACCGGGAGCTTCCCGTTCACCATCACCGGCCCGAGCAACGTCCCGGAGCCGTTCACCGCGGAGACCGCTACGCCGGGCACACCCGTGGTGTTCGCCACCCGAACCGGCGCGCCGGCCGGCACCTACACGGCGACCGAGCAGCAGCCCACCGACTTCTCCCAGACCGGGCCGGGCACCTGGCGGATGACGAACGCCGTGTGCAACGGCGCGGCCATCCCGTTCACCAACACGCCGGGAACACCCGCAACGGCGACGGCGACGTACACAGCGCCGCCGGGATCGGACGTGGCGTGCCTGTTCGCCAACGAGTTCGACCCGTCCGGCGGGATCGACATCTACAAGACGACGCTGAACGGCGTCGGAACGTTCGGGTACGCCGTGCTCGACGACCGAGACAACCTGACCAAGGTCGAGGACCCGGTCGCGACCACGACGACGCCGGGCGTCGAGGTGCAGGCGACGCCGTCCGCCACCGGGCTGTCCGCGGCGCCGGGCTCGCAGTACACGATCCTGGAGTCGATGCCCGCCCCGGACTCCGGAGGCTTCTGGGTGCTCGACTCGGCGACCTGCGGGGCGAACACGGTATCGGTCGACCTGACCGCCGCCAGCGTCTCGGTCGCCCTGACCCCCGGCAGCGCGCAGGCGAGCTGCCACTTCGTCAACCGCTACCAGCCCTACGGCTCGTTCTCGGTGGTGAAGGACACGACGCCCGACACCACGCTGCGCCCGGACGCCGCCACGCTCGCGATCGACTGCTCCGACGACGCGTTCGACGGCGACCTGACCGTCGCGGCGGGCCAGGGAGCGAACGACTCCGGCATCGCGGTGACCGACGCGACGCTCACCTGCACGGTCACCGAGCCGCAGACGGGAGCGGCCGCGAACGTGGATGTCGCCACCAGCGCGTACATCGAGGTGGGCACGACGCGGCAGCCGTACACGCTCGGCGACACGTTCACCGTGGCGCTCGGCGACTTCACACAGGTCGTCGTGCAGAACACGCTGACGGCGGTCACGCCGACGCCGACGCCCACCCCGACGCCGACGCCGTCACCGGTGACGCCGGCGGACGACGGCGGGCCGACCACCCTCGCGGACACCGGGTCGAGCGCGCCGCCGCCGTGGCTGCTGCTCGGCGTCGGCGGCCTGATCGCGGCCGGCAGTGGGATCGTCGCGGCTGCGGCGGCGCTGCGGGGACGCCGGCAACAGTCGTGACCGCGCCGGCCGGCGCGTCGCCGTCGTGCCGATGACCGGACGTCGCCGTCAGCCGCGCGCTTCCGGTGGCCGCCTGTACGCCGCCGTGTACTCCGCGACGAACCGGTCGACCTCCGGGTAGCCCCATCGCGAGGCGACCTCCGCCAGCGCCCCGCGGTCGATCCGCTGCGCGTCCTCCAGCTCGCGGTGCGCCTCCGCGAGCCGCACGCGCCGCAGCTCGGCGAGCGGGTCGCTGTCGAGGTGGCGGCGGAAGGCGATCTCGACCGCGCGCGGCGTCGTTCCCGCCGCGCGGGCGATGTCGCCGAGCGAGATGTCGATGTCCGGGTTGGCCTCGATGAACGCGACCGCACGGCGGACGGTCGCGGGGTGCGCGTCGTGCTGATCCCGCCACGTCGGCTCCGGTGTTGCGGTGTTGGCGAATGTCGTGAGCGCGGCGGCCGCGAGGTTGCGCACCAGCGCGGAAGTCACCAGCGGCGGCGGCTCGAAGGCCGGGTCGTTCAGCATCCGGTCGACGAACCGGCTGACCGCGCGCCAGTGCCTCGCGTCGCCCTCGCGCGGCGTCGCCGCCAGGAAGCTCACGGGAGCGGCCTCCGCCTCGGGGTCTGGATTGGCGACGTCGTCGAGCACCGAGCATGGCAGAGTCGTGGTCAGCACCCGGATGTCGTGGGTGCTGGAGGTGAACTCGGCGTCCGGGTAGTTGGCGATGTAGACATCCCCGCGCCCGTACCGGTCCACTCCGCCCGGATGCTCGAGCTCGAACGTCCCGTCGAGGAGGGTGTCGATCACCACGTAGTCGTCGCCGCGCACCGAGTAGGAGAGGTCGCCCGGCGCGACGGCGCGCGCCGAGATCAGCGGACCGGCCGCCACCATCGACACGTTCAGCGGCTCGGCGGGCGCGCTCGGCCGCGGCAGCCGCATCCGCCAGCCGTAGGAGTCGTCCAGGAAGTCTCTCGTCTCGAGCGGGTCGGTGCTCGAGAAGTCCACCCGCCGGGGCGGGTCGTGCTCAGCGACCATCTTCGCCTCCTCGGGATCGGATAGGCGAGTTCGCTGCCTCGCATTCTAGAACTCGGGGCGGTGCGAAGACAGGGGTCGGGACCAGGGTCGCCCTCGCCGGAGGTCGGGAGTACGGTTCCCGGCACGGCAGGCATACCCGCCGGTGCGCACAGAGGAAGGACGACGAACGATGACCGATCGCGACGCACGCCACCCCGACCCCGACGACCTCCCCGACGGCTCCGGCACGCAGTCGGAGGATCCCGACGACGGCGCGGACACCGCGTCGGGCGGCGGGGCGGACGACCGCTAGCGCGCCCTCACCTCCTCACTGCCGCAGCATCGCCGTCAGGTGCAGCTGCTCCGGGTCAACCAGGTGGCCCTGACCGTCGTCGCCGCCCACCACCCGGATCACCTTGATCGTGCCCGTGAAGTCGTTGCCTGTCGCCGGGTAGTCGGTGACCACGCGGGAGCCGGTGTCGCGGCCGACATCGTTGGTCTCGTCCAGGTTGAACGAGGTGATGTGGGTGCGCTCCACCCGTCCGGAGGCCGTCTCCGCGCCGTCCACGAACAGGGTGACCGTGCCGCCCTTCCCGACCCCTCCGCCGTCGTAGGCGAACTCCATCCGCAGCTGGTGCTCGCCCGGCGGGACCGGCTCGCCGCCCGCGATGCGGGTGACCTGGTAACCGACGAAGTTGTAGGCGTAGGCGAGGGCGCCCTCCTTCAGGTAGAGCACCCAGCCTCCGGTGAGGCCGCCCTGGCCGAGGATCACGCCCTCCGCGCCGCCGTCCGGGATGACGACCTCGGCGGTGACGGAGTGCGACCGGTTCTTGAGGTTCACGACGTTGTCCTCGCTCAGCGAGCGCATCCCGGCGAACAGGAGCTGCTCGTCACCCTCGACCAGCTCCGGCCGCCCGGCGATGCGCGGGGTGAGGCGCTCGAGGAGGCGGTCGTCCAGCGGGAACACGTCGAACCGGCTGGCCTGGATGAAGAACAGCCGCTGCAGGGCCGCCAGCTTCTCGGGCTGCTCGGCCGCGAGGTCGTGGGACTGAGTCCAATCGGAGTTGCCGTCGTACAGCTCCCAGACGTCGTCCTCGAACGCCGGGCCGCTGCCGGTGAAGTGCCACGGCGTCCGGTGCTTGGTCACCGCCGACCAGCCGCGGTGGTAGATGCCGCGGTTGCACATCATCTCGAAATACTGGGTGTCGTGCCGCTCCGGGGCGTCCGCGCTCGCGAAGGTGTAGGTCATGCTCGTGCCGTGCAGCGGCTCCTGCGTCACGCCGTGCACCGTCGCCGGCGCCGGGAGCCCCGCGGCCTCCAGCACGGTCGGCGCCACGTCGATGACGTGCGTGAACTGCGAGCGGAACCCGCCGCCGTCGGCGATCCCGGCCGGCCAGTGCACGATGGTCGCGTTGCGGGTGCCGCCCCAGTGCGACGCGACCTGCTTGGTCCACTGGTAGGGAGTGCAGAACGCGTGCGCCCAGCCGACCGCGTAGTGCGGGTACGACTCCGGCCCGCCCCACTTGTCGAGCTCGGCGGTCATCACCGCCGCGGTCTGGAGGTCGTCGCCGCCGTTCGCGGACACCATCGCCTTGAACGTGCCGTCGATGCCGCCCTCGGCCGAGGCTCCGTTGTCGCCGATGATGTAGAAGACGAGCGTGTCCTGGAGGATGCCCTGCGCCTCCAGGTCGTCCAGCAGCCGGCCGACGTGGTGGTCGGTGTGCTCGAGGAAGCCGGCGTAGTTCTCGGCCTCCCGGCGCAGCACCGGCTTCAGCTCGTCGGGCATGTCGTCCCAGGCGGGGATCTCGTCGGGGCGGGCGGTCAGCTCTGCGTCCGGCCCGATCGCGCCGACCTCCTTCTGCCGACGGAACGTGCTCTCGCGCAACGCGTCCCAGCCGTCGTCGAACGCGCCGCGGTACTTCGCGGACCACTCGGGAGGGACGTGGTGCGGCGTGTGCGTGGCGCCCGTGGCGACGTACGCGAAGAACGGCTTGTCGGGCGCGAGCGCCTTCTGCTCGCGGATCCACTCGATGGCGTGATCGGTGAGGTCCTCGGTCAGGTGGTAGCCCTCCTCCGGCGTGCGCGGCGGGTCGACCGGGGTCGTGCCCTCGTGCAGCGCCGGGTAGTACTGGCTCGCCTCGCCGCCGATGAACCCGTAGAACTTCTCGAACCCGTTGCCGGGGCTGGGCCAGCGGTCGAACGGGCCGGCCGGGCTGGTCTCCCACTGCGGCACCTCGTGGCACTTGCCGAAGTGCGCGGTCGCGTAGCCGTTGAGCCGCAGGATCTCCGCCAGCGGCTGCATGGAGTTCGGGCGCAGCGACGAGTACCCGGGAGCGCTGGTCGCCAGCTCGGTGATGGAGCCCATCCCGACCGCGTGGTGGTTGCGCCCGGACAGCAACGCAGCCCGGGTCGGCGAGCAGAGCGCGGTGGTGTGGAACCGGTTGTAGCGGAGCCCGGTGGCCGCCAGCCGCTCGGCGGTCGGCATGTGCACCGGCCCGCCGAACGCGCTCGACGCCCCGAACCCCACGTCGTCCAGCAGCACGATGAGCACGTTCGGCGCTCCGGCCGGCGGCCTCAGCCGCGTGATCGGCGGATAGGAGGTGTCCGGATCCTTCGCGTCGAACGTGGTGAACCCGGCATCGCGCCGATCCGGGATCGGAAGGGAACCGCGCTGAATGCCGTCGTCGGCCATGATGACCCGTCCTCCCGCCGGCGGACGGGCCGGCTCGTGCGCATCATCGAACGGGAGGCGGCGGGGCGTCTAGAGGGGGTCGTGGGCGTTTTCGGCCCTTCCCTCCGCACAGCGCGCTCACCACGCCGGGGCTGGCGCCGCCCGCCGCCCGATCCGATACTGGGCGCGTGGAGATTCTGCAGGTCGCACAGCACGCCGACGACCTCGACCGCGCCGCCGCGTTCTACGAGAACCTGCTCGGCGAGTCGCCCGCCGCCCGTTTCGACCCGCCCGGGCTGCTGTTCTTCAACATCGGCATCGGCCGCCTCCTGCTGGAGAAGGGCGCTCCGTCGGCGCTGGTGTACCTCCAGGTCGACGATGTGGCCGCACTGGTCGAGCGGTTGCGCGGCGATGGTGTGCGGGTGGTCACCGAGCCGCACGTCGTCTTCACCCACCAGGACGACACGATCGGCCCAGCGGGAAACGACGAGTGGATCGCGTTCATCGAGGACAGCGAGGGGAACACGGTGGGGCTCGTGAGCTACGAGCCGCGGCATGATCCGTGAGGCGCTGGATCCTCACCGACGTTCGATCACATGGTCGAGCAACCCGTAGTCGCGGGCCGAGGCCGCGGTGAAGACGCGGTCGTGGTCCGTGTCGGCTCGCAATGTCTTCACCGTCTGTCCGGTGTGACGGGTGAGCACCTCCTCGATGTCGGCCCGCATCCGCACGACCTCGTCGGCCTGGAGGATCAGGTCCGGGATCGCGCCACGGCCCTGCGCGGCCGGCTGATGGAGCACGATACGCGCGTGCGGCAGCGCGGCCCGCTTGCCCGCCGCGCCGGCGGCGAGGAGGACGGCGCCGACCGAGACCGCCTGACCGACGCAGGTGGTCGCCACCTGCGGGCGGATGAACCGCATCGTGTCGTAGATCGCCAGCATGGCGCTCGGATCGCCGCCCTCGCAGTTGATGTAGAGCTGGATGTCGCTGTCCGGACTGGTGGAGTCGAGGTGGAGCAGCTGTGCGATCAGAGCGTTGGCGACGCCGGCGTCGAGGGCCGTGCCCAGGTAGACGATCCGCTCGGTGAGGAGGTGCGAGTAGACGTCCATGATCCGTTCGCCACGGGGATGCTCGGCGATCACGTTCGGGATCGTGTAACTGCTCATCGCGCACCTCCATCGAACGGGGAGAGACGCCCCGGCGCGGCTCCGGCAGTGGGTCTGAACTGGTCGAACGATCGCACGATCGTGTCGATGAAGCCGTACTCCAGCGCCTCCTCGGCGGTGTACCAGTGGTCGTGGAGGGAGTCCTCGAAGACGCGCGCGAAGGGCTGGCCGGTGTCGTCGGCGATCAGCTCCAGGACGGTGTCGCGCGTGTGGCGCAGATCGTCGGCCTGCAGCTCGATGTCGACGGCGGTGCCCGCGATTCCCGCGGAGCCCTGATGCATCAGCACGCGAGCGTTGGGGAACGCTTTGCGCTTGCCCTTCGTCCCCGCCGAGAGCAGGAACTGCCCGGCGCTGTAGGCGATCCCGAACACGAGCGTCGACACGTCGTTCGGGATGGTGTGCATGATGTCCCGGATCGCGAGCATCGCCGGGACCGAGCCGCCCGGCGAGTGGATCCACAGCGAGATGTCGCTGGACTCGTCCTCGGTCGCCAGGCTGATGAGCTGTGTCGCCAGCAGCGTCCCGTTGTCGTCGTCCAGCGGGCCGTCCAGGACGAGGACTCTGCGCTCGTACAACGGACTTCGCATCGCCTCGGAGAACACCGGAACCTTCGGAGAATCGCTCATGCGACCAACACTCCTCGCTGTCGAGACCCACGGGCACGCTCTCTGCTGTCAGCAGTGTCGCTGACAGCAGAAGCCCCCAGCACTCAGCCGACGAGGCGCACCGTCGCCGCGCCGGCCTCGAAGACCGCCGGTGCGGCGCCGCGAGCCACCACGGAGATCCGGCGCTGACCCGAGGGCCGATCGGTCGTCGGCAGCCAGGGGCGCCCCGGCTGCACCAGGATGAGCAGTCCGTCTCGATCGCCGACCGGAGCGAACGCCGGGGCCGGCGGCGCAGCGAAAGGACGGACGCCCGCGTCCTCCGCTGCCTGCGCTGTCGCGATCACGTCGGGGACGGCGAGACCGACTTCGCTGACGTTGAGCAGATCGGCGCTCGTGAACGGTCCGGTTGCTGCGTGGTCGCGGTCCCGGCGCGCGATGAGCTCGAGGACCGAGCCGGACGGGCCGGAGAAGTAGACGGAGCGGGAGTTCCATCCCGGCGGCCCCTCGATCTCGTCCTCACCGTTCAGCAGGAGGAGCGGAACGCGCTGGGTCAGCCAACTCTTCGCCTCCGCGAACCTCGCTGCCGGCACCTCGAACGCGAGGTGGTCGAACCCGGCGTCCTGGCTCTCCTCCCGCTCGAACCGGAGCGTGGTGCTTCCGACCTGCACCTCCACGGCGGCGCGGTCGCTCGTGTACGCGGCCGGCAGTCCGAGGATGTGCGCGTAGAACTGTTCGCACTCGTCCAGGTCGGAGGCGTGCGTGGTGACGTTCAGGATCTGCATGGGGCTGCTCCTTCTTCTCTCTCGATGTCCGGTGATGCGGAGGGTCACCGTAGTTCGGCGATGCGCATCGCGGCGGCGCGGCGCACCCGCGCCGAACCGAGCGCGAGGCCGAGCACGGTGTTCCGCGCCACGCGTCCCGCCCAGGGGCGCAGCGTCGCGGCTGTGGTCATCCGGTCCGTGAGCTTCACGACCTCCCTGGCCACCGGCCGGCGACGTCGTTCGTAGCCGTCGAGGTCCGCCGCCGGGTCGTCGTGGAGGGCGGCGGCGAGGGTGTCGGCGAGGTCGATGGCATCCTGGATGCCCGTGTTCATGCCCTGCCCTCCGGCGGGGCTGTGCACGTGCGCGGCGTCGCCGACGAGGAAGAGGTCTCCCGATCGGTACTGCGCGGCGAGCCGATGGTGCACCCGGAATCGTGACGTCCACTCCACAGCCCGGACGGTGCTGTCACCCGGTCCCCGAGTCGAGAGCAGGGTCTGCAGGTAGTCGAGCGACGGGGTCTCTGGCGCGTCGTCCGCTGTCGCCACGATCCGGTGGTGGCCGCCCGGGAGCGGGGCGACGACGACCAGCCCCGCCGGGGAGAAGAACAACTGCACTTCGGCTGACGGCAGCGGCCAGTCGAGGGTCACGTCGGCGAGGACGAAGGACTGCGCGTACTCGCCGCCCTCGAATGCGATACCGGCCTCGGATCGCACGGTGCTCCGGAAGCCGTCCGCGCCGACCACATAGCGCGCGGACACGGTCTGCTCGCCCTCCGGTGTCGCGAGCACGACCTCCGCACCGCGGTCGGTGGGAGAGACGGCCAGCGCCGTGGTGCTCCACTGGACCTCTCCGCCGAGCTCGGCGAGCCGGTCCCGGAGGACCTCCTCGGTGCGCCACTGCGGGAGCATGAGCGTGTACGGGTGCTTCGTCGGCAGGCCGGAGAAGTCGATACTGCCCAGCACCCGCTCGCGATCCCGGAGCGTGAAGACCGGGACGATGACCCCGTCGCTCACGAGCCGGCCCGTCACGCCCAGGGTCTCCAGCTGTTCCAGGGTGCGTGCGTGGATGACGGCGGCCCGTGACGTGTTCGCGCCCATCGCATTTCCGTCGACGACCTGCGCCGTCACGCCGTGCTGAAGGAGTCGGGCTGCGGTCGTGAGGCCGGCGGGGCCGGCTCCGACGACCAGAACGTCGGGCTGTTGTGGATTCATGATCCCCCCTCGATGTCAACGCATGTTGGCCTACATTTGTTGACTTTACCTTCGAGCGCGGTCACGGTCAACCACGGCCTCCGCAGCGGCCGAGTGTTTGCTTGCCCGGACGGCGGATCGGTAGCCTGCGCGAATGGCGAAGCATCCCTGGCGGAGACTGGCGGCGTGGTCGGTCGACTGCGTGTGCATCCTCGGGTGGTGCGCGATGATCGCGGCGGTCGGCGTCCCGCTGTATCTGTCCGGCGGGCTGCACCGTCTCGACCCGTTGGCACTCAACGTGGTGTCGGCCGCGCTCGTGGTCGTCCCCGTCGCGGTCGGCCTGAGTGTCGCGGAATCCGTTCTCGGCGGGGCGACGCCGGGCAAGCGGCTGTTCCGGCTCGCCGTGCGGGATGCGGCGACCGGAGGCAGAGTCCGATTCTCGAAGGCGCTGCTCCGGAACTGCCTGAAGGTCGGCCTGCCCTGGGCAATCGGACACGCGGCGGTGATCGGGATCGTGGCGGGCGGCCCCGGCGATCCGTCACCGGCCGTGGACGTACTCCTCGTGCTCGCCTACGCCCTGCCGATCGTCTACGTCGTCTCGCTGTTCCCCGGCTCGGGACTCACGCCGTACGACCGGGCCGCTGCGACGACCGTCACCCTCGTCGCGGCGCGTACGGAGGAGAACCCGGCGCGCACCGTCGATCAGGCCGGCTCGCGCTAGTCGAGCGACGGCGGCTCGGGGTCACGGCGCGGGTTCGACCAGATAGCGCTGGATGGTCGGGCCGAGCCACGCTACGGCCGCTGCCGGCTCCAACGCCACGATCGGCGGCAGCAGCAGCACGTACCTGCACAGGGCGAACCCGAGCACCTGGCTGGCGATGAGTCCGGCCCGCTCGGTCGCCTCGCGCTGGTCGACCGCTCCGGAGGCGGCGACGATCGGCTCCAGCTGCGTTCGGAAGACCTCGGTGACCCGTTCCGCTGCGGCGCTACCGGAGAGAGCCGACGAGAGCAGCACCCGGAGCGGCGCCGACGTCTCCGCCTCCCAGGTGTCGACGAAGTGGGAGGCGACAGCACGCCCGAGCTCATCCCGGGGAACCGCGGAGAGATCCGGGATGCGCAGCTCGACCGCCGTGGCCGCCTCGAAGAGCCCCTCCTTGTTCCGGAAGTACCGCATGACCATCGACGGATCGATGTGCGCCTCCGCCGCGACGGACCGGATCGTCGTCGCCTCGTACCCCCGGGCGGCGAACTGCGTCTGCGCCGTCCTGAGGATCCGCTCCCGCGACCGCTCCCCTCGCTGCACCGTTCGTCCCTTCGCCCGGTCCCCCATCCTATGTCAACGGCTGTTGACGATGGCAGCACGTCGCCGCTCATCGCCACTGTTATGAAACGCGCGCGATCGCTGAAGCCTTCTGACGCTCACAACTCGTCGCGGGTTATGAGAAAGACGTGTATTCTTGCAACTGTTGCAGAAATGCATTAATCACTCTGCGCTGCACGTCATGACAGGAAGAACCTCGACGCCGTGATCATGCCGACACCGCCACCCGGCGGCGACTCCTCCCCGCTTCACGCGATGACGGGGCTGATGTGGATGCCCACCGCTCCCCCGACGTTCCCGCGGATGATCGCGTTCCATCCTCAGCCGGTGCCCGTGATTCCTGCCCTGATGCTCGTGCTGCTGATCGCCTACTTCGCCGGCGTGGTGCGACTTCGCCTGCGCGGCGACCGCTGGCCGGTGCACCGCAGCGTGCTGTGGGCGCTGGGCATCGCGACGGTTCTGGCGATGACGGCCACCGGTGTCGACGGGTACGGGATGGAGTTGTTCAGCGCGCACATGGTCCAGCACATGGTGCTGTCGATGCTGGCGCCCGTGTTCCTCGTGCTCGGAGCTCCGATCACGCTCACTCTCCGCGCACTCCCGGCGAGACCGGCCGGTCGGATCTCGGCGCGCTCGATCCTGTTGGCGGTCCTGCACAGCCGACCCGCCCGGTTCCTCGCTCACCCGGTGACGTCGCTCTCGCTGTTCCTGGTCAGCCTCTACGGCCTCTACTTCACGCCGATCTTCGACGTCCTCATGGGCACCATGTGGGGACACAACCTGATGCTGCTGCATTTCCTCGCCGTCGGATTCCTCTACTTCTGGTGCGTGCTGGGCATCGACCCGAGCCCGCGCCAGGCGTCGCGCGGGCTCCGCCGTTATGCGGGACCGACGGTGCGGATCCTGGAGCTCGCGGCCACGGCGCCGTTCCACGCGTTCTTCGGGGTGATGCTGATGATGTCGGTCGCTCTGATCGTGGGGTTCTATCGCCAGCCGATTCCCGGCTGGGGCATCGCGCCGCTGGCCGACCAGGCGGTGGGCGGCGGCATCGCCTGGGGGTTCACCGAGATCCCGACCCTCATCGTCCTCGGTGTGATCTTCCTGCAGTGGCAGCGTTCCGATGAGCGCCGCACCCGGAGGATCGAACGCTCCGCCGCCCGCGCCGAGGCCGAACGGGCCGCATACAACGACTACCTCGCGAGACTGGCCTCCGCGGACGAACGGCGCGGCCTGTGAACGCATCCGACCTCGTCTACTCGTTCGCCCTCGGACTCGCCGCAGCATTGAACCCGTGCGGCTTCCCGCTGCTGCCGGCCTATCTCGCGATCTTCCTGGACGGCGAGGACACGGCGGTGCACGCCCGCATCCTGCGAGCGCTGCGGGCGGCGGCCGCGATGACCAGCGGCTTCGTCCTGGTGTTCGCCGTCGCCGGTCTCGCCGTCGCTGCCGGCCTGAGACTCGGGCTCGCCTGGACACCCTACTTCACTGCTGCGCTCGGACTCGTCCTCCTGGTCGTCGGGGTCTTCAGCGTTGCCGGGAAGTCCGTGCGCCTTCCCGTCATCGCCCTGCCGTTCCGATCGGGGAAGGGGCCGCTGGCGATGGCCGGGTACGGTGCGGCGTTCGCAGCCACATCCCTCGGCTGCACCCTGCCGCTCTTCCTCGCCGCCGCCTCTCCCAGCGTCACCGAGGGAGCGGCGCTCGCAGCACTGACCGCGGCCGTGGCATACGCGGTCGGGATGGGGATCTTCGTGGCCGCCTGCAGCGTCGTCGCCGCACTGCTCGGCGCCGAAGCAGTCCGGGTCGCCGGACGGCGCTTCGCCCGCTTCGTCCCGCGGATCGCGTCGGTGCTGCTGATCGTGGTGGGCGTCTACCTGCTCGCCTACGGCACCCGCCTGGTGGTTCAACCGGCCGGCGAGCACACGCTCTCGACGTATGTCGCCGGCGTCGCCGACGCGCTCGGTTCCGCCGTCTCCGCCCACCCCCTCATCATCGGCGCGACCGCCACGCTCATCGTGGTGGCAGCACTGTCCGGCATCGCCATCGCCCGCCGGCGACGCACCCCCACCCCTCCGGAGCAGCAATGACAGCACGACCCACCCGCACCTGGCCCATCGTCGTCGCGGCGGTAGCCGTCCTCGCCGCATTCGTGGCCATCGTCATCGCCGCAGCCCAGCCGCCCTCCACTGCGGCATCGCCCGCGTCGCCCCCGGTCGCACCCGGCATCTCGTCCGCGGCGGCCGATCTCATCCAGCTCGACCCGCTCGGCGGATCCACCGTGCATGCACCCGCCTACAGCCTCGTCGACCAGACCGGCCGGACGATCACTCCCGCGTCGTTCCGCGGTCGCGCCGTCGTCCTCACCTTCAACGACGACCAATGCCAGGACCTCTGCACCCTCCTGGCCGAGGACGTGGCCCGCGCCAACACCGACCTCGGATCGTCGACGCGGAAGATCGCCTTCGTCTCCATCAACGCGAACCCGTACTATCCGGCGGTCCGCGACGTCGCCGACTGGACGAACGAGCACGGTCTCGGCTCGGCGGACGACTGGTACTACGGCACCGGCACCCCGCAGACTCTCGCCGCCGTCGCACAGGCCTACGGCGTCCCGATCGAACTCGACGCCGCCCAACGGTCGGTCGTCCACGGCACCGAGATCTTCTTCATCGACCCCTCCGGCGTGGAGCGCGCACTCGGCCAGTTCGGCACCGACTCGGCCAGCACCGCTGCGTTCGCCCACACCATGGCCCAGGAAGCCGTCGACCTCCTCCCGGCGTCGCAGCGCCGCACCGTCTCCGGCGCCGCACCGGCTGATCTCGCCGCCGGGAGCACGGGAGTCGGCTCCAAACCGGCGCCGTTCAGCCTTCCCGCCCTCACCGGCAGCGGCCGCTACCGCAGCTCCACCGGCGGCGAATACACGGTGCTGAACTTCTGGTCCAGCACCTGCACGGCCTGCGTGACCGAGCTTCCCGCGATCCAGAAGGTCGCACAGGAATTCAGCGGGCGGGCAGCGTTCCTCGGCGTCGACGTCTCCGACCAAGGAGCGCCGGCTCGGGCGCTGGCGACCCGTTCCGGGGTGTCCTTTCCCCTCGCAGCGGACGCGGACGGCGCCATCGCCGGCCGGTTCCGCATCACCGGCCTGCCGTACACGGTCATCCTCGATCCCTCCGGCCGGGTCGTGATCCGCCATCCCGGCGCCTTCACCGCCGAACAGCTCGAGTACATCCTGCAGACCCTGATCCCGGCCACGGGGGCTAACGGCTAGGCCGCGGGAACGCGCGCTCCCTTCTCACCAGACGAGCGGGATGTAGCGGGCGGTCTTCTGCGCCCACTGGTCGAACTCGTCACCATAGTGCGCGCGCAACCGACGGTCGAGCGCGGGAACGGCGGCGAAGACGAATCCGACCGCCATGATCGCCGGAATCACGAGAGCCACCCAGGATCCCGTGATCGCGGCGAACCCGGTGAACAGCAGAGTGTCGCCGAGATAGTTCGGGTGCCTGCACCACGCGAACAGGCCCCGGGTGTAGAGGTGCCCACGGTTCTCCGGCCGCGCCTTCCAGGCCCGGCGTTGCAGCTCGGAGAACGTGTTCATCCAGGAGCCGAACACATATAAGGCGATCCCGAGGATCGTCCACCCGTCGAGCGGTCCGGGGACGTGCATCGCGACCAGCCCCATCGTGACGTGGATGACGAGCATCCACCCCCCGACCAGCGCAGCCTCCGGGTATCCGACCGGACGCTGCACAGTGACGTACGTCGTCACGATCACCCGGAGGACGTACACGAGCGAACAGCCCACCACGAGCCAGGCCCGTTCCGGTGTGGCGACGGACAGCGGGCCGAAGACCAGGAACGCCGCCGCCACCGCGCCGAGGACATTCGCCGCCGTCAGCGTGGCGCGCGGGCCGGGACGGTCAGTCGAGCTCATCAGCGGAACTCCCGACCAGCTCGGTGTCGTCGAACCACACGGGCTCTTTGTAGAGTCCCGGCCGCGCTCCATCGAGCGGCCGGGACGTTCGCAACACCCTGCACATCGACCACAGCACCGCCGAGAAGCGCACCGCGTCGTTCGCCAGCGGATTGTCGACGGTCGCCGACGCCCAGAGAATGACTTCCGCCCGATTGTCCCCCGACACAATCGCGGCGACGAAAGCCTCGAGCCAGGGGTCGCGTGGTGCATCCGGTTCGGCGGGCGCCGATCGTGCGAGGAAGCGGCCCAGCGTGTGCGCGAGCAGGAAGGCGTTGCACCGGAACCAGGTCTCCTCGGACGAGAGTCGCACCGAGGCCACCCACTCCTCCCACGCGATCTGGTCGGCGCGGGAGGACAGCAAACTCTCGACGCTGGCCGCGAAGTAGTTCTGGACGTTCGCCTGAGTGACCGCGAGGGCCGTATCGGGATCCTTCATCGCATCTCTTTCTGGTGAGTGGTGGCCGCATCCCCACACGGCCGTCGGTTCAGAGGCCCAGCGTCAGCAAGTCCTCCGGTGTCGGCTCTCCCGCAGCAGTGGAGAAGACCTCCATGGCGTCGATGATCTGCTGCTGCTCGTCGGCGGTGAGCGACGTCAGCACGGACGCCACCTGACGGCGACGCCGTTCGGTGACCTGATCCACGAGCCGGCGGCCGTCGTCCGTGAGGTCGACGAGGATCTCCCGCCTGCTCTGCGGGCTCTCCTGCCGGAGCACCCAGCCGCCGTCCACCATCCGGTCGATCGTGCGGCTGAAGGTCGACGGCACGGCCCCGACCCGTGCCGCAAGCGCCCCCATCCGCATCGCGCCGGAGCCGGAGAGCACGACGAGCACACGGAACTGCGGCAGCGTCACCTGCTCCAGCGCATCCGACACGGACCGGGCGACGATCCCCAGCAGCGCCCGGGACGCGCGCAACGTCGCCTCGGTGGCCTCGTGGGGGAATCCGTGATTCTGCATGGTGCCTCCAGTGTTACGCTTTTGATGCACTTATGCAACAGTTGCATCTCTACACGATTGGAATTCAGTGTCCGCCATCACCACGAGCATCCGTGGAATCGTCGACGGCTCACGTGACAGCATGACGCACTGGTGGCGGCGCGTCTTCGCGACGCCCGCACCCCTGATCGCGGCCGCGGTCGTGGTCGGAGCCGGCGCCGGGCTCGCCGCCGTCGCCTTCCGTTGGCTCGTACAGACCGCCACCCTGATCTTCACCGGCACGACCGACTACTCCGCGACGACCGGGCATCCCTCGAACCCGTGGGTTCCCTGGCTCGGCGGGGCGTTCGTCATCCTCGCCCCCGCCATCGGCGGCCTGATCTACGGCCCGCTCGTGCACCGCTTCGCGCGGGAGGCTCGCGGACACGGCGTGCCCGAGGTGATGTACGCCGTGGCGCGTCGCGGCGGCCACATCCCCGGACGCGTCGCCGTCGTCAAAGCGCTGGCCTCCGCGATCACCATCGGCTCCGGCGGATCGGTCGGACGCGAGGGGCCGATCGTCCAGATCGGCTCGGCGCTGGGCTCCACGCTCGGCCGGATCACGCGGATGTCCGAGTCGCAGCTGCGCACCCTGGTCGCCTGCGGCGCGGCCGGCGGTATCGCCGCCACCTTCAACGCACCGATCGCCGGTGTGTTCTTCGCGCTGGAGTTGATTCTGCGCGACTTCGCCACCCGCTCCTTCGCCGCAGTCATGCTCTCCTCGATCACGGCCTCCGTCGTCGGCCGGGCGGTGTTCGGCGACCACCCCTTCCTCGCGCTCCCGGCCTTCACCGCCAAGCAGCCCAGCGAATACCTGCTTTTCGCAGGCCTCGGATTGCTCGCCGGCGCGGTCGGCGTGCTGTTCAGCAAGATCCTCTACCTGATCGAAGACGTCTGCGACTGGGCCTGGCGCGGACCGGAATGGCTGCGCCCCTCCGTCGGCGGACTGCTGCTCGGCCTGCTGCTGTTCGCGATGCCGCAGCTGTACGGCGTCGGCTACCCGGTCCTCGAAGCGAGTGTCGCGGGGAAGTACACCATCGCGTTCCTGCTGCTGCTCGTCGTCGCCAAGATGGCCGCGACCAGCCTCACGATCGGCATCGGCGGCTCCGGCGGGGTCTTCGCGCCCAGCCTCGTCATCGGCGCCGCCTTCGGCGCTGCTGCGGGAGAGGCGATCGGGTTGGTGATCCCCGGTCTCTCCGGGCAGGCCGGGACATTCGCCCTGGTCGGAATGGCCGCCGTGTTCGCCGGGGCGACGCGAGCCCCGATCACGGCCGGGATCATCCTCTTCGAGCTGACCGGCGAGTACACGATCATCCTGCCGCTCCTGCTCGCCGTCATCGTCGCCACCGGCATCTCGCGACTGCTCAGTCGCGACACCATCTACACGAGGAAGCTCAGCCGTCGAGGAGTCGACCTGTCCGCGCCTCCCGTTCCGGCGCTCCAGGGCGTCACGGTCGCTTCGGTGATGTCGGCGGCCCCGCCCACGGTCACGGCCGACACGGATGCGCGCGAAGCGATCGCGTGGCTTGCGGGCTCGCGCCTCCGAGCCGCCCCGGTGGTGAACCGCGACGGCCGTTTCGTCGGGATCCTCACGTCGGCCGATGCGACGGAGGCCGTCCGCACGGACGACGCAGCGACCGATCGCCGCGTCGAAGAGCTGATGGAGGTCGCCGCGACGGTATCCGCCGACGACCACGTCGCCGACGTCCTGGACCGCGTCGTCGAAGCCGGCGCGACGGACGGGGCACCCGTGGTCGCCGGCGACGCCCTCGTGGGCTGGCTTGCGCCCGCCGACGTCCTGCGCGCCACCGCGGGATGAGACGGGCGCTCCCGCGCCGTGGCGCGGCCCGCCAGCAGCCGCGGAACGGAACCAACCCCCGCAAGTGAGTCCTGAGGGTGAGTAAACGGTGAGTTTGGCCAAAAACCATTGAGCGGGTAGTCTGGGCCGGAGCCTTACTTCCCAGTGTTTATCTGGGATTCCGGGCCGCGCGAGTGTAGTTCAATGGTAGAACTTCAGCTTCCCAAGCTGATAGCGCGGGTTCGATTCCCGTCACTCGCTCCACCAGATCAGGCTTCCTCGATGATGTGCTCCTGATCGTTCTCGCGCCATTCCCGCACAAGACGGGTGTCCCACACCCGCGGTCGAGCTGCGACGAGCTGGTTCGCCGACCGGAGGACCAGCTGGTCGGCGAACAGCGCAGGGTCCGCATCGACGGCTCCCGTCACCGTGAGCTCGACGCGTTCGCCGGGAAGGAGCGTCAGCAGGGCTTCGTCCGTCACCGCCTCAGGATCCACGCGATCGACCAGCAGCATGAGGTCGCGGACGAGCCGTTTCGCCTGCACGGCCACAATCCAGCCGTCGTGGGTCGGCGTGGCGTGGACGGACAGTCCCGGGTCGCTCAGCGCGGAGTGCCGGTAGTCGGTGAAGAACCAGTGCGCGGTCCGGCCGCCGAAGCGGAGCACGACGACTTCGGACGCCGCGGCGCGGGGCGTCACCAGCTGCGGGTCGAGCGCGATGCGCAGCGCGGAGCGGGGCGCCAGCGTCACCGGCCGCTGAGAGCGGGCGAGCAGCTGTCCGTCGTAGCGTCGTCGCTCGACCTCGAGGGTTCCGTCCCACCCGTCGGCCGTGTCGTTCACCAGGGCGGCCAGGAGGCCATCACCGTCGGGCTGCACCGTCAGCAGCCGATCGCGATGGGCGTGGCGCAGCGCGTACAGCAGCGGCTTCCTCCGTCCGTAGCCGTCGACCGCCGCCCAGGACGTGACCGGCCAGCAGTCGTTGAGCTGCCAGACGATCGAGCCGGTGCAGGTCGGGGTGAGCGAGCGGAACCACTCGACGGCCGTCCGCACGGCGACCGCCTGGTTGAGGGACATCGCCCAGTGCCAGTCGGCCATGTCGTCGGGGAGGGGGAAATGCGCGACGAGGCCGTCGGTCAGCTTGTCGTTCCCCTTGATCGCCTTCTGGTGGAGGATCATGCCCGGCGACTCGGGTGTGAGCGGGTCGTCAGAGAGCGACGCGGTCAGGGTCGACCAGGTCGGCGGACCCTGCCAGCCGAACTCGGCGACGAACCGGGGGCGGTAGTCGCGGTAGTGCGGGTGGTCCTTCTCGTTCCAGAGGTCCCAGATGTGCACCGTGCCGTGGGCGGGATCGTTCTGCGGCGCGTCGGGATCGGGGCTGAACGGGCTCCCCGGCGTGTAGGCGACGTGTGGCGCCAGCTCGGCGACGAGCCCGGGGAGGAGGTCGTAGTAGTAGCCGGCGCCCCAGGTGCGACCGTCGAGCCGGGCATCCCAGCCCCAGTCCTGCCGCCCCCACGAGTTCTCATTGTTGCCGTTGAGGACGACGAGGGAAGGGTGGGCGGCCAGCCGGACGATGTTGTCGCGTGCCTCGGCCTCCACCTCGGACCACAGCGGCTCCTCCTCGGCGTAGGCGGCGCACGCGAACAGGAAGTCCTGCCAGGCGAGGATGCCCCTCTCGTCGCATTCGGCGAAGAAGTCGTCGGACTCGAACACGCCGCCGCCCCAGACCCGCAGCAGGTTGACGCCCGCGAACTGCGCCTGGGTGAGCCGGGCGGCGTAGCGGGCTCGGTCGACGCGGTGCGGGAACGCGTCGTCGGGGATCCAGTTCGCACCGCGCACGAGCACCGTCGCGCCGTTGACCACGATTCGGAATCCGGTGCCGCTTTCGTCGGGCTCGGTCAGCACCGACACCGACCGGAAGCCGACGCGCTGCGACCGCTGGTCGACCTGGACGCCGCCGACCGTGAGCGCGATGCGGAGGTCGTGGAGCGCGGCATCCCCGTGCCCGACCGGGTACCACAGCGCGGCGTCGGGCAGCCGGAGGACCACGTGTGCCGTGTCGCGACCCGGCTGCAGCACCTGGCGGTGGACCGTGTCGCCGATCCGGACCTCCACCTCCAGCACGGCCGCGTCGTCGCGGTCGAGCAGGATGTCGGCCGTCAGCGTGGGCACTCCGTCCACGACGTCGGCCGAGACGCGTGTGTCGCGGATGCGGGCGCCGTCCCAGGTCTCCAGCCGCGCCGGCCGCCAGATGCCGGACGATGCGGTGTCGATGCCCCAGTCCCAGCCGAAGCCGCACGCCATCTTGCGCAGCGCGTTGTACGGGTGGTGGTTGGTGTGCGGGCGGTAGCCGAGTTCGAGGCTCGCGGCGTCCGCGGCCCGGACGGGGGAGGCGAAGCGCACCTCCAGCTCGTTGGCGCCGTCGAGCAGCCGGCCGGTGACGTCCAGCCGGTACGTGCGGTGCATGTTGCGCGTGCGGGCGAGCGTCTCGCCGTTGAGGAGGATCTCCGCGACGGTGTCGAGGCCCTCGAAGACGATCTCCTGCCGCGTCGAGCCGTCCGGAGTCCAGTCCAGCGGCACCCGGTAGCCCCAGTCGGCGAGGCCGATCCAGCGCTGCAGCTCCTCGTTGCGGTCGAGGTACGGGTCCTCGATCAGGCCGGCGGCGAGGAGGTCGGTGTGCACCGAGCCGGGCACCGTCGCGGCGATCGGGCCTGCGGCGGTGACGCGGTCGGGCACCTCCCCGGCGAGCGGGCGCAAGGTCCATCCCGTCGAGAGCGGAGAGCGCCGGACCGGGACGGGGGCTCCGCGACCGCGTACGAGCGGTGCGGTCGGGGTGAGTGCGGAGGTCACTTGAGCGCACCTCCGAGCAGCCCTGCGACGTAGTAGCGCTGCAGGATCAGGTACACGATCACGCACGGGATGACGGTGACCATGACACCGGTCTGCATGAGCCCGAAGTTCACGCCGAACTGGCTGTCGGTCGAGAGGATCCCGATGCTCACCGGCAGCGTGTAGAGGTGCTGGTCGGTGATGAGGATGAGGGATGCGAAGAAGTCGTTCCACGCGGCGAAGAACGTCAGCAGGGCCGTCGAGACGACGCCGGGCGCGGCGACCGGGAGCATGACCCGCCACATCGCGCCGAGCGGCGAGGCGCCGTCGAGCTGGGCGGCCTCCTCCAGCGACGACGGCACGGCGGCGAACGAGTTGCGCATGAGGAAGATGCCGAGCGGGAGGTTGAAGGTCGCGAGCACCAGGGCGACCCCGATGAGGTTGTTCTGGAGGCCGATGTCGCGCAGCACGATGTACAGCGGCGTGATGACGGCTTGGAACGGCACCATGAAGGTCACCAGGACGACGAAGAACGCGACCCTGCTGCCGCGGTAGGGGAGCTTGGCGAACGCGTAACCGGCGAGCGTGCTCACCACCACGGTCACCGCTGTCGCCGTCAGCGAGACGATCAGAGAGTTGCCGAGGCTCTCGACCACGCTCAACCCGCGGCTGGCGTCGGTGATCTTCGCGATGTTCGCCGGGGTGACCTGCGAGAGCATCACACCGATGGGATAGAGGAACAGCACGGCGAGGCAGAGCGACACCACCCACCAGGCGGCGGTCGGCAGGAGGCGCGGGCCGCGGCGGCGCCTCGCGGTGTCGCGCGTGGCGGTCTCGGCGGGTGCGGGGGCAGGGGCGAGGGTCGTGGTCATGAGTTGTCCGAGTTCCGAAGCAGGAGCATCTGCCCGGCGCTGACGAGCCCGAGCACGATCATCAGGAGGATGGAGAGCGCCGAGGCGTAGCCGACGCGGAACTGCACGAATCCGGCGCGGTAGATCTCGTAGACCGCGGTCAGCGTCGAGCCGGACGGGCCGCCCACCGTCAGGATGTAGAACTGGTCGAACGCGAGCAACGAGCCGGCGACCGAGAAGACGAGCACGAGTGCGAGCGTGGGGCGCAGCAGGGGAACGGTGATGTGCCAGAAGGTCTGCCATCCCGTCGCGCCGTCGATGCGCGCGGCCTCGGTCACCTCCTCCGGGATCGCCTGCATGCCCGAGAGCACGAGCAGCATCTGCAGCCCGACGACCTTCCAGGTGACCATCCCAAGCACGATCAGGAAGGCCGAGCCGAACTCGGCGAAGAAGTTCGTCCGGGGGTCGACGAGCCCGAGGTGGCCGAGCAGCGTCGTGGTCGGCCCGATATCGGACTGCCACATGAACTGCCAGATGTAGCTCCCCGCGGCGAGGCCGATGACGACCGGCAGGAAGTAGACGGTCTGGAAGAACCGCGCGGCCCGCGTGCGCCTCCGCACGAGGAAGGCCAGCCCGAACGCGAGCGCGATCAGGATCGGTGTGATGACGATCGTGTAGAGGAAGGTGAATCCCACGGCGTGCAGGAACTGGTCGTCCTGGAAGGCCTCGAGGTAGTTGCCGAGGCCGATGAAGTGCGGCGTGCCGAGCAGCGGCCAGTCGCTCAGCGACATGTAGATGGTGCGCAGGAACGGCCAGATGAAGAACACCCCGAGCAGGATGAACGCCGGCAGGCTGAGCACGAGGCCGAAGAGCGCGCGTCGGCGCCCGAGGCGGTTCCTGGAGGTTCGCGGCGGCGGCGCCGCCTGCTGAAGTGCGGTCATGCTGGTCTCTCCCGAGGTGGCGAGGGGCGAGCCGGACGGCCCGCCCCTCGGTGGTTCACTTGCCGTTCTTGTCGAGGATCGCCTGGGCGGCCTTCTGCGCCTTGGCCTGGGCGTCCTTGACGGTGCCCGACCCGAAGACGGCGTCCTGGATCATGGTCGACCAGACTCCGTTCGAGTCGTTGATGAGCTCGTTCTCGACCACGCTGTACGGGACGTGCCCCTTGGCGAGCGCTTCGGCGAAGACCGTGTTGCGCGGGTCCTTGCCGGTGTAGATGCTGTCGAGCAGGTCGAGCCGGATGGGCATCACGCCGTTGTCGGCCATGATCGTCTGGGCGTTCTTGTCGGTCACCCACTTGAGGAAGGTCCACGCGCCCTCCGGGTTCTTCGAGCCCGACGGGATGGCGATGTCGTCGCCGCCGGCGAACGACGCGCTCTGACCGCTGCTCGCACCCGGGATGAGCGCGACGCCCCAGTCGAACTTGGCGCCGGCGGTCGGGTCGGTGAGCGAGGACAGGTAGAAGTCGCCCCAGTTGAAGATGCCGACCTTGCCCTGCTTGAAGGCGTCGCCCGCGTTGGAGCCGCTGTCGGTCTTGACCAGCTGCGGCATGGCGTTCTTCGTCCACAGGTCGCGGTACATCTGCAGCGTGTTCGTCACCTCGGGGCTGTCGAACTGCGCCTTCTTGCCGTCGGCCGACAGGAGGTTGCCCTTCTGCGCCCAGATGTAGGGGCCCATCGAGAAGATGTTGCAGCCGCCGCAGGCGCCGGAGAACGCGAAGCCGTAGGTGCCGTTGCCGATGGCGGCGATCTTCTCGGCGTCGGCCTGGACCTCCGCCATCGTCGCCGGCGGCTTCTCCGGGTCGAGCCCGGCCTGCGTGAAGAGCGCCTTGTTGTAATACATGACCGAGACATCGCCGGTGAACGGCAGCGCATAGGTCTTGCCCTGGTACTTCCCCTGCGAGACGTGGGCGGGGCTCATGTCGTTCTTCCAGGGCAGCGTCTTCACCTTGTCGCTGATGTCGGTCAGGGCGCCGACGGAGGCGAAGTAGGGCGCGTAGACCAGGTCCATCGACGCGACGTCGGGGGCGTTGCCGCCCGCGGCGGCGGTGCCGAACTTCTGGACGTAGTCGGCGGAGGGCACGATCGTGACCTTCACCTGCTGGTCTGTGTGGGTCTTGTTGAAGTCGGCTGCGAGCTTGGTGATCAGGGTGGACTCCGAGTCGCGGACCCAGACGCTGATGGTCTTCGAGCCGCTTCCGGAGCTGCCCCCGGAACAGCCGGACAGTGCCATCGCCGCGACTGCGACGGCAGCCACTGCGATGAGGGACGTGGTGCGACGCCTCATTGCGTTTCCTCTCTCATGGGTGGGGTGCCGAGCGGGTCGGCGTGCCGCCGAGATGCTCAGCTGGTGGGCATCCAGACGCGCATTGCTCCCTGGGACCGGTTGGCCCAGCGGAAGTAGGGGATGACGGTGACCGCGCCGAGGTCGGCGCCCGCCGCCGGGGTCGGCTCCGCGTACAGGACGGCCGCCGCGGGACGACGGGCTGCGCCGGGGATGCGGAGGGTGGGGACGCCGAGTCCGGCATCCCAGCCCGCCTCCTCGATGCGCGGCGCGGCCGGGATGACGACGTCCTCGACGGCGACGTCCCGCGGGAGGTCGGCGGACTCGAGCGCGTAGTAGACCGGGCCGCGACGGATCGCGAGGGAGCCGCGCACGGCGTCCACCCACGGGTGCGCCGACTGGGCGACGGCCTCGATCGGGAGCTCGAGTTCGATGACGGAGGCTCCAGGAGCGACGGCCGCGTAGCCGGGAGCCGGGCTCGGCGCCTCGACGCCGTCGACCGTGAGCCGCGCACCTGCCGCCCAGCCGGGGATGCGGAGCTCGGTGGTCTCGGCCGACGGCCGGGAGATTTCGATGCGGACCGCGCCCTGCCACGGGTACCCCGTCCGGACCGTCGCCCGGAGGTCGCCGCCGAGGTCGTACACGCCGTCGGCGTAGAGCTGGAACTGCACGGCGTCGTCGGACCGCGTGACCAGGTAGCCGCCGATGCTGGCGAGCAGCCGGGCGAGGTTCGGCGGGCAGCAGGCGCAGTCGTACCAGTCGAGGCGGGCCGAGGGGGCGTCCTCCTCGTGGGAGTGGCCGGCGCGCAGCTGCAGCGGGTTGGAGTAGAAGAAGGAGCGGCCGTCGATCGCGGTCGAGACGGCGATCGCGTTGTAGAGACCGCGCTCCATCTCGTCGGCGTAGCGGGCGTCGCCGTGCAGGAGCAGCATCCGCCAGTTCCAGTGCAGGTTCGCGATCGCGGCGCAGGTCTCGGAGTAGGCGCGGTCGGCCGGCAGCTCGTAGGGGTCGCCGAAGGCCTCTCCGCGGTGCCGGGAGCCGACGCCTCCGGTGATGTAGAGCTTGTGCTCGTGCTCGCTGCGCCAGAGGGCGTCGAGGGCGTCGGCGTACCCGGCGTCCGGGTCGTCGAGCTGGAGGTCGGCGACGCCGGCGAGGAGGTAGAGCTGCCGGACAGCGTGGCCGGTGACCTCGCGGGCCTGACGCACCGGCACCTGATCCTGGTAGTACGCGCCGCCGAACTGGCCCTCGCCGATGGTCCGGTGCCCGCGGAGCTCCACCATGCGCCGGGCGAGCTCGCGGTGCCGGCCGTCGCCGGTCAGGCGGGAGAGCTCGACCAGCGCAGTCTCGATCTCGGGGTGCCCGTCGATGTCGTCGCGCGCCCCCTGGCCGAAGGTCTCGTGCACGAGCTCGACGTAGCGGAGCGCGATGTCGAGCAGGTCGGTGCGGCCGGCGTGCGCCCACGCGATCGCCGCCTGCACGAGGTGGCCGAGGCAGTACAGCTCATGCCCCTGCGGCAGGTCGGTGAACCGCTCGCCGGCGTGCGGGCCCTGGTAGTACGTATTCACGTAGCCGTCGGGCTGCTGCACAGCCGCGATGAGCCGGATGGCCTCGTCGGCGAAGTCCTGGAACTCGGCGATCTCGCCGCGGACGGCCTCCCAGCCGATGGCCTCCAGCGTCTTGTAGAGGTCGGAGTCGGCGAACAGCGGTCCGCGGAAGGGGGCGTCGCTCTCGCCGGCGAGGCGGCGGAAGTTGTCCAGTACTCCGGTGGTCTCCATGCGCTCGACGCAGTGCGGGATCGTCGCCTCGCGGTTGAGCCGCTGCCAGTCCCCCAGGAAGTCCGAGCCGAGCGTGACGCTCCGCAGGTCGACGGGGCGCCGTGCGGTCGTTGCGGCCGGTGCTGCCGGAGCGGCGATCGTGTCGGTCGAGCTATCCACGGAGGTTCCTCCTCGTTGAGTCAGTGCTGGTGCACCGATGTAGTGCACCGGTGAACAAGAGTGATAGTACACCGGTGTACTACCGCGATGTCAAGCGAGGTCCCGGAATCGATCCGGCGCGCTCTACGCCGAGTCGCGGGCGACGAGCCGGTGGTCGGCCATCAGCAGCGCCGAGCCGGGGCGCGACTCCGGGTCGTCGAGGCGCTGGGCCAGCAGCTCGACGGCCTTCTGCGCCATCCACTCGCGGCCCGACTCGATCGTGGTCAGGGTGGGGCTGGCGAAGCGCCCCTCCTCGACGTTGTCGAAGCCGACGACGGCGACCTCCTGCGGGACGCGAACGCCGTCCTGCTTCAGGCGGCTCATCGCGCCGAGGGCGAGCGCGTCGTTGTAGCCGAACACCGCGTCGAAAGCGACACCGGCGGCGAGGAGGTCGGCGATGGCGTCGTAACCGGCGGTGCGCGTCCAGGGGATCGGGCCGACGAACAGCCGCTCGTCGGGCTCGACCCCGGCCTCCGCGAGCGCCTGGAGATAGCCGCGGTGACGTCGGGCCGCAGCGGTGGGCTCCGCGGAGTCCTCCATCCCGAGTGCGACGATCCGGCGACGGCCGGCGCGCAGGAGGTGGGCGGTCGCGTCGTGCGCCCCGGCCTCGTTCGGGACGGCGATGAAGTCGAAGCGCCCCTCGTGCACGCGGTCGCCGATGAGGATGAGCGGCACGTCGGTCGTCGCCGCCTCGATGTCGGCGGACTCCAGGGCGATGGGCTCGAAGATCACTCCGTCGACGCTGCGGCCTCCGACGCCGTTGAGCACCGCGAGCTCATGCTCCCGGTCGCCGTCGGTGACCTCCACGAGCACGTTCATACCGCGCCGCTGCGCCGCTGTGACGACGGCCTGCGACAGCTCGGCGAAGTAGGGGTGTGCGAGCTCGGGCACCGCGAGCCCGATGGTGCCGGTGCGCCCGGAGCTGAGGTTGCGCGCGGAGATGTTGACCTTGTAGTTCAGCTCCTCGATGGCGGCCTCGATGCGCTGCCGCGTCTCGTCGCGCATGTACGGGTAGCCGTTGAAGAAGTTCGAGACGGTCTTCTTCGAGACGCCCGCGATGCGCGCCACGTCAGCCATCGTCGCAGCCATTCCGGCACCTCCTCGAAAGTCGATCATAGGTGGCGGCAGTTCGAAACCTGATCCGGGTCCGGCCTTCGGCTCGCGCCGACCGTTACGCTCTGAGCGGTTCCGACCCGGTCAGCCACGCGGACGCGCGCGTGCGGAGGGCGCCGAGGGCGACAGCCCACGGGATCAGCAGGCAGAGCGCGAACAGCATCCAGTCCGGCACGGGCGGACCGAACCGGGTCATCGCCCAGAGGATCACCGGGTGCGCGAGCACGACAGCGAACCCGCCGCAGGCGAGAACGGTGGCGATGCGACCGACCGACTCCGGGAGCCGCTCGCAGAGCCATTCGGCGGTGAGCACGAGCCCGAACGAGATCGCAACGGCGACCAGGGCACTGAGTACCGGCGTCCCGTAGTCGCCCTGCTTGATATCCAGCGGAAGCGCGACTCCGCTGAGGACGAGTGCGGCCGAGACCGCCAAGAGTCCGCCTCCGAGCAGACCAGGCCGGGTGACGCGCGGGCGGAGGCGTTTCGCGACGATGCCGAGCGCGAGGAAGGCGACGCATGGCACAGCGGAGCCCACCGAGAGCGGGGTGGCCGCCAGCAGGGGTCCGACAGTGAAGCTCAGCACCAGTCCGACACCGGCAACCGCCCACACCACCATCCGCGGCAGCCGCCACAGCAGGCGCAGGAAGACGGCCGAGAAAAACAGGGCCGTCACGAACCAGAACGTCGTGAACGGCATCGCGGAGTTCTCCCCGTCGGTCAACGGGCCGGCCAGCCGCTGCCAGGTGCTGGATTCGAACTGCAGGTCGACGACCACGAAGACGACCCCGATCAGCACCGACCATGTGACCATCGGGCGCAGAAGTGTCCGGGTCCGCGTCGTCAGCTCCTGCGTGAGCGAGCGGCTCGGCGACCAGAAATATCCGGCGAGCACGAAGAACAGCGGGACATGCCAGCTGTAGAGCAGGGTCCGCACGATCGGAAAAGGCAGGGTGTGACCGGCGACGACGGCCACGATGCCCAGAACGCGCACGACATCGATGGCGCCCGATCGCGGCTTCCTCGCGCCGACGGTCGAAGCGCCGGACGGGTCCGGCCGGGTCACGACGCGCTCGGTGTCCGTCACTCTCGCCATCATCTCCTGTCCTCGTGGTGAACCGCCGACGGTACTGGCGAAAACTCCATCCCGCCTCTGGAAGTCCTGACCGCGTTCGTAGACCGGAGCATTCACCCCTCGAGAAACCACACGCTCCACTGCCGGAGCTTGTCCGGGTTCGTCACGATCCAGACGTCGGTGGCCGCGCCGACGGCGCCTGCGAGCACGACGACGACCACGACGCTCCGCTCGCGGCTGCCGACCAGGGCGGGACCGCCGTTCACCGAGCGCAGTCGCCAGGCCGGCCGGGCCGGAGCCGCGAACCCCAGCGCGCGCAGAAGGAGCGGCCAGCCGGCGCCGTCCTGCTCCTGCCCGCTGTCGACGGTGATACGCGGCTGCGGACCGACGGCACGGATCAGCCGGTCGACGTCGGCCGCCGTGACCGCCGCGAGGACCTCAGCAGCAAGAGCCTCCGAGGCCGCCGCGTCCGCCGCGGTATCGCTCGGGTCAGGCCGCTCCCGCTCGTCCCGCGCTCGTCTCATGGATTTCGTCCTCGCCGGTGCCGCTCGCGTCGGGCGTTCCGCGGTCCTGTCGGCTCGGCAGTCCCGGCGGAAGCGCGACGATCCGGTCCTCGAGGTACGTCCGCGCGAGGCGCGCACGAAGCCGGGTCCAGGGACGGATCCTCCCCGACTCGTCCGGCCGGATGACGACCGGGGGCACGCTGCGCGGTCCGGCGAGGCGCTGTCGCTGCTCCGTCGGCACCGGCGCGTGCGCCTCCACGTACTCGCCGCCGGGCAGCCGCACGATCCGGCCGGTCTCATAACCGTGCAGCAGCAGGTCCCGATCCTTCTTCTGCAGCGCCAGGCAGACGCGACGGGTGAGCACGAACGCCGCGACCGGCCCCAGCACGACCAGCGCCTGGAACGCGTGGACCACGTCCTCCAGCCCGATCCCGAACTGTGTCGCGACCAGGTCGGCGCTGCCCGCACCCCAGAGCGCTCCGTAGAAGACCAGCCCGGCGACGCCCAGCCCGGTGCGCGTCGGCTCGTTGCGCGGGCGGTCGAGCAGCCCGTCGTCCCGTCCCGGGCCGCGCACCCACTGCTCGAAGAACGGGTAGGCCGCGACGGCGAGGAGGAACGCTCCGACGACCGCGAGGGGGATGAGGATCGCGAGGGTCCAGGTGCGGCCCAGCCACACGAACTCCCAGCCAGGGGGCACCAGCCTCAGCGCGCCGTCGAGGAACCCCGTGTACCAGTCGGGCTGGCTGCCGGCCGACGCGTCGCCCGGCGACGACGGGCCGGACAGCCACACCGGGGCCACCGTCACCGTCGCCGCCATCAGGACGAGGAGGCCGGTGACGATCGCGAACAGGCCCCCCGCCCGGACCGCGTCGTCCGGGTAGGCCGGCACGCCCGCGTCGCCCGGGTAGCGCGCGGGCTCCCGGCGGGACGAGCCGCGGGCGAGCAGCCAGACCAGCCCGATCAGGAGGGCGGGGACGACGGCGATGTGGACGGGGTAGAGGTTCTCGATGATCCGCCCGGGGAACCCGCCGCCGAAGAACAGCCACGACAGCCAGGTCCCCGCGACGGGGATCCCGAGGAGGATGCCCTGGAAGATCCGCAGGCCGGTGCCGGAGAGCATGTCATCCGGCAGGGCGTAGCCGCTCCAGCCTCCCGCCAGCGCGACGATCAGCAGCCCGAAGAGCACCAGCCACGACCCGCGACGGCGGCGGAAGGCTGCGGTGAAGAAGGTGACGGCGAGCTGCAGGATGATCGCAGCGGGCAGCAGGAGGGCGGCCCAGTGATGCGCCTGCCGCACGAGCAGGCCGCCGCCGATGTCGAACGAGGTGTGCAGGATCGAGACGTAGGCGGCGGAGGCCTCCTGACCGACGAGCGGCGCGTACGAGCCCTCGTAGACGGCCCGCTGACTCGACGGCGCGTACCAGAACATCAACAGGAGGCCGGTGACGAACAGCACGACGACACACGCGAGGGCGACGACGCCGAACAGGTTGGACCAGTGCAGCGACACGCGCCGGTCCGCGAGCCTGGCACGAGCGGCAGCGAGCCGACGCCCGGCTCCCGACTCGCGCGCGGCGCGGGCGACCGACTCGGTGAGCGAGCGCTGCGGCCGGCGACCGTGTCCGCCGCCCTCGATGAGGATCCGACGCATGACGAACCTCCTGTCCTCACCAGCTATGACCGGACAGGAGGCCCTTCTGTGACATCAGGCGGCGGAGACGTGCCCCAGCTTGTAGGGGTTGAGCACCCAGTACAGACGATGGATGCCGGCGCCGTCGAAGTCGGCCGTGACGTAGGCGAAGACGTCGCCGTCGCGGGTGGCCACGATCGCCGGCTCGCCGTTCAGCTCGGCCAGGTGCAGGGCCGAGCCCTCCCAGAACCGCGAAGCGAACGCGTGGATGTACTTGGCGACCGTGACAGCGCCGACGACGGGGATGCGCGTCGCGCGGACGACGCCGCCGCCGTCGGAGAGCGAGACGACGTCGTCGGCGAACAGCTTCTCCAGCGCCGCCATATCGCCCTGCTCCGCGGCTGTCATGAACGCCGTCAGAAGGCGGGTGCGCTCCTCGTCGGCGACGACCCGCGACGCGCGCTCGGCCGCGAGGTGCTTGCGGGCCCGGCTGACCAGCTGGCGGGCGGCGGGCTCCGAGGTCTCCACGATGCGGGCGATCTCGGCGTACGGGTAGTCGAACGCCTCGCGGAGGACGTACGCGGCGCGCTCGGCGGCCGACAGCTTCTCGAGCAGCACGAGCACGGCGAAGCCCAGGGCCTCGCCGCGCTCGGCGCCCAGAGTCGGATCCTGGGAGGTGTCGACGGGCTCCGGAAGCCAGGGCCCGATATAGGTCTCGCGGGTCGCGTGCGCCGATGTCGCCGCGTTCATCGCGAGCCGCGTCGTGGCGGTGGCCAGGAACGCCGCCGGCTCACGCACGGTCGAACGGTCGTACGCCTGCCAGCGCAACCAGGTGTCCTGCACGATGTCCTCGGCGTCTGCGACGGTGCCGAGCATCCGGTAGGCGATGCCGAACAGCCGGGGACGGACCTCCGCGAACGTCGCGACTGCGGAGGCGAGGTCGTCGTCGCCGCTGGGGCGGTCCGAGGCATCGGGTTGCGGCATGGCTTCGATGCTAGCGACGGATCCACTCGTCGAGGGAGGTCTCACCGCGCAACTGAGCGGCCGCCTTCGGGTCGTGCCCGGGAACGAGGGACTCGTCGGTCACGGCGCCGCCGAAGTAGCCGGCGGACTCGTCCGCGACGATCGGCCGGGTGTCGCCCCGGCTGCGCAGGATGGCCGTCGCCGCGTCGGCGAGGCGGATCGGCTCGGGACCGGCGAACTCGACGATCGCGTCGGCGGGCTCGGCCACCGCGACGCCGGCCAGCGCCTGCGAGACGTCGGCGGCCGCGATCGGCTGCATGAGCACCGGCGACAGCGTGATGGCGCCGTCGGCCGCGCCTCCCTCCGCGAGCGCGGGGATGAACTCGAAGAACTGGGTCGCCCGAACGATCGTGTACGGGACGCCGCTGCCCGTGACGATGTCCTCCTGAGCGACCTTGGCCCGCATGTACCCGATGTCCGGCATGCGGTCGGCGCCGACGATCGACAGCACGACGTGGTGGCCGACCCCGGCCCGCTTCTCCGCGTCGACCAGCGTCTCGGTGCTGCGCTGGAAGAACTCCATGACGGGTCCATCCTCGAACGACGGGGAGTTGGGCACGTCGACCACGACGTCCGCGCCGGCGAGCGCTGCGTCCACCCCGGCTCCGGTCACGGTGTCGACCCCGGTCGACGGGGAGGCGGGGACCACGTCGTGTCCGGCCTGGCGGAGCTGTTCGACGAGCGGGCGGCCGATCAGGCCGGTCCCGCCGATGACGACGATCTTCATGTCTGTCCTTTCGATGGCTCGGCGCGGTCGCGCCGTCACGAGCTATGACCGACGAGACAGGGGAACTGTGACCGTTCGCCGCCGCTCACGCGTAGACGCTGTTCCAGTGCCGGCGGTGCACCGGATCGAGTCGCACCCAGACCATCGAGATCCGGCGCCCGGTGAAGTCCACGGCGACCGATGCGATCGAGGCGCCCGCGCGGCTGACGATCAGGCCCGCCTGGCCGTTGACCGACCGCTCGTCGACCGAGACGCCCTCCGGGCGTGCGAAGCCATGCTCGAGCAACACGCTCGCGTCCTCGATCCCCTGGACCACCCGGACGCCCGACGCATCGCCGCGCCCGGAGTCGACGACCACCGAGACGGTCGGCGCCAGCATGGCGCGCAGCCGCTCCCGGTCCCCGGTCTCGGCTGCCACGTGCAGCCGGTGCACCGCCCGGTAGTGCAGCGGCCGTGCCAGCCACTCCCAGGCAGCCCAGCCGAGCCGGGCGAGAATGGGCTCGACGGGCCGCCGTCCGGCCCCGTGCGTGATCGCGGACATTCGATCGCCTCCGTCGCATTCGTTCGCATTCCGTCACCACTGAGACCGATCGGCCGGACGTTTTGTGACCTCCCTGCCACGACGCGGTCCGAAGCTGTCACGAATCGCGTGCCATGCCGGTCACAGCTTGCGTACGTTCACATCGAGCAGGCAGCAGCCGGAGAGAAGAGGACCCCATGTCCAGAATCGTCGTCATCGGAGGCACGGGGCTGATCGGCTCCAAAGTCGTCCGGAAACTGATCGCGCACGGCCACGACGCCGTCGCAGCCTCGCCGAACTCGGGAGTCGACACCATCACGGGCGAGGGGCTCGACGACGCGCTCGCCGGCGCCTCGACCGTGCTCGACGTCTCCAACTCGCCGTCGTTCGCCGACGACGATGTGATGGCGTTCTTCCGCACAGCGACCACCAACATCATCGCCGCGGCGAAGAAGGCGGGCGTCGGCCACTACGTCGCGCTGTCGGTCGTGGGCTGCGACCGGATGACGGACAGCGGGTACATGCGGGCGAAGGTCGCCCAGGAGACGCTGATCGCCGGCAGCGGCATCCCGTTCTCCCTCGTCCACGCCACGCAGTTCTTCGAATTCGTCGCCAGCATCGCCGCCTCGGCGACCGTCGGGGACGAGGTCCACCTGTCGCACGCGCAGATCCGTCCGATGGCGGCCGAGGACGTCGCGACGGCCGTCGCGCAGGTCACCGCGCACGAGCCGCTGAACGCGACCAGGGAGGTCGCCGGACCGGAGCAGTTCGGACTCGACGATCTCGTCCGCACCGGCCTGGCGTTCCGCGGCGACCCGCGCACCGTCGTGGCCGACCCCGACGCCCGCTACTTCGGCGAGCGCCTCACGGACGACATGCTCCTCCCCGGCCCCGACGCGACGATCTTCGAGACCCGCTTCGCGGACTGGCTGCCCGACAACCCGCCGCCGGCGACCCACTGACCCGACCGGGCGGGCGCGCCGCTGTTAGCCTCCATTCATGAGTGAGAACGCGCCCGCCGGCTGGTCCCTGGAGGCGTCCACGTGAGGGTGCGCGCTCGGGTCTCACGGTCGGCCGGTGGCGGCGGCAGGCTGATCTCCGTCGTCGTCGCGGCGCTGTCCGCCGTGATCCTCGTCGGCGCGTTCGGCGCGAGCGCGGCGCCGGCGGCGGCCCGGCCCGCGCCGGCCTCCGCCGTGGCGCCGGCCGCCCCCGCCGGCGTCGACGACTTCACCTTCGCCAGCTTCGACGGCGACTACCGCCTCGGCCGCGACGCCGCAGGGCACTCCACCCTCACCACCGTGGAGACGCTGGTCGCCCGGTTCCCGCAGACCGACCAGAACCACGGGATCCGGCGGCAGCTGGTCGAGGACTACGACGGGCATCCGACCGGCCTCCAGGTCGTCTCGGTCACCGACCAGAACGGCGTCCCGCGCAGCTACACCAGCGCGTCCGACAGCGGCGTGCGCACGTTGACGATCGCGGCGGACCACTTCGTCCACGGCGACCAGACGTACGTCATCACCTACCGGCAGACGAACGTCACGCGGTACTTCCCCGACACCGGGTACGACGAGTTCTACTGGGACACCAACGGCACCGCGTGGGCGCAGCCGTTCGATCGCGTCACCGCCACCGTCCACCTCGGCGCCGGGCTGTCCGGCGCGCTGCAGGGGGAGGCGTCCGCGTACCGGGGTGCGCAGGGGTCCACGCAGAAGGCGACCGTGGAGCGCACGGGCGACGGGTTCCGGTTCTCGGCCGATCAGCTCGGCCCGCAGGAGAACCTCACTTTCGCGATCGGGTTCGCGCGGGGCACGTTCACGGCGCGGGCCGACGGGCTGTTCGACACGGGTTGGGGGTACGCGGCGGTCGCCGGTCTCGTGTTCCTCATCGCGGCCCTGATCGCCGGAGTCGTCGTGCGGCTGCGCCTGCTCGGGGACGCACCGGGACGCGGCACAATCGTCCCCGAGTATGTGCCGCCGAAGGAGGGGCTGCTGCTCACCGCCGACGTCACCGGCCTCAGCAAGAAGGCGGTCGCCGCGCAGACGCTCGACCTCGCTGTTTCCGGCCGGGTCCGCGTGGTCGAGTCGACGGGGTTCTTCGGGCGCTCGAAGTACACGCTCGAGTTCGTCTCGACGGAGGCGAGCGGCCGGCAGGCACTGGTCGATCCGCACCCCACGGATGACGAGCTGCGGTTCCTGCGCGCGCTGTTCGGGGAGTCGCTGAGCCCGGGCGCGACGCTGGAGCTCGGCTCGTCCAACACCCGCGTCGCGCGGGCCATCCAGTCGCTGATGAAGCGCGTGCACAAGAACGCCACGGACGACGGCTACCGCACCACCGGCCCGCGCGGCCCGGTGCGCGCGGTGTTCTTCACCGCCCTCGCGGCGACCGTGCTCGCCGTCGTCGGCTCGGTGCTGTGCATCGTCGGCGTCTACGGAGGCGCGATCCCGGTCGTCCTCCTCATCGGCTCCGTCCTGCTCTTCGTCGCGACCGCGGCGCTCGTGTCGCGCTCTCCCCTGACCGCCACCGGCACCGGGCTCCGCGAGTACGTCGACGGCCTGCGGATGTACGTCCACCTCGCCGAGGCCGACCGCATCCGCTACCTCCAGTCGCCGCAAGGCGCCGAGCGCGTGCCCGTCGCGGTGGGCGACCCGCGCGAGATGCTGCGGCTCAACGAGCGGCTCCTCCCCTGGGCGGTGCTCTTCGGCGACGAGAAGAAATGGCTGGCCGAGCTCGGGAGGTTCTACGAGCAGACCGGCGAGACGCCGACCTGGTACTCGGGTCAGACCGCGTTCAACGCGGTCGTGCTCTCGCAGCTGGTCAGCGGGATCTCCTCCAGCTCGACCATGACGAGCAGCTCGTCGACCGGCGGCACCGGCGGCGGCGGGTTCTCAGGCGGCGGAGGCGGCGGTGGAGGCGGAGGCGGCGTCTGAGAGCGCCCTGCCCGCGCGCCGCAGCGGACCGCTCGGTCTCCGTTGCCGCCCCCACACCCCGCTGCTACCATCGGCACCGATCCGGGGGGAGGCCGCAGGAGGTACCACTCATGTCTGTCCTCATCGCAACCAAGTTCACCGGCGACACGGACGCGTTCACGAACTCCCTCAGCACGCGCGCCGCCGAGTACCGGGAGATCGCAGACCGGGCCAAGGCCGCGGGCGCGATACACCACCGGTTCGCCGTCGGCGACGGGTTCGTCGTCATCATGGACGAATGGGAGACGCAGGACGCGTTCCGCACGTTCTTCGCCGACCCCGAGCTCCAGGGATTCATCGCGTCCGTCGGAGGCGACGCGAGCGCGCCGCCGGAGGTGCTGGCCGGGGAGGCGATCGACTCGCCCGATAAGTTCTAGCGTTCCTGCGGCCCGGCACACCCCGAACCCGCGAACTTCTTGCCGCATCCGAAAGATCGCGGGATCTTTCCGCGCCCGCGACCCGGAAGAACGGCCGTTCGGCCGATACCGTCACAGTGCGGGCGACCTCCGCAGCCGACGAACAGACGCGTCCATCCGACGCGGAAGGGCCCTGAGTACCGAGCGTGACCACCTTCAACACCGACCACCCGCACGCCTTCGAGTCCCACCGCGCGGCGTGGGTCGAGCGGGAGGTGCAGGCAGAGCAGCTCATCCCCCTCATCGGCCGCCTCTACCGCGACCACGGCGTCGTCACCTCCATCCACGGCCACCGCCTGATCAACCTGTCGGCGACGGGGGTCATCTCGGTGCACGACCGCGCCCGCGAGCTCGGGCACGAGGAGCTGACGCTGCGGGAGACGGCGGCGGTGCTCACCGCGCTGCTCGCGATCGCGCCGGCCCCCGCTTCCATCGACGTCGCACGGCTCGCCATGTCGGTGCGCGGTCTCGACGACGCCGACGTGGAGGCCCGGGTGCGGGACGAGATCGAGGCGGCGCACTCCACGTACGCGGCCGGTCCCACCGACGTTGTGCTCTACGGCTTCGGCCGCATCGGACGGCTGCTCGCGCGCATCCTCATCAACCACGCGGGCAACGGCAACGGGCTGCGCCTGCGCGCGATCGTCGTCCGCCGCGGGTCGGACAACGACCTCGACAAGCGCGCCAGCCTCCTCGCCCGCGACTCGGTGCACGGGCCGTTCCCCGGCTCCGTCACGGTGGACGCCGAGCACGATGTGCTGGTCGCCAACGGGACGCGCATCCAGGTCATCTACTCCGACGACCCGACGAGCGTCGACTACGCCGCCTACGGCATCCGCGACGCGATCGTGGTCGACAACACCGGCCGCTGGCGCGACGAGACCGGCCTCGCACAGCACCTGGCCAGCCCGGGCGTCGCGCGGGTGCTGCTGACGGCGCCGGGCAAGTCGCCGCTGAAGAACATCGTGCACGGCATCAACGACGACACCATCACCGACGACGACCGCATCGTCTCGGCGGCCTCCTGCACCACGAACGCGATCACCCCGGTGCTCAAGGCGCTGGAGGACGCGTACGGCATCGTTCGCGGCCATGTGGAGACCGTCCACTCGTTCACGAACGACCAGAACCTCACCGACAACTTCCACAAGGGCGACCGGCGCGGGCGCTCGGCGGTGCTCAACATGGTCATCACCGAGACCGGCGCGGCGAAGGCGGTCGCAAAGGCCCTCCCCTCGCTCGCGGGCAAGCTCACGGGCTCGAGCATCCGCGTCCCCACCCCGGACGTGTCGCTCGCCATCCTGAACCTGACGCTGGAGCGGCCGGCGACGAAGGAGCAGGTCAACGACTACCTGCGCCGGGTGTCGCTGCACTCCAAGCTGCGCCAGCAGATCGACTACGTGGAGTCCCCGGAGGTCGTCTCCAGCGACTTCGTCGGCTCGCACCGCGCCGGGATCGTGGACGGCCTGGCCACCATCGCGGACGGGACCAACCTCGTCCTCTACGTCTGGTACGACAACGAATACGGCTACTCGTGCCAGGTCGTCCGGGTGCTGGAGCGCATGGCGGGGACACACCCGGCCGTCGTCCCGCCGCGCGCGGAGGTGCGGTTGCTGGAGGTGGCGACTACCGTTCAAGGGTGAGCACGCCCGAGAACGACACCGCCGAGACGCCCGACACGACCGCCGAGACGCCCGAGACCGGCGCGGAGAACGCCGCCGCCGACACCGAGGCCTCCCTCACCTTCTCCGACCTGGGCCTCGACGCCCACGTCCTGAAGGCCGTGAAGGACCTCGGCTACGAGACCCCGTCGGCCATCCAGGCGGCGACCATCCCGCTGCTGCTGGAGGGCCGGGACGTCGTCGGGCTCGCCCAGACCGGAACGGGCAAGACGGCGGCGTTCGCGCTGCCGATCCTGTCGCGGCTCGACCTGTCGCAGAAGATCCCGCAGGCGCTCGTCCTCGCGCCCACCCGCGAGCTCGCCCTCCAGGTCGCGGAGGCCTTCGAGAGCTACGCCGCCCACATGCGCGGCGTGCACCTGCTGCCGGTGTATGGCGGGCAGGGCTACGGCGTGCAGCTGTCGGCGCTGCGCCGCGGCGTCCACATCGTCGTCGGCACCCCCGGCCGGATCATGGACCACCTCGACAAGGGCACGCTCGACCTCTCCGAGCTCCGTTACCTCGTGCTCGACGAGGCCGACGAGATGCTGAAGATGGGCTTCGCGGAGGACGTCGAGACCATCCTCGCCGACACCCCGGACGACAAGCAGGTCGCGCTGTTCTCGGCGACGATGCCCGCGCAGATCCGCCGCATCTCGAAGAAGTACCTGCACGACCCGGAAGAGGTCACGGTCAAGACCAAGACCACGACCTCCCCCAACATCACCCAGCGCTACCTGGTCGTCTCGTATCCGCAGAAGGTGGACGCGCTCACCCGCATCCTCGAGGTGGAGAACTTCGAGGGGATGATCATCTTCGTCCGCACCAAGAACGAGACCGAGACACTGGCCGAGCGGCTGCGCGCCCGCGGCTACTCGGCGGCGGCGATCAACGGGGATGTCGCCCAGGCGCAGCGCGAGCGCACGGTCGACCAGCTCAAGTCGGGCAAGCTCGACATCCTGGTCGCCACCGACGTCGCGGCACGCGGCCTCGACGTCGAGCGGATCAGCCATGTGGTCAACTTCGACATCCCGGTCGACACCGAGTCGTACGTGCACCGCATCGGCCGGACCGGCCGCGCCGGACGCAGCGGCGCGGCGATCAGCTTCGTCACCCCGCGCGAGCGGCGCCTGCTGACCGCCATCGAGAAGGCCACCCGCCAGCCGCTGACGCAGATGCAGCTGCCGAGCGTGGACGACATCAACGTCACCCG
Organism: Leifsonia shinshuensis; assembly: GCF_014217625.1. NCBI lineage: Bacteria > Bacillati > Actinomycetota > Actinomycetes > Micrococcales > Microbacteriaceae > Leifsonia > Leifsonia shinshuensis. Next base: position 3,222,998 of record NZ_CP043641.1, on the reverse strand, counting down.
CCTGGCCCGCTTCGACGACGCGATCAGCACGGCACTGGCGCAGGTCGAGCGGATCACGCGCTTCCGCGACATCATCGGGCACTATGTGGAGCACCACGACGTGCCGGAGGCCGACGTGGCGGCTGCGCTCGCGGTCGTGGCGCAGGGCGACGAGCCGCTGCTGCTGGACGCGGACGATGCGCTCGCGCGGAGCGTCGAGCGGGACGGGCGCTCGGGCGGGCGGGACGACCGCGCCGGCGGACGTGACGGGCGTGACGACCGCGGCGGCCGTGGCGCGCGGCGCGAGCGCAGCGACAAGCCGATGGCCGCGTACCGGATCGAGGTCGGCAAGCGCCAGAAGGTGGAGCCCCGCCAGATCGTCGGCGCCCTCGCCAACGAGGGCGGCCTGAGTCGCGAGGACTTCGGCCACATCCGCATCATGCCGGACTTCTCCCTCGTGGAGCTTCCGGCGGACCTCCCGGCTGGCACGCTGTCCCGGCTGGAGGGGACGCGGATCAGCGGCAAGCTGATCGAGATCCGGCCGGACCGCGGCGCGGGGGCGCGGCGTGAGCGTGGTGCGTGGGAGGAACGGCGCGGGCGCGACGAGCGGCCGCGGAGGGATGACCGGCGGGGCCGGGACGACCGGCCGAGCCGAGACGACCGGCCGGCGCGCGACGAGCGACCTCCTCGCAAGCCGCGGCACCGCTGAGACGCGTCCGCCGGGCGCTCAGGGCTCCTCTCCCTCCGGTCGGCTCGCCGGCTCCGGCCGCGCGTCCGGGATCCGCACGCGCGCCCAGTCGATGAGGACGCACTCGGCGTCCTCCCCTGCCGTCTGCGATGGCATCACGATCACCTCCACCCCCAGGGTGCGGGCGGCGGTGAGCGCGCGGTATTCGCAGTTCTGCTAGCGGATCCGGCTCAGATGATCCCCGCGCGCCGCGCACTGTCGACCGCGACGACGCGATTGGTCGCCCCGAGCTTGCGGTAGGCGTTCTCCAGGTGCTTGTGCACGGTGCCCTCCGTGATCCGCAGATACGAGCCGGTCGCCCGAGCGGTCAGGCCCCGGGCGACGCACCGCAGCACCTGCGCCTCCCGCGGGGTGAGCCCGACGGGACCCGCACCCACCAGGCGCCGCGCCGCGGGAGCCGCCTCGAACATCGTCATCACCGGTTGCAGCATCCGGGCGATGTCGACCTCCTCGTCGGTGAACTCCGCCCCGCCACGGTCGAACACCCAGAGCGTGCCCGTCGTCGGCCCGCTGTGCTCGGTCATGATCGTCAGCTGGTTGAGCCAGCCGAGCGGCCGGAGGATCTGCGCGTACGCGGCCGTGCGGCGCAGGTCGCTGAGGGAGACGATGTCGGAGGTCCGTCGCGGACGGCCGCGGTCGCGGTCCACGGCCGGGAAGTAGCTCACGATCATCGGATGGTCGGCGTAGCTGGCGACCATCCGATCGGACATCGCGTCGATGACGAACGCGTCGGGCGGCCACCCGCGGTGCTCGTACACGCCGGCGTCCGAGTCGAGGTGGCCGCGACTGACACCGGCGGACGGGATCAGCCGGCCGAGCAGTTCCGCGGCCGCGTCGAGGTAGTCCTCCGGCCGGTTGAGCTCCGCCAGCTGCCAGGAGAAGTCGAGGGCGAGTGCCCGGGTGGCGTGCGTTGACATTCGGCCTCCCGCTGGAGCGACGTCATGGTGCGGCGCACAGCCTACGCCGCGGCGGGGCGAGGCGCACTAGCCGCGGCGCCGGCTGCTCGCCTCCCCCGGCATCCACCCCGACTGCGCCAGCCACGCGTTCAGGTCCAGCACCTCCGGGTCCAGCTCCCGCGTCGTCGCGAAGTCGGCCTGATACGCGGGCGTCTCCGCGAACCACCGGAACATCTGCGCCATGTCGCCGAACGACGCGACCGCCTCCAGCGGCAGCGCCTCGTAGCGCGCGGGAAGCCCGGCGTGGAGTCCGATGGCCTCCGCGATGTCGTCCCCGGTCAGCCGGTCGCCCGCGATCTCCAGGGTCGATCCCTCCACGGAGGTCCCGCCCAGCAGGATCGCGGCGGCGACCCGGCCGATGTCGCGGACGGCGACCATCTCCAGCGGGACGTGCGGTGGCAGCGCCATCCGGACGACGACCGCTCCGTCCTCGACGCTGACCGACCGGGCGGCCAGGTTGTCCATGAAGAACACCGGCCGGATGATCGTGCGGTGCAGGCCGAGCGCGTCCAGGTGCTCCTCGACGCGGCGCTTGCTCTCGAAGTGCGGGATGCCCGTGTGCCGCTCCGCGCCGCCGACCGAGCTGAAGACGAAGTGCGGCACCCCGGCCCGCGCGGCGGCGTCCGCGGCTGCGATCCCGGAGGCGGTCTCGTGCTCGATGCCGCCGCGCGGCGTGGTCATCGCGAATGCGCCGTCCACCCCGGCGAAGAACCGGTCGAGGGATGCCGCGTCGTCCAGCTCGCCGGGCGACAGTTCCACGCCGCGTTCAGCGAGGCGCTGAGCGGCCGGGGCGTCGGGGTCGCGCACGAGAGCGCGGACGCGGGCGCCGCGCTCCAGGAGCGCGTCGACCACGGAGCCGCCCTGTTGTCCGGTCGCTCCCACCACCGCGAAGAGGGGGTCGGCAGAGGGGGTGCGCTCGGTGCTCATGGTGTCCTCCCGGGGGATGCGGCGGTGTGCGGGGCGTGCGGGCTCACACGCGAACGTAGACCCCGATCAACCCAGCGGGAACACCCACACAGCGGCGAGCCCCGCAGCAGCCAGCCCCGCAGCCGCGGCGATGACCGGCCGCCGCCATCCGGGCGTCCACGGCGGCAGCGCGACGGCCAGCAATGTGACGACCGCGACGACGCCCACACTCCCGAGCGCGACGGGGAGGACGCCCGGCGCGTCCTGGCAGCCGAACCCGCACCAGGCGAACCGGCCGAACCCCGCGGCGGCCACGTCGAGGGCGAGCGCGAGTGCCACGGAGGCCGGCAGCCAGTACCGGTGGCGCGGCCGGCGAGGTCCGGCCTGCGCGATGTCGCGCTCGGTCATCGGCGCGCGTTGTCCTCCACGATGTGGCGGATGGCTCCCACAGCGAGGTGCAGCATCCCACCGAACACCCCGAGCACGCCGAGCCGGTTGCCCCAGGCGAACACGTCCGCGGCCCCGGCCGCATCGGTCGGCCGCACCGCGAAGCCGACGAAGTAGAGCACGATCGCGCTGATCAGCGCGACGACGTAGATGGCGACCAGGACGGTGATGGCGAGGTTCGGCGTCCGGTGGATCTTCGGCCCGCGCGCGTCGGAGGACATGGCCGGATGCTACCGAGCGGCCTGCACGGGTGGCAATGACGAGGGCTACCATGACCCGCATCCGCCCGCCGAAAGGAGCCCCCATGCCCGTCCTCACCGACACGTTCGCCCTGTCCAACGGCGTCGAGATCCCGAAGGTCGGGTTCGGCACCTGGCAGATCCCGGACGGCCCGCTCACCTACGACTCCGTGCGCACGGCGCTCGACACCGGCTACCGGCACATCGACACGGCGCGCGCGTACGGCAACGAGGCGAGCGTGGGACGGGCGGTGCGCGACAGCGGCCTCCCGCGCGAAGACGTCTTCATCACGACCAAGTGCCCCGCCGAGGTGAAGGATGCCGCGGGGGCGCGCCACGCCTTCGACCGGTCGTCCGAGCTCCTGGACCTCGGGCCGATCGACCTCTACCTCATCCACGCGCCGTGGCCGTGGAACCACCAGGGCAGCGATCACCGCGCCGGGAACATCGAGGTGTGGAAGGTGTTCGAGGAACTGTACGACGCCGGCCGGACGCGCTCCATCGGGGTGAGCAACTTCGTCGTGGCCGACCTGGAGTCGCTGATCGGCGGGACGAGCGTGGTGCCGCACGTCGACCAGATCCGCTGGTTCGTCGGGCACACGCAGCCCGAGACGACGGCGTTCTGCCAGGAGCGCGGCATCCTCGTGGAGGGCTACTCGCCGCTCGCGACCGGGCGGCTGATCGGGGACGAGGACATCGCGCTGATCGCGGAGAAGTACGGCAAGACCGGCGCGCAGGTGAGCCTGCGCTACCTGCTGCAGAAGGACGTCCTCCCGCTGCCGAAGTCCACGACGCCGCACCGGATCGCGGAGAACGCCGAGCTGGACTTCGAGCTGAGCGCGGAGGATGTGGCGACGCTGGACGCCCTCACCCCACGCGCCCACTGACCCACCACCACCGCCGAAGGGCACGTAAACGCCCCTAAAACCCGCATTTGAGGGCGTTTACGTGCCCTTCGGCGATCACAATTGTTGGACATTTGGCTGATTGGACGGGTACGCTCGGGGGATGAGCCGCATCACCCCGAATATCACCCTTGCCGAGCAGGTGACCGATCAGCTCCGGCGCCGCATCGCGGAGGGTGAGTTCCCGGTCGGGTCGCTGATCCCGACCGAGGCCGAGCTGACGCAGGAGCTCGGCGTGAGCCGCAACAGCGTGCGGGAGGCGCTGCGATCGCTCGTCCACGTCGGGCTGCTCGGCGCCCGGGCCGGCTACGGGACCTTCGTCCTCGCGACCAACGAAGTCGCCCCCACGCTGACTCGACGGCTCGACCACGAGCGGGCGGCGGACGTGGCGGAGGTGCGTCTCCTGCTGGAGCGGGAGGGCGCCCGGCTCGCGGCGATCCGCCGCACGGACGAGCAGGCCGAGCGCCTGGAGGCCGCACTCGCGACGCGCACCGCGCAGATCGGTCGGCCGGGATATGAGGACGCGGACATCGCGTTCCACCGCGTGCTGCTGGAGGCCTCCGGCAACGAGCTGCTCGCGGAGCTGTACCGCGGGGTCGGCGGGAACGAACAGGCGTTGCTGGCGTTGCGCACAGGTGAGGCCGAGGGTGATGGAACCAGCGAGATCGACGCTGCCCACGTGGTCATCGCCCGTGCGGTCATCGCCGGCGACCCGGTGGCGGCGGAGGCCGCGGCCGCACACGCGGTCCGGCTCGTCAACGAGAAGCAGGGCGTCCACCTCCCCGAGGCGGCGCGATGACCGTCCGCGCCGCCGTCACCCCCACCCGTCGCGCCCGCGCTCTCTCCCCGGCCCTCATCCTCGTCGGCCTCCTGCTCGTCGCAGGCAACCTCCGCGCCGGCATCACGACCGTCGGCCCGGTGCTCGCCGACATCGAGCGGGACCTCGGGCTGACCTCCGTCGCCGCGTCGGTGCTCGTCAGCCTCCCGCTCCTCGCCTTCGCCGTCGTCTCACCGCTCGCGCCGCGCCTCGCCCGGCGCGTCGGTCTCGAGTGGGCGCTCGGGCTCGGCCTGATCGGGCTGGCCGCCGGGCTCGTGCTGCGCTCGCTCCCCGGGCTCGCGTGGCTGTGGGGCGGCACTGCGCTCATCGGCGTGGCGATCGCGGTCCTCAACGTCGTGCTCCCCGCACTGGTGAAGCGCGACTTCCCGACCCGGATCGGCCAGATCACCGGGTCGTACTCCGCCGTCCAGTCGATCTTCGCCGCGCTGGCCGCGGGCGTCGCAGTGCCGGTCGCGGGCATGTCCGCGCTCGGCTGGCGGCTGCCGCTCGGGATGTGGGCGGTGCTCGCCGTCGTCGCGTTCGCTGTGCTCGCGCCGCAGCTCCGCCGCCGCACCATCGCAACTCCCGGCCAGGACGACGTGAGCGTGACCGCCCACGACCTCGACGGCACCCGCTGGCGCTCCCCGTGGCGGTCGGCGCTCGGCTGGCAGGTCACCGCGTTCATGGGGATGCAGTCGGTCGGCTTCTACGTCTTCATCACTTGGCTGCCGTCGATCGAGACCGCGGCGGGCGTCGGCCCGGGGGAGGCCGGCCTCCACCAGCTCTTCCTCAACGGATTCGGCATCGTCGGCAGCATCGGCTGCTCGTTCCTCATCCCGCGTTTCCGCGACCAGCGCCTCCTCGCCATGATCGCGCCAGCGCTGATCGTCGTATCGGCCGCCGGCATCCTGGTCGCGCCGCAGCTCTCCGGCGTGTGGACGAGCCTGACCGGCGTCGCGGGCGGCGCGAGCATCGTGCTGGCCCTCTCGTTCTTCGGACTCCGGACCAGCCACCATTCGCAGGCGGCTGCGCTGTCCGGGATGGCGCAGACCGTCGGCTACGCCTTCGCGGCCGCCGGCCCGATCGCCGTCGGCGCGCTGCATGACGCGACCGGGTCGTGGAGCCCGGCGCTCGCGGTGGTCATCGTGCTCCAGGTGCTGCTGGTGGTCGTCGGCGGGTTCGCCGGGCGCGCGCGAGTGGTCGGCTGAGAGTCCCTACTTCCCCGCCCCCACCGCGATCCCGGCGACCACGTAGCGCTGCAGCGCGAGGAACACGATGAACAGCGGCAGCACGCCCAGCACGAGCGTCGGGAGCAGCTGCTCCGGGCTCATCGTGTGGGTGCCGATGGTCGCGTAGACGGCGAGGGTGACGGTCTGCTTGTCGTCCGACGACAGCAGGACGAGGGGCAGGATGAGGTCGTTCCAGACCTGCAGGATGACGAAGATCGCCAGCGTCGCCGTCGCAGGGCGCAGCAGCGGGAAGACGATCTTCCAGTAGGTGCGGATGAGCCCGGCGCCGTCCACGGCCGCGGCCTCCTCCAGCTCCGGCGGCACGGTGCGCAGGAAGCCGGCGAAGAAGAACACGGCGAACGGCATGATCGTCGCGGTGTAGGCGAGCACGATCCCGATGTAGCTGTCCAGCAGGTGAAGCTTCTGCATCACCTCGTAGAGCGGGGTGAGGACCACGAAGATCGGGATGGTGAGCCCGGAGACGAAGATCTGGTAGAGCGTGCGCGTCCAGCGCCGCGTGTGCCGCACGATCGCCCACGCCGCGAGGGAGGCCGCGAACACGGTGATCACCGCCGTCGCGAGGGTGATGATCAGGGTGTTGCCGACGCTCCGCAGGTAGTGCATGTTCTGGAACGCGGTGATGTAGTTCTGGAAGTCGATCGGTGCCGGGAGGGCGAACGGGTTCGACGGGGACGAGTTCCCGTGGTGCAGCGACACCATGACGAGCACCCAGATCGGCGTGAGGACCACGGCCGTGAAGGCGAGCAGGATGACGGAGGCGATGACCTTCGACGCGCGGGTGCGGAAGCGGCGCGAACGGAACCGCGGCGCGCGGGGCGCCGGCTCCTCCGGAGCGCTGCGACGGCCGGCTGCGGCCTCGGTCTCCTGGCTGATGAGTGCGGTCATGCGAGGTCGGCCTCCCGTCGGCGCAGCAGCGTCGCCTGCGTGACCCCCACGACGATCGTGAGGATCAGCAGCAGGACGGCGAGCGTGGTGCCGTAGGCGAATTGGTAGTTCGCGAAGCTGTTGTTGTAGATGACGAGGCTCAGCGTCTGGGTCGCGTCCTCAGGGGCGCCCTGCGTCATGATGAACGGCAGGTCGAACACCCGCAGCGACCCGATGACGCTGAGGGTGATGTTGATGGTGAACGACGGGGCGAGGAGCCTCCAGTCGATGCTCCAGAACCGGCGCCAGCCCGCGGCGCCGTCCAGGTTCGCGGCCTCGATCAGCGCGGGATCGATCGCCATGTAGTTGGCGAGGTAGATCGTGGCGGTGTAGCCGAGGAACATCCAGATATAGATGGCCGCGATCGACATCAGCGCCGTGTGCGGGTCGCCCAGCCAGATCGGCTCGAGCCAGTGGAGGCCGAGGGCGTCCATGACGTCGTCGATCGGGCCACCGAGCGGCGAGTACATGTACGACCAGAGGTAGCCGACCGCGACGAACGCCATCATCGCGGGCAGCAGGAGGCCGGCGCGCACGAAGTTGCGCACGCGCTCCAGCTTGAACAGCCAGAACGCGACGAGGAGGGCGAGTCCGTTCTGCACGATCACCACGACGATCGTGTAGACGATGGTGTTGCCGAGCGCGTGCAGGACGGTCGGGTCGGAGAGCGCGTGCAGGTAGTTCTTCAGCCCGACGAAGTTGCCGCCGCTCGGCCCGATCGCGTCGGTGAAGCTGAGCTGCACGCCGCGGATCAGCGGGTAGATCACGAACACGGCGAAGATGAGGGCTGCCGGCGCGATCAGCACCATCGCGGAACGGCCACGGATTTGCATGGGGATCGCCTTTCAGGGCTGGGTGGTGCGGGTGCGGGTGAAGCTGCGGAGCGGGTGCGGGTGCGGGTGAAGCGGCTGTGCGGGTGAAGCCGGCGCTGGTGGGGCGGAGCCGTGGTGAGGCTACGCGTTCCCGCGGGTGAAGCGTGGATGCCCGGCCGGGGAGGCGTGCGCGCTCCCCGGCCGGGACGGTGGTGACTACTTCGTCTTCGGGATCGTCTGGTCGAGCTGCTTCAGGAGCGTGCTCGTCGACTGCGACGGGTCGTTGAAGAGCGAGGTGCCGACCTTCCAGAACTCCTGCTCGTAGGTCGGGAAGTGCAGGTACTCGATCGGCGACACCTGCGAGTGGCCGGCGTTGAAGGCGTCCACGTAGGCGCTCGCCTTCTCCATCGTCGGGCTCGGGACGTTCTTCAGCGTGGTGAAGGAGTTCTCGGCGGCAAGGTAACGGCTGTCGTTCGCCGGGTCGGCCATGAACGCGACGTACTTCTTCGCCGCGTCGGTGTGCTGGCTCGCCGCGTTGACGCCCCAGCCGGAGCCGACGAAGGTCACGCCGTAGGGGCTGCTGCCCGCGTCGCCACCCGGGAACGGGTTGAGCGAGAAGTCGAACTTCGCGTTCTGCTGGAAGTTCTGCAGTTCCCACGCGCCCATGATGGTGAAGGCCCACTTGCCGGCGGCGAAGTCCGCGTTGCCGGTGTTGAACGGCTCGATGCCGTTCATGAGCTTGCCGTCGACGTCACCCGACGTCAGCAGCTGCTTGATGTGGTCGAAAACCGGGGTGAAGGACGGGTTCCAGTTGGTCTTGCCCGCGTCGTAGCCCTGGCCCCACTTGTCGTCCACCAGGTTCGCGGCGAGCGCCAGCGAAAGCTGCTCGCTGGTCCAGCCGCCCTGGTCGGCGAGCAGCAGGCCCGGCTGGCCGGCGGCCTTCAGCTTCTGCAGCGCGTCCAGGAAGTCAGGCCAGGTCTGCGGGACCTGGCTGATGCCGGCCTTCTTCAGGATGTCGAGGTTCGCGTACATCCCGATCGGGATGTTCTGCTGGGTGAAGGCGTAGGTCTTGCCGTTGATCGCACCGAACGGGGCAACGTTGGGGAGAAGCTGCTTCACCCACGACTGGTCGCTCAGGTCGGCGAGGTAACCCTGCTTCTGCCACTGCTGCACACGGGTCGCGTTCGTCATCAGGACATCGGCGGCGGTGCCCGCGGCGAGGCGGGTGTTGTTGTACTGGTCGTACTCACCGTTGGCGACGTACTTGTAGTCGATCGTGATGTTCGGGTACTTCTTGTGGAAATCAGCGTTGATCTGGGGGATGTCGGCGAGCTCGGTACCGCCGCCCTCGAAGCCGACGACCGTCAGCGTGGTCTTGCCGCTGCTGGAGCCGTCTCCCGACGAGCAGCCGGCGAGCGCCAGCGCGACCGCCGAGACGGCGGCGGCGGCGAGGATCAGTTTCTTGCGCATGGGTGTCCACTCCTTTGTGAGGTGCCTTGTGTTGTCAGGTGCTGGTGGTGCGGGGGTTCGGTGGTGCGGGTGCGTGGTGCGGGGGTGTTGGTGCGGGTGATGGTGCTTGCCCGCGTCCCGGATCAGGGATCGAGGGGCGGGACGTCGTCGAGCTCATACGCCGGGGGGCGCGACTGGATGTCGCGCAGGAGCCGGAGGTCGAACTTCGGAACGCGCCGGAAGTCGAGCACGCCGTTCTTCTCCTGGAAGACGTCCGTGAGCTGGGTGAAGCAGTAGCCGAACATGCCGGGGTCGTCGAGCAGCGTGTCCACGAGCCGGCGGAACCGGTCCAGCCACTCCTCGCGGGTGCGCGGCGCCTCGCCGTACCCCCAGGAGTCGTCGCCGGTGCGGTCGCTGTCCGACCACCAGATGCCACCGAACTCGCTGCAGAAGTAGGGTTGCCCGGCGTACGGGACCGACCACTCGGCGCCGTCGAGCGCGGTGTTGACGTAGGGGCGGCCGTCCGCGAGGCCTCCCATGCGCTGCGCGAAGACGTCGGGATCCTGCTCGTACAGGTGCGAGTCGTAGATGTCGGCGCCGGGCACGCGGTGCGAGTAGCCGGACGCGTCGATCACGGGACGGGTCGGGTCGATCGCCTTGGTGATCGCGTAGAGCGCCTTGGTGGCGTCGTCCAGAACGGTCAGCCGGTCGGTCAGCGGCTCGAACGTCTCGTTGAGCGGGCACCAGCCGACGATCGACGGGTGCGACAGGTCGCGGGTGAGAGCCTCCACCCACTCGGTGACGAACGAGAGCGTCGGCTCCTGCGGGCCGCCAGGGCCGACCTTGGCGCCCCAGTCGGCGAACTCGCCCCAGACCAGGTAGCCGAGCCGGTCGGCGTGGAAGAGGTAGCGCTCCTCGAACACCTTCTGGTGGAGGCGGGCGCCGTTGAAGCCTGCGGCCATCCCGAGCTCGATGTCGGCCACGAGGGCGTCGTCACTGGGCGCCGTCATCAGGGTGTCGGGCCAGTAGCCCTGGTCGAGGACCAAGCGCTGGAAGACCGGCCGGCCGTTGAGGAGGACGCGTCGGCCGTCGATCGCGATGGACCGCATCCCGGCGTAGCTGTCGAGGATGTCGACCACGGCCTCCCCGCGCAGCAGGGTGAAGCGCACGGTGTAGAGGTGCGGGTCCTCGGGCGACCAGGGGCGGAGGCGGTCGGCCGGAATCGGGAGGGTGAGCACGGGCTTCACCTGCGCCGTCACCTCGACTTCGCGGGTGACGACGAGGCCGTCGGCGTCGCGGATGTCGACGCGCGCCGTGAGTCCCGCGGACGGAGAGACGACATCCAGCTCGACCGCGAACGAGGACGACGGGAGGTCGGGACGGATGACCGGGCGGCCGAAGTGCGCGGGCGCGACCGGCTCCAGCCAGACCGTCTGCCAGATGCCGGTCGTGCGGGTGTAGAACGCCTCGTAGTTCTCGGGACGGCGGGACTGCTTGCCGCGCGCCTGGATGGTGAGGTGGTCGTCCTCGGCGAGGACGGAAAGGGTGAAGGTGGCGGCGGCCGGCGGGGTGGTGGTGTCCGGGGTGATGCGGGCGTTGAGTGCGTCCGTCGGGTGCGTCGCGAGCCCGAAGGCGTCGGGGGTGACCCGGGCGTTGCGTGCGGCCGTCGGGTGCGTCGCGAGCCCGACGGTGTCGCGGGTGATCGCGTCGTCGACGGCCGAAGCCCGTGCGGCGGAGCGGGCGACGGCGTCCGTGATGTCGATCGTGAAGGGGGTGAAGCCGCCGCGGTGACGCCCGACCTCGATGTCGTTCACCCACACCGTGGTGTCGAAGTCGACGGCGCCGAAGTGGAGGAGGAGACGGTCGCCGGACCAGTCGGCCGGGACCTCGACGGTGCGCTGGTAACGGACCGCGGGGTGGAAGTCGGTGCTGCCGATGCCGGAGCGCTCCGACTCGGGGGCGAACGGGACGAGGATGTCGCGGTCGAGGTTCCACGTCGTCGGGGCGGGGGTGATGACGGTCTGCGCAGCCTCGCGGAGGTCCCCTGCGCCGAAGCCGAAGCTCCACACGCCGTTGAGGTTCAGCCAGCGCTCACGCACGAACTGCGGACGCGGATACTCCGGGCGCGGCATTGCCTGGGCTCCGGGAGCGTCGCCGCCCTGTTCGATTTCCCTCGATGCAAATGTCACGATCTGGATGCTAGCGCGCAGTTTGCCTCGATGCAAATACAATTCGGAAAATGTTGTGAATCACAGGGTGGAATGCGTCAGTGAGGGGTGGGTGAGGCGGGGTTCGGGGATGCTGCGGGTGGCGTGGGTGGCGTGGTCGGCGCGGTCGGCGCGGCCGGTGCACTCGACGCAGTCGGCGTCGCAGGTGTGGCCGGTGCACTCGACGCAGTCGGCGTCGCAGGTGTGGCCGGTGCACCCGACGCAGTTGGCGTCGCAGGTGTGGCCGGTGCACCCGACGCAGTCGGCGTCGCTGGTGCACCCGACGCAGTCGGCGCGGCCGGCGCACCCGACGCAGTCGGCGCGGCCGGCGCACCCGGGGCGCTCTCCCTCACCACGAGCCGGTGCGGCGCCACGAGCACCTCGGGCTCCAGCTTCTCGCCGGCGAGTCGGCGGACGATCCGGTCGAGCGCCGTCTCCGCCAGCCACTGCTTGTCCGGGCTCACCGTCGTGAGCGACGGGATCGAGAAGCGGCCGTCCTCGATGTCGTCCCAGCCGACCACCGCCACCTCGTCGGGGACGGATACACCTGCCTCGTGCAGGGTCCGCAGCGCGCCGAGCGCGAGCGCGTCGGAGAAGCAGAAGATCGCGTCGAAGCGCTCCCCACTGTCGAGCAGACGGCGCATCGCCGCGGCGCCCTCCGGCCGGCGGAAGCCCTCCACATACTCGACGATCTCGGGGAGGCCGAGGTCGGCGTGGGCGCCGATCGCCGCGCGGTAGCCCGCGAGGCGCTGCGAGCTGGCGGCGCGGTGGCTGCGCTCGGCGCCGATCGCGGCGATGCGTCGGCGGCCCTGCGCGAGCAGGTGCTCGACCGCCTCCCGAGCGGCCTGGAAGTTGTCGATCATCACCTTGTCGTAGCCCGGGAACTCATCCTCACCGAGGAAGACCAGCGGCCCCGCAGCGAGCGCCTCGAGATCCTCGGCGCGCAGGGCGAGCGGACTCAGCGCGAGCGCGTCGAAGAGCGAGCCCCCGGCCGTCCGGCGCAGCAGGGCGAGCTCGCGCTCGCGGTCGCCGTCGGTCTGGTCGACGACGACGGTCAGGCCGCGCTCGGCGCCGCCCTCGACGAAAGCGCGGGTGAGCTCCGCGAAGTAGGCGGTGTCGAGCTCCGGGAGCATCAGCCCGATGAGGCCGGACCGCCCCACCTTGAGGCTGCGCGCGAGCTCGCTCGGCTGGTACTCGAGCTCATGGATGACGCGGAGCACGCGCTCACGGGTCGCGGGCGCGACATGGTCGAAGCCGTTGACGACGTTGGAGACGGTCCGGACCGAGACGCCCGCGGCCTCTGCCACCTCACGACGTGTCGCCGCCATGGTCCCCCGCTTCGTCGTCCGGTGTGAATCGTGTGATTGCCTCGTGGCAACGGGGCGCGATCAGCTTAGCGGGGAACGTGTGGTGGGGAGGGTGACGGCGCGGGTGGGGAGGGTGAGAGCGGGCGTCGTCAGCCCAGCGGAACGTCCGGCGCTATCGCCGTTTCGGCTGCGGCCACTGGAGCGGCATCGTGCACCGGCGCGTCCTGGGCTCCAGCAGGCACCTCCACCGGTCTCCCCGCCGATATCCCCGCCGGCACGTCCACCGCTCCCGGCACCTCCGCCTCCGCACCCCCATCCCCCGACGCGTCCACCCGCACGAGCGCGATGCCGCCGAGGATGAGCGCGCCGCCCACCAGCTGCAACGCGTTCAGCGACTCCCCCAGCAGCAGCCACGCGTAGAAGGTCGCGGCCACGACCTCCAGCAGTCCGGCGAACGATCCCAGGCGCGAGCCGAGCATGTTCGCTGCGGTGATGCCGGACGCATAGGCGAGCGCGGTCGCGAGGATGCCCACGACGGCGAGCGGGACCCACCACGGCTCGGCGTGGCCGAAGAGCTGCACGTCACGGGTGCTCACCACGAACGGGAGCAGGCCGGTCGCGCTCACCACCAGCAAGGCCACGCCGCCGGCCAGCAGACCGCCCGCGGCGAGCGCCACCGCCGGGAGGCCGTCGGAGGGGCGCGCGGCGATGATGTAGTAGCCGGCGCAGCCGAGCATCGCCGTGACCGCGAGGGCGACGCCGACGAGGTCGAGCGGCTTCCCGCCGCCCGGCGAGACCACCAGCAGCAGGCCGGCGATCGCCACGGCCGAGCCGGCGAGCACCACGGCCTTCGGGGCGCGGCGCGTGCGCGCCCAGACGAACAGCACCAGCACGACCGGCGCGAGGTACTCGATCAGGATGGCGGTGCTGACCGGGATGCGCTCGATGGCGGCGAAGTAGAGGACCTGCGTTCCGGCGACGCCGACCAGGGCCATCCCGAGCAGGCGCCAGCGTCCCCGCCACAGCGCGGCCCAGCGGCCGCGGAGGGCGACGATCGCGAACGGGGCGAGCACGACGCCGCCGATCAGCACGCGCGCGGTGACCGCGGCGGCCGGCGACCAGCCGCTCTCCAGGAGCGGCTTGATGAACGCGCCCGACAGCCCGAACGACGCGGCGGCGACCACCGCGACGACGAGACCCTTGGAGGTCTGGTTCAGTGCCATCGGAGGCCTCCTGACTGTGCGCGAGGACGGGGTCAGCACGACAGTGGGAACAGCCGCGTCAGGACCGTAGTGGGTTATGATCCTGACGTTAGTACTCGGCGTGGTAAGGAGTCAACTTGCATTTTGCCCCTGACGCGGAGGACGCTCTCCAGTTCGCCGTGGTCCTGTGCAACACGGTCCCGACGGCCTCCCGCAGCGGGGAGGACGAGCTCGCCACCCCGGCCCAGCTCGTCGCCCTGATGCACGAGAACCAGTACTCGGGCCGCATCGACGGCGACCAGGACGAACTCCAGCAGGTCCACGAGACACGCGACCGCCTCCGCCGGGCCTGGACGATGGAGCGGGACGACGCCGTCGCGGAGGTGAACGCGATGCTCGCCGACGCCCACGCCTCCCCCTACCTGATGCGGCACGACGGGTTCGACTGGCACCTGCACGCCACCTCGCTGGAGGCGCCGCTGGCCGAGCGGATCCGGGTGGAGGTCGCGCTCGCGCTGGTGGACGTCATCCGCTCCAACGAGAACGACCGGCTGCGCAGCTGCGCCGCCTTCGACTGCGACGGACTCGTCCTCGACCTCTCCCGCAACGGGTCGAAGCGGTTCTGCAGCGTGCGCTGCGGGAACCGGATGAACATGGTGGCGTTCCGGGCGCGGCAGGAGGCCGAGTAGGGACCGCAGCGGGAACCTGGTGATCCACCCGGCAAAGGAGGCGGAGTAGCAGCCGCCGCCGGAACGGGGTGATCCCGCCGGCGGGGAACAGGATCGGCCCGAGCACCGCCCGCCCGGACGGCGGTCAGACCAGCGCGAGGAACCGCAACGAGACCGCCATCGGCGACAGCGTCGACGGCCCGGAGAGTGCCGCCGGCGTGGACGTCGCCGCCGGCGTGGACGTCGGCGCAGGCGTCAGCTCCGGCCCGCCGCAGCGGTCGTTCTGTCCCGGGGACGGCCCGCACGTCACGGGGACGACGTAGCTACCGGTGACCGGCGTCGAGCGGCTGCGGGCGCCCCATCCCGCGATGACTTGATACGTGTGCACGGTGGGCGTCTGCGACGGCAGCGACACGCTCCACATTCCGGAGGTCGTGTCGACCGCCGCCGTCGCCGCCGGAGTGCTCGCGCCATCCAGGTACACGGAGACCGAGTCGCCCGTCGCCGCGTTCGACAGCGTGCCGTTCATCACAGTCGTCGGGCCGGGCGTCACCCCGGTGACCGCCGGCGTGTCGACGGTCACCATCGGCTCCCATCCGGCTTGCTGGCTGACGATGCTGTCCGCGTCACCCTGGATCGGGTAGATCGCCGAGTAGCCGCCGCTGTCGGTGCACGCCGTGCTCGACCAGGTCCCGCTGGAGTTCACCCCGACGGCGTAGAAGCCGATCATCGCCGGTCCGCCGCTGTCGCCGTGGTACATGCACATGCTCGTCTGGATGGAGTTGACCGTCTGGCCGCTGCTGATCCCCTGCGCGTAGTTGACGCGCTGCACCGTCCCGCAGGTCCAGCCGGTCGTGCGGCCGGACTTGCAGATGTAGGCGCCGAGCGTCGCGGTGATCATGCCGCGCACGGCGATGGTGTTCCCGTCCCACGTGGAGACCTGCGGCCTGGGGACGAGCGCCGAGTTGCCGACGTCGATCAGCCCGGAGTCGTAGCCGTTGCCGAACTGGAACGAGTTGTACTCGAGGTTGCCGATGGTCGATCCGGCCGTCCCTGCCTGGTTGGGCTGGGTCTGCATGTAGCGGGTCGCGGTGACGGGCGCGGAGGGGACGGGGGAGTTGCCGAGCAGACAGTGACCCGCGGTGGCGACGGTCTTCGAGCCTGCGGCGTTCCACCCGTTGAAACCGGTCGAGCAGATCGCGATCGAGCTGGCGTTCACCGGGAGGTACCAGCCCGTTCCGTTGACGAGATCCTCGTAGGGAGTCGTCGTCCGCAGGGCCGGCGCGGTCGGCGGCGTGGAGGCTGTGGGCTCCGCCCCTGCGGCGCGGGCGGCTTCCTGCTGGGTCGAGTCGGTGGCGTGGACCTTGAGGACGGCGCCGTCGAGCCAGGCCTGCGTGGGGTCGATGCCCGACCGCGCGAGCCGTGCGATGGTGGCGGGAGCCGCGGCGGCCGCCTCCGCGCCGGCCAGGTACTGCTGGGGCGTGATGTCGAGGTCGCGGGTGATCGCCGTCTGGAGGCCCTGCGGGAGGCTCGAGGCGTCGGGAGTCTGCGCGTCGGGAGTCTGCGCGTCGGGGTTCGGG
This sequence comes from Leifsonia shinshuensis, assembly GCF_014217625.1. Classification (NCBI taxonomy): domain Bacteria; kingdom Bacillati; phylum Actinomycetota; class Actinomycetes; order Micrococcales; family Microbacteriaceae; genus Leifsonia; species Leifsonia shinshuensis. The sequence continues at coordinate 3,206,602 of NZ_CP043641.1, read as the reverse complement.
CCGTGCGGAGACGGGGAGTGCGCGGACGCTGACCGGCCCGACTGGCCCCCTGCTCCCGGTTCATCCGGTGAGCCCGGTGCGCCAGGTGCGCCCGCCTGCGGAGTGCCGGGGGCCGGGGAGGCCGGCGCGGCGCCCGCAGCGTCCGAGCTGCTCGTCGCGCGTGGGGTCGGGCCTCCCGCGCGGACCTCGCCCGACGGACCGGTGCAGGCAGCGAGGACGGTGACGAGCGCGGCAACCGACGCGACCACCGACCCGGTCGTTGCGAGCCTCTTCGAGCGCATCGGGCGTCCCTTCCGGCGTTGATCGACTCCACGATCATACGAGTCGTTCTACCGAGTACCCCGGCGCCGCTCTCCGTTCAAGCGGAGGGTGCGCCTTCGCGACGCACGGGGAGCCTCCGAATCACCCGTGCCTCGCCCCCGACCGCGCCCGGGTCAGCGCGCCGACAGCAGCTCCAGGACCTCCGCCGTCGTGCCGAGCTCGCCGAGCTTCGGGAACTGGTGGGCGATCGAGGCCTCGTGCGCCTCGAGCAGGTCGCTCATCGCGTCGGTGACGAACGCGACGTGGTAGCCCAGCTCGTACGCCGAGCGGGCGGTCGACTCGACGCCGGAGGTGGTGGAGACACCGGTCAGGACGATCTGGGTCGCGCCCGCCTCCTTCAGCTTCGCGTCCAGGTCGGTCGACAGGAAGGCGCCGAGGGTGCGCTTGGTGACGGTGATGTCACTCGGCTGCCGGTCGAGCTCGGGGAGGAGGACGGTCGCCGCGGCCGGGAGGGTCTGACCGCCGGCGCGCCCCGTCGCCTTGCCGCGGTCGGTGCGTCCAGGAGCGGACCCTGCGACGTTGACGAGGACGACCGGCAGGCCCTTCGCGCGGAACGCGGCGGCGAGCTGCGCCGAGTTGGCCACGATCTGCTCGATCGGGTGCGCCGTGGGATAGCCGACGATGCCGGTCTGGAGGTCGATGACGACGAGGGCGGGGGTCTGTTCGAGCTCGATGCTCATGCGGGTCTCCTCAAAACGTTCGCTGACACAATCGTTTGTATCGCTGATGATCAGCCTACGCTATGATTCCTGCATGTCCAGCGAGAGGCCGGCGGCCGGCGAACCGAGCGAGGTCCTCGCGTACCTGCTCAAGCACGCGCACCAGCGGCTGATGGCGCTCGCCGACACCGCGCTCGCACCCCACGGGCTCGACCGCAAGGAGTTCGGCGTCCTCCGCGTGCTCGCGGCGGGCGAACCGCTCTCGCAGCAGGCGCTCGCCGGCCTCCTCGGCGTGGACCCCACCACGATGGTCGCCGTCCTCGACGCGCTCGAGGACAAGGGGATCGTCACGCGCCGGCCGGATCCGGCGGACCGGCGCCGCAATCAGATCGCGCTGACCGCGCGGGGGCAGGCGACCAACGCAGCGGCGGAGGCGGCGTATGCGGCGGCGGAGCGGGAGTTCCTGGCGCCGCTGGCCGGGGCGGAGGGCGGGGAGCTGCGCCGCATGCTGCTGGCACTCGTAGCCGTGGAGCCCCCTCCGTCGAAGGGCGCGTAAACGCCCGTAAAACGGCGTTTTCGGGGCGTTTACACGCCCCTCGGCGTGCTGACGTGGGAGTTCAGCGGACTCCGAGGCGGCGCAGGTGGTCGTTGACGAACGCGCCCCGCGGGTCGAGCCGGTCGAAGAGTTCCCGGGCCCGCTGGGCCAACGGCCAGACCTCGGCGATCCGGGCCGCGTCGAAGGTGTGCGCCTTGCCCCAGTGCGGACGCGCGCCGAACGGGCGCAGCGCGGCCTCCAGGTCGGGCAGCAGGGCGTACACCTCGGCGGGACGGCGGAGGAAGGTGAACGCGATGGCGAAGGTGTCGCGTTCCGAGGAGCCGCTGAGCCAGAGGGAGTCGGCGGCGGTGGTGCGCAGTTCGGTCATCCCGAGCACGGGGTCGATGCGGTCGGCGAACTCGCGTACGGCGCGCAGGGCGGCCGCCGCCTTCTCGCGCGGGACGAAGTACTCGGCTTGAAGCTCCTCGCCGATGCTCGGCGTGGCGTCCAGGCGGAAGTGCGGCAGTCGCAGGCTCCACGGCCCGGGGACGCCGCCGCGCTGCGTGGCCGAGGCCGGGACGACAGCGCCGGCCTCCTCGATCCGCGCGCCGGCGATGCGGTCGGGCGACGGGCCGTCGACACCGATCCGGGACTTGAGCAGGACGGACTCGGTGGTCTCCGCCGCCCACTTCGCGAACACGCTGACGCTGTACGCGGCGCCGAAGATCTCGCCGGGGTCGTCCAGGAGGGCGTCCCACGTCAGCCCCGTATAGACGTCCTGCCGCACATCGTAGGTGGGCTCGACATCGAGGGTGACGCTGGTGACGACGCCGAACGCGCCGATCCCGACGACCAGGCCGTCGAAGTCGGTGTCGCCGCGGCCGACGCGTTCGACAGAGCCGTCGCTCGCGACGAACTCCAGCCCGGACACGGCGGTGCTCAGGATGCCGAGCCGGTCGCCGGAGCCGTGCGTGCCGGTCGCCGTCGCGCCTGCGATGGAGATGTGCGGGAGCGAGCCCATGTTGTGCAGCGCCCAGCCGCGCGCGTGCAGCCACTCGGCGAGCACGCCGTACCGGGTGCCCGCGCCGACGTTCACCCGGCGCGCGGTCTCGTCGAGGGTCGGAGCGGTCCGCAACCTGTCGGTCTGGATGAGGGTGCCGGCGGTGTCCGGGAGGTCGGTGAACGAGTGCCGGGTGCCGAGCGCGTGGACGTGCTCGCTCTCGCGGACGAGCCGGGCGACCTCCTCGACGGTCTCGGGATGCTCGATCCGCGGGGCCGTGAAGGTGTAGGTGCCGGCCCAGTTGTCGCGGTCGGTCGCGGCGCCGGTCCGCCCCGCGCCCGTCTGCCGCGCCGTCACAGCAGCGGGCTGTCGTCGTCGGCGTCGTCCTGCCACACACTGCCGGAGCCGGCGTAGCCGTAAGGGAACAGCGCGATCGCGACCGGCGACGCCATCACGGAGGCCGCGATGGCCGGCAGTAGCGGGCCGAGCACCCGTTCGAGGCTTCCTGGCCGGGTGACCTCCACGTCGGTGGCGACGCGGGCGAGGGATTCGGGACGGTCGTCGACCGGGCGGTCGGCCTCGTCCACGTTCGCAGCGAGCCGAGTGCGGAGGTCGGCGCGCTGCTCGTCGGTCAGCGCGGCGAACGCCTCGGTGTGGACCTGGAGGAGCTGGTCCTGCTGGCCGGTCGCGAGCACGAACTCGTAGCGCTCGACGGCTTCCTCGTCCGGGGAGGAGCAGTGCTTCCTGAACACGAGACCCGAGTGTAGACCGGGGGCCGGTGGGCGTCGAGGGCTCAGGCGGAGGCGCTCCTCGACCGCTCGTCCGCCTCCTTCAGCACGTCCGCTGCTGCGGCGATGCCCTCGATGCGGCCCAACTCGGTGTCCTCGTGCTCGATGTTGACCCAGATGTCGGGGTCGACCTCACGGAGGGCGCTGAGGAACGTCGCCCAGTAGCCCGCATCGTGACCTTTGCCGAGCGCCACGAAGTCCCACGAGGACTCCTTCGGCCACTCGTTGACCCACTCGTCGCCGCCGAGGTTGGTGCGCGGCTCGTCCGGCCGGAGGCGGCGGAAGCCGTTGTCGAGCACGCCGTTGAGGGCGGCGGCCGGGTTGATCCGGACATCCTTGGCCGCCGCGTGGAACACCAGCGGGCCGAGGTGCCGCACGACCGCGACCGGATCCATCTGCTGCCAGAACAGGTGGGAGGCGTCGAGCTCGACCCCGACGTGCGTCGCGCCGGTGAGCTCGATCAGCTTGTGCACGTCGGCCGCGTTGAAGACCAGGTTCTGCGGGTGCAGTTCGAGGGCGACCTTCACGCCGTGGTCGGCGGCGAACCGGTCGATCTCGCGCCAGAAGCGGGCCGCGATGTCCCACTGGTAGTCGAGGACGTCGAGCGCGGCGGAGTTCCAGGCGTTCACGATCCAGTTCGTGCGGGTCGCGCCGGGCTCGCCGCCGGGAAGGCCGGACATCGTCACGACCCGCGTCTGGCGCAGGCGCGCGGCGAGCGCGATCGACCGGCGGACGTCGTCGGCGTGCGCCTCGCCGATCGCCGGGTTCGGGTGCAGCGGATTGCCGTTGCAGTTGAGCCCGGCGATCTCCACGCCGGTGCCGTCGAACTGCGCGAGGAAGTCGTCGCGTGCGGCGTCGCCGGTGAGGATGTCGTCGAAGGCCGGAACGTGGACAGCGGGGAGGAACCCTCCGGTGTTCAGCTCCAGCCCGGCGAGCCCGAGCCCGGCCACGACCTCGATCGCCTCCGGAAGCGGTCGGTCGTGGAGGATCGCGTCGTAGAGGCCGAGCCGCGGGCGGGTGTCGTTCATCCTCTGATTGTCGTCTTTGTCGTTATGTCCTGTCAATGATTGCCCTTGTGCATCCTCGTCACGCGGGTGAACGATTACCTGAGCATTCCTCATGCCGGAGCAGACCGGCTCCTGCATGCACCGATGCGTGACGAAGGAGTAGGCATGCGCACCACACCACGACGACTGCTCACCCTCGCAGTCGCACTCGCGACCACGACCGGCTTCATGCTGGCCGTCGGCGCCGGCGCCCAGGCGGCGACCCCCGGGAGCACGACCTGTTCGGGCGGCTCCGTCCAGGCCCCGGCGACCCTGCCGCCCGGCAGCTACAAGAACGTCGAGATCGCCGGCTTCTGCGGGCTCGACCCCAGCGTCGCCATCAGCGGCAACGTCACCGTCGACCCCGGGGCCGGCCTCCAGCTCTCCGGCGCGTCGATCGGCGGCAACCTCAGCGTCGGCTCCGGCGCGATCCTGTTCGCCTACGGCACGCATGTCGGCGGCAACGTCAGCGCGTCGAACGCGCACGCGCTCTACATGTTCTTCAGCCAGGTCGGCAAGAACCTCACCGTCCAGGGCGGCGGCTCCGGCCGGAACTGCACCGACCCCGATCCGGACACGAGCTTCGGCAACGACACGATGGTGAAGGACAGCCACATCGCGGGCAACATGACGTTCAGCAATTGGGCGGGCTGCTGGTTCGGCGTGCTGCGCAACACGGTCGGCGGCAACATGACGATCGCGAACATGTACGCGAACCCGCTGAACGCCAACTTCCCGGGAACACCGGACCAGGTCTTCCAGGGCCTCGACTCGACCGAGGTCGGGGCGAACACGGTCGGCGGGGTGCTGAGTTGCAGCGGCAACACGCCCGCGGCGCAGCTCGGCGACTCGGGGGCCGCGCCGAATGCGGCGCGGAAGGCCGTCGGGGAGTGTGCGGTGCTCGTCTAAGGAGGTTGCGGCGCGGGGTGCACGGGGGTCGTTGCTCGGGAGGGTGACGGCCTTCGGGCGCGCCGCGATCGGTCAGAAGAACCGGTGGCCCTCGGGCCGCGAGCGGTACGCGAAGCCGGCGATAATCGGCGCGAGCACCGCCAGCGCGAGGCCGAGGACACCGATCAGACCACCCATCGCCGAAGCGAGAGGGCGAGCGACGGTCACCACCGCGGTCACGATACCCGCGGCGACCGTGAGGCGGATCCACATGCGGCCCGAGAGGGCGGCGCGAGCACGCCGCAGCGACTCGGCGGGGTCAGCGGCGAGCCGGTACCCCAACGCGACGAACGCGAAGACGCCGTAGGTGCCGAACAAGCAGAAGACGGCGACGGCGGCGATGGTCGACGTAACGGAACGGCGATACCGCAGGATGTCCGTTTCCGACCATCCGACGTACACGCGGTAGCCGTTGACGGCTTGAACCACCGCGGCAGCGAGTACGAGCACGCCCGCGAAAGCGAAGTAGCCCTTCAGCCAGGACGCCGGATACAGCCAGACGACCAACGACACACCTGCTACCAGAAGTACAGGGAGGAGCAGCCAGTCCCACACCCGCAGAGGCACGCCTGGCGGCACCGTGAGCGGCGGGCGGTCGTCAGCGGCGTCCGGCCTGGGCTCGTCCCCCTGGGTCACTCCGCGAGCCTAGCCCCGCGCGCACTCGCGCGTCGCCGCTCGCCACTCACGCCTCCGGGATCACCATCGCGAACCGCTCCGGGCGGGGCACGTCCGGGTCCGGGCCGTTGCGCACTCCCGCGTCGAGCGCGTCGATGCGGGCCAGCTCCTCGTCGCTCAGCGAGAAGTCGAACACGTCGAAGTTCTCGGCGATGCGGCCTGGGTTCACCGACTTCGGGATGGCCGAGCGGCCCTGCTGGAGGTGCCAGCGGAGCATGATCTGGGCCGGGCTCTTGCCGTGGGCGGCGGCGAGGTCCGCCAGCACCGGGTCTTCCATCACGTTGCGGCGCTGCTCGCCCCAGCCCGGGTAGAAGGTGATGCCGCCGATGGGCGACCAGGCCTGGGTGACGATGCCGTGCGCGGCGTCCGCGGCCTGCACCGCCGGCTGGGTGAAGTACGGGTGAAGCTCCACCTGGTTGACCGCGGGGACGACGCTGGTCGAGGCCAGCAGCCGGTCCAGGTGGTCCGGCATGAAGTTGCTGACGCCGATCGCGCGGACGCGGCCGTCCGCGAGCAGGGTCTCCAGCCCCCGGTAGGCGGCGATGGTCTGGTCGAAGCGGTCCGTCGCGGGCTGGTGGAGGATGAGGAGGTCGAGCTGCTCGAGGCCGAGTTTGCCTGCCGCCTTCTCCCACGCGTGCAGCGTCTGGTCGTAGCCGTAGTCGGACACCCACACCTTCGTCTCCACGAAGACCTCGTCGCGGTCCAGGCCGGAGCGGCGGAGGCCCTCCCCGACCTCCCGCTCGTTGCCGTATGCGGCCGCGGTGTCGATGTGCCGGTAGCCGGTCGCGAGGGCTGCCTCCACGGCCTGGGTGGTCTCCTCGGGCGGGCTCTGGAAGACGCCGAGCCCGAGCGCGGGCATCGTGACGCCGTTGTTAAGGGTCAGTTCGATGGTCATGGGCACCACGGTAGGCGCAGCCACCAGGGGCCGGGAGGTCATGGCAGTGCCTCCCTCGGCTCGCCCACTCGGCGTAGCGTCGAGGTATGAGCGATCCCGGCCAGACCGACCATCGGGGCACGACGAACAGCGACGACGTGCGCGAGTTCCTCACCTCCCGACGCTCCCGGCTCACCCCCGAGCAGGCCGGGCTGCCCGCGTACGGCGGCAACCGCCGGGTCAGCGGGCTGCGCCGCGAGGAGGTCGCGATGCTCGCCGGCGTGAGCGTCGACTACTACACGCGGCTGGAGCGGGGGAACCTGTCCGGCGCGTCCGACAGCGTCCTGGAGGCGCTCGCCCGCGCGTTGCAGCTGGATGAGGCGGAGACCGCCCACCTGTACGACCTGGCGCGGGCCGCGGATGTCGCGCCGCGCATCCGCCGCCGGCGCAGCCCGCAGACCGTGCGGCCCAGCCTGCAGCGCGTCATCGACGCGATCGTCGGCGCACCGGCGTGGGTCCGCAACGACCGCGGCGACGTGCTCGCCGCCAACGAGCTCGGCCGGGCGCTGTACCTCGACCTCATGGCGGAGAAGGTGCAGCCGCCGAACGCGTCGCGCTTCACCTTCCTCAACCCGAAGTCGCGCCAGTTCTACGCGAACTGGGAGCAGGCCGCGGACGACATGGTCGCGATCCTCCGCTCGGCCGCGGGACGCAACCCGTACGACAAGGACCTCACCGACCTCATCGGGGAGCTGTCCACCCGCAGCGAGGAGTTCCGCACCCGCTGGGCGCGGCACGACGTCAAGTACCACCGCACGGGACGCAAGCGCGTGCACCACCCGATCGTCGGCGACCTGGACCTCGCGTTCGAGGCCTTCGAACTGCCCGGCGAGCCCGGCCTCCGCATCAACGTGTACACGGCCGACCCCGGCACGCCGTCGGAGGACGCGCTGAAGCTGCTCGCGAGCTGGGCGGCGACTCAGCGGGAGGCCGCCCAGCGCGCGGCCGAACCCGCCGACCACCCCGACATCCCCGTCAACGACTAGGAGACCCGTGGAACTTCTTCCCAACTCCCCCACCACCGCCGGCCCCGCCGACCTCTTCACCGGGACCGTCCACTTCGACGTCATCGCAGCAGGCTCCGCCCCCTCGCGGCTGCGGGTCAACCTCGTCCGCTTCGCGCCGGGCTCCCGCACCGCCTGGCACCGGCACGCGAACGGCCAGACCCTCCACGTGACGCAGGGCGTCGCCCTCATGCAGTCGCGCGGCGGCGAGATCCTGGAGGTCCGGCCCGGCCAGACCGTCCACACGCCGCCCGGAGAGTGGCACTGGCACGGCGCCGACCCGGAACACTTCATGGAGCACCTGGCGATGTGGGAGTCGCTCGGCGAGGGCCAGGACGGCCCGGAGACCGAGTGGGGCGAGCACGTGACCGACGCCGAGTACGGGGGGCGATCCTGACGGAAGGCACGGCCGGGAAGCGCGAGAGCAGGCGGTTCGCGCGGGAGGTGCGGCGCACGATCGCCGCACTGCCCGAGGACGAGGACACCCTCCTGCGGGTGGAGGCCGCCCTCCGCGCGTCGCCCGGTTTCGTCGGAGCGGCGCCGCTGTGGCGGCTGTTCCGACGGCCGGCCGCCGGCCTGGACTCCGCTGAGGCGCAGCCCCGTAAGAGGGAGAAGCGATGACCGACAAACCGCTCACCGTCCTCGTCGTCGGCGCGACCGGCAGTATCGGCCGGCTGGTCGTGGCCGAAGCGCAGCGGCGCGGGCATCACGTCCGGGCGCTCGTCCGCGACGCCTCCCGCGCCGGGCGCATCCTCCCCGGCCCGACCGACCTCGCCGTGGGCGACCTCACGAGACCGGCCACCCTCACGGCGGCGGTGGAGGGGGTGGACGCGATCGTGTTCACGCACGGCTCGGGCACCCGGGAGGCCGATGTGCGCGACATCGACTATGCGGGCCTCGCCAACGTCCTCACCGCGCTGAACGGCCGCCGCGTCCGGATCGCCCTCATGACCGCGGTCGGGACCACCCGCCCCGGAACGCCGTACGCCGCGTGGAAGCGCCGAGCCGAGCGCCTGGTCCGGGCGAGCGGCGATCCGTACACGATCGTGCGCCCCGGCTGGTTCGACTACAACGATCCGGGTCAGCGCGCGATCGTGCTGCGCCAGGGCGACACCGAGCAGTCGGGGACGCCGGCCGACGGGGTCATCGCCCGCGACGAGATCGCGCGGGTGCTCGTCGACAGCCTCACGAACGCCGCGGCGGAGCGCCTGACGTTCGAGCTGGTGGCGGACGACGGCGCCGAGCAGGACGATCTGACGCCGGTTTTCGCGGCCCTCACCCGCGACGCACCGGACGCGCTCGACGGAGCGGAGGACGCCCCGAGCGCGCCGCTCGCCGACGAGCCGCAGCGCTTCCGGGACGACCGGGACGCGATCGCACTGCTCGGCGGACGAACGGGCTGACCCCGGCCGCGCGCCTCAGCGCTTCGGCGGCGGAGCCGTGCTCTCGCGGATGACGACGGTCGGCCGCTCCGACGAGAACTTGCGCACCTTGCCTCCGCTGATCACCGTCTCCAGCAGCTCGTAGGCCCGCGAGCCCAGCCCCGCGAAGTCCTGGTCGACCGTCGTCAGCGGCGGCGTCCACATGCGGGCGAGCGGGTGGTCGTCGAAGCCGGCCACGCTCACGTCCGCCGGGACCGACTTGCCGCCCTCGGTCAGACCGCGGATGACGCCCATGGCGATCTCGTCGTTGCCGCAGAAGACCGCCGTCACCGAAGGGTCGGCGGCGAGGGCACGGCCGATCTCGCGGCCGGACTCCGGCTCCCAGCTCGCGTCGACCGGGGCCGGGACGGGAGCCCCGTGGGCGACGAGCGCGCGGCGCCAGCCGGTCGTGCGGCCGTCCTCCTTGCGCGACGGGGGCACACGGACGTGCTGCACGGTCTCGTGCCCGAGCCCGAGCAGGTAGTCGACGACCTCCTCGGCCGCGTCCGCCTCGGCGAGCACCGCCTGCGGCACGCCCGTCTCGCGGACGCCGGAGATCGACACGGTCGGGATGGACTTCGGGATCCGGTGCAGCGCGGCGACGCCGGGAGGGTCGAACTTGAGCACCACGACGCCGGCGATCGGCTGGTCCAGGACGAGCGAGACCGCCCGAGCCACGGTGTCGTCGTCGGCCGACTCCACCACGGTGATGGTCACGGTGTAGCCGGCGGCGCGCGCGCTCTCCTCGACGCCGCGGATGGTCTCCGCGTAGCCGTAGCGGGAGGTGTTCCCCGCGATCACGGCGATGAGCTTCGGATGCCGGGCGACGAGGGCGCGCGCGGCGGCCGAGGGCCGGAAGTCCAGCTCCTCGATGGCCTGCATGACCTTCGCGCGCTTCTCCTCCGACACGTACGCCGCGCCGTTGAGCACGCGCGACACGGTCGGGACGGACACCCCGGCCCGGCGCGCGACGTCGCTGATCACGGGCGGTTTCGGGGCGTTGTTCGACATCGTCCTCAGCATAGCGACGCCCCTCCCCCGAACCTCGGCGCGCTCACTTGACCGCGCCGCTGGTGATGCCGGAGATGATCCGCCGCTGCATGACCGTGAAGGTGATGAGCAGCGGGAGGCTCATCAGGATGATGTACGCGAAGATCAGGTGCCAGTTCTGCAGGTACAGCCCGGAGCTGGCCACCTGGTAGAGGTTCAGCGGCAGGGTGTCGAGCCGGCCGCCGACCACGAACAGCGCGTAGAAGACGTCGTTCCAGATGTAGAGGCAGATCAGGATGGTCGCCGTCGCGAGCGTCGGCCCGAGCAGCGGCATGATCACCCGGAAGAAGACCCGGAGCGGGCCGGCGCCGTCGACGCGGGCGGCCTCCTCCAGCTCCACCGGGATGGTGCGCACGAAGCCGGTGACGAAGAAGATCACGGTCGACAGGTACATGCCCATGTAGACGCCGATCATCCCGACCGCCGTGCCCGCGAGCCCGATCTGGCGCAGCAGGAGCACGATCGTGACGACCGCCGGCGGCAGGACGATGCCGCTGATGCCGAGCGCGTACAGGAACGCGATCGGCTTGCTGCGCCGCCGGCCGAGGATCCAGGAGGCCATCGCCCCGAGCAGCAGCACGCCGAACACCGACGGCACCATGATCAGGAGGCTGCCGAAGAACGCGGTCACCATCCGGCCCTGGTCGAGCACGGTCGCGAAGTTCTGGAGCAGATGCCAGGTGGTCGGCAGGGCGAGGCTGGGGTTCAGCGCCTCGGCCTGGTCCTTGCCCGCCGTGACGACGACGAGCCAGAACGGCACGCCGAGCAGGAGCACGACGAGCAGGATGGCGACGATCGGCTGGATCAGCCTGGTCGGACGGAACGGGCGCGACCGGGTGACCCGGCGTCCGCGGCGCGGCGTGGTGAGTGCGCTCACAGCACGTTCTCCCTTCTGCGCAGGAAGTAGATGACGGGGAAGGCGAGGATCGTCACCATCAGGAACAGGCTGAGGCTCATGGTGGTGGCCTGCGCGAACAGCCCCTGCCCGAAGGTGCGGAAGATGAAGATGTTGAGCAGCTCGGTCGTGCCGCCCGGGCCTCCCGCGGTCGTCGCCTGCACGATGTCGAAGCCGTTCATCGAGCCGAGCAGCGCGGTGGCCACGTTGAACGTGACGGCGGGCGCGAGCAGCGGGAACCGGATGCTGCGGAAGGTGGTCCACCAGCTCGCGCCGTCCAGCCGCGCGGCCTCCAGGATGTCCTCGTTGATCGTCTTGAGGCCGGCCAGGTAGATGAGCATCGAGAGCCCCATCCACTTCCACGCGTGGATGAGAGCGACGACGACGATCGTCCAGGTGGTGCTGCCGAGCCAGGCGATGGTGACGTGCTGCCCGGTGACGAACGACAGGATCTGGTTGAGGCCGCCGGCCGGTTTCAGCAGCGCCTGGAAGATGTAGCCGACGGCGAGCGCCGACATCACGACGGGCACGAAGAACGCGACGCGTGCGAACCGGTTGATGCGGGTGTCCCGCTCCAGCACGAGCGCGAGGATCAGCCCGAAGAGGTTCTGGAAGACCGCGACGAGGATGGCGTAGACGAGCGTGATGCGGAGGTCGTTGAGGAGGCTGCCGTTGCCGAACAGCGACACGAAGTTGTCGAAGCCGACGAAGTTGATCTGGCTGTGGAAGCTCGACCAGTCGGTGAACGCGTAGACGAAGTTGAAGATCGTCGGCACGAAGAAGAAGACGACGAGCACGATCAGCGCGGGGACGAGGAACCAGGCCGGGTGGTCCTGGCGGCGGCCGCTGCGGCGGCGCTTCTCCGCCGTGCGGGCGTGCACGGTCGGCGCCGGCGCCAGCGGGGTCAGCTGTGCGGTCATCGGGTTCATGCCTTTCGTGGGTTCGGGACGCCGGGGCGACGAGTGTCGCCGCCCCGGCGTGCCGGTCGGGGCGAGGGGCTAGAAGCCCTTCACTCCCTGTGCCTTCGCGAGCTGGGCGAACTGGTCCTGGGTGGTCTGCGCCACCTGGACCGGCGTCTTGGTGCCCTGGATCATGTCGGCGAGGTTGAGGTACAGGTCGGGGTTCGCCACTGCGAGCGCCTGCATCGAGCCGACCGAGGTGTCGAGCGACTTGGCGACGTCCTGGAGCGCGGTCGGGACCGTGCTCGGGGTGTCGACGCCCGTGATGAGCGACACGGTGGACTGCGCCTTCACGAAGTCCTTGTAGCCGTCGCCCAGCCAGTAGCTGAGGAACTGGCGCGCCGCGGCCTCCTTCTTGCTGTCACCGGTCTTGAAGGCGACGAGGGCGTTGGACTGGTCCGGGATGAACGTGCCGACGTTGCCGGTGGGCGAGATCGGGAAGAACCCGATCTTCTTGTTCAGCTCGTCGGTGGTGGAGGTCGCCTGCAGCTCGCCGAAGAACGAGTTGACCTGCATGACCATCGCCGCCTTGCCGTCCAGGAGCGCCTTGCCCTGGTCGACGAATGTCGCCGTCTTGATGTCGGAGTTGAACAGGCCGTCCTGGATCAGCTTCTGGTAGTTGTCGATCGCGCCCTGGATGGTCGGGTCGGTGAACTTCTCGGTGTTGGAGTTGACCTTGTCCCACAGCCCGGACTTGGCGGCGTCCGCGAGCTGCGCCTGCACCCACCACTGGGTCGCCCACTTGTCGCCGCCCATCTCGTAGAACGGGTCGACGCCCTTGGCCTTGAGCGCCTGCGCGTCGGCGATGAACTCGTTCCAGTTCGTCGGCGTCGAGGTGATGCCGTTGGCCGACAGGACGTCCTTGTTGTAGTAGACGCCGATCACGGCCGGGGTGGTGACGAGGGCCGCGTAGCGGGTGCCGTCGAGGATGCCCGTCATGTCGCCGAGCTTGCCGGTGTAGTTCTTCACCCACGGCGCGCCCTGGAGCGACTGCAGGTTCTGCTTGGCGTTGAGCGTCGTCAGCATCGACGCGGTCGGCTGCCAGAACGCCAGATCCGGCTTGTCACCGGTCGCGACCTTGGTCTGGATGCCCTGCTCGTACGGGTCGGGGATGGTGACGACCTTGACCTTCGCCCCGGTGAGCTTCTCGAAGCCCGAGATGACGCTGTCGGCGGTCTTGTTGGAGTTCTGGGCGGCCCAGATGGTCAGGTTCACGCCGTCGAGCTTCGTGTCCTGCGCCGGCCAGGTGGTGGCGCCGGAGTCGGAGCCTCCGGAGCCGGGGTCGCTGCATCCGCTGAGGGCCAGCGCCGCGGCGGCCGCGATGGCCGCGACGGTCGCGGCTCCCTTCCAAGCGATCTTCATTGAACTGCTCTCCTTGATATGTCGTAGCGAGGTTAACGCCACTGGGTTCGAGTAGCGGAATGTGTTGCGGTCGCCGACGCGGCACCGGGGGCGGTGCGGCCGGCGGCCTGGAGACGGAGGACTCGTGCGCCTGCCTCATCGGCAGGGCCGGCGACGCGCAGTCGTCCGGTTTCCGCGTCCCAGTGGGTGCTCCACTCGGGTAGCGAACGCGGAAAGATCGTGGTGACCGTGAGGTCGGCGCCGGCGAACCGGCGGAGGTCGAGCTCGACCGGGCCCGCGGAGGGCTCCCGGTTCCAGACCGTGAGGAGGGCGGTCTCAGGTTCGGCGGAAGCGTCGGGGCCCTCGCCGTCGACCGCCAGTCCGAGCGCGGTCCACGGCGCGTCCCAGGTGGGGATGCCGAGCGGCCAGAACGGGGTCGAGGCGAGCAGGTCGCCGCGCAGCGACTTCGCCACCGCGACGGCGTCGGCGACGAGGTCCAGCCTCCGCCGGTCCATCCGCCCGAGGTGGCCCGACACGTAGAACCGGCCGAGCAGTCCGGTCGCGAGGCAGAAGGCGGCCTCCTCCTCGGTCATCTCGGGCTGCGGGTACGCCCAGCTCGCAGCCTGCTCCGGAAGGATGGAGGCCGGCGCTGCGGCGGCGATCGGCGGGTACTTGAGGAAGTCCTGCTGGTCGGAGGTCGACTGCATCTGGAGGCGGGCCAGCATCGCGAAGTCCGCGCGCATCGCACCCGACCCGCAGTTCTCCAGCACCAGCGCGGGGTGGCGGTCGAGCACGCCCTCCAGCCAGTCGAGGTGGGCGCGGTTGTGCGCGAGCAGCCCGGCGCCGACACTGTCCGCGTCGAGGTCGGTGCCGGGGCCCGGGTTGATGTTGTAGTCGAGCTTGAAGAAGCCGACGCCGAAGTCGTGCACCAGGCGGTCGACGACCTCGTCGAGGTGGGCGCGCGCGGCCGGGTGCCGCAGGTCGAGGTGGTAGCGGTGGTGCTCCACGACGCGCTTGCCGTTGCGCTGCAGGAACGCCTCATCGGGCAGCCGATCCGCCATCGGGCTGTTCACGCCGATGACCTCGGGCTCCAGCCAGAGTCCCGGCACCATCCCGGCGTCGCGGATGCGGTCGATGACCTCTCCGAGGCCGCCGGGGAAACGGGTCGTGCTCGGCGTCCACTCCCCGACGGTGTCCCACCACTCGCCGCTGTCGTCGTACCAGCCGGCGTCGATGCAGAAGATCTCCGCCCCGACCGCGGCGGCCGCGTCGATCAGCGGGAGCAGCTTGTCGGTGGTCGGGTCGCCGTTGAGCGTGTTCATGTAGTCGTTGAAGACGACCGGCATCGCCGTGTTGTCCGGGTGGTCGCGGCGGGCGCCGCGACGGTAGGCGGTGAGCTGCGCGATGGCGGCGGTGAAGTCGGAGGCCAGGGCGATCGCGACGGGCACCGTGCGGAACGTGTCGCCCGGGCGGAGCGTCTGCGTCCACTGGTGGTCGGTGTCGGTCGGGCCGGAGAGGGCGAGATAGCCGCTGGCGGTGTCCTCGCCGATCTCCCAGCGCCACGCGCCGTTGTGCTCGATCTGCCACGCCCACGCGGCGCCGAGCCGGCCGGAGCCGACCGCCGCGACGGGGAGGTGCTTGCCGGTCGACCAGGTCCCGGTCGAGGTGACGCTGAACTCGCCGCGCGGGTTGTGGTTGGTCAGGTGCTGCTCGAGGCGCGGGAAGCGCACGCCGTTGAGCGGCTCGGTGATCCAGCGGCCCTCGCCGAGCCAGTCGCTCAGGGCGTGGTGGACGTCCCAGTCCCGGATGCTGCTGGAGGCGTCGCCGCCCAGGTAGAGCGCGAGCGATGGGATGGAGCGCAGCACCAGCTCGTCGCCGCCGCGGTTCACGACCGTGACCGACGAGCGGAGGACGGCGAGCCCGTCCGGGAGCTGGAGCAGCAGTTCGATCTCCAGCCCGGTGCCGGGGTGCCGCATCCCGAGCCGCAGCTCGCGGCCCGCGGCGGTGGCCCGTTCCTCATGACCGGTGTAGCGGGACTCGTGGCCGATCACCGTGTGGACCAGGCGGTCGTTGGCGAGCGAGTGCCCGTGGCACACCGTCAGGACGTCGACCAGCGGGAGGCCGGACGGCATCTCCAGGCGGATCCCGGAGGCCGTCCATGCCGCGACGCGCGGGGCGGAGTCGGCCGACCATTCGAGTTCGACGGTCAGCGTTCCGTTGCCCCAGCTCAGGCGGTCGGTCATCGGGTTCCTCTTCTTCGCGGATGCGGTGCTGCGCCCGGCTCTGCGGCGCGGCGCTGGATTCATGATAGCGGTATCAGAACAGAACGCAAGTCCAAATCTGATAGCGCTATCAGCCAGGCGGAGACTGGTTTGAATCCCCTCTTGCGAGGGTGGACGATATCGCTATCATGATAGCGGTTTCACATTTTCGTGGACGCTGTGCCGATGAAGCGCCGCGGTGAACGGAGCCGTCCATCCATCCCGTACGAAGGAGTACCGCTTTGACCGCACCACACGCCCGGCGTCCTCGCCGCCGGGCACTACTGCCCGCGATCGCCGCGTCCGCCGGCCTCGCCCTCACGGTCGGCGGCCTGGTCGCCGTACCGGCCTCCGCCGCCCCGGCCGACCCGCTGTCCGTCGACTTCTCCCAGACCACCGGCGCGTTCCGCGGCGGCGCGACCGGGACGCTCTACGGACTCGGCGACGACGGCGTCCCCAGCCAGGCCGTGCTCGACGGAGCGCACATCACCAACACCTCGCAGAAGCCGCCGCAGGGCGCGCAGCACCCCAGCGGCGACGCCCTCCAGGTGGAGAAGTCGTTCTTCGCCGGCGGCGGCCAGGACCTCTACGTGTACGTGCAGGACATGTACCCGGACTGGCCCTACAACGGCGGCAAGCGCCCGGGCGACGCGAACGGCGACGGCGTATGGGACTACCTCCCGATCCTCAAGCAGGCCGTCGAGGACGTCGCCACGAAGTCCCAGGACCCGTCGAAGTACGTGTTCATCCCGTTCAACGAGCCGGACGGCGGCAACTGGTACCCGAACTGGTCGACGCAGAAGGACCAGTTCCTCTCCGACTGGACGGCCGCCTACGACACCATCGAGAGCGTGTACGCCGAGCACGGCCTCGGTCACGCCCGCGTCGGCGGTCCGGGCGACTCGACCTGGCACGCCGACCGCAGCGCCGACTTCCTCGCCTACGCGAAGCAGCACTCCGAGCTGCCGGACGTGTTCATCTGGCACGAGCTCGGCACGAACAACCTGGCGACATTCCGCGGCCACCACGACGAATACACCGCGCTGCTGAAGCAGCTCGACATCGCCCCGATCCCGGTGAACATCACGGAGTACGGGATGCTGCGCGACATGAGCGTGCCCGGCCAGCTCGTCCAGTGGATCTCGATGTTCGAGGACGAGAAGGTCGACGCCCAGACGGCGTTCTGGAACTACGCCGGCAACCTGTCCGACAACTCCTCGCGCAACAACGGTGCGAACGGCGGCTGGTGGATGTTCGACTGGTACGGCTCCCTCGCCGGGTCGCAGACCGCCGCGGTGACCCCGCCGCATCTGAACACGGTCGACAGCCTCCAGGGCCTCGCCGCGATCGACGCCGCGAACCGCAAGGCGACCGTGCTGTTCGGCGGCGGCTCGTCCGACGTCGCGCTGAACCTGAAGGGCCTCGACGTCTCCACCTTCGGCAAGACCGTGCAGGTGCAGGTGCGCGCCGACCGGCTGAACGGCGCGGAGGGCGCCTCGCTGCAGCCGCCGGTGATCCTGTCCACGACGGCGAGGATCCAGAACGGCTCTGTGCAGGTGACGGTCCCGAACAGCGACCGCTACTCGGCCTACCAGCTCGAGATCACGCCGCAGGCGACCGACCCGCAGCTGGTCTCCGGCGCGCTGGTGAACAGCACGGAGGCGGAGAACGCCACCATCGCGAACGCGACCGTGTACGACCAGGACCCGTCGCGGGAGTGGTCGTTCATGGCCTCCGGCGGCAAGGACGTCGGCTCGTTCAACAGAGCGGGTTCGTCCGCGACCTGGAACGTGACCGTCCCGACGACCGGCGACTACCGGCTCTCGGTGCTCGCCGGCGCCAACCAGGCACCGGGACAGCACGCGCTGTTCGTCGACGGTGCGTACGACCAGCTGGTGAAGTACTCGGCCGACCTCGGCTGGACCTACCGCGGCACGACGGACGTCGCCCTCCATCTGACGGCGGGCACGCACGCGCTCTCGCTGCGGGCCAGCAAGGACGGCAGCACGGTCCTCCCCGGCGCCGACATCACGCTCGACCGGTTCGACCTGTACGACGTGAACGGCGGCGAGCAGGCCGTCTACCCGGCCGTGGACGCCGACCTCGCCGGAGGCGCCGCGCTGTCCTGGCAGCAGCCCGCCGCGCGCGGCTACGCGCAGCTGTCGGGCGACGCGAGCGCCACGTTCTACGCGACCACCGCGGACACCGGGTATTACGACCTCACGGTGCACTCGGCCACGAGCGGAGGCGGCGCGACCCTCGCGCTGTCGGTGAACGGACGCGCGGTGCAGCTGCCCGCGACGACCGGCCCCGGCACGTTCGACTCGACCGCCCGGGTGTACCTGCCGCAGGGCGTGAACGAGCTGACCGTGCGCGCGACCGCCGGGAGCGCCTTCATCGGCGGCGTCAGCACGCTCCGGGGCGCAGCCCAGAAGGCGTCGGACGCCGACCCCGCCGCGGTGTTCCACAGCGAGGCGGAAGCGCTGCCGCTCTCCGGTGCAGCTCGCGTGCAGACCGACCCGGCGAACTCCAACGGCTCGGCCGACGCCCAGGGCGTGGTGCGCGACGTCGGCTACATCGGCAACGGCGCGGGCAACACGCTCAGCATCCCCCGGCCGGCCGGGTTCGGAGCGGGCGACTACCAATTGGTGATCGCCGCGGCCAACGCCGACAAGTCCGCCGCGATCAACTACAACCCGCAGGTGATCAGCCGCTTCCTCGACATCGGCGAGGCGGGCGGCGCAAGCGTGCGGGCGGCGTTCCGGCACAACTACTCGTGGAACAGCTTCTGGGACAAGACCGTCCCGCTGACGCTGACCACGAGCGACGGAACGCTCACCCTGGGCAACGCGACCGCCTACGGCCCCAACATCGACACGATCACGCTCGCGCGGTTCGTGACGGGGACGCCGGCGACGGTGAAGACGCAGACGGGGCTGGGTGTGGCGCACTGACCCCGCACGCGGAAGGGCACGGGGCCCGCCTCCCTTCGGAGGAGAACCCCGTGCCCTCTCGTGCGACCGGCTGCGCGGGTCAGCGACCCAGCGCGGCGCCGAGGTCGCTGGTGCCGTTCAGTCCCTTGAGCGCGTCGCTCACGGCGCTGTTGACCGAGTCGGTCACCGAAGCGCCGAGGTTGCTCAACGAGGTGCCGGTCGTGTTGCCGGAGCCGACAGGAGCCGAGACTCCGGTGCCGTTGCCGGCCGACGTCATGTCGCCCGAGCCGACCGGTGTCGTGTTTCCGCTGGCGACCGGGGTCGAATCGTTGCTGCCGGCCGAGTTCCCGTTGGCCTGGTTGCCGCTGGCGACGGAGTCGCCGCTGGCCACGGGACCGACGGAGTTGCCGCTCGCGTTGCCGCTGGCGACGGGGCCCTGGACGACGGGGCCGACCGTGACGGGGGCGGACAGGCTGTGCAGGATGTCCGACACGCTGAGGTAGTCGAGCGTGTGCGGAGCGACGGAAGTCGTGGTTGTGGGTGCGGTGTCGGTGGTGTTGCTCGTCTCCGCGTTCGCCGGAAGGGCGAGACCTCCCACGATCAGACCGGATGCGACGACTGCCGCTCCGCCCAGGATCCCGACGCGCTTGGTGACGTTGTTCATTCCGAACTCCCTTGCGTTGTGCGACCGGAATGGTTCCGGCCGTCACGAGTGGTCCGGAGCCTCCGCCGTTCCGGATGGGACCGGATCCCCCGTTTGAGGGGTTTCCCAGGTTCGCGCGAGGGCCCGGAGCGATCGGGCGAACAGAAGCGCGCCCCGAACCCTCGATGGAGGAGTTCGGAGGCGCGCTTCTGTTCGTGCGACCGCGGCCCGGAACCGGGCCCAGACTCACTTGGCCGGAGGCATCAGCACCGAGTCGATGAGGTACACGGTGGCGTTGGCCGTGTGCACGCCGCCGCAGATGACGTTGGCGTCGTTCACCTTGAGGTTGTCGCCGGAGCCGGTGACCGTGACGGTCCCGCCCTCGACGGTCTTGTGCGTGCCGACGATGTCCTTCGGCGCGAGCTGGCCCGGGATGACGTGGTAGGTCAGGATGCTGGTCAGCGTGGGGGCGCCGGCGTCGGTCTTCAGCGTGGCGAGGGTGGCCGGGTCGATCTTCTTGAACGCGTCGTCCACCGGGGCGAACACCGTGAACTGGCCGCTGTTGAGGGTGTCGACCAGGTTCACCTTGGGGTTGAGCTTGCCGGAGACCGAGGCGACCAGGGTGGTCAGAAGCGGGTTGTTGCTCGCGGCCGTCGCGACCGGGTCCTGGGCCATCCCCTGGACCGAGCCGGCGCCGGAGGGCACCTGCTTGGCGTAGGCGGCGCAGCCCGGGCCGACGAGGTCGGCGGCCGGGTCCATCGACGCGGAGGCCGACGGGGACGAGGAGGTCATGGACGAGCTGGTGTCCGTGGACGAGGAGCCGGCTCCGGACGAGCAGGCGGTGAGCGCGAGCGCTGCGGCTGCGAGGATGCCGGCTGCGGCGAGGCGGGTGGTGGATCGCATGTTTCTTCTCCTTCGAATGGGTGCTTCGAGACGGGGCTTCGAACCGGTGCAGATCGGGAGGCCGCGTCGGCGTCCGTCGTCAGGGGGTTCGGCCCCGCGGCCGAATCGGATTGGAATCGGCGGCGAATCGGTCCCCGCCAATCCGGAGACGGTGTCCGCGCCGAACAGCTCCCGTGAGCATCCGCAGAAGACACCTCGCCGCCTGGGGCTGGGCCGCGCTCGCGGGCGCGGTCAGCGGCGGCCTCTTCGTCGCCGTCGCCGAGGTGGTCGCGCTCCTCGCCGCCCGGGAGGCCGACCCGCTGATCGCGGTCGGATCGTTCGTGATCGATATCGTGCCGCGCTGGGCGAAGGAGCTCGCGATCGAGCTGTTCGGGTCGAACGACAAGCTGTTCCTGCTGTCCTCGCTCGGGGCCGCGGTGTTCGTGGCCGCGGCGGTCGCCGGGATCCTGGAGCTCTGGCGCCGCTGGGTGGGCGTCGTACTGTTCGTCGTGGCCGGGGCGCTGGCCGTCGCGGCCACCGTGACCCGCGCCGACGCGAGCCCACTCGCCGTCCTGCCCTCCGCGGTCGGAGCGCTCGCGGGCGCTGCGGCGCTGCGTCTCCTCATCGAAGCGCTGCGGCCGTGGCGGGAGGCGGTCGACGACCCGTCCTCCGGCGTCGACCGCCGCCGGTTCCTGCTGCTCACCGGCGCGGGCGCCGCCCTCGCAGTGGTGGCGGGCGTCGGCTCCCGGCTCGGCTCGGCGGCGACCTCCTCGATCGCGGCCGTCCGCTCGGCGCTGCGCCTGCCCGCGCCCGCGAACCGCGTCGAGGTGCCCTCCGGCGCAGACCTCCACGTGAAGGACCTCTCCCCGTTGTTCACACCCAACGCGGACTTCTACCGGGTGGACACCGCGCTGACCGTCCCGTCCGTCGACCCGTCCGGCTGGCTGCTCACTGTGGACGGAATGGTGGAGAGCCGCGTCCAGCTGACGTTCAAGGATCTCCTCGCGATGGGCCTCCGCGAGTACGCGATCACGCTCACCTGCGTCTCCAACCAGGTCGGCGGCAACCTCGTCGGCAACGCCCGCTGGCTCGGCGTGCCGGTGCGCGACGTGCTCGCCCGCGCCCGCCCGCGGCACGGCGCCGACATGGTCCTGTCGCGCAGCGTCGACGGCTTCACCGCGAGCACGCCGCTCACGGCGCTCACCGATCCGGGCCGGGACGCCATCCTCGCGGTCGGGATGAACGGCGAGCCGCTGCCGCTGGAGCACGGCTTCCCGGTGCGGATGGTCGTCCCCGGCCTCTACGGCTACGTCTCGGCGACCAAGTGGCTCACCGAGCTGAAGGTCACGACGTTCGCGGCCGACCAGGCCTACTGGACGCCCCGCGGCTACAGCGAGAAGGCCCCGATCAAGCTCTCCAGCCGCATCGACACCCCGCGCATCGACCGGTCGCTCCCGGCGGGTCCGACGAAGATCGCGGGCGTCGCGTGGGCGCAGACGGTCGGCATCCAGAAGGTGGAGGTCCAGATCGACGGCGGCCCCTGGCAGGAGGCGACCCTGGCCGTCGCGGTCAACGCCGACACCTGGGTGCAGTGGTCCCTCGACTGGAACGCCACGACCGGCTCGCACACGCTCGCCGTGCGGGCGACCGACCGGGCGGGACGGCTGCAGGAGGAGAAGCGCACGCCGATCGCACCGAACGGGTCCACGGGGTGGCAGTCGACGTTGGTGCGGGTGGGGTGAGGGAGTCAGCGTTGTTTGAAGTAGCGGAACAACGCCGCGTCGCGAACGATGCACACGGCGACCGCGCACGACGCGACGGCGGCTCCCCCTCCCGCCAAGGCGAGGGTCAGGCTCTGCTGGATGATAGGAATCCGATCCTCGTCCGCCAGCCGCAGAGCGACGATCACGGCTGCCATCGCGACCAGCGAGCCGACAGCGGCCCATAGAAGGACTTGGGCGGACTGCGAAACGACCTGCGCGAGTCGGCTCACCCCCACATGACGATCTGACGCGAGTGCCAGGCGGCGCCGCAGGACGAATGCTGCTCCGAGGACTGCACCCGCTGCGACGACGAGGATCCCGGCCACCGAACGGTTGAACGTCGACGACGCGACGAACCGCGAGCCGTTCGTCTGGTTGAGCTGTACAAGGACTGGACGATCGGCCCTGTCACCTCGCCCGGACAGCACCGCGCGCCCGAGAGCGGCGACCGCGTTCTCATCGTGAGGCCAGATCATCGCCCAGCATTGGTCGAACGCCGCCTCGCCAGCGACCACTTCGGTCGCGGCGAACGACAGGAGCGGGTCGCGGCCATCGTCCGGATAGTCGAAGACGGAGGCAACACGGGTGATCCCACGCGTCGTCTCGAGATCCTGACCTGCCGTGGCGCCCAGCGTCGTTGCCGCGTCCTTCGACAGACTCAAGCCGCCGCCGTTCGCTTCGCCGTCGAACGGGAGCAGGGCCATGAATCCCCGGGAGACCGCGAACAGCGAGATCGGGGTCCTGGGCAAACGAGACGATGACACGCCTTCGGTCTGTTCGCGGATGGCTCCCGACGCCCCCACGTTCGCGAGTGAGCTCATCGCGTCGCAGGCACGCCCGTCGATCCCGGCCGAGGCCTTCATCACGTAGATGGCGGCTCCCGAGGCGACAAACTCTCGCGCGTCGCGCACTGCTGTCGCCGACGAGAGTCCCGCCGCGAGAACGATCCCACCGGCCACCACCGCGAAAAGCAGGGTGAACGTCACGGATCGGCCTGCGCCCGTGGCGATATCGCGCCAGGCCTCACGAAGGGCCTCCCCGAGCCTCACCGCGGCCACTCCAGGGGTGTCACCGTTCCGAGGTTTTCGAGCTCGATGACCTGGTCGCACGCACGCCGCGTGTCGATGTCGTGAGTGGCGATGACCACCGCGGCGCCAGCACTCGCCAAGCCCGCGATCACGGAATTCACATGCGCCGCCATCGGACGATCGAGCTGGGCCGTCGGCTCATCAACCAGAAGAAGGTGCGGTCGGGCCGCGACAGCTCGCGCCAGCATGAGCCGCTGCGCTTCGCCCCCGGAGAGCGCCGAGAACGGCATACGCGCGCGATCGACAAGCCCGAACTCCATCAGCAGCCGCCGCGCCTCCCGGTCGGCATCACCACGACCGCGGCCCGCGGCGAGAAGCGGAATGCTCACGTGATCCTGCGCGGAACGCCGAGCGACCCCGTGCGGGTTCTGGAACACCCAGACGCAGCGACCTTCCGAGCGGTTCACCCTTCCAACGGTCGGACGGATCATCCCGGCGGCGATCGCGAGCAGGGTCGACTTACCGCAGCCGCTCGGACCGACCACCCCGGTGATCGTCCCCGCGACGAAGGTGTGGCTTATCGGCCGGAACAGCGGATGCCCGGGAGTGAACGCGTGCGAGACCGCGTCGAACGTCACCGGCACGCGCGGCTCTTCGGTGGCGACGATCGCACAGCCGTGGCGGAACGTTCCTCCGATGGCCGCACGAACGACTGGCCGAGTTCGGACCCGAGCACATCAACCAAGAGCGGACGAGCCGACTTCTCCGCGGGCATCACGCATGCTGATCCGTCTTTGACATCCCATAAGGCAGACGGTGGGACGACGAGAGCATTCATCGGCCTCTCCAGGGACCACTGCACGGGGATCGCGGTGTCCTCGCTCGCCCCGGCGCTCGCCGACAGAAACTCAGCCGTCGCCCCGATCCTGGCGAGCCCTTCGGAGTCCGTCACCGCTCCTTCGGAGTCGACGGAGATCTCCACCGCGCCGACCCGGACGACTCGTGCCCCGGGCGTCGCCGGCGCTGGGAGCGTCGTCAGCCGCGCGGCCACGACTGCGACCGGCAGCCCGATGAGCACGTCACCCTCCGCGACGGGTGCGCCGACGATGCCCGCGCATTCGCCGACTCTGACCTCCGGCTCCGGAATCCAGGCGAAATCTGCCGGGTCGACGGTCTCTGGCGTCTTGGCCCGGGCCGCCTCCGTCTCACGCACCGCCGCCGCGGCTCGGATTGTTCCCCGACCGACCACACCGTCAGGCTGGATGTGCTGGCCGAGTCGCGCAAGCTCCTCCTGCAAGGCACGCACGTCATCCCCGCGGTCTCCGGACCGGAGCTCGCGCCAGAGCGGGACCGCGGTCGCCAGCGCGACGATCCGGTCGCCGTCGATGCTCGCGAAAGCGGTGCCGGACGCCAACCGTCCACCGCTCCGACAGGTGAGCGAAGTGAGCCGGCCCAGACGAGGTGAGACGACCGCCCGGACCGGACCCGTACTCACCTGGAGCTGAGCCTGCCGATCGTCAGCGAAAGCGCGCTGAGTTACCGGAACGATCGTTTGGGGATGCGGCGTCGACAGGGCGCTCGGGGCGGGGACGGGCACCGAAAGCGCAACGAGCGAGCCGGCGACGCTCGCCGCCACGATCGCTGCGACGCCCACAAGCGGCCAGTGCATTCGCGGGCGGAGCTTGCTCATCCCGAATACCAGAGGCCGAGGGGGTCGAGGTCGCACCTCATTGCGGCATCAGAGCGGGCGTCGAATGGGAAGGTGTCCTTCTCGTTGTCCCGCCGCCACTGGTCCTTCGTGTACGTCCCGTCGACCAAGCCCGCGTCCCTGAGGCACGTCACTTGTAGCGTGCTCTCGTCCGTCTTCTTCGGATTCCGTCGAGCCTGCTCGTAAAGGTAGAGGATCGATCCGGCCCACTTCGACTCGCACTCCTGAAGTACGGGGTCGGAACGCTCGAAGAAGTCGTCGGGATATGTGCCGTTCTTCGAACCGAGTTCGAATCCACCCCGCTCGTCCCACGTGATGGCGTAGCCAGCGTCACCGACACACGAGCGCAGATGGTTCTTGGACTCCTCGTATTCCGACGACGTGACCTCGCCGTCTTCGAGCACGCCGCGTTCGTAGTCACTCTTCGCGTTCGCGTAGGCGACCTGGAAATCCGATGCCCACGGCCCCGTCAGCGAAAGCGATTCGACGACCTCCTCAGGCGAGTCGGGCGCCGAGCAGCCGACGAGGCAAGCCACTGCGACGATGACGGCGATTGTCCCGCCGGCTGCTCGTGCCCGCACCGCCTACGCCTTCAGGGAGTAGCCGTAGGAGACGACGTTGGCCCAGCACGACGTCTGCTTGGACCACTGACCAGCGGAGGCCCAGTTGCCGTACTTGGAGGCCGAGTTCTTGATGGCATCCCAGTGGCGCGCCGGGACACCGGCGCACTTGTTGTACGCCTGCCAAATAGTGACGCTCTGTACGCACTCGACGGCAGACGCTTGCGGAGCCTGTGCCGTGTCGATGCCAACACCGGTCACTAGCGCGGCGGCGACCGCACTCCCTGCGAGGAACTTGCGAATGGACATGTGGTTCTCCTTTTGTGGTTGACTTCCCACCACGTAGAACCTAGCATCTTCCATTTTACTTGCATTTCAGTGCGCTGAGGCCGGGGCTCCGCCACAATGACCGCATGACCGACGCGCACTCCACCCCCGTCCCCTCCAAGGAGACCCAGCGCCAGCTCCGCTCCTGGCGCAAGCAGGCCGCGACGTACGACCGCAAGGTCGGCAGGGCCGAGCAGACCATGCTCGCCGGCAGCCGCGAGTGGGTCGGCGCGCGGGCGAGTGGGCGGGTGCTGGAGGTCGCGGTCGGGACCGGACGCGACCTCCCGTACTATCCGGCGGGGATCGAGCTGACCGGCATCGACCTGAGTCCCGAGATGCTGGCGATCGCCCGGGCGCGCGCCGCCGAGCAGGGGATCGCCGCCGAGTTGCGGGAGGGGGACGCCGAAGCGCTGCCGTTCGCGGACGCGACCTTCGACACGGTCGTCTGCGCGCTCGCGCTCTGCTCCATCCCGCGGCCGGCTGTCGCCGTCGCCGAGATGGCGCGCGTCGTCGTGCCGGGCGGCTCGGTCGTGCTCGTCGACCACACGCGCAGCGACCGAGCGCTCGTGTACGCCGGGCAGTGGACCCTGGAGCGGTTCACCATCCCCTTCCAGGGCGAGCACCTGACCCGGCGGCACCGGGCCGAGGTGGAGGCCGCCGGCCTGGTGATCGTCGAGCACGAGCGCCTCCGCTCCGGTGCCGTCGAGCGCATCCACGCGACACGCCCCTGAGACATTCGGCCCGAATGTCTCGAATCGCGCGCCGATAACGCACATTCGGCACGAATGTCGGGAGGCGACGCGCACGAAGAAGCCCGCCCGGTGCGCTGGATGGGTGGACGCACCGGACGGGCTGTTGGGGGTTTCCGCGGATCAGCCGTCCGCGCCGGCCGGCTTCGTCGTAGTGGTGAAGCCTTCCAGCTTGTTCGCCGCGTCGGCGTACTTCTGGGTGAAGGTGTCGGAGATCTTCACCTTCGAGGTGTCGACGCCGATGGTCTTCTCCATGTCGAAGATGACCTTCGGGCCGCCGGCGGGCATGATGCCGTCCGGCAGGAACTGGCCCTTGTCGGTCGCCAGGCCGTCGATGTACTGCTGCTTGGTGATCGTGCTGTTCTGCACGAAGTCCTGCGGCATCTTGTTCGCGATGTCCGCCGCCGAGTGCGACGAGATCCAGTGCATCGTCGCGACGAGCGCGTCGACGACCTTCTGCGCGGCGTCCTCGTGGCTCTTCACCCAGCTCGCGTTGGCCAGCAGGCCGGCCGCCGGCCAGGCGCCGCCGAGCGCCTTGGTCGCGCCCTTCGTCGTGGCCATGTCGACCGCGGAGACCGCGAGCTTCTGGGAGGTGAGCGCGCCGACGGTCGGCTGCGTGGTCATCACGCAGTCGGCGGTGCCGCGCTGGATGGCCGCGATCGCGGTCGAGCCGGCGTGCACGGCGATCGTGTTGTACTGCTTCTTGTCGACGCCCTGCGACGCGGCCAGGAACTGGGTGAGCTCGTCGGTGCCCGACCCGAGGTCGGTGACGCCCATGTTCTTGCCCTTGAAGTCGGCGGCCGACTTGACGTTCGCCTTCGGGTTGCACATCACCCGCTCGCCGGGGGCGCCGGAGAGCTGGACGAGGTTGATGACGTCCTTGCCCTTCGACTGGAAGTCGACGGTGTGGATGTACCAGGCGCCCGCCATGTCCACCTGGCCGGAGGCCATGGCGTCCTCGGCGCCGACGCCGCCGTTCTGCTCGGTCGAGAGCTCGACGTTCACGCCGTACTTCTTGTAGAAGCCGAGCTGCTGCGCCAGCTGGTACGGGAGGTAGATCTGCTTGTCGATGCCGCCGACCATCATCTTGACGGTCGGCACGGGGCCGGAGCTGCTGCCGGCCGCCGCGGTGCCGCCTCCACCGCCGGAGCAGGCCGCGAGGCTCAGGGCCACGACGCCCGCCGCGGCGATGACACCGATGCTGCGCTTCTTCATGGGGGTTGTTCCTTTCTTCGTGCCGGACGGGTCCGGCGTTCTGCTTCGTTGCAGGACAGGTGGGATGTCGAGGGCGCTCAGATCGCCTGAGCCTCGGACCGGCTCGGCGGACGCCACTTGAGGAGCGACTTCTCCAGGAGGGTGATCAGGTACTCGGCCACGAGCGTGACCACCGCGACGATGACCATGCAGGCGAAGACCGTGTTCGGGTCGAAGCTGCCCTGCGCCTGGCTGATGATGAGGCCGACGCCGTGCTGGGCGCCGAGCACCTCGGCCACCAGGGCGCCGATGATCGCGAAGCCGAACGCGGTGTGCAGGCTGGCGATGATCCAGGTCATGGCCGACGGGATGGTCACGTGCCGGGCGACCTGCACCGGCGATGCGCCGAGGACCCGGACGTTCGCGACCAGGTTCTGGTCGACCTCCCGCACGCCCTGGAAGGCGTTGAAGAAGACGACGAAGAACACCAGCACGGCGGCGAGCAGCACCTTGGGGAAGACGCCGAGGCCGAAGGCGACGATGAAGATCGAGCCGAGCACGATGCGGGGGATCGAGTTCACGACCTTGATGTACGGGCCGAAGACCGAGGCGAGGTACCGGTTGGAGCCGAGCAGGATGCCGAAGACGACGCCCAGCAGGGTGCCGAGCAGGAAGCCGAGGAAGGCCTCCTGGACGGTGATCCACAGGTTCTCCCAGATGGTGCCGAACGCCGTGCCCTGCGTGAACAGGTGCACGAGGCTGTCCCAGATGCCGGAGGGCTGGCCGTAGAAGAACTTGTCGACCCAGCCCACCGAGGTGAACCACTGCCAGCCGCCGATGACGACGACGGCGACCGCGGCGCGGCCGGCCCAGATCCAGGCGACCCGGCGGGTGTGCGCGCGGCGACCCGCGACGCGGAGCTCGGTCTCGCGCTCAGCGAGCGGAGTGGAGGGATTCGTGTTCTGTTCTGCGATCGTCATGGTGGTCACGCCGCCGCTCCTGCCGTCTGCTCGTAGGCCCGCGTGACCTCGTCACGGAGCGATTCCCAGATCCGGCCCTGGATGTCGAGGAACTTCTCCTCGTGCCGGATCTCCTGGACGTTGCCGCGCGGTCGCGGCAGGTCGATGTCGAAGACGTCCTTGACCGTGCCGGGGCTGCTGGTCATGATCACGACGCGATCGGACAGCGCGACGGCCTCGTCGAGGTCGTGCGTGATGAACAGCACCGACGGCCGCAGCTCCTCCCACAGGGTCAGCAGCTCGGTCTGCATGATCGCCTTCGTCTGCACGTCGAGCGCGCCGAACGGCTCGTCCATCAGCAGGATGCGCGGGTTGTTGATCAGCGCGGCCGCCATCGCGACGCGCTTGCGCATGCCGCCGGAGAGCTGGTGCGGGTAGCGGTCCTCGAAGCCGGCGAGGCCGACGCGGCGCAGCCAGTCGAGCGCCAGCGCCGTCGCCTCCTTCTTCGGCGTGCCGAGGAGGATCGGGCCGATCATCACGTTGGCCAGCACGGTCTTCCAGGGGAAGAGCGAGTCGGCCTGGAACATGTAGCTCACGCCGCTGGTGATGCCGTCCACGATCCGGCCGCCGACGCTGACCGAGCCGGCGCTCGGCCGCTCGAGGCCGGAGACCTGGGCGAGCGTGGTGGACTTGCCGCAGCCGGTCGGGCCGACGATGGCGCAGAACTGGCCGGGCTCGACGGTGAGGGTCACGTCGCGGATGGCCGTGAAGGTCTCACCCTTCGGCGTGAGGAAGCGTTTCGTCAGTCCGACGATGTCGATGCGCGCCGCCTCGTCGGCCGAGGGGGCCGCGGCGGCTGTTCGGGGTCGGTGTTCGACCATGAGTTCAAGACCTCTCTGTCTTCGGATGCACGTGTCTCGTGTGCATGCCCGGCGGAGCGTTTCCCACCGGTCCGTGTGATCATCGATGCTCCCCGAGACGGCCTGCGACTGTCTCGCTTGCGCCCGATTCGCCGCGTTGTGTGCGTTGTCGCAGGTTTTGCGCGTTCTGCGCGCACGCGCTCCCCAGCAGGAGATGACACAATCTCGGGTGATGCGACGACGGATCAGACGACTCTCGAGCCAGATACTCCTGGCTCAATTGGCGATCCTCGCCGTCTCGATGCTGGTCGGCTTCCTCCTGCTGGCGCAGTCCGCGCGCAGCAACCTCGACTCCGACTACCAGGCGCGCGCCGCGGCGATCGCTCAGACCTTCGCCGGCATGCCGGACATCCAGAACTGCATGTCGAACAACGCCCCCGGCTGCGACGCGACCATCCAGAACCTGGCGTCGCAGACCGCCAACAGCACGGGCGCCGCCTACGTCGTGGTGATCGACAAGAACCGCGTGCGGCACTCGCACCCCGACCCGGCGCTGATCGGCCAGAAGGTGGAGGAGCCGTTCGTCGCGGCGGACGGAAAGGTGCACCTGCGCACCGACACCGGTGCGACCGGCGTCAACGCGAACGCCCGGGTGCCGCTCTACGCTCCGGCGTCGGACCAGATCGTCGGGGAGGTGTCGGTCGGCATCCGGGAGAGCTCGGTGGCGAGCGAGCTGCTGTCCGAGCTGCCCGCCTACGGGTCGTGGTTCGTGCTGGCGCTCGCGATCGGCGGCCTGGCCTCGTTCGCGCTGGCCAGCCTCCTGAAGCGCCGCACCTTCGGGCTGGAGCTGGACGAGATCGCGCGGCTGCTGCAGGAGCGGGAGGCCACGCTGCACGGCATCCGGGAGGGGGTCATCGCCATCGACCCGGCCGGCCGGATCACCGTCGTCAACGACGAGGCCCAGCGGCTGCTGCGGCTGCCGGCTGGCGCGCGGGGCCGGCTGCTGGAGGACGTGCTGGTCGCCGGGCCGATCCGCGACACCCTCACCGGCACGTCCGAGGTGAAGGACGCCATCGCGATCACGGACGACCACATCCTCGTCATCAACCGGATGCCGGTGAAGCTGGGCGGCCGTCCGCACGGCGCGGTGTTCACCCTCCAGGACCGCACCGAGCTGATCGGGCTCACCCGCGAGCTCGACGGCGAGCGCAGCTTCAGCGAGTCCATCCGGGCGCAGCAGCACGAGTTCTCCAACCGGATGCACGCGGTGTCCGGCCTCCTGGAGCTCGGGAGGACGAAGGAGGCCCTGGAGTACCTCAACGAGATCCGCGGGACGACCGCCGACCTCGACGCCACGCTGCGCTCGCACATCGGCTCGCCGATGATCGTCGGCCTCCTGCTCGGCAAGGCCGCGGAGGCGAACGAGCGCGGCATCGAGCTGGTCATCGCGCCGGACACCGACCTCGGGGAGGCGCCGGAACGCGTGCAGGCGCTGACGACGATCCTCGGCAACCTGATCGACAACGCGTTCGACGCGCTCTCCGGGGCGCCGGCTCCGCGCCGGGTCGTCGTGAGCGTGGTCGAGACGCCGGAGTCCGTCACCGTGCGTGTCGCCGACAACGGCCCGGGCGTCCCGAGCACCGAGTTGCCGCGGATCTTCGAGAACGGCTACTCCACCAAGCGCGGGTCCCTGGTGCGGCACAGCGGGCTCGGGCTGTCGCTCGTGCACACGACGGTGACCAAGCTGGGCGGGACGGTGTCGGTGTCCGGTGGGCCGGGAGCGACGTTCACGATCGTGCTGCCGCGGGATATCGTCGCGGGTGCCCCGACCGCGACGACGGCTTCGCGACGCGACGCCGGCCACCGCGAAGGAGCTGCGCGATGAGCGGGCCGCCGGCCACGCCGTCGCTGACCGTGCTCGTCGTCGACGACGACTACCGGGTGGCCTCCGTGCACGTCGGATTCGTGGAGGCCGTGCCCGGCTTCCGCGTGGTCGCCCAGGCCCACACCGCGGCCGACGCCCTCCGGCTCGCGGGCGAGCTGCGCCCGGACCTCGTGCTGATGGACGTCTACCTGCCCGACGGCGACGGCCTCCAAGTCGTGCGGAGCCTGCTCGGCGAGCCGTCGGCGCCCGCGGTCATCGTGATCTCGGCGGCCAACGACATCGCGACCGTGCGGAAGGCCGTGCAGCTCGGCGCGCTGCACTACCTGGTGAAGCCGTTCGGCTTCGCGCAGCTCGCGGAGCGGCTCCAGGCGTTCCGGCGCGCGAACGACGATCTGGGCGGCTTCCCGGAGGAGCCGACGCAGCAGGACATCGACCGGGTGTTCGACCTCCTGCGCCCGGCGACGGCCGGCCAGACCGAGGAGCTGCGACGGCTCGCGCCGACCCTCCAATCGGTCTACGACGCGGTGGCGGCCGGCGACGGGAGCCTGTCGGCGAACGACGTCGCCGCGGCGGTCGGGATCAGCCGGACGACAGCCCAGCGCGCCCTCACGCAACTGGAGCAGAGCGACGTGCTCAAGCTGGAGCTGCGCTACGGCGCGACCGGCCGCCCCGAGCATCGCTACGGCGTCAGGCGGCGCTGAGCCGTCGGCGCGCTAGGCGGGACGGCGGCGGAGGGCGGCGCCGAGGAGGACGTCCAGGCCGACGGCGACGGCGATGACGGCGATGCCCGCCACCAGGGCCAGGCCGACGTAGATCAGGGTGCGGGAGGCGCGCTCCTCGGTGGGCTGGAGGGACTGGCCCGCCACGACGACATCGGGGCCGACCGGCTGTGCCACGATGGCGTAGCGGAGGCCCCGCTCCGGCTGCCAGCTCACCGAGTCCTCCCCGGTCGCCTTCGCCGTGTCCAGGACCCCCTTCGGCACCTGCGCGAGCACACCGTCCAGGTAGCCGTTGCCGGCGATCGGCTTGCCGGTCTGGTCGTACTGCACCCAGAAGGTGCCGAGGTAGTACGTGAGGTCGACGCGGTCGGGCTGGGTGGACGCCGCCGTGGCCACCCCGGTGGAGAGCAGCGCGCGCGGGGCGTCCTCCACGGCGTTGCGCCCGGCCTGCTGCTCCACGACGTAGAGCGTGGCGAGCCCGCCCGCGAACAGCGCGTACGCCGCGACGGCGACGATGATCCTGCGAAACCACATGCTCGCATGATGCGCCCCTGCGCGGCCCGGCGGCATCCGTCGCGAGAACGATTCCGCGGGTCGCCAGGAACACGGACGCGCCCCCGCCTCCATCCGGATGGGAGGAGGCGGGGGCGCGACAGCGGTGCCGGCCTTAGTGGGCCGCGGTGACCGCCGACTCGATCTGGTCGGCGACCTGCTGCACCTGCGAGCCGTAGCCGCCGCTCAGCGCGGTGGTGGCGAGGTGCTGGAGGTCGGCGGTCTGCGCCGAGGCCGGGGCCGAGGCGAGCTGCGACAGGTCGCTGCGCAGCGAGTCCGGGAGCTTCGACGCCAGCTGGCTGTCGCCGGTCACGGCGGAGGCGATGCTGTCGACCTCGGTGGTGAGCTTCGACGAGGTGCCGGAAGCCGAGCCGAGGAGGTCGCCGCTCTGCAGTCCGGCGATGAGGCCCTTGACGTCCAGGCCCTTCAGGTCGAGGCCGCCCTGGGCGTCGCCGTCCTGCTTGGCGTCGCTCGAGGCGTCGCCCTTCAGCTGCGTGGCGAGCTTCTGGATCGCGGTGCCGTAGCCGCCGTCGAGCGCGGTCGAGACGAGCTTCTTGGCGTCGGCGGTGCGATCCTGCGAGGCAGCGTTCGCCAGGGTCTTCAGGTCGCCCTGCAGCGTGTCGGGTAGCAGCGAGAAGACGGGGGTGTCTGCGACGATCTTCTTGGCCAGCTGCTGAGCCTTGGCTCCGTTGACGTGGCCGTTGAAGAGCGCGTGCGCCTGGCCGAACAGCGAGAAGCCGTGGCCCAGGTCGAACGAGGCGGAACCGCCGGTCGAGGCCGACGCTCCGGTCGTCGACGTCGAGGTGGAGACCGTCGCCGAGCCGGAGCCCGCAGCACCGGTGTCGCCGGTGGCCGCGAAAGCCCCCTGCGCCCCCACGCCGATGAGCGCTCCCGCCGCCACGACGGAGGCGGCGCCGATCACGATGCGTCGCGCACCGAACGCGGTGCGAGTGGTTCCGGAGGTGTTCTGGATGGTGTTCTTCACGTGGATCCTTTCCGTCGCCCACGACGAGGCCGGCAGGGGTGCCGGCCTGGGTCGACCGAGGGCATCCGGCGACGTTACGAGACCCGTCTGGACCTCCCGTCCGTACCCTCTGCGAGGTCGCAAAGAGCACTTGAAGGGGTCGGGACTATCCGGTAGTCGGCGAGCATACCGACCGGTATGGGATGCCTCACGGGCTACCGCGACCGGCCCTCGCAGGTGCACCATGGGGGCGACGGCGAGCCAGGTCGTCCGGCCGAGCCGTGAGACAAGAGCGGGAGCACCGGGTTTCAGGCGGCCCGCCCCACGGGCAGCGCCAAGCAGACAGCGGCTGGTCCCACCCGCCGCCGGACGGCCGCGAACGGTGCGGGCAGAGAAGGGGTATGACGATGGACGATCTCGAGGGGACCGCGGCGGAACGGCTCGACCGGCTCGCGCTGCTCGGCGGCGACGAGGTGAGCCACGAATGGACACGGCGGCAGCTGGAGCGGGCGCTGCGGGACTGGTCGGAGGATCAGGACACGCTCCTGGTGATCGGCGAGGGGCGAGAGGACTACTGACCGTCAGGTTTATAACGTTTGATTTCACAATCGCGCGAACACTCTAGACACAGTGCGTCCGCCAGCGATACCTTCCGAGCAGTTCGTCCGCCTCTCCAGAAGGATCAAGCGATGTCCAGCACTCAGCCCTCCGCGTTCGCCTCGTTCTCGCTCAACGGGCAAGACCTGACCAAGTCGGCCATCAACAGCGTGCGCGTCGCGCTCGGCATCAGCGGAGCCGTCGCGCTGATTATCGGCGTCATCATCGTGTTCTGGCCACGCACGGCGGCCGTCGGGCTCACCGTCCTGATCGCCATCTCGCTCCTCATCTCCGGCATCGCGTACCTGAGCATCGGCATCTTCGCCCGCGGCATCCGCGGAGGGGCGAGAGGGCTCGACATCGCTTTCGGCATCCTGCTGATCATCGGCGCCATCGTGGCCTTCGCGAACCTGACGGGCACGACGCAGTTCCTGGCGGTCTTCATCGGCATCCTGGTCGGCATCGCGTGGATCGTGGAGGGCGCGATGACCTTCGCGCAGCTGGGCGACGCGCCGTCGCGCGGCTGGTCGGTCTTCTTCGGCATCCTGAGCATCGTCGCCGGCATCGTGCTGCTGCTCAGCCCGCTGTGGGGGATCGTGGTGCTGTTCATCCTCGCGGGCCTCGGACTCATCGTGCTCGGGATCGTGCAGATCGTGCGCGCGATCACGTTCGGGCGCGGGGTGGCGACGCCGGCGGCGTGACCTCCATCGCCCCTTCTCGGCGTCGGAGGCCGGTGACACACTGAGGGCTGTGCTCCTCGACACGATCGTCACCACGCTGGAGACCGTCGCAGGAACGCGCTCGCGACTGGCCAAGGTCGACGCGCTCGCGGGCCTCCTCGGCGCCCTGGAGCCCGAGGAGGTCGCCCCGACAGTCGGCTTCCTGGTGGGCAAGCCGCGGCAGGGCCGGGTCGGTGTGGGCTGGCGCAGCGTCGGTGCGGTGATGGGCGCGGGCGCCTCGTCGCCGACGTTGACGGTTCTCGACCTCGACGCCCTGCTCGGGGAGCTGGCCGCGCTCGGCGGCGAGGGCTCCGTCCGCGACCGCAGTGCGGCGCTCCGCGACTTCGCGGGGCGCGCGACGGCGGGCGAGCAGGACCTCCTGGCCCGCATCCTCCTCGGCGAGATGCGGACCGGGGCGCTGGAGGGCGTCCTCCTCGACGCGATCGCCCGCACCGCCGGCCGGCCGGGCCCGGACGTGCGCCGCGCCGCCATGCTGACCGGAGACCTCGGGGCGACCGCGCTGCTGGCGCTGACCGGGACGGCCGAGGAGCTCGCCTCCGTCGGGCTGGTCGTCGGCCGCCCGGTGCTGCCGATGCTCGCGGCCACCGCGCCGTCCGCGGCGGCGGCGCTGGAGACGACCGGCCGGGCGTCGGTGGAGTACAAGCTCGACGGCGCGCGCATCCAGGTGCACCGGTCGGGCGACAGCGTGCGGGTCTTCACCCGGACGCTCGCCGACATCACCCACCGCGTGCCGGAAGTGGTGGAGATCGTCCGCCGGCTGCCCGCGCGCGACCTCGTCCTCGACGGCGAGACGCTCGCGCTCGACGAGGACGGCGGGCCGCGGCCGTTCCAGGAGACGATGTCGCGTTTTGCGCGGTGGAGCTCAGAGGTGGCGCGAAGCGACACCGCGACCCCAGCGCCGAGGGAGCCTGCGACCGAGGGTTTCGCGGAAGGGCGCGAGACCCTGCTGCATCCCTGGTTCTTCGACATCCTCCACGTGGACGGGCGCGACCTCCTGGACGAGCCGCTGTCGGTCCGGCTGGCGGAGCTGGAGCGCGTCGCCGGCGAGCACCGCATCCCGGGCGAGGTCACGGACGACCCGGACACCGCCGAGCGCGTCTCGCGCGACGCCCTCGCCGCCGGCCAGGAGGGGGTGGTCGTGAAGTCGATCGACTCGCCCTATGCCGCCGGCCGCCGCGGCGCGAGCTGGATCAAGGTCAAGCCGGTGCTCACCTACGACCTGGTCGTGCTGGCCTGCGAGTGGGGCTCGGGGCGGCGCGTCGGGATGCTCTCCAACCTCCACCTCGGGGCGCGCGACCCGGACGGCGCGTTCGGCGAGCCGGGTGGCTTCGTGATGGTCGGCAAGACGTTCAAGGGCCTCACCGACGAGCTGCTGCGCTGGCAGACGGAGGAGTTCCAGCGGATCGAGGTGCGCCGCACCCCGGGCACGGTGTGGGTGGCGCCGACGACCGTGGTCGAGATCGCGATCGACGGCGTCCAGCGCTCATCGCGCTATCCCGGCGGCATCGCCCTGCGGTTCGCGCGCGTCAAGCGCTACCGCGACGACAAGCCGGCGGCCGAGGCCGACACGATCGGCACCCTCCGCGCCCTCCTCCGCGAGTAGCCGCGCCGCGCGCTAACGGAGGACTCCCGCCCTCCCCACCCCACCAACTCCGCCGTTGACTGCGTTTCGGCGGCGTGTTGGCCGGGATCTCCTCCGTTCGCCCCGCAGTCGCGAACGGAGGAGATGCGGCGCGGCGCGCCGGGGAAACGCAGTCAACGGAGGAGATCGGCCGGGGTTCGGGCCGGATCTCCTCCGTTGACTGCGTGGGTGGGGGTGGGGGGTGGGGGGTGGGTGGTGGGGATTAGTGCGTGGGGGTCAGGTCGGGCTCGGGCTGGGGGGCCGGGGCCGGGGCGTGGTGGCGGCGCTCGAGGGCGGCGCCCTCGACGTCGACGTTGGGGAGGAGGCGGTCGAGCCACTTCGGCAGCCACCAGGCCGACCGGCCCAGCAGGTGCATCAGGGCCGGCATGAGCAGCATCCGGACGACGAACGCGTCCACCAGCACGCCGAAGGCCAGGCCGAAGCCGATCGAGCGGATCATGGTGGACTCGCTGAAGATGAAGCCGCCGAAGACCGAGATCATGATCAGGCCCGCCGCGATCACGACCGTGCGGCCGGCGCGGAAGCCCTTCGCGACCGCCAGCCGGGCCGGAGCGCCGTGCACGTACGCCTCGCGCATCCCGGAGGCCAGGAACAGCTGGTAGTCCATCGCGAGACCGAACAGGATCCCGACCAGGATCACCGGCAGGAAGCTGAGGATCGGGCCGGTGTGGATGCCCAACTGCTCCGCCCCCCATCCCCACTGGAACAGCGCCGTGATCGCGCCGTAGGTGGCGAACAGCGACAGGATGAAACCGCCCGTCGCGATCAGCGGCACCAGGATCGAGCGGAACACCAGGATCATGATGAGCAGCGACAGCCCGACCACGACCACCAGGTAGAGCGGGAGGACGCCCGCCAGGTTCGCGGAGATGTCCTGGTTGATCGCGGTCTGGCCGGAGACGCCGAGGGTGAGCTTCCCATCGACCTTGTCGAGGCCGCGCAGCGATGTCACCAGGTTCTCGGTGGAGACGCTGTTGGGGCCCTCCTTCGGGACGACCTGGAACGCGAACAGCGTGCGGTCGCCGGAGACGGCGATCGGGGCGACGGCGACGACGTCCTTCTGGTCGGCGAGCGTCCGCGCCACGTCGAGCTGCACGGTGGTCACGTCGTCCTTCGCGACGCCGCTCGGCGCGGTCGCGGTGACGAGCAGAGGGCCCGTCGCGCCGGCGCCGAACGCCTTCTCGGTGACGGTGAACGCCTCGTAGGTCGTCGACCCGACCGGCTCGGAGGAGCCGTCGGGAAGGCCGACCCGCATCGACATCGCGGGGATGGCGACGATCAGCAGAGCGACAGCGGCCCCGACGGTGGTCAGGACCGCGCGCCAGGTCTTCATCGGCTTGGCGTTGCTGTCGTCGTGGTGCACGTGCCCGACGGAGGCGCGGGCGCGGCGGCTCAGCACCCGCAGCCCCAGGAGGCCGAGGATCGCGGGCGTCAGCGTGACGGCGATCAGCACAGCGAGGACGACCGCGATCGCGCCGACGGTGCCCATCAGGCCGAGGAACGGGACGCCGGTGACGTTGAGCGCGAGCAGCGCGACGACCACGGTGATGCCGGCGAACACGACGGCGTTGCCGGAGGTGCCGTTGGCGAGGCCCACGGACTCCCGCGGCTCGGCGCCCTCCAGCAGCTGCTTGCGGTGCCGATTGATGATGAACAGCGAGTAGTCGATGCCGACCGCCAGGCCGAGCATGATCGCGAGCACCGGCGTGACGGAGGCCATGTCGACGACGCCGGAGAACGCCAGCGAGCCGAGCGCGGCCACTGCGACACCGAAGAGGGCGGTGACGAGCGGCAGCGCAGCGGCGATGACCGAGCCGAGCACGATCAGCAGCACGACCGCGGCGAACACGACGCCGACCGCCTCGCCGACGCCGACGACCTGCGGGACGCCCTGCGCGATGTCGGTCGAGAACGACACGGTCACGCCGTCCACGTGCGTGGACTGGAAGTGGTGGATGACCGCCTGCTTGGAGTCCTCGGACAGCTCCAGGCGCGGCTTCGTGAAGGCGACGTTCACCAGCGCGGTCGAACCGTCGGCGGAGACGAGGCGGATGCCCTTCGAGAGCTTCAGCAGCTCGGCGCCCTGGTCGAGCTGTTTCTGCGACGCGGTGAGCTTCGCCTGCTGCGCGGCGAGCTGGGCGAGGCCGTCGTCGATGGTCTTCTGCTGTGCGGCGAGCTGCGCTTGAGCGGCGGCGGCCTGCGCGGCGGGCATGCTCCCCTGCGGCGCGGCCGCGAGCTGGGCCTTCGCGGCATCGAGCTGCGCCTGGCCGGAGGTCAGCTGCGTCTTCGCGGCATCGAGCTGCGCCTGACCCGCGGTGAGCTGGGTCTGGCCGTCGGTGAGCTGCGTCTGGTGCTGGGCGCGCTCGGCCTCGGTGGCGAACGGGTCGTTCACGCCGGAGACGTCGGGGAGGTGGTCGGCGTCGGCGACGAGCGTGCTGATCGCCTTCCTCTGGTCGGCGGTGAGGGCCGAGCCGTCGTCGGTGCGGAAGACGACCGTGCCGGACGCGCCCGCGTAGTCGGGCAGCTTGGCGGAGAGCTCGTCGACGACGGCTCCTGCGGCGGTGCCCGGGATGTCGAAGGACGAGCTGAGGCCCTTGAAGCCGACGAGGAAGCCCACCACGACGATGCCGAGCACCGCGAGCCAGGCCACGATGACCGTCCAGGCGCGGCGCGCGGAGAACTTTCCGAGGCGGTAGAGCAGTTCGGCCATGACGGTCCCTTCGACGATCCCAGAAAAGAATACGCAACGGTCCGTCTCGTTGAGTGGAGATAAGCTGTGAGCCATGTCCGAAGGCCGACGGGGAGCAGCGCGCAGCGAGACGGCGCGCGTGGCGATCCTGGAGGCCACGGCCGCGCTGTTCGCGGATCGCGGGTACGAC
Source organism: Leifsonia shinshuensis (assembly GCF_014217625.1). Classification (NCBI taxonomy): domain Bacteria; kingdom Bacillati; phylum Actinomycetota; class Actinomycetes; order Micrococcales; family Microbacteriaceae; genus Leifsonia; species Leifsonia shinshuensis. The sequence goes on along the minus strand of NZ_CP043641.1, from coordinate 3,167,181 downwards.
CACCTCAGCATCGAGGGCATCGCCGCACGCGCCGGTGTCGGAAAGCAGACCGTCTACCGCTGGTGGCCGGGCAAGAGCGCGCTCATCGCCGACTGCCTCCTGGAGGGCATGCTGCTGCCGGAGCGCTTCGCGGTGCCGGACACCGGTGACCTCCGCGCCGACCTCGTCGCGTGGCTGACCGAGGTCGAGGCCGTGCTCGAGAGCCCGGCCGGGGAAGGGCTGTTCCGCTCGCTGATCGCGGCCGCGACCGAGAACGCGGACGTCGCCAGCCGGCTCCGCGAGTCGCTGGCCGACCCGCGGCTGTTCGCGCCACGGCTGCGGGCGGCGCGCGACTCGGGCGAGGTGCGGGCCGACCTCCCGGTGGACGAGGTCAGCGAGGCCCTGATCGGCGCCGTGATGCTGCGCGCGCTCGCGCACACGCCGGCCGACCCCGGCCTCCCGGACCGACTGGTCGACCTCACCCTCGGTCCGCGGCCGCAGTCCCATCCGCCGAGGGGCACGTAAACGCCCCTACAACCGCCTTTTAGGGGCGTTTGGGTGCCCTTCGAGCCTCTGGGAGGCCTGCGCGCCGCGGCGTACGATGCGGGCATGAGCAACAAGACGCCTCGCGAAGAGGAGATCCAGAAGGAGCAGGAGGCGAAGGACGCCGAGAAGGAGCGCCTGGAACGCGAAGAGGAGGAGCGCCTCCGCTAGCGGCGGGCGGTCGCGCGGGCTCCGGCGTCGTGCGGGAGTTGGAAGGCGCCGGCCAGTGGCACCAGCAGCAGCGCCGCGGCGAGCGCGAACGCCCAGTGGTAGCCCGGCAGCGCTGACCCGGTCACGCCCTCCGACACCGCAGTGGAGGCGCGCACGAACACGGCGACCACCGCCAGTCCCAGCGCCGTCGCGACCTGCTGGAGTGCGGAGGCGAGCGTGTTCGCGTTGTTCGTGTCGCCGGCCTCCACGTCCGCGAACTGGAGCGTGTTGTAGGCGCTGAAGCCGATCGACCGGAACACGCCGCTCGCCACCAGCAGCAGGAGCAGCACCGGGAGCGGCGCGGCGGGCCCGATGCCGACGAACGCGGCGAGCACCAGCATCCCGAGCAGGTTCGACCAGATCAGCACGGTGCGGAATCCGAGCCGGCGGATCAGCGGCGTCGTGAACGGCTTGATCGCCAGGTTGCCGACGAAGATCGCGATGACGGTCAGGCCGGCGACCGTCGCGCTCCAGCCGTAGGCGAGCTGGAACAGCAGCGTGAACAGGAACGGCGCGCCCGTGATGATCATGCGGTAGACCCCGCCGCTGATGTTCCCCGCGCGGAACGAGTGCAGCCGCAACACGCCCCAGTCGAACAGCGCGTGCTCGCGACCGCGCGACCGGGTGATGGCGGCCCAGCCGACCGCGATCGCGACCAGGATGGCGGCGCCGCCCGCGAGCTGGAGCCGGCCGTCCTCGGCGCTCAGCCCCTCCGCTCCCGCGGTGAGCAGCACCAGCGCCAGGGCGATCGCCGCGTAACCCCGGCCGTCGAACCGGAGGTCGCGCTGCCGTTCCGTGTGCGGCACGAGCACGAGCCCGGCGACGACCGCGGCGAGGCCGAACGGGAGGTTGATCAGGAAGATCCAGCGCCAGCCGATGGTGTCCGACAGGATGCCGCCGAGCGCGGGCGCGATCACCGGCGCGATCAGCGCGGGCCAGGTCAGGTACGCGATCGCGTCGAGCAGGTCGACCGGGTCGATGTCGCGGAGCACCGCCAGCCTCCCGACCGGCACCATGAGCGCGCCGCCGATGCCCTGCAGGACGCGGGCGACGGTCAGCAGCGTGAGCGACGGCGCGAACGCGCAGAGCAGTGATGCGACTGTGAAGACGACGATCGCGGTCAGCAGCACCGGCCGGATGCCGAGCCGGCGGGACAGCCAGCCCGTCGCCGGGATGCCCGCTGCGACCGCCAGCAGGTACGCGACCATGGCGACGCTCACATCCGCGGGGGCGACGCCGAACTCGCGCGCCATCGTCGGAGCGGCGGTCTGGATGATCGTGCCGTCCAGGTTCTCCATGAAGAACGTGGCGGCCACGAGGAGTGCGAGGCCGCGGCTGAAGGACACGGCGGTCCGGGTCACGGGGTTACGCCCTCCCGCGGTTCCTGCGCCGCACCTCCCGCGGCGCCCGCCCCGCGAGGAACGAGCGGCCAGGATCGACGACGAAGCCCTGGCGGAGGGCCTCCCGGCCGACGAGCATCCGGAAGCCCATCTGGTCGCGGTTGCTCAGCGTGGTCTCGGCCGTGACCGTCCGGCCGGCGAGCGCGAGCTCCAGCAGCACGACGATCCGCTCCTCGCTGTGACCCGACGAGCTGCGCACGGCGCGGCGGTCGTGGATGGGACGCTCGACCACGACGGGGTCGCCGTCGGCGTCCTGCCACGGGTGCACCGTGAACCGCACCCGGTCGCCGGGCAGCTCCTCCAGGTCGAACGCGTGCAGCGCCGAGCTGCGGGCTCCGGTGTCGATCTTGACTTTGATCCACGGAATGTCGATGCTGGGCAGGCTCGCCCATTCACGCCACCCCACGACGAGGGTGTTTGAATGGAGGTCACCGGCCACCCCCCTATCTTTGCAGGATCCATCGATGAAGCTCGCCATCCTCTCCCGCGCTCCGCACGCGTACTCGACCCAGCGCCTGCGCGCCGCCGCCCGGGACCGCGGTCACACCGTCAAGGTGCTCAACACGCTCCGCTTCGCGATCGACCTCTCCGGTGAGGAGCCCGACCTGCAGTACCGCGGCCGGCTGCTGTCCGACTACGACGCCGTCCTGCCGCGCATCGGCAACTCGATCACCTACTACGGCACGGCCGTGGTGCGGCAGTTCGAGCAGATGGACGTCTACACGCCGAACACCGCGAACGGCATCACGAACTCGCGCGACAAGCTGCGGGCCAACCAGATCCTGTCCCGGCACAACATCGGGATGCCGGCGACCACGTTCGTGAACAGCCGCGCCGACGTGCGGATGGCCATCGAGCAGGTCGGCGGGGCGCCCGTCGTCATCAAGCTGCTGGAGGGCACCCAGGGCATCGGCGTCATCCTCGCCCCGGAAGCGAAGATCGCGGAGTCCATCGTGGAGACGCTGCACTCCACCAAGCAGAACGTGCTCATCCAGAGCTTCATCTCGGAGAGCCGCGGCCGCGACATCCGCGCGCTCGTCGTCGGCGACCGCGTGGTGGCGGCGATGCGGCGCGTGGCGAGCGGCGACGAGTTCCGCTCCAATGTGCACCGCGGGGGCACCGTCGAGAAGGTGGAGCTGACCCCGGAGTACGAGGAGGCCGCCGTGCGGTCCGCCCAGATCATGGGGCTCCGCGTGGCGGGTGTGGACATGCTGGAGGGCAACGACGGGCCGCTCGTCATGGAGGTCAACTCGTCCCCCGGCCTGGAGGGCATCGAACGCGCGACCGGCCTCGACGTCGCCGGCGCGATCATCGACTTCATCTCCAACCAGGTGGCGTTCCCGGAGATCGACGTGCGCCAGCGGCTCAGCGTCTCGCGCGGTTATGGCGTCGCCGAGCTGCTCGTGCACGGCAACGCGGACCTGATCGGCAAGACGATCAAGGAGTCCGGGCTGTGGGACCGCGACATCACCGTGCTCACGCTGCACCGCGGCGCGACGGTCATCCCGAACCCGCGCAGCGGCGTCGAGCTGCAGGCCGGCGACCGGCTGCTCTGCTTCGGCAAGCTGGAGGAGATGCGGTCGATGATCCCGGACCGCCGGAAGCGCCGCCAGAAGGTGCGGAGGCTGCCGAAGGACCATCTGGCGGAGGCGGCGACCACGACGGTCTGAGGCCGGGTCAGGCCGCGGGCGTCCCCGCGTCCCACCACCGCAGCACGCGCAGCGCCCGCAGGGTCACCCAGCGGCTCGGCATCCCCTCGTTGTCGCCGAACTCCAGCCAGGCCGGCCCCTCGTGCCGGTTCTCCAGGCTCCAGAGTCCGTCGGCGTCCGCCTTGCCGCGCAGCAGCTCGACGGCCTCCGCGAGGCGCGGGTCGCGGCGGTCGACGCTGCGGAAGTGCTCCAGGCCGCGCAGGATGTCGTGGAACCAGCGCACCGGATTGCTCAGCATCGTCATCCTGGGGTCCGCGACCTCGCCGGTACTCAACCGGCGGAACAGGCCGCGGGCCAGCAGGTACTCCTCGCCGGTCCGCTGCGCCTCGGCGGACGCGGCGTCGCCCCGGCCGGTGGCGTTCCAGGCGGCGAGGCCCTCGACCGCGCAGATCGTTGAGTGGAACGACGACACCCGGGCGCCGTACTCGGCCCAGCAGTTCCAGGCGCCGTCGTCGAGCCGGCCGCCGGCGAGCGTGGCGGCGACGTTCGAGCCGTCCTCGCCGAAGTAGGCGGCCAGCGCCAGCACGACCCCGTTGATGCACGGCTCGGTCTCGCCGTCGAAGTACGCCTCGCCGGCGTGATCCCAGCGGACGTGGTCGCGCACGTGCTGCACGGCCTCCTTCGCCCGCGGATGCTCGGGGTCGAGGCCGAGGTCGGCCAGCTGCTGCAGCGTGAAGTGCGTGGCCGTCCAGGCGTCGAAGAACGGCCGGTCCTCCTGCGCCCATCCCGGCCGGTAGACGCCGCCGTCCCAGGTGCCGTCGGGGCCCTGGGCGTCGAGGAGCTGCGCACCCCAGCCCTCGGTGGCGACGCGGTCGCGTTCGGCGGCGACGGTCTCGTCGGAGGCGCCGGCGAGGTCGCGGAGCACCTGCCAGCGGATGCTCGGGTCGGAGTCGAGGAGCCACTCGATGGTGTCCATGGCAGGCACCGTACTCAGCAAGCCGGGCGACGGGGCGGTCAGCGCCGCGCGCGCTCGGCCACCAGCACGAGCACGACGATCGCCAGCAGCGCCGCGATCAGTGCGATGCCGGGCAGCTCACCCGCGCGCAGCGGCAGCATCCATGCCGCGAGGAGGCCGGCGACCAGGCTGCCCGCCGCCCCGAGCAGCCGGTACACCCACGGGCCGAGTCGCAGTTCGCGGCGGTACTCCGCGTCCCCGACGAGGTAGACCGCGACGCCGCCCGCGAGCAGCCAGGCCGCGGCCGGCGTGACCGGCGCGAAGGCGTCCTCCAGCGACAAGTGCAGCCCGGCGGCGACGCCGACCAGGCCGAGCAGAATCACGAAGTGGGCCACGTAGTACGCGGTGAGCGCGAGCGTGGTGCCGCGCCGCCCGGCCGCCGCGCCGAAGGACCGCTCGGCCCGCTCGTCGTCGCCGGAGAAGTAGCACCACCACAGCGCCGCGACCATCGCCACCGTCGCCACCGCGCCGACGACGACTTGCGGGCGGAGGCCGGAGGCGGTCAGCCCGGCGCCGACCGAGACGATCGACTCGCCGAACGCGATGATCATCAGGAGGCCGTGGCGCTCCACGAAGTGCGACGCCCCGAGCGCGAAGGGGCTCGACCGCGCCAGCAGGCCGCCCACCAGGAACAGCGCGAGCGGCGCGAGGAACAGCACCCACTCCAGCCAGCCGCTCGCGTATCCGGAGGCGATGAGCAGCAGCGCGGCGACGGCGTTCAACGGCCCGACCCGCAGCATCACGCGGACCGAGCCGCGGCCTCCCCGGGCGATGAACAGCCCCGAGTGGATGATCACCACCGTCAGGTACGCGACGCCGAACAGCACGCCCGACCCGGTGAATACGTCCGGGATGGCGAGCGACAGCACCAGGAAGGCGGCCATCGCCGCGATGAGCAGCAGCCGCACCGGGACCGTGTCGGGCACGGCCTGGTTGGTCAGCCACGCGAAGGCGTCGTACATCCACCAGACGACGGCGAGGATGGCGGCGGCGCGCAGCACCGACTCCACCCCGGGGCTCTGCACGATCACGGCGGTCAGCTGGCCGATCGTGAACACGAACACCAGGTCGAACAGCAGCTCGATCGTGGACACGCGCGACGCCACCCGCGCGATCCGGCCTCCGGTCACCCCGCTCACAGGCCAACGGTAGCGGCGGGCACGCCGTCTAGGCTTGCCCCATGCCCACGCCTTTCGTCGCCGACCCCGCCCGCTACGACTCGATGCCCTACCGCCGCGCCGGACGGAGCGGCCTCCAGCTGCCGCCGCTCTCGCTCGGGCTCTGGCAGAACTTCGGCACCGCGCGGTCGTTCGACACCCAGCGCGAGATCGTGCTGCGGGCCTTCGACCTGGGCGTGACGCACTTCGACCTCGCCAACAACTACGGGCCGCCTCCCGGGGCGGCGGAGGAGTTCTTCGGCCGCATCGTGGCCACCGACCTCCGCGCATACCGGGACGAGATCGTGGTGTCGACGAAGGCCGGCTACCTGATGTGGCCGGGGCCGTACGGCGACTTCGGCTCTCGCAAGTACGTGCTGTCGTCGCTCGACCAGAGTCTCCGCCGCCTCGGGCTGGACTACGTGGACGTGTTCTACCACCACCGCCCGGACCCGCTGACGCCGCTGGAGGAGACGATGGGCGCCCTGACGACGGCCGTCGCTCAGGGCAAGGCGCTCTACACCGGCGTCTCGAACTACGACCCGGCCCAGACCACCGCGGCGGCGGAACTGCTCGCCGACGCGGGGACGCCGCTGCTGCTGCACCAGCCGCGGTACTCGATGTTCGACCGGCACGTGGAGGACGGCGTCCTTGACGCCGTGGAGGCCGCGGGCGCGGCGGCGATCGTGTTCTCGCCGCTGGCCCAGGGGATGCTGACCGACCGCTACCTGGACGGCGTGCCCGAAGGCTCCCGCGCGGTGACGAGCGTGTTCCTGCACGAGTCGGATCTGACCGAGGACGTGCTGACGAAGGTGCGCGCGCTGAACGAGATCGCGGCCGGGCGCGGGCAGAGCCTGGCGCAGCTGGCGCTGCAGTGGGTGCTGCGGAATCCGGTGGTCGTGTCCGCGATCATCGGCGCCAGCAGCGTAACGCAGCTGGAGCAGAACCTGGGTGCGCTCGACGGGCCGGCGCTGGAGGCCGGCGAGCTGGACGCGATCGATCGCGTGCTGGGGCGGTAGGGCTGCTCGGCGGGCGCCGGGCACGGCCGGCGGACGGCGCGTTTACGCCAGCGTGGGGAGGGTCGCGAGCGCCTGCTCCACGTGCGACGTGAGCGTGGCGTCGGCCGGGCCGGCGATCCACTGGGCGAAGCCCACGTGGAACGCACCCACCGCCGCCTGGCCCGCGAGGCTCGCCGCGGGCTCGGGGACGCCGCGGGCGCGCAGCGCCCCGCCGCTCGCGGTGGCGAGGGCGGCGAGCTTGAGCAGCTCGCGCTCCTGCAGGCTCGGGTTGGCCGCGATGACCGCGGAGCGCCGGCGCGGGAAGTCCGTCCCCCGGCTGTCGATCAGCGCCGCTGCCGCGCGCATCCCGTCGGCGGCGACCGCGAACGGCGGCGCATCGTCCGGGGCGGCGGCGATCGCGGCGAGCACGGCCTCCTGCATCGCGGTCGACCCAGCGAAGAGCACTTCGCGCTTGTCGGCGTAGTGCCGGAAGAAGGTGCGCTCGGTGACGCCCGCGCGCTCGGCGATGTCGGCGACGGTGGTCCCCTCGAAGCCGCGCTCGGCGTACAGCTCGATGGCCGCCTTCTCCAGGCGGCCGCGCGCATCCGGTGTCCAGCGTCCCACGGCGTCATTCTAGCGGTTTGCCGCGAAGTGATGACAGTTGCTGACATCGGTGCTATCGTGATGTCAGTCACTGACGACAGTCACTGACATCATCGACATCGTTCACGATCCCATGACCCGGGAGGTCATTCCCATGCGCGTCTTCGTCACTGGAGCATCCGGCTGGATCGGCTCCGCCGTCGTCCCCGAACTCATCGCCGCCGGCCACGAGGTGACCGGCCTCGCCCGCTCCGAGGCGTCCGCCGAGCGCATCCGCTCCGCCGGCGCCACCCCGGTCCCCGGCTCGCTCGACGACCTGGAGAGCATCCGCTCCGGAGCCGCCGGATCCGACGCGGTCATCCACCTCGGCTTCAAGCACGACTTCTCCGACTACGCCGGCGCCGGGCGCACCGAGCGCGCCGTCGTGGCCACGATCGGCGACGAGCTCGCCGGCTCCGACCGGCCGTTCCTGTTCGCGTCGGGCATCGTCGCGCGCCCTGGCGAGCTGCTGACCGAGGACGTCCCGTCGCCCTATGTCGGCGCCGACGCCCCGCGCGGCGGCGGCGAGGCGTTCGCGTTCGAGTACGCCGACCGCGGCGTGCGGCCGGTCGCGCTGCGGTTCTCTCCGACCGTCCACGGTCGCGGCGACCACGGTTTCAGCGCCGAGCTGGTCCGCGTCGCCCGCGAGAAGGGCGTGGCCGGCTACGTCGGAGACGGCTCCAACCGCTGGCCGGCGGTGCACCGGCTCGACGCCGGCCGCCTGGTCCGGCTCGCGCTGGAGCAGGCCACCCCCGCGGCGCGCGTGCACGCGGTCGGCGAGGAGGGCATCCCCGCCCGCGACATCGCGGCGGCGATCGGCGAGGGGCTGGGCCTGCCTGTCGAGTCCATCGCCCCTGAGGACGTCGACGCGCACTTCGGCTGGATCGGCCGGTTCTTCGGGATGGACATCCCGGCCTCCAGAGCGATCACCCGCGAGCGCTACGGCTGGACGCCCACGGGGCCGACCCTGCTGGAGGACTTCGCGTCCGGCTCCTACTTCGAGGCCGTCGCCGCGCGCTGAGCAGCGGGCGCGGGCAGCAGGCCGAGGACGGCGGCGGCGAGGAAGCACACCGCGCCGCCGACCGTCCCCACCCCGGTCCAGAACGGGCTGAGCAGAGTGTCGGTGCCCGGGAGCTCGAACGCGCCGACCGCCGCGAAGCCGAACAGCACCGAGCCGAGCAGGTTGAGCACGGCGCCGACGCCGTCCCGGCGCGACCCGCGCTGCCGGGCGACGGCGGCCACGGCGATCAGGCTGGAGACCAGGAAGCAGATCGATCCGTAGGCATCCGGACGCCAGCCGGTGCCCCCGCCTGCACTCGCGGGGATCGCCGCTGCGAGCGCGATCGACGTGCTGAGGTTGAAGAACAGCGTCCCGACGAACTGGATGATCGACGAGCTCCGGTTCGGGACGCCGAGGGCGAGCCCCGCGCCGAGCGTGAAGAACACCGAGCCGACCACGAACACCACGTTCGTGACCACCGGGCCCAGCGCGTCCGCGATCGACGGCAGCGCCGCGAACGCGAAGCACACCGAGCCCCCGGCGAAGGAGGCGTCGGAGATCAGGAGCCTGTTCCGCTCCCCGGCGCCACCTCCACCGCTCACGGCTGCCCGCTCAGTGCGCGAAGTGCGTGCGCGTACGCGCCGACTCCGTCGCCTTCGCCGCGACCTCCGTCGTCCCGGCCTTCGCCGCCTGCGCCCCCAACTCGGCGCACACCGCGCGGATGTCGTTCACGAGGTCCTCGGCCAGGTCGGCGTTGAAGCCGTCGCGCACCACGATCCGCAGCACCGCGACGTCGGTCGCGTCGTCCGGCATCGTGTACGCGGGCACCTGCCAGCCGCGGGCGCGGAGCTCGTGCGACACCTGGAAGACCGTGTACGGCGTGCCGTCCTTCAGCGCGAACGAGATGACCGGGATGGCGGAGCCGTCGGTGATGACGTCGATCGCCGGGTCCTCGGCGAGGCCCTTCGAGATGAGCAGCGCGGTGTCCCGCAGCGCCTCCATGATCGCGGTGTACCCGGACCGGCCGAGCCGGACGAAGTTGTAGTACTGGCCGACGATCTGGTTGCCCGGGCGGGAGAAGTTCAGGGTGAACGTCGGCATGTCCCCGCCGAGGTAGTTCACCCGGAAGACGAGATCGTCCGGCAGGTACTCCGGCGAGCGCCACACGACGAACCCGATCCCCGGATAGGTCAGCCCGTACTTGTGCCCGCTGACGTTGATCGACACCACCCGCGGGAGGCGGAAGTCCCACTCCAGGTGCGGGTGCAGGAACGGGACGACGAACCCGCCGCTCGCCGCGTCCACGTGCACCGGCACGTCGGGTCCACCCGAGGCGGCCAGAGTGTCGAGCGCGTCGCAGATCGCGGCGATCGGCTCCAGCTCGCCGGTGTAGGTGGTGCCCAGGATGCCGACGACGCCGATCGTGTTCTCGTCGACCGCGTCGGTGACCTGCTCCGGCGTGATGACGTAGCGGCCCTTGGCGACCGGGAGGTAGCGCGGCTCGACCTCGAAGTAGCGGCAGAACTTCTCCCACACCACCTGGACATTCGCGCCGAGGACCAGGTTGGGTACGCCGCCCGGCTCCGAGCCCCCAGCGACTCCGGCCCGCTTGGCCCGCCAGCGCCACTTCATCGCGAGCCCGGCGAGCATGACGGCCTCGCTCGACCCGATCGTCGCGGCCCCGGTCGGCTCCCCCGGCTCGGCGTGGAAGAGGTCGGACACGATGGAGACGCAGCGGCGCTCCATCGCCGCGGTCGCCGGATACTCGTCCTTGTCGATCATGTTCTTGTCGAACGCTTCGGCCATCAGGATCTCGGCCTCCGGGTCCATCCACGTCGTGACGAAGGTCGCGAGGTTGAGGCGCGAGCTCCCGTCGAGCAGCAGCTCGTCGTGGATCAGCCGGTAGGTGCTGGCCGGGTCGGTGGCGTCGTCCGGCAGGGTGGCCGGAGGACTCTTGCGCGACAGGCGGCCGGTGTAGGCGGGGGCGAGCCGGGTGTCACCGCTCGCCGTTTGGATGTCTGACTCGAGCCGCGCCATGCGCCGCCCCTCTCTGCCACAGCGGCCGCGGATCGGCCGCTCCTCCGTGTCGGCAGCGGATCACTTCTTGTCGAGCGTTCCGATCTGGCTGCCGTTGATGTCGTAGACGACGAGGGTGCTGCCCTTCGCCGTCCCGCTCGACGCCTTGCCCAGCCACTCGTCGACGCCCGTGCACGCCATCATGGTGCTGGCGATCGGGCCGAAAGTGATGGTGTCGCCGTCGATCGAGCCCTTTCCCGTCAGGCGGTTGCAGCCGTCCGTACCGGAGAAAGCGCCGTCGTTCTCGATGGTGAGGTTCGGCTGCGACGCGGCCGTCGAGCCCCAGGTGCCGACGAGCGCCGCGCCGCTCGGGGTGCCGGCGCAGCCGGCGAGGAGGGCGAGAGCCGCCACGGCCACCAGGCCGCCGCCAAGGAGATCGGCGCCGAGGAGACGGGCGCGCGCCCGCCGGATCGTCTGCGTCATGTCATCCTCCCCATCTGCGGTCCGCGTGGTGCTGCGGCCCGCTCACGAGCCCGAGGATAGCGGCGGCCGACGAGCGCGCAACAGGGTGCTCACCCTGGACTTCATCCACTCGTGAGTTCGTCCACGAGCGCCAGCACCGTCGGACTGCCGAGGATCCGGAAATGTCCGCCGACCGGGACCCGGATGTTGCGCGCGCCGGGCAGCGCGCAGCCTCCCGGGATGTGCGGGTCGTACCAGCCCCAGATCGAGACGACGCGTCCCACGTCGATGCCGTCACCCGCGAGCTGCGTCAGCTCGGGGCCGTCCGGCCGGAGCGCGCGCACCGCAGGGAACGGGACCCACGCCGCGAGCGCCGAGCCGGAGAACGGGGTGGCGATCGCGACCACGCGGCGGATCCGCGCCGACGCCTCCGGCCTCCCGAGCAGCAGGCGGGCGACGAGGCCGCCCTTGCTGTGCGCCACGACGGTCACCCCGCTGAGGTGCTGCTGGCGCAAGTAGTCCTCCACCTGGTCGGCGGCCTCCCCGAGCGACATGCCCATATGGCCCAGCGACGTGACGACGTGCACGGGATGCCCGGCGGCGTGGAGGCGGCGCGCGAGCGGGTGCAGGAAGCGCCACGTCTCGTAGATGCCGGGCAGCAGCACGATGGGGTCGCCCTCCCCGGCCTCGTCGACGAGCCCCTCGGGCGGATCGCGGTCGAGGTTCGCGCGGAGCTGATGCCGCAGGACGTACTCGTAGTCGGCCAGGAGCACGCCGGCCTTGCGGGCGAAGCGCAACAGAGCCCGGACCGGGCCGGGACGCGGATGCTCTGACACGACGCCAGCATCCCGCTCGCGGACCGCTCTTGCCAAGCTCCGGGGCCGGGTGGATAGTTGCGACATGGGCGATGTGATCGCATTCATCCTGTGCTTCCTGCTCTTCCTGGTGGGGCTGTTCCTGCTGGGACTCGCGGACACGCTCCCGGCCTGGCAGGGGCTGGTCTTCTTCGCCGGGATCGTCTGCGTGGCGCTGTCGTTCGGCATCCCGGTGCACCTGCTGGGGCACTCGGAGTTGAAGCGCTGATCCCGGCCGCCCGCGCGGCTACGATGGGCGGATGACGGAGCACCGGCCGGCGACGCTGAAAGACATCGCCGCTCGAGCCGGGGTGTCCCTGGCGACCGCCTCCAAGGCCCTCAACGGCCGCCAGCATGTCCGCGCGGAGACCAGGGAGCGGGTGCAGCGCGCGGCCGAGGAGCTGCACTTCTCGCCCAACACGCTCGCGCAGGGCCTGTTCGCCGGGCGCACCGGGACCGTCGGCCTGATCACGAGCGACCTCGAAGGCCGGCTCTCCATCCCGATCCTGATGGGCGCGGAGGACGCGTTCGGCGCCGGGAGCATGTCGGTGTTCCTGTGCGACGCGCGTGGCGACACCATCCGCGAGCAGCACCACCTGCGGGCGCTGCTCTCGCGGCGGGTGGACGGCATCATCGTCCTCGGCGACACGGCCAACCCGCGCGAGACGATCGGCCGGAAGCTGCCCGTGCCCGTCGTCTACGCCTATGCGCCGTCGACGCATCCCGGCGACGTCTCCGTGGTGCCGGACAACATCGGCGCGGGACGGCTCGCGGCCGAGCACCTGATCTCGTGCGGGCGGTCACGGATCGCCTACATCTCCGGCGACGTCACCTACCGGGCCGCGCGCGACCGGGTGGACGGCGCGAGCGCTGCGCTGGAGGCCGCGGGCCTCGGGCTCCTGGGCGGCGAAGCGCTCTACGGCGCCTGGAGCGAGGTGTGGGGCCGCGGCGCGATCCACGCGGTGCTGCAGCGCTTCCCCGAGGTGGACGCCGTGCTGTGCGGGTCGGACCAGATCGCCCGCGGGGTGCTCGACGTGCTTCACGAGCTCGGCCGGGACGTGCCGGGCGAGCTCGCGGTCATGGGCCACGACAACTGGGAGCAGCTCGCCGTGCAGGCACGGCCTCCGCTGACCACGATCGACATGAACCTGCAGGAGGTCGGGCACCAGGCCGCGCGCCTGCTGGTCGAGGCGATCGACGGCGGCGCGCCGGCGGGCACGCACCTCGTGCCCGGCCGGCTCGTCACCCGCGCCTCGACCATCCCGACCGCCTGACCGGGCCGCGATTCGTCACGAATCGCGCGAACGCGCGCGGCTATCGCGACATTCGGCACGAATCGCGGCGGGACGATTCGTCACGAATCGCGCGAACGCGCGCGCGAAACGCGACATTCGGCACGAATCGCGGCTCAGCTCTCGGGGATCCAGACGCGCATGGTCGACGGGCCGCGCTCGGCCCAGTCGTGGTACGCGACCAGGGGGACGTCGACGGCGGCCTCGGCCTCGACAGGCGCGCCTGCGCCGTAGGGCCAGCCGGCGTCGGCCACCCGGCGACGACACAGCCGGACGACGACGCGGCCGTCTTCGTCCCGCGGCGCGACCGCGGTGTCCACGACGACGTCGGCGACATCCGGCCAGCCGTCCGGGAGGTCGACCGACTCCAGCGCCTGGACCACCGGCCCGCGCTGGACCGCGACGCTGCCGCGGACGGCGTCGATGCGGGGGTCGGCGCGGACGAACCGCGGCGCGACCGGCAGATCGAGCACGACCGTGTCCCCGGCGCGGAAGGCCCTGCGGACCTCGGCGTAGCCCGGCGCGACCTCCGTGGTCTCGCCGTCCACCGTCAGGGTGGCGCCTGCGGCCCAGTCGGGCACACGCAGGGAGAGCGTCCACGGCGCGCTCGCGTCGCGGCCCACCACGACCTCCACGCGGCCGTCCGAGGGATAGGCCGTCGTCACGGTGAGCTCGACCTCCTGCCCGTCGGTCAGAGCCGTCGCCACGCGCGCAGGGGCGAACTGCTGCAGCTGCACGCCGTCGTCGGAGGCGGTCGCCAGGTACGAGTCCAGGCTCGCGAGCGTGCGCGCCACGTTCGGCGGGCAGCAGGTGACCTCGAACCACGGCGCGCGCAGCGAGGACTCGGCACGCGGCGACACCGTGTCGGGGTCGGCCGGCTCGCCCGGAGTGCGGCGGTGCAGCGTGTTCGCGTAGTAGAAGGCCGTGCCGTCCGCCGACGGGGAGGTCGCGACGACGTTGAAGAGCGTGCGCTCCACCAGGTCCGCGTACCCGCTGCCGCCGCGGGCCAGCAGCATCCGCCACGAGAACTGCACGGACGCGACGCCCGCGCAGGTCTCCGAGTACGCGCGGTCCGGCGGCAGCTCGAAGTCGTCCCCGAAGGCCTCGTCCTGGTGGTGCGAGCCCTGGCCGCCGGTGAGGTAGGTGCGGCGCGCGACGGTGTTCGCCCACTGCCGCTCCAGCGCGCCCAGCAGTCCGGCGTCGCCGGTCTCGGTCGCCACGTCGACGGCGCCGGAGGCCAGGTAGTTCGCGCGGACGGCGTGACCGCGCAGCACCTCGGCCTCCCGGACCGGGATGTCGTCCTGGTAGTACGAGCGGCCCCACTCGATGTCGCGCAGCACGCCGGTGCCGCGGCGCTCGACGAAGAGCCGGGCCTGCTCGATGTACCGCGCCTCGCCCGTCACCCGGCCGAGCTCCACGAGCGCGGTCTCCACCTCCGCGTGCCCGCACACCGATCGGATGCCGTCGGCGCCGAAGACGTCGCAGATCAGGTCGGCGAACCGGGTCGCGACGCCGAGGAGGCCGTCGCCGGCGTCCGGCCGGGTGCGCACCCGGGCGACCGCCGCCTGGAACAGGTGCCCGGCACAGTACAACTCGTGGCCCCACTCCAGGTCGGACCAGCGCTCGCCCTGTCCCGGCCGGCCGAAGTTCGTGTTCAGGTAGCCATCGGCCTCCTGGGCGGCGACGACGCGGGCGACCACGCTGCGGAAGCGCTCCTCGAGCGCCGGGTCGTCGTCGCGGCCGAGCTGCCAGGCAGCGGCCTCCAGGAACTTGTAGACCTCCGAGTCCGAGAACTCGCGTCCACGACGGCCCTCGGGCAGAGTGCCGGCGGCGGCGAGATCGAAGTTCGGCAGCCAGCCCTCACGCTCCAGCCAGTGCTCGATGTGCGGCAGGGTCGCCGCCGCGTTCACGCGCTGACGACCGGCCCAGTAGCCTCCGGTGATCCGGACCTCGTCGAGGCCGAGCGGGCGCAGGCGCCCGGTCGAGGGGACGGCGGGGGCGACGGTGGTGCGCAGAGCGCGATCGGTGGTGAAGGTCATTCTCTACCCCTTGAAGGCGCCCGACATGAAGCCGCGCACGTAGTGTCGTTGCAGGATCAGGAACAGCAGGATGCAGGGCACGGCGAGCACGACCACGCCGGCCTCGGTGGCGCCGTAGTCGACCACGCCCTGCACCTGGCCGCGGAGGTTGGAGATCGCCAGCGGCAGCGTCATCCGGTTGGAGTCGTTGATGAGGATGAGCGGCGCGATGAAGTCGTTCCACGCGGCCAGGAAGGCGAACAGCCCGACGGTGATCAGGCCCGGCTTGACGGCGGGCAGCAGCACGCGCCAGAGCGAGCCGAAGGTCGAGCAGCCGTCCACCATCGCCGCCTCGTCCATCTCGCGCGGCACCGCCTCGAAGGAGATCCGCATCATGAAGGTCGCGAACGGCAGCTGGAACATCGTCAGCACCAGTGCGACTCCGACCAGCGAGTTGGACAGCCCCACCAGGTTCAGGAGCACGTACAGCGGGATCAGCAGGGTCGCGTACGGCACCATCAGGATCGCCAGCGTCGCCATGAACAGCACGTTGCGCCCCGGGAAGCGGAACCGCGCGAACGCGTAGCCGCCGAACAGCGACACCAGGAGCGTGAGCGCCACGGTCAGCAGCGATACGAACAGCGAGTTGCCGATGTAGACCCAGATCCCCGCCTGGTAGTTCGCGAGCGACGCGTAGTTGCCGAGGCCCCAGCCGTGCACCTGGCTGGTGCCCGGCCGTGGCGCGATGGAGGACACGGCGGTCCAGATCAGCGGGTAGAGGAAGATCAGCGCGAGCCCGCCGGTGAGCACCCAGTAGGGCGTGCGGGTGGCGATGCCGGCGATGCGGGAGACCGGCCTCCGGCGCGATCCGGTGCGGGCGACCGGTGTGCGGGCGGTGTCGTCGATGGTCTGGGTGCTCATACGGCGCCCTCCTTCTCGCCGAAGGCCCGGATCTGGGCGACGTTCACGATGATGAGCGCGATCAGCACGATCACGGACAGCGCCCCGGCGACGCCGAGGTTGTTCGGCCCTTGGAAGGCGACGCTGTAGATGAGCTGCACGACGGTGATGGTGCTGTTGTCCGGGCCGCCCTTCGTGAGGATGTAGAACTGCTCGAACGCCAGCAGCGATCCAGTGACGCACAGCACGGTCGTGAGCGCGAGGGTCGGCCGCAGCAGCGGGAGGGTCACGCCGCGGAAGGTCTGCCAGCGGCCGGCGCCGTCGATGCGGGCGGCCTCGTAGACCTCCTCCGGAATCCCCTGCAGGCCGACCAGCATCAGCAGCATGTAGAAGCCGGCGTACCGCCAGACGATCAGGAAGACCGTCGACCAGAGCGCGCCGGCCGGGGTGCCGAGGAAGGTGAAGCCCCACTTCTGCATCAGGTCGGCGAACGGCCCGGCGATC
Source organism: Leifsonia shinshuensis (assembly GCF_014217625.1). Taxonomy (NCBI): domain Bacteria; kingdom Bacillati; phylum Actinomycetota; class Actinomycetes; order Micrococcales; family Microbacteriaceae; genus Leifsonia; species Leifsonia shinshuensis. The sequence continues at coordinate 3,150,542 of NZ_CP043641.1, read as the reverse complement.
GGCGAGTACAGCACGTAGAAGAGCAGGGAGGCCGAGGCCAGTCCGAGCGCGCTCGGCACCAGGATCGCGGTGCGGAGGAAGCCCTTCCAGCGGGTGGACTCCTGCACCAGCAGCGCGAGCCCGAGGGCCAGCGCCAGCAGGATGACCGTCGTGACGACGGTGTACGTCAGTGTGAAGACCACGGAGTCGGCGAAGAAGCGGTTGCTGACCGCCTTGGCGTAGTTCTCCGGGAAGTTCCAGCCCTGGTTGCCGCCCAGCAGCGGCCAGTTCGAGGCCGACATCTGGAGCACGAGCAGGAGCGGGACGAGGAACAGGAAGAGCACGAACAGCGCCGTCGGGGAGGCGTAGAGCCAGCCGAGCCAGCGGCCGGAGGCGCTCCGGCGACGGCGGACGCGCTGCGCGGCGGGCGGCCTCGCGGTGGTCGGCCTCGCGGTGGCGGTCATGGGGTGAGCCTTTCGTCGGGGAAGGTCGGGAGGACGGGCCGGGGAGCGCGGGCTGCGCTCCCCGGCCCGGTTTCCGCTACTGCGAGAGCACCGACGTGATCTGCTTGTTGTCGGAGCTCACGGACTTCCCGTCGCCCAGCACGGCGTTGCGCACCAGCGTCAGCCACGGGCTGTTGGTGGCGTTGAACGCCTCCTGGAAGTTGAGTGAGAAGGGCGTCTCGCCCTCGCCGGCGACCTTGTTGATCGTGACGACGCGCGGGTCCTTCTGCGCGTACTCGTTGTTCGCGAGGTCCGACCGGGAGACGACGTCGCCGTCCTTGGCCAGCACGCCGACCTGGGCGTCCTCCGACATCATCCAGCTGAGGAAGTTCCATGCCTGGGCGGCCTTCTTGGAGTCCTTCGAGATGCCGATGCCGTCGCCGCCGACGAAGGTCGAGGAGCCGCCCTTCGGGCCGGGGATGCCCGCCACGCCCGCGTCGAACGGGGTGGAGGAGAGCAGCGTCGCCGGGTAGAACATCAGGCCGACCTTGCCCTCGGTGAACCCTGCGGTCCAGGTCGGGCCCGCCTCGTCCTTGGACGACGGGAGCACGGCGCCCGACTTCCACAGGTCCTGCCAGGTGCTGTAGACGTCGGTGGCGGTCGAGCTGTCGAGCAGCGACTTCGTGCCGTCCGCGTTCATGACCTGCTGGCCGTCCGCCCACATCGTCGGGAACCAGGTGAAGACCAGGCAGCCGCCGCAGTTGAGGCCGGTGGCCGTGCCGTAGACGCCCGGCTTGTTGAGGGCCTGGATCTTCTTGGCGTCGGCCGCGTACTCCTGCAGGTTCGCCGGGGCCTTCTCGGGGTCGAGACCGGCCTCCTTGAACAGCTCCTTGTTCCAGAACATCATCGACAGGTCGAGGACGAACGGGAGGACGTGCTCCTTGCCGTCCGCGGTCCCGGCCTTGAGGTGGCCTTTGTTGATGGAGTCCTTGTACGAGAGGCCGTCGACCTGCTTGCTGATGTCCTGGAACAGGCCCTGCTTGACCCAGTTCGGCACGTAGACGATGTCCGCGGCGAAGAGGTCGGGGAGGCCGCCGGAGCCGGCCGCCGCGCCCACCTTCGCGACGTAGTCGTCGTTGGGGACGACCGTCAGCTCGACCTGGTTCTTGTGGCTCTTGTTGTAGGCCTCCACGAGGAGTTTGGCCTGCTTCTCCAGCGGCGCGCGGGTCCAGAGCGTGAGCTTGGAGCCGTCGTCGGTGCCGTCCTTGCTGATGGACTGCGTTCCGGAGGAGCCGCTGCCGGTGCCGCCGGAACAGGCGGCGAGCGCGATGGCCAGCGCTCCCGCGAGGGCCGCCGCGACGATGCGCCGCGTGCGGGGGTGGAAATTCGTCATTGCATCTCCTGGTGCTCGTCTTCGAGGTTGCGGGGAGTGGAGCGTCATCGGCTGTCGAGGGTGTTTCGCCTCTGTGAAAGATTCCGAAATGGGTTTCGGATCGTTTTGGCAAGTAAATCCGTTGCCCCGACCTTCTGTCAAGGTCTTTCGTGGTGTATGTTTCCGAAAAGTCCGAAAAGTTGGAGACGATGACCGAGACCAGCACGGGAGCACCCACCCGCACCACGACGCTCAGCGACGTGGCGCGGGCCGCCGGCGTGTCGATCGCGACAGCCTCTAAGGCGATCAACGGCCGCGCCGACGTCGCCGCCGGGACCCGCGCCCGCGTCCTCGCGGCCGCGGAGGAGATCGGCTTCACCCCCAACGCGCTCGCGCAGAGCCTCACCGCGGGCCGGACGGGGACGGTCGGGCTGCTCACCAGCGACCTCGAGGGCCGCTTCGTCATCCCGATCCTGATGGGTGCGGAGGACGCCTTCGGAGCCGGCCAGGTGAACGTCTTCCTCTGCGACGCGCGCGGCGACACGATCCGGGAGCAGTACCACCTGAACGCCCTGGTCAACCGGCGGGTGGACGGCATCATCGTGGTCGGCCGCCAGACCGACCCGCGCCCGTCGCTGGGCCACGACCTTCCGGTCCCCGTGGTGTACGCCTACTCCCCCTCCGACGACCCGCTCGACCACTCGCTCACCCCCGACAACCTGGCCGGCGGACGGATGGCCGTAGAGCACCTGATCGCCTGCGGACGCACCCGTATCGCCCACATCACCGGGGATCCGTCCTACGCCGCGGCGCAGGACCGCGCCGTCGGGTTCGCGGACGCGATCCGGGAAGCCGGGCTGGAGCAGGTGGGCGACACCCTCTTCTCGAGCTGGACCGAAGGCTGGGGACGCGACGCCGCCACCATGCTGCTCCGCCGGCACCCCGACATCGACGGCATCGTCGCGGGCTCCGACCAGATCGCGCGCGGAGTGATCGACGCGCTGCGCGACCTCGGCCGCCGGGTGCCCGACGACGTGGCCGTGATCGGCTACGACAACTGGCAGGTGCTCGCCACCAACTCCCGGCCCGAGCTGACCAGTGTTGACAACAACCTGGAGGAGCTCGGCCGCCTGGCCGCACGCCGCCTGTTCGACGCGATCGACGGGAGGCCGCTGACGGCCGGGACGGAGCGGCTCCCGGTGCGGCTCGTCATCCGCGGGTCGACGATTCCGCACCTCTGACCGGCCGCCCCTCTGAGCTGCCTCCCCTCTAAGGTGAGGGCATGATCGCCATCGACCCGTCCGCGTCCGTCGCATCCAGCGCCGTCCTCACCGGGGACGTCACGCTCGGCCCCGGCGCCCGCGTGCTGGCCGGCGCGGTGCTCGACGGCACCCGCGGGCCGATCGCGCTCGGGGAGGACACCGTCGTCATGGAGCACGCCGTTCTGCGCGGGCGCGCCGGGCATCCCGTGACGGTCGGCGACGCCGTGCTGATCGGGCCGCACACCAACATCACGGGCGCGCGCATCGAGGACGAGGTGTTCGTCGCGACGGGCGCCTGCGTGTTCGCCGGCGCGGTGGTCGGCGCCCGGTCGGAGTTGCGCATCCACGCGGTGCTGCAGGTCAACTCCGTCCTGCCGCCGGACACGGTCGTCCCGATCGGCTGGATCGCGGCCGGCGACCCTGCGCAGCTCTTCCCGTCCGAACGGCACGACGAGCTGTGGGCGGTCCAGCAGGGGCTCGACTTCCCCGGCACCATGTACGGCGTCCCGCGCGGGACGTCGATGCGGGAGATCATGCGGAGGGTGAGCGGCGCATACGACCCGCTGGGGTAGGCACGGCGCAGGTCGCAGCCGCGTCGCTCACATGTCGGGAGGCGTGTGGACCCCGGCGTCGGCGCGGAAGCCGGCCGTGGCCTCCTCGTAGGTGGTGTGCTTGCGGGCGGGGTGGGACTCGGCCGGCGGCGGGACGTCCGCGCGGCTCAGGGCGTGCAGCACCAGCTGCTCGACCAGGTCGGCCGCGGTCGTCTCCCGGTGGCGGGCGATGCGGACCAGGGCGGCGAACTCACGCTCGCCGAGGCGGATCGTCAGGGGGATTCCTGCAGGCGCACGACCGGGGCCGTGAGCGGACGCGGGCTCAGCGACATCAATACCGTGAGAATCCTTCATAATGGGATCGTCTCATGGGCGCGCTCTCTTTTGAAGAACCCAAATTCACGAACGTTACGCGCAAATCGGATCATGTCCAGTGGGACGCGCGTTCCGCTCCCGGTCTTCTGGGCTCCCGGATCCTCGACCACCCCCATTCGGGGCTATCGCCGTGACCGTCTGATGAACAGCGGATGAAGGACCCTCCGGGAACGCACAGGCGGCTCCTAGGCTCGCTCCTGTCCACTCCCCAGGAGGCCCGTCGTCCATGTCCAAGCGCGCCCGACTCACGGCGCTCTTCGGCGTACTGGCCGCCCTCGTGGTGGTCGCCGTCATCGTGACCGTCGCCGCGCGGCCCGCGGCCGTCCGGGCGGCGTCCTCCTCGGAGATCGAGGTCAGCGCGGGGACCGACGACTGCGGGCACGGCTGGGCCGACGATGGCCGGGCGCTCGGCGGCACACTCGCGTTCGACGTCACGAACACGACCATCGCCGGCATCGAGGTCTACCTCCAGGCGGTCGACACCCAGAAGGTCTACCTCGACCTGGAGAGCATCGGAGCCGGCGCGCACGCCAACGCCCGCGTCGCGATCGGCTCGGGCCGCTACCGGTTCGTCTGCCTGCCCGCGGACGCGGACCCGGCGCACGGGCCGACCGTGCGCGTCGGGCCGGCCCCGCCGGGAACGGCACTCACCCCGGGCATCGTCCCCGTGACCCGGGTGGACCTCATCCCTCCGACCAAGGCGTACGCCGCCTGGGTCGCCTCGCGCCTTCCCGCCCTGCGCCAGCAGGTCGCCGCGGTCGCGGCCGACGCCGAGGAGGGCGACTTATCCGCGGCGAAGCGCGACTGGCTGACCGCCCACACCACCTATGAGACGCTCGGCGCCGCCTACGGCGCGTTCGGCGAGGCCGGCGACGCGATCGACGGGCTCCCCGGCCACGGGCTGACCGGGTTCCACGCCGTCGAGTCGCCGCTGTTCTCCGGTGCGGCGGCCGCCGCCGTCGCCGGGCCGGCCCAGAAGCTGGTCTCCGATGTCGACGCGCTCATCGCGCAGTTCCCGAAGGCGCAGATCGACCCGGGTGACATGGGGCTGCGCGCGCACGAGATCGTGGAGGACGCGATCCGGGACGTGCTCGCCGGCGCGGCCGACGCCGGCTCCGGCACCGAGCTCGCCACGATCGACGCCAACCTGACCGGCGCGACCCAGGCCCTGGCTCCGCTCCACGACATCCTCGCCCCGCGCTATCCGCAGCTCGCGGCGACGCAGCAGTCGATCGCGTCCACGCAGCAGCTCGTCGAGGGCTTCCGCGGGGCCGACGGGACCTGGACGCGGCTGTCCGCACTGACCGCCGCCCAGCGCGAGCACGTCGACGCAGCGCTCAGCGAGACGGCCGAGCTGCTGGCGCCGGTGGCGGCGATCTGCGATCCGAGGAGGGCGCCATGACCGGACTGGGACGCAGGGACTTCCTGACCGCTGGCGCAGGCCTCGCGGCGGGGGCGACCGTCGCGGGAGGCGTCGGCGCCGCCCTGACGCCGGCCGCGGCGAGCGCCGCGAGCGCGCACCAGCAGCCCGCCGCGCAGCCCGTACGCGCCGGCGCCGTCCCCTTCCACGGCGAGCACCAGCAGGGCATCCTCACGCCGGTGCAGCGCTCGGCCGCGTTCGTCGCGCTCGACGTGACCGCGGCCTCCCGCGCCGAGCTGACCGACCTGCTCAAGACGATCACCGAGCGCGCTCGCTTCCTGACCACGGGAGGCACGCCGCCGGACCCCGGGCTGACCGCGCCGCCGCGCGACTCCGGCGTGCTCGGCCCGACGGTCGTGCCGGACGGGCTCACCGTCACGCTGTCGGCCGGCGCGTCGCTGTTCGACGGCCGGTACGGCCTGGCCTCGGCGAAGCCCGCACGGCTGCGGATCATGGACGAGTTCCCCGACGACTCCCTCCGCCGCGAGGTCTGCGACGGCGACCTCCTGCTGCAGGTGTGCGCCGACGACCGCGACGCCGTCACGCACGCGGTCCGCGAGATCGCCCGGGCGACCCGCGGCGGGATGGGCGTGCGCTGGCGGCAGGACGGCTTCGTGTCCCCGCCGCGGCCGAGCGGCACGCCGCGCAACCTGATGGGCTTCAAGGACGGCACCAGCAACCCGGACGTCCACGACGCCGCGCTGATGAAGCAGCTCGTCTGGGCGAAGGGCACGGGAGGCGAGCCCTCCTGGACCGCGGGCGGCAGCTATCACGTCGTCCGCGTCATCCGGATGCTGGTCGAGTTCTGGGACCGGGTGAACCTGCACGAGCAGGAGAACATGATCGGCCGCCGCCGGGACACCGGGGCTCCGCTCACCGCGTCGGCCGAGCACGACGACCCGCACTACGAGAACGACCCGACGGGCGACGTCATCCAGTTGGACGCCCACATCCGTCTCGCCAACCCGCGCACGAAGGCGAGCGCCGACCAGCGGATGCTGCGCCGCGCGTACAACTACGACGGCGGCGTCGACGCCAACGGGACGCTCGACATGGGGCTCGTGTTCGTCGCCTTCAACCAGGACCTCGACCGGCAGTTCGTCGCCGTCCAGAAGCGCCTCGCCGGTGAGCCGCTGACGGACTACATCCAGCCGTTCGGCGGCGGCTACTACTTCGCGCTCCCCGGAGCCCGCGACTCCTCCGACTGGCTCGGGCGCACGATGCTCGCCTAGCCGGAGGCCCCCCGCAACACCCACCGAACAGAAGGAAGCAGGAATCGTGTCCAGACTGAATCGTCTGCGCCGCCACCCGGTCGCCTCGGCCGGCTTGGCGCTGCTCGGCGCGGCGACCCTCGTGGGAGCCGGCGTCTTCGCCATCGCCCCCGCGTCGGCGTTCCCGGGCCACGGGTACCCCGACCACTCCAACCAGACCCAGACCCCGATCAAGCACCTCGTCGTGATCTTCGACGAGAACATCTCCTTCGACCACTACTTCGGCACCTACCCGAAGGCGGCCAACACGGACGGCACGACCTTCACCGCCGCCGCCAACACCCCGAAGGCGAACACCCTCGTCACCAGCGGGACCCTCACCAGCAACCCGAACCTGTACCCGCCGTCGCGGCTGACCCCGGCGCAGGCCCTCACCTGCGACCAGAACCACAGCTACGCCGCCGAGCAGGCCGCGGTGGACAACGGCAAGATGGACATGTTCGTCCAGAAGACCGAGACCGACACCTGCACCGGCGCGTTCGGCCAGCCGGGCCTGGTCATGGATTACTACGACGGCAACACCGTCACGGGCCTGTGGAACTACGCCCAGAACTACTCGATGAGCGACAACATGTGGGACACCACGTTCGGCCCGTCGACCCCCGGCGCGCTCAACCTCATCTCGGGCCAGACCCACGGCGGAACCGCCTACGACCCGAAGACCGGGGCGGTCCTCCCGGCCTCCACGTCCGTCCAGTCGAAGAACGCCGCGGGCGTCGGCACCGTGATCGGCGACCCGGACCCCGTCTACGACGACTGCTCGGACAGCGACCACACCGCCACCTCGGCGCTGGTCGGCATGGCCGGCAAGAACGTCGGTGACCTGCTCAACGCGCGCGGCGTCACCTGGGGCTGGTTCCAGGGCGGCTTCACGCCGACCACTGCGTGGAACGGCCAGGCCGGCAGCTACGCCAAGTGCGACGCGACCACCGCGAATGTCGGAGGCGCGACGCCGAAGGACTACTCGCCGCACCACAACCCGTTCGCGTACTACAAGTCCACCGCGAACCCGCACCACCTGCCGCCGACGTCCACCCGGGCGATCGGTCACACCGACCAGGCGAACCACCAATACGACCTGACCTCGTTCGACAAGGCCCTGGCGGCCAACAACCTGCCGGCGGTCTCGTTCCTCAAGGCCCCGGAGGCGCAGGACGGCCATGCCGCCTACTCCGACCCGCTGGACGAGCAGAAGTTCCTCGTCAACGAGATCAACGCCCTCCAGAAGTCGAAGGACTGGAAGAGCACCGCCGTCGTCGTCACGTACGACGACTCGGACGGCTGGTACGACCACGTCGCCCCGACCGTGACCAACGGCTCGAACGACGCGGCCGTCGACTCCACGGTCTGCACCAGCGTGACGAAGATCGCCGGCGGCTACGCGGACCGCTGCGGCCCGAGCCAGCGCCTGCCGTTCCTCGTGGTCTCCCCGTGGGCAGCGCAGAACAAGGTCGACCACACCGCGATCGAGCAGACCAGCCCGCTGAAGTTCATCGAGGACAACTGGGGCACCGGCCGGATCGGCGACGCGTCCTTCGACGCCCGCGCCGGCTCGCTGAACGGCCTGTTCGACTGGCGTCACCCGCAGCAGCGCGAGGTGCTGCTCGACCCGGCCTCCGGGGCGGTCACGAAGGTGATCCCGACCCGCTGGAACTGGGGCGACGACCAGGGCGAGAACGACAACAACCAGCACTGAGCCCTTCGGGGCGGGACGCCGGGTGCGCAGGGTTCTGCGCACCCGGCGTTCCTCATTCGGGCCGGGTGGTCAGGAATTCGTCCAGTGAGATGGGCCGCCGGCCGGTGACGCGCTCGACGTCGCCGCTCGGCCCGGCGAACTCGCCCGCGGCGATCGCCGTGTAGGTGGACACCCAGGCGTCGTACTGCCACTGCGGGGCGTCCCAGCGCTTGCGGGACTCGTAGGCCTCCTCGACCGTCTCGTCGTGGAACGAGACCGCGCGACCGAGGTGCGCGGTGAGCAGGCCGGCGACCTCCGCCATCGTCAGATCCTCGGGTCCGGTGAGGTCGTAGGTGACGCCGCGGTGCTTCTCGGGGTGCTGGAGCACGGTCGCGGCCACCCGGGCGACGTCCGCGCGGGCGACCATGGCGGCCTTCCCGTGGCCAGCCGGACCGCGGATGACGCCGTCCTCGCCTACCATGAACTCCACGAAGTCGAGGTAGAGGTCGTCGCGCAGGAAGGTGTACCCCATCCCGGTCGTTTTGATGCGCTCCTCGGTGGCGAAGTGGTCGCGGGCGAGCGTGAACGTCGCGTCGGGAGCCGCGCCGAAGAACGACGTGTAGACGATGTGCCGCACGCCGGCCTCGGCGGCCGCGTCGACGAACGCGAAGTGCTCGCGCAGGCGCTGGTCGTTCTCCGCAGCGGAGACCATGAGCACGGTCTCGACGCCCTGCAGCGCGGCCCGCACCGAGGCGCCGTCGCCGTACGAGCAGGCGACCACCTCGCTGTCGGGGAAGCGCGGAGCGCGCTCGGGCGACCGTGCGAGCATGCGGAAGCGGATGCCCGCGTCGGCCAGTTCGGAGGCGGCCAGCCGGCCGACCGTCCCCGTGACGCCGGTGACGGCGATGGTCATGGTGCGCTCCTCCCTGATCGGTGCCTACGCACATGATCGGCCCGGCGCCGCCGCCGAGTCCACACATTCCCTCTCGCGCCCTCCCGCGCTTGACCCTCACACCGTGTCAGGCTGGATCGTGGCCTCCATCATGTACACCATCGGGGAGTTCGCCGCGATCGGGCGGGTGAGCGTCAGGATGCTGCGGCACTACGACGCCATCGGCCTGCTGCCGCCGGCGCGTGTGGACGAGCACAGCGGGTACCGCTCGTACTCGGACGCGCAGCTGGCGGGTCTGCTGCTGATCGTGGAGCTGCGGCAGCTCGGGGTCGGGCTCGACGCCATCGCCGCCGTGCTCGCGTCCGACGACCCGCGGCCCGCCCTCACGGCGGCGCTGCGGCAGCGGCGGACCGAGCTGGAGGCCGGCATCGCCGACGACCGGGACCGGCTCGACCGCCTGGAGCGGCGCCTCCGACTACTGGAAGGAACGGAGACCATGACGACACCCGTCGAATACCGGCCGCTGGAGGCGGTCACCGTCTACGCCGTGAGCGGCACCGCGCCCGGCATGGGGCCCGAGCTGGTCGGGCCGATGGTCGGGCCGCTGATCGGTTCGCTCGACAGCGCGCTGGAGGCCGCGGGGCGTCCGCTGCTGGCGCCGTCGGTGTTCTGGTACGAGGCCAGGGACGACGAACGGCTGGAGGTGCACATCTCCTACCCGGCCGAGACGCCGCCGCGCGCGGGCGAGGGTTACGACGTAGTCGACCTCCCGGAGGTGCCGCTCGCCGCGACGCTGCTGCACCGCGGCGACATGACCGGCATCGGCGACTCCTGGATGGCGCTGATGGAGCGCCTGGTCGAGGACGGCTATCGCGTGGTCGGCCCCACCCGCGAGGTGTACCTGGAGGCGACCGGCCACGAGCCGGGGCCGGACTGGGTCACCGAGCTGCAGGCGCCGGTGGAGAAGGTGGGCTGAACCAGCCGCGAGGTTGGGACCCGGCCGCCGACGCCGATGACATGCCGGCGGCCGGGAGTCTGCGTCGCCGCTACAGGCCGCGGGCGAGGCGGTAGTACGCGGCGTTCCAGTCGAGCTCGCGGGAGAACGCGCGCAGCGTGGTGTCCTCGTCGATGATCAGCAGCTCGGTGCGGGCCATGCGGGCATAGTCCTCGAACGCCTGGATGCCGACCGCGGTGCTCATCACCGTGTGGTGGGCAGCGCCGGCCTCCAGCCAGGCGGTCGCCGACGTGGTGAAGTCGGGGGCCGGCTTCCAGACCGCGCGGCCGACCGGGAGCTTCGGCAGCGGGGCCGTCGGCTCCACGACCTCCACGACGTTGGCCACGAGCCGGAACCGGTCGCGCATGTCCGACAGCGCCACGACCACCGCCGGGCCGGGGTCGGCGGTGAAGACCAGGCGCACCGGGTCGTCCTTGCCTCCGATGCCGAGCGGGTGGACCTCCAGGGTCGGCTTCGCGCTGGTGAGCGCAGGAGAGACCTCCAGCATGTGCGCGCCGAGGATGCGCTCGTCGCCGGGGGTGAGGTCGTAGGTGTAGTCCTCCATGAGCGACGCGCCGCCGGGGAGGCCGGCGCCCATGACGTTGGCCGCGCGGACCAGGATGGCCGTCTTCCAGTCGCCCTCGGCGCCGAAGCCGTAGCCCTCGGCCATCAGGCGCTGGACGGCGAGGCCGGGGAGCTGCTTCAGCGCGCCGAGGTCCTCGAAGCTGGTGGTGAAGGCGCCGAATCCGCCCTCCTCCAGGAACGACCGCAGCCCGAGCTCGATCGCGGCGCCGTCGCGCAGCGACTGGTGACGGTCGCCGCCGCGGCGCAGCTCGGGGACCACGTCGTAGAGGTCTTCGTATTCCGCGACCAGCGCGTCGACGGCGTCCTCGGAGGCCGCGGCGACCGCGGCGGCCAGCTCGTTCACGCCCCAGGTGTTGACCTGCACTCCGAAGCGCAGCTCGGCCTCGGTCTTGTCGCCCTCCGTCACCGCGACGAAGCGCATGTTGTCGCCGAAGCGCGCGAGCTTGAGGGTGCGGGTGGCCGCGTGGCCGGCGGCGGCGCGCGCCCAGGTGCCGATGCGCTGCGTCACGGCCGGGTCGCTGACGTGGCCGACGACCGTCGTGCGCGGGACACCGAGGCGGGTCTGGATGTACCCGAACTCGCGGTCGCCGTGCGCGGCCTGGTTGAGGTTCATGAAGTCGAAGTCGATCTCGCCCCACGGCAGCTCGACGTTCGCCTGGGTGTGGAAGTGCAGCAGCGGCTTCTGCAGGGCGTCGAGGCCGGCGATCCACATCTTGGCGGGGCTGAACGTGTGCATCCAGGCGACCAGGCCGATCACGGCGTCGTCGGCATTGGCCTCCAGCGCGATGCGGCGGATGGCGTCGGAGTCGGTCAGCACCGGCTTCCAGACGACGCGCACGGGCACGTCGGCGGACGCGCCCAGCTGGTCGGCGATCCCGCGGGACTGCTCGGCGACCTGCGCGAGCGTCTCCGGGCCGTAGAGGTGCTGGCTGCCGGTGAGGAACCAGACCTCGTAGTGGTCGAGGGAGGTCGTGAGCTTCGGCATCAGGCGAGGGATCCTTCCGGGTTCTGTCCGTAGACGTTCTGGTAGCGGTCGAAGAGGCTGTCGATGGCCTCCTGCGGGATGGGGACGAGCGGGCCGCCCTGCCGCGCGATGTGCACGGTGCGGGCGACGTCCTCCGCCATGACCGCGGCCTTCACGGCGTCGCGCGCGTCGCGGCCGATGGTGAAGACGCCGTGGCTCTGCATGAGGACGGCGCGGCTGCGGTGCCCGTCGAGGGTCGCGACGATGCCGCGGCCGATGGAGTCGTCCCCGATGATCGCGAACGGGCCGACCGGGATCTCCCCGCCGAACTCGTCCGCCATCGCGGTGATGACGCACGGGATGGGCTCGGCGCGCGCGGCCCACGCGGTGGCGTAGGTGGAGTGGGTGTGCACGACGCCGCCGACTTCTGGCAGGTTTCGGTACACGTAGGCGTGCGCGGCGGTGTCGGAGGAGGGGGACCGGTCACATCCGGCCGAGCCGGGGACGACCTCGCCGTCGAGGGTGCACAGGATCATGTTCTCCGGCGCGAGGTCGTCGTAGTCGACGCCGCTCGGCTTGATGACGAAGAGGTCCTCGCCGGGGACGCGGCCGGAGACATTGCCGCCGGTCCAGACCACGAGGCCGTAGCGGACCAGCTCGGCGTGGAGGGCGGCGACCTGCTCGCGGGTGCGGCGGATCGCGGGGGATTCGGAGGTGGCGGGCTCGGGGGTCATCGTGCGGCTCCCTTCAGAGCGATCGACTCGACGGCGGCGCGCTCGGCGGCCAGGCCGTCGTGGTAGCGGGCGAGGTAGGCCGCGAAGCCGGCCACGTCGTCCGGGTGCGGCTGCACGGTCTCGACGGTGAAGCCTCCGAACACGTCGCGGTCGAGGTAGGCGTCCAGCGGAGTGCCCTGGAGGGCGGCACGGAGGAACGCGGCGAGCACCGCGGCGCCCCACGCCCCGCCCTCCGACGCGGTCTCCGCCACCGACACCGGCGCGTCCAGCGCCCCGGCGAGGAAGCGCTGCGCGACGCCGGCCGTGCGGAACATGCCGCCGTGGGCGTACATCCGGTCGAGTGCGGCGCCCTCCGCGTGCAGCACGCGCATCCCGAGGGCGAGCGTCCCGAAGACGCCGTAGAGCTGGGCACGGGCGAAGTTGGCCAGCGTCAGGCGGCTGTCGGGGGTGCGGACGACCAGCGGGCGGCCTTCGTCGAGGCCGGTGATCGGCTCGCCGGCGAGGTAGTTGTAGGCGAGGAGGCCTCCCGCGTCGGGCTCGCCGTCCAGCGCCTCGCGGAACAGCGTCTCGAAGACCGCGTCGGAGGCGACCGGCGCGCCGGCGGCCTCCGCGAACCTCCCGAACAGCCCGGCCCACGCCGACAGCTCGCTCGCGCCGTTGTTGCAGTGCACCATGGCGACCGCGTCGCCCGCGGGCGTGGTGACCAGGTCGAGCTCGTGGTGCGCCTCGGCGAGCGGGCGCTCCAGCACGACCATCGCGAAGATGCTCGTGCCGGCGCTGACGTTGCCGGTGCGCGGGGCGACCGAGGCGGTGGCGACCATGCCGGTGCCGGCGTCGCCCTCCGGCGGGCAGAGCGGGATGCCGGGTCGGAGTCCGCCGGTCGGGTCGAGCAGGGCCGCGCCTTCCGCGGTGAGGTCTCCGGCGGCCTCACCGGCGACGAGGACTTCGGGCAGGAGGTCGAGCAGAGGCGGGATGTCGCGGACGTGCGCGTCGTACTGCGCGACCAGCTCCGCGTCGTAGGTCTTCGTGGCCGAGTCGATCGGGAACATCCCGGACGCGTCACCCACCCCGAGCACGCGGCGTCCGGTCAGGCGCTCATGGACGTGACCGGCGAGCGTGGTGATCGAGTGCAGGCGCGGGAGGTGCGGCTCGGCGTCGAGGACGGCCTGGTGGAGGTGCGCGATCGACCAGCGCAACGGGATGTTGCCCCCGAACAGCGCGCTCAGTTCGGCGCTGGCAGGGCCGGTCGTGGTGTTTCGCCAGGTGCGGAACGGGACCAGCAGCTCGCCGTCGGCGTCGAACGCGAGGTAGCCGTGCATCATCGCGGAGACGCCGATGGCGCCGAAGGTCGTCGGCCGGACACCGTGCCGGGCCTCCGCGTCGGCGACCAGGGCGGCGTAGGCGGACTGGAGGCCGGACCAGACGGCGTCGAGCGAGTACGTCCAGACGCGGCCGGCGAACTCGTTCTCCCAGTCGTGGGAGCCGACGGCCAGGACGGTCGCGGGGTCGTCGGCGTCGACCAGGCAGGCCTTGATGCGCGTGGAGCCGAGCTCGATGCCGAGGGCGGTGCGGCCGGCGACGAGGGCGTCGCGGTGGGTGTTCATGGGTCTCTCACTCCGTTGTGACCGGTCACATGGTGTCGTAAGAGTCTCGCCCCTCCCTCACCGCCCTGTCAAGCCGGCCGCACATTCGTCACGAATCGCGGCTTTGCCGCGCGCAATCGCGACATTCGTCACGAATCGCGTCGTGCACATTCGTCACGAATCGCGCGGCGGCGTCAGGCCGAGGCGCGCACCACCAGCACGGGCGCCACCGGCGCGTCGAACGCCAGCTCGCGGCCCTCGATGAGCGCGACCAGGCGGGCGACGCCGCGGCGACCCAGCTCGCGGAAGTCCTGCCGCACGGTCGTCAGCGGGGGCGCGAAGTAGGCGGCCTCCGGGATGTCGTCGAAGCCGACGACCGCCAGCTCCTCCGGCACCCGCCGTCCCCGCTCGCGCGCCGCGTGCAGCAGCCCGAGCGCCATCTGGTCGTTGGAGGAGAACACTGCCGTCAGCTCCGGGTCTTCGAGCAGCTCCGCGCCGATCGCCGAGCCGGACGCGGCGGTCCAGTCGCCCTCCCGCGAGAGCACCGGCTCCAGCCCGGCCGCGGCCAGCTCGGCCACGAAGCCGTCGCGGCGGGCCCGTGCCTCCGACCAGTCGCCGGGTCCGCTGAGATGCGCGATGCGCGTGTGTCCGAGCGACAGCAGGTGCCGGGTCGCCAGTCGCGCGCCCTCCAGCTGGTCCACGAAGACGCCGTCGTCGCCCGCGACCCCCGCGCCGTGCAGGGTGACCGACGGGACCTCCAGGGAGAACGCGGCCATGGCCTCCTGCACCGCCCGCTGCGGGGCGATCACGATGACGCCCTCCACCGACTGCGCGCCGAGGTGGTCGACGGCCGCGCCGAGGTCCGCCGGATCGAGGGAGGCCGCGTGCGCGACGGTCACGAAGTACCCGGCGTCGCGCGCCGCCTGCTCGACGGCGTCGATGCTGGAGGCCGGCCCGAACAGCGAGGACGCCGACGACGCCAGCACGCCGATCGTGCGCGAGCGCGCCGTGGTGAGCATGCGCGCGGCCCGGTTCGGCCGGAAGTTCAGCTCGGCCATCGCGGCCAGCACCCGCTCCCGCGTCTCGGGCCGGATGCTCGCATGGTCGTTGAGCACGCGCGACACGGTCTGCCGCGAGACGCCCGCGGCGGCCGCGACCTCCCGCACGCCCGGCGCGCGCCCGCTCTCACTCACATGCACACCCTACTGAACCGCCGCCGAGGGGCACGTAAACGCCCCTATTCCGGCGTTTTAGGGGCGTTTACGTGCCCTTCGGCGTCAGTCGATGAGGTGGAGGGCGGCCAGACGGTCGAGGACGGCGTGGCCGGCGGGCGGGCAGCGGGCCGCGTCGGCGGTCGTCACCCAGTGCACCGCGTCCACCTCCCCCGACGGCGCCGGCTCGGCGTCCGTGAGAGCCCGGAACACGCGCATGTGCACCTGCCGGCCGTCCGGCTCGCCGTGGGCCTGCGTCCGCACCTCGAACAGCTCGGTCAGCGCGGCCGGGTCCAGCGCGAGCGCGACCTCCTCCTCCGCCTCCCGTGCCGCCGCCTCGGCCGCGGTCTCGCCGGGGTCGATCTTGCCGCCCGGCATGTAGTAGACGTCGCGGCCGCGGGAGGTCACCATCAGCACGCGCCGGTCCCGTACCACCGCGACGGCCGACACCAGCAGCGGAGCGAGCGTCATCCCTCGACCAGCTGCCGCAGCTGCCGGAGTCCCTTCTCGAAGTCCGGGCCGATCAGCTTGTCCAGGTTGAAGAACCGGCTGAAGAAGGTCTTCGTGCTCTCCATCCGCCAGATGACGCGCGTCCGATCGCCCTCCGGCGTCAGCAGGAAGCGGACGTGGCTGCTCGACCGGAACGGCCGCGTGAAGTGGAGGGCGATGCCGACGCCGTCGGGCTCGACGGACTCGATCCGCATCGTGCCCGCGCCGGCCTTGCGGTTGCCGCTCCACTCGTAGGTGGAGCCGACCGCGCCGGGCTCGCCCGTGTACTCGCGCTTCAGCGCGGGGTCCATGCCCTCCCACGGCGACCAGTCCACCCAGCGCGGGAGCTCCGCGATGTAGGGCAGCAGCGCCTCTGGCGTGGTCTGGATGGTGTCGGTGCGTTCCACGACGATCGTTCCGGCCATGCGCACACCTTAGCGGCATGGCATGATCGGGCTGTGACCGGGCGAACGATGCTCCTCGACAGCGCTTCCCTCTACTTCCGCGGGTTCTACGGCGTCCCCGACACGGTGCGCGCGCCGGACGGGACCCCGGTGAACGCGATCCGCGGCTTCCTCGACATCATCGCGAGGCTCGTGACCGACTACGGTCCCGAATCGCTGGTGGCCTGCTGGGACGACGACTGGAGGCCGCGCTGGCGGGTCGACCTCATCCCGAGCTACAAGGCGCACCGCGTGGCCGAGGAGGTCCCGGGCGGCGTCGACGTGGAGGAGGTGCCCACCGAGCTGGTCGTACAGGTGCCGGTCATCCGCGAGGTGCTCGGCGCCCTCGGTATCGCGATCGTCGGCGCGGCAGCGCACGAGGCGGACGACGTGATCGGCACGCTCGCCACCGTCACCCCGGGGCCGGTGGATGTCGTGACCGGCGACCGCGACCTGTTCCAGCTCGTGGACGACGACCGCGACGTGCGCGTGATCTACACCGCGCGCGGCATGAGCAACCTCGAAGTGCTGACGGACGCCGCCCTCGTCGCCAAATACGGCATCCACGCGAGCCAGTACGCGGACTTCGCGGTGATGCGCGGCGACTCCTCCGACGGCCTGCCCGGCGTCGCGGGGGTCGGCGAGAAGACGGCGACGGCGCTGCTCACCGAGTACGGCGACCTGAGTGGGATCGAGGCGGCCGCCGCCGACCCCGCGTCCGCGATGAAGCCCGCGCTGCGGACCCGGTTCGGCGCGGCGGTCGACTATCTCGCGGTGGCGCCGACCGTGGTGGAGGTCGTGCGCGACCTCCCGCTCGGCGAGATCGACGCCCGGCTGCGGGCGCCGAGCGACGAGCAGCGCGCGACGCTGGACGCCCTCGGCGAGCGCTGGGCGCTCGGCGGGTCGCTCGACCGCTGCCTCGCCGCGCTGACGAACGCCGCCGGCTGAGGGGCGGGCGCCGGACTCAGGACGCGGGTTCGAACCGCCACAGCTCGCGCTGCGCGAGGAGGGCGAGCTCCCGGAGCACGTCGAGGTCGTCGTCCGACTCGGCCGGCTGCCGGGCGCTTCGCCCGAACACGCACATCGCGCCGATCCGGGTGCCGTCGGGAGCCTCCACCGGGTACCCGGCGTAGAAGCGGAGGTGGGCCGGCCCGGTGACCAGCGCGCTGGACGCGAACCGGTCGTCGCGCTCGGCGTCGGGCACCACCATCCCGTCCGGCGCCTCGATGGTGTGCAGGCACGCGGACTGCTCGATCGGGATCTCGGCGGGCGAGGCGCCGACCGCCGCGAGGGGCCACTCGGCGCGGTCGTCCAGCACGGTGAACATCGCGATCTCGGCGCCGAGCGTGCGGCGGGCGGTGCCGACCAGACCCGCCAGCCGCCCGTCCTGCTTGTGCTCGGCGAGCCGGAGCCGGGCGATCGCCGCGACACGGTCCTCCGCGGCGGTGCTGTGGCGAACGGAGTCGACCGGGTGGCCGAGGAGCTCCGGCGCGAGCGCGTCGGAGATGCAGCGCGCCCAGAACAGGTAGTCGGCGGGGCTCCGATGGCGGCCACCCTCGGGCTTCGGCGACGCCGGCAGCGGGAGGAACGTCGCGCCCGTCTCGGCACAGGCCTCCTGCGCGGCACGGTTCAGCCGCTCCGCGTGCGCCTGCACGAAGTCGCGGAACCCGTCGTCGTAGGGCGGCAGCGAGCGGATCGGCTGAGCGCCCAGCCAGACGACCGGCCCCGCGCCGCTGCCGCGCACCTCCCGTAGCAGCGCAGCGACGTGCGCGCCCCACCGTCGCGGCTCGACCATCCGGACCGTGTCCGCGACGGTCGCGCTGAGGATGACGAGGTCGTACCGGCCCGCTCCCGCGGCGTGCACCATCCCGGCGACCCGGCGCACGCCCGCCGACGGATGCGCGGCGACGTCGACCACGACGCCGCGTCCGGTGGTGGCCGCGAGCGCCCGTGCGAGCGCGCCGGGCAGCGCGAGGTCGTGGCTGCCGACGCCCCAGCCGGTCACGGGCCCGGAGCCCGCCAGCAGCACCCGGAGGCTCTGTCGTCCGGCGACGAACGCCTGCGGGGAGTCCGTCGGCCGCACCAGCGAATGCCGCACGCCGCCGACGCGCAACAGTCTCAGCCTCGCGGCGAGCCGTCGCGAGGCGCCGAGCCGGACGTCTTCCACTCGACCGACCGTATCCCGCACCCGCGCTCCGCGGCACCCACGGCTCGCCGGACGCGCCCGGGCTTCCCGACGCGCGAACGAGTGCGCGGCCAGGTGCGACGCGGTGCGCGCCCGGCTCACGGGGTCACGGCAGGATGTGCCCAGCCAGACGGAACAGCCGGTACCACTCCTCGCGGGTCAGCGGCAGGTCGGAGCCGGCCGCGGCCTCCTGCACCCGGCCGGGGTTGGTCGTCCCGAGGACGACCTGCATGTTCGCGGGGTGCCGCGTGATCCAGGCGGTCGCGATGCCGGTCGGCGTGACGCCGTACTTCGCGGCGAGCTCGTCCAGGGCGTCGTTCAGCTCCGCGAACTCCTCGCGGTCGCCCAGGAAGACGCCGTCGAAGAAGCCCTTCTGGAACGGCGACCACGCCTGCAGCGTGATGTCGTTCAGGCGCGAGTAGTCGAGGATGCCGACATCGCGGACGATCGACTGGTCCAGCCCGGCCATGTTGGCCGCGACGCCCTGCGCGATGATCGGCGAGTGGGTGATGCTGAGCTGCACCTGATTCACCTTCAGCGGCTGCTTCACGAAACGGCGCAGCAGCTCGATCTGGCCCGGCGTGTGGTTCGAGACGCCGAACGCGCGCACCTTGCCCGCGGCCTCCAGCTCGTCGAACGCCGCCGCGACCTCCTCCGGCTCGACCAGGGTGTCGGGGCGGTGCAGCAGCAGGAGATCGAGGTAGTCGGTGCGCAGCGCGGCGAGCGACTCGTCCACCGTGGTGAGGATGTGCTCGCGCGAGAAGTCGAAGTACCCCGGGCGGATGCCGACCTTCGACTGGATGACGACCTGGTCGCGCTCCGCGGCCGGGATGGCGCCGGCCGAGCCGAAGCGGGTCTCGCAGCCGTGGCGCTCGTCGCCGTAGATGTCGGCGTGGTCGAACACCGTGATGCCGGCGTCCCGGGCGGTGCCGACGAGCGTGCGGATCTGCTCGTCGGTCAGAGGGCTGATCCGCATCAGGCCGAGGATGATGTTGGAAGCGGGCACAGCGATGTTCGGCAGACTGAGCGTTTTCATGCCTCCATCTAACCCCCCGTCAACCCCCTGGTCAGATTCGCGGGTCAGACTACCGTCTACATTCCGGGCTTCTGGGCCCGGGCTGAACGGCGGGAGGGGAACCGATGACGATGACGGCAGCGGCGAGGACGGCGGTCGAGGGGTTCCGGCAGGAGACCCGCCTCGAGGCGCACACGTCTCACGGCCCTGGCTACATCGTGCACGCGCTCGGCCGCGACTTCCACGTCAGCGACGAGATGGCGCGCATCTTCCTGCACCAGGTGGAGCGGGTCGCGGAGTCCGACACCTCGGCGCTGGTGATCCTCCGGCACGCGCACGGCGTCGAGCTGCTGATGATCACGGACGCCTCGTCGTTCTCGATCCGCCCGATGACGCCCGCCGACCGGAGCGCGGCGCAGCCGGCCTATCCTCGGATGCGTGGATGAGCTGAGCGACGCGGACTCGGACTCCCGCGACCGGGAGGCCGTCGAGCGTGTCCGCGCCGACCTCGCCGAGGCCGCGCGGCAGCTGACGGAGGCAGGCGCCAGGGACGAGGCGCTGGCGGTCATGGTCCCGCGGCGCCGCACGTTCGGGATCCCGCGCGAGCCGGTGCTGCGCCCCGCGGGCCGTGTCTGGCGGCTGGGCGTCCTCCTGCTCGGCCGCGACGGGACGCTCTACGCGACCGGGCAGCTGGTGCGGGCGACCCCGCCTGGCCGCACCCAGTACGTGTCGGTGTCCGCCGAGACCCGGCGGGCCTACCGCGCGGCGGCCGAGCGCGGGCACTTCCGCGACGGCGAGACGGTGGACTTCGACGCACCGGAGATCGAGCTGACTGCGGCGGCGCTGCGGGCCTCCACCGGTCCGCTGGTGCTGCGCGACGGGCAGGCGCTCGTGCGGTGGAGCGCGTCGTCGGAGCAGACCGTCGACGCTCACGCCTACCTGACCGAGCGCGTCGAACTGCTGGCGCACCCGCCTCAAGGAGCCTGAGGCGGGCGGAGGGCCGGGCTCAGCCTTCGGCCGGCGTGCTGTCCGCCTTCTTGCCGGTGACCTCGTCGAGCTTGTCCGACGCCTTTCCCACGGCCTCCGTGACCTTGTCGCTGAGGTCGGAGGCGGCCTGGCCGGCGAAGTCGCGGACGCCGTCCTTCACCTGCTGCACCGGGTCGGAGCCGGAGAAGCCCTGCCATTTGTTCCGCATGTTCTCGTACGCGCCGCGGCCCGCGCGGGTCCCGATGACGAACCCGACGGCGACGCCTGCCAGAAAGATGATTGCCTTCATGGGCTGCACCGTACGCGCGCCCCGGCGACGGCGCCAGGAGCAGAATGGGCGGGGTGACGGAACCCCTGCCCGACGGCGCCGGCGAGAGCGGCAGCGCGGTTGCGCGCTTCGAGCACGCCGCGGCGATGTGGTCCGAGCGGGCCGGCGCCGTTCCCGTCCCCGTTCCGCCGGAGGTCGCCGGCGCGCTGCTCGTGGAGGGCGCGAGCGACCGGGCGGCGTGCCGCGAGGCCTCCCGGCTGCTCGGGGTCGACCCCGCCGCCGCGGGAGTGGCGATCCTGCCGATGGGCGGCGCGATGAGCGTGCGCCGGTTCGTCGGCCTCCTGCGCCCGGCGCACCTGCGGCTGCACGGACTGTGCGACGCAGGCGAGGCGGGCTTCTTCGAGAGGGCGGGACTGGACGCGGGGTCCGTGTCGGTGTGTCGCCCTGATCTGGAGGGCGAGCTGCTGCGGGCGCTCGGCGCCGACCGGACGGAGGCCGTGCTCGCGCGGGAGGGCGACCTGGGCCTGTTCCGCACGTTCCAGCGCCAGCCTGCACAGCGCGAGCGACCGGTGCTCGCCCAGCTGCACCGGTTCCTGGGCACGACCTCCGGCCGCAAGGAACAGTACGGGCGCGTCCTCACGGAGGAGCTGACACCCTCCGAGTTGCCCGCTCCGCTGCGGGAGGCCGTCGAGAGCGCAGTCCGCCCCTAGGCTGGGGCTCATGCCCGCCACCTCCCCCGACCTCCTCGACCGACTCGCCGCGCTGTTCGCGGCCCGCGACCGGGAGGACATGGCGCCGACCATCGACGCCTTCCTCGCGGTGCTCGCCGAGCATCCCGACGACCCGCACGTGCTCTACGAGGTGGGCGGCTCCTACGACACCGCGGGCGAGGAGGAGACGGCGGCCGGCTACTACGAGCGCGCGCTCGACGCCGGGCTGGACGGCGACACCCTCCGCAAGTGCCTGCTCCAGTACGGCAGCACGCTGCGCAACCTGGACCGCTTCGACGAGTCGCTGGCCGTGCTCGACCGGGCGCGGGAGGCATTCCCCGAGTCCGAGTCGGTGCGGGTCTGGCACGCGCTCTCCCTGCACGCCGCCGGCCGCAGCGACGGCGCGGTCGCCGAACTCATGGAGCTCGCCGCCGACCGCATCCGCACGCCCGACCTGTTGCGCTACGAGGCCGGTCTGCGCGGCAACGCCGAATACCTCCGCGAGCTCGACGCCGCCCGCTGAGCGACGGCGTCAGGCCAGCAGCGCCGCGATGACCAGCAGCACCGGCACCGCGAAGAGGGTCGTCAACAGCACGATGTCGCGCGCCACAGGCATCCCGCGCTCGTAGCGGGCGGCGAAGTTGTAGACGTTCTGCGCGGTCGGGAGGGCGGCGAGCGCGACCGCCGCGAACAGCGCGTGGCCCTCCAGACCGAAGGCGAACCGAGCCACCGCGAACGCGATCAGCGGCATCGCGACCGACTTGATGGCGACCGCCGCTGCGATCTCCGCGCGCCCGTGCCCCGCCTGAAGCGGCCTCGACCCGTGCAGCGACATCCCGAACGCCATGAGCACGAGCGGAACCGCGGCGCCGCCGATCAGCTCGAACGGCTGGTAGACCGCGACCGGGATCGGGATGTGGAGCACGTCGACCAGGATGCCGAGCAGGGAGGCGATGATCATCGGGTTGCGCACCGGCTGCGTCAGGATGGACCGCACCGACACCGTCCCTCGGCTCGTGATGTCCAGCACGGTCAGCGCGATCGGCGCGAACACGATGAGCTGGAGCAGCAGGACCGGCGCCACGTACGACGCGCTACCCAGCACATAGACCGCGACGGGGAGGCCGATGTTGTTCCCGTTGACGTAGCCGGAGCCGAGCGTGCCGATCGTCGTCTCCGCCGCCGGCCGTCGGAAGAACAGCCGCGACAGCACCAGGAAGAGTCCCGCTGCGGCGAGAGCGGCGACGGCCGCGACCACGAGCTGGGTGGAGAACACCACCTTCAGGTCGGCGTGCGCGAGCGTCACGAACAGCAGAGCCGGGTTGGTGACGAAGAACGCGATCCGGTTGAGCACGTACGGCGCGGTGGGCCCGCCGACCCGGAACCGCCCGGCGAGGTAGCCGACCAGGATGACGAAGGCGATGATCCCGAACCCGGTCAGCACTCCAGCCATCGGCCTGGTCTCTCCTCTCGTCCGCGACGTCCCGCACCGATCCTGTCAAGAACTTCGCGGAACGCGTGAATCGGCGCGGTGCCGGCGGCGACGCCGACGGAGCGCCTGCACGCCGATCCCGGCGCCGATCAGCGCTCCCATGGTGTTGGCGATCACATCGTTCACGGTGCCCAGCCTGCCTGGCAGGAAGAAGTGCTGGGCGAGTTCGATGCCGACGCTGCACAGCAGTCCGGTGAGCGGCGCCAGCCACCAGCGGCCGCGGCCGACGATCAGCACGAGGAGGACGGCCGGCAGCACGAAGAACGCCACGTTGGCCGTGAACTCGAGCGCGTTGTACGCGTCGAGCGGCCGGACTCCGGTGCGGCCCACGGTGCGGAGGACACGGGACAGCAGCGGGTCGAACGGCCGGTCCACGGGCGTCGGCCACAGCCCGACCGCGGCCACGAACGCCCCGTACGCGATGAGCCCCAGCAGCGCCCGGAGACGGGGTCGGGGGTCGGCGGGCATCGCCCCAGCGTAGAGCGGCGCGATCCGGGATTCCTGTGCGTCAGACCTCAGGTGTCACGCACGACGGGTGCTAGCTGCGCCGCACCGCTCCGCCGCGCGCCACCCGCACCGCCACCGCGACCATGATGACCAGTATCCCGGCAGCGAGCGCCGTCACCGCCACCACAGCGCTCGGGAGGCCTCCCGTCACGCGCGACACCGCGATCCACACCAGCCCCCACGCCGAGGCGAGTGCAGGCGTCAGCCGGCCGCGGTCCCACACCGCCAGCGCGCAGGCCACCGCCGCGAGCGCGGCGAGGACGGCCATGGCCCAGACCTCGGGGGGCGCCCCGAACCCGGTGAAGCCCGCGGTCTGCAGCCAGGCCGCGGCATCCGCCGCCGTCGCGACCATCACCCAGCCGAGGTAGAGCCCGACCGTCCCGTCCAGGAGGACGGCGTCGGCCGTCGTGCCGCCCGGCTCGTGCCGCAGCCGGACGAACGCCACCGCGAGCACGGCGAGCAGGAGGACGATCACCGGGACGCTCAGCGTCAGCAGCCCGGCCTGCACCGCGAGGATCCAGGCGGCGTTGAGCAGGAGCGACGCGAGGATCCAGTAGCCGGCGGCGCGCTGACGCCGGCGCGCGGCCTGCGAAGGCAGCACCTGCCAGATCGCGTAGCCCGCCAGCCCTAGGTAGATCACGGACCAGATCGCGAACGCCGGTCCCGCCGGCGCGAGCAGCGTGGCGTCGGGTCCGAGAGCGCCGCCCGCCACGCGCGGGATGGGCTGGCCTCCCACAAGACCGGAGCCGTAGACCGCGCCGGCCAGCGCGACGACGGTCGCGACGATCACTCCGCTCTGCCGGATACGGTCGGAGACGGTCGGGTGCGCGACTCCGAGCGGCAGCCTTCGGGTCAGGCTGGTCATGGGGAGGACCGTAGTCCGGAAACAGGAAAAGCGGTATCCCCGGCGATTCCGCGGGCTCTACCGCGCGGGAGGCCTCCGGGACGCGATCACGACCGTCCCGTCGAGGTCGTCGTCGGACACGACGCGCGCCGCGAGCCCCGCCGCCTGGAACAGACCCGCCGTGCGCGCGGCCTGCTCGTCGCTGGTCTCGATGACGACCGAACCGCCCGGCGCCAGCCACTCCGGCGCCTCGGCGGCGATCCTGCGGTGGAGGTCGAGGCCGTCCGCTCCACCGTCCAGCGCCACGGCGGGTTCGTACAGGCGCGCCTCCGGCGGCATCATCCCGATGGCGTCGGTCGGCACGTACGGCGCGTTCACCGCGATCACGGCGAGCGCCCCCTTCAGCTCGGCGGGCAGCGGGGCGAACAGGTCGCCCTCGAACACGCGGGCAGGGTCGAGGTTCACGCGGGCGGCACGCACGGCGGCCGGCTCCACGTCGGCCGCGTAGACGACCGCGCCGGGCACGCGCGCGGCGACGACGGCGCCGATCGCGCCGGCGCCGCAGCAGAGGTCGAGCACGGCGTCGCCCGGACGGGTCAGCGCCGCCGCCTCGCGGGCGAGCACCTCTGTGCGGCGGCGGGGGACGAAGACACCCGCATCCACGTGGATGCGCAGGCCGCCGAACTCGGCGAAGCCCAGCAGCGGCTCCAGGGGCTCACCCGCCACGCGACGGGCGACCAAGGTCTCCAGCTCGGCGGGCGACGCGGCGGCCTCGAGCAGCAGCGCGGCCTCCTCCTCGGCGAAGACGCAGCCCGCGGCGCGCAGCCGGCGGACGACATCCTCGCTGCGGTCGGGGTCGACGGGCGCGCTCACCGGGCAATGCTAGCGGGGCGACGCGGCGGGGCGCCTCACTCCGCGGGGTAGGGGCGCTCCGCCAGCAGTCGGGCCAGGTGCGCGGCATTGCGGGCCGCGGCGGCCGTGGCGCCGGCGACGGCCTCCGGCGTCTCTGCGAGATCCTTGTAGTCGACCGTCTGCATCGCCTCGCCGTTCCAGTAGGTCGACCCCTGCGACGGGAGGCTGAAACCGACGTCCCCGAGCGCCTGGCCGACATCGGCGACGATGGAGTGCGCGCCGTCCTCGTTGCCGACCACGCCGATGATCGCGACCTTGCCCTCCACGAGCGGCCGCCCGTTCTCGTCCGTCTCCGACAGCTCGGCGTCCAGCCGTTCGAGCGCGCGCTGGGCGATCGAGGACGGGTGCCCCATCCAGGTCGGCGTGACGAGCACGAGGATGTCGGAGGCGAGCACCTGCTCGCGCACGTGCGGCCACTGGTCGCCGTCCCCCTCGTCCACGCTCACCCCCGGCCGGATGTCGTAGTCCGCCAGGCGCACGGCCGTGCCGGTCACATCGTGCAGCGCGAGCTGGTCGAGGAGCTGCCGCGCGAGGAGCTGACTGCTCGACTCGCCCGGCGACGGCTTCAGCGTGCAGACCAGCGCGAGCGCGGTCAACGGACGGGTGGAGGCGACAGGATCGGTCATACGCCGGAACGCAACGCGCGTTCCGGCGAGAGCGCAACCCCCTCGCCCGAACCTTGACCGCTTGCCCTTCGGCACGTACTGATAGGGGCATGAAGAGGATCCACTACGCGAGCGGCACGCTGCTCACCGGCGACGCGATCGCGGACGTGCTGGTGAAATACGCGGCGGCGCTCGCGACCAATGCGGCCGCCGCCGAGGTGCGCGCGCCGGCGATCCTCGAGTCCGGAGAGCGGGGCGAAGTGGTGATGCTGCTCGGTCCGGCCAGTCAGATCCTGGCGGAGAGCGAGCACTTCGAGGGCGATGAACTGCGCGACGACCAGTTCGTCCGCGCCATCGACGAGAAGGTCACGGCTCTCGGGCCGCGCCGGGCCACGTTCGTCCGGAGCGGCACGGAGGGCATGGACGACCTCGACGTCGACCTGCTGTGATGCCCGGCTCCGTGCGGAACGTCCGGGAGCGGCGCGGGTTGGATACAGCGGTGCACTGGCAGAACGGGCTCGGGCGCGTACTATCTGGCGGGAGAGCAACTCCGGGGAGTAGGACATGCAGGTGTTCCACGTCTACATCGACGAACTGAGATTCACGTTCGTCGATCGCGAGCCTGTCGAAGAGCTGAAGCGGCAGGTGATTCAGGCGAGCCGTGCCGACGGCGATTTCGTGGCGATAACGCAGTCGAGCCGCCCGCCGAGCGAGATCTTCGTGACGAGCCAGACGCGCGTGAGGATCGAGACGGCCAGTATCCCGCGGGAGCCGGCCACGGCGAGCGACCATGAGGAGGACGACTCGTTCTGGTTCGACTTCGACTCGCTGACCTGAGGCCGCTGGGCCACGCGGTTGTGGGCGTGCGAAGGCCGTATCCGCGGCGCGCGCGCAGGCTATAGCCCGATTTCCGGGATTCCAGTAGGGTCGCGGCATGACCATTCCTGAGGACGAGAACAAGCCGCAGCCTCCCGAGGGCGGCAACTCAGCCGGCGCCGTCCCGCCGGTCCCCGAATCGAACGAGCCCGCCACCGGTCCGGAGCTCACGCCGTCCGAGCCGGCCGCCCCGGCCGAGCCCGCCGCTCCGGCCGCGCCTGCGGCCCCCGCCTCGGACGTGCCTCCCGCGCCGCCGGTGGCCCCGCCCGCCGCGCCCGCCGGCGGTTTCCCGCCCGCTCCGCCTGCGCAACAGCCCGGAGCCGTCCCGCCGCCTCCGCCCGGCGCCTTCCCGTCGTACGCGGCCGCTCCCCCGCAGCCCGTCGCCGCGCCGACCAGCATCCCGACGACCGTCAACACGTCGTTCTGGCTGTACGTCGCGAGCGCCGTGCTCAGCGTGATCAGCGGCATCATCACCATCAGCACGGTGAGCGGCAGCCGCGCGGCGATCATCCGGCAGATCCAGAACTCCGGCACCGACCTGCACGGCCAGAACATCGACACCGTGGCCAACGCGGCGATCGGCGTCGCGATCGGCTTCTCGGTCGTCACGCTGATCTTCTGGGCGGTCACCTTCGTGCTGTTCGCGTTCTTCATGCGCCGCGGCGCAGGGTGGGCCCGGATCGTGCTCACCATCCTGACCGCGCTGTCGCTGCTCAACGTCCTGACCGGGTTCGGCACGGGCGCCCTCCAGGTGGTCCTCTCGATCGTCGCGCTGATCCTGATGTGGCTGCGCCCGTCGTCCGAGTGGTTCGCGGCGGTCAAGGCGTCGAAGGCGCCGCGCGCGTAGTCCTCGCACCTTTCGTGAAGGGGTCCGCGGCCATCCGGTCGCGGACCCCTTCGGCGTTCCCGGCCCCTGGCGCGCGCCTCGCCGCGGCGTACCCTGCGGGCTACGACGAGAGGAGCACACGATGCCCGGACGGGAGAACTCGCTCAAGGACCAGGAGCTCTACGAGAAGCTGCGCGACGAAGGCAACTCGAAGGAGAAGTCCGCGCGCATCTCCAACGCCGCCGCCGCGCGCGGCAGGAAGTCCGTCGGACACAAGGGCGGAGAGTCGGGATCGTACGACGACTGGACGGTGCCGGAGCTGAAGAAGCGCGCCAAGGAGCTCGGCCTGAGCGGCTACTCGAAGAAGACCAAATCGGAGCTCGTGAAGGAGCTGCGCGACCACTGAGCCCCGGCACGCGTACACTCGCGCCATGGACCTGCGCGACGTGGCCGCGGACCTGTACGGGGTCGATCCCGCGGAGTTCGTCGCCGCGCGGTCGGCGGCCGCCGCGGGCGCGGACCGCGACCTCCGCACGAGCATCACGGCTCTGCGCAAGCCGACCGCGTCCGCCGCGGCGGTCAACGCGCTGACCCGTCGCGACCCCGAGCTGGTCGACCGCATCCTCGACCTCGGCGACCGGATGCGGGACGCCTTCGCCGCCCGCGACCGGGACGCGATCCGCGACCTGACCCGCGAGCGGCAGCGCCTGCTGCAGCGCGCCCTCCGCGACCTGGGGACGAGCGCGGCGGTCGGGCGCGAGGTGGAGGAGACCCTTCAGGCCGCGGTGGTGGACCCGGTCGCCGCCGCCGCCGTGCGCAGCGGGATGCTGGTGCGCGCGCTCGAGTCGACCGGCGTGGAATCGGTGGATGTGTCCGAGGCTGTCGCGCTGCCGCTGGACGAGGAGGAGCTGGCCGCCCTGGCACAGCGGAACGCCGAGCCGGTGGCGGCCGCCGCGCCGGCGAAGAGCCGGAAGACGGCGAAACCTCGGGAGACGGCGCCGCCGGAGCACGCGCCCGAGCAGGAGCGGTCCGAGTCCGCGAGCGAGCGCCGGGAGCGCGAGCGCACCGTCCGGGCCGCCGAGCGCGCCCTGGAGCGCGCCAGGGCCGACGCCGAGGCGCTCGACGACGAGCTGGACACGGAGGTCGAACGCCGCTCCGACCTGGAGGCCGAGCGCGACACGCTCGAACGGCGCCTTCAGCGCACCGAGGCCGAGCTCGCCGAGTCGAAGGCCGCCGAGCGCGCGCTCCGGCGGCGCATCCCCGAGCTGCAGCACGCCGTGCGGGACGCGGAGCGAGCTCTCGACGACGCGCGCGGCGATTGATCGATCAAACGGGCAAGTGCTGCTCGAGCTGGTCCTCGGCCATCACGACCATGCCGCCGGTGCGCTGCGAGGTGTGCATGAGCGCCTCCAGCCACTGCGCGTTGATCGCCGGAGGGCGGCTCCCGGCGAACTGGAACGCCAACGGGATCTCGCGGCTGATCCAGAGCGAGACGCGCCCCGAACCCTGGTCGACGGGCACGTCCCAATTGAGCAGGAAGCTCTCATGGCGGCGCAGTTTGGCGACGATCGCGAGCTTGACGTGGCTCAGCACGCGGTCGTCGAGGTCATACTCCTGACCTGCGCCGTAGAGCAGTTTTCCCATACGTGCCATAGTGCCTCACTTCGAGGGCGAACTGCTGGGCGAATAGAGGGGATTGACACCGACCCGGTTCACCGATACTGCTGGTCCAGCGCGGGAAAGCGCTCTCCCTGGCAAAGCGCTCCGACCCGAAGCGCTACGCGCCTGGTCACGACCTCCGGAACGGCGCCGCCAGCGCCCGCCCGAGCGCGCGTCCCCGCACCGCGAACAGCACGATGGCCAGCAGCGCGTAGCCGCCGGAGACGATCCAGCGCGCCTCCGTCGACGGGAACACGAAGGTGGCGGCGAACAGCACGAACAGGGCGACCGCCCAGCGCCAGCCGAACCGCAGCGACAGCAGGACGGCGACGCCCAGCAGGGTCTGCGTCGCCGTCAGGACGAAC
This sequence comes from Leifsonia shinshuensis, assembly GCF_014217625.1. Taxonomy (NCBI): domain Bacteria; kingdom Bacillati; phylum Actinomycetota; class Actinomycetes; order Micrococcales; family Microbacteriaceae; genus Leifsonia; species Leifsonia shinshuensis. Next base: position 3,121,048 of record NZ_CP043641.1, on the reverse strand, counting down.
TCCTCGGTCTGCCGTGCGTCGAGCGGCAGCGCCCAGCCTCCGCCGCCGATCGCGTGCGCCAGCGGGAGGGTGCCGACGAGCGCCGTCCACTGGTTGACCTTGCTCGCGAGCAGGATGCCGAGGCCCGCCGCCGCCCGGCCCCGCACGACGAAGAGCACCGCGATCACGAACTCGGGAGCCTCGGAGGCGAGCGGGGCGAGCCACTGCACCAGCAGGAAGTCGTCGATCCCGAGAGCGCGGCCTCCCGAGACCAGACTGTGCGCGAACGGCTCGGCGAGCAGCAGGATCACGATCGCCGCGACGACGAAGATCCCGACGACGGTCGCGCGGCGAACCCGCTTCGGCAACGCACCGAGGTCGCGGGCGACGCCCACCAGCTCGGGCTCCTCGGTCTCGTTGTGAGCCACGCGGACCAGGTAGTAGACGAACAGCGCCAGGAGGACGACCCCGAGGGCGACGTCGATCCGGCCGGTCAGCGGGATGACGAGGGTCAGCGCAGAGGCGACCAGCAGGAGGCCGAGCTCGGTGCGGTTCTGCCGCGGCAGCGCGATCGCGAACGGCTTGCTGCGCACGTCCGGGTCGGGCGAGCGGCGCCCGCGCAGCGCCCGGAGCGCGAGGAAGGCGACCAGCAGCAGGAAGGGCCAGCCGAACCCGAGGAGGAGCCGGTTGGAGCCGGTCATGTTGGCAGCCGCATACGGCGCCAGCGACGGGTCGGCGCCGGCGGAGAACGCGAAGTAGAGGTCGATCGCGTACTCGGGCAGGATCGCGATGACGGCGAGAAGGCCGACGGCGAGGCCTCCCGAGATGTCCAGCTCCGCGGCCTCACCGGCCCACGCGAGCGCGAAGGCGGCGGCGACGATGGCGAGGCCGAAGGAGAGCATCCCGGCCGCAGGAGGGAGGTCGACGCCGGTCAGCCGCAGTGCGACGCCCTGGGCTGCGACGGCCGCGACGATGCCAAGCGGGACGAGAAGGCGAGCGCCCGGGCGGCGCGGCGCGGTGACGGAACGGGTGGGTGTGGGGCGGGTGACGGGGGCGGGTCCTGGCATCGGACGGTCCTCTCGCTCGCGCGGCGACCGGGCGCGCGAGGAGACCGGCCACCGCTGACGGGTGGCCGAAGGTCTCGCTCGCCCCGCGGACGCTGACGCGCTGCGCGAGGTGGCACGCCGGGCCGGGCTTCGTGGCCGGCCAGTGTGTCGACGTGCCGCGGGGAGCTACTCCCCTTCGACGGGCTCCAGCCTGCCAGGACGCGCGACCGCACATCGCCTCCGCGGGCGGATTGCCAGCGTTTCGCGCGGGCTAACTCGACGGCTCGGGCGGCCTGCGCCTCATGTCAGGCGCCCGTCGAGGAACGCCAGCAACTGCGGCAGGAACGCGCGCAGCGCCCGGTCGTCGCCTCCCGCGGCCAGCACCTCGCCCAGGTAGTCGCCGTGACTGCCCGGCACGATCAGCAGGCGCGCGTCCGGCAGGAGCGCCGTGACCGCCACGAAGTGCTCTGCGCGGACCACGTCGCGGTCGGCGCCGACCACGAGCGTCGGAGCGGCGACCGACGCGACCAGCTCGTCGGGGAAGTCCTCGAAGCCCAGCATGAGCGCGCGGTCGAGCTCGAACATCCGCCGGGCGTGACCGAGGTCGCGGCTGACGGCGAGGTCGGCGTCCGCGTAGACGGCGGGCAGGTCCTCGAAGCGGCCGGCCTCCAGCCCCTCCCAGAAGCCGTCGACCATCGCGTCCCTGCGCAGCGGGGCGGACGCCAGCACCAGCCGGCGCACCCGCCCGGGATGCCGGGCGGCGAGCTGGAACGCGACCTGGCCGCCGTTGCTGAAGCCGAGCACGTCGACCGGGCCGAGCCGCAGCTCCTCCAGTACGGCGGCGACGTCGTCCGCCGACTCCTCGAACGACGGCTCGCGGTCGCCGGACTCCGTGCGGCCGTGGCCCTGCAGCTCGACCGCGAGCACCGAGCGGCTGCGCTCCAGGAGCGGGAGCAGCATCCCCCAGTTCGACGGGATCGTGGAGCCGCCGCCGTGGATCAGCAGCAGCGGCGGGTGCGGCAAGTCCTCGTCGCCGTGCCACTCCCGATGCAGGACTATCCGCGTCACACCCCCCGACGCTACCGTCTCCCGCGCGATTCGGCACGAATGTCGACTCTGGGTGCGCGAAAGCAGCGATTCGGCACGAATGCTCGATCGGACGCGGGCCACTTCTGCTGGCAATCCGGCAAAAGACGTGCGGCGGACACCGCGAAGTGGTTAGGCTGGACGGGTTCGCGCGCATCGAATACCAGGCAAGGAGGCCTTCACAGGCATGTCCCAACCACTCGCTGTCGCTGCGCTCGGCTTCTGGCACGTCCACGGGCGCGATTACGCCCGCGACGCCCAGGAGCATCCCGGCACCACCCTCGTCGCCATCTGGGACGACGACCCCGAACGCGGCCGGGAGGCCGCGGAGAAGTTCGACGTCGAGTTCGTCGCCGACCTCGACGAACTGCTCGCCCGAGATTCCCTCGACGGCGTCACGGTCACCACCTCCACCGACCAGCATGTCGATGTGATCTCGCGCGCCATCGCCGCGGGCAAGCACGTCTTCACCGAGAAGGTGCTCGCGCCGACCGTGGCGGACGCCGACGCGCTCGTCGCCGCCGCCGACACCGCGGGCGTCTCGCTCGTGGTCTCGCTCCCCCGCCTGTACCACGGCTACACCGCCGCGATCCAGGAGGTCCTCGACGCCGGCACGCTCGGCGAACTGGCCTACAGCCGGGTGCGCCTGGCGCACGACGGCTGGATCGCCGGCTGGCTGCCCGACCGGTTCGGCAACCTCGCGGAGGCCTACGGCGGCGCACTGACCGACCTCGGCTGCCACCCGATCTACCTCACGCGCCTGTTCCACCGGAGCGAGCCGCAGCGGGTCACCGCCACCTACGGGAGCCTCACCGGCCGCGAGGTGGACGACAACGCGGTGGTCACGGCCGAGTTCGACGGCGGACGGATCGGCGTCATCGAGGCGAGCCTCGTGCAGAGCCCGGGCGACTTCACCATCGAGCTGCGCGGCACGCACGGCGCGCTCTCGTACGGCGGCGCCGCGGGCGGCCTGTTCCTGAACACCGGAGACGGCTGGCAGGAGCTGGCGGTGCCCGACAACGGCGCCGGCGCGTTCGACGAGTGGGTGGAACGCATCCACGACGGCAGCCGGGCCGACGCGAACCTCGACCACGCGCTCGCGCTCACCCGCGTCGTGGTCGCGGCGAATGCCTCCGCCGCCGAAGGCCGCCCCGTCGAGCCCGCCGTGCCGGCCGCCACCCGCTGACCCCCACCTTCTCCACACCTTCTCTCCGCCGAGGGGCACGCAAACGCCCTCAAGCGGCACTTTTCGGGGCGTTCACATGCCCCTCGATCCCCTTGGGAGTTCTTCTATGTCCAGCAACACCGTTCGTATCGGGCTGATCGGGGCCGGCGGCATCGCCGGCGCGCACGTGGAGGGCTACCTCCGCAACCCCGACGTCATCACCTTCGCCGCCGTGTCCGACCCGGTGCGCGAGAGCGCCGAGAAACGCGCGGAGGCGGCCGGCGCGGCGATCTACGCCGACTACCGCGTCATGCTCGCCGAGGCCGACATCGACGCCGTCGACATCTGCCTCCCGCACCACCTGCACAAGGACGCGATCGTCGCCGCCGCCCGAGCAGGCAAGCACATCCTGTGCGAGAAGCCGCTGTGCCTGACCCCGGAGGAGGCCGCCGAGGTCTCCGCCGCGGTCGAGGAGGCCGGGGTCACGCTGATGTGCGCGCACAACCAGCTGTTCCTCCCGGCCGTCGCCCGGGCGAAGGAGCTGATCGAGTCCGGCGCGATCGGGCGCGTCTACGAGGTGCGCACGACCGACTCGTTCTTCAACGACTTCGACCCGGCGAACATGGGCTGGCGCGCGCACGCGTCGACCTCCGGCGGCGGCGAGCTGATCGACACCGGCTACCACCCGACCTACCTGCTGCTGCACCTGGCCGGCGGCGCCCCGGTGGAGGTCACCGCCATGCTCGCCACGCACCGGCTGTCGTTCATGGAGGGCGAGGACTCCGCCACCGTGCTCGTCCGCTTCGACAACGGCGTCATCGGCACCGTCGTCACGAGCTGGGCGTACGAGGCGGCGCCGGGAACCGAGAAGTTCTCGGCCGTCGGCGAGCTGGGCAGCCTGACCTCCGACGGCACGACGCTCACGCTCAAGAAGCGCGGCGAGGCCGAGCCGACCGTCATCGAACTGGAGCCGGTGCACCAGTTCGGCGAGGAGCTGAATCACTTCGCGCGCAGCGTCCTCGACGGCACCCGCCCGCTGCACACGCAGAAGGAGGGCATCGAGGTGCTCGGCATCATCCTCGGCGCCTACGAGTCGGTGCGCACCCGCGCCGTCGCGACGGTGCCGGTGCTGTCCCCGGCGAGCTGACCTCCGCCCGCTCAGGGTCGCGGCCGGTCGCCCGATCGGCCGCGGCCCGTGGCGTAGCCTCCTGGCATGGACCCGTTCCCGCTGCGCCTCGCCCTCGACGACCACGCCGGCGTCGTCCTCCGCCGCCTCGAGGCGGACGACTGGCCCATCGAGCTCACCCTGGCCCGTGTCGAGGACGTCCCGACCTGGACCATGTACCCCGCCGACCTGGACGAGGACGGCGCGCGGCTCCGCGCCCAGCGCAACGTGCGCGCGGCCGACGCCGCCCACGGGATCCGCTACGTCGTCGACGAAGGCGGCGAAGCGCTCGGGACCGTCGGCTTCGGGAAGTCGGAGGACGGCTTCGAGGTCTTCTACGCCCTCCGTCCGGAGGCGCGGGGCCGCGGCCTCGTGACCAGCGCCGTCAGCGCGCTCTCCGCGTGGCTCGGCGCTCAGGGCGAGCGCGTCGTCTGGCTCAGCACGCTGGACGGGAACGCCGCGAGCGAGGCAGTGGCAGTGCGCTGCGGCTTCACGCGCTTCCGCTCAGGGACGCATGTCGACGGCCGTCCGCTCACGGTCTGGACCCTCCGCCTGCACAGCGAATCCATAGCTGATTGACACGAAATCTATTTCATTTCAACATCTTCGAAACTGTTCCCAAATCGCGTCTCTTGGGGTTAAAGTGACGCATGAGCACTCCGAGGACGGGGCGCCAGATCGGCGGTCCGGAACATCCGCGCCACGATGACTTCGTGGCGGTGCCCTACCTGCGCCAAGGGCAGCTCATCTCCCTGATCCGCTGGAGCCAGGTCAATGGCGAGTGGCGGTACACCACCATGCTCGCCCAGTACCTCCATCGCGACGAGGAGAGCTGGTACCTGGTGATCAACGGCCAGCGCGCCAAGATCAGCCGTTCGGAGTGGGCCATCTTCAACTGAGGCGTACTGTCCACGGAATGAGCCACGAGGACGACTCCGACGACGACAGGCGCGGGCGGGCCGTCGCCCCCGAGCACCGCTGGCCCGCGGTGATCGGCACCCTGGTCGCACTGGTGGCGTACGCGCTCCTCCCGAGCGTCGTCCCGCCGATCGCCCGCTGGTCGGTGGTGGGCGTCTGCGTGCTGATGCTGGTCGCGCTCATCATCTACAACCCGCATCGGCTGGCCCGCGAGTCGAGGTGGTCGCGGCGTGCGGAGATCGCGCTGGCGGTGCTCATCCTCGCCGCCAACCAGATCGCGTTCGTGGAGACCGTGGTGCGGCTGCTCAACAAGCACGGCAACGGGCAGGAGATCCTGCTCGCCTCGCTCCAGGTGTGGATCACCAACGTGATCGCGTTCGCGCTGGTCTACTGGACGATGGACCGCGGCGGACCGGTGGCGCGCGTCACCCTCGCACGCAAGCGACTGCCGCTGGCCGACTTCCGGTTCCCGCAGGACGAGGACGCCGGCACGATCGTGGAGGTCGCCCGCGGCTCCAGCGAGAAGATGGACTGGGTGCCCAACTACATCGACTACTTCTACTTCTCGCTGTCCAACTCGATGGCGTTCAGCGCGACCGACACGATGCCGCTGACCCACCGGGCGAAGCTGCTGATGGCACTCGAGTCGTTCGCGGGGTTCGTGCTGCTGGCGCTGGTGATCGCGCGGGCGGTGTCGCTGATCGGGTGACCGGGAGCCGTCCCGTCAGTTGCGCCGCCACTCGTCGGAGCCGAGGTGCGAGCCAGCCTGTGGACCCATCTGCAGCATCCCGCCGTCGACCGTCCACGACGCACCCGTGACGTACGACGCGGCGGGCGAGGCCAGGAACGCGATCACGGCCGCGACCTCCTCCGGTGCGCCCGGACGGCCGAGCGGGACACCCGGGCGGTGCACCTGCCGCGGGTCGACGTCCGCAGCGTCGTTCATGGGCGTCGCGATCTCGCCGGGCGCGACCGCGTTGCAGGTGATGCCGTACTCGCCCAGCTCCAGGGCGAGCGTCTTCAGGAGGCCGCCGAGGCCGTGCTTGGCGGCGTCGTACGCGGCGGACCCGACCCGCGGCTGGTGCTCGTGCACGCTGGTCACGCCGATGATCCGGCCGCCGCGGCCGCCGTCGACCATGCGGCGGGCGATCCGCTGGATGCAGGCGAACGGGCCGTCGAGGTCGGCCAGCAGGGTCGAGCGCCAGGTGTCCCAGTCGGTGTCGAAGAAGGCCGGGCCGCCGTTCACGCCCGCGTTGTTCACGAACACGTCGCAGCCGCCGAGCCGGTCGGCGAGTTCGTCCACGACGTCGGCGCAGGCGGGCGCGTCGGTCGTGTCGAGCCTGGTCACCTCGGCCCTGCGGCCCTCGGCGCGGACCAGGCGCGCGGTCCCGGCCGCGCCCTCCTCGTCGGAGTGCCACGTCACGCCGACGTCCATTCCGGCGCGGGCGAGCGCGACGGCGGTCGCCCTCCCGATGCCGGAGTCGGAGCCGGTCACGATGGCGGTGCGCGGGTCGGTCAGTTCCGGAGGCGGAGTGGGACTCATGCCCGCACCCTGCCCCCGACGCCCACCGACGGCAAGGGGGTGAGGGCTCGCGGCGAGGGGTGTAGGACGTGGACATGACCATCCGCACCGTGCTCTTCGACGTCGACGGCACCCTCGTCGACTCGAACTACCTCCACATCGACGCCTGGCAGCGCGCATTCGCCGAGTTGGGCGCACCCGTCGACGCATGGCGCATCCACCGGGCGCTCGGCCGGGACTCCGGGCAGCTCCTGCACGAGGTCGCGGGAGAGCGCGACGACGAGTGGAACGACCGCGCCAGAGCGCTCCACGCGCAGCACCTCCAGGAGCTCGCACCGCGGCTGCGCGCGTTCGGCGGGGCCGCCGACCTGCTGCGTGCGGTCGCGGACCGCGGCATCCGGGTCGTGCTCGCGACCTCCGCCGCCGAGGACGAGCTGGCGATGCTGCGGCGGGCGATCGACGCCGACGACGCGGTGCACGCCTCCACCTCGGCCGACGACGTGGACGAGGCCAAGCCCGACCCCGGCATCCTGCAGATCGCTCTGAGCCGCGCTGACGCGACGGCAGCGGAAGCGCTCGTCGTCGGCGACTCGGTGTGGGACATGACCGCGGCGGGGCGGGCGCAGATCCGTTCGGTCGGCGTGCTCTGCGGCGGGGTGGGGGCGGCCGAGCTCACGGAGGCCGGGGCGCAGGAGGTCTTCGACGGACCCGCGGCGCTGCTGGAGGCCCTCGACCGGCTGCTGTGAGCCCTGCCGCCGCCGCGCCTCAGTCCGGCAGCTCCCGCAGCGCGCTCGTGCGCTCCCCCGGCCGGTCGCCGGTGTTCACGGTGCCCTTCGGCTCGAACATCACGACGAGCGCCTCGTCCTCCGCGAACGGGCAGTGCTCGGCGCCCTTCGGGACCACGAACACGTCGTGCGGCCCCAGCTCCACCTCCCGGTCGCGGAGCTGGATGGTGAGCCGGCCGGAGATCACGAGGAACAGCTCGTCGGTGTCCGGGTGGGAGTGCCAGATGAACGAGCCCTGGAGGCGCGCGACCTTCACGTCGTAGTCGTTCACGCTGGTCAGGCGGTGCGGCTGCCAGGGTTCGGGGACGAGCGCGAAGGCCGCGTCGATGTTGTGGACGCCTTCGTTCGGCTGTGTGCTCATGGCGCCCAGCGTAGGCAGCGCATCTTGCCAAGCACAGCCCCCGGGGCGTTTGATGCTCAGTGAGCGTCCACCGACGGAAGGATGACCATGTCCGCCAGCGAACTCGAGATGTCGAGCGTCCGCTACCCGTACCGGGGGCGCATCTTCCACGTGGAGAAGAAGGCGCCGGGCGAGTGGGTGGTGCTCGACGAGACGCACGCAGAGCTTGGACGCCTGGTGCGCGTCTCGGCCGAGGGCGAGGAGCACGAGCCGGTGTTCGGCGCCGTCCCGATCGGTTACGTGGAGACCCTGCACGAGGGCTCGGACTGGAAGTTCCTGGTGGCGTCGCTGATCAACGAGGCGCTCGACGAGGAGCCGGCCGCGACGGGCAACCAGGGGCAGGCGTAGGCCCCCGCCGATTTATGACGCCGGGCCCGGCCGCCTGAGGTCCGGCGCAGAGGGGCGGGCTACGATACCCGCAATGAACGCAGCGCTGCGCACGACGCTCGGCTGGGTGGCCGCGGTGCTGCTCAACCTCGGTGCCGTGCTGTTCGTGATCGGGCTGATCCTGCCCCGCTCCGGCGATACGTCGATCCTGCAGGTGGGGATCTGGATGCTCGTGATCGGGGCGGTCGTCGGCGGGGTGTGGCTGTACGCGAGCCGGGGGACACGGAAAGGCTGAGTCCGGGCGCGGCCCGTGGAGACGTAGAGCGGCCCCGCCCGGATGACGGAGGGCGGGGCCGCAGTCTGAATGGCCGGATTACTCGCGGCGCTGGATCACTCGCGGCACTATCACTCGTCTGGCGGCTCGGTGTTCTGCACCAGGTCCGGGTTGGACGGCTGCTCGGTCGGGTCGAAGTCCGCGGGCGGCGGCTCGGCGCCGTCGGAGCCGTGCGAGGCCGGACCCTGGGTGTCCTGGGTGGTAACGTCCTCGGCGCCCTCCGGAGCGACGCCGGTCTGGTGCGCGCCGGAGACGTCGCCGCCCTGGCCGGGGTCGTCCTCGTCGGGTTCGGCGGACTGGGCGTCGCGGTCGGCGCTCTGAGCTCCCGCGCCGCCTTCGAACCGATCCGGGTCGTCCTCGGCCGGCACGCCCAGGTCGTCCGCGTTGGGGAGTCCGCTCGTATCGCTCATGGCTTGCCCTCCTCGCTGTACGACGTCGCGGAGTCGTCGTCCTCGTTCATCGGCCGGTCGGGATCGAGGTCCGCGATCACGTCCTGGATCACGTTGTGGTCGGCTGTGGGGGTGGCGGCGCCGCCGTCGTCGCCCTCCAGGTCGCCGGCGAGCCCGTTGGTCGGGTCGTGCCCGGTGACCGCATCCTTGTCGTCGCGCTGGTCGCTCATAGTGCCAACGCAACGCCGACCCCCCTGCGTCCGCAAGGGGTTCATCGTCGCCGAAAGGGGCGTACGCTACCGGTTCACTGCGGCCACCAGCTGGTCCAGCTGCTCCGCGGTGACCGGGCTGCCCGGGAACGACGCCGCCCGCACCAGCGGGATGGACTCCGCCATCCGGCGCAGGTCGGGGTCGTTGAGCATGGCGCCCATCCCCTCTGCCTCCGCGCTCTGGGCCAGCGCCGACATCAGGATGGGGCCGCCGACCGGGTGGCTCAGCCACTCGCCGAGCGTGGAGTCGGCCGTGAGCGGGGCCGAGCGGCCGTCACCGGCCAGCGTCACCACGGCCGAACCGCGCAGGTCGCGGGACGACGCCCCGACCTCCACGACGTAGTCGCCGGCCTCCACGGTCCAGCCGTCGAGTTCGGTGTCGAAGTAGGCGAGGTCCTCGGCGGGGAGGTCGATCACGACCGCCTCGGTGGCGCCCGACGCGACGGCGACGTTGGCGAAGCCCTTCAGCTCGCGCACCGGCCGCTGCACCCGTGAGGCAGGGACGGACACGTAGACCTGCACGACCTCCCGGCCGTCGCGGTCGCCCGTGTTGGCGACCTCCACCGTCACCCGGATGCCGTCGTCCGTCGCGGTCGCCGTCGGCGCACCGAACGCGAACGTCGTATAGGACAGGCCGTGGCCGAACGGGAAGGAGACGGCCGCGTCGCGCGCGTCGACGTCTCGGTAGCCGACGAACAGGCCCTCGCCGTAGCGCACGTGACCCTTCTCGCCGGGGAAGTTGAGGTACGAGGCGGTGTCCTCCAGGCGCACCGGGATGGTCTCCGCGAGCCGGCCGGACGGGTTGACCACCCCGAACAGCACGTCCGCGATCGCGCCGCCGCCGGCCTGGCCGAGCAGCCAGCCCTCCACGATGGCGGGAACGCGGTCGGCCCAGCCGGAGACACGCACGACGCCGCCGTTGGAGAGCACGACCGTGACGCGCGGATTCGCGGCGATGACGGCCTCCAGCAGCGCGGTCTGCGCGGCCGGGAGCTCGAGGTGCTCGCGGTCGAAGCCCTCCGACTCGTCCTCGCCCGGCAGGCCGAGGAACACCACGACGTCGTCGGCGCCGGCCGCGACCCCGACGGCCTCGGCTGTCAGTGCGACCTCGTCCGCGTCGGCGCCCAGCGTGTAGCCCGGGGCGAAGACCACGGTCGCGTCGCCCGAGAGCGCGTGCAGCTCGTCGAGCGCGTTGTCCAGCCGGGTCGGGACGATCTGGGAGGAGCCGGCGCCCTGGTAGCGCGGGGTGCGGGCGAACTCGCCGACGACGGCGATCGTGCGGCCGGCGTCGGTGGAGAGCGGGAGTACGCCCTCGTTCTTGAGCAGTACGACGCTGCGGCCGGCGACCTCCCTGGCGAGCGCGTGGTGCGCCTCCGCGTCGTAGGTCGCGCCGGCGTCGGCTCCGGCGAGCGCCTTCCCGACCAGGTCGATCACCCGGTCCGCCGCGGTGTCGAGCACGGACTCCGCCAGGTCGCCGCTGCGCACGGCGGCGACGAGCTGCGCGTCGGTGACGCCGCCGCTCGACGGCATCTCCAGGTCGAGTCCGGCCACGAGCGCGCTGACCCGGTCGTTGACCGCGCCCCAGTCGGAGACGACGAGGCCGTCGAAGCCCCACTCGTCGCGGAGGACGGAGGTGAGCAGCCACGGGTCCTCGGACGCGTAGACGCCGTTGATGCGGTTGTAGGAGCACATGACGGTCCACGGCTGGGCGTGCGTCACGACATGCTGGAAGCCGCGGAGATAGATCTCGCGCAGCGGCCGCTCGTCCACGTCGGCGCTCACGCGCAGCCGGTCGGTCTCCTGGTTGTTGGCGGCGAAGTGCTTCAGCGAGGCTCCGACGCCCTGCGACTGGAGGCCGCGCACGAGCGCCGAGCCGAGCCGCCCGGACACGATCGGGTCCTCGGACAGGTACTCGAAGTTGCGCCCGCACAGCGGCGACCGCTTGATGTTGATGCCCGGCCCGAGCAGCACGCCGACGCCCTCGGCCTTGGCCTCCTCCCCCAGCGCCGCCCCGACCCGCTCGAGCAGCGCGGCGTCCCAGGACGAGCCGAGCGCGACCGCGGGCGGGAAGCAGGTGGCCGGGACGCTGTCCCCGATGCCGAGATGGTCGCCGCCCTGCGCCTGCTTGCGCACGCCGTGCGGGCCGTCGGTCAGGTAGATGGACGGGATCCCGACGCGCTCGACGCCCTCGGTCTCCCAGAAGCTCCGGCCGCTGGTGAGCGACGCCTTCTCCTCGACGGTGAGTTCGGCTGCGCGGGGCAGGCTGTCGACCATGATTCTCCTTCGATACGGCCGCGGGGTGGGAATACCTTACAGTACTCGGTTTTCCTGAAGGGTCCCCCCGAAACATTCGCAACGAATCGCGACGCTGAAGCGAACGTACATTCGTGACGAATGTCGCGAAAGCGGCCGCGAAAGTCGACATTCGTGACGAATCGCCATTCGGGGGGGGTGAGCGCGCATTCGTGACGAATGTCGCGAAAGCGGCGGCGAAAGCGGACATTCGTGACGAATGTCGGGGCGGAGTCAGGTGATCACAGGCGGCGGATGAGGTCGCGGAGGGCGGTCATGTACTGCGTCGACGCCTGGTACCCCGGGTGCGTCGCCACCTTCACCAGGTACAGCGGCGGCCCGAACTCGTCCGCGCCGCGGTCGATCTCGTTGTCCTTGAACGACGCGTCGGGGAAGCCGAGGTAGTCGGTGCGGCGCCACAGGTTCACCCACGCCACCGACCCGTCGGGCTGGGTCAGCAGCTCCCGCAGGGTGGGCTTGTCGCGGAGGTCGGGGTCGCGGCCTCCCGAGCCCTCGGCCAGGTGGTCCTCGACGACTTGGCGCAGCCACGGGTCGGCCTTCCACAGCGACGGGGCCCGGCTCGGGAGGGTGCCGAGGGCGGCGGGGCCGAAGAGCTCGGGGAAGAACCGCCCGAAGTAGGCGCGGAGTTGCGTGCCGTAGGTGAGCAGGGCGACGTTCTTGAGGCCGTCGGTGGTGTCGGCGCCCAGGGTGAAGATGGTGGAGACCGCGAGCACGGCCCCCAGGCTGTGGGCGCTCACGACGACCTTGCGGCGCTGGCGCGTGGTCAGCGCCCGCAGTTCGTCGCGGGCGCGCTCCTCGGCCGTGCGGCGGTCGCCGACCGTTCCCGCGCCCGCGGCGATGTCGGCCTCCAACCAGGCGACGATGCGGTCGCGCAGCTCCGGGATGACGCGCTCGGCGTAGCAGGGCGGCCCGAACGGGTGGCCGGCGCGTGGGAGGAAGCACATCAGGTCCCACATCACGCCGATGGGGCGCTCCTTCGTGGTCAGCGCGTTCTCGGCGATCGTCACGACGGCGGCGACCGAGATCAGGCCGAGGGCGGGCAGGGCCAGGTCGAGCAGGGCCGGGCGCAGCGGCTGCGGGAGGGCGATGGCCACGATGACGCCCAGAGCCAGCAGCGCGGCCAGGAGGCCGAGCACGGGCTCACCGCGGTGGAACAGCGCCGCCGACCGGCGGGCGTTCAGCATCCGGAAGTCCAGTTTGCCCGCCGACTTCACCTGCGGCACCCGCCCGTCGCGGTAGTTGTGCAGCGGCTCGCGGAGCGCCCGGCCGCCGACCGTCTCCGGCGTGGTCAGGCGCGGTGTCGTGCGCATCCGCAGCAGCGCGACGACGAGCACGAAGAGCACGAGCACGACGGCGAGCACCGGCACCGTCCCGCCGAAGTTGCGGTACGCCACCGGGGTGGTCAGCCCGCCGGGGGTGAGCGGGCAGATCGGGGTCGGGCCGCCGGAGGACGCGAGCGCGCACTGCGTGCCGAGCACGAGGAGGGTCGAGAGCAGCATGGCGGCGCCGAGGGAGAGCAGCATGATCACGCCGGGGCCGGTGCCGCGCCAACCCTGGTAGGCGAAGCTGCGGCGGCGGCCCATCGGCCAGAAGATCACCAGCGCGGCGAGCAGCACGGCGGCCAGAGCGGCCAGCAGGTACGCGGCCGTGGTGAGCGGCGCGAGCCGGAGGTCTTTCGGGGTCGACACGACGGCCACCAGCAGCGAGACGCCGCCGACGACCACTACGACCACGGACAGCCAGCGCGGCACACCCCGGCGCCAGCCGAGCGCCGAGAGGGCGATGGCGAGGAGCACGCCGAGGATGATGGAGGGCGCGATCACGAGCCCCAGGAAGGACGGCGCGTGCTCGGCGGCCGCCCCGGAGGGCACCGCGACGGGCAGCGCCACGGCGACCGCGACCGCGGCGTACACGACGATCGCGGCCAGCAGCATCCACCCGGCCACGGCCTCCCTCCGCCGCAGCTTCAGCCGGATGATCGTGTGCCGGCGGGCGTCGCGCACGTCGGACGCGACGCCCGCCATCGACCGCTCGGCGCGTCCGCGGACCGTGGTGTCCACGTTCCGCACGACGAGGGCGACGACCGCGACCAGTCCCACCGCGGCGAGCGCCGCGCCGAGCGTCAGCCACCAGCGCGACAGCAACGGTGTGCTCGCCGGGTCGAGGCATTCCGGCGGGAGGTCGACACCGGCGGGCGCGCACGACCAGAACACGCCGTCCCAGCCGACCAGCAGCGCCATCAGGAAGAAGGCGGCCGCCGTGTGCAGCAGCTCGCTCGGCGCCTTCACCCGGGTGATCCCCCAGAACCCGTCGGTCGCGAGCGGGCGGCGCGGGGTGGCGGCCTGGCCCTCGGTCACGCCGCTGAGGTCGCTGGCCGTGCGGATCTTCGCGACGGTGCCGAAGATCCCGGCCTCGTACCGGGTGCGCGCCTGGTGCGAGACGAAGAACAGCAGCAGCACGCCCGCGATGGGGACGAGCGAGAGGAGGGCGACCCGGATGCCGCGGTGGTCGAGCCCGGGCGAGGTGAAGAACGCGGTCACCCAGCCGGGCAGGGCCGGACAGAGGGACGGGTGGGCGAGGCACTGGGTCCCGATCAGGTCCAGGCTCACCGACGCCAGCGCGCACACATAGAGCAGGGTGAGGCCGAGCGCGAACACGCGCAGCGATGCGGCGCCGCGGCCGGCCTGCCACTCGCCGGTGCGCGGCTGGTCCGGGATGCGGCGCGTCCAGTACGCCGTGTTGCACAGGCCGAAGGGCAGGATGAGGAGCCATGCGAGCTGCACGAAGAACTGGCCGATCGCGACGAGCGCTCCGCCGCCGTAGCGGGCCAGCATCCCCCACGAGTAGCCCTCGCGCCGGATGACGGTCGGCGGCGTCGCCGGGTCGGACGGATCGGGAGGGTCGACGGTCGGGACGTAGAAGCCGCCGTTCTCGTCCGCCTGGTCCGGGCGCACGTCGCCCGGCGCGACGCCGAGCATCTCCGCCGGCGGCGTGTTCTTGATGCCGTGGATCCTCAGTTCGAGGACGGTCGGCCCGCGCGTGGCGAAGACCGAAGGCGACCGCGCCATGGCCGAACTGTAGCGGGGGGCGGACCGGGGCGTCTACAGGGCGTGCACGCCTGTGCAGGCCTGTTCAGGCCTCTGGTCGCGCGGGCCGGGACAGCGTAATCTCCTCGCTATGAGCAACCCTGAAGAGCCCACCGGCGACGCCCGCGAGAACCTCGAGGGCAGCTACACCGAGTCCGACGACGAAGGACCGCACGAGCGCACGGTCCACGGTCAGTACACCGAGACCGAGGAGAACCCCGGCCCGGAGAGCGACGTCGAAGGGTCGTACACCGACGTCGAGGAGCCCGCGGACGCCCCCGAGGGCGACTACACCGAGGGCGACTACCGCGAGCCCTGAGCTCCGGCGGCCGCGCCCGTCACCGTAGCCGGGTCAGGCGTAGCGCTTGCGCGCCTTCTCTGCTTGCTTCTTCGCCTGCTTGCGCGCCTTCTTGACGTCCGGGTTGTTCCAGAACGCGGTCACCGACTCGACGATCTGGTCGTAGCGCTCCCGGCCCGCCCGCGCGCCCAAGAGGTAGGCCGTGGCGATGACGAGGAGCACGAAAAAGGTCTTGGGTCGCATGCCGCGACGATAGCCCCCGGCACGGCCGCTGGGAAGGGCCGTCCGCTCAGACGTCCGCGTGCTCGCGCGGGCGGAGCATCCGGCTCAGCACGATGTGCAGCGGCTGCGACAGGAACAGGATGAACAGCCAGAACATCCCGACGCGCGGCACGAGCACCGCGAGTACGAGTGCGACGGCGAGCAGGATGACGAACGTCCAGCCGCGGAGCAGGTCGGAGTGCGCCCGGCCCTCCTCCGACAGCAGCCCCGGCGTGCGGACGATCAGTATCTCCATGAGCTGCATCGCGATCGTGGTCAGCAGCAGGTCGCCGATGTAGAGCGCGTACACCTCCGGCTTGGCGTTCGGGCTGTCCGAGAGCACGTTTGCGGTGAACGGCATGAAGACGATGGAGGCCAGCCAGAGCATGTTGAGCCAGAGCAGGCCGTTCGTGTAGCCCTCGATCCAGCCGAACACCTGGTGATGCACCATCCAGAGCCGGGCGATGACGACGAACGAGATGGCGAAGGCGATGAGCTGCCAGAAGTTGTCCTGGAAGTAGTGGCCGATGCCCTCCCTCGCCACCTCGGAGCTGGAGTCGACCAGCGGCAGGATCAGCAGCGTGATCGCGATCGCGACCACCGCGTCGGAGAAGTTGACCAACCGGTCGAATCCCCGCGTCCGAACCTGCGCCATACGCACATCATGCCCGAGTTCGGGCCGGATCGGTCAGACTGAGGGGATGCCGCATCTCAACACCGGACCGGGCGAGTACGACCTCACTGCGAGCGCGCTGATCCTGCGCGAGCTCGACGGGCGCACCCACGTTCTCGTGCACCGCCACCGCAAGCGCGGGCTGCTCATGCAGCCGGGCGGCCACGTCGAGCGCGCGGAGGATCCGTGGGCGGCCGTCGCGCACGAGCTCCGCGAGGAGTCCGGCTACGACCTGGAGCAGCTGCAGCTCCTCCAGCCGGCGCACCGGATCGAGCGCGCGGAGGGGATCGCGGTGCTGCCGACGCCCCTGTGCGTGGACGTGCATCCGATCACCGACGACCACGCGCACACCGACATCGTCTACGCGTTCGTCGCGACGACCGACCCGGCGGGGACCCCGGGCGAGGACGAGTCGCAGGAGCTGTACTGGCTGCCGGTGGACGAGCTGGACGGCCCGCAGGCTCCGGGCGAGCTCGCGCCGGGGCTCGCGGAGGTCGTCCGCTACGCCAGCGACGCGATGAAGTCCTCGATGCTCGTGACGGTCACGCCGCCGCGGGCGAACACCTTCGCGGTGAGCACCTGGTGGACCTCTGGGTCGGAGTCCCAGCAGCCGTCCTCCAGCACGACCAGCCGGTAGTCCTCGTCGGAGGCGTCGCGCACGGTCGACAGGACCACGCCGCTCGTGGCGACGCCGGCGAGCACGAGGGTGTCGACGCCGCGGGCGTCGAGCTGCTCCTGCAGGTCGGTGGTGCTGAACGCGCCGACGCGCTTCTTGCGCACGACGATCTCGCCCTCCGCGGGGGCGATGCGCGGGTCGATCTGCGTCTCGGGACGGCTCGCGTCCAGGCGCTCCGCCGCGCCCGCGAACCGGGAGCGCGACGGGATGGCGGCGGCCTCCTCCGCGGTGACCGCGACGCGCACATAGCCGACGGTCATTCCGGCCTCGCGCGCGGCCTCCCGTGCCCGCAGCAGCCCGGCGAGGAAGTCGTCGGAGTCGGGCATGCGGGCGAGGATGCCCGGCTGGAGGTCCATGAGCAGGAGGGCGGCCGTTGCGGGATTCAGAGCTAGATCGTTCACATGGTTAAACTACTTCGCCCGCGCCTTGTTGTTGCGTGCGTCGTGCGTGAGCTCGATCAGGCCGAGCTGCTCCAGCAGCGGCGGGAGGTACATCCCGAACCGGCCGCGGTAGCCCTTGCGCAGCCCGTACCAGCCGCCGACTGGGTTGACCGGGTCGCGGCCCCAGGCCTCGATCGTCCCGGCGACCACCGGCTTGTTCTCGTCGGCCGCGCCGAGCGGCACCCAGTCGCCCTGCGCGCGCAGCCACTCCGCGAGGTCGTCGATGGCGCTCGCCCGGTAGCTCAGTCGGGTCGAGCCGACCTGGCAGACCAGCGCGGGCGGGTCGGCCTCCTCGTCCCGGTACATCGTGTACTCCGAGGTGCCCGGCGCCGTGGTCAGCCGCCACGGATCGTCCTTCGTGCCTGCGCTCATGGTTCCTCCTGTCGTCGCCGACGTGTCTCTGCGAGAAGTCTGGACCCGCTCAATCGCAGGCCACCAGTACCGCGTCGCTCACGTCGCTGAGGTGGCGGAGGGCGCGGCGGCGCTCGTCGGCCGTGTTGGTCAGGTAGGCGAGCACGATGTCCCGCACCGGATCGGCCCACACGTTGCAGATGCTGCTGCCGTTGTGCCCGAACGTGCGCGGATCGGCCCGGGAGCCGGTCGGCCGGGCCAGCCCGATCGGGCCGCCGAGCTGGAAGCCGTGTGCCCAGCGCACCGGGTGGCCCATGATCCGGTCCGGCTCGCCGTCGCTGGAGACGGCGCGCGCCGCGGCGATGGTCTCGGGCCGGAGGACGCCCTCCCCGCCCGCGAGCAGCAGATGGTAGAACTCGGCCAGTTCGCGCCCGTTGGTGCTTACGGCCGCAGCCGGGACCGGCACCGCGCGGGTGCGCGGGCGGTTGAAGAGGAGGGTCCTCGCGCGCTCGGGGGCGCTCAGTGCGCGCAACGGCACCCCCCGGCCCGCCGAGGCGTCAGGGAGGCCGAGGGTCGTCTCGGTCAGCCCGGCCGGCCGCAGCAGGTTCTCGGCGATGAAGCGCTCGGCCGGCATCCCGCTGACGCGACGCACCAGCTCGCCGAGGATGAAGCCGAAGCTCAGCACGTGGTAGCCCACGACTTCACCCGCGGCCCAGCGCGGACGCGCGTCCTCCGCCGCCGCGACGGACCTCCGCGGGTCGGTCATGCGCACCGTGTCGCCCAGCAGGTTCCCGGTCGAGTACGGCACACCCGCGCGGTGCGAGAGCACGTGCCGGATGGTGATGTCGGACTTGCCGCCGCGCGCGTAGGCGGGCCAGTGCGCGGCGACCGGGTCGTCGAGGCGCAGCATCCCCCGCTCGGCCAGCAGGTGCACGGCGAGCGCGACGAAGGGCTTGCTCACCGAGAACGTGTAGAACAGAGCGTCGGGCCCGCAACCGGTCCGGCGGTCGAGGACGACCTCCCCGCCCTGGATGACGGTGAGCCACGATGCGCCCCCGCGGGCGTCCACGAGATCGAGGACGCGGCGGAAGTCAGGCATGACCGCATCATCGCCTGCGGCGGAGAGGCGTGCAAGGAGCGGATTCCGGCGCCGGCCGAACACTTGCAATCGTCATCTGCCTACTGTATACAGAATACAGATCGTTCGAAGCGACACCCGATCGCACGACAACCAGCAGCACCACCCACAGCAGAGACTCTCAAGGAACGAGGTACTCATGTCTCGCGTCGACTCAAAGGTGAGAAGGGCGCTGGCCATCACGGCGGCAGCCGCATTGGCCCTCGGACTCGCCGCCTGCTCCGGCAACGGCGGATCCGGCACCAAGACCGTGGTCTGGTCCACCTGGGGAACCCCCGAGGAACTCACCAGGTACAAGGACTTCGACACCCAGTTCATGAAGCAGCACCCCGACATCAAGGTGGTGCTCCAGCCGGTCGCCGACTACGGCGACTACCACACCAAGCTGCTCGCGCAGTTGGCCTCCGGCACCGCTCCTGACGTCTTCTACATCGGGGACGACAAGATCGGCCAGTTCGTCAACTCCAAGGCGCTGCTTCCGCTGAACTCCCTGATGAACTCCTCGGCCAGCAAGACTAAGCCCGCCGACTTCGCACAGGGCCTGTTCGGCGCGACGAAGAAGGGCGACGAGCTCTACGCGGCGCCCAACGACTCCAACCCCGACGCCCTCTGGTACGACCAGGCCGCCCTCAAGAAGGCCGGCGTCACCGAGGACCCGGCGAAGCTCGCCTCCGAAGGCAAGTGGACGACCGCGGCCTTCCTCGACATGAACCAGAAGCTGCACAAGGCCGGGCTGACCGGCTCGATGTTCTGGAACTACTGGTCCACCCACTACGGCTGGATCTCGTCGCAGGGCGGGAAGGCCTTCGACGAGAGCGGGAAGTTCGTCGCGAACACCGACCCGACCAGCGTCAAGGCGATGGACGTGCTGGCCAAGAACTTCCAGAACGGCACGTTCGTCGTCGCTGACACCCTCCCGGAGGGCGCGGGCGCCGACAGCGTCTTCGTCACCCACAAGGCCGGCTTCTTCGTGCAGGGCCGCTACACCATCGGCACCGTGAAGGCGGCGGGCGACCCGGAGAACTACGACGTCGCGCCGTGGCCGACGCCCTCCGGCAAGGCCGCCCCGACCGGCGTCGCGGTCAGCTACCTCGCGATCAACGCCAAGACGAAGAACCAGGACGCGGCGTTCACCTTCTGGACGAACTTCCTCTCCGCCGAGGGCCAGACCTTCCGCCTGAAGGGCGGCGGCAACGCGGTCCCGTCCATCAAGGGCGCCGACTCGGTCGTCCTCGACGGCTACCCGGCCCACGCGCAGACGCTGCTCGACATGCGCGACATCGGCTTCGAGGACCCGACCACCGAGGCGTCCGTCCCCGGCCTCTCCAGCGACATCAGCGACAAGATGCTGGCGCTGTATCAGGGCAAGGAGTCCACGCAGGCCACGCTCGACGACGTCGCGAAGATGATCGCCGACAAGACCGGCGGCAAGTGAGGCGACGAACGTGAGCGCAGTGGGTCAGCAGGCCGTCGCCGAAACAGCAGTCGTCACCGAGGCCGACGTCCCTCCCACGACGCCGGGCGGGCTCCGCAAGGAGTCCGCCTGGCGGCGTCGCGACCGGCGCTGGGGCTACGTCTTCGTGGGGCCGCAGCTGCTCGGGATGGCGCTCTTCGTGGTCGTCCCGTTCGTGGCGAGCATGGTGCTCGCCTTCGCGCACTGGGACGGCCTCAACGACCTGAGCTGGGTCGGCTTCGACAATTTCAAGACGGAGCTGTCCGACCCGCTGTTCGGGAGGGCCATCCTCAACACCCTGCTGATCGCGATCATCACGGTGCCGATCGGTCTCGGCCTCGCGGTGGTGCTCGCCGTCGCGCTGGAGCGTCTGAAGACCCGGACGCTCTACCTCATCCTCTTCTTCGCGCCGGTCGTCACCTCCTCCGTCGCGGTCGCCATGATCTGGCAGCAGCTGTTCCGCAAGGACGGCGTGATCAGCGGCTTCATCGCCTCCGTCTTCCACATCGCGCCGCCGGACTGGCTCGGCGACCCGCACCTGGCCCTGCTCGCGGTCTGCATCGTGACCATCTGGTCGTCGGTGGGCCTCAACGTGATCATCTTCCTGGCCGGCCTCCAGAACATCTCGCCCGCGGTCATCGAGGCCGCACGGCTCGACGGCGCCGGAGCGCTCACCCTGTTCTTCCGGGTGCGGCTGCCGCTGCTGTCGCCGATCATCTTCTTCTCGACGGTCATCGCGTTCATCAGCTCGCTGCAGACCTTCGACACCGTCTTCATCCTCACGGCGAACGCCGGTCCGGACAACGCGACCCGGACGATCGTCTACCACATCTACGACCTGGGCTTCGGGAAGTTCCAGTTCGGTCCCGCGAGCGCGGCCTCCATCATCCTGCTGATCATCACGCTGATCATCACGGGCATCCAGTTCACCGCGCAGAAGAAGTTCGTCCACTACGAGGATGGTGCAGCATGACCACCGCAGAGCTCCGGACGCCCACCCCGACGGCGGCCCCCGAGTCGCGCGCCCCGCGCAGCGGCCGTGGCGCCGCTCGCACCCGCAAGGCGGTCCTCCACCTCGTGCTGCTCGCCGGCGGGATCGCGATGGTGTTCCCGTTCGTCTGGACGCTGATCACGTCGTTCAAGTCGCTGCCGCAGCTGCTGAACGACCCGCTGAGCTTCTGGCCGCAGCCCTTCACGCTGCAGAACTATGTGGACGCCTGGAACGACGTGCCGTTCGGCACCGCGTACTGGAACACGATCTACATCGCCGTGCTCGTCGTCGCCGGCACGCTCGTCACCGCCGCGATGGCCGGGTACGCCTTCGCGCGCATCCCGTTCCGCGGCAGCCGGGTGCTGTTCGTCGTCTTCCTGGCGACGCAGATGATCCCGATGCAGGTCACGCTCATCCCGTTCTACTTCCTGATGGCGAAGCTCGGCTGGGTCGACTCGCACCTCGCGCTCATCGTGCCCGCCGCGCTCGCCAACCCGTTCGCGGTGTTCCTGATGCGCCAGTTCGTGCTGTCACTGCCGAAGGAGCTGGAGGAGGCCGCGATCGTCGACGGCGCCGGCCGCTGGCGGATCTTCTGGAGCATCATCCTCCCCAACCTGAAGCCAGGGCTCGGCGCGCTCGCGATCATCGTGGCGCTCAGCACCTGGAACAACTTCCTGCTGCCGTTGGTCATCCTCAACACGCAGGACCTCTTCACGGTGCCGCTGCTGCTGCAGAGCTTCCGCGGCCAGTTCGGGTCGGTCAACTACGGGCTCATCATGGCGGCGTCGGCCATCGCGACCATCCCGATGCTGATCGCGTTCGTGATCGGGCAGCGGCGCATCCTGAACAGCATGGCGGCATCCGGGCTGGGCGGCCGATGAGCGAGGTGCTGTCCGCCGGCGAGTGGGTCTCTCCGTTCCTCGATCTGGTGTCGGCGCCGTTCACTTTGCCGGGGTCGCGCATCCTGGTGTTCCGGGACCGTGAGGCGCCGGACGCGCTGACCGTGCGGCTCGCCGAGTACGAGCGGGATCTGGACGACTGCGTGCTCGTACGGACACTGCGCGTGCTCGACGGCGAGGGACGCGCGCTGCCGGTGTCGTCGGTCCGCCCCGACCGCATCGAGTTCGGCGACGTGACGCTGACGTTCGACGGGCCGTCCGCGCTGAGCGTCGGCGGCGTCGGCCCGTGGACGCTGGAGGCCGACCTCCCGTCCGGCGACGTGCTCCGGCTCTCGTCGGTGGACGGCGCCGTGCGGATCGCCGCCGATGGAGTCTCCGGCGGCGGCGCCCACGACGACGCCCTCGCGGCGACCGCCCGGATCTGGGACGACTGGTTCGCCCGCACCCCCGCCGTCCGCGCCGACCTCGCCGACATGACCGCCTTCTGCTGGTGGGTGCTCGGGGCGAACATCGTCTCGCTGCCCGGCCGCGGCGCGCGTGCGGTCGTGCCGTCCAAGATCGGCTACGTCGGGCTCTGGCAGTGGGACGCCTATTTCATCGCGTCCGGCCTCCGGCACGGCGACCCCGACCTGGCGCGCGAGCAGCTGGAGCTGGCCTTCGGTTTCCCGGGCGCCGATGGGCAGCTGCCGGACGTCGTCCACGACGAGGGCATCCTCGCGTCGAGCGACGACCTGCCGCCCGGCGACCGCGAGAACCTGCGCCGCGCGGGCTCGGCCATCGCGGACCCGACCGCGCCCATCCCGCTGACCAAGCCGCCGCTCGCCGCCTGGGCGCTGCGCCGGCTGGAAGGCTACGTGGACGACCCGGCGTTCTTCGACAGCGCGTGGGAGGCCGTCGCCCGCAGCCAGGACTGGTGGTTCGAGCGCTCCGACCTCGACGGCGACGGGATGCCCGAGTACGGCCACCCCTACTCGTCCGGCCTCGACGACAGCCCGGTCTTCGACGCGGAGCTGCCGGTCGCGTCCCCCGACCTCGCGGCGTACCTCATCCTGCAGGACGACTTGCTGGCCGCGCGGGCACACGCGGTCGGGGACACGGCCGCGGCCGCCCGGCACACGTCGCGCGCCTCCCGCACGCTCGCGCTACTGGAGGCGATGTGGGACGAGGAGGCCGGCTACTTCCGCTCGTCCGGCGACGGCTCCCCCGTCGACGCGGAGACGGCCGTCTCGCTGCTGCCGCTGCTCACCGGACGGCTGCCGGGCCGCTACGTGGCCGGCATCCTCGCCGCCCTGGACGATCCTGACCGCTTCGCGACGACCTGGAGCGTGCCGACCGTGGCGCGCCACGAGCCGTCGTACTCCGACGAGCGGATGTGGCGCGGTCCGGTGTGGGTCAACGTCAACGCACTGCTGGCCGAGGGCCTCGCGGTCTCCGGTCATGCCGACCGGTCGCGCGCACTGGTCGAGGAGACCCTGCGTCTCGTCATGCACGGCGGTGGCCCACACGAGTACTTCAACCCGTCGACCGGCGCCAAGGCGCCGCGCGCGACGACCGCCTTCGGCTGGTCGGCGGCGCTGTTCGTGGACCTGGCGGTGCAGGTCAGCGCCTGAGCGCCGCCAGGCGTCCGCGGCGGTCCGCGGCGCCGGTCCTTCCGTTCCATCCGTTCCATTTCTCGTTCCGACGACACGTTCCAACGACAAAGGAGTCCCATGAAACGCCTGCGCACCCTCGTCCCGCTCGCCGCCGCCGTGCTCGCCCTCACCGGCTGCGCGATGGCCGGCTCGCCCGCCTCCGGGCCCGCGAAGCTCGACCCCGACGCGAAGCCGTCCGGCAGCATCACGGTCTGGTCGTGGGACGCTGCCGCGACCGCGCTCAAGCGCCTCGCCGGCGAGTATCAACAGAAGCACCCCGGCACGACCGTGAAGGTGGTCGACGTCGGCTACGACAACGCCTACGACAAGCTCTCGGTCGGGCTCCAGGCCGGCACCGGCCTCCCGGACGTCGTGACGATGGAGACCGACCACACGCCCGGCTACCTCAGCCAGTTCCCGAAGGGCTTCGTCGACCTCACCCCGGTGATCGGCGACAAGAAGGCCGACTTCGACCCGTCCAAGTGGGCCGCGGCCACCGACGCCTCCGGCGCGATCAAGGCCGCGCCGTGGGACTCCGGCACGGTCGGCCTCTTCTACCGCTCGGACTACCTGGAGCAGGCCGGCGTCGACCCGGCGTCGCTCGCCACCTGGGACGACCTGGTCGCCGCGGGCGAGAAGATCAAGGCCTCCACCGGCCACACCCTCGTGACGGCGGACGTCGCGACCGGCGGCCTGTTCCAGATGCTGCTGCAGCAGCAGGGCGTCGGCCTGTTCGACGCGAAGGGGCGGATCACCGTGTCCGGCCCGAAGGCGGTCGCCGCGCTCAGCGTGGAGAAGGAGCTCAACGACAAGGGCCTCCTGAAGAACGTCAAGGGCTGGGACGCCCGCGTGACGAGCGCCAAGAACGGCGACTCCGCGGTCACACCGGAGGCTGTCTGGTGGACGGCGACGCTCACCGGCGAGGCGCCCGAGTTGAGCGGCAAGTACGGCGTGACCGAGCTCCCCGCGTTCACGGCGGGAGGCGCGCGCACCTCCAACAACGGCGGCTCCAGCCTGGCCGTCCCCGCCCAGGCCAAGAACCCGCAGCTCGCCGCCTCCTTCGTCTCCTTCGCCCTGGCAGACAGCGCCAACCAGGTGTCGATGATGAAGAAGGACGGCCTGTTCCCGGCCTACCTCCCGGCCCTGAAGGACGGCTTCTTCTCGCAGCCCGACCCATACTTCGGCGGCCAGAAGGTCTACGCGCTGTTCGCCGAGCAGACGGCGAAGATCCCGCCGATCGCCTACACGTCCGACAACGCCAAGGCGACCGACATCGTGGGAGCCGCGGTGGCCGCCTCCGTGCTCGGCGGCAAGGACCCGTCCGCCGCGCTGAAGGATGCCGCGCAGCAGATCGCCACGGCCACCGGCCGCACGATCGCGGGCTGAGCATGGTCGCCGTCGACACGGTCACCAGGAGTCGCACGGCACGGTCCGCCGGATCCCGGTCGCTGGGGCGCAGACTCCAGCGACCGGGCGCCTGGTTCGCCCTGCCGGCCGCGATCCTGTTCGCCGTCTTCTTCGCCTACCCGCTCGTGATCTCGCTGTGGCAGAGCTTCTTCAGCACGCAGGGTGGCGAGCTGCGCTGGGTCGGGCTCGACCAGTACGTCCGGCTGTTCCGCGACCCGCTCGTCGCCACGAGCCTCGGGAACGCGTTCCTCATCCTGCTCGTGCAGGTGCCGCTCATGATCGGCATCGCGCTCGGCCTCGCATACGTGCTCAACCAGACCTGGCTGCGGTTCCGCTCCGGGTTCCGGCTGGTGTACTTCCTGCCGGCCGTGACCACGCTCGTCGCCTACTCGGTCGTCTTCCGCGTGCTGCTGACGACGGACGGCGGCGCGGTCAACCAGCTGCTCGGGGTGTTCGGCGTCGCGCCCGTGGACTGGCTGGACAGCGAGCTCTGGGCGCGCGTCGCCCTCATCGCCTCCATCACGTGGCGCTGGACCGGCTACAACATGGTCATCCTGCTCGCCGGCCTGCAGAGCATCCCTGCCGAGCAGTACGAGGCGGCGCGCGTGGACGGCGCCGGCCGCTGGACGACCTTCGCCCGGGTCGTCGTGCCTCAGCTGCGACCGGCGATCGTCTTCACCACGGTGACCTCGACGATCGGCGCCCTCCAGCTGTTCGACGAGAACGTCATCCTCACCGGCGGAGGACCGAACAACGCCACGCTCACGCCCGTCCTCTATCTGTACAAGGTCGGCTTCCAGCAGTTCGACCCCGGCTACGCGTCGGCCATCGCCTGGCTGCTCGTCCTCATCACCGGGGTCATCTCGGTCATCCAGTTCCGCCTGCTGAGGGAGAAGAAGTGATCCGCGCCCTGCGCCACGTCCCCGTCTACGTCCTGCTGGCCGGCGGCGCCATCCTGAGCGTCGTGCCGTTCCTGTGGATGCTGACGGCCTCCACGCACACCACGGCCGACCTGTTCGCGCGGCCGCTGCCGATCCTTCCCGGCGGGCAGCTCTGGGCCAACCTCGCCCGGCTGCAGGAGCAGACCGGGTTCGGGCAGGTGATGCTGAACAGCCTCCTGATCGCGGTGATCTACACCGTGTTCAGCTCGGCCGTGAGCGTGCTCGCCGGCTACGGGCTGGCGAAGTTCCGGTTCCGGGGCCGCGGCTTCCTCCTGGCCGTCGTGCTCGGGACGATGATGATCCCGATGCAGGTGCTGCTCGTCCCGCTGTTCCAGATGATGGCGAGCCTCGGCTGGATCGACACCTACCAGGCGGTGATCCTGCCGTTCCTGGCGAACGCGTTCGGGATCTTCCTGATGCGCCAGGCGTTCCTCGACTTCCCCGACACCATCGTCGAGGCCGCCCGCATCGACGGCGCCGGAGAGCTGCGCACGTTCTACCGGGTAGTCCTCCCCATCGCCCGGCCGCAGCTGGCGGCGCTCGTCATCTACACCTTCGTCAGCCAGTGGAACGCGTTCATCTGGCCGCTGCTGATGCTCAACACGGAGGACAAGTACACGATCCCGGTCGCCCTGAACACGATGATCGGGCTGTCGCGCGTCGACTACTCGGGGCTCATGCTGGGCTCGCTGCTGGCCACGCTCCCGCTGCTGGTGATCTTCCTGCTGTTCCAGCGGCAGTTCGTGTCGGGACTGCTCGGCGGGGCCGTGAAGGGCTGAGGGTCAGGGCGTCGCCGGGGTGACGCGGACCGCGGACTCGTCGCCGCGGCGCACCTCGAAGGCCGCCGTCGCGGCATCGGCCGTGACCGCGTAGCCGCCGGCCACGCCCTCCACCCGGACGCGCCCGGCGTGGTCCGTGCGGACGCGGGCCGGTGCGGTCCACCACTCGTCCCGGATCAGCCGGTCGAGCACGTCGTAACCCGGCTTCGGCGAGCCGTCGGCGCGCACGAGACCGGACGGCGCGCCGAGCCAGGCTCCGGCGTCCGAGAAGCCCCAGTAGGTGATCGACTCGACCGCGGGATGCCCGAACAGTGAGCGGTAGTGACGCTCCAAATCGTCGGCCTGCCTGGCCTCGCCTTCGGGCGTGGACGGCCACGACGCGACCTGATAGTCGTTCAGGTCGTCGATCTTGGCCGGCATCAGGTGCCCGGAGACGAACGTCGTCTCGGTCAGCTGCAGCGGGAGGCCGAACCGGGCGAAACGGTCGACGATCGACAGGATCTCCTCCTCGCCGCGGTAGCCCTGGTGCATGTGGGTCTGGAGGCCGATCGCATCGATGCGCACTCCCCCGGCCACCGCCTCCTCGATCACCTTCTCGTAGTCCGGCGAGAGGTCGAAGTCGTTGATGACGAGGGTCGCGTCCGGGTTCGCGGCGCGCGCCTCCTCGAAGGCGAGCCGGATCAGGTGCTGCCGGCCGCGGGCGGCGGCGAGCGGGGTGATCGCGTTGGCGCCGTTGTCGAAGACCGGCATGATGACGGTCTCGTTGATCGCGTCCCAGAGCCGGATGACGTCGGCGAAGCCCGCGACCACGTCTCGGACGTGCTCCCGGAGCAGGCGCTCGACCTCGTCGTCGCCGCCGACCTCCATCAGCCAGTCGGGCTGGACCGTGTGCCAGACGAGCGGGTGGCCCTTTACCCGCACCCCCTGCTCGACCAGCCAGGCGGCGGTCTCGTGCAGGCGTGCGGCTCGTGTCCTGCCCTGCTGCGGCTCGAACGTGCCCCAGTAGAACGGCAGGGTCGCCTGGTTGAACAGCCGCAGCCACGGCTCGGCGTCCGCGGTGCCGTGCTCGACGAAGTCGAAACCGATGTTGCCGAAGCCGAACGCGTGCGAGCGCTGCTCGACCGTCACCTCCGTGTCGGCGAGCGGCGAACCGTCGGGGCCGACGAGGGTGACGACCGTGCTTCCGGTGCGGTGGGCGGGAGCTGACGTGGGACCGGTGGCGACCTGCATGCGGCAACGCTACCGGTGACCCGGCGACGCTACCGGTGGCGCGTCAGCTCAGCCGCTCCCACTTGATGCCGGCGTCGGCGAGCAGCCGCCGCATCCCGTTCGTCCAGTTCTCCGCCAGCGCGGCCTTCGCGGCCGGCACGTCGCGCTCGACCAGGTGGCGCGCGATCTCCGCGTGCTCCTCGGCCGAGCGCTCCACCAGCACGTCGTCGCCGACGAGGAGGCTCTCGTAGCGGTGGATGGCGCTGCGGACCTGGGCGATCTGCTCCAGGAGCTTGCGGTTCGGGCAGGCGCTCAGCATGAGGTTGTGCCACTCGTCGTCCTTGCGGTTGACGACGGCGTGCTGGGCGACGTCGTCCGAGAAGGCAGCGGCGAGGGCGGCCAGGCGCTGACCCAGGGCGGCGAGCTCGTCCACCGGGGACAAGTCGAGCGCCAGGCCCTCCAGGGTGACGATGATCGGGCAGAGGTCCTCGAACTCCTGTGCGCTCAGCGGCACGAACCGGAAGCCCTTGCCGTTCTCGCTCTCGATCTGGCCTTCGCTCTCCAGGGCGATGAGGGCTTCCCGCAGCGGCGTGCGCGAGACGCCGAGCTCGGCGGCGAGCTGGACCTCGTTGATGCTCTCCCCCGGGCGGACCTCGCCGGCGCGCATCCGGGCGAGAAGCTCCTCGCGCACCTGTGAACGCAGGTTCTTGCGCTCGATAGCCATGTGACCCTCCCGGCCGGACTCGTGGTCGCCAGCTTAGGGGTTGACCCGTCGCTTCGATCCCTTTAGCGTTACTGTATACAGAATACAGTCGACACGTTCTCGACACAAGAAGTTGACCACAGACACGTACGAGGAGACCGATGACGATCCCCGCGCCCCGGAGCATCCGGCTCGACGCACTCGCCTACGGCGGCGACTACAACCCCGACCAGTGGACGGAAGACGTCTGGGCCGAGGACGTGCGCCTGATGGTGGAGGCGGGCGTCAACATCGTCACGCTGCCGGTGTTCTCCTGGCCCCTGCTCGAGCCGGAGCCCGGGCGCTGGGACTTCGACGGTCTCGACCGGATCATCGACCTCCTCTGGGCGAACGGGATCAAGGTCGACCTGGCCACCGCGACGGCGACTCCCCCGGCCTGGCTCGTGCGCGAGCATCCCGAGGTCCTGCCCTGGAACGCCGACGGCGTGCGTCTGGAGTTCGGGTCACGGCAGTCGTACTGCCCCAGTTCTCCGCTGTTCCGGGAGGCCGCCCTCCGGCTCACCCGCGCTCTCGCCGAACGCTACGGCGAGCACCCGGCGCTCGCGCTCTGGCACGTCTCCAACGAGTACGGCGACCACGTCGCCCGCTGCTGGTGCCCGGAGTCCGCCCGGCACTTCCGCCGCTGGCTGGAGGCCCGCTACGTCGACATCGACGGCCTCAACGAGGCCTGGGGAACGAGCTGCTGGGGCCAGCACTACCTCGGCTTCGACCAGATCGAGCCGCCGCGCACCGCGACCGGGCCGATCAACCCGGCGCAGGTCGTGGACTTCGAGCGGTTCTCCTCCGACGCCCTCCTGGAGCTCTTCCAGTCCGAGGTCGACGTGCTGCGGGAGGTCACACCCGAGGTCGCGGTGACCACCAACTTCATGAGCCTGTTCCGCGAGCTCGACTACTGGGACTTCGCCGACGCCGAGGACCTGGTCACCGACGACGCCTATCCCGACCCCGCCGACCCGCACGCACACGTCGGCGCCGCACTCAACTACGGGCTGATGCGCAGTCTCAAGGACGGCCGGCCCTGGCTGCTGCTGGAGCAGGCGCCGAGCGCGGTGAGCTGGCGCGACGTCAACGTGCCCAAGGCTCCCGGCCAGCTGCGGCTCGGCAGCCTCCAGGCGGTCGCGCACGGTTCGGACGGCGTGATGTTCTTCCAGTGGCGGCAGGCGAAGTTCGGGCCGGAGAAGTTCCACTCGGCGATGCTCGGCCACCGCGGTGAGCGCAGCCGCAGCTACCAGGAGTCGAAGGCGCTCGGCGCGGAGCTGAAGAAGCTGGAGGCCGTGCGCGGCACCCGGGTGCGCGCCTCGGTCGCGCTGGTCGCCGACTGGGACGCGTGGTGGGGTGTGACGCAGACCGAGTCGATGCCGTCGCAGCGGCTGGACTGGTTGACCGAGGCGCGCGCCTGGCACGCCGCGGCGTACGCACTGGGCCAGCCCGTCGACGTCGCCCGCGCGGCCGGGCCGTTCGGCTCGCACCGGGTGGTGCTCGTCCCCAACCTGTACGCGACGACCGCCGAGCAGGCGGCGGCGCTGACCGCGTTCGCCGCCGCGGGCGGCCATGTCGTCGTCGGCCCGTTCTCCGGCGTGGTCGACCACCGCGAGCAGGTGCACCCGGGCGGCGCCCCCGGACCGCTGCGCGACCTCCTCGGCGTCGAGGTGGACGAGTGGTGGCCGCTGCCCGATGGAGGCCACCGGACCGTCGAGCTCGGCGGCGTCGTCCACTCCACCCGGGTCTGGGGCGAGTGGGTCAAGGCCGCTGCGGGCACCGACACGCTCGCGCGCTTCGCGGACGGCGACCTCGCCGGCCTCCCGGCCCTCACCCGCCGCGCGCACGGCGACGGCGCCGCCTGGTACCTGGCCGCCGGCCTGGACGAGGCAGGGATGCGCGCCGTGCTCGCCGAGGTGTTCGCCGCCGCCGGCGTCGCGGCCCGCGAGCCCGACACCGCGCTGGAGGTCGTCACCCGCACCGACGGCACCACCGACTTCACCTTCGTGCTCAACCACGGCCGGGAGGCGCGGACCGCGCCGCGCATCCCGGGCGGAACCGACCTGCTCACCGGCGCGGCCGCCGGCGACGGACTGCCGCTCGACGCGTTCGGCGTCGCCGTGATCCAGCACCCGACCCGTACCGACAGCGAGAGGCAAGCATGACCCACCCCTTCGTCCATCCCTACGTGCCGAACACGGCGCCCGAGTCGCGGCAGGCCATGCTCGACGCGGTCGGCGCATCCTCCGTCGAGGAGTTCTACGCCGACGTCCCCGCCGACCTGCGGCTCGGACGCGACCTCGACCTGCCGGAGCCGCTGATCGCCGAGCAGGACCTGGTCCGCCACGTCGGCGGGCTGCTGCGCCGCAACCGCGCGATGGAACCCGGCCGGCTCTTCCTCGGGGCCGGCACGTACAACCACGCGGTGCCCGCCGTCGTGGACGAGGTCATCAACCGGAGCGAGTTCCTCACCGCGTACGCGGGCGAGCCGTACGAGGACCACGGCCGCTTCCAGGCGCTGTTCCAGTACCAGTCGCTGATGGGCGAGCTGCTGAACCTCGACGTGGTGAACGTACCCACCTATGACGGTTACCAGGCCGCCGCGACCGCGCTGGCCATGGCCACCCGCATCACCGGGCGCCGCGGCATCCTGCTGGTCAGCGACGCGCACCCGGACAAGCTGTCCAAGGTGCGCGACTACCTGCTGCCGGTCGCGGACCTCACCGTCGTCCCGACCGTCGACGGCGTCGCCGACGTGGCCGCCGCCTCCGCCCTCATCGGCGCGGACACGGCGGCCGTCTGGGTCGAGACGCCCAGTTTCCACGGCGCGCTCGAGACAGCGGTCGCCGAGCTCGCTGCCGCCGCGCACGAGATGGGCGCGCTCCTCGTCGCCGGCACCGACCCGATCGGCCTCGGCGTGCTCGCCTCTCCGTCCGACCTCGGCGCGGACATCGTCCACGGCGACATCCAGTCGCTCGGCCTCCACCCCTGGTTCGGCGGCGCGCACGGCGGCTTCATCGCCGTGCGTGACGACACCCGGTTCGTGATGGAGATGCCGTCGCGGCTGTTCGGGCTGGAGTCCACCGACGTCCCCGGCGAGTACGGCTTCGGCGATGTCGCCTACGACCGCACCTCCTTCGCCGTCCGCGAGGAGGGTAAGGAGTGGGTCGGCACGGCCGCCGCCCTGTGGGGCATCGCCGCCGGCGTGTACCTCTCGCTGATGGGCCCGCAGGGGATGGCCGAGCTCGGCGACACGCTCATGTCGAGAACGACATATGCCCGCCAGGCGCTCACCGCGCTGCCCGGGGTGGAGGCCGCCGACGGCGCCATCCACTTCCGCGAGTTCGTCCTCGACCTCCGCGACGCCGCGCTCACCGCCCCCGAGATCGTGGCCGCCCTGCGCGCCCGCGGCTTCGAGCCCGGCCTCGCCCTGGATGACATGCGTCTCCTGGTATGCGTCACCGAGCAGAACACCCAGACCGACATCGACGACCTGGCCGCCGCGTTCGGCGCCGCCCTGAAGGAGAACGCACGATGACTCTCCCCATCGCCCCCAAGCCCCCGCTGCGCCGGTTCCACCAGGCGCGCTGGGACGAGCCGATCGTCTTCGAGCTGCACGCTCCAGGCGAGCGCGGCGTCATCCCATCGCGCACCGAGGACGGCGTGCGCGCCGCCGTCGGCGACGTGGTCGCCGAGCTTCCGGCCTCCCTGCGCCGCGCCTCCGCGCCCGCGCTCCCCGAGCTCGGCCAGATGCGCGTGCTCAAGCACTACCTCCGGCTCAGCCAGGAGAACCTCGGCGCCGACCTCAACGTCGACGTGGGCCAGGGCACCTGCACGATGAAGTACGCGCCGAAGGTCAACGAGACGATCATCCGCACACCCGACCTCACCGACCTCCACCCCCTGCAGGACCCTGAGTCGGCGCAGGGCGTCCTGGAGATCGTCTGGCGCACCGAGCGGATGCTCGCCGAGATCTCCGGCATGAGCCGGGTCTCGCTGCAGACCAGCGGCGGCTCGGAGGCGATCTGGGCGAACATCTCGATGATCCGCGCCTACCACGCCTCCCGCGGCGAGGCCGAGCAGCGCGACGAAGTCATCACCACGATCTTCTCGCACCCGTCGAACGCCGCCGCCGCGAAGATGGCCGGGTACAAGGTGATCACGATCTTCCCGGACGCCGACGGCTACCCCGACGTGGAGGCGCTGCGTGCGGCCCTCTCCGAGCGCACGGCCGCGATCATGGTCACCAACCCGGAGGACACCGGCATCTACAACCCGCGCATCCGCGAGTGGGTGGAGCTGGCGCACTCGGTCGGGGCGCTGGCCTCGTACGACCAGGCGAACGCGAACGGCATCCTCGGCATCACCCGCGCCCGCGACGCCGGGTTCGACGTGTGCCACTTCAACCTGCACAAGACGTTCGGCACCCCGCACGGCTGCGGCGGCCCCGGCTCCGGCGCCAACGCGGTGTCGGAGGCCCTGGCCCCGTTCCTGCCGGGCCCCGTGGTGGAGAAGGTCGGCGACCAGTACGTGCTCGACGCGGATCGGCCGCAGTCGATCGGCTCGGTCGCACCCTTCTACGGCGTCATCCCGAACATCGTCCGCACCTACGCGTGGATCCGCGCGCTCGGCGCCCCCGGCCTCCGCGCCGTGGCCGAGACGGCGGTGCTGAACAACAACTACCTGATGAAGCTCGTCCTCGACATCCCCGGCGCCAGCGCTCCGTACGCGACCGGCCGCCGGCGCATCGAGCAGGTGCGCTACTCGTGGCAGGAGTTGTTCGAGGAGACCGGCATCAGCTCGGAGGAGATCGGCATCCGGGCGAGCGACTTCGGTATGCACTACTGGACCAGCCACCACCCGTATGTGGTTCCGCAGCCGTTCACCCTGGAGCCGACCGAGTCGTACTCGAAGGCCGAGCTGGAGGAGTACGCGCGCGTGCTCGCCGAGGTCGCGCGCGAGGCGCGGGAGACCCCGGAGGTCGTCCGGACGGCTCCGCACAACCAGACCGTCCACCACACGCACCACGACGACCTGGACGACCCGGAGCGCTGGGCCGTCACGTGGCGCGCGTACCGGCGGAAGCACTTCGGGGAGGGCGTATCCGCACCCGCAGCCGCTGTGCTGGAAGAAGCGGTCGTGTGACGATCGGCCTGATCGTGAACCCGGTCGCGGGCGTCGGCGGGCCGGCGGGCCTCGCCGGCAGCGACGGCGTCGCGGTGCAGCGTGAGGCGCTGCGCCGCGGCGGCCGTCGCCGCGCCGGAGACCGGGCGGCACAGGCGCTGCGCGTGCTCGCTGCCGCCCGGCCAGGCGCCACGGTTCTGACGGCGGCGGGTGCACTGGGGGAGGATGTCGTGCGGGAGGCCGGGCTTATGCCGCAGGTGGCATATGCTCCGGCATCGTCGGCTACCACCCCCGACGACACCGCCCGCGCCGCCGCCGCACTCCGCGCCGCCGGAGCCTCCCTGGTCCTGTTCGCCGGCGGCGACGGCACCGCCCGGGACGTCGCCCGCGGCCTGCCGCACTCCTCCGGCACTGCCGTCCTCGGCATCCCCGCCGGCGTCAAGATGTACTCCGGCTGCTTCGCCGTCGGCCCCGCCGCGGCGGGCGCCCTCGCCGCCGACTGGATGCGCGCGCCGCTGCCCACCGCCGAGGCCGAGGTGCTCGACCTCGACGAGGACCTCCTGCGCAGCGGCCGCCCCGACCCGCGCCTGTTCGCGCTCGTCCCCGTGCCCGTCGCCGCCGGCCGCACGCAGGCCCGCAAGGCCGCCACGCCCACGAGCGCCCGGGAGGCCGTCCGCCGCGCCGCAGCGGGCGCCGCCGACCGCATGCTCCCGGGCGTGCGCTACCTGCTCGGCCCCGGCGGCACCACGGTCGAGCTCGGCCGCGCACTCGGGCTGGACACCTCCCCGCTCGGCGTCGACATCGTCCAGGACGGCCTCATTCTCGCCCGCGACGTCACCGAGCAGCAGGCCTTCGACGCCGTCCGCGCCCACGCCGCGCGGGCGGTCGTGACCGTGATCGGCGGACAGGGCTTCCTGCTCGGCCGCGGCAACCAGCAGCTCTCCGCGCGCGTGATCGCCGCGCTCGGCGCCGATCCCCTGCTCGTGGTCGCCACCGAGCAGAAGCTCATCGACCTCGCCGGCCGGCCGCTCCTGGTCGACACCGGCGACCCGGCTCTCGACCGGCGGCTGGCCGGTCACGTCAGCGTGACCACCGGGCCCGCCACCGCGAGCCTCTACCCTGTCAGTGCCGCGTCAGCGGCCCCCATCGAAGGAGAACCCGAATGCGTCTAGCCGGCAAGTCCGCCATCGTCACCGGAGGGGCCGGCGGCATCGGCCGCGCCACCTCCCTCGCCTTCGCGACGGAGGGCGCGCGCGTCGCCGTCGTCGACCTGCAGCTGGAGGCCGCGGAGGCCGTGGCCGCCGAGATCCGCGCGGCCGGAGGCGAGGCGATCGCGCTCGGCGCCGACGTGTCCTCCGAGCCCGACGTGGAGCGCGTGGTCGCCGCCGTGGTGGAGGCCTTCGGCGGCGTCGACGTGTCGTTCAACAACGCGGGCATCATCCGCCGCACCACCGCCGTCGAGACGACCGTCGAGGAGTGGGACCGCGTCTTCGGCGTGAACGTCCGCGGCGTCTTCCTGATGTGCAAGCACGTCGTCCCGATCATGGCCGCGGCGGGCGCGGGCTCGATCATCAACACCGGCAGCGGCTGGGGACTCAAGGGCGGCGGCCAGGCCATCTCCTACTGCGCCTCCAAGGGCGCCGTCGTGAACATGACCCGCGCCCTGGCGATCGACCACGGCCCGCAGGGCATCCGCGTGAACTCGATCAACCCGGGCGACGTGAACACCGGGATGCTCCGCGACGAGGCCCGCCAGCTCGGTCAGGAGGCCGGCTCCTTCCTCGCGGAGGCCGCCGACCGCCCGTTGCGCCGCATGGGCGAGCCGTCGGAGATCGCTGCGGCGGTCGTCTGGCTGGCGAGCGACGAGTCGTCGTACGTGACCGGTACGGCGCTGGTCGCCGACGGCGGCGGCATCGCGTAACTCCCCACCGACGCCTCCGGACCGGCCTGTCCCGTACAGACGGCCCGGAGGCGTTCGTGTTTGTGGCAGGGTGGGCACCGTGGAAGGCGCGGACATCGACCTGGCGTACATCCCGCCCGGAGCGGTGCAGCTCCACGATGCCCGGCAGAAGCGCCGCTGGACCGTCGAGCTGGAGTCGTTCGAGATCGGCGTCTTCCCGGTGACCGAGGAGCAGGTGGCCGAGCTGATCGGCGAGCCGGCCGCACATCCCCGCCGCCCCGCGACCGGGATCAGCTGGCTGCGCGCCATCCGGTTCTGCAACGCCGCGTCGGAGTGGGAGGGCCTGGACCCGGCCTACTCGTTCGACGGCGAGGAGGTCACCTGGCACGTCGACTCCGACGGCTACCGCCTCCCGACCGAGGCGGAGTGGGAGCACGCCTGCCGCGCGGGCTCCACCGGTCCGCACTACGGCCCGCTGGCGGAGGTCGCCTGGACCAGCGCCGACGGTCTCGGCGCGCCGCACGACGTGGGCGGCCGGCTCCCCAACCTGAACGGCCTGTTCGACACGCTCGGGAACGTCTGGGAGTGGTGCTGGGACTACCTCGACCCGGCCCGCTACGACGACTACCGGGTGTTCCGCGGCGGCGGCTTCGCCGACGACGCCTGGAGCGTGCGCGCCTCGGTCCGCCGCGGCGGCTCGCCGCGGACGCAGCACGAGGACCTGGGCTTCCGCGTCGCACGCGGCGGGTTCGACGCCGAGGGCGCCGCTCAGGGCTGGTCGGCGGAGGCCGACCGCGAGCGGGCGGCGCTGGAGTTCCCGCATCCGCCCGGCTGGACGCCGCGGCGCTGACGCTGTTCCAGCCGATCGCGGTCAGCGCACGTCGACGCCGTCCACCCGGTGCTCCGCAGGCAGCGCCACCTCGATCCCGCGCCGCGTCCCCCAGCGGTTGCTCCTCAGCGTCAGGAGCGCGTACAGCCGCAGCCAGATCAGGACGAACACGTGCAGCAGCCCGTAGAGCGGCGCCAGCAGGAAGCCGCTCACCCGATCGCCGAGGCTGCGCGCGGCGCCGGGCAGGTCGAGGTACCGGATGGAGCGCGCGTAGGCGAGCAGGGCGACGCACAGCAGATAGCCGACGAACGGGGCGCTGCCGTTGACGACGGGGGCGAGGAGGACCGCGTGCATGATGGCGAGAGAGAACACCACCCACGTGAGCAGTTCCACGAACGTGAGCCAGAACGCCGCCTTCCGCGGCGACAGCGAGCGCAGCACCCAGACGGACTCCCGGAAGAACGACTTGTTCCAGCGGATCTGCTGACGCAGGTAGTGACCGAACCGCTCCGGCACCGCGGTGTAGGCGATCGCGTCCGGCTGCAGCAGCGCGTCGCCCTCCAGCAGGCCGTAGTTGGTCAGGCGGCGATCGTCGCCGACGACCGCGGGGACCCCGAGGAACGTCTGCGTGAGGAAGTCCTCCCGGTGTGCGCGCATCACCTCGGTGCGGTAGACGGCGAGCGAACCGCAGGCGCAGAGCACCGAGCGCAGGGTCGAGTACGCCCCGCGCTCGAAGAGGAACGCGTTCGCGTAGCGCAGGTCGGTGAGCCGGGTCAGCAGGTTCCTGCGGTAGTTGATGGCGAGCACGAGACCCGTCACGACCTTCACCCGTTCGCTCGTGAACGGGATGATCGCGTTCTCCACCGCGCGCTCGTCCAGCACGGTGTCGGAGTCGACGCAGAGCAGGAGCTCGGCCTCCGGCTGCCGGTCGAGGCACTCCATCAGGCCCTGGCGCTTGCCGCGGTTGACGTCGAACACCACCACCTGCAGCGCGATCCCGCGCTCCGCGAACGACGGGATCCAGCTGCGCGCCTCCTCGACGGCGGAACCGGTGCGCGATCCGTCATCCACGACCACCACCGTCCGGACGGGTCTGGTCTGAGCCAGCAACGACGAGAGGCAGGCCCGCAGCATCTGCGGGTCCTCGTTGTACATCGGGATGGCGACGCCCACGGCGAGCGCGTCGACCCGCCGGCGGTCCTCCGCGGTCTCCACGCTCTTGGGGCGGTGCAGCCACGAGAGCAGGAGCTTGGTCGCCAGGAGCGCGGTGACGGCGATCCCGTACCAGCTCGGACCGCCTGCGCTCCACCAGAGCCACCCGAACGCCGCACTGACGACGACGAAGATCGCCGCGGAAACCAGCTTCACGATTAGTCCACCCCACCATCGATGTATTTCAATCTCACACTGGCGAGTGACATTACATCCGGTGTTCAGACATCCGGGTGGGCGCTGGGTGGGCGGACGGCGCGCGGAACCGCGGTGGAGGGCGGGGAGTGGCGCAGCCTGGCGCGCGGCACGGGAGGGTTCGTGGACCCGCTGGCATTCGCGGGCGGGGTCGTCAGCCGCGAGTTTTCACCCGGAACGCGTCGCGCGGGTAGCCAGGGGCACGCGGGGCGTCGCCCGGCGCGGGAGCTCGGACGCCGTCATGCCTGCCCGGCACCCGCCGGTCCGCGCGGCGTCGCTAGAGCCCGAGCGAACGCTTGATCAGTGTCTCGGCGTCATCCGGACCGACGGCCGGGGCGGTCGCCTCCAGGTTCGCCTCGCCGACCGCTTTGACGACCTCGTCGCGCTGGATGCGGATCCCACGCGGAGCGTCGATGCCGACCCGCACGCCATCGCCGCGGACGTCGAGGATCGTGACGACGATGTCGTCACCGATGAGCACGCGCTCGCCGACCTTCCGGGTCAATACCAGCATTGATCCAGCCTATCGGGCGACCGACGCGTCGCCCACTCCCCCGTCGGCCCGTCCGATCCCCGTCAGCGCAGCCGGGCCGGGCGGACGCGCACCGGTGCGAGCCAGGCCGCGACCATCACTGCGGTGATCGACCCGGCCGCCATGATCGCCGCGAGCACCACCACCTGGAACCGGCCCGCCTCCAGGGGCGAGACCCCGCCGAAGATCGCGCCGACGAACGCGCCAGGGAGCGTCACGAGTCCCGTCGTCTTGGTCTGGTCGACCGACGGTATGAGTGCCGAGTACACCGCTCCCCTGGCCTGCTCGAGGGTCGACTGGCGCGGTGTCGCGCCGAGAGCGAGCCAGCCCTCCACCTCGTCCCAGCGGTCGTCGACCGCCTCCGTGAAGCGCCGGCCGGCGAGCGTCGCGATGCTCATCGAGTTGCCGATCACGATCCCGCCGATGGCGAGCGCGTACCGGGACGAGAACTCGATCGCGCCGGTGACGAAGACCACGGAGAAGGAGATCACCACGCCGGTGAACATCGCCGTGCTCATCATCAGCGCGTGCTCGCGCGACCAGCCGATGCGGTGCGTCGCGGTCGACGCCGCGACGCCGAACATGACCAGGAGGGCCAGCGCGACCCAGACCGGCTCGGTGATGACGCCGGCGAGCACGAGGCTGATGACGGCGAGCTGCGCGGCGCCGCGGAGGATGGCGAGCGCGGGGGCCCAGCGGTGCGGCACGCGGTACGCGGCGAGCACCGCCGTGGCCAGCAGCGCGAGCAGCGCGACGCCCAGGACAGTGGGGACGAGCTCGGTGAGAATGGGCACGATCCACCCTATTCCGGGGGTGTTTCGCACATGATCATCCACAGGCCTTCACAGGGTGTGAATTACGGCTGTGTAATTTCGAAGCTGTCTTCGAATCTCCGAGAATGGAAGCAAAAATGCTGATCATGCGGCATTTCATCCTGAATGCGAACATGAGAGACCTTTAATCTCGGGCGTGTCCTCCACACCTGAGCACGGTTGTTCCACCGCTTTTCAACAGAGTTATCCACAGGTGGATAGTTCGTGCACGACGCTTAGCGGTCGGACCACCCGACAGGTACCCCCAGAAGGGAGGTCGAGTCCGGCGTGGTCGTGTGCGCGACGCCGATCGCGGCGATCGCATCGACGCCGTCGCCGGCCTCGGCGACGAGGTTCGCCCAGACCCGGGTGTCCTCGGGTTTGCGGGTGACGTCGACGGCGATCCAGACCTGGTCGGGGACCACGTCGTGCAGGATGCCGGCGTAGCGCGACGCGTCGGCCGGCGCCTCGCCGACGCCGATCGCGACGATGGTCGACCCGTTGCGCCGGACGCCGTCCGCCCGCGCCTGCAGGGCCTCCCGGCGGCCGCCGACGTGACGCGAGCCGGTGCGCCCGACGGTGCCGGCCACGGCGACCTCGATCACGGGGGTGGCGAGCGCCATCGCCCGCGCGACGGTCAGCGCGTCCTCGCGGAGGCCGAAGACGAAGACCAGATCGCCGGGGTTCGTCGCGAGCCGCGGCGCCGGACGGGTCGGCTCCTCGAAGCGCTCGGGCTGCCGGGCGGGGGAGGGGACGGGAACCGGGTCGATGACGATGGTCGTCGGCTCCACCGGGACGGGGAGGTACCGGTCCGGGACGAGCGCCTCGGGATCGGTCTCGGCGATGATCTCCTCCATCACCTGTTCGAACTGCGAGGGGGCGAACTGGGAGGCACCGCTCGCGTGCTGAAAGCGGACCTCCTGCTCATCGGCATCGGCCAGCAGGCCGGCGATAACGTCGGAGGGTGCGAGCTCGTGGAGGTCCTTCTTCGGACGCCACGCGTTATGAGGCCAGAGTCGGGGTGACAATTCGAATTACTCCGATCGTTTCGATGGGCGCGGGGGAGGTGGTGGCCTCGTTGTAGGACAGGACGGGGAGGGCGGGCGCCTGCGCGGCGATGAGCCGGCGCACCGCCGGACGCAGTTGCGGCGCGCAGACCAGCACGGCGCCCTCGTGCTCGGCGGCCGCGGAGCGGACCTCCGTCAGGACCTGCTCGAGCACCGGGGGATCGAGCACGAGCTGGGAGCCGTACTCGGTCTGGCGCTGGCCCTCCAGCATCGCCTGCTCCAGCATCGGCTCGAGGGTGATCACGTGGAGGGTGCCGTCGTCCACGTACGGGTTGGAGAGCGCGGCGCCGAGC
Organism: Leifsonia shinshuensis; assembly: GCF_014217625.1. Taxonomy (NCBI): domain Bacteria; kingdom Bacillati; phylum Actinomycetota; class Actinomycetes; order Micrococcales; family Microbacteriaceae; genus Leifsonia; species Leifsonia shinshuensis. The sequence goes on along the minus strand of NZ_CP043641.1, from coordinate 3,080,411 downwards.
GCCAGCCTGGCCGCCTCGACCAGTCCCTCCGGTTCGAGCGACACCTTCGCGCGGAGCGTGAGCGCCTCGTAGATGCGAGCGAGGTCGTTGATGGGCACCCGCTCGGCGAGGAGTCCCTGCAGCACGCGCTGCACCTCCGCGAGGCTGAGCAGCGCGGGGACGAGCTCCTCGACCGCGGACGGGTTCACCCGCTTCACGCCCTCGGTCAGCACGCGCACGTCCTCGCGGGACAGCAGCCGCGCGGCGTTGGCCGTGACCGCCGACGAGAGGTGGGTGACGACGACGGAGACCCGGTCGATGACCGTGGCGCCGGACAGCTCGGCCGTGTAGCGCAGCTCGGCGGCGATCCACTTGGCGGGGAGGCCGAACACCGGCTCGATCGTGTCCACGCCGGCGAGCGCGCTGAGGTCGTCGCCGAGCGCGAGCACCTTGCCGCGCGGCGCCTGGCCGCGGCCGACCTCCACGCCGGCCACGGTGATGGCGTAGGTGGAGGAGGGCAGCTCGCCGTTGTCGCGCGTCCGCACAGGCGGGACGACGATGCCGAGCTCGATCGCCAGCTTGCGCCGCAGCGCGCGCACCCGGCCGAGCAGGTCGTCCGAGCCGCCGGAGACGATGTCGATCAGGTCCGTGGCGAGCTGGATCTCCAGCGGGTGCACGCGCATGTGCTCCAGGAGGTCGTCGGTGGTGTCGCTCGCACCCGTGGTCTTCTCCGCGACCGCCTTTTCGCGTTCCGCCGCCGCCGCCTTCGCCGCGCGCGCCTTGATCCGCTGAGCCGCCCAGATCAGGATGCCGCCGACCGCGAGGAACGGGATCATCGGCATGCCGGGGATGAGCGAGAGGGCGATCGCGGCCGCGGCGGAGATCGCCAACGCGACCCGCGACTGGGCGAGCTGCTTGCCGGCCGTCGACCCCATGTCGGAGTCGGCGCCGGACCGCGTGACGATCATGCCGGTGGAGACCGCCATGAGGAGCGCGGGGATCTGCGCGGTGAGGCCGTCGCCGATGGTGAGCAGGGTGTACTTGTTCAGCGCGTCGGTGATCTGCATGCCGTTCTGCAGCATCCCGATCCCGATGCCGCCGATGACGTTGATCACGATGATGAGGATGCCGGCGATCGCGTCACCCTTGACGAACTTGGAGGCGCCGTCCATCGCGCCGTAGAAGTCCGACTCGGCGGCGACCTCGGCCCGGCGCTCCCTGGCCTGGGTGTTGGTGATCAGTCCGGCGTTGAGGTCCGCGTCGATCGCCATCTGCTTGCCGGGCATCGCGTCGAGCGTGAACCGCGCGCCGACCTCCGCCACGCGCTCGGCGCCCTTCGTGATGACCACGAACTGGATGACCACGAGGATGAGGAACACGACGGCGCCGATGATGATGTTGCCGCCGACCGCGACGTTGCCGAACGTCTCGATGACCTGGCCGGCGTAGCCCTGGCCGAGCACGAGGCGGGTGGAGGCGACGTTGAGCCCCAGCCGGAACAGCGTCGCGATCAGCAGCAGCGACGGGAAGACCGAGAAGTCGAGCGGCTTGCGGGCGAACATCGTCGTCAGCAGCACGACGAGGGCGAAGGCGATGTTGACCACGATGAGCGTGTCGAGCAGCCAGGCGGGGATCGAGACGACCAGCAGGAGCACGATGCCGACGACGCCGATCGGCACGGCGAGGAGCGACAGGTTCTTGTTCTTCACGAGTTGACCAGCCTCCTGGTGTCGATCGGAGTCCGCGCCCGCTGCGCGGCGGGCAGGGTGTGGATGTCGGTGAGCGATCCGCCGCGCCGCTTGAGGGCCATGACGAACGCGAGCACGTGGGCGACCGGGGTGAAGAACTCGGCCGGGATCTCCTGGCCGAGGTCGCAGGCGGCGTGCAGCGCCCGGGCCAGGGGCACGTCGGAGACCATCGGGACGCCCTTCGCCAGGGCCTCCTCGCGGATGCGGGCCGCGATCAGGTCCGCGCCCTTGGCGACCACTTTGGGCGCCGAAGCGCCCGGCTCGTACTTCAGCGCGACGGCGACGTGGGTCGGGTTGACCAGCACGACGCTCGCGTCGGCGACGGCGGCGATCATGCGGTTGCGGCTCATCGCGAGCTGCCTGCTGCGCCGCTGCGCCCGGATCATGGGATCGCCCTCTGCGCTCTTGTGCTCGTCCTTGACCTCGCGCTTGGTCATCCGGCTCGCCGTGCGGTTGCGGCGCAGCACCACGACCAGGTCGATGGCCGCGAAGAGCAGGCCGCCGCCGATCGCGAGCTGGAGGAGCGAGCCCATCGAGCTCTGCGCGGCGGCCACGAGTCCGGGCACGGAGAGCGCGCCGGTCTGGAGCACGAGCGGGATCAGCCCCTGCACGACCACGTACAGCCCGATCCCGACCAAAGCGGCCTTCCCGAGGGTCTTGGCCAGCTCCCACGCGCTGCGCGCGCCGAACATGTTGCGGACGCCCTTGAGCAGATCGAACTGCTCGAAGTGCGCCCGCAGCTTCTTGATGTGGATGCCGCCCTGCGCCGCCGTCGCTGCGATGATCGTCAGGGCGACGACGACGAGCAGCGGCCACACCGTGCCGGCGACTGACAGCAGTCCCGTGCCCAGGGCGGCGAGCGCGCCCGCGGGCGTCGGATCGCGGATGATGTCGCGGAACCCGAAGATCTGCGACTCGGCCGCCTGCTGCGCGCTGCCGATGATCATCGGGATGAGCGCCACCGCGACGCCGATGGAGAGCCAGGCGGGGAGGTCGCGGGCCTTCTGCAGCCGGCCCTTCGACCGCACCGACTTGAGGTGCTTCTCGGTGGCCTGCTCGGTACGCTCCTGAGCGGACATCAGGGACCCCCGATCGCGTGCACGGCCTGCCCGGCGAGCGCCTGGACGATCAGCGGGAGGGCGACGATGCCGATCGCGCACAGGACCACGGCGAGGAGGATGAGCGCCGGGGGCCCGAGCGAGTACGCGTTGAGCGCCGGCGCCACCCGGGAGAGCAGGCCCAGCGCGGCATTCGCGACGAAGAGCACCGCCATGATCGGGCCGGCGATCTGCAGCGCGGCGAGCAGCATCTGGGTGACGGACCCGCTCAGCGTCTGCGTCACCGACCGCCAGTCGACGGACATCGTCAGCGGGACCGCCGTGAAGGAGCGCACCAGGCCGCCGAGCACGAGCTGGTACCCGTCGCTGACGAACAGCAGCGCCAGCGCCGTCATCTGGAACAGCCGGGAGAACTGGGCCGCGTTGATGTCCGCGGCCGGGTCGTACTGCTGCGCGGCCTGGAGCCCGCTGGAGAAGTCGAGCAGCGAGCCGGCGGACTCCACGGCGGAGAACACGAGGTAGACGAGGAAGCCGAGCACGGCGCCCGTCGCCGCCTCGCCGACGAAGTCGAGCAGGAACTGACCGGTCGAGCCGGGGGAGTAGAGCTGGGCCGCTTGCGGCGCGACGACGAGCCCGAGCAGGACGGCGAGCATTCCTTTGATCTGCAGCGGGAAGGCCTGGTACGAGAACGGCGGCGCGATCAGCACGAACAGCAGGATGCGCACCGAGACCAGCGCTGTGGCCTCGATCGCGCTCAGGTCGACGGGGATGTTCATCGTCAGCCTCCCAGCAGCGTCGGGATCTGCTGGAACAGGTACTGCGTGAAGGTCACCAGCTGCTCGATCATCCAGTTGCCGCACACGATCAGCGCGATGGAGACGCCGATCGCCTTCGGCACGAACGAGAGGGTGACCTCCTGGATCTGCGTGATCGACTGGATGAGCGACACGGCGAAGCCGATGGCGAGGGCGGTCAGCACCATCGGCGCGGCGAGCTGGGCCATGAGCAACAGGGCCTGCGTGGCGATCTTGAGGACGGCGGCGGAGTTCACGGTCAGCCCCCTACTTGTAGCTCGCGACGAGGGACTGGATGATCAGGCCCCAGCCGTCCACGAGGACGAAGAGCAGGATCTTGAACGGCAGCGACACCATCACCGGCGGGAGCATCATCATGCCGAGCGACATCAGGCCCGCGGAGACCACGAGGTCGATGACGAGGAACGGCACGTAGATCACGAAGCCGATGATGAAGGCCGCCCGCAGCTCCGAGATGACGAACGCCGGCACCAGGGTGGTCAGCGGGACCGCGTGCAGGTTCGCCGGATTGGCGCGGCCTGCGGCGCGCGTCATCAGGGCGATGTCCTCCTGCCGGGTGTGGGCGCCCAGAAAGGCTTTCAGCGGCGCCTCGGCGGCCTGGAGCGCGCCCCCGAAGTCGAGGTGTCCGGCGAGATAGGGCTGCACGGCGTGCACGTTGATGTCGGTGAGGGTCGGAGCCATGATGAACAGGCTCAGGAACAGCGCGAGCCCGGCCAGCACCTGGTTCGGCGGCACCGACTGGAGGCCGAGCGCATTGCGAGCCATCGAGAGCACCACGAACACCTTGGTGAACGACGAGACCATGACGAGCAGGCCCGGCGCCACCGAGATGAGGGTGACCCCGAGCAGGGTGACGATGGTGTCGGCGGGCGTGCCGTTGATGCCGTTGATCGCGATGGTCGCGCCGCCGGAGCCGCCGGTGGGACCGGACGGCCCGGCCGGCGGCGTGGGCGACGGCGTCGGGACGGCGTGCGCACTGCCCGCGGTGAGCAGCACGATGCCGATCACCGCGGCGAGCACCAGCAGCGCGAGGACGATCGGGCGCGCGTAGCTGCGGCGCGTGCCCGCGAGCGCTGCGGTGCTCACCGCGGAGTTCGGAGGGACTGGGCCGCCCTCCGCCAGGTGTCGGGGGAGGTGATCGCCTGCGCGAAGGTGGGTGTCGGCTCGGGCGTGCTGGCCGGCTCGACCCCGGGGGTCGGCTCGACCCGCTCCGCCTGCTCCAGCTCCAGCTCCGCCAGGGCGTCCGCGAACGTGTCCAGCTCGCGCGACTTCAGCACCACGACCGAGCTGTCCGTCACGCCGAGCACGAAGTGGGTGCCGTCGGCCTCCACGATCACGACCCGCGACTTGCCGCCAAGCGACTGCCGTCCGATGACCGTGATCGGCCGCTTGCTCCTCTTCCGGCTCCACTTCGCGCTCCGGCGCTGAACGAACCAGATCAGTCCGATGATGAGCGCGAGGGAGACGGCGACGCGGAGCGCGGTGAAGAGGGTGTCCACGGGTCAGACCAGGGCGTCGGCGGTGTCGAGGATCTGGGTGACGCGCACGGCGTAGTCCTGGTCGACGACGACGATCTCGCCGTGGGCGATCAGGCGGCCGTTGAGCAGGATGTCGGCGGGCGAGCCGGCGGAGCGGTCCAGCTCGATCACGGTGCCCGGCTCGACGGCGAGCACGTCGCGGACCGACATGCGGGTGCGGCCGATCTCGACCGTGAGCGCCATCTCGACGTTGGAGATGCGGCCGAGCCGTCCGGCGACGTCGGACGTGGCCGCGGACGACGCGCGCACGGCCTCGCCGCGGATGGCGAACCAGGCGACCTCCTGGCCCGACCGGTCGGTGACGGTGAAGCGGTGCGCCGCGGCGTCGGCGAAGAGGTGCGCGGCGTCCTCGATCCGGGAGTCGCCGAGCACGCCGGAGCCGAGCTGCTCGGCGGCCGTCGCGAGAGCCGGCTGGAGCACGTCGGCCAGGCCGACCCCGAGCTGCCCGCCCGTCTCCGACAGGACGACCTCCGGGTCGCGGACGGCGAGCGCGAGCTCCGCCGACGGCGAGCCGATGAAGGTGGCGACGACGGCGGTCGCGGCGGTCGCCGGAACCTCGGTCGCCGCCGGGTCGGCCGAGACGGTCAATTCGCCTATTCCCAGCGGGGCATGCGTCAGTGTCTGCGCGGCGGCGGAATATGCGTTCTGCGGCATCGGTGTTCTCTCCATCAGTGGTTGTCCTCAGCGGTGGTGACGACGACAGCGAGCCGCGACCCCGCGGCGCCGATCGCGGCGGTGCCGACCGGCTCGCCACCCGCGGCGACCTGGATCGGCCGGCTGACCGGGTGGGGCAGGCGGATGACATCGCCCACCGCCATGCCGAGCACGGAGGCCGGGGTGACGTTCGCGGAGGCGAGCCGTGCGCTCACCTCGACCGGCACCTGGGCCAGCTGCGCGTGCAGCAGCTGCTTGGCGTTGTCGACCTCGACGGTCGGGTTCGTCTCGACCAGCCGCTCCAGCAGGATGCGGGCGGGGAGGGCGATGGTCGCCTCCGCGACGTCCTCCCCGACGCGCGCGGCGAAGCGCGCCACGATCATCAGCTCGCTGGTGGGGGCCGCCTGCGCGAACTGCGAGTTGTACTGGATGGCGTCGATCCGCACCGAGTTCGTGAACAGCGGGCCGAGCGAGTACTGCAGGTCTTCGAGCGCGTCGTTCATCAGGCCGACGACCAGCGCGTGCTCGATCGGGGTGAACGTACGGTCGAGCAGGGGGAGCGGGCGGTTGCCGCCCAGCATCGCGTTCACCCAGCGCAGCGCGGCTCCGGTGGGCAGCTGGATGACGCCGCGCGAGTCCACGTCGCTGATCGAGCACAGCACCATCGCGGTGCTCGACGGCAGCGCAGCCGCATACTCGTCGTAGGTGTGCATGGTGACCTGCTCGCAGGTCACCTGCGACAGCACGCGGACCTTCGCGGTCAGCTGCGTCCCCCACTGTCGCGCGAACGTCGCGAAGGCCAGCTCCAGCACGCGCGAGTGCTCGCGGGCCAGGGTGGTCGGCCGGCGGAAGTCGTACGGCCGCACCTCCCGCTCGGCCGGCTGCGTCAGCGTCTGGCTCATCCGCCTGCTCCCTTCGCGACGATCCCCGGGATGAGGTCGCGCACCTCCTGCGGCTTCGACGACCGGACGACGATGTCGACGCGACGGTCCTGGGCGAGTTGCGCCGCGTCCGACCCGCTGGCCGTCGCCGTGGCGGAGCCGTCGCTGACCGCGTAGATGCGGGTCGCCTGGATGCCGGAGACATCGGTGAGCCGGCGCAGCACCGAGATGGCGCGCGCGGCGGCGAGGTCCCAGTTGGTGGCGTAGGGCGGACCGGATGGCCGGGTGTCGGCGTGCCCTTCGACCGAGATCGTGTACGAGGTCGGGTACAGCACCGGCCCGACATTGTCGATGATCCGCACCGCGAGCGGGGTGAGCGTCGCGAGGTTGGAGTCGAAGAACGCGTTCCCGCCGATCAGCCCGATCGTCAGGCCGCGGGCGTCGATCGTGTACGACACCGACCCCTGCAGGCCCTGGGAGGTCAGGCGGGCGTTGATCGCCGCCTCGATCGCACGCAGGTCCTCGACCTCCAGCTTGGCCGCTTCCAGGGGCGACAGCGGGGGAGCGGTGGAGGCCGACGACGGCGCAGGCGTGGGATCGGCGTCCTTCGCCGAGACGATCACGCCTTTGGCCGTGTCGACCTTCTGGCTCACCACCTGGCCGAAGCCGGTCTGCAGCGAGTTCTTCAGCTCGTTGAACTTGTGCGCGTCGATCGAGGACATCGAGAAAAGGACGATGAACGTGCACATCAGCACGGTGACCATGTCCATGTAGGAGGCCATCCAGCGCTCGTCGTTCGCGTGTCCTTCGCCGTGCTCCGCGGCCGGCCTGCGACGTCCGCGGCTCACGGCCCGACCGCGGGCGCCGCCTCGGAGACCGGGGCGGACGCGTCGTTCTTGCCCTTAGCGCGCTTCAGCTTGGGGCTGTAGGGGACCATCGCGGTCAGACGCTCGGAGAGCGCGCGCGAGGAGGTGCCGGACTGGATGGCGAGCACGCCCTCCACGACGATCTGTCGGCGCTCGGCCTCGAGCTCGGCGAGCCGGCGCATGCGCGTGCCGAGCGGCAGCCAGATGAAGTTGGCCGAGAGGAGGCCCCAGAGCGTGGCTACGAACGCGCTGGCGATCATCGGGCCGAGCTTGTCCGGCGTGGAGAGGTTGCCGAGCACGTGGGTGAGCGAGACGACGGTCCCGACGATGCCGATCGTCGGCGCGTAGCCGCCGAGCGCCGCGAAGAACGAGGAGGAGACGCGGGTGGCCTTCGACCACGTCGCGATCTGGTCCTCCAGCAGGATGCGCAGGTCCTCGGAGTCGGCGCCGTCGGCCACGCCCTGCAGGGCGCTCGACAGGAACGGGTCCTTGACTTCCTCCGCCGACGACTCCAGCGAGAGCAGCCCGCGCTGGCGGGCGACGTCGGCCAGGTCGAGCAGGGTGGCGACCGTGCCGGCGAAGTCGGGCTTCTTGCCCTTGATCGCCCCGGGGACGGCCTTGAACGAGTCGATCGCGTCCTTCAGCGTCGCGCCGGCGATTCCGACCGAGACGGTGGCGCCGAGCACGAACACGACGGGCCCGATGAGGAGCAGCGCCGCGGGGCTCTCGCCCTCGATCAGCACCATCGTCAACAGCGAGCCGAAGGCCGCGACGATCCCGATGATCATTGCCAGATCCATGCTCAGCTCCCTTCGCCCGTGTCGGCCGGCCGTCCCAGCCGGTATGCGCGATCGAGCACCTCCGCGCGGAACGCGGCGATCCGGTCGATGACCTCGGCCATCGTCTCCGTCACCACGTAGCGCACGCCGTCGACCATCGTCAGAGTGGTGTCGGGGTCGGCGTTGATCCGTTCGATCAGGTCCGGGTTCACGGCGAACGGCACGTGGTTCAGCCTGGTCACCGTGATCATGAAGACTCCGCAGAAAGGGGAAGGGATCGGTCGCCTCCCTGACGGAGGTGCTCGCCTTCCCCTATCGGCAGCCGGGGCGGATCCGTTAGCTCAGGATCACTGCGTCTTCAGTTGCAGGAGCTCCTGCAGCACGTCGTCGGAGGTCGTGATCACCCGGGCGGAGGCCTGGAACGCGCGCTGCGCCACGATGAGGTTGGTGAACTCCCGCGCCAGGTCGACGTTGGAGCCCTCGATCGCGCCGCTGGTCATCGTGCCGAGGCTGCCGCTTCCCGCCTGGCCGACCTGGGGGAGCCCGGAGTTCGGGGTGGCGATGAAGTTGGAGTTGCCGGCCTTCTGAAGCCCGCCCGGGTTGGTGAAGTTGGCGAGGGCGACGCGGCCGACGGCCTGCTTCTCGCCGTTGGAGAACGCGCCCATGATCGTGCCGTCGTTCTCGATCGAGAACGACTGCAGCGATCCGGCGGCGGTCCCGTTCTGGGAGGCGAAGTTGACGCCGCCCGAGCCCGCGAAGCCGGTGATCTTCGACACGTCGACGGTGACGCCGCCGACCGTGAGGCTCTGGGCGGGCGTCATCGCGCCGTTCGTGAACGTGACCGTGCCGGTGGCGGTGTTGCCCGCCGCGTCGGCGCCGGAGACGTCCCAGCCGCCTGTGGCGTTGCGGGTGAAGGTCATGGTCAGGTTGCTCTGCGCGCCGTTCGCGTCGTAGACGGTCACCTGGCTGTTGACGGTGGCGCCGACGGCCGCGTCGTCGGCCAGGTTGCCGGTCATCGCGGCGTTCGAGGTCGCGCGGGCCGCAGACAGGCCGGTCGTCGACAGGGTGATGTTGGAGACCGGGGCGGACGAGTTGACGACGCCGTTGGTCGCGGACCAGCCCTGCACGATCGCGCCGTCCGGGCTGACCAGGTTGCCGGAGGCGTCCGTGGTGAACGCGCCGGAGCGCGTGTACTGGGTCTGGCCGCCGTTGTTGACGATGAAGAAGCCGTCGCCGTTGATCATCAGGTTGGTGCCGACGCCGGTGGTCTGCGCGGCGCCTTCGGTGAAGTTGGTCGCGGTCGCCGCGACCCGCACGCCGAGGCCGACCTGGGCCGGCGAGGTGCCGCCCTGGTTGCCCTGCGGCCCGGAAGCCGTGCCGATCATCTGGGAGAGGGTGTCCTCGAACTCGACGGACGAGGACTTGTAGCCGGTGGTGTTGACGTTCGCGATGTTGTTGCCGACCACGTCGAGCATGGTCTGCTGCGCCTGGAGGCCCGAGACGCCGGAGTCGAGAGAACGGAGCATGGGAGTGTGCCTTTCGGTGGTGGGGACTAGGAGGCCGGAGTCTGCTGGACGCCGAGGATTCCGGAGAGGGGGAAGGTGCCGCCGTTGACGGACACGGTGGGGGTCGCACCCGAGAACGAGACGCCCGTGACGACGCCCGTCTGGGACTTCCCGGCGGCGTCGTTGTAGATGACGGTCTTGCCGATCAGGTCGGCGGCCGCGGTCTGCATCTGCAGGTTGAGGGCGGTGTTGCTGCTGGAGCCGATCGCCGTCATCTGCTGCATCATCCCGAGCTGCGTCGTCTGCTGGACCATCGCGGCCGAGTCCATCGGCGAGCTGGGGTCCTGGTTCTTGAGCTGCGTCACCAGCAGCTGCATGAAGTCGTCAGCTGTCAGCGACTGGTGCGGAGCCCGGGTGGGCTGCGTCGACCAGAGCGAGGTCGTCGCGGTGGGGTCGGTGGCGGTGGTGGAGACGGGGTTGACCATGGCTGTGCTCTCCTTCGCGGTCAGACGACGATGTCGAGGGTTCGGGCGCCCGGGAGGACGCGGGCCGGTACGGGGATGTCGCGCAAGGCGGGTGCCTGCTCGTCGAGGCTGTCCGCCGTGGTCGCCGATCCGCGCTCGTCCGCGGAGGCCCACTGGGACCGGCCTCCGCCGTCGCTCTGGGCGCCTGGCGCGTTCTGGTCGGACACGGAGACCGACGCGTTCGCCGTCGTCGCGTTGAGGTCGCGGCGCAGGTCGGTGAGGATCTGGCGGATGGCCTCCCGGCCGTCGTCGCTCGGCGCGAACAGCTCGATGTGGACGCCCGTGTCGCTGACCCGCGCGTGCACGGTGACGGGGCCGAGGTCGTCGGGCGCGACCCGGACGACCACGACGTGGTCGCCGTCGGGCTGGCGCGCGAGCGTCATCACCGGCTGGGCGAGCTGCTGCTGCAGCGGGGGAGCCGGGGTCGGAGCGGTGGAGGCCGCGGGGGCCGCAGGGGCTGCGGCGGCGAGCGCTGTCGCGAAGGTCGGCGCTGCCGGAGCCTGCGCCGGCATGGGGGTCGCCGTGGAGACGGTCGCGGGCTCGGCGACCGGGGCCGACGGTCCGGACGGCGTCTTGGAGGTCGGGCGGGCGGGCGCGGTCACCAGGGGCGCCACGGGTGGCTGGGCGCCGGCGCTGACCGTCGCCGGCTCGATCGGCTGCGCGCTCGCATCACGAGCGGGGGTCGGAGCAGGAGCAGGAGGCGCGGAGGTCGCCGCCACCGCGTCGACAGCCGCGGACGAGGCCGGAGCCGCCGCCGGTGCCGCCGCCGACGTGTCAGCGGGGATCGGTGCGACGGGGAGCTGCGCGACGTTCATCGCCTGCTGGACCGCGAGCTGCCCGACGCCGAGTGCGTCGGCGATGGCGGGGGAGACGGCGTCATGGCGGAGCTCCGCGCCCGCCGCGCGCGGGGACGCGGGCTGCTTTCCGTGGGAGCCCGCATCCGGGGCCGTCGACGTCACAGCCTCCTGCACGGCCGGCGCGGCGGGCGTGGCGAGGCCGAGGAGAACGGCAGGAGCCGGAGCGGGCGTAACCGTCGGCGGTGTCGCGGCGCCGGTTTCGGCGGGAGTCTCCGCCGAACCCGCGTCGGCGGAGGGCGACGGGTGTGCGGGAGTGGTCGGATTCGACGTGCCCGGGTCGGCGGCCAGTGCGGACAGCAGCGCCGTTCCGAACGACATGCCGCCGGCGGACGCCGCATCCGAGGCGACCGGTGCGAGGAGCCCGGCGGCGCCCGCGGCGCCTGCGGCGCCGAATCCCGAGACCGCCGCGCTCACGAGTTCACCCCCGAGCTCTGACCGAGCAGCGCCGCCAGCGCGCTGCCGCCGCCGGAGCCGAGGAGCCCCGAGAGCGCCGACCCTCCGCTCGAACCGAGCAGGCCGAGGACCGACGATCCACCGTTCGACCCGAGCAGCGACGCGAGCGACGACGCGGAGCCGCCGGAGCCGAGCAGCGACGCGAGCGCCGCGGCCGACGACGCGGACATGGTCGCCGATGTGGCCGCCGTGGCGGTCGGCACGATCCGGCGGATGGTCACCACGTTCGACGGCGAGATCCAGTTGTCCATCTCTTCGACCGAGCCGCCCGGCTTGGGCGCCTGGATGATCTTCCCGTTGCCCGCGTAGATGACGATGTGCTCGCCGCCGTTGCAGACGATGAGGTCGCCCGGCTGCGCGTCGGCGAGCGACGGCACGGCCTGGCCGATGGTCGACTGGCCGGAGACCAGTCGCGGCAGCGAGATCCCCATATCGCCGTAGACGCGCTGCACGAGCCCGGAGCAGTCGAGGCCCGCGCTGGTCGTGCCGCCGAAGACGTAGGGGACGCCGAGGTACTTGCGGGCGTCGGCCACGATGTCCGCGCCGGTGGTCCCGTTCGACGCCTGTTGCCCGGCCGCCGGCGTGACCTGGGCGCCGGTCGTCCCGGTCGCCGCGGCCAGGCTCGTCGCGAAGGCGGACGCGGCGGCGCTGGTCGTCTGCGCGGTCTGCGCCGGCTGCCCGCCGGCGAGCTGCACCATCTGGGACTCGATCTGCTGGATGCGCCCCACGGCCTCCGTGATGCTCATACCGCGTCCTTCCTGCTCTCGCGCCAACCCTGGATGGCCACCTCGTCGAGGGCGGACTGCTCCTCGCGCAGCTCGCGGGCGATCTCGGAATCGGTGTGCCGCCGCCGGAGCTTCTCCAGCGAGACGGCGGACGCGCGCGCGGCGCCGTGCGCCGACCGGGCCTCCCCGGCCTCCCTGGCCGCGAGTTCGTGCAGGGCCGACAGCTCGCCGAGCAGCACCTGGGCGCTCGCCCGTGCGGCGACCACGGCCGAGAGGGTGGCGGCGTCCACGGCCTCCGACCGGACCCCGGCCAGCGACGCGCGCGTCCGGGATCCCCGGGCGCGGACGGCGTCCACCGCCCGGTTCGCCTCGGCGAGCTCCGCCGCGGCGCGCTGCTCCTCGAGGTCGCGCACGCGCAGGAGCCCCGCCAGTCCGAATCGCTTCATGCGGCCGCTCCGAACGCCCGGGTCAGCTCGCGGAGCGAATCCCACGCCCCGTCCGCCGTGGACTGCTGATCCATGCCCTGCTGGAGGAAGCCGTCGATCGCCGCCTCGAACTGCACCGCGGCGTCGACCCGGGCGTTCGCACCCGGCTTGTACGCGCCGACGTCGAGCAGGTCCTGGGCGCTCCGGCGTGCGGAGAGCACCGCGCGCAGCGCCGTCGCGTCGGCCAGCCGGTCCCGGGGAGTGATCTTCGAGGCGAGCCGGGAGATCGAGCCCAGCACGTCGATGGAGGGGAAGTGGCCGGTGATCGCGAGCGCGCGGTCGAGGACGACGTGGCCGTCGAGGATCGAACGCGCCGCGTCCGCGATGGGCTCGTTGTGGTCGTCGCCGTCGACCAGGACCGTGTAGAGCCCGGTGATCGATCCGGTGGCCGCCGCTCCGGCGCGCTCCAAGAGCGAGGCCAGCGTGGAGAACGTCGACGGCGGGTAGCCGCGCGTGGCCGGGGGCTCTCCGGCCGAGAGGCCGATCTCGCGCTGCGCCATGGCGACGCGGGTCAGCGAGTCCATCATCAGCACGACGTGCTGGCCGCGGTCGCGGTGCCACTCCGCGATCCGGGTCGCGACGAGGGAGGCCCGCAGCCGCATCAGAGCGGGCTCGTCCGAGGTGGAGACGACGACGATCGATCGGGCCAGACCGTCGGGGCCGAGGTCGTCCTCGATGAACTCGCGCACCTCGCGGCCGCGCTCGCCGATCAGGGCGATCACCGACACCTCGGCGTCGGTCCCGCGGGCGATCATCGACAGCAGCGACGACTTTCCCACGCCCGAGCCGGCGAAGAGGCCGAGCCGCTGCCCGCGGCCGGTGGACACCAGGGTGTCGAGGGCGCGCACGCCGAGCTGCAGGGGCGACGTGATCCTGGCGCGCTCCAGCGGACCGGGCGCGGTCTTGGCCAGGGCGACGTGCTGCAGCGGAGGAAGGGGTCCCTTGCCGTCGATCGGACGGCCGAGTCCGTCGATGACCCGGCCGAGCAGGGCGTCGCCGACGGGGACGGCCGGAGCGGCCGGCGCGGTGCGCACGGGCGTGCCGATGGGGTGCGCCGCCGTTCCGGACAGCACCATGCAGGTGAGCAGGCCCGGGCGCACGGCGACGACCTGGGCCGCGGTGTCCGCTCCCGGCTCGCCGATCGCGACGAGGTCGCCGACCGCGCCCTCCAGTCCGGCCACCTCGATGCCGAGGCCGACGACGGAGGAGACGCGACCGATCCGCTCCGGCGCTGCCGCGCGGACCGCCGGCGCCAGCCGCTCGCCTCCCGGCGCGTACCCGGTCATGCGCGGTCTCCCGTCAGGACGGTGCGCGCCCGTTCGAGGCCCGCGTCGATCCGGGCGTCCAGCCAGCCGTCGCGCAGGACGGCGACAGCGTCGCCCGGCGCGATGGAGGGGTCGGCCACGATCTCCGGGAGGGCGCCGACCTCCTGCGCGACGGCAGCGGCGTCGTCCGGATGCATCCGCACCGAGACCAGCTCTCCGGCCGGAGTCGCGGCGATGACCCGGCGCAACGTGTCGGCCGCTTCGACGTGGCCCTCGGCGACCTCGCGCTGGAGGATGGCCTCGGCGAGCGCGAGCGCCGCCTCCACCAGGGCGTCGTCGGCGGTGGCGACGACGGGGACGGCGAGAGCGCGCACGCCCTCGGCGGCCGCGGCGAGCGCCGCCAGGGCGCGCCGGGTCGCCGCAGCGGACTCCGCCTCCGCCGCCTGCCAGTGCTGGAGCCGGACGCGCTCGGCCTCCGCGAACTCGGCTTCGGCGCGCCGCAGGCCCTCGCTGTACCCGGCCGCGAACCCGCGGGCCCGCGCGCTCGACGCGCCGCCGGCTCCGGCCGCGACGGCCGTGCCGGTCGACCCGAGCTCGGGGTACCGCACCGGGGCGAACGCACTATTCGACATATTCGTCCTCGTCCGAGCGGTGCACCGTGATCGTGCCCTCCGCTTCGAGGTCGCGGATGGCGCGCACGATCTCGGCCCTGGCCTCCTCGACCCGGGAGAGCCGGATCGAGCCGAGCACCGACGACTCCTCGTCGAGCACCTCGAGGTTGCGCTCCGAGAGGTTGGCGCGGATGACGTCCCTGGTCGCCTCGGGGGAGCCCTTCATGGCGATCGCCAGCATGGAGACGTCGATGCCGCGCAGCACCTGCTGCACGTCGCGCGGCTCCAGCTTCACGATGTCCGCGAACGTCAGCATCCGCGAGCGCACCTCGGCGGCCAGGTCGGGATCGCGCTGGTCCAGTTCGTCGAGGAGCGCGCGCTCGTTGGCGACGCTCGACCGGTTGATGATGTCCACCAGGGGCTGCACGCCGCCGATGGCGTCCTGCTGGTCCTTGGTCTTGACGACCGAACCGGCGCGGCTGCGCAGCGTGTCGGCGACGGTGCGCGCCACCTCCGGGCTCACGCTCCCCATGGTCGCGATGCAGTGCGCCACGTCGGTGCGGATCTCCGGCTTGAGCGCCGCGAGCACCCGCGATGCCTGGTCGGCGCGCAGATGGGCGAGCACGGTCGCCATGGTCTGCGACAGCTCGCCGTCGAGCAGGAGTGCGACCTGCGCGGGGTCGGCGGTGTCCAGGAACTCGAAGGCGCGCCCGGCGAGGGAGGACGCCACGCGGGACATCACGCCGGCGGCGCGCTCGGTGCCGAAGGACGCCTCCAGCAGGCCGATGGCCGCGCTGCGGCCGCCGCTGACACGCGCCTGCTGCCGCACGGCGAGCTCGTGGAACTCCACGAGCGCCGCTTCGGCCTGCTGGCGGTCCACGCGCTTGAGCGCGACGATCTCCGCGGCGATCTCCTCGGACTCCGCCTCGCTGAACTGCTGCATGACGCGCGCCGCCGCCGCCTGATCCAGGTTCATCAGGATCAGGGCGGCCTTCTGCGCACCCGTCAGCGGCGCCGTCTTGGTGTCGGTCACGGCGTCGGCTCCTTCTCACCCATCAGGCTGAGCAGGAAGTCCGCGGCACGACGCGGGTCGTCCACGGCGAGCTGCTCGATCTCGGCCCTGCGCTGCTCCGACTCGACGGCGGCCGGCGTCGGCGGAGGGGTGGTCAGCGGCACGGTCGGCGCGGCGACCTGCGTGAAGGCGAGGGTCGGCGCGGCCAGCTCCTCGTAACGGTCGCCACCGTCGACCTCCGCGTTCCTGCGGCGGCGGCGGAAGACGATGAGCGCGACGATCATCGCGACCACGATGCCCGCGGCGATCAGGCCGGTGCGGATCCACGAGTCCAGCTGCGCCTGCTGCGTCTGCGCCTGGGCCTGCGCGAGCGCCTGCTTCGCGGCCTGCGCGTTCGCCTGCGAGAAGTTGACCAGTTGCACGCCCACCGCGTCGCCGCGCGAGGTGTCGACGCCGGAGGCGTTGGCCACCATCTGCTGGAGCTGGCTCGAGCTCACCCCGGCCTTGGTCGCCGCCGCGCTGTCGACCGCGACGGAGACCGTCTGCCGCTGGACACCGCCCGCCGGGATCTGCTGCGTGACGCTGGTCTTGTCCAGCGCGTTGTCGCTCGTGGTGTTCTCCGAGCTGTAGCTGCCGTTGCCTCCGCTGTTCGCCGCGGTGTTCGAGACCCCGTTCGTCGTGGAGCTGGTGCCGAGCACGCCGGACTGGGCCGCAGCTCCGGTGCCGGTGTAGGTCTCTTTCTGCGACGACGAGCTCGTCTGCGGCGCGCCGGTCGGGATGCTGTAGCTGTCGGTCGTCTTCGTGGAGGTCGAGTTGTCCATCAGCGCGCTCACGACGACGGTCGAGTTGCCCGAGCCGAGCACCTTGTCGAGCATCGACTGCACGCTGGCCTGCACGGCGCTGTCGTAGGCCTTCGCCTGGTCGCCGGTCGAGCCTGCGGTGGCTCCTCCCATGGCCGAGAGCACGTTGCCCGCGGCGTCGATGACGGAGACGTCGGTGGGCTTCATGCCCACGGTCGAGGACGAGACGAGGTGCACGATCGCCTGCACCTGCGCCGGCGTCAGGGTGGTGCCGGCGCTCTCGTCGACGAAGACGCTCGCCGTCGGGTCCTGCGCCTGGTCGGTGAACACCGTCGGCTGCGGGATCGCCAGCTTGACCGAGGCGGTCTTGACGCCCTGCATCGCGTCGATCGTGCTGGCGAGCTCGCCCTCCATCGCGCGCTTGTACGTGACGTCCTGCTGGAACTCGGAGGTCGTGACGCCCATGTTGTCGAGCAGGGAGTAGCCCTGGTTGCTGCTGGTCGGGAGGTTGGCCGCCGCCGCCTTCAGGCGCTCCTGGTAGACCTGCGCCTGCGGCACGAGGATGGTCGCCCCGCCGTCCGTCAACTGGTACGGCACGTTGTCGGTGTGCAGCTGCGTGGTGATGGCCGAGGCGTCGGAGGCCGAGATCCCGCTGAACAGCGGGACGTACTGCGGCTGGGTCAGCCAGACCGACAGGCCGGTCACGCCGAGCGTGAGCACGAGGAGCGCGAGGACCGAGACGGTCTTCTGCGCGAAGCTGAAGCCGGCGATCGTCGCGCCGACGCGCTTGAGGATCGCCTGGAGCCGGGCCGGCACCTACCCGCCCATCCGCATGATCGTGTTGAACGCGTCGACGGCCTGGTTGCGCAGCGTCGCCATGAGCTGCACCGTCGTCTGCACGCGGGCCGCGGCGACGGTCGCGTCCTGGATGTCGTTCAGGTTGCCGGTGACCGCCTTGACGTTCGCCGCGTCGGACGTGCTCTGCAGCTGCTGGAGGTTGTTCACCGCGCCCGTCAGCGCGGCGCCGAAGCCGCCTGCGCCGGATCCCGACGAGGCGGGAGCGACGGCGGGAGTCGGCTGCTGGACGTTTCCGAGCGAGAGTGCTCCGATGGCCGGGATGCTCATCACTTGGCTCCGATCTGGAGGGCCGACTGGTACATGTCCTTGGCGGCGTTCACCGCGTTCGAGTTCGCCTGGTACGCGCGCTGCGCCTCGATCAGGTCGGTCATCTGGCTGGCCATGTCGATGGTGGTCTTCTTGACGTAGCCCTGCGAGTCCGCGTTCGGGTCGCCGGGGGAGTAGACGAGCTGTCCCGCGGACGATCCGTAGACCACGCCGCCGATCGAGACGCCGTTCATGCCGGGGTTCGCCTGCGCCTGCACGAAGCGCTCCTGGAAGGCGGGGTTGGTGGGGGAGGTGGTGTCGTTGATGTTCGCGAGGTTGTCGCTGATCGAGTCCAGCCACGTCTGGTTGAGGGTCATGCCCGTGCCGGAGATGCCGATGGCGTCGTAGCTCATGGTCAGTTCACCGTCGCAGCGGCGCGGAGCTCACTGAACTGCTGGGACATCGCCTGCGAGGCCGCCTGGAACTTCAGGCCGTTGGTGACCTCGGCGAGGGTCTCCTGCTCGAGCGAGACGTTGTTGCCGTTCAGCCGGGTCGGGTCCATGCTCGTCGTCGCCGCGATGGCGGAGGCGGGCAGCTGGCCGCTGTGGGCCGCCACCGACTTCTCCAGGGCGGACGCGAAGTCGACGACTTGGGCGTGGTAGCCGGGCGTATTGATGTTCGCGATGTTGTTCGAGATCGCGGTCTGCGCCGCGGCATAGCCGTCGAGGGCGGAGTGCATCGCGTTCATCGTCACGGAATCGAGCAAGGCTCACCTCATGAATCGTGGTATTCCCAGGAGGAGGCCGATCCGTGGCCCGCGGCGAGCGATCCGTGCTCGTAGTGGCCTATCGGCAGGATCGGCGGGGCCGTTAGCGTCCTAGCCGATCAGATCGAGGTAGACCGGAGGTTCTGCGTCCGTGCGCGGCGTCTGGACGGTGCCGAGCGACTCCAGCTCGGCGCGGATCCGCTCCTGCTGATCGCGCAGCCCGTCGATCGCGCGCTGCTGCGCGGCCTGCACCTCGCGCGCACGCTCGGCGAGCGCCGCCGGCAGTGCGGGGAGGGGCGCGTCCGGGCGCCATGGCTCGAGGGCCTCCGGCCCCGCCGCCTGCGCCGCGCGCGCCTCGAGTGCGTCGAGCGCCTCCGCCCACCCGCCGTCGTCAGGCAATCGCCACGACCTCGCTGTTGTCGTCCGCGGCGTCGACCTCCCACGAGGTCCCCGCCGACAGGGAGTCCGCGGCCTGGTGCCAGGCCTGGCGGAGCGGTTCCAGCAGCGCCACGGCCTCGATGACCAGCGTGACATCCCGGGTCACCCGGCAGTGGATCAGCGCGTTCGACACGTAGATGTACAGGCCGAGAAGGCTCTCGGCCGCGTTCCAGACGTCCAGGCGCAGCGAGCCCGCCAGCGCGCTGAGGATGTCGACCGCGTGGGTGAGCCGGTAGTCGGCGACAGCGAGGTCGCCGGCGTCGAGCGCGTCCTTCGCCGTGTTCAGGTCGAGCAGCAGCCGGTCGTACAGCATGGTGAGCAGGCGCGACGGCGACGCGGAGAGGATGGCGTTGTCGCGGTAGGTCTGTGCCGCTGTAGGCATGTCGATCCTCGAGCTTTCTGGGGAGAGTCCGGCGTCAGTTGTTCGACGACGGGTTCATCGCGTTGATCTGCTGGGTCAAGTAGTTCTGCTCGTTCTGGAGCTGGCCCAGCGTCGTGACGAGGGCCGTGTACTGCGCCGTCAGCAGCTTGCGCTTGGCCGCGAGCATCGTCGTCCAGTTGCTCACCGAAGACTGGTCGTTGGAGATCTGGGTCTGCTGCGACGAGATGGACGCGGTCACCGTGCCGGTCACCGGGTCGGAGGCCGTGGCGCTGGCCGCCTGCACGCGCGAGGCGATGGTCTGCACGGCGGCGATGGTGCCGGACGGGTCGCTCGCGAGCGCGGCCTGGAACTTCGCGCTGTCGAACTTGATCGAGCCGTCGGACTGGATCGCGATCCCGTACGTGGCGGGCGAGATCGTCCCGCCGGGGCCGACCGGGGCGGAGACCGCCGACTGCAGGCCCCGGTAGACCTCCTGGATCAGGAGGCTGCCCGTGAACGTGCCGGTGGTCGTCGTGCTCGACCCGTCGGTGTTCTGGGTCGTGGAGACAGCCGACTGCTGCGAGATGTAGGAGAGCAGGGTGTTCACGCCCGAGATCAGGGAGGACGCGGTCGAGGCGATGCTCGTGCTGTCCATCTTCGAGGTCAACGTCACCGGGGTGGTGGTCGGCTTCGTGACGGTCACGGCGACGCCCTGGACGAGATCCGCGAAGGTGTCGGTGGCCGAGGAGACGGTCTGCGCTGCCGCCGTGCCCGGCCAGAGGGTGACCTGCGCGTCCTGCGCGGCGGTGACGGTGGCCGCTCCGGGCTGGGTGAGGAGGTTCGTGGCGGTGCCCGCCGTGTAGGCGGCGCTGGTCCCGGCGTAGACCTGGAACGCCGCGGCGGCGCCGGTCTGCGTGGAGGTGAGCTGAAGCCGGTACTGCGGGTTGCCCGAGGCGTCTGTGCCCGAGGCCACCTGCGCGGCGGTGACGCCGACCCCGGCGGCGTTGATCGCGGCGACCACGTCCGAGATGCTGGAGGACGCGGCCGTGATGCCATGCGCCGTGCCGGTCGAGTCCACGATCGTGATGGCGCCGCCCGCGTCGGGCCACGTCGTCATGGCGCCGGTGACGGACACCTGCGCCTGCGCGATCTGGTCGACCTGCAGCGAGAAGGACGTCGGCGACGCCGAAGTGGTCGCCGACGCGGTGACCGACGAGTCGCTGCTCGAGACGGTGAGCAGGTTGAGGCCGTTCGTGGCCGCGGCCCCCGCTGCGCTGGTCTGGAGCGCCTGAAGGGTCGCGTTCAGATTCTGGAAGGCCGACAGGGCGGTCTGCTCCGTCTTGACCTTCGCCTGGAGCTGGGTCTGCGGGATGGCCTCCGCGGTCATCAGCGCGTTGACGATGGCCGTCGGGTCGAGGTTGTTGACCAGGTTCGAGACCGAGACCTGACCATTGCTGCCCACGGTGAGGGAGGGCAGCGAGATCGTTCCTACTGAGCTCATCCGAATCCTCCGATCCGTGTTCAGGTTGCAGGGGAGCGGGCGGCGACTGAACCCGAATCAGTCGCCGCCCGCCTGAGGGCGTCAGCCCTGGAGCAGCTTGAGGATGAGCTGGCTCTGCTGGTTGGCCTGCGAGAGCATCGCGGTGCCGGCCTGCATGAGCACGTTCTCCTTGCTGTACTTCGCCATCTCGGACGCCATGTCGGTGTCCGCGATCTGCGAGTTGGCGGCGGTCAGGTTCTGCGAGTTGACCGCGATGTTCTGCGCGGTCGCCGTCAGCACGTTCTGGGTCGCGCCGAGGGTCGCCTGCGCGGTCGACACGGTCTGGATCGCGCCCTGGATGGCGGTGATCGACGCCTGAGCGTTGGCCGCGGTGTCGAACTTGAGCGTCGCCGGGTCGAGTGCGCCGCCGGTCTTCGTCAGCGCGGTCACGCTGGCGGTGCCGAGGTCGAGGGTGACGCTGTCCGTCGCGTTGGCGCCGGTCTGGAAGTTCAGCGCCTTGGCGCCGGTGGCCGAGCCGTCGAGCAGGTTGACCCCGTTGAAGTTCGTGGACGTGCCGATCGAGGTGAGCTGGGCGGTGAGCGCGGTGACCTGCGTCTGGATGTCCGTGCGCGACGCGGTGTTGTTCGTGTCGTTCGCGGCCTGGACGGCGAGGCTGTTGAGCGTCTGCAGGATGTTGGACACCTGGGACAGCGCGCCGGAGGCGGTCTGGATCAGGTTGATGCCGCTGGCGGTGTTCTGCGCGGCCTGGTTGAGGCCGCCGATCTGCGCCTGCAGGCCCTGCGAGATCGCGAGGCCGGCCGGGTTGTCGGCAGCGGTGTTGAGCTGCGAGCCCGACGACAGCTTGTTCATGCTGCTCTGCAGAGCGGCCTGGTTGAGGTTGAGCGAGTTCGTGACCGAGAGAGCGCTCAGGTTGGTGTTGATGGTCATAGCCATGATGTTCGATCCTCCGTGAGAGTGTGCTGAGCCGGTCCATCCGTGGGCCGACGAATGGACCTATCGGCAGGTCGGCCGCCGATGTAAGCACGCGGTCGAAAGAACTTCGGTGTCCCCCGAAATGCTTACAAGCGCCCCGTTCCTGCCGATAGCGGAAGGTACGGCAGACAACGTGTGTGCCCTTTGCTATGGATGGCTGATGGGAGCGTGAGAGCGCGGTGGGCGCCAACGAACTGTCGAACGAGCTCTGGCGTCAGAGAGAGCTCCTGGAGCTGCTGCTCTACAAATTCGAGGTCGAGCAGTTGCTTCTCGCCTCCGGCAAGGCCCGCTGGGTGCCGCACGCCACCCGCGAGGCGGAGGTCGTGATCGAGCGACTGCGGACCGCCACCCTCTCGATGAGCGTCGCGGCGTCCGCGCTCGCGATCGAGTGGAGCCTGCCCGCCGACACCCGGCTGCGCGAGCTCGCGGCCGGCGCTCCCGAGGGTGCCTGGCAGGGCATCTTCGCGGCCCACCTGGAGGCCCTCGTGACCCTGACCCGGGAGATCCGGACCGTGCGCGCAGGCAACGACCGCCTGCTGCGCAACGCGCTCCGCGCCGCCCAGGACACCTTCGACGCCGTCTCGGACGGCGCGTCGGTCTACACCTCCGACGGGACCACGGACCTGCCTTCGGCACGTGCCCGCCTCGTCGACGCGACCCTGTAGGAGACGACCGTGTCCGGCAACCTTCTCGGCTCCCTCAACACCGCCTTCTCCGGCCTCTCCGCCGCCCAGGCCGGCATCGAGGTCACCGGCGACAACATCGCCAACGCGACCACTCCCGGCTATGTCCGCCAGCAGGTCGACCTCCAGGCCGTCGGCGCCCCCGCCCAGGTCGGCCCGTTCGCGCAGGCTCCCGCCGCGGGCCAGGGCGTGCGCGTGGCCGGCGTCGTCCAGCTCGGCTCGGCCCTGCTGGACGCCCAGTCCCGGTCCGCCGGCGCCGCAGCCGGCTACAGCGGAGTGCAGGCCACGGCCCTGAGCGCCCTCGAGT
The DNA here is from genome assembly GCF_014217625.1 of Leifsonia shinshuensis. NCBI lineage: Bacteria > Bacillati > Actinomycetota > Actinomycetes > Micrococcales > Microbacteriaceae > Leifsonia > Leifsonia shinshuensis. The sequence goes on along the minus strand of NZ_CP043641.1, from coordinate 3,057,724 downwards.
CGACCCTCGGCGAGCCGAGCGGCGACGCCATCTCCGGCTCGCTCTCGAAGTTCTGGTCGGCGTGGCAGGACGTCTCCAACCAGCCGGGCGCGTCCGCGCCGGTCGCCGCCCTCCTCGGCAAGGCGGGCTCCCTGGTCGGCCAGATCGCCACCGCCTACCGGTCCGTCGCGTCGCAGTGGTCGCAGACCCAGCAGGATCTGACCACCACGGCAGCACAGGTGAACTCCGACGCCGCCAAGGTGGCGCAGCTCAACGGGCAGATCCGCTCGGTCGCCGCGTCCGGCGGCGACGTCAACGCGCTCATCACCCAGCGCAGCACCCTCCTGACCGAGCTCGCCTCGCTCTCCGGCGCGGCTGTCGTGAACAACGCCGACCAGACCGTGACCGTCAGCATCGGCGGCGCCAACCTGGTGCAGGGCACGGTCGCCCGGTCGCTGACCGTGACCGGATCGACCACGCTCGAAGGCGCCGCGTCCTCCCCGGCCGCTGTCGAATGGTCCGACGGCGCCGGTCCCGTCTCGCTCAGCTCCGGGAAGCTCGCGGGCGTGCTCTCCCTCCTCGCGCCCGCCACCGCGAACGGCAACGGCGGCGCGATCGCGGAGACCGCGGCGAAGCTCAACACCCTCGCGACCTCGCTCGCCCAGCAGGTGAACGCCGTCAGCGTCACCGGGACCACCTCCAACGGCGCGACGAACGTGGCGTTCTTCGGGATGTCGGCGACCGGCCCGGCGGCGCTCGGTCTGAGCGTGCTCGCGACCGACCCCTCCGGCGTCGCCGTCGCCGCGGCGGGCGCGGGCGCGGCGGACGGCTCCATCGCCGACGCGATCGGCCAGCTCGGCACCGGCCCCGGCGCACCCGACGTCGCCTGGTCGACGGGGGTCATCGCGCTCGGCACCGCGACGAGCAACGCGACGCAGCAGTCCACGCTCGACCAGAGCGCGCAGGCCGCCGCGGCGAACGCCCAGTCCTCGCAGGAGTCGGTCAGCCTGGACGAGGAGAACATGAACCTGATCGCGTACCAGCACGCCTACCAGGGCTCGGCGCGCGTCATGACCGCTCTCGACTCCATCCTCGATCAGCTGATCAACCACACCGGACTCGTCGGATTGGGATAGGCCGCACATGTCATTCCGTGTCACCGAGTCGACGCAGCTCGCGTCGGCCCAGCGCAACCTCCAGCTCAGCGCGCAGAGGCTCAACCAGCTCGACGAGCAGGTCGCCAGCGGGCTCGCCATCAGCAAACCGTCCGATGACCCCGCGGGCGCCGCGACTCTGCTCGACCTGCAGCGGCAGCTCGCGCAGAACGCGCAGTACCAGCGCAACGCCGGGGACGGCACGGCCTGGCTCGCCACGGCCGGCACGGCGCTGACGTCGATGAACGACACCCTCAACCAGGTCCGCGACCTGACGGTGCAGGCCGCCAACACGGCCACCCAGACCCCGACCTCGCGTGCGGCCATCGCCACCCAGCTGCAGTCCCTGAAGCAGACCCTGCTGACGCTGGCGAACACGCAGTACCAGGGCCGCAGCGTCTTCGCCGGCACCTCCGACGCCGGCTCCGCGTTCAACGCCGACTACTCGTTCAACGGGACGGCCGGGTCGTCCGTGAACCGGCGCGTCGGCGCGGACACGACCGTCCGGGTCGACGTCGACGGGTCGGCGGTGCTCGGCTCCGGCTCGTCCTCCGTCTTCGCGCTGATCGACTCGATCGCGAGCGCGGTGAGCAGCGGAGGGAACGTCGGCGGCCAGCTGACCGCGATCGACGCCGTCGCCGCGAACATCCGGGGCGCGGAGGCGACCGTCGGCAGCGCGCAGAATCAGCTCACCGGGGCGACCTCGGCGCTCACCACGCAGGCCACGACGCTGCAGACCTCGCAGAACGGCATCCAGAACGTGGACGCCGCGCATGCCATCCTGGAGATGCAGACGCAGCAGGTCGCCTACCAGACCGCCCTGGCCGTCACCGCGAAAAGCATCCAGCCGACCTTGATGGACTACCTCAGATGACAGTGCAGATCTCCTTCCAGGAACCGCTCGCCGGTCTCGGCGCGTTCACCGAGTACGACTTCGCGCCGCTCGACGGCGCGCGCGACACCTACACGCTCCGGGCGAGCGCGCAACCGGCGATCCGGCTGTTCCTGGTCGACGCGGCTGCCTACCTGCCGGACTACGTGGGCGAGCTCGACCGGCCCGCGAGCCGCGAGTCCGGCGTCTTCCTCGTCGTGACGCCGCACGCCGACGGAGTGACCGCCAACCTCCTCGCGCCCATCTTCATCGACCCGGTCTCGCGCACGGGCGAGCAGGTGATCGCGACGGACGACATCGACCGGGTGCAGGTGCCGCTGCTGCGGACGGCCTGACCGCCGCCCGGCAGGCCAGAAAGACCACACGCCACTCTCGGTTCACCCCGGGAGGGCCAGTATGGTGTACGCAACACGGGCTGTCCTGGGCCCGCCCACCCGAAGTGCGCTTCACGAATGGAACCACGGATGACGACGAACGAGGCCAACGAGCTGACGGCGCAGCTCTGGCGGCAGCGTGAGCTCCTCGAGATGCTGCTCTTCAAGTACGAGGAGGAGCGGCTGCTGCGCACGGCGGGGATGACCCGCTGGCTCGCGCACGCCAACCGGGAGATCGAGGTCGTCACCGGGCGCCTCGGCACGTCCAGCCTCTCGACCGCCGTCGCCATCTCCAGCCTCGGGGAGTCCTGGGGCCTGCCTCCCGGCGCGCTGCTGCGCGACCTGGCCGAGGGCGCGCCGAACGCGATGTGGGCCGAGATCTTCACCGACCACCTGCGCGCGATGGTCGAGGTGATCACCGAGATCCGGGAGGTGCGGGCGCAGACGAGCGCCACCTACCGCGCGAACGGCGAGATCGATCACACCGAGCAGAGCGCCCGGCTGATCGACACCGTCCTCTGACGGCCGGTCGGGCCCGAACGCTCGATCAGGCGGTGACCCGCTGGGTGGCCGTGGCCGGGTGCGCTGTGAACTCCGCGAGCTTCGCGAGATAGGCCGAGCGCTTCGTCCGGGGGTTCCGGTCCGGCAGCGGGAGCACGCCCGCGTCGCGGTCGAAGTGCAGGAGCCAGCCCTCGTGCAGCAGCTTCATCGCCTCGTTCCGCGCCAGCGACACGGCCGCGTGGGTGACGCCGAGCTCGGCGGCCACGTCCTTGACCTGCTGGTCCTCGAAGAAGAGCCGGGTCACGATCAGGTGCAGCCGCTCCGGGAGGGCGTCGACGGCCGCGCGCAGGAAGGTCTCGCGCTCCGACGTCTCCGCCGACTCCTCGGGACCGAGGATCGCAGAGACCAGCTCGTCCGACCGCTCCTCGATCGCCACGGGTCCGGTCGCGGACTCGCGAAGGGTGGCGACGACCGTCGCGCGGTCCACGCCCAGGGAGACGGCCATCTCGTCGATGGTGGGGGTCCGGCCGAGGGTCTGGTAGAGGCCGTCCCGGATCGACAGCGTCTCCTTGATCTTCTTGCGGGTGCCGCGGGAGACCCAGTCCTGCGAGCGGAGCTCGTCCGCCAGGGCGCCTGTGATGCGGGCGCGGGCGTAGGCGCCGAACGGCACGCCGCGGTCGGGGTCGAAGGATCGGGAGGCCTGGAACAGGGCGAACTGCCCTGCGGAGGCCAGCTCATCCCTGTCGAGATGGGTGCCGCGGTTGCAGAGGTCGGAGACGATGTAGCCGACCAGCGGCAGGTGTTCGATGACGAGCTGATCGCGCGAGTGTGTGTTCACGAGTTCCTTCAGTCGTTCGCGGTCCTAGGGCATGGACCACGACGGGTGTCGGCGGGTGTAAATCACGCTCGGGTGCGCACTTCACCTCTGCGCCCGATTAGGGGTAGACGCTTCGGCACTCTTGAAATTAGTAGGCCGACATGCATGCTGTAACGACCCAAGTCGGGTGACAAATAAATGCATTGCAGCGGCGCAGCAATCCGCTATGCTCCGGCCGTCAGCCTGCGGCGGGCTTCGTCGGACACGGCGCCATGGCCTTCATCGCGGCGGCGGCCTGATCCTCCGACCAGGGCAACGGGGTGACGACCTTCGCGCCCTTCTGCACCGCCGGCACCTTCGACACGATGGACGCCAGCCGCTCGGAGACCGCCCGCGCGAAGTCCGCGCCGGGCGTCGAGTCGTTGAGCGCCACGACGATGGTGAGCCCGGAGGACGGGTCCGCGTACATCGCCGAGAGGTAGCCAGGGACGGCCGAGGACCCGCCGCGGAGCGGCCCGGCGACCTGCACGCCGAGTCCGTAGGCCAGCCAGGACGAACCGGCGGCGACCGTCTTCGCCTGCGCGTCCGCCGAGCTGCTGGACAGCAGCGACCCGCTCGCGAGCGCCTGCGCGAACACCTTGAGATCCGCGACGTTCGAGACCACACCCGCCGCCGTCCAGCCCATCGAGGGCGACAGCGCGGTGATGTCCTGAGGCTTGTCGCACACCGGCGCCCCGTTCGCGTCGAGCGGGGCGGCATAGCCGGCGGGATGCGGGCCGGGCACGGTGAGGACGCTGTTGTCGGGAAGCACGCTCGCCGACATCCCGAGCCGGCCGAACACGTAGCTCTGATAGAGCTGCTCCCAGTTGCGGCCTGCCGCGTTCTGCAGCGCCATCCCGAGCAGCAGCGCGTTCGTCTGGGACGCGCCGTACTTCTCGCCCGGGTTGCCCGTGCGCGCCATGGCGACGCCGTCGCTCACCAGCTCCAGCGGCGGCCAGTAGCGCTGCGGGTTCGCCAGGAACTCACTGTGCAGGGCCGACGCGTAGTCGCCGAACCCGGAAGTGTTCTGGCACAGCTCACGCAGCGTCACGCCGCCCACGCCGACCAGCCCCGGCACCCACTTGGAGACCGGATCGTCGAGCTCCACGACGCGCTCGTCGACCAGCTCCAGGAGCACGGTGCACGTCATCGCGGTCGTGAGCTGTCCCGCGCGGAAGGTCATGGCGGGCGACACCGGCACGGACCCGCCGCGCTCCGTCGTCCCGATCGCCGCCGTCCAGCTCCCCGCCCACGGCGCCCACACGCCGACGAGCGCGGCCGATCCGCCGGAGAGCGCGATCGCGTCCGTCACCGCGGTCTTCAACTGCGTCACGGTGGCCGGAGGGAGGGCGCCCTGCACCTGCGGCGGGAAGTCCGGGTTCGCCGCGGTGCCGCCGCACGCGGCGAGCGTCAGGGCCACGGCTGCGGCGGACGCGGCGAAGACCATCCTGCGGAGACCGGTCGCTCGTCCCATCGCATCCCCCCCGACGCCTCTGGCCGCCCCGCCGCGCGGCTGTGTCCGCCGGGGTGCCCTGTGGCAGCGATTGTAGCCCGCGCGGTAGTCCGCGCCGAGTCCCCCGATCCGTGTCCAATCCGATCCGCCGCCCGCCACGAATCCCTGGATGAGGCGCGCACGCCGCGCGCCGTCTTCCAAGGAGGAACGACACATGCGCACATCACCGAACCGCCTCGTCGCCACCATCTTCGGCGCGGTCTACCTGCTCGTCGGCTTGCTCGGCTTCGCCTTCACCGGCGGCGTCGGCTTCGTGGCCACCCAGGGCGGTCTGATCCTCGGCATCTTCGAGGTCAACCCGCTGCACAACGTCGCCCACCTGCTGATCGGCGCGGCGCTGCTCATCGCCGGCCTCACCAGGCTCGCGGCGGCGAAGGCCGTCAACATCACCGTCGGGGCGGTCTACCTGCTCCTCGGCATCGTCGGCTTCTTCCTCGTGGGCACCGGCGCCAACATCCTGGCGCTGAACACTCCCGACCACTTCCTCCACTTGGTGAGCGCGATCGTGCTCCTCGGTGTCGGTCTCGGCGCCGAGCGGACTGTGCGCGCCACTTCGGCGACCGTCTGACCGGCTGGGCCACGGCGCTTCCCATGAGCAGGATGAAGGGGTCAGCCCCGGTCGCCCCGGCGACCAGGGCATTCCTCGCCGTGGCCGCGCTGGGGGCCGGGCTGCTTCACGCGGCACTGGCCCCCAGCGCACCTCCCGCGCTGCTCGCGCTGCTCGTGGCGGTCGCCGCCACCGAGCTGACCTGGGCGGTGCTCACGCTGGCCCGCGAGCGGCCTCCCCTGTTCGGCCTGATCCCGGCGCTGGCTCTGGCGCCGCTCGGGATCTGGGCCGCGCTCGCCACGGCCGGCGCCACGGCGACGTCGGGCACGGTGCTCACGCTTCCCTTCCTGCCGATGGGCGTGGCATCGCTGCTCGACGTCGCCGTCGCGGCGGTCGCCGCGGTCGTGCTGCGGCGCGGCCGGCCCGCGCGCCCGGGGAGCGGCGCGCTGCGGTTCGTCACGGTGCTCGCGCTCAGCGCGTGCGCCGTCTGCGCGGTGACCATCCCGGCGCTCGGCGCGACCGACGCCGGAGTGGCCGCGGTGACGGTGCACCACCACCACTGAGCGCGCTGCCGGGCCTCAGCGGCTCAGCTCCGGCGGCTCAGCTCCGGCGGCTCACCTGGCGGCTCAGCTCCGGCGGCTCAGCGCGAACGACGCGTTCCCGAACCGCACGATCGACCCGGGATCGACTTCGTGCCGCGTGTTCGGGTCGCACGCGAAGGTGCCCTCGCCCGGGTAGGTGATGGTGGTGCCGTTCGCGGAGCCGAGGTCCATCACCCAGAAGATCCCGTCGTATTGCCCGAACGCGAGGTGCGCGCGGGAGACCGACTTGGCATCGTCCGCCACGGTGACGAGCTGGACATGCGCGGGGTCGTCCATCTCCGTCCCGGGGGTGTGGGAGGCCGGGTTGCGCCCGATCACACCGTTGCCGGAGGTCTCGACGTGCTGCCCGTCACTCAGATCCAGGGCGAACATGACCGCCATCGGCGTCTCCTCTCGTCGGCGCACCCGAAAGCGCCCCGCCCAGCATGCCATGACGAGGGCCGCACCCCCTAGGGATCGGCCAGGAGCCCGCGGGCGTCACTCGGCCGCGACCGGGACCCGCATCGACCGGGCGTCGCGCATGAACCGCTCGACGTCCGGGTCCACCGTGATGTCGCTCGGCCGCAGCGGCCGGGTCAGGTAGAGGCCCTCCAGGCTGGTGATCCTGCTGAGCGCGACGTAGGTCTGCCCGGACGTGAACGCGCGCGTGCCGAGGTCCACGATCGCCGCGTCGTAGGTCTTGCCCTGCGACTTGTGGATGGTGACCGCCCACGCCAGCCGCAGCGGGAACTGCGTGAACTCGGCGACCACGTCCTTCGTCAGCTTCTTGGTCTCGGGGGAGTAGCTGTAGCGGTACTTCTCCCAGATCGCCGGCTCGACCTCGTGCACCTGGCCGTCGACCTCCACGTAGACGTTGGAGTCGATGCGCGTCACGGTGCCGATCGTGCCGTTCACCCAGCGCGGCCCGTCGCCCTGGCCGACGTCGTTGCGCAGGAACATCACCTGCGCGCCGACCTTCAGCTCCAGCACCTCCTCGGCCGGGTAGTTGCGGCCGCCGAAGTCGCCGCTCACCTCGGCTTTGGCTGTCAGCGGGCGGCCGGGCAGGCGCTCCAGCGCCTGGGCGTTGATGCGGTTCACGGTGTCGTTGCGGGTCGCGAGGGTGATCGTCCCGTCCCGCGGCGCCGGCCGGGCCCCGACCTCGTTCAGCCGGTCTGCGATCTCCTTCGTCACCTGCCCGTGCCGGACGGCGTTGAGCATGTACCGGAAATCGGACTCGTGCTGCCGGTGCACCTGCAGCAGCTCCACGATCTGGAGGTCGGCCTCCCGCCACACCTTCGCGTCGAAGAACCACATCGAGCGGTAGGTGTCGGCGAAGTAGGCGCGCTCCTCGTGGTCGCCCGGCACGGGCGCGAGCTGGTACGGGTCGCCGAACAGCACGATCTGGACGCCGCCGAACACCTCCTTCGGCCGCTGCCTGGCCTGGCGGAGGCTGCGGTCGACCGCGTCCATGAGATCGGCGTTCACCATCGAGACCTCGTCGATGACGAGCGTGTCGATGCTGTTGAGGAGCTTGCGCAGCTCGCTGGTCTGGTCGATGTCGTGGTCCGCGATCACCCCGATCGGCAGCTTGAACAGCGAGTGGATGGTCTGACCGCCGACGTTGAGCGCGGCGACGCCGGTCGGGGCGGCGATGACGATCGACTTCTCGGTGTTCCACGACAGGTGGTTGAGCAGCGTGGACTTGCCGGTGCCGGCCCTGCCCGTCACGAACACGTGGTCGTGCGTGTGCTCGATCAGCTCGAACACCGCCCGCTGCTCGGGCGAGAGCGAGAGTCCGCCCATCCGGATCCCTTCCCTCGCGCGACCTGCCGGACTACTCTAACCCCGCGCGGAGCGCCAGGGCGGCTTATCCACAGGCCCATAGGATGACAGCTATGGGTGGGGACGGCAGAGTCGGCGGGCTGCGCCCGCTGCTGCTCTGGACGGGCGTCGGCGTCCTTCTCGTCGCCGCCTTCCTCGCCGCGCTGGGCGCCGTCCAGCGCGCGTTCTACAGCCCGGAGGGCTTCGTCTCCGCGTACGTCGGAGCGCTCGCCTCCCACGACCTGACCGGTGCGCTGGCCATGCCGGGGGCCGCACCGACGAAGCAGGCTCTCGCCGCGGCGGGACTCCCCGCGAACGCCTCCGCCGAGCTGCTGCGCTCCGACCTCCTGCCGAGCTACGGCGACACCCGCGTCCTCTCCGACACCTCCGGTCCGGGCGGACGGCGCACGGTCACCGTGCGGGTCGTCGCCGACGGCCACCCGCTCACCGCCGCGTTCGAGGTCCGCCAGACCGGCGCGATCCTCGGCCTGCTGCCGACCTGGGAGTTCGCCCGCACCCCCGTCGGCGTCGCGCACATCACCGTCGCGCACGCCCAGACCTTCACCGTCGGCGGCCGCACCGTGAGCCCGCGGGCGGCCGATCCGTCGCAGCCGGCGAGCGCCTTCAGCGTGAGCGCTGGATATCTGGTGCCCGCACCGTCGCTCTACGTGCTGGGCCACTCCGACCGGTACACGCGGGCCGCTCCGGTGGACGTCGCGCCCGCGCCGGCCGCCACCGTGGACGCGACGGTCGACGCGCAGCCGAACGACGCGTTCACCGCGGCCGTGAAGAAGGAGCTGAACGGCTTCCTGGACGAGTGCGCGAAGCAGCAGGTCCTCCAGCCCGCGGGCTGCCCGTTCGGCGTCGTCATCGACGACCGGGTCCAGGGCGTCCCGACCTGGACGATGAAGCAGTACCCCGAGGTGCACCTCGTTCCCGGCGAGAGCTCCTGGACGATGTCGCAGGCGGTCGGGATCGCCCACCTCTCGGTCACGGTCCAGTCGATCTTCGACGGCAGCGTCGAGCACCGCGAGTCCGACGAGAAGTTCGCGGTGTCGCTCACCAGCGTGACCATCCGCCCCGACGGGTCACTCGACATCGTCGTCGGCCAGTAGCCTCCGCAACATTCGTCACGAATCGTGCCTTCGCCCTCGTGAAAACCGCGATTCGTCACGAATGTGCGAGCCGCTAGTGCTGCGCACTCCCGTCGCGCGCAGCGAGCCGCGCGAGCTGCTCGTTGTACGCCTTGAGCTCGGCGTCGCCCGTGCGGTCGGCGTTGCGGTCCTGCCGCTTCGTCTCGCGCTCGTCGCTGCGGCTCCACTGGATCGCCACCACGATCGCCAGGATGACCGTCGGGATCTCGCCGACGCTCCACGCGATCCCACCGCCGGTCTGCTGGTCGACCAGCGGGGTCGCGCCCCACGTCCGCCCCATCGCGCCGAACCAGTCGGCGAGCAGGAGGCCGTTCATCTGCATGATCGACAGCCCGAAGAACGCGTGGAACGCCATGGTGCCGAGCAGCAGCAGGAGCCGGAACGGGTACGGCAGCCGGTACTTGACCGGGTCGATGCCGATCAGCGACTGGACGAACAGGTAGCCGGTGATCAGGAAGTGCACGACCATCCACTCGTGCCCGATGTGGTCGGTCGTCGCCCAGCGGATCAGCGGAGTGTAGTAGAACGCCCACAGCGAGCCCGCGAAGAGCCCTGCGGCGACGAGCGGGTGGGAGATGATCGCGGCGAACCGGGAGTGCACCGCGAGCAGAATCCACTCGCGTCCGCCGCGGGTGCCGTCCTGCCGTTTGCGGATCGCCCGGGCGGCGAGCGTCACGGGCGCGCCGGGGACGAGCAGCAGCGGCACCGCCATGGTCAGGACCATGTGCGCCGACATGTGCGCCGAGAACAGGTACTTCTCGTAGACGTTCACGCCGCCGTTGGTGATGTAGAAGAGCAGGGCGATGCCGAGCACCCAGAGCACCGTGCGGTAGATCGGCCACTTGTCGCCGCGCTTGTGCAGCCTCCACACTCCGGCGAGGTAGAAGAACAGCGCGAAGCCGCAGCCGAGCACCCAGAGGAGGTCGAAGTTCCACGTCGTGAACAGCCGGCCCCAGGTGAGCTCAGGGGGGAGCTTTTCGCCGGTGAGTATCTCCGCCGGCGTCGGCGTCGCGGCCCGGGTCTGGGGCACCGGGGTCACCGTGCGGGCGAGCGCCGCGGCCACACCGGACGCGACGCCCATGAAGGCCAGCTCGGCGGTCACGATCCACCAGAACGTCCGGCCTTCGCCGAGCCGCTTCAGCCGGTCGATGAGGACCCGGCGCTGCATGAGCCCGAACAGCCCGAGCACGACGAGCGCGGCGACCTTGACCAGCACCAGGATGCCGTACGGCGTCGCGAGCTCGGCCAGCGTCCCGACGCGCAGCTCGGCGTTCACGTAGCCCGACGTCGCCACGACGATGAAGCAGATCAGCGCGATGCTGGAGTACCGCTCCAGCACCGTCACCAGCCGGCCGTCGCCGAGGGTCCGCTTGATGACGATGAGGGTGAGGAGGCCGCCCAGCCAGATCGCGGCGAACAGCACGTGCAGGCCGAAGGAGGTCACCGCGGCGTCGTGGCCCGCCGCCTCGGAGCTGTGGCCCTGCTGCGCCATGGGCACGACAGCGGCCATCGCCAGCAGCGTGACGAAGACGATCGCCGTCTGGTTGCGCACCGCGAAGCACAGCACGGTGACGGCCGCGGCGATCAGCGTGATGCCGAGCCACGCCTGCCCGAGCGACACGCTGGTGATGAACGAGCTCAGCCCGTTGGTGAAGGTCTGGTCGAGCGACCACGGCACGTTGGCGACGCTGACGAAGGTGAACAGGCCGGTGATCGCGGAGGCGACGGTCATGATCGCCGCGCACGCGGCGGCGAAGTCGAGGGCGGTGCCGTACTCGTCCTTGTCCGCCCTGAAGGCGAAGCAGGCGAGGACCAGGGCGCCCACGGTGCCGGAGAGGCTGAGGTTGACGACGAGGGTCGAGATCGGGAGGCCCCAGCGCACCAGCGCCCCGGGGTCGAGCAGCAGGGGCGCTGCGGCCCCTCCGCCGAAGGCGAGCGCCGCGACGACGGAGACGAGAGCGGCCGCCAGGAGCACGGCGGGTCCGATCACGCGGAGAAGTCTGGGCACCCGTCAAGCCTACGTCTCCGCTGCTGGATGCCTGCCCACAGCGCAGGGCCGCCGATCCCTGTCGGCATAACGGAACGGGGGCGGCGCCGCTGTTCGCGACGCCGCCCCGTGGAGCCTGTGCAGGCTGTTACTTGACGGCAGCCTTGAGCTTCGAGCCAGCGGTCAGCTTGACGCGGTGGCCGGCCGGGATCGAGATCTCCGCGCCGGTCTGCGGGTTGCGGCCGGTGCGAGCGGCGGTCTCGGTGCGCTCGGCGGCGAGCCAGCCCGGGATGGTGACCTTGCCGCCACCCTTGACGGTCTCGCTGATCGTGGCGAAGAACGCGTCGACGACGCTCGAGACGGTGGCCTGGCTCTGACCCGACGCCGCGGCGACGGCAGCAACGAGCTCGGTCTTGTTCAGGTTGTCAGCCATTGAGTGTCCTCCTCGGACCTTGTGCTGGTAGTTCAGCTGTCTTGTGGAACGGTTGAGGCCACAGGGGGCCGTAACGTTTGGTCGGTTGACCGCCTCGAATGTATCAGAATCCCCCCGAATCTCGCGGATTCTCGCGGATTTTTCGCCTGTTGCCAGGGCGTGTCCAGGCCCGGGGACGACGAAGGGGCGCCCGGCCGATGCCGGACGCCCCTCCAAAGGGTGTCGTGCGCTGCTGTGTCAGCAGCCGACGCTGGGTCTTACCAGCTCGACTTGGTGATGCCGGGCAGCTCGCCTCGGTGCGCCATGTCGCGGAAGCGGACACGCGAGATGCCGAACTTGCTGAGGTTTCCGCGGGGACGGCCGTCCACCGCGTCGCGGTTGCGCACGCGGATGGGGGAGGCGTCGCGGGGGAGCTTCTGCAGGCCGACGCGGGCGGCCTCACGCGACTCGTCGGTGCCGTTCGGGTCGACGAGCTGCTTCTTCAGCTCGGCGCGCTTTGCGGCGTAGCGCTCGACGATGACCTTGCGCTGCTCGTTCTTGGCGATCTTGGACGTCTTGGCCATTGTTTAGCGCTCCTCTCGGAAGTCGACGTGCTTGCGCACGATGGGGTCGTACTTCTTGAGCACGAGACGGTCGGGGTCGTTGCGACGGTTCTTCTTGGTCACGTAGGTGTAACCGGTGCCCGCCGTCGAACGGAGCTTGATGATCGGACGAATGTCCTGCTGCTTCGCCATTGTTAGATCTTCTCCCCACGGGCCAGGAGGTCCTTCACCACGGACTCGATGCCACGGGCGTCGATGACCTTGATGCCCTTGGCGCTCAGCGTCAGGGTGACGTTACGACGAAGAGACGGAACGTAGTACGTCTTCTTCTGGATGTTCGGGTCGAACCGGCGCTTCGTGCGACGGTGCGAGTGCGAGATGTTGTGACCGAAGCCGGGGGTGGCTCCTGTCACCTGGCACACTGCTGCCATTGCTTTCTTCTCCAATACCGTGATGCGTCCGCATCACCCAAGGTCACTTGTCGGCGCACGACTTCCCACGTTTTCAGGTGTGGGGTTTCGTACACGGCTAACGGAGTGGGAGGAGCCCACTCAGCCAAAGATCTATGGTACGGCACGGGGGTGCGTGGGGACAAATCGCGGTGGCGCTTCCCGCGGCCGGATTCCCATGTATACTTTAGATGCCAACCCGCTCCTCCACGTGAGGGCGGGTCTTTTCTTTGCCCGCACTCACCAGCCGACCGGCTTCCTCAGGTGTCCGATAGCATCCGGGAACTGCGCCGCGCGGTAGTCCTCAGCCGTCAATCGTCGCCACCAGTGCCGCCCGACCCCATCGTCGTGCCGGCCTTTCAGGGCGCCGGCCGTCGGATTGGTCGACGGATTCACCGTCCCAACCGGAACATGGCTGCGCGCCATGCGCAACGGCAGTTCCAGATCGGAGTCGTTGGTGACGACGATGGCGGCGTCGACCACCCCGACCAGGACGTCGAAGAGAAGATGCGACGCCACATTGACGTCAGACCCTTTCTCCTCGCGCTTCCGAACCGTCGCCATCACTGCGCTCGACGCCTGCTCCGGCGACATCGGAGTAGTGCGCAACGGCAGTCGCGCGTCCCACGTCTCATCCGAGTGCACGTAGACCGACGGCCGGAACGTTCCCACCACCTCGTTGACCAAAGGCTCTCGCTTCGCCCACGAGACGTACCGCCCCTCCGCGATGACATCCACGCTCCCCGCCTCGCTCAGCGCCTCGAGGTAGATCGCCTGATCGACGCTCCCCGTCGCGTTGTCCGCCGCATCGACCCTCGCCGTGCAGTAGACGATGCGAGAGATCTCCGAGTCGCTCCACTTGGCGAGCGGCGCCACCAGCTTTCGCAGGTCGAGCCACCGCCATCCCGGCGTTCCGCGGCCGCAATGCTTCCGCGCGCCGTAGTACAGATTGAAACCGTCCACATAGACACCGACACGCATCTGTCGATCCTAGTGGTTACATTTCAGGCTTCCGCAGCCGCCTTCGCCGTGCACCCCGCGCACAGCCCGAACACGTCCACCACATGCTGCGCCTGCGTGAACCCGTGCGACGCTGCCGCCGCGCGCGCCCACTGCTCGACCTCGTCCGCCTCGATCTCCACCGTCAGGCCGCACTTGCGGCAGATCAGGTGGTGGTGGTGGCCGGTGGTGCACGCGCGGTAGAGGCTCTCGCCCTCCGGCGACTGCAGGGAGTCCGCATCGCCTTCCGCCGCCAGGTCGGCGAGCGCGCGGTAGACCGTCGCGAGGCCGATCGGGGAGCCCGTCTCGTGCAGCGTCAGGTGGAGTCCCTGCGCGCTGATGAAGCCCTCCGTCGAGGACAGGGCCTCGCGGACGGCCTCCCGCTGCCAGGTGTTGCGCTTCACTGTTCCAGGCTAGCCTCTCTGGCTCACGAGTCGCCGGGAACCCCGGGCGCCCACGAGCCGGCAGACCACGTAGATCAGGAACGAGATCGTCGTCACGTACGGGCTGATCGGCAGGGAGCTGCCGAGCGCCAGGAGGATGCCGCCGACCACCGAGAGGAGGGCGAAGCCCACGCTCAGCAGCGGCACGGCCAGCGGCGAGGACGAGATGCGCATCGCCGCCGCGGCGGGCGTCACCAGCAGCGACAGCACCAGGAGGGCGCCGACGATCTGCACCGACACCGCGACCGCGAGGCCCAGCAGCACCATGAAGGCGAGCGCGACGAAGCGGGTCGGGACGCCGCGGGAGGCCGCCACGTCGGCGTCCAGGCTGTCGAACATGAGCGGGCGCCACATCAGCAGGAGGGCGATCAGCACGATCGCGCCGATGACGAGCAGCGAGCCGAGCTGGGGGTCGTCGACCGAGACGATCTGGCCGGTGAGGAGGCCGAATTTGTTGGCGCTGCGCCCGGGATAGAGCGCGAGCGCCAGGATCCCGAGACCCAAGCCGAACGGCATCAGCACCGCGATGATCGAGTTGCGGTCCCGCGCCTTCGCCCCGAGCAGGCCGATCAGGATGGCCGCGATCAGCGAGCCGACGAGCGACCCGGCGACCACGTTCACGCCGAACAGCAGCGCCACCGCCGCTCCCGCGAACGAGAGCTCGCTGATCCCGTGCACCGCGAACGCCATGTCCCGCTGCATCACGAAGACGCCGATCAGACCGCCCACGACGCCCAGCACCGCGCCCGCGAAGATCGAGTTGCGCACCAGCGCCAGCAGCTCGCCGTAGTCGGTGAAGTTGAAGAGTTGCGACCAGAGATCGTTCATGCCGCCGGCTCCGGGTGCGCGCTGCGGGTGTGGTCGTGGTGCGAGTGGGTCTCCGCGTCCGGGATGCCGACGACGACGATGCGCCCGCGGCTCCGGATGACGTCCACTGGCGTCCCGTACAGGTCGGTGAGCACGTCGCTGCGCAGCACCTCGTCCGGTGTTCCAGTGCGGAACCGGCCGCCGGCCAGGTAGAGGACGCGATCGACCATCCCGAGCACCGGATTCACGTCGTGCGTGACGAAGACGACGGCGCTGCCGTGCTCGCGCCTGCGGCGGTCGATGAGCTCGCTCACCCCGCGCTGGTGCTGGAGGTCGAGCGACAGCAGCGGCTCGTCGCACAGCAGCAGGGTCGGATCGCCGGCGAGCGCCTGCGCGACCCGCAGTCGCTGCTGCTCGCCGCCGGACAGCGAGCCGACCGCGGTGTCCGCGTAGCGGCGGGCGCCGACGGAGTCGATCAGCTGCTCCACCTGCGCGCGGTCGGCGCGGTTCGGGATCGGGAGGCCCCAGCGGTGCCCGTTGACGCCGAGCGCGACGAGGTCGCGGGCGCGCATCGGTGTGCCGGCCGGGATGAGCTTCTGCTGCGGGATGTACCCGATGCGCCGATCCCCGCGGCGGACCGCGTGGCCGTCGAGCACGATGCTGCCGGAGTCCAGCGACTGCTGGCCGAGGATCGTCTTCAGGAGGCTGGTCTTGCCGGAGCCGTTCGGCCCGAGCACCGCGACGAACTCGCCGGCGTGGACATCCAGGTCGAGTCCGCTCCACAGCGTGCGGTCGCCGAACCCGAGGGCGGCGTCGCGGAGGCTGAGCACGACATCGCGCTCGGCCGGCGCGGCCACGCGCTCGATCGGCTCGCTCACTTGGCCAGCGCCGCTCCGACGGCGTCGATGTTCGCGTTCATCCAGCCAACGTAGTCCTTGCCCTTCGGCAGGGTCTCGGTGACCGGCACGACGGGGATGCCTGCGGCCGCAGCCGCTGCCTGGACACGCGCGGTCTCCGGCCCGCTGGTCTGCTCGTTGTACGCGAGCAGCTTCACCTGGTGACCGCTGAACAGCGCGAGCGTCTGCTGTAGCACGAGCGGGGACACGTCCGTGCCCTCCTCGATCGCCGCGCTGAACTTCGCGGGCGTCTTGTTGACCAGCCCGCTGGCCTCCAGCAGGTAGAGCGGAACGGGCTCCGTGATCGCGACACCCTCGCCCGCGTACTTCGACTTCAGCTCGGCCTCCCGGTTCTGGAGGGCGGCGAGCTTGCCGGAGAAGGCCGCGGCGTTCTTGGCGAAGGTGGCCTTCTGCGCCGGGTCGGCCTTCGACAGCGCGTCGGTCAGGGCTGTCGTGAACTTCTGCACGGTGGGGAAGTCGTACCAGACGTGTTCGTTGAGGTCGCCGCCCGCGGCCTTCTTGCCCGAGATGTCGACTACGTTCAGCACAGTGGCCTTCGTGTTCTTCGAACCCGTGCGGAGGGTGTCCATGAAGTCGTCGTATCCACCGCCGTTCTCGATGAGGATGTCTGCCTTGGAGACCGCGAGCTGGCTCTGCGCGCTCGCCTCGAACGAGTGCGGATCCTGGGCGGGGTCGGACATGAGGGAGGTGACCTCGACTGCGCTGCCGGCGATGGTGGAGGCGATGTCGCCGTAGACGTTGGTGCTGGCGACGACGCGGACCTTGCCGTCGTCGGCGGAGGAGCCGGCCGAGCAGCCGGTCAGCGCGGCGACGGTCGCGGCGGCCAGGGCGAGGGCGAAGACGGAACGCTTCTGCATGGGGACCTGTCTAATTCGTGGGTGTCCCACGAATGTATCCCTAATTGAGAACGATTGTCAAAATCAACTACACGATCAGTCCAGCAGCAGCGCGGGCTCCTCGATGATGGAGGCCACATCGGCCAGGAACCGCGAGGCGACATCCCCGTCCACCACGCGGTGGTCGAACGAGGCGCCCACGGTCGTGACGTAGCGCGGGCGCACCTCGCCGTCGACGACCCACGGCTTCTGCTTGATCGTGCCGAGCGCGACGATGCCGACCTCGCCCGGGTTCAGGATCGGCGTGCCGGTGTCCATCCCGAACACGCCGATGTTCGTGATGGTGATCGTGCCGCCGGCCATGTCGGACGGGGGAGTCTTGCCCTCGCGCGCGACCAGGGTCAGCTCCTCGAGCGCCTTGGCGAGCTCGAGCAGAGACATGCCCTGCGCCTCCTTGACGTTCGGGACGATGAGCCCGCGCGGCGTCGCGGCGGCGATGCCGAGGTTCACATAATGCCGGACGATGATCTCCTCGTCGGTCCACGTGGAGTTCACGGTGGGGTTGCGGCGCACGGCCCAGATGATCGCCTTCGCCACGATGAGCAGGGGCGACACCTTGACTCCGACGAAGTCGGGCGAGGTCTTGAGGCGCTTGACGAACTCCATCGTGCGCGAGGCGTCGACGTCCACGAACAGGCTGACGTGCGGGGCGCTGAACGCGCTGGTGGTCATCGCGTTCGCGATCGCCTTGCGCACGCCCTTGACCGGGATGCGGTCCTCGCGGTCGTCCGGCCAGGCGGGGGTCTGGATGTTGCGGAACACGCTCGCCTGGGTGGCCTCCCGGAGCACGTCCTCCCGGGTGATGTCGCCGATCGGGCCGGTGGGGGTGACGAGCGCGAGGTCGACGCCGAGGTCCTTCGCCAGCTTGCGGATCGGGGGCTTGGCGATCACCGGGGCGCTGCCGACGGGGGAGGCGCCGGCCGGGGCGGACGAGGTAGGAGCGACGGCGGGCGCCGGGGCGGGGGAGGCGGCAGGCGCAGGAGTCGCAGCAGCGGCAGGCGCTGCCGGCGTGAACGTCACCGGGATGGCCGCGGTGCCCGGGTGCGTCACCCGGCGACGGCGGCTGGTCCCGTGACCCGCGGCGCCGTACCCGACGAGCACGGCGCCCGCCTTCGGCTCGTCCGCCTCGTGCGACACGCTCTGCGCGGCGTCGGCCTCGGCCTCCGCCACCTCGCTGACCGGCTCGGCCGGGGCGGCGGGAGCGGACGCACCGGCGGTGACGGTGATGATCGGGGTGCCGACCTCCACCGTCTGGCCCTCGGAGACCAGCAGCTCGCCGACGGTCCCCTCGAACGGCGACGGCAGCTCCACGAGCGACTTGGCCGTCTCGATCTCCACGATCACCTGGTTGACCGCGACCGGCTCACCGGGCGCGACCTTCCACGAGACGATCTCGGCCTCGGTCAGACCCTCGCCGACGTCGGGCAGCAGGAACTGGGACTCGCTCATGTGCGGCTTCTTTCGTTCGGCGCGGGCTCAGTAGGCGAGCGCGCGGTCGACGGCTTCGAGGATGCGGTCGGCGTCGGGGAGGTAGATGCCCTCCAGCTTCGCCGGCGGGAACGGGGTGTCGAAGCCGGCGACGCGGAGCACGGGCGACTCCAGCGAGTAGAACGCCTTCTCGGCGACCACCGCGGCGACCTCGGAAGCGACGGACACGGTGCCGGGAGCCTCCTGCGCGACGATGAGACGCCCGGTCTTCTGCACCGACTGGAGCACGGGCGCGTAGTCGATGGGCGCGAGCGAGCGGAGGTCGACGACCTCGAGGCTGCGGCCCTCCTCGGCGGCGACCTCGGCGGCGCGCAGCGCGACGGGCACCATGCCCGCCCACGCCACGATCGTCGCGTCCGTTCCGGTGCAGACCACGCGGCTGGCGTGCAGCGGCACCGGGTTCTCCTCGGTGTCGACGTCGCCCTTCGGCCAGTAGCGGCTCATCGGCTCGAAGAAGATCACCGGGTCGTCGGAGGCGATGGCCTCCTGGATCATCCAGTACGCGTCGTTCGGAGTCGAGGGCGCGACGATCCGCAGGCCGGCGGTGTGCGCGAAGTACGCCTCCGGCGCCTCCTGGTGGTGCTCGACGGCGCCGATGTGGCCGCCGTGCGGGATGCGAATGACGACCGGCATCGACAACGCGCCGCCGTGCCGGTTGGTCAGCTTGGCGAGCTGCGTCGTGATCTGGTCGAAGCCGGGGAAGACGAAGCCGTTGAACTGGATCTCCACCACCGGGCGGTAGCCGCGCATCGCCAGGCCGATGGCCGAGCCGATGATCCCGGCCTCCGCGAGGGGAGTGTCGAGCACGCGCTTCGCGCCGAACTCGGCCTGCAGGCCCTCGGTGACGCGGAAGACGCCGCCGAGCGGGCCGATGTCCTCGCCCATGAGCAGGACCTTCGGGTCCGCGGCGAGCGCACGGCGGAGGCCGGCGTTGAGCGCCTTCACCATCGGCATCGACTGGATGCGCGGGCCGGCGGGCTCGGCAGGCGCGGGCGCCTCAGCCTCGAGAGCTGTGGCCTGCGGCTCCCCGACCTCCGACTCGGCGTCGATCGCCTCGGCCTGCTCCGGAACCGTCTCGTTCTCGACCACGAACTCGCGCGTCCACTCCTGCTCGGCCACGTGCTCCTCCAGCACGAGGGAACCGGGCTCGCTCTCCACGATCTCGACGACATCGATGGCCTGCGTGTCGTCGAACGGTTCGTCGTGCCCGGCGCTGGCGGCGTCCGGCGTCTCGTCCTCCATCAGCTCGGCCTCCACGTATCCGGTCTCGCCTCTCAGGTCGCTCATGCGTCACCTCCGAACGACGCTTCGTACTCCTGCAGCCAGCGCCGCTGCTCGTCCATCACGGGATGGGGCTCACTGTAGACGTTGTCGAACATGCTCTCGATCGGCGGGACGTCCAGCGCCAGCGTGCGGCGGCGCACATCGGCTGCCAGGTCGGCCGCCTCCTCCTGCGCCGCGTCGAAGAACGCCTGGCCGACGCCCTGGTTCTCCAGGAAGGCCCGGAACCGCAGGATCGGGTCGCGCTCTGCCCAGTACGCAACCTCGTCGTCGGTGCGGTACTTGGTGGGGTCGTCGCTCGACGTGTGCGCGCCCATCCGGTACGTGAGCGCCTCGATCATGCTGGGGCCTTCGCCGTTGCGCGCGTCGTCGAGGTGCTTCGCGGTCACCGCGTAGGCGGCGAGCACGTCGTTGCCGTCGAGCTGCACGCCCGGGATGCCGAAGCCGCTCGACCGCAGGTAGAGCGGGGTGCGCGACTGAGTGGTCACCGGCACGGAGATGGCCCAGTGGTTGTTCTGCAGGAAGAAGACCTGCGGGGTCTGGTAACTGGCGGCGAAGACGAACGCCTCGCTGACGTCGCCCTGGCTGGTCGCTCCGTCGCCGAAGTAGGCGATCACGGCCTCGTCCGCGTCCGGGTTCCCGGTGCCGACCTTGCCGTCGAGCTTGACGCCCATCGCGTAGCCGGTCGCGTGCAGCGTGTGCGAGCCGATGACCAGTGTGTAGAGGTGGAAGCCGTTCACCGCAGGGTCGGTCGGGTCCCAGCCGCCGTGCGTGGTGCCGCGCAGCAGGCCCATGATGCCGACCGGGTCTATGCCGCGGATCATGCCGACCACGTGCTCGCGGTACGACGGGAACAGGTTGTCCTGCGGCTTGGCCGCGCGGGCGGAGCCGACCTGGGCGCCCTCCTGGCCGCGGCTCGGCACCCACAGGCCGAGCTGGCCCTGGCGCTGGAGGTTGGCCCCCTCGTTGTCGACGGCACGCACGCGGACCATGTCGCGGTAGAAGGTGCGGTAGTCCTCCTCGCCGAGTCGCTCGAGGTAGGGGAGGTACTCGCCGGCCGGGTCGCTCGGCTGGAACCGGCCGTCTGCGGTCAGCAGCTGGACGGTGTTCGCCGGGCGCGGGGTATCGTTCGTCGCAACCACCGTTCTAACCTAACCGCTTGCCGGGGTGGCCATTTGGTAGGTTCCGCACAAGATCGGCGGCGACCTCCAGGAGTTTGTCCACAGATTCCTGCTCCCCGATGCTGATCCGGATGCCCTCCGGCGGGAACGCCCGCACGGTCAGCCCCGCATCGAAGAACGCGTCGTTGGCGGCCGCGGTCTCCTCGCCGGTGACCAGCCAGACGAAATTGCCGTTGGCCTCCGGGACGTTCCAGCCCTGCTCGATCAGCGCGTTCCGCAGCTTGTCGCGCCGCATGGCGATGCGGGCGACCCGCTCCATGAGCTCGTCCTCTGCGTCGATGGACGCGAGCGCCGCGACCCGGGAGGCGTCGGTGACCGACAGCGGGATGGCCGCCGAGCGTGCCGCGTTCAGGACGGCAGCCGGGCCGACCGCGTAGCCGATGCGGAGCGCGGCGAGGCCGTAGGCCTTCGAGAACGTGCGCAGCACCACGAGGTTGGGGTAGCGCGAGAGCAGCGGGATGCCGTCCACCGAGGCGTCGTCCGTGACGAACTCGTAGTAGGCCTCGTCCAGCAGCACGAGGAGGTCGCGGGGGACGGACGCCATGAACGTCTCGAACTCCGCCGCCGTCACGACCGGGCCGGTCGGGTTGTTGGGCGTGCAGACGATCGCGACGCGCGTGCGGTCGGTCACTGCGGCCGCCATCGCCGGGAGGTCGTGCCCGCCGTCCGGACGGTTCGGCACCTGCACACTGGTCGCGCCCGCCACAGTGACCAGGCCCGGGTAGGCCTCGAACGACCGCCACGAGTAGACGACCTCGTCGCCGACACCGGCCGCAGCTGAGATGAGCTGCGCGAGCAGCGCGACGGAGCCACTGCCCAGGTGCACCTGGTCGACCTCCACGCCGTGCCGCTCGGCCAGCCGCTCACGGAGATCGGCGCCGCCCGCGTTGGGGTAGCGGTTGAGCTCGCTGAGCGTCCCGGCCACGGCCTCCACGACGGAGGGGAGCGGAGGATAGGGGTTCTCGTTGCTGGACAGCTTGTAACCGTCCGCCGGCGCCGGGCGCCCCTGCTTGTAGGCGGGGACCGCCACGATCTCGGGCCGCAGCCGCACGCCGTGCGCGTCTTCGTCAGTCACAGACCCAACTTAGTCGCGGGCGCATACCCGCGGGAGCATTCCTCCCTATTGGAGGCGACGGCGCTGGAGGGTGAGGCGGATGGAGGAGTTGAGGAAGGCGAGGCCGATGAAGAGGCCGCAGACTTCGCCGACGACAGCGACGACGTCGTGCGAGCCGGGCACAGGGAAGATCAGCCCGATCAGCTCGCCGGCAGTGTAGATCGCACCCAGGACCCACCCGGCCGGCGGGCGGGCGGTCAAGCGCCACCATGGCCGCGGCGGGACGATGGGCTCGTCCGGCCCGCGGAAGGACCTGGCGAGCGCGATGATCGCGAACGGCCAGAGGACGTTGCTGATCAGGCCGACCGCAGTCGGAGACACGACGAGTCCCACCAGACGGACCACCGTGGGCCAGACAATGAGAAGCCCGGCGATGAACGCGAACTTGTGCAACGGACGCATCACCCGCAGCGGCCTCCACTGCAGCGGCGGGTACGCCGTCTTCCCGGACTGAGTGGGCAGAGACCCCGGTGTGACCTGGCCGTCATCGTTGAGCACGCGCCGACTCTAGCGGCGAGCCCTTACCTCCCGCGCCTCCCGTTTGGGAGGATGTGGCCATGCGATTCCTGCTCAAGGTGATCATCAACGCGCTGGCCCTGTGGCTCACGACGCTCATCGTCAGCGGCGTCACCGTCGTCCCGTACGCACCGGGCACTACGGCGACCGTCCTGACCTACCTGCTCATCGCGCTCATCTTCGGCGTGGTCAACGCCATCGTGGGCACGGCGATCCGGATCGTCGCCTTCCCGCTCTACATCCTGACGCTCGGGCTCATCTCGTTCATCGTGAACGGGCTGCTGCTGCTCCTGGTGTCGTGGATCAGCGGCCTGATGGGCTTCGGCCTCCACGTCGCCGGGTTCTGGTGGGGCGTCCTCGGCGCGCTGGTGCTCGGCATCATCGCGTGGCTCATCGGCCTGATCTTCCGGCCGCTCACCCGGCGCGCGTAGCCCGGCGGCGAGTGCGGGAGAATAGAGGCGAATCCACCACGCCGATCCCGCGAGGAGCCCCATGACCGCCCTGCCTCCCCAGCCGCTCAGCCCTCTGGACGGCCGCTACCGGTCCGCGGTGCTCGGCCTCGGCGACCACCTGTCGGAGGCCGGCCTCAATCGCGCGCGCGTCCAGGTCGAGGTGGAGTGGCTGATCTACCTGACCGGCCACCGGATGTTCGGCTCCTCCCCGCTCACCGACGAGCAGGTCGGCCAGCTGCGCGCCCTGGCCGACGACTTCGGCCAGCCGGAGATCGACCGGCTCGCCGAGCTGGAGGCCACCACCAAGCACGACGTGAAGGCCGTCGAATACCTGGTCCGCGAGCGCCTGCACGCGCTCGGCCTCGACCACATCGCCGAGCTCACCCACTTCGCCGCGACCAGCGAGGACATCAACAACCTCTCCTACGCGCTCACCGTCAGCGCCGCGGTCGCCCAGGTCTGGCTGCCCGCGTTCCGCGCCGTGATCGCCGAACTGCGCGCACAGGCGGTGCAGTACCGCGGCGACGCGATGCTCGCCCGCACGCACGGCCAGCCGGCGACGCCGACGACCATGGGCAAGGAGCTCGCCGTCTTCGTGCACCGCCTCGACCGCATCCGGAAGCAAGTGGAGGCCACCGAGTACCTCGGCAAGTTCAGCGGCGCGACCGGCACGTTCGCCGCGCACCTGGTCGCAGACCCGGAGGCCGACTGGCCCCGTATCTCCCAGGAGTTCGTGGAGAGCCTCGGCCTCGACTGGAACCCGCTGACCACGCAGATCGAGTCGCACGACTGGCAGGCGGAGCTGTACTCCCGCATCTCGCACGCCAACCGCGTCCTCCACAACCTGTGCACGGACGTCTGGACGTACATCTCGATGGGCTACTTCCGGCAGACCCCGGAGCCCGGCGCGACCGGCTCCTCGACGATGCCGCACAAGGTCAACCCGATCCGCTTCGAGAACGCGGAGGCCAACCTGGAGCTGTCCAGCGCCGTCCTCGACTCGCTCGCGTCCACGCTGGTGACCAGCCGCCTGCAGCGCGACCTGACGGACTCCACCACGCAGCGCAACATCGGCGTCGGTCTCGGCCACTCGCTCCTCGCACTCGACAACATCCAGCGCGGCCTGGCCCAGATCTCCCTCGACCGGGACGCCCTCGCGACCGACCTCGACCTCAATTGGGAGGTGCTGGCGGAGGCCATCCAGACGGTGATCCGCGCGGAGGTCACTGCCGGCCGCTCCACGATCTCGGACCCGTACGCGCTGCTCAAGGAACTGACCCGCGGCAAGCGCGTGGACCACGAGGCGCTGACGGCGTTCGTCGACGGACTGGAGATCGGTCAGGCGGCCAAGAACCGTCTGCTGGCGCTCACGCCCGCGGGGTATGTCGGACTCGCGTCGGAGCTGGTCGACTGCCTCTGACGGGCAGGGCCGCGGCGGGTCGAGGATCCGCGGCGGCCTCCGCGCGCGGCGGCTCACAGCCCGCGGGCTCAGCACCCGGCAGGGCCACCACCAGCGGCGGGCTCAGTGCCCCCGGGGCGTCCCGTCCTCGCCGCGGCGCTCGTCGCGCTCGGCCGGGGTGGCCGGCTTCGCGGCGTCGTGGTGCCCGGCGGCCTTCTCCTGGGCCTCCACATCCTGCTCGTGGATGTCCTCCACCTCGGCCGCGTTCGGCTTGAAGGCGAGGGCGAACAGCGCCATCAGCACGAGCGACAGGATGAACGCGATCCCGAGGGCGACGCCGGCGAGGATGAACTCGCGCGTCGCGATGAGGACGATGAGGCCGACGAACACGCCCAGGCCCGCGGAGATGCCGAGCAGCTCGGCGGGGAGGAAGCGGTCACGGCGGGTCGGCTGGAGGCTGTTGGTCACGCTGGGGTCTTTCTTGTCGCGCTTGGTCACGATCCGCTCTCCGTCCGGCGTGCGGTCGCGGCGGTCCGGGCCGCCGATCGCAGGGACGCCGCCCCGATGCCCTGGAAGACACCGACGATCACGGCCCAGGCGCCGAACAGGCCGATGGCGAGCACGGCGTCGGCCGGGACGAACAGGAGCACCAGCGCCAGGATCGCGGTGAGCGCTCCGGTGATGAGCCAGTCGCGCGCCGCCGCGTCGCTCCGGCGCTCGCGCACGCCGCTGTAGAGCTCGAGGATGCCGGTGAGCGCGGCCCACACAGTCACGACGTAGAGGAACAGGCCCAGTCCGCTGGTGTTGAGGGCGATGGCGAGCGCACCGGCGAGGATGCCGATGCAGCCCTGGACGGCGAAGAGGGTGCGGGTGATCCCCTTCGAGGCGAAGAGGAGGCTGAGGACGCTGGTCGCGAGGCCGTCCGCGACCGCGAAGACGCCGAAGACGATGAGGCCGAACTGCGGGGTGTGCGCGTCGCGGGTGAAGGTGACGACGGCGGCCGCGGCGAGCGCGACGATCGCGCGCACGGCGGGGACGACCCAATAACGGCTCGAGTTCGGATCGCCCTGATTCTGGGGAACGGCGGGTGCCACTCGGCGACCTCTCTCAGTCAGGTTTCGTTGCCCAGTCTAGTCGCGGGCTACCTGCGCGTTTGCCGCGCGGCGGCCTCCGCCTGGCTCCTGAACCCTCAGAGATCGGCCGCGCGACGGCGCGCGGAGAGCGGCCGTCTGTCAGGCCACCACGGCGAGGTCGTCGCCGTCGGGACGCGCCCAGGCGACGATCCCGGCGATGGCGCCGACGACGAGCACGAACGCGCCGGTCGGCAGCACGGTCGCGCTGATCGGGTGGTGCCAGCTCAGCGCGATGAGGACGCCGGCCGCGGCCCCGAAGACCGTGACGATCGAGAAGGTCGCAGAGACGACGCGCGCGACGCCGGTCTGGAACAGCGAGCGGAGGCCGAGCGCCACCGCCAGGATGATCCAGGTGACGGCAAGCGGGGCGACGACGACCGCCCCGAAGTCATCGCTCAGCAGGACGCCCGGCACGACGTACACGATGGTCGCCGCGAGCAGGAGGAGTGCGCCGACCCCGGAGAAGCCCGCAAGCCGCCCGTGCTCGGACCGCATCCGGGCGACAGGCTCGACCAAGGAGGGCCAGGTGAAGGCGAGGGCGAACGACACCACCGCGAGCGCGACGGGACCTGCGCCCTGCAGCAACGGGATGAGGATGGTGTTCACCCTCCCATTTGACGGTGTTCGGCGGGCGTGCG
The DNA here is from genome assembly GCF_014217625.1 of Leifsonia shinshuensis. Lineage (NCBI taxonomy): Bacteria > Bacillati > Actinomycetota > Actinomycetes > Micrococcales > Microbacteriaceae > Leifsonia > Leifsonia shinshuensis. The sequence goes on along the minus strand of NZ_CP043641.1, from coordinate 3,031,677 downwards.
CGTCCTCCCTGAGGATGATCCGGGCTCGGAGAACGCTATGCGCGCGCTATCGACCGGCCCGGCTGCGCGTGCGTCCGCGCCGGTCAGGCGCCTTCGGCCAGCTTGGCCTTCGCGTACCCGACGAGCGCGTTGGCGTGCCCGTGCCCCATCCCGTACTCGGACTTCAGCCAGCCGACGACCTCCATGTGCGTCGCCCCGGTGTCCAGCCGCTCGACGACGAGGTCCAGCCACTCCTGGACCGGCCGCCCGTAGTTCTTCTCGATGCTGGGGAAGTACGACGGCGGCCCCATGACCTTCTCGCCGGGTGCGATCACGGGCGCGACGACACGATGCTGGGTCATGCGGGGAGTCTAGCGGGAGGAACGCGCGGCCAGCCCGCGCACGAATCGCGTCACCTCGTCCGGCTTCTCCTCCGCCATGAAGTGACCGGCGTCGATCGGCTCGTAGGTCAGATCGGACGCCCACGCTCCCCAGATGGCGGTCGGGTCGAAGCCGAGCTGCGAGCCCCAGTCCTGCGAGATCACGCCGACCGGCATCGCGAGCGTGCGTCCTGCTGCGCGGTCGGCGCGGTCCATCGCCAGGTCGACGCCGGCGCTGGCGCGGTAATCCGCGACGATCGAGTCGACCGCGCGCACAGAGCTGTCGATGTAGTGGCGGCGGACGTCCGGGCCGAAGGTGGTCCCGTCGGTGTCCCACGCGTCGAGGAACGAGGCGAAGAAGTCCTCGGCGACGGCGGCGATCATCCGTTCGGGCAGCCCGGCCGGCTGCGCCATCAGGTACAGGTGCCAGGCGACCTTCGCGTCCACGCCGTGCAGCACCTCCCAGGTGTCGAGGGTCGGGAGCACGTCCAGGATCCCGAGGTACTGCACGGCGTCGGGATGATCGAGCGCCGCCCGCACGCCGACGAGCGCACCGCGGTCGTGGCCGATCAGACCGAAGCGGTCGTGGCCCAGCGCCGCGGCCACGCGCACCACGTCGTCGCCCATGGTCCGTTTCGCGTAGGTGTCCGGCCCCGCCTCTGCGGGTTTGTCGCTCGCTCCGTAGCCGCGCAGGTCGGGGGCGATGACCGTGTGCGTGCTCGACAGCCGAACTGCGACCTCCCGCCACATGTAATGGGTCTGCGGGAAGCCGTGCAGCAGGACGACGGCCGGCCCGTCGCCGCCGACCGCGACGTTCAGGTGCACGTCGCCGTCGGTGCGGAGCCGCTCGTACGAGAAGCCGTCGATGGTGAAGGTGTCCGTGTCGGTCATGGCGTACGCGGCCTTTCGTCGTCGGTGGTGCGCCGGGTCGACTCGGCGCGGTTGGAGAAGATCCCGGGCTCGCGCGGTCCGGCCACGGAGGCGGTCGACCGGAGCGCGGGGAGGAGGACGGTGTCGACCAGTTGCTCCAGATACTCGTCGCTCGTGCTGAGGCCGTTGAGCCGGCGGAGCAGGAGCACCGAGCCGGTGACCTCCTCGTAGGCGAACGGGTCGGCGTCTTCCGCCAGCTCGCCACGACCGACGGCCGCGCGGATGACGTCGAGGGGGAGGCGGCCTCCCGTGGGTCCGATCGACTCCTCGATCGCGTCCCCGAGGCTCGGGTCCTCGAACCCCGACTGCAACAGCGCGAGGGCGGCGGCTCCGTCCGTCGACTCCATCGTCGTGCGCAGCCGCTGGGCCAGCGCCAGGAGGTCGCCGCGCAGGCTCCCGGTGTCGATGGGCCCGGACTCCTCCCGTCGGGCCGGCCCGGCCTTCAGCGCGGCCACCACGAGCTCGCGCTTCGTCTTCCACCGCCGGTACAGCGTGGGCTTGGAGGCCCGCGCCCGCCGCGCGACCTCCTCGAAGGTCACACCCTCGTACCCGCGCTCGAGCAGCACGGCGTAGGCGACGGCGAGCAGCTCCGCCTCGCGGGCGGCGTCGCGGGGACGGCCGGCGGTGCGGGAGGGGTCATCGGGTGAATACGACACGTTCCGTATCGTAACGGTTTCTGCTGCGGAGCGCCACCGTTCGATGGCGCTAGTGGCCGGCGTTGAGTGACCGGGCGACGTCGGCGATGACAGCGTCGATCCACTCCCGGCGCGGGAGGGCGGCGATCGCCTCCTGGTCGAACCAGCCGAGTTCGAGGAGTTCGTCGAGGTCCGGCGAGGCCCGTCCGAGCAGCCGGCAGTGGTAGGCCACCGCGACGTACGCCACGCGGTCGCCGTTCGGGTAGACGACCTCCAGTGGTGCCCCGCCGTAGGCGCCGACGATGCCCGACACCCTCACCCGAGCGCCGGTCTCCTCGAACACCTCACGTGCGACGGCCTCCTCAGGCGTCTCGCCCGGCTCGATCCCGCCGCCGATCAGGCTCCAGAGCCCGGAGTGGGCGTGACGGGCCAGGAGGAAACGATCGCTCTCGCGGATCACCGCGGTGACCCCCGGCAACAGGAGCAGGTCGTTCCCGATCCGGGCGCGAATGGACAGGACGTACTCGGACATCGGCATCAGACGACCTCCGCTAGGCCGGCCGGCCCGCGTACCGCGTGAGCGTCGACGCTACCGATCGGCACGTCAATCAGTGCCTTCCGTCACCGATGGGCGAATCTCACTACCTGTGGACACGCCGAACTCCCGCACAGCGGCGTCCAAGGACTCATCGCGGAGAAAGCGTGGCACAACGCGGCCGAAACGCATGAGGTGCACGCTGATTCGTCCGTGCACGGTCCCCTCGCGGCAAATCAGATCGAGGGTCGGAATCATCCGCGCCCCTGACTGCGCCGCACCGATCTCAACCCGCTCGATCACGGACGCAGGGAATTCTGCTACCGGGTGCGGCCGTCGCCATCCGCGAATGAAGCGCACCATCTGCCGGTCTGCCACAAGTGCCATGTAGGAGCTGGCGACGAGCTTGGTCCGCGCGCCGGTTATCTGAAGCGCGAACGCGTCAGCACCTGCAACGAGGACCGGGTCCGTCGGGACCGTCGCAATGAACGCACCGGGATAGGACTCAGCGAGTCGAGCCGTGCGCTTTCGATCCAGCCACGCGTAGAGCTCGAACAGGAGGAAGACCAACAGCAGGATGCCGCCGACCATCAACAACAGCACGGATCCGATATCGATCCAGCCGATCCCACTGGCGTGAGCGGCAAACGCTCGTCCGATAAGCCCGAGCACCGCCAACGCGATCGCTGCCCCATAGTCGATCACCGATGCCGCCGATACTCGTCGGCGTTGTGTCCCCGTCCCTGCCACGGCGCAATCCTCACACGTCGTGCGTGGCGGAAAGACGATCTATGTGGCAGTCGACGGCTCGTGTCGGCCCTCGAAATGGATTGTCCGCGGCCACGAAGGCAACGCCACTAGAGTGACGTTCCGTGAGTCACGCCGACAGCACCAGCCCTCTCATGGTCATCTCAGCGCCGCACCGTCCGGCTACCGCTGACCATCGGTGCGATCGTGCTCATCACCTTCGCGGTGTTCTGCGTCATACGCGCTCCGAAACTTGGAGTTACCCTCTACGCCGACCGTGCCGTTGTCATCGGTCAGTTCTTGTCGCGGACCGTGCCCCGAGACGCGATCGCGGGCGTCGAACCGTTGCCAGCGCTCATCTGGCGCGACGCGAACGGTCGAGAGCATCACACTCCGATCAGCGCGCTGAACGTCTGGCGCGACGTCGAACGTGCACCGGCGGAATTGCGCAATGAAATAGCCGAGAAGACCCGCGCCATCATCGATTGGGCTCGCGCCGGCGACAACGCTTTCGCTCGGGTGCCGCTTGGCACCGATGCTGCGGCTGAAGACACTGAGGACCCGTTCACGACCCTCGGCCTCTGATCCAGCCTGTCAGGATTCGGACAATCCGCGTGGCGGGAAGTCAATCTCTGTCGGCGGTCGACAGCTCGACTCAGATCGGCGCCATGTCCGCGAAGCGCGAGTACATGCCCTGGAAGGCCACCGTCACCGTCTTGGTGGGGCCGTTGCGGTGCTTTGCCACGATCAGGTCGGCCTCGCCCGCGCGGGGGTTGTCCTTCTCGTAGGCGGACTCGCGGTGGAGGAGGATGACGACGTCGGCGTCCTGCTCGATCGAGCCGGACTCGCGGAGGTCGCTCAGGGCGGGGAGCTTGTCGGCGCGCTGCTCCGGGCCACGGTTCAGCTGGGAGAGGGCGATCACCGGGACCTGGAGCTCCTTCGCGAGCAGCTTCAGCGCTCGCGAGAACTCGCTGACCTCCTGCTGGCGACTCTCGACGCGCTTGCCGCTCGTCATCAGCTGGAGGTAGTCGATGATGACCATCTTGAGGCCCACGCGCTGCTTGAGGCGGCGGCATTTGGCGCGGATCTCGACCAGGGTCATGTTCGGGCTGTCGTCGATGTAGAGCGGGGCGTCGTTGATCCGGCCGCGGGTGGAGGCGATGGTCGTCCAGTCGCGGTTGTCGACCGTTCCCTTGCGCATGTGCTGCAGCGGGACGGTCGCCTCGGCGGAAAGCAGACGCATCGCGATCTCGCTGCGCCCCATCTCGAGTGAGAAGAAGATGGTCGGCATGTCGTGCTTGATGGCGGCAGCGCGCGCGAAGTCGAGCGCCAGCGTCGACTTGCCGAGCGCCGGTCGCGCGGCGACGATCACCATCTGGCCGGGGTGGAGGCCGTTGGTCAGCTCGTCGAGCTCGGCGAAACCGGTGGGGACACCGGTCATCGAGCCGTCCTTGTGCTTCGCGGCCTCGATCTCGTCGATGGCGACGGTCACGGCCTCGGTGAGCGGGACGTAGTCCTCGACCTCCTGGTGGCCGGTGACGGAGTAGATCTCGGCCTGGGCGTTGTTGACGAGGTCGAGCACCTCGCCCTCCGCCTTGTAGCCCATCTGCGTGATGCGGGTGCCGGCCTCCACCAGGCGGCGCAGCAGCGCCTTCTCGGTGACGATGTTGGCGTAGTAGCCGGCGTTGGCGGCCGTCGGGACGAGGCTCGTCAGGGTGTGGAGGTACTCGGCGCCGCCGGCCCGCGAGAGCTCGCCGAGCTTGGTCAGCTCGTCCGTGACGGTGATGACGTCGGTGGGCTCACCGTGCGAGTACAGCGACAGGATCGCGTCGTAGATGATCTCGTGCTTCGGGATGTAGAAGTCCGTGCCGCGCACGACCTCGACGACATCCGCGACGGCGTCTTTGCTGAGCAGCATGCCGCCGAGGGCGCTCTGCTCGGCGAGGAGGTCGTGAGGAGGGGTGCGCTCCGGAGAACGGGCCTCGCCCGGTTCGCGGCTGTCGGCGAGACCGATATGGGCGATCGACACGTGCTCTCCTCACTTCTCCTGCGGGCGCGCACCAGTCGATACGGCCACCACTCAAGCCTGCGCCGCCCGCGACAGGACGGCGCGCGGGCACGCCGAGTGCGGCCGCCCCCGCCCGGTCGCACGGACCGTGCCGGGGAGACCGCGCCGAGGCGCGTCCGCTCGCAGACTACGGATGGCCACCGACAACGTCCCGCAGCCTTCTGCGAGCCGGTTCTCGGCGGCCTTCCGTCGACGTTCGCTCCACCCTACGAACCGCTCGCCGCACCCACAACTCCACCTGTGGATAAGTATGGGGAAAATCTGGGCGAAACGCCGACGCGTCTGTGCACAAGGTGTGGGATGCGCTGTGGAAAACCAAAATTCTTTGCCGCCGAAACAGCCACTGACCAGGCATTTGAGTTTCCCCAGGCTGTGTGTAAAAAGTTCTGTCCAGCCTGTGGTCGACGCCGTCCTTCACGGTCTGTGGACTGTGGATGGCGGCTGTGGATGGAGGGCCGAAAACTGCCTTAACGAGGTGTAGCGGCGGGCACTCGCCCGCCGCTACACTGTGAGATTTCCGTCCGCTACTTGGCGGCGACCACCTGCAGGGAGATGACGGCCGAGAGGTCGTCGTGCAGGCGGACGGTGGCCTCGTGGTCACCGGTCACCTTGATGGCGTTGGGGAGCTCGATCTTGCGCTTGTCGAGCTCGCCGATGCCCGCGGCCTTGACCGCGTCGGCGACGTCGCCCGTCTTCACGGAACCGAACAGACGGCCCTCGCGGCCGGCCTTGACGACGAGCTTGACGCGAGTCGCCTCCAGCTTCGCCTTGAGGTCCTGAGCCTGCTCGATCGTGTGCAGCTCGCGAGCGGCGCGGGCCGCCTTGATCTGCTCGACCTGCTTCTCGCCACCACGGGTCCACACGATGGCGAAGCCCTGCGGGACGAGGTAGTTGCGTGCGTAGCCGTTCTTGACGTCGACGACGTCACCGGCCGAACCGAGGCCGGTGACCTCGTGCGTGAGAATAACCTTCGACATTCTGTCTCTTCTCCTTAACGGCCAGAGCCGGCGTAGGGGAGGAGAGCCATCTCACGCGCGTTCTTGACGGCACGGGCGATCAGGCGCTGCTCCTGGACGGAGACACCGGTGATGCGGCGGGCGCGGATCTTTCCACGCTCCGAGATGAACTTCCGCAGGGTGGCGACGTCCTTGTAGTCAATGACGCCGACGCGGACGGACTTCGCCGGTGCGGCGTTCTTCCCGTCCTTGCCCTTGCGGATCGGCTTGCGGCGGTCGCCGCTCGACTTTCCAGCCATGATTTCCTTTGCTTTCCGTCTGACGAGCCAGGGGCCCGCCGGACAAACTCAGTTGTTCGGACCCGTTAGAACGGGGTCTCGTCGTTGTAGGAGCCCGGAGTGTTCCAGACGTCGGCGCCCGCGGACGGGTCCGCGGGGGCGGAGGCGGCCCAAGGCTCCTCGACAGCGGGAGCACCGCCGCCGAAGCCGCCAGGACCACGCGACGACTGGGTACGGGTCACCTGAGCGGTGGCGTACCGCAGCGACGGCCCGATCTCGTCGATCTCGAGCTCGATGGAGGTGCGCTTCTCGCCCTCCTTCGTCTCGTAGGAGCGCTGCTTGAGGCGGCCCTGAGCGATGACGCGGGACCCCTTGGTCAGCGAGCCTGCGACGTGCTCGGCGAACTCGCGCCAGACGCTCGCGCGGAGGAAGAGAGCCTCACCGTCCTTCCACTCGTTCGCCTGACGGTCGAACGTGCGGGGAGTGGATGCGATGGTGAAGTTGGCGACGGCCAGCCCGTTCTGCGTGTAGCGCAGCTCGGGGTCGGCCGTGAGGTTGCCCACCACGGTGATGACGGTCTCGCCGGCCATGGGACTAGGCGCCGGCCTTCTCGGAGGCGGCAGCGGCCTTGTCGGAGGAGGACGCCTTGCGGGCGGCCTTCTCGTCGGCGCGCTTCTGAGCGGCCGCGACCTGGGCGATGGCCTCTTCGGCACGGAGCACCTTGGTGCGCATGACGGCCTCGCTGAGCTTCAGCTGGCGGTCGAGCTCCTTCGTGGTGTCACCGGTCGCGGTGAGCTGCACGACGGCGTAGATGCCTTCGGACTTCTTGTTGATCTCGTACGCCAGGCGACGACGACCCCAGATGTCGATGCTGTCGACGGATCCGCCGTCGTTGCGAACGACGTTGAGGAACTTGTCGAGGCTGGGAGCTACGGTGCGCTCATCGATCTCGGGATCGAGGATGACCATCAACTCGTACTGATGCATGACTAACCCACCTCCTCTGGTCTCAGCGGCTGCAGACGTTCTGCAGCAGGAGGGTTTCACATCGGTTGCGCAGGCAGGACTCCGCCCGGGCAACTTATCAAGGGTAGCGGATGCGCTGCCCCCACGCCAGCCGGGGTGCTGGACGATGGTGTCTGCGACGGTCTCTGCGATGCTCATGCGTCCAGCATCCCGACCGACGCGGGCGACCGGGGCGGCATCCGCGGATCCGTGGACAACCCGCGGCGAGAGCCACCCTGTGGAGGACGACGCCTACAGAGCGACGCCTACCGCGCCTCCCACCACGCGAGCAGCCGCCGCGTGGCCTCCTCCTCGCCGAGCGGCCCTTCGTCCAGCCGCAGCTCCAGAAGATAGGAGAGCGCCTGGCCGACCTCCCGCCCGGGCTTCAGCCCGAGCAGCCGCATCACCTGCTCCCCGTCGAGGTCGGGCCGGACGGCGTCCAGCTCCTCCTGCGCCTGCAGCTCGCCGATGCGCTGCTCGAGGTCGTCATAGGCGAAGCCGAGCCGGTCGGCCTTGCGCCGGTTGCGCGTGGTCACATCGGCTCGGGTCAGCATGTGGAGGCGTTCCAGCTCGCCGCCGGCGTCGCGCACGTACCGGCGCACGGCCGAGTCGGTCCAGTGCGCGTCGGAGTAGCCGAAGAAGCGGAGGTGCAGCTCGATCAGCCGCGCGACCGCGTCCACTGTCGCCTTGTCGAACCGCAAGGCCGTCAGCCGCTTCTTGGCGAGCTTCCCCCCGACGACGTCGTGGTGGTAGAAGCTGACCGCCCCGCCCGGCTCGAACCGCCGCGTCGCCGGCTTGCCGATGTCGTGGAGGAGCGCGGCGATCCGCAGCACCAGATCCGGGGGAGTCCCGGGATGGCGTTCCTTCTCGTAGCCGATCGCCTGGTCCAGCACGGTGAGGCTGTGCTGGTAGACGTCCTTGTGGTGGTGGTGCTCGTCGACCTCCAGCCGCAGCGCGGGCACCTCGGGCAGAACGTGGTCGGCGAGGCCGGAGTCTACCAGGAGCTCGATGCCGGGTCGCGGGTCATCGGCCTGCAGCAGTTTCGTCAGCTCGTCGCGCACGCGCTCGGCGCTGACGATACCGATGCGCCCGGCCATGTCGGCCATCGCCGCGCGGGTCTCCGCGTCGACCTCGAAACCGAGCTGGGCCGCGAACCGCGCGGCGCGCATCATCCGCAGCGGGTCGTCGCCGAACGACACCTCCGGGCTCGACGGGGTGGTGATCCGCCGGGCCAGGAGGTCCTCCACTCCGCCGGACGGGTCCACGAGCCGGACTTCCGGGATGCGGAGGGCGAGGGCGTTGACCGTGAAGTCCCGCCGCAGCAGGTCGCCCTCCAGTGTGTCGCCGAACTCCACCTCCGGCTTGCGTGTCGCGCCGTCGTAGCTGTCGCTGCGGTAGGTCGTGATCTCGACCGTGTCGTCGCCGAAGCGGGCTCCGATCGTCCCGAAAGCGCGGCCGATGTCCCACACGGCGTCCGCGATCGGCCGGACCACGGCGAGGATGTCGTCCGGGCGCGCGTCGGTCGTGAAGTCCAGATCGTGCACCGCGCGGCCCAGGAGGGCGTCGCGCACCGGGCCGCCCACGAGCGACAGTTCGAGGCCGGCGGCGGCGAACGCCCGGGCGAGCCGATCGACCGTCGGGGTCTTCGCCAGGGCGCCGAGGCGGTCGAGGGATTCGGCGACGGACTGCATGGTGCCTCAGTTTAATGGGAGGCCGGGTGCGCCGCTCGCCTCGCCCGGAGGCCGCGTGCTCGCCGGGCTCTCACAGGGGCCGGCCTCTAGAATCGTCGACATGGAGGCGGAACCGGAATCGTGCGTCGGCGCATGAGCGTATCCGGCTTCACCCTCCGGGGTGCGCGACTTCCTGCTGCCCTGATCGGCGCAGGAGTCGCCGTCGTCGCCCTGCTGGCCGGTCCGGCCGCGTCCCCGGCGACTGCGGCATCGGACTCCGCGCCGGCCGCCACGGCCTCCGTCCGCACGGCGGCGGGCGCCTCGATCTCCGCGTCCCTGACCGCCGACAACGGCGGGGTCCTGGCGCCGGGCCAGGAGCTGGTGACGTCGGTCACGGTGACCAACCCGACGGACACCGCATACACGGCGGGCTCGGTCTCGCTCTGGCTCGACCCCCAGGCCCGCACATCGCGGGCCGATCTCGCCTCCTGGCTCACCTCCACGAGCGCCGTCTCGGACCGCGTCGACCTCGGGAAGGCGACGGTCCCGATCCTCGAGCCGGGCTCCAGCGTGGTCGTGCGTGTGACCGTGCCTGCCGCGGCCGTCCCGTTCAGCGGCCGGACGACGTCGGCCGTCTATGGAATCGGCGCGTCCGTCGCCGCCGGCCAGCAGACGGCGAACGCCCGCGGCTCGGTGGTCTGGAGTCCGCCGGAGGCCGCCACGCGCTCCGATGTCGCTGTGGTCATGCCCATCGTGAGCCCGTCGACGGGCGACGGCCTCATCTCCGCTCAGGACCTGACCACCTTCACCGCGCCGAACGGCGTGCTGACGCGCGACCTCGACGGGCTCCAGAACCACGCCACGGTCGCCATCGGCATCGACCCGATGATCCTCGCGTCCATCCGGGCGCTCGGAAACGCTGCGCCCGCCAGCGCCACCGCCTGGCTGGACCGGCTGAGCGCCCTCCCGAACGACACCTTCTCACTCGGTTACGGTGACGCGGACGTCGCTGGGCAGATCCAGGCCGGCCTCCCGGCGCCGCTCCAGCCGACGGCGCTGGGCTACGCGCTCGACCCCAAGAACTTCTCGCCGACCCCGACGGCGATCGGGGAGCCGCAGACCCCGACGGCCACTCCCGCGGCGACCCCGAGCCCCACGCCCACCCCCGGTACGGGAACCGGCCCCGCTCTGCCGACCCTCGACCGGCTGCTCGCCTGGGACTACAGCATCCGCGGCGTCGCGTGGCCCGGCGACGACACCCTCCGCTCCGCCGACCTGGCCCCCCTCGCGGCCGCGGGGCTCGGGACGGTCATCGCCTCCGGAAGCAACACGAACGCCGACAAGCTCGACTCGACCCAGAACGCGCCGTTCCACAGCGGATCGTCGACGCTCGCATCCACGGACCAGCGGCTGTCCGAGGCGATCCGCCAGGCCGTGTCCGCGCCGAGCGACCTCGCCTGGAACACCGCTATGTCGAAGCTGAACGCGCAGCTCCAGCTCGTCAGCGCGGAGGGCACCACTCCGCGCCACCTGCTTCTCGCGCTCGACCGCTCCTGGCCGTCCAGCGGGACACAGTTGCAGCGCACACTGGACGCCCTTTTCACCAGCCAGTTCGCGTCGCCGTCGACGTTCCCCGCCGTGCTCGCCTCCGCGCCGTCGTCCGAGCTGACGCTCACCGACTCGCAGGAGTCGCAGACCCGGATCGACAGCATCCACCTGCTGCTCCAGGATGAGAAGTCCGTCGACGAGTTCGCGACCATCCTCGCCGACCCGACGACCCTCACCGGGCAGACCAGGGCGCAGCTGCTGACGCTCCTGGCGGTCTCCTGGCAGAATCCGCGCACCGACTGGACGGCCGCCGTCACGGCGAGCAGGCAGGCGACGGTCAAAACCCTCCACTCCGTGCACATCCTGCCCACCGAGAACGTGAACCTGGTGAGCGCGCAGGGGTCGATTCCGTTCACGGTCAGCAACGAGCTGAGCACGGAGGCCGTCACGGTCGTGCTGAGCGCGTCGCCGTCGAACAGCCGACTGGAGATCGACGCGCCGACGACGAAGACCATCCCGCAGGACTCGCGGGCGACGATGCTCGTCCCGGTGAAGGCGAAGGTCGGCAACGGCCAGGTCATCCTGTCGCTGCAGCTCTACAGCCCGACGGGGGTGCCGATCGGCGACCCCAGCTCGGTGACCGTCGACGTGCACGCGGACTGGGAGGGCATCGGCGCGCTGATCTTCGGCGGACTGCTGGTGCTGCTGTTCGGGTTCGGGATCGTGCGTAACATCCTGCGCAGGCGGAAGGGCCCGGACGGGGCCGCAGCGGAGGAGGCCGCAGCGGAGGAGGCCGCAGCGGAGGAGGCCGCAGACGCCGAGGACGCGCCCGAGGCAGCGCCAGAAGCGTCGCCCGAACCCTCGCCCGCCGCCTCCGAGGAGACCGACACCCGCTCGACCCGGGGAGGCACCGATGGCTAGCGTCGGCCGCGCGAGCGCGATGCTCGCCTCCGGAACCCTCGTCTCCCGCCTCCTCGGCTTCGCCAAGGCCTGGCTGTTGGTGCAGGCGATCGGTGCCGTGTCGTTCGCGGCGAACGCGTACGCCACGGCGACGACCATCCCGAACAGCCTGTACGCGATCATCGCCCAGGGCATCCTGAACGCGGTGCTCGTCCCGCAGATCGTGCGCGCCTCGGTCAATCCGGACGGCGGCCGGGCGTACATCAACAAGCTGGTGACGCTCGGGATGGTCATCTTCGCGTCGATCGCCCTGGTCGCGACCTTCCTCGCTCCGGCACTGATCGCGCTGTTCGGCGTCCCGCCGGAGCAGCGTGAACTGGCGACCGCGTTCGCGTACTGGTCGCTGCCGCAGATCTTCTTCCTCGGCCTTTACACCCTGCTCGGGGAGGTCCTGAACGCGCGCAAGTCCTTCGGCCCGTTCACCTGGGCGCCGGTCGTCAACAACATCGTCGCCATCGTCCTGCTCGTCGCGTTCATCCTGGCGTTCGGCACGGCGTCGCGCGGTGGGCACGGCACCGAGTGGTCGTTCTGGATGATCACGTTGCTGGCCGGAGGCGCGACCCTGGGGATCGCGGTGCAGGCGCTCGTCCTGTTCGTCTTCTGGCGCCGGGTGGGGCTGCGGTTCCGGTTCGACTTCGGCTGGCGCGGCGTCAACCTGGGGACCGCGGGCAAGGCGGCGGGCTGGACGTTCGCGATGCTCATCGCCACGCAGCTCGCCGGCCTGATCGAGGTCAACGTCTCCAACTCCGCCGGACCCGAGTTCGCCGGTTCGTTCGTCATGCAGAACGCCTGGCTCATCTTCATGCTGCCGCACGGCATCATCGCGGTCTCGATCGTCACGGCCTTCTACACGCGGATGGCCGAGCACGCGCATCAGGGTGCTGTGCACTCGTTCCGTCAGGACTTCTCGTCGGCCGCGCGCTCGATCATGCTGTTCATCGTGTTCGCGTCGGCGGCGCTCATCGTCACGGCGTACCCGATCGCCCGGGTGTTCACCGGCGACTACCAGGCGATGGGGCTCGTGCTGGTCGCCTACCTGATCGGGCTGGTGCCGTTCTCGCTGGTGTTCATGGCCCAGCGCGCGTTCTACTCGCTCGGCGACACACGCACTCCGTTCTTCTTCACGCTCGCGCAGGTCGTCGTGATCGTGGTCGGCGTGCTGATCTGCTTCGCCGTGCCGCCGTCGGTGCGTGCGGCCTCCGTCGCGCTCGTGGTCTCGCTGGCGAGCCTCCTGCAGGCGGTGCTCGCGTTCTGGCTGCTGCGTCGCCGGACCGGGGGAGTGGACGGAACGCGGATCTTCGGCTCGCTCTGGCGGTTCCTCGTCGCCGGCGTCGCCGCGATGATCGCGGGCGCGGGCTTCCTCGTCATCCTCGGCGGGGTCTCGCCGGGAGCCTTCCCCGTGAGCCACCCCATCGCCGCGATCGTGTCCACAGCGGTCGTCGGCGTGGTCATGCTCGTCGTCTATCTCGGCTTCCTCGCCATCCTGCGTTCGAACGATCTGGAGGCCGGTCTGGCCCCCGTTCTGGACCGCGCCGCGGCCCGTTCCTCCGCTCGCAGGTGACACGGAATAGCATCCGCCTAGGATGTGTTCTACAGGGCGGTGTCTCCGGACGGAGCACCGCAGACCATCAAGGAGTTCCTCCGTGCGGCAGATCATCATCATCGGTTCCGGCCCTGCCGGTTACACGGCGGCCATCTACGCCGCCCGCGCCAACCTCAAGCCGCTGCTGATCGCCTCTTCTGTCGAGGCGGGCGGCGAGCTGATGAACACCACGGAGGTCGAGAACTTCCCGGGCTTCCCCGACGGTGTCATGGGCCCCGACCTCATGTTCAAGATGCAGGCGCAGGCCGAGAGGTTCGGCACCGACATCGTCCTCGACGACGTCGTCTCCGTCGACCTCTCCGGCGACGTCAAGACGGTCACGCTCGGTTCGGGCGCCGTCCACGAGGCTCTCGCGGTCATCTTCGCCACGGGCTCCGCGTACCGCAAGCTCGGGCTGGAGGACGAGGAGCGCCTGTCCGGTCACGGCGTGTCCTGGTGCGCCACCTGCGACGGGTTCTTCTTCCGTGAGCGCACGATCGCCGTCGTCGGCGGCGGCGACTCCGCGATGGAGGAGGCCACGTTCCTGACCCGCTTCGCGGACAAGGTCTACGTGATCCACCGCCGCGACTCGCTGCGCGCCTCCAAGATCATGCAGGAGCGCGCGTTCGCCAACGAGAAGATCGAGTTCGTCTGGAACTCGGAGGTCGTCGGCATCAGCGGCGACGAGCAGGTGCGCGCGGTGACGCTGCGCAACCTGGAGACCGGCGAGCAGAGCGAGCTGGAGCTTCAGGGCCTGTTCATCGCGATCGGCAACGACCCGCGGGTCCACCTGGTCCACGGCCAGCTCGACCTGACTCCGGAGGGGACCATCGCGGTCGCCGGCCGGAGCTCCAAGACGAAGGTCGCGGGCGTGTTCGCCGCGGGCGACGTGATCGACCCCACCTACCGCCAGGCGGTCACCGCCGCGGCGTCGGGTACGGTCGCCGCGCTCGACGCCGAGCACTACCTCACGACCCTCCCGAAGGACCTGCTGGACCGCGCGGCGGAGGGCGCGTCCGGCGATCTCGAACTCACGACCACCGCATAAGGAGAATCAGCAACTATGTCAGCAGCACGTTCCGTCACGGACGCCACCTTCGAGCAGGACGTCCTCAGCAGCGGGAAGACCGTCCTCGTCGACTTCTGGGCCGAGTGGTGCGGTCCGTGTCGCGCCGTCGGCCCGATCCTCGACCAGATCGCCGCCGAGCACGCGGACAAGATCGAGATCGTCAAGCTCAACGTGGACGAGAACCCGCAGACCGCGGCGAAGTACCAGATCACTTCCATCCCCGCGATGAAGGTCTACCAGGGTGGCGAGGTCGTCAAGACCGTCATCGGCGCCAAGCCGAAGCCCGCCCTCGAGGCCGACCTGGCCGCCTACCTCGCGTAGCGCGACAGCCAGGCAGCTTCCACACACTGTCAGACCCGTCCGGCGCTCACCCGCCGGGCGGGTCTTTCGTGTATCCGGGAGTCGGCTCGATTTCCAGACGGATGCGTGCCGCCCCTAGCATGAATGAACGACACGAGAAACGGACGATTCGTGACAGAACAGGGCAGCCCTCGCCAGCAGGGCAACAATCTGGACCCGTGGTATCACCACTACGCACAGCGCACCAGCGGCCTGGCCGCCAGTGAGGTCCGAGCCCTGTTCGCCGTCGCCAGCCGCCCCGAGGTGGTCTCGCTGGCCGGCGGCATGCCGTACGTCGCGGCACTCCCCGACGACCTGGTGGTGGGGGCGATGGACCGGGTGATGCGTGAGCAGGGCCCGGTCGCCCTCCAATACGGCTCCGGCCAGGGAGTCCCCGCGCTGCGCGAGCAGATCCTGGACGTCATGGCGCTGGAGGGGATCAGTGGCAGCGCGGACGACGTCATCGTGACGACCGGCTCCCAGCACGCCCTCGAGCTGTTCAGCAAGCTGTTCATCGACCCGGGCGACGTCGTGCTCGCCGAGGGGCCGAGCTACGTGACGGCGATGGTGATCTTCCGGTCCTATCAGGCGGAGGTCGACCACATCCCGATGGATGAGCACGGGCTCATCCCGGAGGCGCTCCGCGAGCACATCGCACGCCTGAAGGCAGCGGGCCGGCGGGTGAAGTTCCTGTACACCGTGCCGACGTTCCACAATCCGGCCGGCGTGACCCTCTCGTGGGAGCGGCGGCTGGAGATCCTCGAGATCTGCCGCCAGAACGACATCCTGGTGCTCGAGGACAACCCGTACGGGCTGCTCTACTTCGGTGAGAAGCCTCCTGCGGCCATGCGCTCGGTCGAGCGCGAGGGTGTCGTGTACCTCGGCACCTTCTCGAAGACCCTGGCGCCCGGATTCCGGGTGGGCTGGGCGCTCGCGCCGCACGCCATCCGCGAGAAGCTCATCCTCGCCAACGAAGCCGCGGTACTGAGTCCGAGCTCGTTCAGCCAGCTCGTCATCTCCGAGTATCTGCGCGACGCCGACTGGCGCGGGCAGATCGACACGTTCCGCGGCGTGTACCGCGAGCGCAAGGAGGCGATGATCTCCGCGCTCGAGGAGCACCTGCCCGAGCTGTCCTGGACCAACCCGAACGGCGGGTTCTACGTTTGGCTCACCTTGCCGCCGCACCTCGACTCCAAGGCCATGCTCCCGCGCGCTGTGACCGAGCTCGTCGCCTACACCCCGGGCACAGCGTTCTACGGTGACGGGTCGGGCGCGCAGAACATCCGGCTGTCGTTCTGCTATCCGACGCCGGAGAACATCAAGGTCGGAGTTCGCCGGCTCGCCAACGTGATCAACGGCGAGCAGGACCTCCTGGACACCTTCGCCGGCACCGGACCACTGACCGCATCGCGAGCCAGCCGCACCAGCCCGAACCCGCCGACGGATCTGCGCTGACGCCCCGCGTCGCGCACCATCCCACTAGGCACCGCCAGTCGATCCACCGCTGAAGAAAGAGCAGATCATGGCAGAAAAAGAAGCACTCGACATCGTCGTTCTCGCCGGCGGAATCTCGCACGAGCGCGACATCTCGCTGCGCAGCGGACGGCGGGTCGCGGACGGCCTCCAGTCCCTCGGACACCGCGTCACCGTGCGTGAACCGGACGGTGCGCTGCTCGGATTCCTCACCGAGAGCCGCCCGGACGTCGTCTGGCCTGCCCTCCACGGATCGAGCGGCGAGGATGGCGCACTCCGCGCGCTGCTCGAGCTCGCCGGCGTCCCCTTCGTGGGCTCGACCACTGACGCCGCCCGGCTCGCCTGGTCCAAGCCGACCGCCAAGACCGTTGTTTCGCGCGCGGGCGTCGCCACGCCCGCATCGGTCACCCTCCCGAAGGAGACCTTCCGCGAGCTCGGCGCCAACAGCGTGCTGGCCACCGTGCTGTCCGCCTTCGATGTCCCGCTTGTGGTGAAGCCCGCCCACGGCGGCTCCGCGCAGGGAGTGACCATTGTCACCGCCTCCGAAGAGCTGCCGCGCGCGATGGTGGACGCCTACACCTACGCCGACGTCGCCCTGGTCGAGCAGAAGGTCGCCGGTGTGGAGGTCTCCGTAGCCGTGCTCGACACGGGCGATGGTCCGATCGCGCTTCCGCCGGTCGAAATCGAGCCCATCGAGGGCACCTACAGCTTCGACGCGCGGTATAACGCGGGGGAGACGCGCTTCTACGTGCCTGCGCGACTGGATGAGGCGACAACAGAAGCCGTGTCGGTCGCTGCCACCGCGGCTCACGCTGCGCTCGGCCTCCGACACTTGTCGCGGGTCGATCTGATCGTGGATGCGGCCGGCGTCCCGTGGTTCCTGGAGGCGAATGTGCTGCCCGGACTCACCGAGACTTCGATCATGCCGCAGGCGATCGCAGCCTCCGGTTGGGACCTGGGGGATGTTTACGCGACTCTCGCAGCCGCGGCGATCGCGGACGCGGGGGAGTAGGCGGGGGTTTCACGTGAAACGGGGGGAGGCTGGATCAGCCTCCCCCGTTCTTACTTTGGGTGGGGTTTCACGTGAAACGGACGGGGGAGCTGTAGGTCGGCTGGCCGATTTCGTCCAGGATCCGGTTCAGGTCCTGGATCGTCGCGAAATCGACCACGATCTGGCCTTTTCGTGCGCCCAGTGTGATCTTCACACGCGTGTTCAGGCGGTCACCCAGGCGCTCAGCGACCTCATCGAGGTGACCGCGATGCTTACCGGGGGAGGCCTTCGTCCGTACCGGCTTCGGCGAACGGCTCGCCGCCGCCTCCGCAGCACGCACCGACAAGTCCTCGTTGACGATCTTGTCCGCCAGGCGGACCATCGCCTCTTCGTCCTCGCCCACCGACAGGATCGCCCGAGCGTGTCCAGCGCTGAGAACGCCGGCTGCAACGCGCGACTGCACCGGCGCCGGCAGCTTCAGGAGACGGATCGTGTTGGTGATCTGCGGGCGCGACCGGCCGATCCGCATCGCCAGCTGCTCCTGCGTGATCCCGAAGTCCGCGAGGAGCTGCTGATAGGCCGACGCCTCTTCGAGCGGATTGAGTTGGGAGCGGTGCAGGTTCTCGAGGAGCGCATCCCGCAGCATGTCCTCGTCCGCGGTGTCCTTGATGACCGCCGGAATGCTGTCGAGCCCGAGCTCCTTCGTCGCGCGCAGCCGGCGCTCGCCCATGATCAGCTCGTACTTGTCCACCTGCCCAGCGACCGGCCGGACCACCACCGGCTGGAGCACTCCGACCTCGCGGATGCTCGCCACCAGCTCATCCAGAGCCTCCCGGTCGAATTCCACGCGCGGCTGGACCGCATTAGGGACGATGTCAGCAGGGGAGAGGTTCGCGAGCCGGGCCCCAGGAACCGCGACAAGCTCCTCAACCGCGACCGCCGACGTCTCCGGGAAGAAGACGTCCACCGGACGCGCCGACTGATCGCTCGTCGGGATGAGTGCGCCGATGCCTCGTCCCAAACCAGTGCGCTTCGCTGCCATTAGCGGGGTACTCCTCTTCGTGCGATTTCAGCGGCCGCCTCGAGGTACGAGAGCGAGCCGGACGAGTTCGCGTCATAGCTGATGACGCTCTGCCCGTAGCTGGGTGCCTCCGAAATCCGCACGGATCGCGGAATGATCGTTTCGAGCACCTCGGCGGGGAAGTGTTGGCGTACATCCTCGGCGACCTGATGGGCCAGGTTGGTCCGGGAGTCGTACATGGTCAGCAGAATCGTGGACACCCGCAACTTGGGATTGAGGTGCCGCTCGATGAGCTGGATGTTCTTCAGAAGCTGGCTCAGTCCTTCGAGCGCGTAGTACTCGCACTGAATCGGGATGAGCACCTCAGTCGCAGCGACGAAGGCGTTGATGGTGAGCAAGCCGAGCGACGGCGGGCAGTCGATGAGGACATAGTCGATGTCGTACTCGTCCAGGAACCGTCCGAGCGCACGGGACAGCCGCTGCTCGCGGGCGACCATGGAGACGAGCTCGATTTCAGCGCCGGCCAGGTCGATAGTGGCGGGAACCACGAAGAGTCCGTCGAACTCGGGGCTCTTCTGGATGACTTCCTCGAGCTCTTTGTCGTTGACGATGACGTCGTAAACGCTCGGAGTGCCCTCCCGATGCTCGACGCTCAGCGCTGTGGATGCGTTTCCTTGCGGATCGAGGTCGATGGCAAGCACTCGAGCACCCGACTTCGCGAGCGCTGCAGCGAGATTGACGACCGTGGTCGTCTTTCCGACGCCGCCCTTCTGATTGGAGATCGTGAAGATCCGAGTTTGTGACGGCAAAGGCAGCGTCGTAGAAGCGATGGCTTGTCTCCTCCTGGCCAGATCCTGAATCTCCCGGGCGAGTGGTGTCGACGCATCGAAGGTGGCTTCACCCACCTCAACGGGAGTGTCCTGGTCGGGTCGTTTCACGTGAAACCTCGTCGCTTGGTTCGGTATACGGCCTCGCCGCGGTGGAGAAATTGGAACGCGGTGCGAACCACTCGTCAACTCTAGCTTGCATGTCCGACGACACTCCTCAGCATCGCTGAGACTGTGGAGAACCCAGTTATCCTCAGCGCACCTGTGCACGAATGACGCGTGTCACGTCCCCGAGAACGCCTTCACCGAGAGTGAGCACCTCGACGTCGTGGACACGGAACTTCCGCAGATCCTTGGTCGCCGCGTCGACTTCGGCTGCCGCGCCGGCGCCCTTCATAAGCACCAATTCGCCGCCGTCGCGGAGGAGGGGAGCGGTCAACGGAATCAGCTTCCGGAACGCGCTCACCGCACGCGCGGTGACCTGGTCCAGCGGCTCGCCAAGCCGCACGTCTTCGGCGCGATCGCGCACGACGGTCACATTGCTGAGGCCGAGCTCGTCTACTTGCTCGTTCAGCCAGGCGACCCGCCGTTCCATCGGCTCGATGAGCACGAAGTCGACGTCAGGACGGCCGATGGCGAGAACCAGACCGGGAAGACCGGCGCCGCTCCCGACGTCGCCAACCCGACCAGGCCTCAGCAGGGGAGCGACGATGGCGCAATTCAGGATGTGCCGCGACCAAATGCGGGGGAGTTCGAGCGGCCCGATGAGCCCGCGCTCCTCACCCTGCGCAACGAGGTTGGCTGTGAACGCGCGCGCGACATCCAGCTGCTCACCAAAGAGCTCTGCGGCGACCGCGGGTTCGGTCTCGACGGAATCAGTCACCGTTTCACGTGAAACTACGCCGCAGTGATGACCGTGTGACGGTCACGGCCCTCGCCACGCGAGTTCGACACATAGCCGCGCTCGGACACGATGTCGTGGACGAGCTTGCGCTCGTACGAGGACATCGCCGGGAGGGAGGCTTCAGCCGATCCCTCTTCCAGGCGCGCAATGGCACGGTCGACCAGGGTCGCGAGCTCCGCCTGGCGCGCGTCGCGCGAGCCGGCGATGTCGAGGATGAGGCGCGAGAAGCCACCGGTCTGGTTCTGGACCGCGAGACGGGTCAGCTCCTGGAGCGCGGCAACCGTGTCCGGCTTCGAGAGCAGGCGCAGGTTGGTGCCCTCGTCGGCGTTCACCGAGATGTAAGCACGGCCGTTGCGGGTGTCGATGTCGATGTCGCCGTCGATGTCGGCGATGTCGAGCAGCTCCTCGATGTAGTCCGCGGCGATGTCGCCCTCGCGGTCGAGGTCAGCCGGCGGCTCGGACTGGGCGTCGCCGGCAGTCTCTGCCTCGGTGTCGATGGTGGGGGAGTGGACGGCTTCCTCCTCGGAAGGCGTGAACTCGGTCTGCACGTCGGTCATATCCCTACTTCTTTCCGGCCTGCTTCTTCGCGCGGTTCTTGTTCACCGGCTGCACGCGCTGCGTGGTCACCGGCTTCGCCGGCACTTCATCCACCTGGAGAACGACTGCGCCGTCCTGGACCAGCTTGCCCTTGCGCGCCAGGCGGGCCTCGCGCGCCTTCGCGGCGTCGGAGCCGGGCGTCGGCATGTTGCGGATCACCAAGAACTGCTGACCCATCGTCCACAGGTTCGAGGTGAGCCAGTAGAACATGACGCCGAGCGGGAAGGCGAAGCCCGAGAACAGGAAGACGAAGGGGAGCAGGTACAGCAGGATGCGCTGCTGCTTGAACTGCGGGCTCGCCTTGGTCTCCGGCGACATGTTCTTCGAGACGATCTGCAGCTGGGTGAGGAACTGCGAGCCGGTCATCAGCACGACCATCGTCGCGGCGATCACCATGACGGCGACCTGCTGGGGGTGGGCGTTCAGCGCGCCCTGGAAGCTCTGGTGCAGCGGGGCGACGCCGAAGAGCGTCGCGTTGCCGAACTGCTGGGCGAGCGTAGCGTTCAGCGGGCCGACGCCGGCCTTGCCGCTCTGGGCGCCGTTCAGCACCTGGAACAGCGCGAAGAACACCGGCATCTGCAGCAGCAGCGGGAGGCAGGAGCTCAGCGGGTTGGTGCCCGTCTTCTTGTAGAGCTCCATCGTCTCGCGCGACATCGCCTCGCGGGAGAACTGGTCCTTCTTGCCCTTGTACTTGTCCTGGATCTTCTTCAACTGCGGCGCGATCTCCAGCATCCGTCGCTGGTTCTTGATCTGCCGGACGAAGATCGGGATGAGGGCCGCGCGGACGACGACGGTCAGGCCGACGATGGACAGCACCCAGGTGATACCCGCCGCCGGGTCCATTCCGATGTTGCTGAACACCCAGTGCCAGGCGACGAGGATGAGTTCCACGACCCATTTGATGGGCCAGAGGACGGTACCGATGATGTCCATGTCTGGGTGCTAGGCCTTTCCCTGGCTGGTGGCGACGACGAATCCGAACGGAGTGACCCGGTAGCGGCGCTTCTTCTTGAGGGGGACGTCATCGACCCCTCCGGCTGCCCACGGGTGGCAGCGGGCGATCCGGCGAATGCCGAGCGCGCTTCCGACGATCACCCCATGCTCCTGAATCGCCTGCAGCGCATAGGCGGAGCACGAGGGGTAGTACCGGCAGACGTCGCCGTAGAGCGGTGAGATCACCGCGCGGTACGCCCGGAGCACCAGCACGGCAGCGTTCCTCGGAGCGAGGAGCACAGCTGCGATCGCGGTGTTCATGGACGGACGTTGCCTTCGCTGGTGTCCCGCGGACGGCTGTCGCGCGGACTGGTGGTGTGACGGCTGAGGAAACGGTCGGTGGCCCGCGAGACCTCACCGTGCAGATTAGCCCACGTCACTTGGGCGGACGCTGGCAATGCCCGGATGACGACGTCGATTCCGGCGCCGTCGACGGCCGCCGGCGACAGGCGGGGGAGGAGGTCGTACGCGGCGGCCTTGAGCCGGCGACGCACACGATTGCGGACGACCGCGTTCCCGACCGCCTTGCTCACGATGAAACCGAATCGCACCACGTCGGAGTCGCGGTTGAACCGGACGTACGCGATCGTGTTCGCTCCGTTGAAGCGAGCACCTCGTCGCACGGTCGCCCGGTACTCCGCGCCCCGCGTGATGCGATTGTTCTTCGCGAGCACGCGTCGCGCCTTAAGCCGGAAGGGGGCTCTGACCCGGAGGGGTCAGGCCGAGAGCTTCTCGCGGCCCTTGGCGCGGCGCGCCGACAGGATGGCGCGGCCGGCACGCGTGCGCATGCGGAGGCGGAAGCCGTGGGTCTTCGCGCGCTTGCGGTTGTTCGGCTGGAACGTTCTCTTGCTCATATCTATCTCCGTGTGGTCTCTTCACAGGCCGGTGCTGAAAGGATTTCGGCCAGCACGGGGAGGCCAGGAAAGTTTCTGGGCAGCCGAAACGGCTGAAGTCAACTTATTAAAACTACGTCCTGAGACCGACCGAGGTCAAACCGATCGTCCCGAAACCCTTGATTATGCACGGGATTAGCAGGAAGCGCGCGAAGGACGCGCCGGAGTATTCCGGGAACCGAATTTGATCCCCACCTGTGGACAAGTTAGCGTGAACTCCGAAGTTATCCCCAGGCCATCCCAAAAACGGCCGGAGATCGCTACGGTATTGCACACACAGCGGTGGATAACTCTGTGAATACCCCACGGCGGCATCCTTGCCGCCAGCCCAGCGCGAGTCTACGGGGGACGACTCTTCTCGCGCCGGGCCGACGGCATCCACGAAATTCGAAGACGGGGAACGATGGCAGGCGGCGAACAGTCCATTTCTGCGGCATGGCAGAGCGTGCTCGACAATCTCGAGACGGACGACCGCATCACCCCGCAGCTGCACGGCTTCCTCAGCCTGGTCGAGCCCAAGGGCATCATGGCCGGGACCTTCTACCTGGAGGTGCCCAACGAGTTCACGCGCGGGATGATCGAGCAGCGCAGCCGCGTCCCCCTCCTGAACGCGATCGGCAACCTCGACCAGGCGCTGGAGGTCAACACCTTCGCGATCGTGGTGAACCCGGAGATCCAGCAGGAGTCGATGGCCGGCCCCGCCGAGCCCGAGCCGGCCCCGTACCTGGAGGCCGTGGCGCCGATGGTGGCGCCGCCGACCGAGATCACCGCGCCGCCGCGCAACGGCGACACCCGCCTCAACTCCAAGTACAGCTTCGATAACTTCGTCATCGGCCAGTCCAACCGCTTCGCGCACGCGGCCGCGGTCGCCGTCGCGGAGGCCCCGGCCAAGGCGTACAACCCGCTCTTCATCTACGGCGACTCGGGCCTCGGCAAGACCCACCTCCTGCACGCCATCGGCCACTACGCGATGAGCCTCTACCCGGGCATCCGCGTCCGATACGTGTCGAGCGAGGAGTTCACGAACGACTTCATCAACTCGATCGCCAACAACAGGGGCTCGTCGTTCCAGGCGCGTTACCGCAATATCGACATCCTGCTCATCGACGACATCCAGTTCCTCCAGCGGGCGGTCGAGACGCAGGAGGCGTTCTTCCACACCTTCAACACCCTCCACGACCACAACAAGCAGGTGGTCATCACCAGCGACCTGCCGCCGAAGCACCTGACCGGATTCGAGGACCGGATGCGGTCGCGGTTCGAGTGGGGTCTGATCACCGACGTCCAGGTCCCCGACCTGGAGACCCGCATCGCGATCCTCCGCAAGAAGGCGCAGAGCGAGAAGATCCTCGTCCCGGACGACATCCTCGAGTTCATGGCGTCGAAGGTGTCGAGCAACATCCGCGAGCTGGAGGGGACGCTCATCCGCGTCACCGCGTTCGCAAGCCTCAACCGCACCCCGGTCGACATGCCGCTGGTGCAGACGGTGCTGAAGGACCTGATCACGCTCGACGACGACAACGTGATCGCGCCGACGGACATCATCACCAACACCGCGGAGTACTTCAAGCTCAGCGTCGACGACCTCTACGGGTCGAGCCGGTCGCAGGCGGTCGCGACCGCGCGCCAGATCGCGATGTACCTCTGCCGCGAGCTGACGAACCTGTCGCTGCCGAAGATCGGCCAGCTGTTCGGCGGCCGCGACCACACCACCGTGATGTACGCGAACAAGAAGATCAGCGAGCTCATGAAGGAGCGGCGGTCGATCTACAACCAGGTGACGGAGCTCACCAGCCGGATCAAGCAGAACCACCGCTACGGCAAGTAGCCGGCGGTCGCCCTCGACAGCACGCCACGCCGCGGCGCTCGAGAAAGTTATCCACAGATTGATCCCCAGAGTGGGGAGAGTTCGTTATTAACACCTGGGGATAACTTGTGGAGAAGTTCCGGAAAGTCGCTCGATTAATGGGGACGAACGGATCGGGGCTGTGAAAAGGCATCGATCGGGCTCGCGCTCGACATCCTTGTCAACAGCGGGAATCCACCGGTCATCAACAAGTCACGACGGTGTAGTTCCCGCTGATTGCAAGGTATCCACCGAGTTATCCACAGTTTCCACAGCGGTTAACACCATTAATGATTAATCCTTCTCAGTTAAGGCCGGCCGACAACCTCAAGCGCTTGCTCGAATGACAACTTCTGCGCCGAAGGCCAAGCGCTAGGATCGGTGTCGTTCCGTATCCGAGCGCCGACCCAGGGAGACTTCGTGAAGTTCCAAGCCAACCGGGATGTCTTCAGTGAGGCCGTCTCCTTCGCCGTGAAGCTTCTTCCGCAGCGGACCACCCTCCCCATCCTGAGCGGCGTGCTCATCGAGACGACCGATACGGGACTGCAGCTGTCGTCGTTCGACTACGAGGTCTCCGCGCAGACGGAGATCGCCGCCGAGATCGAGGAGCCGGGTCGCGTGCTCGTCTCCGGGCGCCTCCTGGCCGAGATCGCGGCGAAGCTCCCCAACGCGCCCGTGCGGTTCTCCACCGAAGAGTCCAAGATCGTCGTCCGGGCAGGATCGGCGAACTTCACGCTGCTCTCCATGCCGGTCGAGGAATACCCGAGCATCCCGCAGGTCGGCGGGGAGGCCGGACTCGTGCCGGCCGAGGAATTCGCTGAGGCCGTCGCCCAGGTCGGCGTCGCCGCCTCCCGCGACGATGTCACCCCGGTGATCACCGGCGTGCAGCTCGAAGTCGGCAACAACACACTCGGCCTGGTCGCGACCGACCGCTACCGCGTCGCGGTCCGTGAGATCGACTGGGACAACGGCACCACGTCCGGGGAGGCCCAGACCGCGCTGGTCCCGGCGCGCACGCTGACCGAGATCGGCAAGACGTTCGGGCACTCCGGCACCGTGTCCATCTCGATCACCAACCGCGACGACCGCGAGCTCATCGCGTTCACGGCCGACAAGAAGACCGTGACGTCGCTGCTGATCAAGGGCAACTTCCCGCCGGTCCGCCGGCTCTTCCCCGAGCAGGTCGACAACTACGCGGTGATGAACACCGCCGAGCTCATCGAGGCGACCCGCCGCGTGTCGCTCGTCCTGGAGCGCGAGGCCGCGCTCCGCTACACCTTCACCGCCGACGGGCTGACGCTGGAAGCGATCGGCTCGGAGCAGGCGCAAGCATCCGAGAGCATCGACGCTCTCCTCACTGGCCAGGAGACGGTGGTTTCATTGAAGCCGCAGTTCCTGCTCGATGGTCTCGGTGCCGTGCACTCGGAATTCGTGCGCATCTCCTTCACCAAGACCGAGAACCCCAACAAGCCGGGTCCGGTGCTCATCACGAGTCAGACCTCGAAGGATCAGTCCGGTTCGGACTCCTACAAGTACCTGCTGCAGCCCAACCTGCTGCTGCGCTAGGACCCGGTCCCGCTCCACGAGAGAAGAAGGACAATCATGCACATCGGCCTCATCGGTCTCGGACGCATGGGCAACAACATGCGCGCTCGCCTGGAGAAGAAGGGCATCGAGGTCACCGGCTACGACACCAACCCGGACGTGTCGGATGTGGCCACGCTCGCCGACCTCGTCGCCGCGCTCCCCGCTCCGCGCACCGTATGGGTCATGGTGCCGGCCGGCGAGGTCACCGACTCGGTGATCTCAGACCTCGAGCCCCTGCTCGAGAAGGGCGACCTCGTCATCGACGGCGGCAACTCGAAGTTCACCGAGGACTTCAAGCACGCCGAGCAGCTCGCCCCGAAGGGCGTCGACTTCATGGACGCCGGTGTCTCCGGCGGCATCTGGGGTCTGGAGAACGGCTACGGCCTGATGGTCGGCGGCTCCAAGGAGCAGGTCGAGCGGGTCATGCCCGTCTTCGACGCGCTGCGCCCGGACGGTCCCCGCGACGAGGGCTTCGTCCACGTCGGCGAGGTCGGCGCCGGCCATTACGCGAAGATGGTGCACAACGGCATCGAGTACGCGCTCATGCAGGCGTACGCCGAGGGTTACGAGCTCCTCGACACCCGCAAGGACATCATCAAGGACGTCACCGGCACGTTCAAGGCGTGGCAGCGCGGCACGGTCGTGCGCTCCTGGCTGCTCGACCTCCTGGTCCGCGCTCTGGAGCAGGACCCGGAGTTCGAGCACATCGAGGGCTTCGTGCAGGACTCGGGCGAGGGCCGCTGGACCGTCGAGGAGGCGCTCAACAACGCGGTCCCCGTCCCCACGATCAGCGCCTCGATCTTCGCGCGCTTCGTCTCCCGCCAGAAGGACTCGCCCGCGATGAAGGCGGTCGCCGCCCTCCGCAACCAGTTCGGCGGCCACGCCGTGAAGGCCGTGGACTAACCCTCCTTGAGAGTTACACATCTTTCCCTGACCGATTTCCGCAACTATCGAACCGCGGATGTCCCGTTCGCGGCCGGCGCCAATCTGTTCGTCGGCCGCAACGGTCAGGGCAAGACCAATCTCGTCGAATCGCTCGGCTACCTGAGCACTCTCGGGTCGCATCGGGTGTCGAGCGATCAGGCGATGATCCGCAAGGACGCCGACTCGGCGATCGTCCGGGCGCGCATCGAGCACGACGGCCGGGAGCTCCTGGTCGAAGTGCAGCTCAACCGCTCGTCTCCGAACCGCGCGCAGGTGAATCGCGGCGCGATCAAGCCGCGCGAGCTACCCCGGTACTTCTCCAGCGTCCTGTTCGCCCCGGAGGACCTCGCGCTGGTCCGCGGCGAGCCCGGCATCCGCCGCCGGTTCCTGGATCAGTTGCTGATCCAGCGGAGCCCGCGCTTCTCGGCCGTCATCTCCGACTACGAGCGTGTCCTCAAGCAGCGCAACACGCTGCTGAAGTCGGCACGCGCCTCCCGCGTGAAGCCCGACCAGCTCGGGACGCTCGACATCTGGGACGAGCGGCTGGTCGCCCTCGGCACCGAGCTGGTGGACGCACGGCTCGACCTGGTCGCCCGGCTGAGCGACCCGCTCGTCGCGGCCTATCGGTCGGTCGCCGGCGACGATCACCATCCCCGGCTGATCCCGCAGCTCACCATCCGCGGCGCCCACGTGGACGACGAGGACGACGACACCGACACTGCCGTAACCGCCTCAGCCGGTGACACCGCCGAGGTGTTCCGCGGCGCGCTGGCCGCCGTGCGTGCGAAAGAGCTGGAGCGTGGCCTCACCCTGGTCGGCCCGCACCGCGACGACGTGCTCTTCGAGCTGAACGGCCTCCCGGCCAAGGGCTACGCCAGCCACGGCGAGTCCTGGTCGTTCGCGCTCGCGCTCAAGCTGGCCTCGGCCGAGCTGCTGCGCCGCGAGTCCTCCACCGGCGACCCCGTCCTCATCCTCGACGACGTGTTCGCCGAACTCGATCAGGCCCGCAGGCGGATGCTTGCAACCGCCGTAGCCGGTTACGAGCAGGTGCTCATCACCGCGGCTGTCTACGACGACGTCCCGGAGACCCTCACCGCCCACACTGTGCGGATCGAGGCCGGGACTATCGTGGGATCGTGAGCGAGGCGTCGGCCGTCTATCTGCGGATGAAGGAGCTCTTCACGGGCACTCCGTCCCGCAGCCGCCGTGCCCGCCGCGCGCAGGACGATCCTTCGGCGTCGAAGCCGTTCGGCTCCGGCCGGGACCCGCGCGGGCTCGGCGACGTGGTCGACGCGCTCGCCCAACAGCTCGGCTGGACGGCGCCGCTGGCGAAGTCCGACCTCCTGGAGGGCTGGGAGCAGCTCGCCGGCGAGGAGACCGCGAAGCACGCCGTGCCGGACCAGATCACTGACGGCGTACTCGTCGTGCGCTGCGAGTCGACGGCCTGGGCGACCCAGCTGCGGATGATGCGCTCTGAGCTGCTGGTGCGCATCGGCGAGCGGTTCCCCGACGCCGACATCCAGTCGATCCGTTTTCAAGGGCCGGACGCCCCCTCCTGGAAACGCGGCCCCAGGTCGATTCCAGGGCGCGGTCCGCGCGATACTTACGGCTGAGTGCACAAAAGAGGTCGCCCATTCGAAGAAAACGCGTCAGACGGGCGATTTCGGGCAATCCGGCTCCCTGCCCTTGGTAGAATGGAGAGTCACTGTCGAGTGCGGTCAGGAGCCAAATTTCATATGACGATGGAACCGAACAGGGCCGAGGCGGAACACGACTACGGCGCGAATGAGATCCAGATCCTCGAAGGTCTCGAAGCCGTCCGCAAGCGACCCGGAATGTACATCGGCTCCACCGGCCCCCGCGGTCTCCACCACCTGGTGTACGAGATCGTCGACAACTCCGTCGACGAGGCGCTCGCCGGCTACGCCGACAACATCGATGTGCGCATCCTCCCCGACGGAGCAGTCCGGGTGGACGACAACGGCCGCGGCATCCCGGTGGACGAGCACCCGGTCGAGAAGAAGTCGACCGTAGAGGTCGTCCTGACGATCCTGCACGCCGGCGGCAAGTTCGGCGGCGGCGGTTACGCGGTCTCCGGCGGTCTGCACGGCGTCGGCAGCTCGGTCGTCAACGCCCTGTCCTCCCGTCTCGACGTCGAGGTGTACCGGCAGGGATTCGTCTGGCGGCAGAGCTACCGCAACGGTGTTCCGCAGGCGCCGCTCGAGCAGGGCGAAGCGTCCGAGCGGACCGGAACGGTCATCACCTTCTGGCCGAGCCCGGAGACGTTCGAGACCGTCGTGTTCGACTACGACACCCTCCGCACCCGCTTCCAGCAGATGGCCTTCCTCAACAAGGGCCTTCGCATCTCCATCAGCGACGAGCGCGCTCCGGAGGTCGAGCCCGTCGAGGGTGAGGTCGAGGAGGACGTCGAGGTGTTCGCCGCCCGCTCCGAGGTGTTCCTCTACGAGCGCGGTCTCACCGATTACGTGGAGTACCTGAACGCCGCGAAGAAGGCGGAGGTCGTCCACGACGAGATCATCTCCTTCGAGTCGGAGGACACCGAGCGCAAGATCGCGCTCGAGGTCGCGATGCAGTGGACGACCAGCTACAACGAGTCCGTCTTCACCTACGCGAACACGATCAACACCCACGAGGGCGGCACGCACGAGGAAGGCTTCCGCGCGGCGCTGACCACGCTGGTCAACCGGTACGCGCGCGAGAAGAACATCCTCAAGGAGAAGGACGACAACCTCTCCGGCGACGATGTGCGCGAGGGTCTCACCGCCGTCATCTCGGTCAAGCTGTCCGAGCCGCAGTTCGAGGGCCAGACCAAGACCAAGCTCGGCAACACGGAGGCCAAGGCCTTCGTGCAGAAGATCGTCGGCGACCAGCTCGGCGACTGGTTCGACCGCAACCCGAACCAGGCCAAGGAGATCATCCGCAAGGCGCTCCAGGCCGCGACCGCACGCATCGCCGCACGCAAGGCGCGCGAGACCGCTCGGCGCAAGGGCCTCCTGGAGAGCGGCGGGATGCCGGGCAAGCTGAAGGACTGCGCCTCCAAGGACCCGACGCTGTCGGAGATCTTCATCGTCGAGGGCGACTCGGCAGGCGGCTCGGCCGTCCAGGGCCGCAACCCCGAGACCCAGGCGATCCTCCCGCTGCGCGGCAAGATCCTCAACGTCGAGAAGGCCCGGCTCGACCGCGCGCTCGCGAACAACGAGGTCCAGGCCATGATCACGGCGTTCGGCGCCGGCATCGGCGAGGACTTCAACCCGGAGAAGGCGCGGTACCACAAGATCGTGCTGATGGCCGACGCGGACGTCGACGGCCAGCACATCACGACCCTGCTGCTGACCCTGCTGTTCCGCTACATGCGGCCGCTCATCGAGCTCGGCTACGTCTACCTCGCGCAGCCGCCGCTGTACCGGCTCAAGTGGTCGAACGCCGACCACGAGTACGTCTACTCCGACCGCGAGCGCGACGCGTTCCTCGCGGAGGGCCTCGCCGCCGGCAAGCGCATCCCCAAGGACAACGGCGTGCAGCGCTACAAGGGTCTGGGCGAGATGGACTACAAGGAGCTGTGGGAGACCACGATGAACCCGGAGACGCGCACGCTGCTCCAGGTCACGCTCGACGACGCGGCGGCGGCCGACGAGATCTTCGCCACGCTGATGGGCGAGGACGTCGAGTCGCGTCGTTCGTTCATCCAGAAGAACGCCAAGGACGTGCGGTTCCTCGACATCTGAGGATCCGCGACGAAGAGACCCCACGGTCTGAGAAGAGAGCACTGTGACGGACGAGACCCCAACCGGCGGCGAGAGCTTCGGCATCCACGGCAGGATCGACCAGGTCGACCTGCAGTCGGAGATGCAGCGGTCGTACCTCGACTACGCGATGAGCGTCATCGTCGGGCGTGCGCTGCCCGAGGTGCGCGACGGCCTGAAGCCGGTGCACCGGCGCGTGATCTACGCGATGTTCGACGGCGGCTACCGGCCGGACAAGGCGTTCTCGAAGTGCGCCCGTGTCGTCGGCGACGTGATGGGGCAGTTCCACCCGCACGGTGACTCCGCCATCTACGACGCGCTCGTCCGCCTCGTCCAGCCCTGGAGCCTCCGTTACCCGCTGGCGCTCGGCCAGGGCAACTTCGGCTCGCCGGGCAACGACGGCGCCGCGGCCCCGCGGTACACCGAGACCAAGATGGCCCCGCTGGCGCTGGAGATGGTCAGGGACATCGACGAGGAGACCGTCGACTTCCAGGACAACTACGACGGCCGCACGCAGGAGCCGTCCGTCCTCCCGAGCCGCTTCCCGAACCTGCTGGTCAACGGCTCGGTCGGCATCGCGGTCGGCATGGCCACGAACATCCCGCCGCACAACCTCCGGGAGGTCGCCGACGGCGCGCTCTGGCACCTCGCCAACCCGGAGGCCCCGCGCGAGGAGCTCCTGGAGGAGCTGATCAAGCGGATCAAGGGCCCGGACTTCCCGACCGGCGCGCAGATCCTCGGCGTCAAGGGCATCCAGGACACCTACCGCACCGGCCGCGGCTCGATCACGATGCGCGCCGTCGTGAACATCGAGGAGATCCAGGGCCGCGTGTGCCTGGTGGTCACCGAGCTGCCGTACCAGGTGAACCCGGACAACCTCGCGATCAAGATCGCCGAGCTGGTGAAGGACGGCCGCGTCGGCGGCATCGCGGACATCCGCGACGAGACCTCGGGCCGCACCGGTCAGCGTCTCGTGATCGTCCTGAAGCGCGACGCGGTCGCGAAGGTCGTGCTGAACAACCTCTACAAGCACACCCAGCTGCAGGAGAACTTCGGCGCCAACATGCTGGCGATCGTGGACAACGTGCCGCGCACGCTCGCGCTGGACGGCTTCATCACCGCGTGGGTCGACCACCAGATCGACGTCATCGTGCGCCGCACCCGCTTCCGCCTCCGTAAGAAAGAGGAGCGCGCCCACATCCTGCGCGGTTACCTCAAGGCGCTCGACGCGCTGGACGAGGTCATCGCCCTCATCCGCCGGTCGGCCACCGTGGAGGACGCCCGCGACGGCCTGAAGCAGCTGCTCGACGTCGACGACACGCAGGCGGACGCCATCCTGGCCATGCAGCTGCGCCGCCTCGCCGCGCTGGAGCGCCAGAAGATCATCGAGGAGCACGACCAGATCGAGCTCGAGATCGCCGACCTCAAGGCCATCCTCGACGACCCGGTGCGCCAGCGCACGATCGTGAGCGAGGAGCTCACCGAGATCGTCGACCGCTTCGGCGACGACCGCCGCACCGAGATCATGTTCGGCTTCGACGGCGACATGAGCGTCGAGGACCTCATCCCCGAAGAGGAGATGGTGGTCACGGTCACCCGCGGCGGCTACATCAAGCGCACGCGCAGCGACAACTACCGCAGCCAGCACCGCGGCGGCAAGGGCGTCAAGGGCGCCCAGCTCCGCGGCGAGGACGTGGTGGACCACTTCTTCGTCACGACGACGCACCACTGGCTCCTCTTCTTCACGAACAAGGGCCGCGTCTATCGCGCCAAGGCCTACGAGGTGCAGGAGGCCGGCCGCGACGCGAAGGGCCAGCACGTCGCGAACCTCCTCGCCATGCAGCCGGACGAGGAGATCGCGGAGATCCTGGACATCCGCGACTACAAAGCCGCGAAGTACCTGGTGCTCGCCACCCGCGACGGCCTCATCAAGAAGACCGCGCTGGAGGAGTACGACACCAACCGGTCGGGCGGCATCATCGCGATCAAGCTGCGCGAGGACGACGAGCTCGTCTCCGCACTGCTGGTCGAGGAGGACTCCGACCTCCTGCTGGTCTCCCGCAAGGGCATGTCGATCCGGTTCACCGCGACCGACGAGGCGCTGCGCCCGATGGGCCGCTCCACCTCCGGTGTGATCGGGATGCACTTCCGCGGCGAGGACCGGCTGCTCGACGCGGCCGTCGTCTCCGACGAGGGCTACGTCTTCGTGGTGACCGAGGGAGGCTACGCCAAGCGCACCTCGGCCGACCAGTACCGGCTCCAGGGTCGCGGCGGACTGGGCATCAAGGTCGCGAAACTGAGCGATGACCGGGGGGATCTCGTGGGTTCTCTCATCGTCGACGAGGACGACGAGGTCCTGGTGGTTCTTGCCAGCGGCAAGGTGGTACGCTCTGCCGTGGCCGAGGTACCCGCCAAGGGCCGAGACACCATGGGTGTCGTTTTTGCACGTTTCGCCGAGTCCGACAAGATCATCGCTCTGGCGAAGAACACCGAGCGCAACCTGGATTCCCAGGAAGCCGATGCAGAATCGGTAGCCGACGATGAAACCGGTCGTGCCGGGAAGGATGAAGCCGTAGATGAGCAGTAGCGTCGCCGAGAAACTCGCGAGGAAGTCGACCCGACGACCGACGTCCGCCAAGCAGGTGAGACTGAAGCTCGTCTACGTCGACTTCTGGTCGACCGTGAAGCTCTCGTTCCTCGCGGGCATCTGCCTCGCGATCATCGCGATCGTGGGCACCTTCCTGATCTGGACGGTCCTCGACCGCACCGGCATCTTCGACCAGCTCAACGGCCTGGTGAAGGACATCTCCGGCGCGGGCGGCGGCGACCTCCGATCGGTGCTCGGCCTCGGCCAGGTCATGGGCTTCTCGCTGGTCGTCGGCATCCTCGACATCGTCGTGGTGACCGCGCTCGGCGCCGTGTTCGCGCTGCTCTACAACCTGTCGGTCAAGATCACGGGCGGCCTGCTCGTGGGCTTCACCAACAACTGAGCGCGCGACCGGCACTCGATTTCACCATCAGGGCTCAGATCAGGTACCCTCTTATCTGTTGCCCATTCGGGGATATAGCTCAGGCGGTTAGAGCGCTTCGCTGATAACGAAGAGGTCCGAGGTTCAAGTCCTCGTATCCCCACCATGTGTCGTGTCCGGCACAACCTCCCGGGGCCTTAGCTCAGTTGGTAGAGCGCCTGCTTTGCAAGCAGGATGTCAGGAGTTCGAATCTCCTAGGCTCCACTCATTTCTGGAGTACCGGAGTCACCGGCACGACCGGCTGTTCGAAGTCGATGTGGTGGCCCTGGAGCCACATCATCGACCGGCCGTCGTCGCGGGCCGCGCGGCGGAAGATCAACGGAAGCATCAGGTCGCGGATCACCCGGCCGATCGGGCCCGCCGCCTTCTGCGCCGAGCCGCGGCGCCCGTGTTCCACGATCTTCTCCACGCGCTCACGTCGCAGCGACACGAACGTCTCGAAGGCGCTGGTCGTGTCGGGGCAGTCGCGCAGGCACTGAGTCAGGATCACAGCGTCCTCCAGCGACATCGCCGCGCCCTGCCCGGCCGACGGTGCGGTGGCGTGCGCCGCGTCCCCGATCAGCACCATGCGGCCGCGCGCGTCGTGCCAGTTCTTCACGACGGGCATGTCGTAGGTCGTCCAGCCGGTGAGCGGCGCGGGTGCGCGGTCCAGGATGACCTCGGCCGGCCCGGCGTCGCCCGCCATGAGCTCGCGCAGCCAGCCGCGCCAGTCCTCGTCGGACATCCCCGACAGCACTCCCTTCGCCGGCTCGTCCTTCATCGGAGGGTTCGAGAACCAGACCGTACCGCCGTCAGGGGTGTTCATCCAGGCGAAGAAGGCGCGCGTGCCGAACTGCATCACGAACTCGCGGTCAGGCGCGTCGACCGTGAGGCCCGGGATGTAGCCACCGGTGTTGAGGACGGGGACGTACCGCGGCGGCGCAGCCTCCGGATCGATGGCGGTCCGCACGCGCGAGTGGATTCCGTCTGCGCCGACGAGGAAGTCCCCCTCCGCCGTGCTGCCGTCGGCGAAGCGCGCGCGGACTCCGTCCGTGGTGTAGTCCGCGCTGACGAACTCCTTGCCGTACTCGACGGCGACGCCGCGCTCGGTAGCCTGGTCGGCCAGGGCGTTGTAGAGGTCGACGCGCGGCATCATCACCGACGTCTGGCCGTCGGGTCGCCGGGCGGCCATGGGCAGCCGGCCGAGGGACCTGCCCTTGCCGTTCACGAAGCCGATGTCGTCCACCGGGTAGCCGATGTCCTCGATCGGCTCGGCCAGCCCGACCGCGCGGAGGGCGTCCATCCCGTTGGCCTGGAAGGAGATCCACGCGCCGCGGCGGTCATCGTCGCGTGAGCCGCGCTCGTAGATGACGGCGTCGATGCCGACCTTCTTCAGCGCGACGGCGAGCACCGGTCCGGCGATCCCGGATCCGATGATGAGTGCGCGAGTCATGATTCCTCCCGATAAGGTAGCTTGATAGTCAAGCAATTATGAGAGGTAGGTAGCTTGATTGTCAAGCGATCTTGAGAAGGCGGTCGACGAGCTCGGCCCGATCATTCAGAGCTACCAGTCGGCCGTGGACGACTTCGACCGCGAGGCTGCACGCATCCTCCGCGTCAACGACACCGACCTCCGCTGCCTGGAGCAACTCGTCGTCGCCGGCGACGCGGGCGCGACGCCACGGGAGATCGCGGACCGACTCGCGCTCACGACCGGCAGCGTCACGACGATGCTCGACCGCCTGGAGAAGGCCGGCTACGTCACCCGCTCGCAGCATCCGACGGACGGACGGCGCGTGATCGTGCACCTGACCCCGCAGGCCCATGACCGCATCTGGGACATCATCGGCCCGCACTTCGCGGAGTCGAGCGCGACCGTCGCCGCCGGGTTCTCGGCCGCCGAGCTCGACACCGTGAAGCGGTTCCTCGCGACCGTCACGGCGGTCCAGCAGGCGCATGTCACGCGGCTGCGGGAGGGTGCAGCCGGCTAGCCGACCGGCGGCTCGATCGGCCGAGCCGGCACCGTGCTCGAGTAGGCGATGCTCGTCGTCACGCTGCCGAGCGTCCCGATGGCGCCGGACACCTGCTCGAGGTGGTGCATCGACGTCGCGACCACCTTCAGGATGAAGCAGTCGTCGCCCGTGACGTGGTGGGCCTCCACGACCTCCGGGGTCGCGGCCAGCAGTTCGTGGAGGGGCGCATACTGGCTGCTCGGGTAGCGCAGCCGAAGGAAGGCGAGGATCCCGTAGCCCAGGCGCTCGGGGTCCACCACCGCGCGGTAGCCGGAGATGACGCCTGCCTCCTCCAACCTCCGAATGCGTTCGGCGACCGCACTGTTCGACATGTGGACGGTGCGGGCGAGCTCCGCGATCGACTGGCGACCGTCGCGCTGCAGCTCCGCGAGGAGCGCGCGATCGACCCCGTCGGCGGTGAATGGTGGATTCGCGGTCATGGCGCGATTCTGGCACGGAAATCGCGGTGACTCTCGATGGATGCCGTCGATCGTCTGTTCAGATCGCGCTTCGACCTCCCTAATGTTGTGTCCATGACGATGACCTCCACCACCACCGAGGCCGCAGAGCATTTCGCGGCGAAGCTCCGGTTCGAGACCGACCCTTCCGACGTCCGTGCGGCGCAGCTCGCGGGGGAGCGGTTCGTCCTGATCGACAGCCGCGGCGAGGCCGCCTGGCGCCAGGGCCGGATCGCGGGCGCCGTGCACCTCCCGACGGCGGACATCGCCGAGCGTGCCGCCCGGCTGTTGCCCCTGGACCAGCCGGTGGTCGTCTACTGCTGGGGCCCGGGGTGCAACGGATCGACCCGCGCCGCCCTCGCGTTCAGCCTGCTCGGCTACGAGGTGCGCGAGCTGATCGGCGGCTTCGAGTACTGGGCGCGCGAAGGGCTGCCGGTCGAGGACGACAACGGGCCGGTCGTGCGCGGCGCCGACCCGTTGACGGCTCCCGTCGACGGGGTGAGTTGCGCGTGCTGAAGCCCGTCTACTTGAGCAACCGCGACAACACCCGGTCCGCCAGCGGCTTCCCGCCGGTCTGGCAGGTCGGGCAGTACTGCAGGGTGGAGTCCGCGAAGATCACCTGACGGATCGTGTCGCCGCACACCGGGCACGGCTGGCCGGTGCGGCCGTGGACGCGCATGCCCGACTTCTTCTCGCTCTTCAGCTCCGAAGCGGCCAGGCCCTCCGAGCGGGCCAGCGCGTCGTCCAGCGTCGACTCGAGCGCCGCGTAGAGGCGGTCGATCTCCTCGCCGCTCATCGACGCCGGCTTGAACGGGGACATCTTCGCCACGTGCAGGATCTCGTCCGAGTAGGCGTTGCCGATGCCGGCGATGAGCGCCTGGTTCCGCAGCACGCCCTTGATCTGGGCTCGGCCCTGGCCGGCGAGGATGGCCGCGAACGCGTCGCGCGTGAAAGCGTCGTCCAGCGGGTCGGGGCCGAGTCGCGCGACGCCCGGCACCTCCGCCGGGTCGCGGACGATCGAGATGGCCAGGCTCTTCTTGGTGCCGGCCTCGGTGATGTCGAGGCCGGAGCCGTCGTCGAGCACGAGGCGCGCGGCCAGCGGCCCCTTGCTCGGCCTCCCGGTCGGCGGCGGCGGGGGAGTCTCGCGCCAGCGGATCCAGCCCGCCCGCGCGAGGTGGATGACGATGTGGAGGTCGCCGGCGGCGATGTCCAGGAACTTGCCGTGCCGGCTCACCCCCGAGATCGTCAGACCCTTCAGCGCCTCCGGTGGTGGATCGAATGTCTTCAGCGCGGAGAACGCGACGATGCTCAGCCGGTCGATGACGCGACCGGTCAGCCGCTCGCCGAGGTCGGCGACGAGGGCGGTGACTTCCGGCAGTTCGGGCACCACCCCATACTGCCGCTCTCCACCGACGAGCGGCAGTAGGGTGTCGGCATGGACATCAGGGTCGCCGCCTACGCCATCATCGTGGACGGCCCGCGCATCCTGCTCGCGCACTGGAACGAAGGCGGCCGTTCCGGGTGGACACTGCCCGGCGGCGGGATCGAGCCGGGCGAGGACCCGCTCGACGCGGTCGTGCGCGAGATCGAGGAGGAGACCGGCTTCGAGGCACGCGCGGACGGGCTGCTCGGCATCGACTCGAAGATCATCCCCGCCGAGGCGCGCTTCGTCCCGGAGGCCGGGCCGCTGCACGCGCTGCGGATCGTCTACCGGGCGACCGTCACCGGCGGGAGCCTCAGAAACGAGCTCGACGGGACGACGGACGAGGCCGCGTGGTTCGCGCTCGCGAGCATCCCGAACCGCCGGGTCGACCTGGTCGACGTCGCGCTGCGGATGGCCGGTCTCGGCGACCTGGCGCGGCCGGAGCGCTGACCGGCGGTCAGGCCACACGGGTGACGGTGCGCTGCTCGGACGGGATGATGATCCACATGGCGATGTAGGCGATGAACTGCGGTCCCGGCAGCAACAGGGAGAGCAGGAACAGGATGCGCACCGTCAGCGGCTTGAGGCCGAAACGGTTGGCGAGTCCGGCGCAGACGCCGCCGAGGATGCGGCCGTCGATGGGTCGTTCGAGTGTGTTCATGCGTCCAGCCTCGCTCGTGCGAGACCACGGCACTATCGGGGAAACCCCCGATTCGACCCTGGGGTCGGCACTACCGGCGGGCCGGCAGCCCGGGAGGACTACTCCCCAGCGGGAGTCGCCGGCTCCTCATCGGCGACCCAGAGCTCGTCGTCGGCGCGGAAGGTCTGCCAGACCGCGTAGAGCAGGCCGGCCGCCGCGATGACGCCCAGGCCGACCGCGATGATCGTGCCGGCGCCGGGACCCGAATTCCGGGAGGCCGCGGTCGCCTTCTTGGTGATCTCCTTGCGTGCCTTGCCGAAATCACCGGCGAAGGCGGCGCTGCGCGCGGCACGCGCGTGGTCGACCACCGAGAGCGCCGTTCCGACGGCGGTGCCGACGGCCGGGATCACGTCGCCGACGAGGCGGTCGCGGGCGACGCCCGCGTAGTGCCCTGCCGAGTCCTTGGCCGACTGCGCGGCGGGACGGACGTACGACTCGTATCCCTCGCGGACCCGCGGAGCGAGCTCTTCACGGGAGTAGTGGGCCGCCTGCTTGCGGGCTGCGGCCGCCAGAGCGTTGGCGTTCGCGAGCACTTCCTGCTGCTGCCCCCACAGCTCCTGCGCGTCACTCCGCAGACGGTCGAGCTCCTTCTGGCGCTTCCGTGTCAGGCTCATTCTGGACCTCCATTGCGTCGGCTGGGCGAACTCACTCCATCTTGCCACCGAAAGCCCTGAGGATGGCCCGAGAGCCGAAGAGGCTTCCCGAAACCCAACAGGGCCCTGTGCAAGAATTGGTGCCATGTCTAAGCACACCGCTGTCGCCACGCTCCACACTAACTACGGAGACATCAAGGTCAACCTCTTCGGCAACCACGCTCCGAAGACGGTCCGTAACTTCGTGGGCCTCGCGACCGGTGAGATCGAGTGGACGCACCCCGCCACCGGCGAGAAGACCAACAAGCCGCTCTACGACGGCGTGGTCTTCCACCGCATCATCCCCGGCTTCATGATCCAGGGCGGCGACCCGCTCGGCCAGGGCATCGGCGGCCCGGGCTACCAGTTCGACGACGAGATCAACCCCGAGCTCGACTTCACCCAGCCGTACATCCTGGCTATGGCCAACGCCGGCATCCAGGGCGGCCGCGGCACGAACGGCTCGCAGTTCTTCATCACCGTCGCGCCCACCACGTGGCTGCAGGGCAAGCACACCATCTTCGGCGAGGTCGCGGACGACGCGTCCCGCAAGATCGTGGACAAGCTCGCCGAGCTCCCGACCGACGCCCGCGACCGTCCCCTCGACGACGTCGTGATCGAGTCGGTCGACATCGAACAGGCCTGAGGCCGGCCGGGGGAGCGGGCGGAGAAGGAACGATGTCTCAGCCCGTCGACGCGCCGGCGACCGTCTGCTACCGCCATCCCGACCGGGTCAGCCATGTGCGCTGCCAGCGCTGTGGCCGCCCCATCTGCGGTGAGTGCCAGACTCCCGCCGCCGTCGGAGTGATCTGCCCGGAGTGCATGGCGCAGCAGCGCGCCACCGCGCCGCGCACGCGTTCGCCCTGGGTGTCCCGGCTCACCGGACCGGGCGCGCCGGTCGTCACCTACGCGATCATCGGCGTCTGCATTGTGGTCTTCATCCTGCAGAACCTGCCGATCATCGGCTCGCAGGTGACGAACTCGCTGCTCTACGCCGGCGCCTACTCCTACCCGAGCCATTCGCTGTCGCCGTTGCTCGCTTTCGAGCCGTGGCGCATGCTGACGTCGGTCTTCCTGCACGCGAACATCATCCACATCGCGCTCAACATGTACACGCTGTGGATCTTCGGCATGGCGCTGGAGCCCGTTCTCGGGCGTGCGCGGTTCCTCACACTGTTCCTGATCAGCGGATTCGCCGGCTCGCTCGGCGTGCTGCTGCTGTCGCCCGCGAACCAGCCCGTGATCGGCGCCTCCGGGGCCATCTTCGGCATGCTGGGCGCCTTCTTCATCATCCAGCGGCGCCTCGGCGGCAACGCGACGCAGATCCTCGTGCTGGTCGCGCTCAACCTCGCGATCGGTTTCCTGCCCGGCATGAACATCGCCTGGCAGGCGCACGTCGGCGGACTTGTCGGCGGCGCGCTAGCCGGGTTGATCTACGTCGAGACGCGCAAGCCGTCCCGGCGCCGGTGGCAGACGCCGCTCATCGTCGCGCTCTGCGTGGTGCTGGTCGGCGCCAGCCTGCTGCACTTCGTCTGACGTGCCCGGCTTTCCCCAGGACGCTGCCGAGTTCCCCACAACGCGTGGATAAGTTATCCACAACCTTATTAACAGTGGGGATAATTACACCGGTGTAACTCTCCACAGGCTTATTAACACTGGGGAGAAGCCGACTGCTGGGGTGTGGGCTGTGGGGAGAACTGCTGTGGATAAGTGGAGGACGGCACGCAGCCGCGGGCTAGCGCCAGCGGGTCGTCATCAGGAAGCCGATGAAGGCGATCCCGAAGCCGACCAGGATGTTCCACGCGCCGAGGGCCGGGATCGGGTACTGGTTCTGGCT
Source organism: Leifsonia shinshuensis (assembly GCF_014217625.1). NCBI lineage: Bacteria > Bacillati > Actinomycetota > Actinomycetes > Micrococcales > Microbacteriaceae > Leifsonia > Leifsonia shinshuensis. The sequence goes on along the minus strand of NZ_CP043641.1, from coordinate 2,991,106 downwards.
GACGTAGAAGACGATGATCCAGATGAGCCCGAGCAGCATGAAGCCGAACATGACGGGCTTGAACCAGACGGGATTGGGGGCGTCCTCGCCGGTTGCGGCCGAGCTGCGCTCGGGACGGGCGGAGCGCTCGAGCTTGGTCTTGGACTTGGTGCGTGCCATAGCACACAAGTGTAGCGGGAGCGCTCTGAACGTTCGCGGCGACAGAGGCGTGCGGTTCCCGGGAAACACCCGGTTTGGCGCCGCTCCGCCCCCGTTAGAATGTGTCATATGACCACACCCGCAGAGCCCGAGCGCAATCGCGCCGGCTCGCGTCGTGCGGCACGGCCTGCCCGCCGCAAGCGCAGCCCCGGCGAGGTCGTCCTGACGGTCATCGGCGAGCTGCTGATCACCGCGGGCGTGCTGGTCGGGCTGTTCCTCGGCTGGCAGGTCTGGTGGAACAACCTCATCCTGTCCGGCCAGCAGACCTCCGTCGCGGGCGATCAGAGCAAGAAGTGGATCGACGACGCGATGAAGGCGCCGCGGCCGACGCCGACCGACCCGTCCTCGCCCGAAGCGGTCGACCCTCCGGTGATGTCGCAGCCCGCGGACTACGAGCCCTTCGCCGTGATCTACATCCCGCGGCTCGGGGCGGACTGGAAGCGCACGATCCGGGAGACGGTCGACGTCGACAAGGTCCTCAACAGCTACACAGCCGGCGTGGGGCACTACTCCGGCACGGCGATGCCCGGGGAGGTCGGCAACTTCGCGATCGCCGGCCACGACTCGGGCTGGGGCAACACGTTCATCGACCTCTCGAAGCTGCACCTCGGCGACCGCATCTACGTGCAGACCAAGGACGGCTGGTACACATACGTGTTCCGCAACTTCGAGTTCGTCCAGCCGACGCAGGTGCAGGTGATCGCGTCCGTGCCGCACCATCCCGACGTGCAGCCCGTCGACCGGCTGATGACGATCACGACCTGCAACCCGCCGTTCCACGCGGGCGAGCGGCTGATCGCCTACAACGTCTTCGCCGGCTACCAGCCGACGCAGGACGTTCCGAGTGAGATCCGCGCCGCGGTGACGGGAGGCTGACCCATGTACGGAGCACTGTGGCGCATCCTCCCCGGCCCGGTCTGGCTGCGCATCCTCATCCTGATCGCCCTGTTCGTCGTCGTGCTCTGGGCGCTGGTGACGTGGGTCTTCCCCTGGGTGGATTCGCTCCTCGGTCCCCAGGAAGGTACCGTTGGGCCGTGACCCGCGTACTCGTCATCGACAACTACGACAGCTTCGTCTACACGCTCAACGGCTACCTGCGTGAGCTCGGCGCCGAGACCGAGGTCGTGCGCAACGATGACATCGCGGTCGAGGACCTTCCCGCGCGCCTGGCCGAGTTCGACGCGGTGCTGGTGTCCCCTGGACCAGGCAAGCCCGCCGGCGCCGGGGTTTCCATCCCGGTCGTGGAGCTCGCGCTCCAGACCGGGACACCGCTGCTCGGCGTGTGCCTCGGTCACCAGGCGATCGCGGAGGCCTTCGGCGGCGTGGTCACCAACGCCGAAGAGCTGATGCACGGCAAGACCTCGCAGGTCGAGCACGACGACAGCATCCTGTTCGACGGTGTGCCGCAGCCGTTCACCGCGACGCGCTACCACTCGCTCGCCGTCGTGGACGGCACGCTGCCCGACGAGTTGATCGTCACCGCGCGCACCGCCGGCGGCGTGATCATGGCGCTGCAGCACCGGGACGCACCCATCTACGGCGTGCAGTTCCACCCGGAGTCGGTGCTCACCGAGGGCGGCTACCGCATGCTCGGCAACTGGCTGGAGAAGTCCGGCCTCGCCGGCGCGGCGGAGGCCTCCCGCGCGCTCAACCCGCTGGTGAAGCTGGGCTGATCAGCCCGAGCAGTAGGTCAGGCCGACCGTGCTTCCCTGAGGCACATCGCCCGGCAGGACCGTCTGCGTGTGCACCAGCGGCGCGCCGCTGTTCTGCTTGCAGGTGGAGTCCGCCTTCGGATCCGCGGTCAGCCCGAGCTGTTGCAGGAGCGCGGTCGCGGCGGGGAGGGACTGGCCGGTCAGGTCCGTCAGTGTGACCTTGCCGCTCGAGACGGTGAGCGCGATGGCGTCGCCTTCGTGTGCGTTGCCCCCGGCGGCGGGCGCGCTCTGGATGACGACGTTGGCCGGCACGGTCGCCGAGTTCTGCGTCGTGACCGGCCCGAGTGTCAGACCGGCCGCTTGCAGCGCTTGTTTGGCGGCGTCCTGCGTCATGTTGGTGACATCGGGGACGGCCACGGCCTTCTTCCCGGTCGACACGAAGACGTTGATGGTGTCGCCGGTCGCGACCACGATGCCGGCGGCCGGGTCGGTGCGGATGACCTGACCCTCCGCGTAGGTCGAGCTCGCCTCCGTCGACTGCGTCCACTTGAGCTTGAGGTCCTCGAGCTGCTTCGTCGCCTTGTCGAGCGTCTGCCCGGAGAGGTTGGGCACCTGGCGGGAGCTGTCCGGCATGGTCGTGCTCGGCGCGATCCGGAGCACCCAGGCGAGGACGGCGACGATGACGACGGCCATCACCGCGATGCCCGCCCAGATCCAGATGACCGGTGGCCGGCGCTGCGTGCGGACCATCGTCTGGTCCTCCGACAGCTGGCGGAACGCGGCCTCCGGGCCGGAGACCGAGCTCGGCGGCGCGCCGAACAGGGTCTCGGAGAACTCGTCGGGCTGCTTGTGGACGGGGACGCGCCCGGCGGCGGCCTCCTCCAGGTCGTGACGGAAGTCGGCGACCGTCTGATAGCGCTCGAAGCGGTCCTTCGTGAGGGCGTGAGCGACGACGACGTCCATGGCCGGCGAGACCTTGGGGTTGACCGTGCTCGGGGAGACGGCCGTCTCGCTGACGTGCTGATAGGCGACGGCGACCGGGGTGTCTCCACGGAACGGCGGCCGGCCGGTCAGCATCTCGAACAGGACGACGCCCGTCGAGTACAGGTCGGTGCGCGCGTCGACCGTCTCGCCCTTGGCCTGCTCGGGCGAGAAGTAGCTGGCGGTGCCGAGCACCGCGGTGGTCTGCGCGACCGTGGCGGAGGAGTCGCTGATGGCACGCGCGATGCCGAAGTCCATGACCTTGACCTGGCCGGTCGTGGTGATCATGACGTTGCCCGGCTTGATGTCGCGGTGCACCACGCCCGCACGGTGCGAGTACTCCAGGGCGGTCAGGATGCCCTCGGTGATCCGGACCGCCTCGGCGACCTCCAGCGGGCCGCGCTTGATGAGATCTTTCAGAAGAACGCCGTCGACGTACTCCATGACGATGAAGGGGAGTTGCGCCTCGTGCCCGTTCGGCTCGCGGACCGTCTCCTCGCCCGCGTCGAACACGCGGACGATGGTCGGGTGCGTCATCCGCGCCGCGGCCTGGGCCTCCTGGCGGAACCGCGTGCGGAACGCCGGGTCCGTCGCCAGCGAGGGCTTGAGCAGCTTGATGGCCACCGTGCGGCCCAGCCGGGTGTCCGTTCCACGGTGCACGTCGGACATGCCCCCACGGCCGATGAGCTCGCCCACCTGATATCGGCCTGCGAGCAGGCGGCTATCTGGGCTCAAGGCGGGCTCCTTTTCGGGTAGGGCTGGTGGCTCCGGACAGTGTAGCGGGCCGACTCTGGATGTCTCCCCCGGGTGGGGGAGGACCGGTCGCGTCAGCGCGGGGCGGCTCCGTTCACGGTGTCGGGATGGAGGTCGAGCCGCCGGCGGGCACGACCGTGTACGGCGTGGTGGGCGACTGGGCGGACTCCACCGACTCGCCCTGGTTGCAGAAGATCGAGTAGCTCAGGGTGTAGTTGCCCGCGGAGGTCGGCGACCAGGTGAACTTGGTGTCGTTGACCGGCGCCTGCGGCTGCCCGTTGACGAACAGCCGGCGGCCGGTGAGGTTCTGGCCCGCCGGGCAGGTCGCCGAGCCGAAGGAGACCGTGATCTGCGAGTTCGCCGCCCCCTGACCCGACGGCGGGTTGGCGGTGACGGTGTCGCTCGGGGTCGGGATCGGGGTCACGGGACCGTAGACCTTGACGGTGATCGTCGAGCCCTTCTGGACGGGACCGGTCGGGTTGACCGAGTAGACGGTGTTGACCTGGCCGGCGGAGCTCGCGGCGGACCCCGTCTGCACGTCCGCGACCATGCCGACGCCCTGGAGCTTCTGGCGCGCCTGGTCTCCGGTGAGCCCGAGGTAGTCGCCCTCGCTGATCTGCACCGTCGAGCTGGTCTCCGTCGGGGTCGGGCTCGGCGTCGTCGGGGGCGGCGACGTGTGGGCTGCCGTGGTCGTGGTGGTCGGCGACGGCGTCTTGGGCTGCGCCAGCAGCGCGATGATCGTCCCGATGAGCACCAGGGCCAGCAGGGCGATCAGGGCGATCAGCGGCCACGTCCACGGGCTGCGCTTCTTCTCCTCGACCGGCTCCTCGGTCTCCTCCTCTTCGACCACGGCTCCGGCCGCGGCGGCGGGAAGCACCGTCGTGGCCTGCGTCGGCGCGGCGTTGGGGGAGGTCATCAGCACGGTCGCGGCGTCGGTGGCGGCCGCGGCGCCGAGCACGGCGGGGACGGACGCGGCCGCGGCGCGGATGTCGCCACGGCGCAGGGCCTGCGCCGCCCGCGCCAGGTGCGCCGCCGAGGCGGGGCGGTCGGCCGGGTTCTTGGCGATGCAGGCGAAGACCAGGTTGCGGACCGGCTCGGCGACCGTGGCCGGCAGCTCCGGCGGCGCCTCGTTGATCTGCGCCATGGCGATGGCCACCTGCGACTCGCCGGTGAACGGCCGGCGGCCCGCGAGGCACTCGTAGGCGACGATGCCGAGCGAGTAGATGTCGGTCGTCGGCGAGGCCGGGTGACCGGAGGCCTGCTCGGGCGAGAGGTACTGCACCGTTCCCATGACCTGGCCCGTGGCGGTGAGCGGGACCTGGTCGGCGATGCGGGCGATGCCGAAGTCGGTGATCTTGACCCGGCCGTCCGGCGTGATCAGGAGGTTGCCCGGCTTGATGTCGCGGTGGACCAGCCCGGCGGCGTGCGCGGCGTGCAGGGCGGCGGCGGTCTGCGCGACGATGTCGAGGGTGCGGTCGGTGCTGAGGACGTGCTCGCGCTCGAGGATGGTGGAGAGCGCCTCACCGGGCACCAGCTCCATCACCAGGAAGGCGCTGCCCTCCTCCTCGCCGTAGTCGTAGACGTTCGCGATGCCTTCGTGGTTGACGAGTGCGGCGTGCCTGGCCTCCGCGCGGAAGCGCTCGAGGAAGCCGGGGTCGCCGAGGTACTCGTCCTTGAGGATCTTGATCGCGACAGTACGGCCGATGACCAGATCGGTCGCCTGCCAGACCTCGCCCATGCCGCCGATCGCGATCCGCGACTGCAGCTCGTAACGTCCTCCGAAGGTGAGCCCTGCTGTGGGTCTCATTTATTCAGCACCGCCTCTAGTACTTTTCTCGCGATCGGCGCGGCGATGGAGTTACCCGTGCCGCTCTGACCGCGTCCACCGCCATTTTCAACGACTACCGCTACAGCGAACTGAGGGTCGTTCGCCGGCGCGAATCCTGTGAACCACAGGGTGTACGGGTCGGTCGCCCCGTTCTGCGCCGTCCCCGTCTTACCGCCGACCTCGACCCCGTCTATTCTTGCATTGCTCGCAACGCCGTGATCGACGCCGTCGACCATCATCTGCTTGATGGTGTCGGCGTTCTGCTGGCTCATCGGCTGCGAGAACTGCTGGGGCTGGAACGTCTCGATCGGCTGCAGATCCGACGACCGGATCGAGTCGACGAGGTTCGGAGTCATCAGCTTGCCGCCGTTCGCGACCGCGGCCGACACCATCGCCATCTGCATCGGTGTCGCACGGTCGTCCTTCTGCCCGAACGAGCCCAGCGCGCGCTCCGCGTCGTCGGTGTAGAGCGGGTAGACGCTCTTCTCGACCGGGATCGGGATGCTCAGCGACTGGTTGAAGCCGAACTTGTCGGCCTGGTCCTTGATCACCTGCGGCTTGAGCTGCATCCCGAGCTCGGCGAACGGGATGTTGCAGGAGAGGATCTGCGCTGTCGCGATCGACACCGTGTCGCCGGGCCCGCAGGTGGTCAACGAGTCGTTCTTGACCACCGTCGGGGAGCCGGGGAGCGGCAGCGAGGCCAGGTTCGGCAGCTGGCTGTCCTTGGTGTACTGGCCCGTGCCGAAGGCGGCCGCGCTCATCACCGGCTTGAACGTCGAGCCGGGAGGGTTGAGATTGCCGCCGATGGTGCGGTTGGTGAGCGGGCTGCCCGAGGCGTCGAGGAGCTGCTGGTACGCGGTGTTGACGGCCGCCGTGTCGTGGGAGGCGAGCACGTTCGGGTCGTAGGTGGGCTTCGACACCATCGCGAGGATCTTGCCGGTCTTCGGCTCGAGCAGCACGACCGCGCCCTGATAGTCGCCGAGCGCGTCCCACGCAGCCTGCTGCGCCTTGGGGTCGATCGTGGTCTCGACCGACGCGCCCTGCGGGTTCTTGCCGGTGAGGATCGAGTTGATCCGCTCGAAGAACGCCGAGTTGGAGGTGCCGGACAGCCGGTCGTCGAGGGCGCCCTCCAGGCCGGTCGCCTGCCCGTTGACCGGGTAGAAGCCTGTCACGGCCGAGTACAGGGGACCGTTGCTGTACTGGCGCTGCCACTTGTACACGTCGTTCGACGGCACGGACTGCGCGATCGGCTGACCCGCCACGAGGATCGCGCCGCGCTGGGCCGCGTAGCTGTCATTCCTCGCACGGGTATTCCGCGCGTCGGCGGCCAGGCTGTCCGCCTGGAACGCCTGCAGGATCGACGTGGACACCAGGAGCGCCAGGAACATCACCAGCACGATCGTGCTGACCCGCTTGATCTCGCGATTCATCGTTCAGCTCACCACCAGACGGGGTTGGTTGCGGACGGTGTCGGACAGTCGCAGCAGCAGCGCCACGATGATCCAGTTCGCCACCAGGGAGGAGCCTCCCGCCGCGAGGAACGGCGTCGTCAGACCGGTGAGCGGGATCACCCGCGTCACGCCGCCGATGACGATGAAGCACTGGAGGCCGACCGTGAAGGACAGCCCCACCGCGAGCAGCTTGCCGAAGTCGTCCTGCCCGGCGAAGCCGATCCGAAGGCCGCGGGCGACGAAGATCAGGTACAGGGCGAAGATCGCGAACAGACCGGCCAGGCCGAGCTCCTCGCCGAGGCTCGCGATGATGTAGTCGCTCTGCGACACCGGGGTGACCCACGGCTGGCCCTGTCCGAGCCCGGTCCCGATCAGCCCGCCGTGCGCCAGGCCGAACAGGCCCTGGACGAGCTGGAAGCTGCCGCCCTGCGCGTCGTAGACCTTCTGGGAGAACGGGTCGAGCCAGTTCGCGAAGCGGTCGTGCACGTACGGGAGCAGCTGGCTCGCGACGACGGCGCCGCCGACGATCAGCAGCAGGCCGAGGATGACCCAGCTGATCCGGGCGGTGGCGACGTAGACCATCACGAGGAACAGGCCGAAGATCAGCAGGCCGGTGCCGAGGTCGCGCTGGAAGACGATGACCGCCATCGACATCAGCCAGACGATGAGCAGCGGGCCGAGGTCGCGGGCGCGCGGGAAGCGGATGCCGAGGAACTTCTTGCCCACCATCGACAGGGAGTCCCGCGCCTGCACCAGGTAGCCGGCGAAGAAGATGGCGAGGCAGAGCTTGGCGAGCTCGCCCGGCTGGAAGCTGAACGGGCCGATGCCGATCCACACCCGGGCGCCGTAGATCTCCTTGCCGATGCCGGGCAGCATCGGCAGCAGCAGCAGCACGAGCGCGGCGAGGCCGAAGATGTAGGTGTAGCGCTGCAGGACGCGGTGGTTGCGGATGACGACGATGACGGCGATGGCGCACGCGATCGCGATGGCGGCCCAGGCGATCTGCTTGACGCCGGCGCTGTTCCAGCCGGAGTCCTTGAAGTGGATGTCGATTCGGTAGATCTCCGCGATCCCGATCCCGGTGAGGACGGTGGCGATCGGGAGCAGGAAGGGATCGGCCTGCGGCGCGACGATGCGCAGGGCGATGTGCATCCCGAGCACCAGTGCGGAGAGGCCGGCGCCGAGGTAGACGAGCGTCAGGTCGAGGTGGCCGAGCGCGCCGAGCTGGACGAGGACGACCGCCGCCGCATTGATGCCGCACGCGATGATCAGCAGGAACAGCTCGAGGTTGCGCTGTTTGGCGGGCAGGCGCAGCCGTTTGACCGGGCCGGTGGCCGGCCTGGCCTGCTTCCGTTCGCTCACGCTACTGTTTTGCGGCATCGGTCAACTGGTCCACTATCGCCCGGGCGGCTGCCAGGTCGTCTGCGTTGATGGTCTGCTGCACGAGCTGCTTGTCGTACTGCGGGAGGCTCTTCACGGTGACGTCGGACTCCTCGTAGACGTGCGAGAGCACGATCGGCCCGAGGTTCTGCTGCACGCCCTGGTAGATCGCGACCTTGCCGGCCGGCGACGCGCCGACGAAGAAGCGGGACTGGGTCCACTGATAGCCGAAGAGCACGGCGAGCACGATCGCGACGACGAGCGCCGCCAGCCCGATCATCCAGGTCAGCCGGCGGCGGCGAGCCCGGCGCTCGTCCTCCTCGATCAGCTCGTCCAGGTAGTCGTCGGACTGCGGCTCGAAGTGCGTCGGGCCGGTCGCCGGCCGGACCGGGTGCAGGCGGAGGGTGGGGAGGCGCGCGGCGCGGGTCGCGGGCTTGGGCTCGCCGAACTGGAGGGGCGCCGCGGCCGAGCCGACGGTGACCGGCTCCTTCACGACGTCGCCGCGGGCGACATCCGCGATGTCGAGGATCACCACGGTGACGTTGTCGGGCGCGCCGGCGTCGAGGCTCTGCTTGAGCAGCTTCTCCGCGACCTGCTTGGGCGCGTCGCGCGTGGCGAGGGCCGCGAGGAGGTCGTCGTGCTTCACGACGCCGCTGAGCCCGTCCGAGCAGATCAGCCAGCGGTCGCCCGGCCGCGTCGCGAGGATGAGGGTGTCGATCTCGGGGGAGGCGTCCACGTCGCCCAGCACGCGCATCAGCACGGAGCGGCGCGGGTGCACCATCGCCTCCTCCTCCGTGATCCGGCCGCTGTCGACCAGGCGCTGCACGAAGGTATGGTCGACCGAGACCTGGCTGAGCTCGCCGTCGCGGAAGAGATAGACGCGGGAGTCGCCGATGTGCGCGATGGCCATCTCGTCGCCGACGCGCATCAGCGCGCTGACGGTGGTGCCCATCCCGGTGAGCTCGGGATGCTCGAACACGGTCTCGGCGAGCAGCGAGTTGGCGGCGATCAGCGCGGACTGGAGGGCGAACTCCGCCTCCGACGCCGTCTCGTACTCGCCGTCGGCCTCCTTGATGCGGTTGACCGCGATCGCGCTGGCGACGTCGCCGCCGGCGTGGCCGCCCATGCCGTCGGCGACCACGAACAGCTCATGACCCGCGTAGCCGGAGTCCTGGTTGTTCGAGCGGATCTTCCCGACGTGGGAGACGGCCGCTGCCCGATTGCCTGCCACGGGTTACCGTCGCAGCTCGAACGTGGTCGTCCCGATCTTGATCGGGGTGTCGAGCGGGACCTGGGTCGGGACGGTGACGCGCCGGCCGTCGAGGAACGTGCCGTTGGTGGAGTCCAGGTCCTGGATCATCCACTCGTCGTTCCACAGGAGCAGGCGGGCGTGGTGGGTGGAGGTGTAGTCGTCGCGGATGACCAGCCCGGACTCGCTGGACCGCCCGATGGTGATCGGGTCGCGTCCGAGCGCGAGCTCGGTGCCGGCACGCGGGCCGGAGGTGAGGACGAGGCGGTGCGCGGTCTGGACGCTGGCGTTCGTGCCGCCGACGGCCGTGTTCGCTCCGGCCGGGAGGCTGGAGACCGGCGCGTGCTTCATGACCGGCTCGGTCGGGCCGGCCGGTCTTGGGGCGCCGACGGGAGCCGGGGCCGGCGCGGGGGCTGCGGCGGGCGTCGGGAAGGGCGAGGCGGCCGCCTGGTTCTCGGGGAGCTTGCGCACGCGCTGCCCGAACAGGTCGGTCCGCAGCGCGTAGACGATGCCGAACACGAACAGCCACAGCAGCAGCAGGAAGCCGAACCGCAGCACCAGGAGGGTGAGCTCGCTCGGGTTCACGAGGTGCTCCAGAAGTTGTCGCCCTGCGCGGAGCCGGGGGAGGGCGCCGCCTGCGGGAGAACCCGGAAGACGATGCGGGTGCGGCCGATGCTGACGACGGAGTCGGGTTCGAGGATCGCCTTCTTCACCGGCTGCCCGTTCAGCTTCGATCCGTTGGTGGAGCCGAGGTCTTCGACCTGGGCGCGGTGGCCGTCCCAGGTGATCATGACGTGGCGGCGGGAGATGCCCGTGTCGTCGACGGTGATGTCGGCGTCCTGGCCGCGGCCGACGACGGTGCGGCCCCCGGTGAGCGGGTAGTGCCGGCCGTCGATGTCGAGCACCGGCGTCCAGGCGACGTCGCCCTTGACGTTCTCGGAGTCGATCTGGAGCATCCCGACGGTGATGTCGGGGTCCTCACGGAGGTCGATGGAGAGCCCGCCGGCGAACGCGTAGTGCTGGCTGGTGGCGTGCTTCTGGGCGAACGACACGAGCTCGTCGGTGAGCGCGGCGCCCATGGAGCTCATGCGCTTGTAGTCGGCGGGAGACATCCTCAGGACGAAGCGGTTGGGCGCGAGCACCCGGTCCCGCGCGACGACGGCGGCCTTGGTGTCCATCTCCTTGCGGATGGCGCTGGTGAGCTCGACAGGCTGCAGCCCGGAACGGAAGGTCTTGGCGAACGCGCCATTGACGGCGCGCTCGAGCCCCCGCTCGAAGTTGTCCAGAATGCCCACTAGTCTCCCGCTCCCGGCTTGGCCAGCTACATGCATGTTAGTCGGAACGCCCTGGAAGACACCCCCGCCCGGCGTGCTCACAGGTGAAGATCCTCCTCAGGGGGCATGCCAGGATTCGTGATGGGGCTCGCTGACGTGTTAGTCTTCCTGGGTTCGCGCGAGTGGCGGAATTGGCAGACGCGCTGGCTTCAGGTGCCAGTGCTCGAAAGGGCGTGGGGGTTCAAGTCCCCCCTCGCGCACGAACGAGAGGCCGGATCGACGGGTGACGTCGATCCGGCCTTTTCCGTTCCGGGCCGAGGTGCAGGCACCCTCACGGTGCCGGAAGGATCTCGACCAGCGCCAGGTCCCACATATCCGTGGTGGGCGCCGTGTCATTGATGGTGACCGCCGTCCCCGTGGTCGCGGTCGGCGTGTTCGTCCGCTGCAGCCAGTAAGCGTCTCCGGACGGGGAGAGGTACTGGTCGACGAGCGTTTGACCGGCCCCGACGGTCCGCGCGTGGGCTGTGCTCCAGTCGGTCCCGGCGCCCCAGACCCAGGAGCCGGCGCGCGTCGTGGTGAGCGTCGCGGTCGGTGCCCCGCTGAAGGCGTTCGCCGCTGCGACCGCTCCGGTGGCGGTGTCGGCGCCGAGGAATCCGGCGACCGTCAGCGACGACTGCCACGATCCGGACTTCTGAGTGGCCGTGACGGTCACGTTCGAGAGGGGGACCGGCGCCACGGCCTGCCAGATCTCCGCTGTGCCCGGTTGGCCGTTGGAGCGCTGCCGCAGCGTCCAGGTGAGGCCGCCACCGGTCACCGAGGCGATCTGGGAGGCACTCGACCCGTCGGAGCTGACGAACGCAAGGAGGAGCTCGTTCGTGCCCGTGGTCGTGAGTCCGCCCACAGCGACCATCGAGGCTGCCGTGCCCTGGTGTTTCGTCACGAGCTTGTCGACGGTTATCGTCCGGGGCCCGGAAACGGCCGTGGCTGTGGCGCTGTTGGACGCGGCGCTGACGTTCCCCGCCGCATCTCGCGCGGTCACCGTGTAGGTGTAGGAGGTGCCGCCCACGACCGCGGCGTCGGTGTAGGCCGTTCCGGTGGTCGTGGTGAGCGGTGATCCGTTTCGGATGATGGTGTAGCCGGTAACCCCGACGTCATCGCTGCTCGCGCTCCAGCTGATCGCGATGCCGCCCGCGCCGGCGGTGGCGACGAGGGAGCCGGGGGCCGAGGGCGGCGTCGTGTCCGCGAGGGCCGTGCCCGTGACTTCGTTCGACGGCGGGCTCACGTTTCCGGCCGCGTCCCGCGCTTCGATCCGGTAGTAGTACGCGCCGGCCGCGAGTCCCGCATCCGTGTACGAGGTCGTGCTGCCGCCGACCTGCTTGATCAGGTTCGCCGTGCTCGGGGTGAAGCCGGAGGTTCCGGAGCGATAGATGTCATAGCCCGTCACCCCCACATTGTCGGTGGAGGCGGTCCAGCCGAGCGCGACGCTTCCGACCGCTCCAGTGGCGGACGGCGCGGTGGGGGCCGTCGGCGGGGCGGTGTCTTCGTACGGGGCGGGGAATCGCACCATCGCGGCCGTGGACGGCACGCCCTGTGCGTTCACGATCATGAGCATGTAGTGGCCGGGCGGCGCCCAGTCGCCGTTGGGCGGGAGCTGCACGTTCAGCCCTCCGGCGGCTTGGCTGAAGGACAGCTGCATCCCGCGCGTGTTCTGGTCGAACGCGTGCGTGTCCGAGCCGGTCCGGATCAGGGAGACCGACGCGATGTTGGCCGCGTCCGGCGTCTGGACGAAGGCGCTCGCGCCGTACTGGACGGTCGAGGGGGCGGAGGTGATGGTCGGCCGTGCGCCCTTGAACAGGTACGGAGGCGAGTAGATCTGATAGCTCAGCTGGTCGGCCACGCCGGTGTCGCCGCCTCCGCCGGAGACGAACACGCGGCCATCGGGCAGGAGGATCGCGACGGAGTGGTACAGCCGCGGCGCGGTCAGGGCGGCCACGGTCGTCCAGGTCCCGGTCGCCGGGTTCCAGATCTCGGCGGGCTTCACGGCCTTAGACAGGTCCTGTCCGGACTTGTCGGTTCCGCCGCCCGTGGCGAGCACCGTGCCGTCGGGGAGATTGGTGAGGTCGACGAAGCTGCGCGGATAGGCCATCGGCGCGGTCGGCCGCCAGGCCGGGTTCGGCTGATTCATGTCGAGGGTGTATGCGGTGTTCGCCGAGATACCGGTGAAGCCGCCGTCGGACGCGGTGCCCGCTTTGAGGAATTTGCCTGGCGCGTAATTGGTGATGGACGCGCCGTCCAGCACCTGACTGTCGATCGTGGTCCACTGCTGTTTCGCGACGTCGAGGGTCTGGGTGGACGTCGCCTGCTCCGACGCGCCGGCCTGGAGCACCCGGCCGTCCGGCAACTGGTACATGAAGGGGTAGTACGGGATGTCGTTGCTCGCGGCGGTGAGGTCGGTCCAGGTGTTCGTGGGCGGGTTGTAGACCTCCGGGATCTTGACGATGTCGGTCGAGCTGGTGTTCGATCCCGAGGTGACGAGGACGCGGCCGTCGGCGAGTGTCGTGCCCGTTGGGTACCACCGCGGGTGGTTCATGGATTTCAGGGGCTGCCAGGTCTGGGTGGCCGGATCGAAGGCGTTCACGGCTGTGATCCCGAGGCCGCCGCTCGTCGCGGTGCCGCCGATCACGGCGATGCGCCCGTCCGCGAGAACGGCCTGGCCCGCACAGAACAGGTCGACCGCGCCGTTCGGAACCTGGATGTAGGTGCCGCTGACCGGGTCGAGGAGGTATTGCTGGCCGTTCTGGGAGAAGTCGCCCTGCCAGGTGAGGACCTTGCCGGTGTCTGTGAGCGCCGCGTGGATCGAGACCTCCGGCCACGGGACGACCGGCCCCCAGGACCCGACGACGGACGGATCGTTCGTGGTGTTGGCGACGGTGACCGCGATGGGCGGTGCGGTCGCCTGGTTGCCGGCGCCGTCTCGGGCGATCGCGGACAGGCTGTGGCTTCCGTTGGCGACCGAGGTGCTGTCCCACTGGATCGTGTATGGCGAGCTGGTGACAGCGGACGAAAGCGGAGCGCCGTCGAGCAGGAATTGCACCGAGGCGACCCCGACGTCGTCCGTGGCGGTCGCCGACACCGCGACAGTGCCGGCGACGGTGCTGCCGCCGGCCGGACCGGTCATGCTGACGCTCGGCGGAACCGTGTCCTGCCCGTTCGCGGGGAGTACTTCTATGGCGGCGAGGTTCCAGCGGTCGCTCGTGGGCGCGGTGTCGTTGATGGCGACGGTCGCCGGTGCGGCGGTGCTCACCGCGGTCTGGCGCTGGGTCCAGAACGTGTCTCCGGATGTCGCCAGGTCTTCGTCCACCTTCGTCTGGCCCGACCCGACCGTGCGTGCCGTCGCGGTGTCCCAATCGTCACCGACCCCCACAGCCAGGACCCCGTCCGGGTGGTCGTGAGCGTCGCGGACGGCGCGCCTGTCGCAGCGCTCGCCCCCGCGACGGCGCCTGCGGCAGCGGTATCGGCCCCGGTGAAGCTGACCACCGTGATCGCCGCGAGACCCGTGCCTGTGTGGGTGGCCGAGACGGTCGCATTGCTGATTACGCCGTTCGAGACGGCCTGCCAGATCTCCGCCGTCCCGTATTGGGCGTTCGCCCGTTTGCGGAGTTGCCAGGTGAGCCCGGCGCCGGTGACCGCGGAGAACGTCTCGCTCCCTGCGATGGCCGGTCCGTCCGCGGTGACGAAAGCGAGGAGGAGCTCCCCGCCCTGCGCCGAGCTGAACGCGGGTGAGACCACGGTCGAGGAGGCGCTCGTCTGGTGTCCGCTGACCACCACATCGGTGGCGAGCGTGGTGGCGGCGGAGGCGGCCGCGACGGGGGTGAGGGAGAGCCCGGCGAGGGCAGCGAGCGCGAGGAGGGCGACAGGCCGCGCCCGATGCAGGATAGACATGAGTGAACCTCATTCGAATGCTACCTGCGAGGTTCCTACAATCGCCACCCGATGTAAATAGCGCGTCTCAGCGGGCGACCCGCAACCGCACCACCCGATACCCCACCCCCACCGCGAGCACCACGATCCCCGCGACGATCGCCCCCACCGGCAGCGTCACCACCAGCACCAGGCACCCCACTGCGCCCACGACGGCCAGCGCCCGCGGGTAGCGCCGCCGCGACCGGTCCTGCGTCCATGCCGACAGGTTCGCGACGAAGTAATAGAGGAGCACGCCGAACGACGAGAAGCCGATCGCGCCGCGGAGGTCGGTGACCGCCACCAGGACGCAGACCACGAGGCCGAGGGCGAGTTCGGCGCGGTAGGGGACGTGGAAGCGCGGGTGAACCGCGGCGAACGAGCCCGGGAGGTCGCGGTTGCGCGCCATCGCGAGGCTCGTGCGGCCGATGCCGGCGATCATCGCCAGGAGCGCGCCGAGGGCGGCCGCGGCGGCGCCGATCCGGATGACGATGCCGGGCCAGTCCGCGCCCGTCGCGTCGGCGACCGCGCTGAGTGGGGCCGGGGACGACGCGAGTCCGGCGGGGCCGAGCGCGTGGAGGGCGGAGACGGCGACGAGCGTATAGACGACCAGTGCGATCGTGAGTGCGGTGGTGATAGCGCGCGGGATGGTGCGGGCCGGGTCCACGACCTCCTCGCCCATGGTCGCGATCCGGGCGTAGCCGGCGAACGCGAAGAAGAGGAACCCGGCCGACTGGAGGACGCCGTAGACCGTCGGGGGCGTGCCGGGGGTGGTGGCGCTCGCCGCGGTGTGGGTGAAGCCGATGACGACGGCCAGGGTGAGGGCGAGGAGGGCGACCGCGACGAGGATGCGGGTGAGGAGGGCGGTCCGCGTGATCCCGAGCGTGTTGACGACGGTCAGCACGATGACAGCGAGGATGGCGACCGGCTTCACCCACACCGTCGGCACCGCGTACGTGGCGAAAGTGATCGCCATGGCCGCCGAGCTCGCGGTCTTTCCGACGACGAACGACCAGCCGGCGACGAAGCCGGGCCATTCGCCGAGCCGTTCGCGTCCGTAGACGTAGGTGCCGCCCGAGGTCGGGTACTGCGCCGCCAGCTGCGCGGAGGAGGTCGCGTTGCAGAACGCGATGAACCCGGCCAGCACCAGGCCGATCAGCAGTCCCGCACCCGCGGCGGCCGCGGCCGGAGCGAAGGACGCGAAGATCCCGGCGCCGATCATCGAGCCGAGGCCGATCACCACGGCGTCGCCCAGGTTCAGTCGCCGCGCGAGGGCGCCGGGCGGAGGCGAGGCGGGAGCGGTCACGGGCGGCAGCTTAGCCGCGTCGCGTGAATGACAATTAGACAGTCTTGACTGCACAGTTGAGACTGAACAGCTAGACTGGCGATATGCCCGATCCCTCCGCCTCCTCCATCCGCGCGGCGCTCGACCTCCGCGTCGCGTTCGCCCGGCTCCGCCGCCGCCTGCGCGAGGTGGCGACCGAGCCCGCCGGGCTCAGCGCCCAGCAGTCGTCCGCGCTGGCGCGCATCGGCAAGGGCGAGGGCAGCACGGCCTCCCGACTCGCAGAGCTGGAGGGCGTCCGCCCGCAGTCGATGGCCACCACGATCGCATCGCTCGAGGAGCTCGGCCTCGTCATCCGCACACCCGACCCGACCGACGGGCGGCGTCAGCTCGTGTCGCTCACCGACGCGGGCCGGGAGGCCGAGAGCGGCAACCTCGACGCCCGCCGCGAATGGCTCGTCGAGGCCATGGAGGAGCGGCTCACCGAGGAGGAGCGCCAGACCGTGCTCGCGGCGACGCTCCTGATCGAGAAGCTGGTGCGTCCGTGATCGACCTCATCGCCGCCAAGCCCGGCCCCGCCGACCGGTTCGACCGCCGGCTGCTCGCGCCGATGATGATCGGCGCCGTCCTCAACCCGGTCAACTCGTCGATCATCGCGGTAGCGCTCGTCCCGATCGCGACTGCGCTGGGCGCCCCGGCGTCCGAGAGCGCGTGGCTGGTGTCCTCGCTCTACCTGGCGACCTCCATCGGGCAGCCGCTCGTCGGCCGCCTGGTCGACATGTTCGGGCCGCGGCGGCTGTCGATCGCCGGCGCCATCCTGACCGGGCTCGCGGGCGTGATCGGCGTCTTCGCGCCGAACATCGCGGTGCTGGTGATCGCGCGCGTCGTCCTCGGCTTCGGCACCTGCGCCGGCTATCCGGCGGCCATGTACCTGATCCGCAGCGAGGCGACCCGCACCGGGATGCGGAGCCCGGCGGGCGTGCTGACCGCGCTGTCGGTGACCACCCAGACCATCGCGGTCATCGGTCCGACGCTGGGCGGCCTCCTGATCCAGGTGGGCGGCTGGCGGGCGACGTTCGCGGTGAACATCCCGCTGGCCATCGCGTCGCTCGTGCTCAGCCTCTTGTTCCTGCCGAAGTCGACGGCGCTCGACGCGACGCGACCGGCCCGCGGGCGCCTCGACTACCTCGGCATCGCGCTGTTCGCCGGCACCCTGGTGAGCCTCCTGCTCTTCCTGATGAACATCCACCTCGCGCAGCTGTGGCTGCTGGTGCTGGCAGCGGTGTTCGGCGCGGCCTTCGCGCTGTGGGAGCTGCGCCGCGCGGACCCGTTCATCGACGTGCGCGTGTTCGCGGGCAACGTCCCGCTGCTGGTCACCTATGCGCGCGGGGTGCTTGCCGCGACCGTCTCGTACTGCTACCTCTACGGGTTCACGCAGTGGTTGGAGGGCGGACGCGGCCTGTCCCCGGCGGCGGCGGGGCTCATCCTGCTGCCGACCTTCGGCATCGGGATCGTCGTCGCGTCGGTGTTCGGGAGGAAGCCGGAGATCCGCTGGAAGCTCATCGTCGGCGCCGCCGGCCAGATCGTGATGGCGGTGCTGCTCCTGCTCGTGGGACCGGAGGCCGCGATCTGGTCCCTGGTGCTCATCGCGATCGTCACGGGCGTCCCGCAGGGGCTCGTGAGCCTCGCCATCCAGAACACGCTCTACCACCAGGCGGACCCGGCGCGGATGGGTGCGACGTCGGGGCTGCTGCGCACGTTCATGTACGTGGGCGCGATGCTCGCCTCGGCGGCGACCGGCGCGTTCTTCCACACGACCGCCGACACCTCCGGCCTGCACGACCTGGCCTGGTTCATGCTGGGCGCCGGCGCGCTGTTCCTCGTAATCACCCTCGTGGACCGCTCGCTGCGCCGGGTGGACCGGCTCGCGACCGGCGCCACGGAGGATTGACAGGAGCCTGTCAATCATCCACGATGGGCAGATGACCGCACCGGTGACCCTGCAGCGCATCGTCGTGTCCACCCGCAGCATCCCGGCGGCGCTCAGCCTGTACGGGGGAGCGCTCGGCCTGGAGGTCGGGCGCAGAGCCGGCGACCTCGCCTGGCTGACGAGCGCCGACGGGGTGGAGGTGATGCTGCACGAGCGGGAGGCGCGGCCTTCCGACACGGCGGTGGCGATCGGCTTCGCCGTCGACCGGCTGGACGACACGGTCGCCGCGTGGGTCGCGGCCGGGGGAGCGCTGGTCGATCCTCCCGAGCGGCAGCCGTGGGGGGAGCGGATGGCGGTCGTCCGGGACGCGGACGGCCACCTGGTCTGCCTGAGCGAGCGCGCATGACCGAGGAGGGCGCGGGCCGGCTGCTCACGGAGCTCGTCGACGAGGTGTTCCGGCTCGCCGACGCCTTCTCCCGTGCCGGCGACGCGCTCGTCGCGGAGGACGGTCTGACGGCCTCCCGCTGGCTGACGCTCGGCGCTGTCGCGCACGGCCCGCTCAGCGTCGCGGAGATCGCACGGCGGCGCGGGATGCGGCGGCAGTCGGCAGCGGAGTCGGTCGGCCAGCTCGAGGCGGCCGGCCTGGTGACGCGCACGCCCGATCCGTCCGACGCGCGCGCCCCGCTCGTCGCGCTGACTGAGGAGGGCCGTCGCGTCCTGGACGGGATCCGCCCGCGCCGACTCGCCTGGGCCGAGGAGACCGCCCGGGTCGCGGACGAGCGGGAGCTGGCCGCGGCGCTCGACCTGGCCCGCCGTCTCCGACGCCGGCTGGACACCACCGCGCCGTAGAATCCCTACGTGTCCGAGGACGTCCCGGTGCTGAGCGAACCGCTCTTCGACGTGTTCGCGAGCGGGAGCTGGATCTTCCTTCCCGCCGGGCCCGCGCGCGGCGTCGCGATGGAGCTGGAGGCCGAGATCCTCGACGAGCAGTTCTCCTGGTGCGAGAACCCGCATCTCGGCGAAGGCTCCGGACTCCTCGTGCTCACCTCCGCCATGAACGGCTGGATGCTGCTGCACGGCGCGACCGAGACGGTCGGCTGGGCGGCCGGCCTCCTGAGCGAGCAGCGCGACCTGTACCGCGCGACGATCGACGTGCGGCTGCCGGCGATGAGCTGGAGCTTCCTGGAGCGCGGCGCGCCGACGCGCTCGGTCTCGGTCGAGCTCGGCGACGACGGGGGCCTCGTGACGCGCACCTCGGGCCATCCGCTGCCGTTCGAGTCGGACGGCCTCGACCTCCCCGGCACGGGCGCCGGCTTCGACGCCTTCTTCTACCCGGTGGCCATCCTGGGCGAGCACGGCGTCACCCTGCGCGATCTGGAGGTCGCGCTCGACCGGCCCAGCGTCACGCTGCGGGTGAGCTGACGCGGTAGCGCAGCATCACGGTCCCGGACCGGAAGGAGCGCTCCTCCAGCAGCTCCAGGTCGAGCATGAGGTCGGGCGGCAGCGCGGGCAGGCCGCCGCCGACCGAGACCGGCGCCAGGTACAGCTCGACCACGTCCACGAGGCCGGCGCGGAAGGCCTCCGCCGCGAGCGTCGGCCCGCCGACCGACACGTCGCCGGGTGCGGCCTCGACCAGGGCGCGCACGGCGGCCGGATCGAACACCGGCTCGATCGTCGTGCGCGGCGTCGTGACTCCGGTGAGCGAGGACGAGTAGACGATCTTGTCGGCGGCGCGCCAGATGTCGGCGTAGTCGCGGATCACGTCCGCTGCGTCGCCGCCGCCCATGCCCTGCCACACGCGCATGGTCTCGAACATGCGGCGGCCGTAGAGGTAGGTGCCGATGCCGCGCTCCCGGTCGTTGACGGCGGCGTGCACCTCCTCGTCGGGCGCGGCCCAGTCGAACGAGCCGGAGGTGTCGACGGTGTACCCGTCGAGGGACGCGAGAGCCGAGAAGACGAGGGACATGCGGCGACTCTAGGCCTCGATCGGGCGCGTGGGGAGGCCCGGATCAGTGCGGGAGGAGCACGGCCAGCGCCCGAAGCTCGTTCCCGAAGACCAGCGGCACGACGACGTCGAGCACGAATCCGATCACGAGAACCAGCGTCGCGGCGCCGGCCGCGAGGATGACCAGCGTGGAGAGGAGCCTGAGGTAGGCGTTGTCCGCCATCTCCGCGAGCGTTCCCCGTGCTCGCACCAATCCCCCCGGATGGTGGCGTTGTTCCAGCGTGGTCATCGGTCTCCCCCTCCTCGGCCGGCCCCTGGTCCGGCCGATGGGTGGCCGTCCGTCGGGCGGACCGGCCATGACATCAAGTCAAGCGGGAGGCGGCGCTGGGGGCATCGGCCGATGGGTGGGAGGGGGTCATCCCGTGGGATGATCTCCGGCGACCGTGCAGCCGTACCCGGTGTCCGGCGCCGCCGGAACCTCGCCGGTCGCCGTTGCGAGGCGTCGGGCGAGCTGCTCGCGGCGGGCCTCCAGGACGGCGATCGCGGCCTCCACCTCGGCGAGGCCGTCGAGGTAAGCGGCGACGGAGGCCGGGCACTCGTCGCTGCGGGCGTGGCCCGAGCCGAGGCAGGCGATGAACGGGGCGGCCTTGCCCGGTGGGATGCCGGTGGCCGCGAGCTCGCGGATCTCCCGGACCGCCCGCAACTGGGCGTCGTCGTAATCGCGGTAGCCGTTCGGCAGCCGCTCGGGCGCGACGAGTCCGAGGCGCTCGTAGTAGCGCACGGCCTTCACCGTCACGCCGGCGCGGCCGGCCAGCTCGCCGATCTGCATGTCCCACCTCGCGGAGCCTGGATGTTTCGCTCCGCCGTCAGCGTAAACCCTGACCCCCGGGTCATGGTCGAATCGCGCTACACTATTAGTTAGTGCCCTAACTATCCGAGGGTCGGTAGGAGAGAAGACGATGTCCGGTAGCTTCGCGCAGTGGTACGCGCGCTGGAACGCCAAGCTGATCCGCGTGGCCGGTCCGGCCCAGCTCGGCGCCGGGCATCCCGAGGGTCCCGACCTCCGTTCGCCGGCAGCGCCCTGCCCGATCTGCGGCCGGCCGATGACCGAGCACTCCGTGCTGCGGCCCGAGGGGCAGCGCGACGCGAGCCGGCTGGTCTGCCCGGTCGCCGCCTAGGCCCGGTTGCTCCCGGTGAGCCGGCTCGTCGTGGCGTCCGGCGTCGCGATAGTTTCGACGGATGCAACGCAGTTCGGCATCCCGGCTCTTGGCTGTCGCCGCCGTTCCCGAGCCACTTGAGAAGGGCGCTCGGTTCCCTCGCGCGGTCTGGCCTTCTCATGTCACCATCGCATCGAACTTCTTCGTCGATGCGTCGCCGACCGACGTTGTGGATGCGGTCCGTGCGGTCTGTCTCAGCGCCGGGCCGATAGCGATCCGGTTCGAGGGAATGGCATGGTTCGGCAGAGACGAGAACATCCCGGTTCAGCTTGTCGATTCGGCTCAGATCGTCGCACTTCACGAGCAGCTCGCCGACGTCCTCGAGGCGTTACCGCTTTTCGAGGCGGAGGAACCGCCCTATTGGCGCGCAGGCTATCGGCCTCATATGACCCACGTCGCCGGTCGGGACACGCCCGGGGGCGCTGAGCTCATACTCCGGCACGTGGTGATCGCAGACGTCGAGGGTGCGGATGCGACCGTGCTCGACGGCTTCTCGCTCTAGCGACGCCCTAGGCCTGGGGTTCCCGGACAGCCGCTGCGATGATCGTGCGCAGGCTCTCCCGCAGGTTCAGGATGTCGTCCATCGGCAGGCCGAGCCGTTCCACGATCCGCGGCGGGATCTTCTCCGCCTCGGCGCGCAGCCCGCGCCCGGCGGGAGTGAGGGTGACCTCCAGGGCGCGCTCGTCGGCCGAGCTCCGCCGGCGCTCGACGTAGCCGTTCGCCTCCAGCCGCTTGAGCAGCGGGGAGAGGGTGGCGGGTTCGAGCTGCAGCGCGTCGCTGAGCTCCTTCACCGAGCGCGGCTCGCGCTCCCAGAGGGCGAGCATCACGAGGTACTGCGGGTGGGTCAGGTTCAGCGGCTCCAGCACCGGCCGGTACAGGGCGATCACGCTGCGCGCGGCGACGGCGAGGCCGAAACAGACCTGATTCTCCAGGGCGAGGAGGTCTTCGGTCACGTCGGCCATTCTAGGCTCCGGGCCGGTCGCCGGCGTGGTCACTCCGCGCGGGAGAACTCCGACGCCCGCGCGATCTGGTCCGGTGTGAGCGCGACGCCGGTGTACCGCTCGAACTGCCGGGCGGCCTGGAGGGCGATGACCTCCGCGCCGGTGATGAGCCGCTTGCCCGCCGCCCGTCCGGCCGCGATGAGCGGGGTCTCCGACGGGAACGCGACGACGTCGAACACGACGGACGCGCGCTCCACGAAGGCCTCGCCGAACGACTGCGCGGACTCGTCGGCCCCGCGCATGCCGAGCGGGGTGACGTTCACGATCACGTCGAAGTCGGGCGCCGGATCCGCGGCCGTCCAGGTGTACCCGTACTTCTCGGCGAGAGCCGTGCCGGCCGCTTCGTTGCGGGCGAGCACGGTGAGGTCGTCGAAGCCCGCGCCGCGGAACGCCGCGACGACCGCCTTGGCCATGCCACCCGACCCGCGCACGGCGACCCGCGACGACGGATCGACCGCGTGCTCGCCGAGCAGCTGCGCGACCGCCTCGTAGTCGGTGTTGGACGCCGTGAGCAGGCCGTCCTCGTTCACGACCGTGTTGACGGACTCGATCGCGAGCGCCGACGGCTCCAGGTTGTCGACCAGCGGGATGATGGCCTCTTTGAACGGCATGGACACCGAGCAGCCGCGGAAGCCGAGCGCGCGGATCCCGCGGACGGCGCCCTCCAGGTCGTCGGTGGTGAACGCCTTGTAGACGAAGTTCAGCCCGAGCTCGTCGTAAAGGAAGTTGTGGAACCGCGTGCCGATGTTGCTGGGGCGGCCGGAGAGCGAGATGCAGACCTGCATGTCCTTGTTCAGGATGGGCATGCGTCCATTGTGGCAGGGCGCCTGAACACCTTCGCAGCGACCCCTACCCAACCGTTACGTTCACAACTTGACTACATCTCAGACATCATTCACTCTTATCGCATGACCGCCACTCAGGGTCTTCCCCCGCGTGGCGCACGCAATCCCGGGTCGCAAGGCGCGCTGAGGCACTTGAACCAGGAGCGGCTCGTCGAGTTCCTCCTGGCCAACGGACCATCCACCCAGGCTGAGCTGGCGCGCGGGACGGGACTGTCCACCGCCACCGTGTCCAACATCGTCCGCGACATGGCCGCGAAGGGGGTCGTCGCCACGTCTCCCGTGACCTCCAGCGGCCGGCGCGCCCTGCTGGTGCAACTCACCGACACCGGGGACATCGCGGTCGGCGTGGACTTCGGGCGCCGGCACGTTCGCATCGTGCTCTCGACGCTCGGCTACGAGGTGATCGCGGAGGAGGAGATGGCGCTCCCGCTCGGCTACGACGTGGCCGACGCGGTGCTGAAGGCCGCCGCGCTGCTCGACCGGATGCTCGTCGCCGGCACGCACGACCGGCAATCCGTCCTCGCGGTCGGGATCGGCATCCCCGGCCCGATCGACAGGCGGACCGGCACCGTGCTGCAAGGCGCGATCCTGCCGGAATGGGTGGGCGTGCGGCTTCGTGACCTGGAGGACGCCTTCCGGTTCCCGGTGGTCGTGGACAACGACGCCAACCTCGGCGCGCTCGCCGAGGTGACCTGGGGAGCGAACCGCGGAGTCCGCAACCTGATCTTCGTCAAGATCGGCACGGGCATCGGCGCCGGGCTGATCCTCAACGGCCTGCCGTACTACGGGTTCCTCGGGATCACCGGCGAGCTGGGCCACACGCCGGTCGCCGAGCAGGGCGTGATCTGCCGGTGCGGCAACCGGGGCTGCCTGGAGACCATCGCCTCCACGAGCGTGATGATCGAGACGCTCGGCCACGGGGTCAACGCCCCGGTCAGCACGGCGGACATCCTGCGGCGCGGACGCGAGCGCGACCCCGCCGTGCTGCGGGTGGTCAGCGACGCGGGGACCGCGATCGGGCAGGCCATCGGCAACATCGCGAACGTCATCAACCCGGAGCTGGTGCTCATCGGAGGCCCGCTCGTCGGGCTCGGGGACGCGCTCCTCGAGCCGATCCGCCGCGGCATCCAGCACAACGCCATCCCGGTCATCGCGGAGACGACGGTCGTGCGGATCTCGTCGCTCGGCGACCGCGCCGAGTCGCTCGGCGCCGCGGCCCTGGTGATCCAGGGCGCTCTCGACGGCAACGAGTAGGCGTCGCATCCCGGACACGGGATTCCGTTATGCATCCGTTGTCTTTACTATTTGACGCCAAGACTGAATTTAGCGTTTACTACTTAGGCGCAACCCACGCACCAGCACAGCCATTACCCAGCCCGAAGCACACCAAGGAGCGACGATGCCGTCGAACGCAGTCATCCTGCAGATGCGCGCCATCACCAAGGAGTTCCCGGGCGTGAAGGCGCTCGAGGATGTCTCCCTCACCGTCCACGCCAACGAGATCCACGCCATCTGCGGCGAGAACGGCGCAGGAAAATCCACGCTGATGAAGGTTCTCTCCGGCGTGTACCCGTTCGGGACTTATACGGGAGACATCGTCTACCAGGGCGAGGTCATGCGCTTCAAGGACATCAAGTCCTCCGAGCAGCGCGGCATCGTGATCATCCACCAGGAGCTCGCCCTCATCCCGGAGCTCTCGATCACCGAGAACATCTTCCTCGGCAACGAGCCAGGCCGCGGCGGCGTCATCGACTGGAACGAGGCCAAGCGCCGCGCCGTCGAGCTGCTCGCCCGCGTCGGCCTGACCGACGACCCGGACACCCAGATCAAGAACATCGGCGTCGGCAAGCAGCAGCTGGTCGAGATCGCCAAGGCGCTCAACAAGGACGTCAAGCTCCTCATCCTCGACGAGCCGACCGCCGCGCTGAACGAGGCGGAGTCCGCCCACCTGCTCGACCTGATCGTGGGCCTCAATCACAAGGGCGTCAGCTCCATCATCATCAGCCACAAGCTCAACGAGATCGAGAAGGTCGCCGACCAGATCACGATCATCCGCGACGGCCGCGCGATCGAGACCCTCGACGTGAAGGGCGACGGTGTCGACGAGGACCGCATCATCCGCGGGATGGTCGGCCGCACGCTCGAGAGCCGCTTCCCCGACCGCACGCCGGACATCGGCGACGTCCTCTTCGAGGTGCGCGACTGGGTCGTGCAGCACCCGCAGGTCGCCGACCGGCTCGTGGTCAAGAACTCCAGCTTCACCGTGCGCCGCGGCGAGATCGTCGGCTTCGCCGGCCTGATGGGCGCCGGCCGCACCGAGCTCGCGATGAGCGTCTTCGGCCGCTCCTACGGCACCTTCGTCTCCGGCGAGGCGTACAAGGACGGCAAGCCGATCCAGCTCCGCACCGTCTCCGAGGCGATCGACAACGGCCTCGCGTACGTGAGCGAGGACCGCAAGGTGCTCGGTCTCAACCTCCTCGACGACATCAAGCAGTCGATCGTCGCGGCCAAGCTGAAGAAGATCGCGAAGCGCGGCGTCGTGGACGACCAGCAGGAGTACGCGGTCGCCGAGGAGTACCGCAAGAACCTCCGGATCAAGACCCCGGATGTCGACCGAGGCGTGAGCACGCTGTCGGGCGGCAACCAGCAGAAGGTCGTGCTGGCCAAGTGGATGTTCACCGACCCGGACATCCTCATCCTCGACGAGCCGACGCGCGGCATCGACGTGGGCGCCAAGTACGAGATCTACGGCATCATCCAGCAGCTCGCCGCACAGGGGAAGGGCGTCATCGTCATCTCCTCCGAGCTGCCGGAGCTGCTCGGCATCTCCGACCGGATCTACACGATCTTCGAGGGGCAGATCACCAACGAGCTTCCCATCGCGGAGGCCACCCCCGAGACCCTCCTGAAAAGCATGACGTCGGCCAAGAAGAAGGCAACCCGATAATGACCACTCAGATCGAAGCGAAGAAGAAGTCCGGCGGGATCCGCGACCTCGGCAAGATGTTCGGCGGCGGCCAGTCCACCGGACGCCAGTTCGGCATCCTGGGCGCACTCGTCGTCATCGTCCTGCTGTTCGAGCTGCTCACCGGCGGCAAGACCCTCGACCCGGTCAACCTGATCAACCTGGTCAACCAGAACGCCTACGTGCTGGTGCTGGCGATCGGCATGGTCATGGTGATCATCGCCGGCCACATCGACCTGTCCGTCGGCTCGGTCGCGGCGGTCGTCGGCATCATCGTCGCGCAGGCGATGACGCAGTGGAACCTGCCCTGGCCGCTCGCGATCGTGCTCGGCCTCCTCGTCGGCGCCGTGATCGGAGCCTGGCAGGGCTGGTGGGTCGCCTACGTCGGGGTCCCGGCGTTCATCGTGACCCTCGCGGGCATGCTCATCTTCCGAGGCCTCAACCAGCTCATCGGAAACGCCAACACCATCCCGGTGCCGGACGGCTTCACGTTCATCGGCGGCGGCTTCCTGCCCGAGTGGGGCCCGGACACCGGCTACAACAACTCGACCCTCCTGCTCGGCATCGTCATCGCCGTGGTCATCGCGCTGCTGGAGGTCCGCACCCGCCGCAACCAGACGAAGATGGGCTCCGACAAGGCGCCGCTGTGGGTGAGCGTGTTCAAGGTCGTCGTGCTCGACGCCGTCGTGATCTACTTCACGTTCCTGTTCGCGGGCGGCCGCGTCGGCACCTCGTTCCCGGTCTCGGGCATCATCCTCGGCGTCCTGATCATCCTGTACTCGTTCATCACCCGGAACACGATCTTCGGCCGCCACATCTACGCGGTCGGCGGCAACTCGCACGCCGCCGAGCTGTCCGGCGTGAAGATCAAGCGCGTCAACTTCTACGTGATGATGAACATGTCGGTGCTCGCTGCGCTGGCCGGCATGATCGCCGTGGCCCGCTCGGTCTCGTCCGGCCCGCAGGACGGCCTCGGCTGGGAGCTCGACGCCATCGCCGCCGTCTTCATCGGTGGTGCTGCGGTCTCCGGCGGCATCGGAACCGTGGCCGGCTCGATCGTCGGTGGTCTCGTCATCGCGGTCCTCAACAACGGCCTCCAGCTCCTCGGCGTGACCAGCGACTGGGTCCAGATCATCAAGGGCCTCGTCCTCCTCATCGCCGTCGGCATCGACGTCTACTCGCACCGCCGCGGCGGCCCATCGCTGATCGGGCGACTGTTCGGAGGCCGCGGCCGCCGGGAGTCCGCGCTCGACGCGGCCGGCGCCGACCAGCCCGCCGTGGTCCCGACCGCGGACCCCGCGGAGGACTCCTCGCGGTCCCTGACCTCCTGACCTGCACCTTCCCGAACCCTGCACCATCACAACCAGAGAAAGAGAAAAGAATGCGCAAGATCGCACTCGCGACAGTGGCTGTCGCAGCTGCCGCCGCGCTCGCCCTGTCGGGCTGCTCCAGCCGTGACGGCTCCAGCGGCAGCTCGACGGCGTCCGGTTTCGCCAAGGACGCCTCGATCGGCGTCGCCCTCCCGACCAAGACCTCGGAGAACTGGGTTCTCGCGGGCGGCCTGTTCACCGACGGCCTCAAGGCCGCCGGCTTCAAGGGGGACGTGCAGTACGCCGGTGGCTCTGGCGTCTCGGACCAGCAGTCGCAGATCCAGTCGATGATCACCAACGGCGCCAAGGTCGTCATCATCGGCGCCGTCGACGGCGGCCAGCTCGCCGCGCAGGCCAAGGCCGCGCACGACGCCGGTGCGACCGTCATCGCGTACGACCGCCTCATCCTGAACACCAAGGACGTCGACTACTACGTCGCGTACGACAACGAGAAGGTCGGCGAGCTCCAGGGCCAGGCCCTCCTCGACGGCATGAAGGCCAAGTACCCGGGCAAGACCAAGTACAACATCGAGCTGTTCTCCGGTTCGCCCGACGACGCCAACTCGAAGGTCTTCTTCGACGGCGCCATGAAGGTCCTGCAGCCGAAGATCGACGACGGCACGCTGAAGGTCGTCTCCGGTGAGACCGACATCAAGCAGACCGCCACCCAGGGCTGGCTGCCGGCGAACGCGCAGACCCGCATGGACACCCTGCTCGCGAAGAGCTACGGCTCGACCGAGCTCGACGGCGTACTGTCGCCGAACGACACCCTGGCCCGCGCCATCATCACCTCGGTGAAGGGCGCAGGCAAGCCGGTCCCGATCGTCACCGGTCAGGACTCCGAGGCCGAGTCGGTCAAGTCCATCATGGCGGGCGAGCAGTACTCGACCATCAACAAGGACACCCGCAACCTGGTCAAGCAGGCCATCCAGATGGTCAAGGACCTGCAGGCGGGCAAGAAGCCGGAGACGAACGACGACAAGTCGTACGACAACGGCGCCAAGGTCGTCCCGGCCTACCTCCTCAAGCCGATCATCGTCACCAAGGCGAACGCGGCGGAGGCCTACGCCAACGACCCGACCCTGGAGCCGCTGACCAAGTAGTCGGCGCCCACGTCGTCGGCGCCCTCGGGCAGCTGTAGACAGAGCAGAAGGCCGGTCCCTCATGGGGCCGGCCTTCTGTGTCCCCCCTGGACAGTCCCCCCGGACTTTCCCCCTCTGGCGGTCTGGTTCTCACGCTAGGACCGCGCACGGGGGCGCGGCATCAGGGTCAGCACGGATATCGCGGCCCGTGGTGACCCTGAGTGGAATCGGGGGTCTCCGGTCGGAAACGGGGTCAGAGGTCGGCGAGGACGTCCCCGATGCGTGTCACGTAGTCGTCGATGAGGGTGCCGGCCGCGTGCCCGTCGCGCCGGGCGGTCGCCTCGCGCAGCTCGCGTGCGAAGCGCTCGAGGGCGAGCGGGTCGAGCCGGCCGTGGAGCTTGCGGCCGAGCCTCCGGACCTGGGGGAGCACGTTGCCGAGCGTGCGGATGCGGACGCTGTTGTCCTCGATGCGCGCGAACGCGACGACGAGCCGCTCGAAGATGGAGACGAACTTGACGGCGTCGTCGTTCGCCGCGGCCTCCACCAGTTCGGCTTCGATGTCGTCCACGAGGTCGTCGTCCTCCGCCTCCCAGAAGGGGAGGCCGCGCAGTGCGGCGCCGGCCCACAGGTCGCCGGCGACCTGCACGGACCCGAGGACGCCGAGGATGTCGAACTCCGCCACGCGCGTGTAGCGGTTGCGCTCCATCTCGACCAGGCCCTGCTCGGCGAGGCGGTCGAGCGCGTGACGGATGGGGGTGCGGGAGATCCCCAGCCATTCGACGAGGTCGGCGTCGCGGAGGCGTTCCCCCGGCTCGAGGGTGCCGTCCATGATGGCGGCCTCGATGCGGACGTAGGCCTCTTCGGACAGGGAGATGCGGGCCACGTGGTCGGTGGGCATGGGCATGGTCGGGTGCTCCTGGGTTCGGGCTCCTGCATGCCCGGTCCGCGTCGGATGACGGGTCGGGGCAGGAACGGGTGGAACGAACAGTTTGCTCTGGTCAGATGCTCACTGCTAATCTATAAATATACCAGAGCAAAACTGAGTTCACGAAACGAGCCCCCCATGACCCTCGAAGAACTCCGCGCGCGCTTTCCCTCGCTCGCGGCCGACAGGCGCCTCCTCCGAAACGATGTCTACGCGGTACTCCTCGCCGGCATCCTCGGAGGCGACCTCGCACCAGGCGAGCGCCTCAAAGACGGAGAGCTGACCGAGGCGCTGCGCGTCTCCCGCACCCCGGTGCGCGAGGCGATCGGCCGATTGCAGCAAGTCGGACTGATCCGCACCGCGCCCAACCGCTACACGCTGGTGTCGCCGCTCGACATCGGCGAGATCGTGCAGGTCGTCGGCGTGCTGCGTCTCCTGCTCCCCACGGCGCTTCGCCAAGCCGTCCAGAACGTGGACGTGGACACCGAGCTCGAGTTGACGGTGGTGGCCGAGCGGCTGGAACGCGACAGCGACGGCGCCGATCCGTCGCCGATCGACGCGTTCCAGCGCGCGATCGCGGCCGTCCTGGACACGATCCCGGACCGCGTGCTGGCCGAGACGATCGAGACCCTCATCCCGCGTTTCGTCCGCTATCTCACGCTGTCGACCGAGGGTGCGGAGGCGGTCTCACGCGCGCGGATCCTCGAATTCGTCCGGGCGGTGGTCCGCAGCGACGAGAAGGCGGTCGACATCCTGGACGGCGCGCTCCGCGAGCTGTCCGAGGTGCTCAGTCCGCCCGTCGGCGGAGCCGGCTGAGCACGGCCGCCGGGAAGACCAGCAGCAGGAGCGCCAGCACCAGCAGGATCCCGGCGCCCGCGGCGATCGCCGCCGCGAGTCCCAGCGTCACGTCGAAGACGAAGAACACCACGCCGGAGGTCAGCAGGGCCACCAGGCCCAGCGTGATCTTCAGCAGCCGGTTCGCGATGGAGACGGACTGCGCCTTCTCGTGGTGGCGGAACAGCTGGCGGTGCAACGCGACCGGTGCGAGCCCGAGCGCTGTGCTGCCGGCGGCGAGCACGACGAGGACCAGGTAGAAGCCCACCTGGAACGCGTCCAGCGTTCCGAACCGCTGCTGGAACGCGATCGCGAGCAGGAAGCCGCTGATCAGCTGGGTGCCCGTCTGGGTCACCCGCAGCTCCTGCAGGATCTCGTTCCAGTTGCGGTCGGCGCGCTGGGTCGCGGACTCCGCGCGGCCGTCCTCCGGGTCGATGTCGTCCGTGTCCGGCGTCTGCGGCTCCGGCGTCTGTGGACCCGGCGTCTGCTGCCCCGGCGTCTGCGTCATCGCTCCATCGTCGTCCGGGGAGGTGAAGCGCGCAACGGGCGAACGCCCTGCGCCGCCAGCGCCGCGCGATAGAACCGGACGAGCTCGGCGGCGCTGGGACGCTTCGCCGCCATGGTCGCCGTGTCCGACCGCCGGGCCGCCATGTGGTGCCGCCACGACTCGGCGGCGCAGCGGTGGTCCCACGCGACCGCCGCCGCGGCCTCCAGCGTGCGGCACCAGCCGATCAGCTCCCGGCCGTCCGAGCCCGGCGCCCAGGTGACGACCCGGTACCAGACGTCCGGCCGGTTCGGGTCGCCGAACGCGAACCGCCGGACGACCGCGTACGGCAGGCCGAGGGCGCCCTGGCTCAGCACCCATTCCGAGGGCTGCGCGTTCGCCACGGGATGCCAGGATACGGTCACGTCAGAACGTTAGAGACGGCCGCCGACACCGATCAGGTCAGGAGCCGGATGAGCGCGGCGACGACCGCGGCCGCGGGCACCACGACGATGAACGGCACGCGCAGCGCGTACAGTCCGGCGGCGATCGCGACCGCGGGGAGCCGCGCGTCCAGGTGCAGGGACTGTCCCGCGCCGAACGTCTGCACGCAGATCAGCGCGGAGAGCAGCGCGGCGGTCAGCAGGTCGCTCGTGCGGGCGACGACGGGATGGTCGAGCGCCTTCGGCGGCACCAGCCAGCCCGCGGCCTTGAGCGCGAGCACCGCGATCGAGCCGAGCAGGATGATGTTCCAGGTCGTCACGGCTCGACCTCCCGTTCCATCGGGATCGGGTCGGGGTGCGGCCGGTCGTCGCCCCGCCCGAACAGGTTGAGGACGCCGAACACGATCGCCACCACCGCGGCGGCGAGTACCGGCAAGCCCGGCATGAGTAAGGGGGTCAGCAGCGTCGCGACGAACCCGGCCGCCACCGCGACCGCCTGCGTCTGGCGCGCCTTCAGCCGCGGCCAGAGGAGGCCGAGGAACGCCGCGGCCGCCGCCGCGTCGAGCCCGTACGCCTTCACGTCGCCGATCAGGTTGCCGAGGAGCGCCCCGGCGAGCGTCATCAGGTTCCAGCCGAAGTAGACGACGAGGCCGGTCACCCAGAACCCGATGCGCTGCGCGCGCGGCTCGGTCTGGGCCGTGGCGACGGCCGTGGACTCGTCGATCGTGAGCTGGGTCGCGGCGGCGCGCCTCCAGAACCCCGGGCCGATAATGCGGGACAGCCGCAGCGCGTAGAACGAGTTGCGGACGCCGAGGAGGGCGGCGGAGGCGATGGCCGTGCCGCCCGCGGCGACCCCGCCAGACGCGAGCACGCCGATGAGAGCGAACTGCGAGCCGCCGCTGAACATGACCAGGCTGAGCACGCACGCCTGCCAGACGTCCAGGCCCGACGCGGTCGCGAGGGCGCCGAACGAGATGCCGTACAGCGCGGTCGCGACACCGACCGCCCAGCCGGAGCGGGCGGCCGTGCGCTCCTGCGCAGTGCGTGGGCGGCGGGCCATTCTGCGAGACTAGCGGGCCGCGCGCCGACGCGGCGGGGGAGCTACCCGGCGGAGCCCGCGCCCGGCCGGAACAGCCGAGCGACCATGTCCTCCGCCGTCGTGTCGCCGAGCGTCCACGGCTGGAAGATGACGCGATTGACGATCGGGGCGACCACGACGTCCATCACGTCGTCCTCGGTCACGCCGGTCTCCGGGTGTCGCGCGAGCAGCATGCCGGCCTCGGTGCGCCGATTGCGGAGGCAGTCGGAGGTGCGTTCGCCCGCCGCGCCGGCGCCGCCGCGCAGCAGTGCGGCGTTGACCGGCTTGCGGAAGTGCGTGACGATGCCACCCGCCCAGTCGGTGAGGTCGTCGCGCAGGTCGCCGCGGTCGGCGAGTGGACGGTCGGGGTCGAGGTGGTAGGTGGCGATGTCGTTGAGGAGGGTCGGGAGGTCGCCCCAGCGTCGGTAGATGCTGGTCGGGTTGACGCCGGCGCGCTCGGCGATCATCGGGACGGTCACGCGCTCGCTGCCCTTCTCGCGGACGAGCTCTTCGACGGCGGTGCGCACGCTGTGGATGACCGCGGCGCTGCGTCCGCCCGTCCGCTTCGACGGTGTCGTTGTGGTCATGGGAATAGCTTAAAGCAAAGATTGTTGCTTTTTACCAGATCCCGTTCTATAGTCCGTTAAAGCAATCAGATTTGCTTTTAGGAGGCTGAGATGTCCACTGCAGGGGAGAGCTGCCCGAAGCTCGCAAGCCCGCCGCGTACGCGTGCGCTGCGCCTGCGCCCGGCCGCCGCGTTCACCGGCACCGCCCTCGCGTTCGTCGCCGTGGCGCTCGCCGTCGGCGCGCCCAGCCCGCTCTTCGTGCTGTACCAGCAGGAGTGGGGCTTCCCGTCGTGGCTGCTGACCGTGGCCTTCGCGATCTACGCGGTCACGCTGCTGATCACGCTGCTCGTCGCCGGCTCCCTGTCCGATCACATCGGCCGCCGTCCCGTGCTCGTCGGCGCGCTCGCCCTCCAAGTGGCAGCGATGCTGATGTTCCTGTTCTCGAAGGACATCGGCTCGATCATCGCCGCCCGCTCGGTTCAGGGCGTCGCCACGGGCGCCGCCATGAGCACCTTCACCGCCTCCCTGGTGGAGCTCGCGCCCGAGCGGCAGAAGAAGCTCGGAGCCACCATCGGCTCGACGGCGCCGGTCGGCGGGATCGCGCTCGGCGCGTTCTTCACCGGACTCGCCGTGCAGTTCACGGCACAGCCGACCACGCTCGTCTTCGTGACCCTGTCGCTGCTGTTCGTGGCAGGCATCCTCGTGGTGATCGCGTCGCCGGAGACCGTCGCCCCGCGTCCGGGCGCGCTGCGCTCGCTCACGCCGCGGCTGTTCATCCCGCGGGAGGCGCGCGGCGAGTTCGTCGGGGCGCTGCCGCTGTTCCTCGCGACGTGGATGCTGGCCGGGCTGTTCATCGGGCTGTCGCCGTCGATCCTGCACGGCGTCTTCCACCTGGACTCCGGCCTCCTCAACGGCGCGATCGTCGCGGTGCCGCCCGCGGTCGGCGCCGTCGCCGGGCTGCTGCTGACCCGCGCCCCCGCGCGCACCACCACCGTGTGGGCCATGGCGGCGATCATGGTCGGGATCGCGCTGACCGCGGTCGGGATCGCGGCAGGCCTCCTGCCCGTGCTGTTCGCGGGCGCGGTGGTGGCCGGAGCGGGATTCGGAGCCGGCTTCTCGGCCATGCTGCGGATCATCGCGCCGCTCGCGCCGAACGACCAGCGCGCCGAGCTCTTCGCCGGGGTGTTCCTGGTGAGCTACCTCGCCTACGGCGTCCCGGCGCTCGCGGCGGGCGAACTGATCGGCGTCGTCGGCCTGCTGCCCACCGCGCTCGGCTACGCGGCAGCCATCGCGGTGGCGGCGGCGGTGGCGATGGTGGTGCAGATCACCCGGCTGGCGCGCAGCGTCCGCGCGGAGGAGCCCGAGCCCGAGCAGGCCGAGGCGGTCCTCACCCCACGTCGATGAGCACCTTGCCCACGGCGCCGTCCTTCACGGCGTCGTGGGCGTCGGCTGTCTGGGCCAGCGGGAAGCGGGTGAGCGGGAGGCCGTGCTCGGCCCCCACAGGCAGCGCACCAGCCGCGGCGGCCGCCGCCACCGCCCGCACCGCGGCCGCCTTGGCCTCCGGGGTGACGGTGTAGGTGAGCAGGAACTGCCAGCGCAGATTCTTCTGCATCGCGGGGCGGATCGGCATCGTCACCTCGGTCGAACCTGGCGCGTCCGCGTACACCGCGATTGTGGCGCCGCGCGCGGCCACCTTCGTGTCCAGCTCGGCGTTGGCGCTGGCGTTCACCTCCACGACGATGTCGACGCCGCGCGGAGCGAGCGCGCCGATCGCCTCGGCGGTGTCCGGCTCGCGGTAGTTGACCACGTGGTGCGCTCCCGCCGCGCGCGCGAGCTCCGCCTTCTCGTGGCTGCTGACGGTGGCGATCACCGTCGCACCCGCCCAGACCGCGAGCTGGATGGCCGCGTGGCCCACCGCTCCGGCGCCTCCCGCCACCAGCACGGTGCGCCCGTCGAGCGTGCCGGGCGCGAGTTCGCCCGCCGCGCCCTCGTACGCGGTGAGCGCGCGGTGCGCCGTGAGCGCGGGGATGCCGAGCGACGCGCCGACATCGAAGCTCACGTCGTCCGGTAGCGGGACAACCTGGGCCTCCGGGAGCACGACGAGCTCCTGGGCCGTGCCGTCGGGACGCTGGTAGGCGGCGTCCCACACCCAGACCCGGTCGCCGGGCCGCACCGATGCGACGCCCGCGCCGACCTCGTCGACCACTCCGGCGCCGTCCTGGTTCGGGACCTGCGCCCGCGGGAGGTCTGACGGGCCGCCGCCCTGGCGCGCCTTCCAGTCGGTCGGGTTGACGCCCGAGACGTGGATGCGGACGCGCACCTCGCCGTCGCCGGGGTGCGGCTCCTCGCGCTCGCCGAGGACGAGGACGTCGGAATCGCCGGTCGAGGTGTAGCTGACAGCCTTCATGGCTCAAGCCAACCACGGGAGGGTGGCCGTCGTCAGCCCGCGGAGCAGGCTCCCGAGCTGATCGGCGCCGAGCCGACCGAGCCGAGCACCGGGCGGAGCTCGTCCAGCGTCAGCGCGTAGCCGGTCTGCGGGTCGATGGTGGAGCGGGCGAACACGACGCCGACCACGTCGCCCGCCGGGTCGAGCAGCGGGCCACCGGAGTTGCCGGGGCGGATCGTGCCGCGCAGCGAGTAGATCTGCCGCTCGACCGCACCGCTCTGGTAGATGTCGGTGCCGCGCGCGGTGAGCTGGTCGCGGACGCGCTGCGGGCTGATCGTGAACGGCCCGTCGCCCGGATAGCCTGCGGCGTAGGCCTGATCGCCCGCGCCCAGGTTCTGCCCGAGGCGCAGGGCGGGCGCCCGGAGGTCGGTCACGTCGAGCACGGCGAGGTCGCGCTCCGGGTCGAAGGCCACGAGCGTCGCCCGGTCGACCGTCGTGCCGCCGGACTCGCGCACCACGACGGAGGAGGCGCCGGCGACGACGTGTGCGTTGGTGACGACGCGGCCCTGCTGGACCACCCAGCCGCTGCCCTCGGAGTCCACGCCGCAGGCCGGCTTGGACGCCAGCACGGTCACGGTGGACTCCTGCGATTTGGCGACGGCCGCGGGGACGTTCGGGTCGGGCGCGCCGATGGTCTTGATCGACTCGCCGCCCTCGAAGACCTTCGGGAGGCCGGCGCCGGCGAGGGCGTCGTCCACAGCCCCGAGCACGGTCGAGGACGGGACCGGCGCGATGCTGTTCAGGGTGGAGACGACCTGCGACGAGTTCGCGGCCTGCACCACGGTCGCGAGGCTGGTCGCCATCGCGAAGCCGGCCACGAGCCAGACGACGACGGCCCAGGTGACGAAGCCGAGGACCGCCCCGACCAGCGAGTCCACCCACTTGATCGGCCCGTGCCGGAGCACCTTGCCGATCAGCGACGCCGCGGTGGTCGCCAGAGCGTAGACGACGCCGGCGCAGACGAGCAGGACGATCGCGGCCACGATCGAGCGCTGGCTGACGCCGGTCAGCCCGGAGGCGGCCATCCAGTTCACCACCATCGGCGCCAGGAGGAGGCCGAGCGAGAGCCCGACGCCGAGGCCGATCAGCGCGCCGGCGGCACGGATCGCGCCATTGCTCCAGCCCGCCGCCATCGCGAGGACGGCGAGCACGAGCAGCACGACGTCGACCACGATCTCCACGGCTCTCACCATGCCCCACCAGGCTGGGCGCGGGCTGGGGTACAGATGTACAGAACCGGAAACCTGTATGTGCGTGGGTATATTACGAGGGACGCCGGGTTCCCGACCCGAGCGTGGAGGAGGAAGCCGTGCCCAAGGGAGCGAACCTCCCGGCGATCGCCGCGTTCAACGAGACCGTGGTGCTGGACGCCGTGCGGCGCTCGGGGGGCGGTCTCAGCCGCGTGGAGCTCGCCTCCGTGACCGGGCTCTCCGCCCAGACCGTGACGAACGTGACCCGCCGCCTCCTCGGTCAGGGCCTCATCCGGGAGGCCGGCAAGCAGAGCGAGGGCAGCCCCGGCAAGCCGCGCACGCTGCTGCGCCTCGACCCCGCCGGCGCGTACGCGGTCGGCGTGCACCTGGACCCCACCGTCATCACCTGCGTGCTGCTCGACCTGGAGGGCGAGGTGGTCGAGCACCTGCGCCGGCCCGCGCCCCTCGACGGCGACGCGAAGGAGACGCTGGCCGTGATCCTCGACGCCATCCGCTCGCTGATCGCGACGCCGGGCGTCGACGCGTCGCGGGTGATCGGTGTCGGTGTCGCCGCCCCCGGCCCGATCGACGCGGACACCGGCGTCGTCGTGCGTCCGCCGCTCATCCCGGGCTGGAACGACTTCCACCTCCGCGACGAGCTGACCGCGGCGACCGGCCTCCCGTCCCTCGTCGCGAAGGACGTGATCAGCGCGGCGGTCGCCGAACGCTGGCGCGACCCTGCCGGCGCGAGCAAGGACTACGCGTTCATCTACTACGGCACGGGCGCCGGAATCGGCCTCGTGCTCGGCGGGGAGGTCTACACCGGATCGACCGACAACGCGGGCGACGCCGGCCACGTGCTGGTGGACCCGGGCGGAGCGCTGTGCGCATGCGGCCGCCGCGGCTGCTGGGGCGAGTCGGTCCGGCCGAACCGCCTGGTCATGCAGGGCTTGTGGTCGGGCGTGCTGCCCGCGCCGGCGGGCGTCTCCGTCGTCGACGGCGTGGACCTGGACCTCGACGTGGAGACCGTCGACGCCCTGTTCACCCGGCTGACGGAGGCCGCCGACGCCGGCGACGAGCGGTCCGCCGCGATCATCGACCGCTCCATCCGCGGCACGGCCTTCTACCTGTCCAACCTCACGGCACTGCTCGACCTGGACCGCGTCGTCTTCGGCGGCCCATCGTGGTCGCGCGTCGAGCGGCGCTACTTGGCCCAGTTGTCCGACCGGCTCGCGGAGATCGACATGGGGATCCTCACGCATCCGGTGCTGCTGGAGGGCAGCGCGGTGGGGGAGGATGTCGCGGCGGTGGGGGCGGCGTGCCTGGTGCTGGATGAGACGTTCTCGCCGCGGGTGGGGCGAGGGTGAATTGCTCTTCGTGCCGATTGTACTAGTGGTAAGGTGCAAAATCTCAGGGCGACAATGGCTGTCGCTCGATTGGAGATGACACCGTGATCACCAGAATCAACCGCGGACATGCGAGGAGTGTGCTCGCTGTGCTGCTCACCGCCGCGGCGCTCGCCCTGGCATCTGGAGCGCCGGCCCAGGCCGCTCCCGACGACGGAACCGCGCCGATACGCGGTTTCCTCGCTCAATACGGCGCGGATGGGCCCACCCAGGATCGGCTTCTCGCCGAATATCGTGCCGGAGGCGTGTGGGACTCGATGTCGAGTTCGAAGCAGCCGGTGTCGACCCGGAGCTTCACGGGAACGGACGGGGCCTACACGGTCGGCACGTACGCTGACGGGTCGATCGCCGTCACCCGGATGGAGACGCCCGATCCCACTGCGTCGGACCGCGCTCGGGGTATTGGCGGCTGCAGCGTGAGTGGGAAGGTCTACAGCAACTGCAAGATCGACACCTGGGTCGGTGTGGTTTCCATGGCATTCCGCGCTTCGTACAACCTCGGCACGAACCAAGTGACCAATGCGTACGGGCCTGAGTACACCATCGTTGGCGCCTGCGGCGCATCCCCGAGCCTCAGCAGACCGGCTGGCAATATGGCGCGGCTGAACATCGCGACGCAGATGTGCGTGCTTCCCTACAGCACCGTCTTCTGGCTACAGCTCACCGTCAGCGGTGGGTCTGCCCGCGTCAGCTGGAACGACTATTGAGATGAGCCGCCCGTGATCCTCTGGAACACTTTCGTAGCGATCGGCATCGCGCTGACCATCGGCGTGATCGCGTTCGCAGCGATCTGGCTTCGACGCCTGAGTCAGAAGTAGACATCGGGTAACACCTCGGCCCCGACCTGCGAGAAGCGGGCCGGGGCCGATCCGCTTCTACTCCCGCCGCCGATGTCGGCCACCAGCGGGCCGCCGCGATCGCGCCTGTACTCGGCTGACTCCGGGGCAATTCGGTGCGCGAGCAACACCCCCCACCCGAGGGCAGACCCTCGATTTCCCGCGCACTCTTTACTTATAAATCAATTTGATTTATAAATTACGAAGAGTCCGCGGCATGGGAGCCGGAGGACCCCAATGCAAAGGAGCATCGATGAAGCGAAGCAGGGTAGTGGTCGCAGCAGTCGCCGCCGCCGCGCTCGTCGCACTGGCGGGCTGTTCGTCGTCGTCCGGGGGTGGTGACGGCAAGACCATCAAGGTCGCCTTCCAGGATTTCGGGTCGGACATCATGGCCAACTTCATGAACAAGGCCAA
The DNA here is from genome assembly GCF_014217625.1 of Leifsonia shinshuensis. NCBI lineage: Bacteria > Bacillati > Actinomycetota > Actinomycetes > Micrococcales > Microbacteriaceae > Leifsonia > Leifsonia shinshuensis. The sequence goes on along the minus strand of NZ_CP043641.1, from coordinate 2,952,121 downwards.
GACCGACTTCGAGAAGGCCAACCCCGGCACCAAGGTCACGCTGGTCCCGATCAAGGCCGCCGAGAACGACTACTACACCAAGCTCGCGCTGATGAACCGGGCCGCCACCACCGCGCCCGACGTCATGAGCGAGGACACCTTCCTCATCCGCGCGGACGCCCAGGCCGGCTACCTCGCGCCGCTCGACTCGTACGTCTCCAAGTGGTCGGACTGGTCCAACTTCTTCGACAACGCCAAGGACGCCGGCAAGGGCGACGACGGCAAGGTGTACGGCATCCCCACCGGGACCGACACCCGCGGGCTCTGGTACAACAAGCAGATCTTCGCGAAAGCCGGCATCCCCACTCCGTGGCAGCCGAAGACCTGGGACGACGTGATCAGCGCGGCCAAGAAGATCAAGGCCGCCGATCCCGGGGTCATCCCGCTCAACATCTTCTCCGGCAAGGCCGCGGGCGAGGCGAGCTCGATGCAGGGCTTCGAGATGCTGATGTACGGCGCGAGCGCGAAAGGCCTGTACGACGACTCGAACTCCAAGTGGATCACCGGGTCGAAAGCGTTCACCGACTCGCTCGACGTGATCAAGGAGGTCTACCAGGGCGGCCTCGGCCCGAGCCCCGAGATCACCAGCGACACCAACTACCAGAACACCGTCAACAACGAGCTCGTGCCGCAGGGCAAGCTCGCGATCAACCTCGACGGATCCTGGGCTTCCAACGCGTGGCTGCCGACCGGCGCCACCCCGTGGGCCGACTGGGACAAGGTGATGGGCACCGCGAAGATGCCGACGCAGAACGGCGCCGCACCGGGCTCGATCAGCCTCTCCGGCGGCTGGACGTTCTCGATGGGCTCGAAGAGCTCGGCCAAGGACACGGCGTGGAAGTTCATCACCTTCGTGACCGACAAGCAGCGCTCGCTCGAGTACAACATCAACACGGCCGGCATCCCGGTGCGCAAGGATGTCGCGAACGACGAGAAGTACAAGACGTCGAACCCGACGTCGGAGTTCTTCTCCTCGCTGGTCGCGGTCACCAAGTTCCGCCCGGCGACCCCGGACTACCCGAAGATCTCCAACGGCATCCAGGTGGCGATGGAGTCGGTGATGACCGGGCAGGCCACTCCGGCCCAGGCCGCCAAGACCTACGACGAGTCGGTCGTGGGCATCGTCGGCAAGGACAAGACGGAGTCCAAGTAACGTGACCTCCACTCTGGATGCCGTCGGCTCCGACGCGCGCGGCCGGACCACCCCGGTCCGGCCGCCGCGCGGGCCGAAGACACGTTCGCGCGCACACGCCCGGCGCTCCGTCGCCCGGGCCGTCCCCCTGATCCCGGCGATCGGCCTGCTGGTCGTCTTCCTGGTCGGGCCGATCCTGTCCTCGTTCTACGGCTCCTTCACGAACATGTCGCTCACCGGCTCCTCGGCCGCGTCGGCGCAGTGGGTGGGCCTCCAGAACTACATCGACCTGTTCAAGAGCCCGGACTTCCCGGTCTCGGTCTGGCTGACGCTGGTGTTCCTGATCGGCTCGGCGGTCATCGGCCAGAACATCGTGGGCATGGTGCTCGCCCTGCTGATGCGCAGCGGCAGCCGCTGGGTCGGCGCCCTGGTCTCGACCTTCGTGGTCGGCGCGTGGGTGCTGCCGGAGATCGTGGCGGCGTTCGCGTCGTACGCGTTCTTCAGCCAGCACGGCACGCTCAACGCGATCCTCGCGGCGTTCGGGATCACCGGGCCGTCGTGGCTGTTCGCCTTCCCGATGCTGTCGGTCATCCTCGCCAACACCTGGCGCGGCGCGGCCTTCTCGATGCTGGTCTACTCGGCCGCGCTGCAGGAGGTCCCGCCGGAGATCACCGAGGCGGCGGAGGTCGACGGCGCCAACGGGGTGAAGCGGTTCTTCCTCGTGACGCTGCCGATGATCCGGCGCAGCATGACTGGCAGGGTTGGCGTATTCGAACCCCGTGAATACTCGCTGTCAGGTCTGCCGGTCGGCGGCGTAGTTCGCCCACGAGCCGCCAGCGTTCGCGCTGATGCGGACGATGGTGAGTGGGCGCAGTCCGAGGATGCTGGCGAGCATCGCGGGCGGGATCTCTCGGGTGAGCTGCTCGGCTGCGGCCAGGCGCAGTTGCCTCGGCTGGATGTCGAGTGTTCGGCGCAGCCGGTTCGCTAGAGCGTTCTGGGTGATGTGGGTGCCGGCGTGGTTTCCGGGGAACAGCCATCGGGTCGGGAGCTGCTCGGCCGTGCCGGCGCGGCGGCGGACCGGGAGTTGGCGGATCACGGTCGCGAACGGCTCGGGCAGTTCGAGCGCGTCAGTGCCGAGGGCGAGGTTCGTGCCGGTCTCGGTGACGGTCACGTCGTCGGTCGTGAGCGCAACGACCCGGTTCACCGGTTGCGCGTAGAGCACGATGAGCGCGGCGGCGATCCGGTCGGCGGGATCGAGGGTGTCGTCGGTGATCAGTCGCCGGGCGATCTGCCAACGCTGTTCGGTGTCCATCGGGGTGACGGGCTGTCCGACGTAGGTGGGCGGGAGCTCGATCTCTCGGGGCAGCTGACGGTTCTGGCGTGCCCAGGTGAGGAACGGGCGGACGACGTGTCGGATGGCGCCGGGGCCCGCGAACCACGAATCGATATCGTGCTGGGTTGCCTCGTCCAGATGCCGGTCGACGTCTTGCAGTCCAGCGAGGAAGGCGACGACCTGTTCGATCTGGCGGGTAGCGTTGCGCGCGCTGATGTCGACGCGCTGTTGCTCGTCCAGAGTCCGCAGCCGTGGCAGGACTTTCCAGTTGAGCCAGCGCGTCGCGAGCTGCCGGTGCTCGTGATCCAGCGGTGCGGTCAGATCCAGGACGCGGGCTTCGAGGCGGCGCAGGCTTCGATGAGGGTCCGGCTCGAGGAGCCCAGCGGCGATCAGCAGCGCGCGCAGATGCTCGGCTGCTCGGCGTTGCGGGAACCGGTCGAGGGTGTCGTGGCTGAGCGGGATGCGGCCGGTGTCGAGGTCGCGCAGCAGGTCGCGGGTGCGGGTCAGCCAGCGGCGGGTCGTGAGGGGTTCCGCGGCGAGGACCGACGCGTGCAGCGGGGCGAGCACGCCGTCTCCGGTGAGCACGCGGTCAAGGTGCCGCCGCAGCGCGCAGGGATTGCAGACACGGTTCCCGTCGATGCCGACGAGGAGGACGTCACTGCGGCTGCAGTCCTGGCAGTGTTTCCTGGCTCGTTCACGACACCATCGGCAGCGGCCCTCGAAGTCGAGCAGCCGATCCGGTTTCTCGCAGCGGGAGCAGTCGCCGCGCACTCGACCGACGCCCTTGCTGCAACGCGAGCAGAGCCCACGGCCGGGCATCGCGGCGCGGTCGCAGAGCTGACAGGTTTGTCCCGTCACTTGCTGCGGGTGATATCCGCGCGCCGCGGGGTGCGGGTCTTCGCCGTGGCCGAGACGGCAGTGGGTTTCCCGGTGGTGCCGGTAGCTTTGACGGCTGCGGTCTCGGCGACGGGCTCGATGAGGTCGTTCGGGGTGCAGCCGAGGATGTCGCAGAGCGCGGTCAGAGTGCGCAGGCTCAACCGCTCGGGGGTGCCGGTGACGAGCCGATATACCTGCGCTTCAGACAGGACGATGCCGCGCTCGGCGAGCAGCGGAACCAGTGTCGTGGTGGCGAACATCTCCTGGGCGGCCATCAGCCGTCGCAGGTGCCATCGGTATCCCAGGCGGGGCTGGGGTGTGCGTGCCATCGTGTTCCTCCTCGGGGTCTCACTCGGTCTCGGGCTGGAAGGCGCGGTCGAGGGCTCGGCGCAGCGCCTTGTTCTTGTAGTCGGCGCCGACGGTCGTGTAGATCGCGGTCGTCGAGCCCCAGGAATGGCCGAGCTGCTGCTGCACGAACAAGTGGTCGAAGCCGTCTTCGAGCAGATGCGTCGCATACGAGTGGCGCAGGCAGTGCGGGCCGAGGTTCCGGTCCAGACCGATCGCGTCCCGGTACTCGGCGAACCGTCGCGAGATCGCATCCGCGCTGACGCGGGCGCGCCGCTCAGTCGGCCACAACGCCGTGCCTGTCGCGTCGTAGAGCGGGCGAAGCTCCTCCGTCCACTCCGCGACGGCCTCGGCCGCCCACCCCATCGTGGTCAGAACGGTGCGACGCCTGGGCGGGCTGCCGCGCAGTGCTTTGCCGTAGCGGACGGCCAGCGCCCCGTATCGGCCGAACCCGATAGCCGCAGCGTTGCCCGACCAGTCAACCGTCTCCAACTTGGAGGCTTCCCGCCGGCGCAGACCCCAGGCGTAGATCGTCTTGAACAGTGTCGCGTCGCGGAACGCCGCCAGCCAGCCCTTGCGGCCCGTCGACTGCACCTGGGAGACGCGCTGGTCGCAATAGTCGAAGAACGCTTGGAGCTCGTCGCGCGACAGCGGCCGGTTGCCCGGCCGCCCCTCGTAGTCGCTGCGATGGATCACCGTGTTCCACTCGTGGAACACCTGCACCGGCACGTCTCCGAAGTGCCGTTCGCAGACCTCGTGCCACTGATAACGGGGATCGGAGAGGTAGCCGCAGAACAGCGACACCGCCATCTGGTAGTTCCGCACCGTCGAGTGCGCCATCCCCGCCGAGACCATCTCCGCCGTCCACGCCTCGACATCGCCCGGCGTCCAGTGCCACGGGTAGTCGTTCGTGAACGACGCGAACCGGCGAACCGTCAACAGCCGACGCTCGATCGTCAACCCCGACAGCATTCGGGACCGCTGCTGCAGCTCCCAGCCCTCCAGCATCGCCGCGAGCACGGTCTCCTCGGCGGCGAACAGCGCCACGCCCGGTGTGAGCAGCCGCGCCGCTGGGCTGCCTTGAGCAACGCGCACCGACCGCTCCTCCTCGGGACCATCCGCACCTCGCACCGACACCCGATGATGATATCATTCATCAGATGCACGATCCGGGGTGAGGTTCGCTCCTCGTTTCCGCACCGCAGCACCTCATGTGGCGTTTCTACGCAGCGACCACAGGGCCCGAGGCGACGCAGCCTCGGCCGGTCTCGAATCCCTGAATCCTGCATCAGATGCAATTCCCCAGCCTTCTCCACCAACCTCATGCTCATCACGCTGCAGACCCTCTCGGTCTTCACGCTCATCTACGTGATGACCGGCGGCGGCCCCGGCAACAAGAGCATGACCCTGCCGGTGCTGGCGTACCAGGAGGCGTTCAAGTTCTCCGAGCTCGGCTACGGCACCGCGATCGCGACCATCCTGCTGCTCGTCGGGGCGGTCTTCGCGATCGTCTACGTGCGGGCGCTCAAGACGGAGGTGGACTGATGAAGCTCTCGTCGCCCAACGGCATCGCCCTCAAGTGGACGGCCAACATCCTGCTGCTGCTCATCGGCGTGGTCTTCGTGCTGCCGCTGGTGTGGGTGGTGCTCGCCTCGTTCGACGGCGGCGCGACCCTCTCGGTCGCCTGGCCGAAGCAGTGGACGCTGGAGAACTTCCAGAAGGTGCTCACGCCCGAGCTGGCGTTCCTGCCACTGTGGAACAGCCTCCTGCTGTCGGCCGGCTGCGCGATCCTCACCGTGATCATCGCCGTGCTCGCCGCCTATCCGCTGTCGCGCTACCGCAACCGGTTCAACCGGCCGTTCCTCTACGCGATCCTGTTCGGGACCTGCCTGCCGATCACCGCGATGATGGTGCCGGTCTACAGCCTGTTCGTGTCGCTCAACCTGATCGACTCGCTCGGTGGGACGATCCTGTTCATGGCGGCGTCGTCGCTCCCCATGGCGATCTGGATGACGAAGAACTTCGTCGACTCGGTGCCCATCTCCCTCGAGGAGGCGGCCTGGGTCGACGGCGCGTCGAGCATGAAGACGCTGTGGACCGTCGTCGTCCCGCTCGTCCGGCCGGGGATCGCGGTGGTGTTCATCTACGTGTTCGTCGCCGCCTGGGGCAACTTCTTCGTCCCGTTCGTGCTGCTGCTCAGCCCCGACAACCAGCCGGCCGCGGTGAGCATCTTCACGTTCTTCGGGCAGTACGGCGCGGTCGCCTACGGCCAGCTCGCCGCCTACTCGCTCATCTACTCCGTGCCCGTCATCGCGCTCTACGTGATCGTGTCCCGTGCGCTGGGCGGCTCGTCCGCGCTCGCCGGCGCGGTCAAGGGCTAGCCGTACCTCTTATATAGAAGGAGTCCTCTTTGTACCAGCAGAACCAGCTCGCCGAGTTGCGGGTCGACCGTTTCGTCCGCGAGCGCCTGACGCCCGCCCTCGAGCGGGCGTCCGTCCCGGTGACCGTGGAGGCGTGGGAGGTGCCGGACGAGCCGGTGCCGTTCGCGCAGGCGGTGGAGGGCGCCTTCGAGCACTTCGCCGTCGGGAGGCCGTGGGGGCGGCCCTGGGGCACGGTCTGGTTCCGCCTGACCGGTACGGTCCCGGCCGAGTGGGAGGCGGCTCCCGACGAGGTCGAGCTGGTCGTCGACCTGGGCTTCACGGCGGGCCAGGTCGGCTTCCAGGCGGAGGGTCTGGTCTGGGCGACGGACGGCACGATCGTCAAGGCGCTCGAACCGCTCAACAACTACGTGCGGCTGCGGGCGTCGCCGGGGCAGTCGTTCGAGTTGTTCGTGGAGGCGGCCTCCAACCCCGACGTGGGGTCGGACTGGTCGTTCACGCCGACCCCGGTCGGCCGGAAGTCGACGGCGTCGCCGGACTCCATCTACACGCTGCGGCGGGTGGACGTCGTCCACCGCGACCGGGAGGTGTGGGAGCTGATCCAGGACATCTTCACCGTCCGTGGTCTCGCCGCCGAGCTCCCCGCGACCTCGCCGCGCCGGGCCGCGCTGTTCGCCGCGCTGGAGGATGCGGTGACCGCGGTCGACCCGTTCGACGTCGGCGCCACCGCCTTCGCCGGCCGCGCCGCGCTCGCCGACGTGCTCGCCTCCCCGGCCGCCGCGACCGCTCACCGGGTGTTCGCGGTCGGACACGCCCACATCGACTCCGCCTGGCTGTGGCCGGTGCGCGAGACGATCCGCAAGTGCGCGCGCACCTTCTCCAACGTCCTCGACCTCATGGACCAGGACCCGGACTTCGTGTTCGCCTGCTCGTCGGCGCAGCAGTTCGCGTGGATGCAGCGGTTCTACCCCGAACTGTTCGAGCGCATCCGCGTGCGCGTCGCCGAGGGCCGGTTCGTGCCTGTCGGCGGGATGTGGGTCGAGTCGGACACCAACATGCCCGGCTCGGAGGCGATGGCGCGCCAGTTCGTGGAGGGCAAGCGGTTCTTCCTGGAGGAGTTCGGCTACGAGCCGCGCGAGGTCTGGCTGCCCGACTCGTTCGGCTACTCGGGCGCCCTCCCGCAGATCGCCCGCGAGGCCGGGATGGAGCACTTCCTCACGCAGAAGATCTCCTGGAACGAGACCAACAGATTCCCGCACCACACCTTCGACTGGGAGGGCATCGACGGCACGCGGATCTTCACGCACTTCCCGCCGGTCGACACCTACAACTCCGTCCTCTCCGGGGGCGAGCTGGCGCACGCCGAGCAGAACTTCGCCGACAAGGGCCGGGCGAACACCTCCCTGGTGCCGTTCGGCTTCGGCGACGGCGGCGGCGGCCCGACCCGCGAGATGGTCGCGGCGGCCGCGCGCACGGCCGACCTGGAGGGCTCGCCGACCGTCCGCGTGGCGGCCCCATCGGAATTCTTCGCCGCGGCGCGCGCCGAGTTCGACCCGGCGCCGGTGTGGGCGGGGGAGCTCTACCTGGAGTTCCACCGCGGCACCTACACGTCGCAGGCGCGCACCAAGCAGGGCAACCGCCGCAGCGAGGCGCTGCTGCACGAGGCCGAGCTGTGGGCGGCGACCGCGGCGGTCCGCGCCGGCGCGGCCTACCCGGCCGAGGAGCTGCGGGAGGCCTGGCGGACGGTGCTGCTGCAGCAGTTCCACGACATCCTGCCCGGGTCGTCGATCGGCTGGGTGCACGACCAGGCGGTCGAGAACTACGCCGCGGTGGCGCGGAGCCTGGAGGACGTGATTGCGCGGTCGCTGGCGGCGCTCGCCGCGGGTGACGGTGCGGGCGGCACGGGTGGCGCTGTCGCCAACGCCTCGCCGTACCCTGTCGATGGCGTCGCCCCCGGCGCCGTCGGCATCCCGGCCCGCGGCTCCGACGCCCGCGTCGAGCGCGATGGCGACGTCATCCGCCTGGTCAACGACCGCATCGCCGTCACGGTCGACGCCGAGGGCCTCATCCCCTCGATCGTGGAGCTCGCGAGCGGCCGGGAGGCCGTGCCCGCCGGCACCCGGGCCAACCTGCTCCAGCTCTTCCGGGACACCCCCACGCAGTGGGACGCCTGGGACGTCGACATCGAGTACCGGCTCGCGGGCGAGGACCTCACGGCCGTGGAGTCGCTCGACGTCGTCGCCGAGACGCCCGAGTCGGTGTCGCTGCGCCTGGTCCGCCGCTTCGGCGCCTCCACCGTCACGCAGACGCTGACCCTCGCCGCCGGATCGCCCGCGCTCGACATCGAGACCCACGTCGACTGGCACGAGCGGCAGCGGATGCTGAAGCTCGGCTTCCCCGTCGACGTGCACACGACCTCCGCGCGGTCGGAGATCCAGTTCGGCCACATCGACCGGCCGACGCACACCAACACGAGCTGGGACGTCGCGCGGTTCGAGACGAGCGCGCACCGCTGGGTGCACGTGGCCGAGCCCGGCTTCGGCGTCGGCGTCGCCAACGACGCGACCTACGGCCACGACATCACCCGGCACGAGCGGGAGGGCGGCGGCACGTACTCTCTGGTCCGCCAGACCCTCCTGCGCGCGCCGCTGTTCCCGGACCCGGAGGCCGACCAGGGCGAGCACACCCTCCGCAGCTCGATCGTCGTCGGCGGCGTGGACGCGGCGATCGAGGAGGGCTACCGGCTCAACCTCCCGCTGCGCCCGGCTGCGGCTGCGGTCGAACCGCTCGTCACCTCCTCGTCGGCGGGCGTCGTGGTGGAGACCGTGAAGCTGGCGGAGGACGGCTCGGGCGACGTGGTCGTGCGGCTGTACGAGGCGCACGGCTCGCGCGCCTCGGCCACCCTCGCCGTCGGCTTCCCGTACGAGCGGATCGAGCGCACCGACCTCCTGGAGCGCGCGACCGGCGACGCCACGACCACGCTCGCACTGCGCCCCTTCGAACTCGTCACGCTGCGGTTCGTCCGCGGCTGACCCAGACCGCCCGCCCCGGGCCGCGCGAACCCCGGGGCGGGCAACATCCAACGCCGGCCCGTCGCGCATGCGGGCCGGCGTCGGCGCGCGCACGCCGGTGTCGCGGGCCGCGCGTCCCGAACTGGGGGCGTGCGGTCCGGCCGAAGCATTCCATCCTCCCCGTTATCCTTTCCAACGTGGCGGTCGGTATGTGGCGCAGGCGGGTCCTCGTGGTCGAGGACCACGCGCTGATGCGCTCGCTGGTCGCCGACGCCTTCGCGCAGCGCGGCTTCGAGATCACGACGGCCCCGTCCGCGGTGGAGGCACTCCGCCTGGTCGACGACGCCGACCCGGACCTCCTCGTGACCGACATCGACCTCGGCTCGCGGCCGAACGGCGTGGAGCTGGCTACGATCCTCCGCGAGCGTGCCCCGCACGTCGCGGTGATGTTCCTCAGCAACCTGTCCCGGGAGGCCGCGGCCGCCCAGGCGCGCGAGACGGTCACCGGCGCCTCCTTCGTCAACAAGGGCGCGATCGGCTCCGTCGCCGAGCTGGTCGACGCCGCGGAGGCCGTCCTCGCCGACCGGCCCGTCGAGCACCTGTCCGGCGCCACCGGCTCGCAGGGCGCGTTGCTCCGGCTGAGCCCGGCCCAGCGTGAGACGACCCGGCTGCTCGCCGCGGGGCTCACGAACGCGGAGATCGCGCGCCGGCGCGGAGTCTCGGTGCGCGCAGTCGAGAAGAGCGTGGAGCGCGTCTTCCAGGCGCTCGGCCTGACGGGCGACGACGGCATCGCCCCGCGCGTGGCTGCCGCGACCCTCTACACCGCGACCTACGGCGATCCGGGGTCCGGGTTGTGAATCCCATGATCGCCCCGTGGATGCGCCGTGCGGTTGACCGGGCGACCGGGCCGTCGGCGCTCTCGTGGTGGTCCTGGCTGGTGACGCTGCCGTTCGCGGTGACCGTGATGTCCGGCCTCCAGTACATCAGCGGCGGCCCGTGGGCGATCGTCGCGGTCGGCATGCTGGAGCACGCGGCAGTCGGCGCGACCATGCTGGCCGGCTGGGCGGTGCTTCGCGCGACTCCCCAACGGGTGCGGGTGCCCGTCGTGTTCCTGGTGTTCGGGGTGATCGGGCTGCTGCGGCCGCTGCTGTTCCTCGCGGCGGGCTGGGTGCTGGGGGTCCCGGTGGCGGCGGGCGACCTGGTCGGCCGGATCTTCATCAACGTCGTCACGACGATCACCATGCTCTCCCTGATCGCGGCGGTCGTCGACCTGGTGCGCGACCACATCGGCGTCTACCGGCGGCTCCGGGCGGCCCAGAGGGCCTCCGCCCGGGACGCGGAGCGGACGGTCGCACGCATCTCCGAGCTCCGGCGCTCGGTGGTCGAGACCGTGCTGGCTCAGCTGGACGACGCCGCTGCCGCCGCCGCCGCGCACGGCATCCGCCCGGCCGACGCCGCCCGGCTGCTCCGCGGTCTGGCCCAGGAGGTCGTGCGTCCGGCGAGCCACCGGCTGTACTCGGACGATGTGGCGACGGCCGAGGAGGGCGCGCTGGACGGGCCGGTGCGCGTGCGGGACTGGATCGCGTCCGTGCTGCTCGGGATGCGGCCGGCCCCCGCTCTGCCGCTGGCCGTCCTGTTCGCGGTGCTGGTGGTCCCGTTCGGGGTCGCACAGTACGGCCTGCTCTTCTGCCTGCCGCCGCTCGTCTGCGGCTTCTCCGTCGTCTGGGCCGGGAACCTCGTGCTGGGGTGGATCGTCGGGAGGGTGGCGCGCATCTTCCGGGCGATGATGCTCCTCGTCGGGTACGGGGTGATCGGCGTGCTCCTGAGCCTGACGACGAGACTCGTGGTCGAGGCGCTGGGCCGTGTCCCGGACATGGTCTGGGTCGAGATGGTCACGTATCCTGCCATCGCCTTCGGCGCCGCGCTCGTCGCGTCGCTGTCCGCGCGGGTCCGGCGCGACCAGGCCGCCTTGGAGGCCGCCGTGCAGGCCAACGTGCTGGAGGCCGCCGACGGCCGGAGCGCGCTCGACCACGAGCGCGAGGGGCTCGCGCGGCTCCTCCACTCCGGCGTGCAGTCCGAACTCATCGCCGCCGCGCTCTCGCTGGGCGCCGGATCGGCGGAGGACGCGTCAGACGGTGTGCGGGAGGTGGTCTCCAACATCCGCGCCGAGCTGAGCGCTCCGCGGAGCGAGCCGGACGCCGCCGACCGGATCGGGGCGCTGGTCGAGAGCTGGGGCTCCGCCATCCCGCTGCGCTCGTCGTTCGGAGACGGCGTCTGGGAGCGCCTGGGCGAGGCAGGGCGTGCGGAGGCCGTGGTCGACGCGATCTCCGAAGGCCTTGCGAACGCGGTGCGCCACGGCGACGGGTCGGAGGTCACGCTCGAAGTCCGGGCCGCGGCCCATGGAGGGGTCTCGGTCGTCGTCGTCTCCGGGGGTGCGCTGTCCACCGCGGTGCCGGGCATCGGGCTCCGTCAGCTCGCCGAGCGGGGCGACGTCGCGCTGCGGGAGCTCGACGGTCGCGTCGAGCTCGTGGTGGCGATCCCCTAGCACCCGGACGGCGTCCCGCGCGCCAGTCGTAGCAGCCGTACCCGGCTGGGTCTGAGCGGACTCGAAGGGTTAGTTTCAAGGTGATCGGACCCCGCATCCGATGACGTTCGGGCCGGGGTGTTTCCGCGTGACCCGAACGCGCGGGATGCACCCCGACCCCGGCCTCCCGAGCGATTCGCCGGGGATCTTCTTTCATCCGTCAGTTCGTCTCGGCGACGTGTCTCTGCGCGAATTCGTTCGATCTATTCGTCTGCATTGATAGAACGTCCAGCCGAAATTTGATAAGAATGGTCGGGTACGCCTGAACGCGTCGTCCCCCCGCGGCGCTCGGACCCGACCGTCCCAGGCGTGGATCCAGTTCGTCCCGGTACGTCCCAGGAAGGCCAGTTTGCCCGAGTCCTCTGCCCCCTTGCGGCCTCGCCGCGGCAATCGGGGACCCGTCGTACTCGACGTGGACGCGCAGAGGCTGGCGGTCGCCGACCCGATCACGGACTTCACGGTGGCCGAGTCGCTGACGCCGCCCGCACCGGTCGTCCCGGCTGCGCCCGCCGCGCCGGCGCCGATGAGCCGTCGTGCGGCCCTGGAGGCCGAGCGTGCCCAGGCGCGCAAGGAGCAGGCCGCGGAGAAGCCGCAGGCTGTCGCTGCGCCCGCCCCGGTCGCGTCGTCGATCGCGCCGCAGCCCGCTGAGGACGGCATCGCCTCGTTGTTCGGAGAGAGCCCGGCGGCTCCGGCGGCTTCGAGCCCGGCGGCTTCCGCTCTGGCGGCTTCCGCCCCCGCGGCTTCGACCGCGGTTCCCCCCGTGTCCCGGCGTCGTGCCGACGAGCAGCACACGGCTCCACGGAAGAAGCAGGTCGTCCGCGAGCGCGTCGTCGTCAAGCCGACCCGTCCGTCCCGCGCCGAGCGCCGTGCCGCGGCCGCAGCCGCGCAACAGTCGGCCGTCCCCGCAGCGCTGGTCTCCGCCGGCCCGTCGGTCGCCGACCCCGCGAACCCCCGGCACCCGCGCCGCGGCATCTACCGCAAGCTCCACACCGAGGGCCGCCACCGCCGCAGCTTCCACGTCTTCGTGCTGGTCGCCCTGACCGCGTTCTTCGGCACCGCGTCGCTCCCGGCCTACGCGACCACCGGCGAGGCCTCTGTGGCCGGCGCCGCGCGCACCGCCCTCGCCGTGCAGACCCTGACCGGCGGCAACGCCACCGCGCAGGTCGTCTCCCGCGACGGCCTCGGCATCGCCGAGAGCCCGCAGGCGCTCGACTCCACCACCAACAGCTCCGTGTCGCCCACCGTGCAGGCGCTGGCCGTGCAGCTCATGGGGGCGGTCGCGGCGGGCCGCCTGGTCGGCTCCACGCCGAACCACATCCCGGAGATCGCGAACCTCGCCGAGGGCAAGGTCGTCCCGAACTGCGGTGTCGACTACCGCGTGCTGCAGGCGATCTCGGTCGCGCTGGACAACTTCAGCCAGGTCGGCATCAGCGACATCAACCGCAAGTGCACGGGCCAGATCGAGGGCGCCGGAACGGACTCGGCCCACTACGCGGACGGCGGCGGCCACGCGGTCGACTTCTACCTCCTCAACGGCTCGGCCCTGACCGGAGGCGACGCGAAGTCCCTCCAGCTCATCCACCTCCTCGACCCGCTGGTCCCGAAGGGCTCCGGCCTGGGCCAGGCGGAGTGCCGCGGCTCGATCAGCGTCGAGAACTTCGCCCCGTTCGACGACACCTGCAACCACGTGCACATCGACTTCCTGAAGTCCCAGGGGGCGACGCTCCGATACGGGTGAGCCGGTCGTGGCGCTGATCGCAGCGGAGTTCCGTCGCGGCCGTCAGGTGGATCGCCTGCGGGTCGTCAGCGGAACGGGACGGTCGGGGCGCCGACATCGCCCGTCACCAGGACCTCGCAATCGAGCAGTCTGGACAACACCAACTCGAGGGATCGCTCGTCTCCCATCGCGATCTCGCTCGCGGGCGGGACGATGAAGACCCGATCCTGGTCGGACTCGACGGGAAGCGTCCGCAGCTCGCCCGAATAGCCGGCCAGATCGAATGCCGCACGGACGGCCTCGATCTGATCTTCGCTGAAGGACATGCGTTCCCCTTTTGGTGCTGAAGGATCGTCCGACGATCGCGTTGGACCACAGTACAGCGGTCCTCACCCCAACGGCACAGCCGTCCCCGACCCCAGCCGCTTCATCACCAGCGTCGACGTCATCCGCTGGATGCCGGGCAGGCCGCCCAGCTCCCCGTCGTACAGCTCCTGGTACGCCGCCAGGTTGGGCGTGAGGATGCGCAGCATGTAGTCCGGGTCGCCGAAGAGGCGTTCGGCCTCGATCACGTTCGGGATGGCGACGACCGCCTCCTCGAACGCACCGACCGTGTCCGGGTCGGTGCGGCTGACCGTCACGAACACGATGGCCTCGAACGTCAGCCCGACAGCGGTCGGCGACACGACGGCGCGGTAGTGCTCGATGACGCCGGACTGCTCCAGTTCGCGCACCCGCCGGTGGCACGCGGAGAGGCTGAGGCCGACGCGGGAGGCCAGCTCCGTCACGCTGATGCGGCCGTCCTGCTGAAGCGTCGAGAGAATCTCCCGGTCGAGGCTGTCCATACGCACTATTCTCCACTGCTTACGGCGATTCCGCCGCAGATTGCGAAGCACCTTTCGCGATCTTTCGCGTAGCTTCTCCGACATGAATCCCGCACTGGTCGCGCAGTTCTGGGCGATCGCCGTCCTGCTGACGCTGACGCCCGGCGCCGACTGGGCGTACATCATGGGCGCCGGGGTGCGGGCCAAGTCCGCCGCACCGTCGATCCTCGGGATGCTGACGGCCTACGCGCTGGTGATCGCGGCCGTCGCCCTCGGCGTCGGGACGCTCGTAACGCAGTTCCCTGTCGTCCTCACTGTGCTCACCGTCGGCGGCGGCGCCTACCTGATCTGGCTCGGGATCACGGCCCTGGTGAAGCGCGCCGAGCCGGTCGGCCCGCACGGGGAGCCGATCGCCGGGAGCGCGGCCTCCCAGTTCCTCCGCGGCGCAGGAGTCTCCGGGATCAACCCGAAGGGCCTCCTGCTGCTGCTCGCGCTCCTGCCGCAGTTCACCTCCCCGACCGGGATGCCGGCGGCGGCCCAGATGCTGGTGCTCGGCGCGATCCACCTCGCGGACATCGCGGTGATCTACACGGGCGTCGCCCTGCTCGCCCGGCGGCTGCTGCGCTCCCGGCCGCGGGCGCTCGTGATCGTGGGCAGGCTGTCGGGGGCGATGATGGTGCTCATCGGGGTGAGCCTGCTGGTGGAGCGGTTCCTGCAGCACTGAGGGGCGACCCGCCTCAGAACAGATTCAACCCCGCCCACTGCAGCAGGATGACCGTCTTCCCGTCCACGATCCGCCCGTCCGCGACCATCGCCAGCGCCTCGTCATACCCCACGACCACCGGCTCGATCTCTTCGCCCTCCTCCGCGACGCCGCCCCCGCCGGAGATCTCGCCCGGGCGGTACTCGGCCGCGTAGAAGTGCACCCGCTCCGTCACCGAGCCCGGGCTCATGAACAGGTCGAACAGGTGCGCCAACGCGCCCACCCGCACGCCCAGCTCCTCGGCGGCCTCCCGGCGGATCGCCTCCTCCGGGGCGTCGCCGTCGAGCAGGCCGGCCGCGGCCTCCACCAGCATCCCGTCGGGGTGGCCGTTGACGTATGCCGGGAAGCGGAACTGGCGGGTCAGCAGCAGTGTGCGAGCCACGGGGTCGTACAGCAGCACGGTCGCGCCGTTGCCGCGGTCGTACGTCTCGCGCGCCTGCCTCACCCACGAGCCGTCGCGCCCGCGGTAGTCGAATGTGGTCCGGCGCAGGACGTGCCAGCCGTCGGATACGACCTCCACATCGGTGACGCGCACCGACGGGTTGCCGGAGAGTGCGCGCCCGGCGTGATGCAGGCCGGTCCGGCCCCTGCTGTCCGGGAGGTCGTGCCCGGGTCGTGCGTCGTCCGTGGATCCCTCACCGCTCATGGCAGGAGGGTATCGGACCTCTCTCCCGTCCGAATGTACGACCCTACGATCTCCCGGACCTCCACGCCGCCGCCCTGCCAGGTGGCCGGGTTGCGGCGGGCGATCGCGAGGGCGGCCTCCCGGTCCGCGGCCTCCACGATGCCGATGCCCGCGATGATCTCCTTGGACTCCGTGTACGGACCGTCGGTGACGCCGTCGCCGCGGACGGAGGTCGCCTCCGTGAACGGGGCGAGCGCGAACGCGGCCGTCAGCGAGCCGTCGCCGATCAGGTCCTCGGAGTGGCGGTCGTGCTCGGCGAGCTCCTCAGGGGTCCCGGGGACGCCGTCGCCGTAGATGAAGATGGCGAACTGGGCCATGGTGGTTCCTCTCTGTCGTCACCAGGACGTCGAATCGGGACGCGCCGATTCGACACGGCGGTCAGCGCAGTTTGCGCCGCATCTCACGCACCACGAGGATGTCGCCGGCGTCCGCGTCCTGCGCCTTCACGATGGCCTTGTCCGACTTGAGCGGGAGGTCGTAGCCCTTCTCGACCTCGACGCCGGCCAGGATGAGCCGGGCCCGGGCGATCTCCGCGTCGAGCACCGCGCCGAGCAGGAGCACGACGTTGGCGATCCAGATCCACAGCAGGAAGACGATGATCCCGGCCAGCGTGCCGTACGTCTTGTCATAGTGCCCGAAGTTCGCGACGTAGAACGCGAACAGTGCGGAGGCGACGCCGAGCAGGACGATCGCGACGACCGCTCCCGGGGTCAGCCAGCGGAACCGTGGTTGCTTCACGTTCGGCGTCGCCGAGTAGAGCAGCGCGACCAGCAGCACCAGCGCGAACACCACCACCGGCCAGCGCAGGATCGACCACGCCGTCTTCGCAGCGTCCCCGACGCCGATCGCGTCGCCGAGGGCCTGCAGGATGGGCCCGGAGACGACCAGCAGGATCGCGACGATCGAGATGAGCACGAGCGACGCGAGTGTCACCCCGAGCTGGACCGGACGCAGCGCGAAAGCAGACCGGCCCTCCCGCACGCCATACACCCGGTTGAGCGCGCGCCCGAAGCCGCCGACGTACCCGGAGGCCGACCAGACCGCGCCGACGATGCCGATCACGAGCGCGACGCCCGTGGCGGGGGACTTCGCCAGCGCCTCGATCGGCGCCTCCACAACCGTCAGCATCCCGGGCGCGAGCTGGTCGAGCATCCCGAACAGCGCGTTGATGCCGGCCTTGCTCTGACCCACCAGGCCGAGCACGCTGACGAGCGCGATCATCGCCGGGAACAGGGACAGCACGCCGAAGTAGGTGAGCCCGGCCGCGAGGTCGGTGCAGGACGCCTGGCCGAAACTGCGCAGCGTGCGCTTGAGCATGTAGCCCCACGGCAGGCGGCGCCGGGAGGCCTCAGCGGCCACGCGCGATCCCTCGCGCCACGAGCGCGGCAGCACCGGCGAGCACCGTCAGGAACACCGCCGCGGCGGCGACCGGGTGCGACCGGATCTGCACCCGCACGTTGAAGGTGGCGAAGATGTCGTCGAGCGTCGTGGCGAGCTCGTCGCGCGTCTCCTCCAACTCCAGCTTCAGCGTGTTCATCCCCTTGCCGCTCACGGCTGTTCCCCCTTCAGCGCCTGGACGTCGGCCTTCAGCTCCGGCCCGAGGTCCTCCGGGACGGGCGGCATCCCGCGCTTCAGCATGGCCCGGCCGATGAGGGCGACGATGATCGCCAGGACGATCAGGATGCCGGCGACGATGAGCGCCGCCAGCCAGCCGGGGACGATCAGCGCGAACGCGAACACGGCGGCCGCGACGAGCACGCCGAGCGCGAAGAACACGAAGACCAGGGCGCCGACCAGCAGCCCGACGCCGACCCCCGCCGCCTTCGCTTTGGCCGTCATCTCGGCCTTGAACAGGGCCAGCTCGGCGCTGAGCAGCCGCTTGAGCTGGGCTGTCGCGTCGCGCGTCAGCACCGGCAGCGGCCGCAGTCCGCGGGTGGTCCGGCGGCGCTCGCGGGGGAGCGCGGCCTTGTTCTCGGTCATTGCGTGGCCTCCCTGGGTTCGCGTCCGAACGTACCCCACGGTACGGTGCGCGCCAAGGGAGGGCGGCTGCGCATGGCCTGCGAAAGCGCGGCCCACCGGAGCGTGGCCCATCGCATCCCGGCGCACCGGATGGTGCACACTAGTCGCATGAGCGGCATCGGCGGCACTGGGGCGGGCGGCGGCGAATCGGCCGGCATCAAGCCGGGGGGAGTGCTCGTCGCGGTCGTCCCCGGCCAGCCGACCGCGGTGCTCGACCAGGCGGCGCGGCTCGCCGACGACCTCGACGTCCCGCTGGTCTGCGCCAATGTCGACCCCAACCGGTACCTGGTCTCCAGCTACGTGGACGGCACCGTGGTCGCTCTGCCGTACGACCCCGACCTCCCCGAAGTCGAGGAGGAGACCTTCGACGCCGAGCTGGAGTCCGACATCCGTGCGACGCTGAACGGCCGCGGCGTCCCGTACACGCTGAAGCAGCTGGCGGGAGACCCGGCCTGGGCGCTCGCCCGGCTCGCGGACGAGATGGACGCGCGCTACATCGTCGTGGGCACGCGGGAAGCAGGGCTGCGCGGCAGCATCCGCGAGTTCTTCAACGGCTCGGTCGCGGTGCACCTGGCACACCGGCAGCACCGGCCCGTGATCGTGGTGCCGCTGGCGCCGGTCAGCGGGTCGCAGGCGCTGCCCTGGGAGGACCCGCCGGTATAGTGGTCCAGCGGCGATGGATCTCGCCGGGGCCGGACGGCCCGAACCGCGACGGTCGCTGATAGTTCCTGCGCTTCATTCCGAAGGGTGGATGCCGCGTGTCCGCGAGAACTCCGTTGCCTGTGCACCTGCACTGGCGCTCCGTCCTGCTCGTCTTCGCCGGCGGCGCGATCGGCACCACGGTGCGATACCTGCTGTCGGCGGCCGTGCCGACCGTGGCCGGCGTGCCGCTCATCACACTGGTCATCAACGTCACGGGCGCATTCGTGCTCGGCTGGCTGTTGGAGGCGCTGGCCCTGCGCGGTCCGGACGCCGGACGCCGCCGCGACCTGCGGCTGTTCGCCGGGACCGGCATCCTCGGCGGGTACACGACGTACAGTTCGTTCGCGGTGGACACGGACGGGTTGTTCGCTGCGCAGAACCTCGGCGGCGGGATCGGGTACGCGGTGGCGACGATCCTGATCGGCGCGCTGGCGTCGGTCGCGGGGATCGCGGCCGCGGCTGCGCTGGGGAGGCGGCGGGCCCGGCGCGGGGGCTCCGCGCTCGGCGACGACGCTCCGGGGGTCGGCCGGTGACGCCGCTGCTGGTGCTCGCCGTCGCGGTCGCGGGCGGACTCGGGGCCGTGGCACGGCTGGTCCTCGACGGGATGCTGCGCAGCGTCTTCCGGATCAACTACCCCTTCGGCACGACCGTCATCAACGTGACGGGGTCCTTCCTGCTCGGACTCGTCACCGGGCTGGCGCTCGCGCACGGCCTCCCGCCCGAGTGGAGGGCGATCCTCGGCACCGGGTTCCTCGGCGGCTACACGACGTTCAGCACGGCGAGCTACGAGACGGTGCGGCTGGCGCAGCAGCGGCGGTATCGCGCGGCGCTGTTCAACGGGGCCGGGATGCTGGTGCTGGCGCTCGCCGCGGCCGGGCTGGGGCTGTGGCTGGGCGGGGCGGTCTGACCGTCGACGTCCGGCGGATCAGGCCTCCTGCTCCATCCACCACTCGGTGAACTCCTCGGCGCGGCCGTCGCCGGCGAGCACTACGACCCACAGGTTCGAGTAGGTCGGGCCGTCGTGGTAGTCGGTGACGCCCTCCACGAAGTACTGGGACCCGTCCTGGCCGAGCAGCCTCCACTCGAAGTCGACAGAGCCCGGGTCGTCCTGCGCGTCGAGCCAGCCCTCCACGATCTCGAGGTGCCCGTCCCACGGCTCGGCGAACGGCTCGGTGCGGTAGCTCGCGTCCTCGGTGAAGAGCGCCCGGATGTCGTCGGGGTCGTTGCTCTCCCACGCGCGGCGATAGCGGTCGATCCAGGTCGTGATCGCGTCGGCCATGTCCCCCGTTATACGCCCTGGCCGTGCGCGCCCGCCAGACTTGACAGCGCGCCGCTACGCTGTGCGCATGGTGGGGATCTTCCGCGAGTGGTCGGAGTTCAACGTCGCGGTCGCGGGGGCCGGCGCGGCGCTGGGCGGCCTCCTGATCGTCGCGTTGTCGGTGAACATCCGCCAGATCGCGGAGTCCCGCGGGCTCGCGGCGCGGGCCGGGGCGTCCATCGCGACGCTCATCCTCGGCGTCGCACTCAGCTGCGCGGCGCTCATCCCGGGCCAGGCGCCGTGGGGGTTCGGGGTGCAGGTCGTCGTCGGGACGCTGATCTGCGGGTTCGTCGCGGTGCGGTCGTCCATCGCGATCCGGCGGGACTCTGCGACGACCGGATACGGGCGCTACGACGTGGAGAGGATCGCGCTGTTCACGGTGCCGCTGGCCCTCGACCTGGCCGGGGGCGTGCTGCTGCTCGGCGGGGTCGCGGAGGTGGGGCTGGTGCTCGTGGCGGTCGCGACGATCCTGGCGATCGTGACCACCGTCGTGTTCTCGTGGGTGGCGCTGGTGGAGGTGCTGCGGTAGGTCGGGGCGCGCTGGGCCAACCCCGGCCGCTCCGTTCAGCTCCGTGCGAGCGCGAGCTGCGGCAGCGCGTCGAGCAGGGGGGCGAGCTCGGGGATGCGGTGCGCCTCCTGGAGCGCGGCCTCCAGCGCCTCGTCGTGCACCGGCCGCGCGCTGTCGAGCAGTTGGTGGCCGCCGGAGGTGAGCTCGGTGTAGATTCCGCGGCGGTCGTCCAGGCAGTCGATGCGCGTCAGGAGGCCGCGCTCCTCGAGCCGGTTGACCAGCCGGGTGGTCGCGGACGGGCTCAGCGCGCTCGCGCGGGCGAGCTGCTGCATGCGCATGTGCCAGCCGTCCTGGCGGCTGAGCGCGTCGAGGACGGTGTACTCGACGACGGAGAGTCCGGCCGCGCGGGAGAGCGCCTTCTCCAGTTCGTTCTCGATGAAGTTGTGCAGCGCGGCGAGGGTGCGCCAGCCCTGCGCGCGCACCTCGACGGCGTCGTCGGCGATGCCCATGTGCGGTCTCCTCGGTGTGTGTATCCGGTCGTGCGCTTGCGCGAAGTAATTGCATGTGCAACTATTTATGACGCGTCTGCAAGTACTTAGTGTAGGCGATCATCCCTCCCGTCCCCGACTTTCCCAGGAGTTCTCCATGCCTGCTGGCCTGATCGCCCTCGCTCTGGGCGGCTTCGGCATCGGCCTCACCGAGTTCGTGATCGCCGGCCTGCTGCCCGAGGTGGCAGCGGACTTCCACGTCGACGCCGCAGCCGCCGGCTGGCTCATCTCCGGCTACGCCCTCGCGGTCGCGGTCGGGGCGATCGGCCTCACCGCCGCGGTCACCCGCCTCCCACGCAAGACAGTGCTGCTGGGCTTGATGGTGCTGTTCATCCTCGGCAACGCGATGTCCGCCGTGGCGACGTCCTACCCGACGATGCTCGCCGGACGCCTCGTCGCAGCGCTCTGCCACGGCGCGTTCTTCGGCATCGGCTCGGTCGTCGCCGCGAGCATGGTCGACCCGAGCCGGAAGGCACGGGCGATCGCGATCATGTTCACCGGCCTGACGGCCGCCAACGTGCTCGGCGTGCCGTTCGGGACGCTGCTCGGCCAGCAGTTCGGCTGGCGGTCGACGTTCTGGGCGATCACGGTCGTGGGAGTGCTGGCGCTCGTCGGGGTGGCGGTGCTGGTGCCGGGGGAGGGTTCGTCCGCGGTTGGCGGGGCCGGCCTCCGCACCGAGCTCCACGCGTTCCGTTCCGGACAGCTCTGGCTGTCGCTGGCCGCGACCGTCCTCGGATTCGGCGGGATGTTCGGCGCCTTCACCTACATCGCCTACACGCTGACCGGCCTCTCGGGTTTCCCCGCGGCCGCGGTGCCGTGGCTGCTGATCCTCTTCGGCCTCGGCCTGTTCGCCGGCAACGCGGTCGGCGGCAGGTTCGCCGACCGGTCCATCGACGGGACGCTGCTGGTCGTGCTGGCGGTCCTCGCCGCGATCCTCGGCGCGTTCGCGCTGCTCGCTGCCCAGCCGGTGGCCGCGGTCGTCGCGCTCGTGCTGATGGGGGCGTTCGGGTTCGCGACGGTCCCCGGCCTCCAGCTCCGCGTCCTCCGCTCGGCCGACGATGCGCCGACGCTGGCGTCCGGAGCGAACATCGCCGCGTTCAACGTCGGCAACGCCCTCGGCGCCTGGCTGGGCGGCCTCACGATCGCGGCCGGGCTGGGCTACGCGTCCCCGCTGTGGGTGGGAGCCGCGATGACCGTCGCGGCCCTCGTGGTCATCGCGCTGGCGGCCGGAGGCCGAGCCGGCCTCTTCCGCTCGGGTAGACAGGCGAGTACAGTCTCTGGTGTCTCGAACGGAATACCGACGATCAGGGGGTGATCGTGTGGTGGATGTGCCCGAGCGGCGCACCTCGCTCACTCCCACGCGGCTTCTGATCGGGTCGTTCCTCCTCGGCGGCGGCATCGTCGCGCTGGGCCTGCTGTTCGGCGGGGGCTCCGCGAACGCTGCCGAGCCCCCGAACACCGACCCGCTCGGCGCCGTGGTCGCGACCGTGGATTCGGTCGCCGGCGGGGTGGGGCAGACGACGGGTTCGGCGGTCGCGGCGGTGACGCCCGCGGCTCCGGCGCCTGTGCGGAGCGTGGCGGTGCACGTCGTCCAGCCGGTGGCGCAGGTCGTGCAGCACGTGGCGGTGGCCGCGCCCGTGGAGGCTGTGGTGACGCCGGTCGCGCAGACTGCGGATCGGGTACTGGCGGCTCCCGCCGCGCCCGCGCAGGCCCCGGCTTCTCAAGCGCCCGGCGGCCAGGCCTCCAGCGGCAACGCCTCCAGCGTCGAAGCGACTGACCCGCAGACCTCATCCACGCACTTCTCGCTCGCCCGCACCCTTTCGGCGCCGCTCACGCTGGTGACCACGGTGCTCGCGAGTCATCCCGTCAGCACGCTGACCACGCCGATCGCCAGCGCCGCCGATCGCGTGCTCGCCAGCGTCGCGGGAACGGTGGCGGACACGGTCCAACCTCTGGGCGGTCCTCCTGCGCCTTCTCCCGTCGGTGAGCCATCAACGGCTGCAGGCGTCGGCGTCCAACCGGCCGCCGCCGTCGCCACGTCGACGGCCCCGCTCGTGGGCACGTCGAAGACAGCCTCCGCCGCGCACGCGCCGAACGCGGTGCCCGCCGCCGCACCGACGACCGGCGCGGCGCCCGGCGCGCTGGGCGGGACTCCGCGCGGCGGGTCCGGCCTGCCGACTCCTGGTTCGCCCTCCGGCGTGCTCGGGACGAGTCCTGGCGGCGCCTCTGCCGGCGGTTATGGCTCGGGTGTCGCGGCGCTCGGCGGTGGCGCGGCCGCGCTGGCGACCTCCCTGAGCGTCCGGGCCGGCCTCCCGGCGGACGACGACCTCCCGACGTCACCCCTCTTCGACCACGACATCAGCCCCGACTGAGTGGATCCCTTCCGCCCTGCGCTCCCGCGCAGCGCGGAACCGGATCGCGAACTCCCGACCGGGAGTCCGAAACTCACTCGAAAGGCTGAACGATGAACAAGTACGTCTCCAGAGGGTTGTGGTTCACCCTCTGCGTCGGTGGGCTCTGGCTCGCCGGCACCGCGGCCGCGAACGCCGCGGAATCACCGACAACAAGCGGAACAGGCGGCGTCGCCTCAGGCGACCAGGCCGCGATCGGCGTCACGGCGCCGATCACCGTCACGGGTAACGGGATCGCCGTCCTCGGCGACTCGTCGACGTCGGGCACATCGGCCGCGCCGGCCGCGGCGGCGCCGACGCCGTCGGTCACGACAAGCGGGCTGGGATCGTCGGTCGCCGGCGGGGACCAGGCCCTCGTCAGCGTCGCCGTGCCGGTCACGGTCGCGGGCAACGCGGCGAGTGTGGCGGGCGACGCGGCCGGCGGCGGGACGTCGCCGGCGGCAGCGCCGGCTTCGTCCGCACCGGCCTCGGGATCCACGACGTCGGGGTCGGACGGGGTGCTGTCCGGTGCTCAGGTGCCGGTGGACGCGGCTGTTCCGGTGACCGCGACCGGCAACTCGGTCGCAGTGCTGGGCGATGCCAGTAGCGGTGGCGCGACTTCGGCGTCTCCGGCTCCTGCGTCTGCTCCTGCCAGCTCGGGTCTGGTGTCCTCGGGTTCGGATGGCGTGTTGTCCGGTGCGCAGGCGCCGGTGGACGCGTCGGTCCCGGTGACTGCGACCGGCAACTCGGTCGCAGTGCTCGGCGATGCCGGTAGCACAGCGGCTTCGGGCGGTTCCACGTCGTCGGCTCCCGCGTCTGCTCCTGCCACGTCGGGTCTGCTGACTTCGGGTTCGGATGGCGTGCTGTCCGGGGCGCAGGTGCCGGTGGGCGCGTCCGTTCCGGTGGCGGCGACCGGTAACTCGGTTGCGGTGCTGGGTGACGCCAGCAGCGCTGGTGCGTCTTCGGCCGCCCCCGCGTCTTCGGCTCCCGCCGCCTCGGGTGTGACGACCTCGGGTACGGATGGCATCCTGTCCGGAGCTCAGGCCCCGGTCGGCGCTGCCGCTCCGGTGACCGCGACCGGTAACTCGGTTGCCGTGCTGGGTGACGCGGCCAGTGGTGGATCGTCGTCGTCTGCGCCTGCAGCCGCCACTCCGGCACCCTCGGGTCTGACGACCTCGGGCGCGGACGGTGTGGGTTCTGGTGCCCAGGTGCCCGTGTCGGCGGCTGTCCCGGTGACGGCGACCGGTAACTCGGTAGCGGTGCTGGGTGACGCGGCCGGTAGCGGATCGTCCTCGTCTGCGGCTGCAGCCTCCACTCCGGCACCCTCGGGTCTGACGACCTCCGGCGCGGACGGTGTGGGCTCCGGTGCACAGGTCCCTGTGTCCGCGGCTGTCCCGGTGACCGCGACCGGCAACTCGGTTGCGGTGCTGGGTGACGCGAGCTCCAGCGGCCCGGTCGGCGTCTCCGCGCCGAGTGCCGCCGCAGCGCCGGGAGCCACCGCTTCCGGTGCGGGCGGCGTCCTCTCGGGCGCGCAGGCTCCGGTGGATGCGGCGCTCCCGGTGACCGTCGGCGGAAACGCGGTCGGCGTGCTGGGTGACGCGAGCACGGCTGGGACGTCCTCGGGTGCCCCGGTGACCTCCACTCCGGCGACTTCGGGTCTGGTGACCTCGGGCGCCGGCGGTGTGGTGTCCGGTGCTCAGGTGCCGGTGGCGGCGTCCGTTCCAGTGTCGGTCAGCGATGACTCGGTCGCCGTCCTCGGTGACGCGAGCGCAACCGGGGCGGGCACCGTTCCCACCACGTCGGGCGCGAGCGCGACGACGCCGGTCACGACCGGCGCCGGCGCTCTCCTCGGTGGGGCGCAGGCGCCGATCAGCGTCTCGCTCCCGGTCGCGGTCGGCGGTGACGCGGTCGCCGTCGGCGGTGTCGCGACGGCCGGCCCGGTGACGACGCCGGTCGGATCCACCGGGACGGGTACGGACACCTCCGGTTCGGTGACGACGCCGGTCGGATCGACGGGAGCGGGCACGGACACGGCCGACGTCGGTTCCGGCTCGCTCGGCGGGACGGCCACGGTCGCCACGGACCCGGCCTCGATGGCTCCCAGCTCGCTGGGCGCTTCGGCGCTCGGCTCGGCGGCGCTCGGCTCGTCCGCATCGGGCGCTTCCGTCCTGGCCTCGACCGGCTCGGACGCGCTGACCCTCGGGTCGATCGCGGCGCTGCTGGCGATGCTCGGGATCGTCGCGCTCTTCGGAGCGATGAACCGGGAGCGCCGCCACCACACGCGGTGACGGACGCTCACCGACTGAACTGACACGACGGGACTGGGCCGGTCCGATTGCCGGCCCAGCCCGTCCCCAGACCGGTGCGCCGTCACGCGGCGCACCCCGCAAGCCGGTCCCAGGTCGACGGACCTCCCCAACCGGCCCCGCATGCGCGGGGCCGGGTCCCGCCGACCTGGGGCCACCTTCGCGCGGGGTGCGGTGGGGTTCCCATCTTCACCCGGTGATTCCCCACATTCACCCGGTGATCACTCACCCTCGGCGGGTGCCGGACGGGCCTCACGCGCCCGGCACCCGAACCGCCCCTCCCCGGACCCGGCAGGCCCCCGCCCGCCGGGTCCGGCATCCGACAGCCTCCGCTCACCGGAGACCGACACGGCCGGCCCCCGCCGCCGCGTGTGTCTCCGGCGGCTCCTGGTCCGCCGGATTCTCGCTCGACGGTCCGCCATCCGCCGTGACTCTGGGACGACGGTGCGCGCCGGCGTCTCGTGTGCATGACCCGCCGCGATCCGCCGGCCGGCATCGCCCTCAGAAACCGATCGGCCGCCCCGGGGTCAGCGGAGCCTCGCTCGCCGCGAACATCTCGCCACGGTTGTACTCCGCCTCCCGTCGCTCGACCTCCGCGATCAGCGCCTTGTTCAGCATCTCGGACCAGCTGCTGTCCTTCTCCTCGAAGGACGTCGAGCGGTAGGCGGCCCGGGCGCGGTTGCGGAGGGTCTCGGACAGATAGAAGGTGACCGTCGTCCGCCGGGCCGCGGTCCGGGTGCCGGCGACGGCGGTCAGTTGCGCTTCAGCCTCATCGGGGCTCTCCTCCGCGCGTGCTGGCTCGGTCGGAGCGTCCGTGGATGCCGGGGAGAGGTCTTGAAGAGTCACGAACGCACCTCGCAAAATACCGCATGTGTCATCTACCGGCAACATACTACGTGATGATGGGAAGTGAAGCCAGCGAATGACCTGGGCGGCGAAGGAAGGCCACGCCACAGGCCGAGCAGGCAGCGCGCACGCCGCCCTCCGTCACCGCGAGAGGCGCTCCACGATCGCGCCGAAGAGTTGCGGCCGCGCCGTCGCGGTCGGCACGATCCGGGGACGGAACCGCGACCGGGCGGCGACGACCAGGCCCGTCGTCAGCATCCGGAAGTCCCGCGTCGTCGCGCGCCAGGCACGCTCGTACTGTTCCGTGTCGCCCGCCCGCACAGCGGCGACAGCCGCGCGCGCCTGTGCGAAACCCACCCGCATCCCCTCTCCGGTGAGGGCGTCCACGTACCCGGAGGCGTCCCCGGCGAGGAGGACGCGGCCCGAGGCACGGGAGCGCGAGCGCTGCAGGAGGGGGCCGGCGCCGCGCGCGTCCGTCACCGCCTCCGCGCCCGCCAGGCGCTCGGCGAGCTCCGGGATCGTGGCGATCGCGGCCTCCTGGTCGAGCGGCCGCGGGCCGAGGACGGCCACCCCGACGGTGCCGTCGTCGACGGGTGTCACGTAGGCCTCCACCATCGCGGACCAGTGGACTTCGACCAGATCCGTCCACGGTGCGATCGCGTAGTGGCGGCGGAGCCCGTATCGGCGGCGGACGGGGTGCTGCGCGCGCCCGTCCAGGCCGAGCAGCCGCCGGACGGGGGAGTGGAGGCCGTCGGCGGCGATCACCCAGGGAGAGTCGATCGTGTCCCCGGCGGCGAGGCGCAGCTCCACACCGTCCCTGCGCTGCGTCAGGCCGTCGACGCGTCCGCGGATGACGGGCGTGTTCAGCTCGGCGGCGCGGCGGGCCAGTTCGCGGTGGAGCACCGTGCGGCGGACGCCCCGCCCCGGGCGCTCGGTGAAGCGGTGCTCGACGCGGCGGGAGCCGTCCAGGTAGGCGATCCCGGCGAGGTTGTGGCCGGGAGGGTCGACGCCGATGCGGTGGAGGGCCGCGAGGGCGCCCGGCATCAGCCCCTCGCCGCAGGCCTTGTCGATCGGATCGTCGCGCGGCTCGACCACCACGACCTCCATGCCGGCGAGCCGCGCCTCGATCGCGCACGCCAGCCCGATCGGGCCGCCGCCGACCACGACGAGCCCGGCCGTCGTCATGCGGGGGCGGAGGAGGTGGACGACGCCGAGGACGCGGCGGCGGTGGAGGCGAGCGCCCGGTTCTCGCACGGGAGCCGGAAGCCCAGCAGCAGCACCGCGTTCAGCACCGTGAACGCGAGCGCGGTGATCCACGCGGTGTGCACGAGCGGGAGGGCGAACCCCTCCACGACGACGGCGACGTAGTTCGGGTGGCGCAGCCAGCGGTAGGGGCCGCGATCCACGAGCGGCAGGCCCGGCACGACGATGACGCGCGTGTTCCAGCGCGGGCCGAGCGTCCCGATGCACCACCAGCGCAGCGCCTGGCTCGCCAGCACCAGGACCAGCATCGGCCAGCCGAGCCACGGCAGGAACGGCCGGCCGAGCAGCCAGACCTCGGCGAGGCAGGCGAGCAGGAGGCCGGTGTGGAGGGCGACCATCGGCGGGAAGTGCGCACGCCCGTACTCGACGCCGCCGCGGGCGAACGACCAGCGGGCGTTGCGGGTGGAGACGACGAGCTCGGCGATCCGCTCGGCGCCGGTGGCGAGGATGAGGACCGTGTACCAGATCACGCGGCGGCCCCGGCGACGCTCGCGCCCTCCGCCCCCGCGGCCCAGCGCAGTAGCACGAGCTCGCTCGTCACCCCGGGCCCGAGCGCGAACAGCAGGCCGACGGTCCCCGCCGGGTGCGCGTCCAGCTGCTCGGCCAGCACGTGCAGGACGGCCGCCGACGACAGGTTGCCGACGCGTGCCAGCGACCTCCAGCTCGCCTCGAGGGCGTCCGGGGGCAGGTCGAGCGACCGGGCGAAGGCCTCCAGGACCTTCGGGCCGCCGGGGTGCGCCGCCCACGCGCTCACGTCCGACACCTCCAGGCCGTGCTCGGCGAGCAGGCCCCGCGCGTCGCCGGCGAAGTTGCGGTCGATGACCTCGGGGACGCCGGCGCTCAGGACGATGCGGAAGCCGGTCCCGCCGATGTCCCAGCCGATCACATCCTCCGTGTCGGGGTAGATGCGGCTGCGGGTGTCGACGACCTCCGGACCCGGGAGGCCCAGCTCGCGGGCCCGGTCGTCGCCGGCCATCACGACCGCCGCCGCGCCGTCGCCGAACAGTCCGCTCGCGACGATGTTCGCCATCGAGTCATCCCGCGCCTGCACGGTCAGCGAGCACAGCTCGACCGACAGCAGCACCGCGATCTCGCCGGGATGGCCGGCCAGGTAGTCGTGGACGCGCGCGATCCCAGCGGCGCCGGCGACGCAGCCGAGCCCGAAGCTCGGCAGCCGCTTGACGTCGGGCCGCATCCCGAGCCGCTGCACGAGCTGGGCGTCGATGGAGGGCGCGGCGATCCCGGTGACGGAGGTGAAGAGGAGGTAGTCGACATCGGTGGCGCGCAGCCCGGCTGTCGCGAGCGCCTGGGTCACGGCGCGCTCGGCGAGCGTGGTGCCCTCGGCGATGAAGAAATCGTTGGACTCCCGGAACGACGCGAGCGAGCTGTACCGCTCGAGCGGCATCACGAGGCTGCGGGTCTCGACCCCGCTGGATGCGTGGATGCGCCGCATGACGGCCTGGCGCTGCGGGTCGCTGGTGATCATCGCGAGGAGCGCGGCCGTGATCTCGCCCTGGCTGTAACTGCGGGCGGGCAGCACGGGCGCCACGGCGACGATACGGCTCACATGCGAAACGTACCACCGGGGTGGTTCCGGCGGTGCGGGTCGCGGTGAACTGTCAGAAGGGGTCGGCGGTCCGTCAGCCGACCACCGCGAACGCGTCGATCTCCACCAGCATCTCCGCGCGCGGCAACCCCGTGAACACCGTAGTGCGGGCCGGCAGCACGCCGGAGGGGACCCGCGTCGACAGGAACTCCCCGTACGCCTCGTTCATGGCCGCGAAGTCGTCGCGCGTCGTGAGGTAGACGCGCAGCATCATCACGTCGTCGAAGCCGGCGCCCGCCGCCGCGAGGATGGCCTCAACGTTGCGGAGGGTGCGCTCGGTCTGGGCCTTCACGTCGCCGGGGTGGAGGTATTCGTTCGTTCCCGGATCGACCGGGCCCTGGCCGGAGACCTGGACGAACGGGCCGCGCCGGACGCCTTGGGAGAAGGTGTGGGCGGGGGCCGGGGCGTCCGGGGTGGTGACGGCGATGCGGTCGGTCATGGGGTCTCCTTGAGTGGGGGAACAGTGGAAACGGGAACGGGCGCGGACGGACGGGCCGTTCGGGCGCCGAGTTCCGCCGAGATGCGGGCGGTCGCGTCCAGCAGCGCAGGCAGCAGCGCGAGCACGCCGTCGTGCGGCAGCACCACGTTCGGTACGGAGATGGACACCGCCGCCGCCACCCGTCCGTCCGGGCCGTGGACGGGCGCGCCGACGCAGTTCATGAACGTCTCGTGCTCCTCGTGGTCCTCGGCCCAGCCGCGCTCGGAGCTGACCGCGACGTCGGCGAGCAGAGCGGCGGCGGTGGTGTGGGTCCGCGAGGTGAAGGGGTGCAGGTCGAGGCCGGCGGCGACGCGTTCGCGCTCGGACGGCTCCAGGCCGCCCAGCAGGACCTTGCCGACGGCCGTCGCGTGGATGGCCGCGGGGAGGCCGATCCGGCTGTACATCCGCAGCCCCTGGCGGGACTCGACCTTGTCGATGTAGGTGACGACGCCGTCCTGGTAGGTCGCCAGGTGGACGGTCTGGCCGGTATCGGCGGCCAGCGCACGCAGGATGGGGGCCGCGGCGGCACGCACGTCGACGGCGTCGAGCGCGTCCGATGCCAGCGCGAACACGGCGGGGCCGACCCGGTACCTGTGCTCCGTGTCGTGGGCGGCGAACCCGCGCGACTCCAGGGTCTGCAGCAGGCGGAGGACGGTCGACTTGTGCACGCCCAGCTCGGCGGACAGGGCGTCCAGCGTGCGGACGCCGCGCGACAGGAGGTCCAGGAGGTCGAGGGCGCGGGCGACGGACTGGCTCATGGCGCCGCGTCCAGCCGCTGCTCGTGCCACGGGATGTCGCCCGGGTGCACCCGCCAGCGCTCCCAGACCTCGTCCGGCGCGTCCGCGATCGCGTCGCGCTCGCCGCGGGACGGCACCGTCAGCGGCCGGTCGCCGTGGCCGATCAGGGTGAGCGAGGCGAGCGCGTGGCCGAGGCGCAGGGCGGCGGTGTCGTCGCGGCCCTCCGCGAGTCCCGTGAGGAAGCCTGCGGCGAAGGCGTCCCCCGCGCCGACCGGTTCGACGACCTCCACCGTGAGGCACGGCACGTGGGTCTCGCCGCCGTCGCGCCGGTACGCGGAGGCCCGGCGCTCCTCGTCCTTGAGAACGAGCGTGCGCAGGCGCGGGAGGGCGGCGAACAGCCGGTCGGGATCCGCGTGGCCGAAGTGCGTCTCGGCCTCCTCGTGCCCGGCGAACAGCAGGTCGGCCTGGCCGACGAGGCTGTCGAGAGCGGCGCGGTCCCCGCCGCTCCAGAGCGCTGGGCGGAGGTTGAGGTCGACGCTGATGAGGGTGTCCGGGCCGACGAGGGAACGGAGGTTCGCGGCGAGCTCGGCAGTGGAGGCCGAGAGCGCGGGGGTGATGCCGGAGGTGTGGACGATGGCGGCTCCGCCGAGCAGCGCGGCGGTCGCGGTCGACCGGAGCTGCGCCAGATCGAGCGCCGACGCCGCCGACCAGCTGCGGTAGTAGTGCATCCGGGTCCGCACGCCGGTCGGGCCGGCCACGGGCTCCTTGACGTAGAGGCCGGTCGGGCGGGCCGGGTCCCGGTCGACGCCGGAGACGTCCACGCCGGCCTCGCGCGCGACCGCGAGGACGCGGTCGCCGAAACCGTCGACCCCGAGCCGGGACACCCACGCGGTCGGGAGGCCGAGCCGGGCGAGCGTGGTGGCGACGTTGAACTCCGCGCCGCCGACATCGGACCCGAAGCTGTGCGCCTCCGCGAGCGGGAGGTGGTGGTCGGGGTAGAGCACGACCATGGCCTCGCCGATGGTGACCAGGGGTGCGGGCGCCGCCATCCGTCCTCCCCGTTCGTCGTCGTGCGGTCGCGGCCTTTCGCGATCGACTGGGCTCATGCTAGACAAGAGTGCATCCGGAGTGCAACGAGCGTTGCGCATGGTGCAACGATGAGGGAGCGCATGGACCAGTACAAGGCCGTACCGCTCGGGTTCGACTCTGCCGAGGTCGCCGACCTCCCGCGCACGCGCCCGCTGCTGCGCGACTTCCCGACGCCGATCGTGACGCTGAGCGAGTCCGCCGTCGCGCACAACCTCGCGACGATGGCGAACTGGTGCGCGGAGGCCGGCGTCGAGCTGGCGCCGCACGGCAAAACGACGATGAGCCGCGAGCTCTGGCAGCGCCAGCTCGACGCGGGCGCCTGGGGCATCACCGTGGCGACGCCGTGGCAGGCGTCGGTCGCGCTCGGCTGGGACGTCCCGCGGGTCCTGCTGGCGAACGCGCTCGTGCAGCCGGCCGCGCTCCGTGCACTCGCGCCCGACCTCGGCCGGCTGACCGTGTGGGCGGACTCGCCGCGCGCGGTCGAGATCATGACGGAGGCGCTGACCGACGCCGAACCGTCCGCCCCGCTCGCCGTCCTGGTCGAGCTCGGCGGGGCCGGCGGACGCACGGGCGCCCGCGGGCAGGAGGCGGCGCTCGCCGTCGCCGCCGCGATCGCGGCCTCCCCGGTGCTGCGCCTCGCGGGGGTCGCGGGGTACGAGGGCGCGCTCGCGCACGACGCGTCGCCGGAGTCGCTCGCGCGCGTCCAGGGCTACCTCGAGGAGCTGCTGGCGCTGCACGACGCCATCGACGCGGCCGGCCTCTACCCGCCGGGCGGGCCGGTCATCCTGACCGCCGGCGGCAGCGCCTACTTCGACCAGGTCGCCGAGGTGCTCGCGCCGCGCCGCACGGCGGGTGGCGACGGGGGCCGCACGGTGGAGGTGCTGCTGCGCTCCGGCGCGTACATCACGCACGACGACGGCTTCTACCGCTCCATCACCCCGCTGCGCCGTGGGGGCGACGGCCGAGAGTTCCGCGCGGCCATCCACGGCTGGGCGACGGTGGTCTCCCGTCCCGAGCCCGGGCTGGTGCTCGTGGACGCGGGCAAGCGCGACCTCCCGTACGACGAAGGGCTGCCGATCCCGCAGGCGATCCGGCGGTTCGGGGAGTCCGTCGCCGTCCCGCTGGAGGACGCCGTCGTCACCGCGCTCAACGACCAGCACGCCTTCGTGCGCGTGCCGGAGGACGCGGCTGCGGCGGTCGGCGACGTCATCCGCTTCGGCCTCTCGCACCCGTGCACGACCTTCGACAAGTGGCGTGCGCTCGCCGTCGTGGACGACGCGCTCGCGGAGGAGCCCCGGGTGATCGGGCTGCTCGAGACGACGTTCGGATGACGAGGAGTCCCATGCTGATCGACACGCTCACCGCCGATCGCGCGCTCGCCGTGGTGCGCGCCCCGCGCATCGACGACCCCGGAGCGCTCTGCCGCGCGCTCGTCGCGGGCGGCATCCGGACGGTCGAGTTCACCTTCACCACTCCGAGCGTGGAGGCCGTGATCGCCGCAGCCGCCGCCGAGCCGCACGGCGCCCTGGTCGGAGCGGGCACCGTGACCGACGCCCGCACGGCCGAGGCCGCGATCGCGGCGGGTGCGCAGTTCCTGGTGACGCCCGGGTTGAGCGAAAGCGCCGCAGCCGTCGCCCGCGAGGCGGGGGTGCCGATCATGCTCGGCGCGCTCAGCCCGTCCGAGGTCATGCGGGCCGTCGAGCTCGGCTCGGCCGCGGTGAAGGTCTTCCCGGCCTCCGCCGTCGGGCCGGGATACCTGAAGGATCTGCGCGGCCCGTTCCCCGGCATCCCGTTCGTGCCGTCGGGCGGGCTGCACGCGGGCAATGCGGCCGAGTGGATGTCGGCCGGCGCCCTCGCGGTCACCGCCGGTTCGAGCGTGGTCGGCGCCGCGGACATCGAGGAGGCGGCGTGGGAGGCGGTGGCCGAGAAGGCGCGCGTGTTCACCGCGGCGGCGCACAGGTGAACCCGCTCCTCATCCGCGGCACCCTCGTCCTCGACGGCTCCGGCCGTCCCGGGACCGTCGGCGACGTCCTCCTCGCGGACGGCCGCATCGTGGAGCTCGGCGCCCACCTCGACGCGCCGGCGACCCGCGTCCTCGACGCCCACGGTCTCGCCGTGGCGCCCGGCTTCATCGACCTTCATGCGCACTCCGACCTGGCCGTCCTCCAGGACGACCGCAACCTCGCCGCCGTCACTCAGGGCGTCACGACGCAGGTCGTCGGTCAGGACGGCCTCTCGTATGCGCCGGCGGGCGAGCAGACGCTGGCGGTCCTCCGCGAGCAGCTCGCCGGCTGGAACGGCGTGCAGGGTCCCGGCGTCGGCTGGGCGGATGTCGCCGGCTACCTGGCGGAGGTCGACCGGCGCGGCAGCGCGGTGAACGTCGGGTATCTGGTCCCGCACGGCACGGTCCGCCTGAACGTCGTCGGCGCGGACGACCGGCCGGCGACCCCGGACGAGCTCACCGCCATGCGCGCGCAGGTCGAGCGCGGGATGCGCGACGGCGCGTTCGGGCTGTCGGCCGGGCTGACGTACGCGCCGGGGATGTTCGCGAGCACCGACGAGCTGGTCGCGCTCTGCGACGTCGTCGCCCGGCACGGCGGGTTCTTCGCGCCGCACCAGCGCTCGTACGGCGCCGGGGCGCTGGAGGGCTACGCCGAGATGATCGAGATCGCCCGCCGCGCCGGCTGCGCCCTCCACCTCACGCACGCCACCATGAACTTCGCCGTGAACCGCGGACGCGCCGGCGAGCTGGTCGCACTGATCGACGCAGCCCTGAACGACGGCATCGACATCACGCTCGACAGCTACCCGTACCTCCCGGGGTCGACCACGCTCTCCGCGCTCCTGCCGGGATGGGCGAACGCAGGAGGTCCGGACGCCACGCTCGGCCGCCTCCGCGACCCGGCGACCCGGGCGCGCATCGTCCATGAGCTCGACGTCTCCGGCTCCGACGGCGCGCACGGCGTCCCCGTCGACTGGAGCTCCGTGGAGGTCTCGGGAGTCCGCGATCCCCGGTTCGCGAACGCCGTCGGCCGCACGGTCGCCGAGCTGGCCGCCGCCGAAGGCCGCCCTCCCGCCGAGGTCGCCCTCGACCTCCTGGAGGCCGACCGGCTCGGCACCGGCATCCTCCAGCACGTCGGCGACGAGGAGAACGTCCGCACGATCATGCGGCACCCGCGGCACACCGGCGGCAGCGACGGCATCCTCGTCGGGGACAAGCCGCACCCGCGCGCGTGGGGCACGTTCCCGCGCTACCTCGGCCGCTACGTGCGGGAGGAGGGCGTCCTGACGCTGGAGGACGCGATCGTGCACCTCTCCGCGCGCCCGGCCGCGCGACTCGGTCTCACCGACCGCGGCCGGATCGCGCCGGGGATGGTGGCGGACCTGGTGCTCTTCGACCCGGACACCGTCTCCGACCGCGCGACCTTCGCCGAGCCGCGGCTGCAGGCAGCGGGCATCCCGTGGGTGCTCGTCGCGGGCGTCCCGGTCGTCGCGGAAGGACACCGGACGGAGGCCGTGCCCGGCCGGGCGCTACGCTCGGCCTCATGCGCGCCTTCCTGATCCTGCACGGCTGGGGCAACTTCCGGCCGGCCGGGCACTGGCAGTACGAGCTCGCCTCCGCCCTGCGCGACCGCGGTGAGCGGGTCGTCTACCCGCAGCTGCCGGACGCGGACGCGCCCGACCTGGAGGCCTGGCGGGCCGCCGCGGGAGCGGCTCTCGACGACGCGCGCGCGGACGACGCACGGGTGACCGTGATCGCCCACAGCCTCGGCGCCATGCTCTGGCTGGGCGCCCGGCCCGACGACACCGGTGCGGGCCGATCCGTCGACCGGGTCCTCCTCGTCGCGCCGCCGTCACCGTCGTACCTCCGCGAGAACCCCGAGGTCGCCGCCTTCGCCGCCCTCGAGCCGACCCGGCCGGCCGCCGAGACCCGCATCGTCGCTTCCGACGCCGACCCGTGCAATCCGGAGGGCTCGCGAGCCGTGTACGCCGACCCGCTCGGCCTCCCGCTCACGACGATCCCGGGCGGCGGGCACCTCACGCCCGCGTCCGGATACGGAACGTGGCCATCGGTTCTCGACTGGTGTCTCGAACCGACGGCCACGATCGCCCCGCGCTAGCGGGAGAGCGGAGACGGACTCAGCGCGCCGCGCCGCGCACGACCTCCACCAGCGGCTCGAACAGTTCCTCGCCGCGCTGCACGCCCATGACCTCGTCCACGATGTCCTCGGCGTTCGCGCGCTGGAGCAGCTGCTGCAGCTCGACGCTCTGCGTGTCCTCCGGAACGTCGAAGCGCAGCGCGGCGCCGATCGCGGCGAGCAGCGCCGACGGGACCCCGCCGACGTACTGCACGTAGTCGGAGGCCGGCCCGACGAAGCGGTCGTTGCGGCCGAGCTTGCGCAGCGGCTCGCGGCCGACACGCGTGACCTCGTCCACCAGGTACGGGTTGCGGAAGCGGTTCAGGATCTTCGCGCGGTACTCGGCCAGCTCAGCCGGGTCCAGCCCGTGCTTGGCGCTGAGCGCGGCCGATGTCTCCGCCAGCGCGGCCTCCGTCGCCTCCAGCACCGACGGGATGCCGATCGCCTCGCTGATGATCGTCGCGCCCGCCAGGAAGCCCGTGTAGGCGACGGTGGCGTGTCCGGTGTTCACCGTGAACAGCTTGCGCTCGATGTACGGCCCGAGGGAGTCCACGAAGTGCGCACCCGGGATCGGCGGCACGTTCCCGTTGAACGGGCTGCGGTCGACGACCCACTCGTAGAACGTCTCCACCGTGACGTCGATGCCGGCGTCCGGGGCCTGTGCGGGCACGATCCGGTCGACGGCCGTGTTCGCGAACACCGCGCGGGAGGCCAGCTCCTCGCGTGTCCCGTCGTCGGGGAGGCCGTCCATCAGCTCGGCGCAGAGCAGGTCGGTCGCGCCGATCGCGTTCTCGCACGCCATGACGGCGAGGCGCGGGGCGTCCTCCGCGCGGGCGGCGAGCCCGCGCGCGATCACCGGGGCGACGAAGCGCAGGATGCGCGGTCCGACGGCGGTCGTGACCACGTCCGCCGTCGCGATCTCGGCGACCAGAGCGTCCTCCGCGGTGGCGCTGTTGATCGCCCGGAACCCGGTGACGGTCTTGGTCTCCGCGTCGTCCCCGACGAGGTGGACCTCGTACGAGTCCGCCGCGTCGAGGGCGTCGATCAGTTCCGCGTTGACGTCCGCGAACACCACCTCGTACCCGGCCTCGTGGAGCAGGAGCCCCACGAAGCCGCGCCCGATGTTGCCCGCGCCGAAGTGGACGGCTTTCATGCGAGACCCCGTCTCAGTCGTTGACGTCGCCGAGCAGTGCGAACAGGGCGTCCGCGTCCGGCGCGTCGATCAGCTGCTGCACATCGTCCTCCTCGGAGAAGAGGATGGCGATCTTGCTCAGGATGTCGAGGTGCTCGTTGTTCCGCCCGGCGATGCCCACGACGAACCGCACCTCCTCGCCGCCCCAGTCGAGCGGCGAGGAGTAGCGGATGAAGGAGAGCGCCGAACGCACGATCTCGTCCTTGGACTCGTTGGTGCCGTGCGGGATGGCCAGGCCGTTCCCCATGAAGGTGGAGACGGTCGCCTCGCGCTGCGCCATCGAGTCGACGTAACCCGGCTGCACGGCGCCCGCTCTGACGAGCAGCTCACCCGCCTCCCGGATCGCGTCCTCCCGCGTGGTCGCGTTGCCCGCGGCCACGACGTTCGCCCGGTCGAGAATCGTGTCGGTCATTTGGTGGCGTCCTCCGTCAGGTTCTGCTGCTGCTTGGCGACGAGGTCGACGACCTCGTCGTACTTGGGGCTGTTCATGAAGTTGTCGACGGACACGTGGACCGAGTCCGGCGACTGGCCCTTGGCCCGGTCGGTGAGCTCGCGCTGCGTGATGACCAGGTCGGCCGAGCCGTCGAGGTTGCTGATGGCCTGGTTCGTCACCGTGACCCCCTCCACGCCGGCCTTCTTGATCTTGTTCCGCAGCACGGACGCGCCCATCGCGGACGAGCCCATCCCAGCGTCGCACGCGAACACGATGTTGCGCACCAGCCGGTCGGTGCCGTCGCCTTGCGCGTCGCCGGTGTCGTGCTCGCCCTCCTGGACCAGGCCCTCGAGGATGGAGGACTCCTTGCCCTTGTTGGCCTCGGTCTGCGCCACGGCGGCGGTGAGGTCGCCGGCGTTGCCCGCGGCCAGGTCGCGCTTGCGGCTGGCCCGCAGGATGATCGAGGCGACGATGAACGAAACGGCCGCCGCGCCGATCACCGAGAGTGTGACGCCCACGATGCTGCTGGCGGGCGACTGGATCAGGACGGCGATGATCGATCCGGGGGAGGCCGGGGCGCGCAGACCCGAGTTGAAGGTCACGTTGATCGCGATGCCGGTCATGCCGCCGAGGATCGCCGCGATGACGATCATCGGCTTCATCAGCACGTACGGGAAGTAGATCTCGTGGATGCCGCCGACGAACTGGATCAGCGCGGCGCCCGGGGCGCTCGCCTTGGCGATGCCGAGGCCGAAGATCGAGTACGCGATCAGGATGCCGAAGCCGGGGCCGGGATTGGCCTCCAGCAGGAACAGGATGGACTTGCCCTGCTGCTGCGCCTGCTCGATGCCGAGCGGGGTGAGCACGCCGTGGTTGATGGCGTTGTTGAGGAAGAGCACCTTGCCCGGCTCGATCAGCAGGCTCGCGAACGGCAGCAGGTGCGCCGTGACCAGCCAGTTGACCGCGTTGCTCAGGATGGAGCTCAGCCATTCGACGAGCGGTGCGATGCCGAAGAACGCGCCGATCGACAACAGCATGCCGACGATGCCGGCGGAGAAGTTGTTGACCAGCATCTCGAAGCCGGCTTTGATCTTCCCCTCCCAGATCCGGTCGACCTGCTTCATCACCCAGGCGCCGAGCGGGCCCATGATCATCGCGCCGATGAACATCGGGATGTTGGAGCCGACGATGACACCCATCGTCGCGATCGCGCCGACCACGCCGCCGCGGACGCCGTAGACCATGCGGCCACCGGTGTTCGCGATCAGCAGGGGCAGCAGGTACGTGATCATCGGGCCGACGAGGCCCACGTACTGCTGGAAGGTGTGGCCGCTCGGGTCCTGGGCGAGCACGGTCGCCGCGCCGCTCCAGCCGATCTTGGCCTGGTCGCCGAAGCCGCCCAGGATCCCGCTGATCGCCCAGCCGGTGTTCTGGAGCCAGCCGGTGGCGATGAACAGGGCCGTGATGAACCCCCAGGCGATGAACGCCGGGATGTTCGGCATGACCATGTTCGAGAGGAAGGTCCCGAAGCGCTGCACGTGGACGCGAGCGCTGCTGGGCTGCTTCGGCGTCGTCGCTGTCGCCGATGTCATGATGGTGCCTCGTTTCTGTGTCGGTCCTGCCGAGGCAGGTAGGGGTTCCTGCCTAGGCAGGCGGGTGGGCGAACCCGGCGGCCGTGGTTCGGACGGCCTCCCGGGCTTCGGCCGCGCCATCGGCGGCCAGTGCGGCCTCGGCCAGGGCTTTGGCCTGGTCGAGGGTGTAACGGGTGAGGGACAACCGCACGTCGGCGAGGGCCGCGGGCGACATCGAGAGGGTGGTCGCGCCGAGGCCGACGAGCACGACGGCGAGCATCGGGTCGGCCGCGGCCTCGCCGCAGATGCCGACCGGCTTGCCGTGCGCGGCTCCGGCGGCGCCGACCTCGCCGACGAGGCGGAGGACGGCCGGGTGCCACGGGTCCTGGAAGCCGGCGACCGAGCCGAGGAGGCGGTCGGCGGCCATCGTGTACTGGGTGAGGTCGTTGGTGCCGATGGAGGCGAAGCCGGCCTCCCGCAGCACCCGGTCGGCCAGCAGCGCGGCGGACGGGACCTCGACCATGACACCCACGGTCTTCAGCCCGAACTCGCCGGCCAGCTGCATGAAGTAGCGGGTCTCCTCGACGGTCGCGACCATCGGGGCCATGACCCAGAGGTCCGCGTCGGTCTGCGCGTCGGCCTCGGCGAGGGCGGTGAGCTGCTCGCGGAGGATGTCCTCGTTCGCCCGCAGGGCGCGCAGGCCGCGCAGGCCCAGCGCCGGGTTGTCCTCGTGCGCGTCGTTGAGGAACTCCAGCGGCTTGTCCGCGCCGGCGTCGAGCACCCGCACGACGACCTTCTTGCCGGGGAAGGCCTGCAGCAGCTTCACATACTGCTCGCGCTGCTGCTCCACCGTCGGCGCCATCCGGGCGTCGAGGAAGAGGAACTCGGTGCGGAACAGGCCGACGCCCTCGGCTCCCGCGTCGACCGCCTTCTGCGCGCCCTCGGCCGAGCCGAGGTTGGCCAGCAGCGGGATCGCGGTGCCGTCGGCCAGCGCGCCGGGCTCCAGGCCTCCGGAGAGGGCGGCCTCCCGCTCGGCGATGCGCCGGCGGGCGTCCTCGGACTGCTCGGCGGTCGGCGCGACGGTGACCGTGCCGGCACCGGCGTCGAGGATCACTTCGGACCCCGCGGCCAGGTCGTCCGCCCCGGCGACGCCCACGATCGCGAC
This sequence comes from Leifsonia shinshuensis, assembly GCF_014217625.1. Taxonomy (NCBI): domain Bacteria; kingdom Bacillati; phylum Actinomycetota; class Actinomycetes; order Micrococcales; family Microbacteriaceae; genus Leifsonia; species Leifsonia shinshuensis. Next base: position 2,912,124 of record NZ_CP043641.1, on the reverse strand, counting down.
GATCGCCTTCTCGCGGGCCAGGATCGCGGTGTGGGAGGTCGGTCCGCCCTCGCGGGTGACCAGGCCGAGCACCTTCGTCAGGTCGAGCAGCGCCGTGTCGGCGGGGGCGAGGTCGCGGGCGACGAGGATGTAGGGCACGTCGGACTCCGGGACGCCCGGCGCGGGCCGGCCCTCCAGCGCCGCGATCACCCGCTGGGCCACGTCGTCCAGGTCGGTGGCGCGTTCGCCCATGTAGCCGCCGAGGCCGATGAGCATGTCGCGGAAGACGCCGAAGCCCTCGAACACCGCGCGCTCGGCGGTCGTGCCGCCGTCGATCCGGGAGGCGACATCGTCGGCGAGAGAGGAGTCCTCCGCCATCATCGACTGGGCCTCCAGCACATCCGCCGCGGTGCCGGACACCTTTCCGGCGCGCTCGCGCAGGTCGGCGGCGACGGTCGCGACGGCCTGCGAGACGCGGGCCTTCTCCTCGTCGGGGGTGCGCGTGCTCGGGGTGGACTCCGGCTCGGGGAGCGGGTCGGACATCCGGAGCACGGGGCCGAGGGCGATGCCCTGGCCGATGCCCGCGCCGGTCAGCGTCTGGGTCGTGTCTGTCGTGTCGGCCATGATCAGGCGTCGTGGTCCGTGGTGAGGATCTCGGCCAGGTCGTCGAGGACGGCCTCGGCGTTGGGGGCGTCGGTCGCCAGGACGATCTTGTCGCCGTGGTCGATTCCCAGCGAGATGACGCCGAGGATGCTGCCGGCGTCGACGGTGCGCCCGCCCTCCTTCGACAGCGACACCTTCGCGCCCGAGGCGCCGACGGCCTCCACGAAGAGCTTGGCGGGACGGGCGTGCAGCCCGTGGGTCGATCCGACGGTGATGATCCGCTCAGCCATTGTTCCGGTCTCCTTCGTTCTCGGGTGGCACAGTACGCCGCGACGCCGCGCTGCCAGTGGCTCTCATCGTGCCCCGGCCTTCGCGTTGAGGGCCAGATCCAGCGCGAGCGCACCGTCGAGTGCGGCGGGGGATACGGGCGGCAGAACGGCGACGGCGGTCCCGGTGGTGGCGGCGCGGGCACGCAGCCCGGGGACCAGGGCCTCCAGGTGCGCACCGACGAGGACGACATCCACCGCGGCGAGCGAGTCGAGCTGGCTCGCGCTGCCCGCGGCGACCTGGACCTGCAGCCCACGAGCGGCCGCGGCGGTGCGGAGCTTCACGGCGACGAAGGTGCTGGAGGCGCCCGCGCCGCAGACAACGATGATCTTCATCGACCTCATGCCTTCCGGTGGTGCGTGGTGCTGGAACGGGTGAAACGGGTGGATCGGGTGGTTCGGTGGATCGTGACCATGCTGTCCCCGACGTCTTCCGGGGGCCAGGACGGTTTCTTCCTGGGGTGCGGAAACGCGTGCTGGGGCACCTCCGCCGTCGGCGCGGTCGTGGTTGACTCGGTGACGGAAAGGTGGCTCTGCTGGTGGCGCTCTCGGCGAAGCAGACGAGGATGCTCGACATCCTGTCGCGTCGTGCTGCCTGGGTGACGGCCGCCGAGCTCGCGCAGGACCTGGGTGTGACCTCCCGCAGCATCCGCAGTTACGCCGCAGCGCTCGGCGAGCTGGTCGAGTCGGGGCCGAGCGGGTACCGGGTGAAAGGCGACGCGTACGCGGCCTACCTCGCCGATGTCCCGGAGGCCTCCCCGTCGGCGGGTTCGCCGCAGGAGCGGCTCGCGTTCCTGGCCAGGCGGCTGCTCGACGAGCCGGAGGGGATCGACGTCTACGAGACGGCGGAGAGCCTGTTCGTCAGCGACTCCACGATCGAGTCCGACCTCACCCGGGTGCGCAGCCTCCTCGCCGACACCGAGCTGGTCCTCGACCGGCATGGCCCGGTCGCGCGGCTGAACGGGCCGGAGATCGCCCGGCGCAAGCTGATCAGCCGGCTGTTCCGGGACGAGATGCGGCAGGGCGTCGTGGACGTGTCGCGCATCCAGGAGGCCTTCGCCTCGGAGGGGCTGGCCGCGTTCAAGTCCGATCTGGTCGAGATGCTGGACGCGCGCGGGTTCTTCGTCAACGAGTACGGCATCAACGACGTGCTGCTGCACATGGCCGTCGCGCTCGACCGCGTCGCCAAGGATCGCGTCCTCCCCGCGGCGGGTGCGGCGGAGGCGGGGGAGGCGCTGCGCGGGCTGGCGGACGACCTCGGCGGGCTCGTGCTCACGCACTTCGACGTGGAGCTGGACCCGACCGAGCTGCGCTACCTCGCCATCCTGCTGCGGACCCGCGTCATCGCGCCGGGCGCGGGGGCGGACAGCGTCGCGGAGTTCGTCAGCGAGGACGACCTCGACATCGTGCGCGGGATCGTGGCGCGGGCCTCCACCGAGTACCTGGTCGACCTCCGCGACGAGGACTTCATCGTGCGGCTCACCCTCCACGTGCAGAACCTGGTGGCGCGGGCGCACGAGAACACCTACTCCCGCAACCCGCTCACCCGCTCGATCAAGAGCTCGTACCCGATGACCTACGAGCTGGCCGTCTACATCGCCAGCCGGTTGCAGGCGGCGGAGGGGATCGCGGTCAACGACGACGAGATCGCCTACATCGCGATGCACGTCGGCGCCTACCTGGAGCAGCAGTCGCGTCGCCGGGACGCCGTGCGCACCGCGGTGGTCTGCCCGAATTACTACGACATGCACATCCTGCTGCGCGAGAAACTGGAGAGCGCGCTTGGCGACGAGCTGGACATCGTAAGCGTGATCACGTCCACGGATGCCGACTGGTCCGCGATCGACGCGGACCTGGTGCTGACCACGATCGACCCGCGCGGGCGGCGGGAGAACACGGTCATCGTGCAGCCGTTCCTCACGGCGACGGACGTGGAGCACATCCGCCAGTCGGTCGCGCGCATCCGCCGGCAGCGCCGCCGGGCCGGGATCAAGAACGAGCTGCTCGAGTACTTCGACGAGAGCCTGTTCCTCCGCAACTTCTACGCGCGCGACGCGATCACGATGATCCGCGCGCTCGGCGACCGGATGATCGCGGCCGACGCCATCGGAAGCGACTATGTGGAGCAGGCGGTCGAGCGCGAGCAGATGTCGTCGACGGCGTTCACGGACACGCTCGCCGTGCCGCACGCCATGACCATGAACGCGAAGCGGACGGCGATCGCGATCGTCGTCAACGACACCGCGATGGACTGGGGTGACGCGCGGGTGAACGTGATCGCGTTCATCGCTTTCTCCGAGGGCGGCCGCGCGGCGTTCCAGACCGTGTTCGACCAGTTCGTGGAGGTGTTCTCCGACCGGGAGGCCGTACTCGGGCTGATCCGGCGCGCCGACACCTTCACCGCGTTCATCGACGAGCTGGTGCGGATCATCGACGCGTAGCGCACCCACATTCGTCACGAATGTCGCGTTTGCTGCCGCCATTCCCCACATTCGGCGCGAATCGCGCGGCGGCACATTCGGCACGAATGGCGGAAGCCGCCGGGCGCGCAGTGGAGCTGCGCCCGACGGCTTCCGTGCCGATCAGTTGGCGGTGACGGCGTACGTCACGGCGACACCGGGGGTGCTGATCGCGACGGTGTACTTGGCGTTCGTGTAGACGGCCTTGCTGTCACTCGCGCCGGGCTGGACCGTGTAACCGGCCTTCTCCAGGGCGGCCTTCGCGTCCGCGAAACCGTTCTTGTCCTTCGGCTGGACGGTGATGGACCAGCCGTCGTTGTGGTCCCCGTTCGCGACGATCACGGTGCCGGCGACGATCGGGACGTCCGACTTCGGGAAGTCGGACGGGAGCGACTTGGAGGTCGCCTCCTGGGAGGCCGACGCCGACGGCGTCGCGCTGGAGCCGCCACCGCTGCCGGAGCAGCCGGTGAGTGCGGCGATGGACAGTGCCGCGACGAGGGCGGCGGGAACGAGCATTTTGCTGTTGGTGCGCATCATTCTTCCTAGTGCTGTATGGAGTGCGGTAGTGCAACACTCCAGCCTACTGCGCACCCTCCGACGCTCTCCGCTCCCGGCTGTGGCGGCCTCCCGCTCAGCCCGGCAGCGCGCCTCAGCCCAGCAGCAGCGTGCTGAGCTGGTCCGCCGAGTGCACGACCGCGATCGCGCCCGCCGCCTCGGCCGGCGAGCCGTAGCCCCACTCCACGAGGATGGTCGGGATGCCGTGCTCGCCAGCGCCCTCCACGTCGTACGCGCGGTCGCCGACCATCACGGTGTGGTCGAGCGCGACGCCCAGCTCGGTCAGGCGGCGCAGCGCCTCCGCGACGACGTCCGCCTTCGCGCTGCGGCTCTCGTCGTCGGTCGCGCCGGCGATCACGTCGAAGTACTGCGCGAGGTCGAAGTGCTCCAGGATGCGCGTGGCCTGCGCCTCCGGCTTGCTGGTGGCGACGGCGAGCGGGATGCCGGCCGTGCGCAGGCGCTGCAGGAGGCCGCGGATGCCGGGGAAGACGGCGCTGTCGAACGCGCCGTTGGCCGCGTAGTCGGCGCGGTAGACCATGAGCGCGGCGCGGGCGCCTGCCTCGTCGAAGCCGGCCATCGACTGGAGCGAGTCGAGCAGCGGAGGCCCGACGTACTCCACGAGTTCGGCGGGGGTGGGGACGGGAAGGCCGAGCTCCTCGAACGTGCGCGCGAGGGAGGCGGTGATGCCGGGCGCGGAGTCGGTGAGGGTGCCGTCGAGGTCGAAGAGGACGCAGGTCCAGGTGCGCGTGACGGTCGTCGGCGCGTCAGGAGTCGTGGTGGTCGGGTTTGTCATAGCGGTCCAATGCTATGTGAGATGTTCGAATGTATCGTCAGCGCTCGCTGAGAGCGGCCTCGATGTGCGAACGCGCGACGACCATCGTGTGGGCGGCCCCCGGGTCGAACTGCACGGCGACGAAGTCCGCGTTGGCGATGTACCCGAGGGCTTCGGCGGCCGGGACGATGACCGCCTGGACGCGTGTGCCCTTCCCGCCGGCGGCGCCGACCGCGTTCCGCAGCGCCTTCATCGAGGTGAACAACGGCAGCACCGGCTCGCCCGCGGTCGACTGGATGGTGCGCAGCCGCACCTCGCCGGGCTCGGACCCGGTGACGTCGACGACCAGGCCGCCCTTCGTCGCGGCGGCGAGGAGGGCCTCCAGGTTCTCCATGGTCGGCTCGGCGGCGATCGCGGCGAGGGCCGTGCGGACGGGGCCGTTCTCGTAGGTCTGCGGGAAGCGTCCGGCGGGGGCGGCCATCAGAAGAGCCTGCTGTCGCTGTCGTCCAGCCCGCGCATCGCGTCGTAGTCGAGCACCAGGCAGCGGATGCCGCGGTCCTCGGCCAGCGTGCGGGCCTGGGGCTTGATCTCCTGAGCCGCGAAGACCCCGGACACGGGCGCCAGGAGCGGGTCCCTGTTCATCAGCTCCAGGTAGCGGGTGAGCTGCTCGACGCCGTCGATGTCGCCGCGGCGCTTCAGCTCGACCGCGACCGAGGCGCCGCGCTCGTCTCGGGCGAGGATGTCGACCGGGCCGATCGCGGTCATGTACTCGCGGCGGACCAGCACGTGGCCGTCGCCGAGGAGGTGGATCTGCTCGGCCAGCAGCTTCTGGAGGTGCGCCTCCACGCCGTCCTTCTGCAGCCCGGGGTCGACGCCCAGCTCGTGGGCGGTGTCGCTCAGCACCTCGTGGATGGAGACGACGAGCATGTCGGCCGTCTTCGCCTGGGTGACGCGCCAGACCTCGGTGATCCCGGCCTCCCGCTGCGTGTCGTCCGGCTCGTCCACGGTGAGCGTGCAGGGCGGGCTCATCCAGTTGAGCGGCTTGTAGGAGCCGCCGTCGGAGTGGACGAGGAGGCTGCCGTCGGCCTTGAGCATGAGCAGGCGCTTGGCGAGCGGGAGGTGGGCGCTCAGGCGGCCGGCGTAGTCGACGGAACAGTTGGCTATCACGAGGCGCACCGGTCAAGTGTACGGTGCCGGCGGTGCTGCCGCGCGGGCGGTGCTGGCAGGATGAGGGGATGGCCAACGACCTCCTCATCGGCACGTACACGCAGCGCCTCCCGCACGTCGACGGTCACGCCGACGGTGTGCTCTCCGCCCGGTTGGACGGCACGGCCGTGGTGGATGTCGCCGTGGCCGCGGTTGTGCCGAATCCGTCGTGGGTGGCGGTGTCGGCGGACGGCTCGCACGTTTACGCCGTGGAGGAGACCGGCCCGGACGGCGGCGTCTCGGCGTTCTCGCGCCTCCCGGACGGAACGCTGCGCCCGCTCGGCCGGGTGTCGAGCGGCGGCGACTCGCCCGCGCACCTCGCGCTGCACCCGTCCGGACGGTTCCTGCTGACGGGGACGTACGTCGGCGGGACGGTCTCGGTCTTCGAACTGCTCGAGGACGGCGCGATCGGCGTGCGGACGGCGTTCGTCCAGCACGAGGGCCACGGCCCCGACCCCGCACGCCAGGAGGCGCCGCACGTCCACCAGCTCTCGGTCGACCCGGAGACCGGTGACGTCGTGGTCGTGGACCTCGGTCTCGGCGAGGTGCGCTGGTACGCGCTGTCCCCGTCGGGTGCGCTGACCCTCCGCCCGGAGGCGACCGTCGCCGTCGGCGCTGCGGGGCCGCGGCACCTGGCGTATCACCTGGACGGCCGGCATATCCTCCTGCTGAACGAGCTGGACAGCACGCTGGACGTGCTCCGCCGGGAGGGCGATCGCTTCGACGTGGTCGCGTCGGCCGGCACGCGCGGCCCGTCGGCGGCGGGCGCCAACCAGACCGCGGCCGTCCGGGTCAGCGCGGACGGGCGCACCGTGCTGGCGACGAACCGCGGGGACGACACGATCGGCGTGTTCGCGTTCGATGCGGCCTCGGCAGCCCTGGAGCTGGTGTCGGTCGTGCCCGCCGGAGGGCGGGCGCCGCGGGATCTGGTGATCTCCCCGGACGGCGACCGGGTGCTGGCGGCGTGCCAGGACAGCGACGAGGTGAGCGTCTTCGCGTTCGACGCGGGGACGCGGGGGCTGCGGCTGCTCGGGGTGTCGGCGGTGCCGACGCCGGTGTGCCTCGCGTTCGTGTGACTGGCGCGGCCGGGACCGCCGCGGCTACTCGGCCGCGGCCTCCAGTCGGCTCCCGCGACGCTCCGCCATCGGCCGCACCGCCGGCGCCGCCAGGAACGACGCGACCAGCAGAACGAGGATGAGGTAGAGCGCGTTCAGCAGCCCGAACTCCTTGCCGAGGAACCCGATCAGCGGCGGGCCGACCAGGAACGCGCAGTAACCGATGATCGCCACCGCGGAGACGCGCGCGGCCGGGTTGTCCGTGCCCTCCGACGCCGCCGACATCCCGAGGGGGAAGCCGAGCGAGACGCCGAAGCCCCACAGCACGGTTCCGATCACAGCCACCCACAGCGGGCCGCCGAGGATGAACAGCAGGAGTCCGGCGACGCCCATCGCGGCCGTCACGCGGATCGCGGTGACGCGTCCGACGCGGTCCACGATCGGGCCGCCGAGCACGCGGCCGAGGGTCATCGCGGCGACGAAGAAGCCGAACACGAGTGCGCCCGTCGAGTTCGACTGGCCGTGGCCGTCGACGGTCGCCAGGGCGATCCAGTCGTTCGCCGAGCCCTCGCCGAACGCCATGCCGAGCATGACGACGCCGATGAGGATGAGGCGCCAGTCCGCCCACACCGCCAGCGACGCGCGCAGCCGCTGACCGAACGGGATGCGCGGCTTCTCGGCGGTCTCGTCGCCGAGGTCGGCCTCGCGCGGGATGAAGCGGATCGCGACCAGGGCCACCACGACCATCAGCACGGCGACGAACGAGAGGTGCCAGACGACGCCGATGTGGAGGGCCGCCGCGGCCGCGCCCATCCCGGCCCCGAGCACGGTGCCGAAGCTGAAGAAGGCGTGCATGAGCGGCATCAGCGTCTTGCCGATCTCGCGCTCGACCGCGGTGCCCTCGACGTTCATCATCACGTCGACCATCCCGTTGCCGAAGCCCAGCAGGATGAGGCCGACCGCCACCATCGGCACCGCGTGGAAGACCGTCGAGCCGAAACCGATCAGGAGGGTGCCGATCGCGACGATCACGAGGCTCCCGACCATCCCCTTGTGCGGGCCGAAACGCACGAGCACGAGGGAGGACACCGACAGTCCGATGATCGCGCCGGCCGACATCCCGAGGATGAGGAGGCCGACAGAGGACGGGTCGCGGCCGAGGCCGAGGTCGTCGCGGACGCCGGGGATGCGCGCCACCCAGGTCGCCATGGCGAGCCCGCTGAGAATGAAGATGACGAAGACGGCGTTGCGCCAGGCGCGCAGCTCGTGGCGGCTGCGTGTCGTCGTCGGGGTCGGCTGTGACATCGGCTGTCCTGGGGAGAGCGGGGGCCGCGAACGGCCGGCGGGTTTCTGGTGGGGGAGCGGATTTTCACCACTCGAATCGTTTCGATCGAAACGATTCGACTAAGCTACCACACGTGAACGACAGCAGCACACCCCTCGCGGGCGCCCGGCCGACGCTGGCCGCCGTCGCCCGCCTGGCCGGTGTCTCCAACTCCACGGCGTCCCTCGCCTTCTCCGGCACGGGCCCCGTCTCGGACGCGACGCGCGAGCGCGTCCTCGACGCCGCGAAGCAGCTCAACTACGCCGGCCCCGACCCGCGCGCCCGCTCGCTACGCCGCGGCCGGTCGGGGATCGTCGGCGTCGTGATGGAGGAGCGGGTCGGCGACGCGTTCCGCGACCCGATCAAGATCGCCCTCCTCGACGGCATCTCCGACGAGATCGCCGCCGTCGACGCCGGCCTCCTCATCCTCACGGACGCGGGCGACACCGCCCAGCGCATCGAGGACGCCCCGATGGACGCCGTGGTGCTGGTCGGCTGCAGCCCGCGCCTCGACGAGTCGGTGGCGATGCTGCGCCAGCGCGGCATCCCGCTCGTCGCGATCGAGGGAGACCCGGCCGACGACGTCCCCTCGATCGGCCAGGACAACCGGGAGGCCTCCCGGCTCGCCGCCCAGCACCTCCACGACCTCGGCCACCGGGACGTTGCGGTCGTGACGCTTCCGCTGCCCCGGGACCGCGCGCGCGGACCGCTGACACCCGCGCTCGTGAGCGGCTCGTCGTCCACCACCGCGACCGAGCGGCTGGCCGGCGCCCGCGACGTGTTCCCCGACGCCGGCGGCTGGACGACGCGCGGCTCCTTCGTGGACGAGGGCCGGATCGCCGGGACCGCCCTGCTATCCGACGCGTCGCGCCGCCCGACCGCGATCATCGCGCAGAGCGACCTGCTCGCCGCCGGCGTGATCCGCGCGGCGGAGGAGCTCGGGCTCGAGGTGCCGGGCGACGTCAGCGTGGTCGGCTTCGACGGGGTGCGCGTGGACGGCCTGTGGCCGTACGACCTGACGACCCTGGTGCAGCCGGCGGTCGAGAAGGGCCGAGCGGCGGGGCGCGCGATCGTGGAGATGCTGGAGGGCCGCCCGCCGCGCCCGACATCGTTCACGAGCGAGTTCCACCGCGGCAACACGACGGCCGCGCGCGGCTAGCCCCCCACCCGGCACCCTCACCCCAGCTGCCGTCGCCACCGGAGGATTTCCGCCCTCCCAACCCCCGCATCTCCTCCGTTCCCCGCGTTCTCCCGGCGTGTCGGGTCCGAAGTCCTCCGCTGCCGACGGCCGCATAGGGTGGACCCCATGGACCTCGAAGCCCTCTACCGCGACCTCCACGCCCATCCCGAGCTCTCGTTCCAGGAGCACCGCACCGCCGGCATCGTCGCCGAGCACCTGTCCGCCCTCGGCCTGGAGGTGCACACCGGCATCGGCCGCACCGGCGTCGCCGGCGTGCTCCGCAACGGCGACGGCCCGACCGTGCTGCTGCGCGCCGACATGGACGCGCTGCCCGTCCGCGAGGAGACCGGGCTGCCGTGGGCGTCGACGCAGACCGCGCCCGGCGACGACGGCAACCCCGTTCCCGTGATGCACGCGTGCGGCCACGACATCCACATCACCTGCCTGCTCGGTGCCGTCGAGCGCCTGGCGACCTCCACCGACGAGTGGTCGGGCACGTTGGTCGCCGTGTTCCAGCCGGCGGAGGAGCACGGCGGCGGCGCGGACGTGATGGTCCAGGACGGCCTGTACGAGAAGGTCCCGGCGCCGGACATCGTGCTCGGTCAGCACGTCACCCCGTTCCCGGCGGGCATGGTCGGCGCGCATCCGGGCGCCGCGATGGCCGCCGTGGACGCGTTCGAAGTGACGCTGCGCGGCCGGGGAGGCCATGGCTCGCGCCCCGAGACCACCATCGACCCTGTCGTGATGGCGGCCTCCGCGGTGATGCGGCTGCAGACCGTCGTGTCGCGCGAGATCGCCCCGCAGGACACCGCTGTCGTCACGGTCGGCACCCTTCACGCGGGTACCAAGAACAACATCATCGCGCCCTCGGCGACGCTCGGGATCAGCGTCCGCAGCTTCGACGAGACCGTCCGCGAGCGTGTGCTGGAGGGCGTCGACCGCATCCTCCGCGCCGAGCTGCAGGCCAGCGGATCGCCGCACGAGCCGATCACGGAGTGGGGCGAGCGCTACCCGGTCACCGTGAACGACGTGGAGGCCACGGCCCGCGTGAACGCCGCCTTCTCGTCCGAGTTCGGGGCGGAGGCTGTGCTCGAGCCCGGCGCGCTCTCCGGCAGCGAAGACGTCGGCAATCTGGCGACGGCCGCCGGAGTCCCGCTCGTCTACTGGCTGCTCGGTGGGGGCGAACCGGAGGAGGTCCGCGCGGCGATCGCGGCCGGAACGGTGGAGACGGACATCCCGTCGAACCACTCGCCGTTCTTCGCGCCGGTGGCGCAGCCGACCATCGACGTGGGCGTGCGTGCCCTGGTGGTCGCGGCCCGGGAGTGGCTGGCCTGAGCCGCGCGACATTCGTGCCGAATGTGGCGTTTCGCGTCGCGTAAGCCGCGATTCGGCACGAATGTCCTGGGTGGCCCCGGGCGCGCTAGCGCTCCGCGCCGGGGCGCATCCAGGTGCGCCCGCGCGCACGCAACCCGAGCGTGAGCGCCCGCGCACCCAGGTACCCGAACGCGAACGCCGCCGTCAGCGCCGCCAGGCCGCCCGCATCGTGCGACCCCCAGGCGACGACCGCGAGCGCGAGCGGCACGAACAGGGCCACGTTCAGCACGCCCGTGAGCGGCAGATACCGCGCGTCGCCCGCCCCGATCAGCACCCCGTCGAGCACGAACACGTACCCGCCGAGCGGCGCGCTGACGCCGATGATGGCGAGCGCGGCCGGCAGCAGCGCCGCCACGGACGGGCTGCTCGTGAACAGTCCCGCGGCGACCGGGCTGAGCGCGACGGTCACCGCCCCCAGGACCACGCCGGCCCCGAGACCCCACTGCACGCAGCGGCGCAGAACCTCCCGGACATCGTCGAGCTCCCCGGCGCCGAGCCCCTTGCCGACCAGCGCCTGCGCGGCGATCGCCAGCGCGTCCAGCGCGAACGCGAGCGTCGCGAACACCGTCATCGTCACCTGGAACGCGGCGAGCTCGTCCGGTCCGAGCCGCGTCGCGCAGAAGACGGCCAGCAGCATCGCCGCCCGGAGGCTCGCCGTGCGGAGGAACAGCCATCCTCCCGCCCGCGCCGTCCGGCCGATCCCGGCATGGTGGGGGAGTAGCGGCGACCCGACCCGTCGCGCGTGCCGGACGACGATGACCGCGTACACGGCGACCATCGCCCACTGCGCCACGACGGTCCCGAGTGCGGACCCGGCGATGCCGAGCCCGGCCAGGTAGATGAAGCAGAAGTTGAGCACGATGTTCGCGCCGAATCCCGCGACCGCGACAGCGAGCGGCGTGCGGGTGTCCTGGAGGCCGCGCAGCAGCCCGGTCATCGCGAACACGAGCAGCATGGCCGGGAGCCCGAGCATCGAGATCGCGAGGTATGTCTCCGCCTGGGACGCGACCTCGGCGGACGCCCCGAACAGCCCGACGAGCAGAGGGGAGGCCGCCCATCCGCCCGCCGCGAGCACCATCCCGAGCACGAGCGCCAGCCAGCTCCCGTCGACGCCGGCGGCCACAGCCCCGCGCTCGTCGCCCGCGCCGAGCCGGCGTGCGACCGCTGGCGTGGTCGAGTAGGCGAGGAACACCATCAGCCCGACGATGGTCTGCAGCACGGCGCTCGCGATCCCGAGCCCGGCCAGCGGGGCGACCCCGAGGTGCCCGACCATCGCGGAGTCGGCCAGCAGGAAGAGCGGCTCGGCCACGAGCGCGCCCAGCGCGGGGACGGCGAGACGCAGGATCTCGCGGTCGAGCGGGCGGCGGGGGAGGACGTTCACGGCGGGGACAACGCTACCGGCTACCATCGCTCAATGCGCCTGACCGTCCTCGGCACCGCCTCCCACTACCCGACCCCCGCGTCCCCGTGCTCCGGCTACCTCCTCGAGCACGACGCCGCCACGGTCTGGGTCGACGCCGGGCCGGGGACCCTCGCCGAGCTCCAGCGGCACCGCGACCTCACCGGTCTCGACGCCGTCTGGATCTCGCACGCGCACGCCGACCACACCGCCGACCTGCTCCCGCTCTACTACGCGCTCGCGTTCGGCGACCTCCCCGCCCGCGAACCGCTCCCTGTGTTCGGGCCGCCGGACCTCCGGGACCGGCTGCTCGGCTTCTTCGGGGCCGGCGCGGCGCGCGACCTCGACCGGGTCTTCGCGTTCCAGTCGCTTGCCGACCGGGCGGGCGCGGTGATCGGCGGCCTCCGTCTCGCGTGGGAGCCCGTCGAGCACGATGTCCCCGCCTGGGCGCTACGTGCGCAGGCCGGCGGCGTCTCCCTCGTCTATACCGGCGACGCCGTGCTCTCGCCCGGCCTGACCGCCTTCGCCGCGGGAGGCAACGTGCTGCTCGCGGAGGCAGGCGCCGACCGCGCCGACGGCAGCCACCTGACCCCGGAGGACGCCGGCACGCTCGCGACGAGAGCGCGGGCCGGACGGCTCCTGCTGACCCATCTCGCCCTCGGCCTCGAGCCCGCAGACGCGATCGCACGGGCGTCGACGCACTTCGGCGGACCGGTGACGGCGGCCCGGCCCGGGGACGTCGTGTCGGTCGATCCGTTGTCGGTGGCTGTTCCTACAGTGGAGGGATGAGCCACCTGATGCCGGAACTGCTGTCCACCTGGTCCTGGCGTCTCGACCGGGTCCGCAACGGTCGCACGGTGCTCACCAAGGGGCAGGCGGCATCGGCGCGCACCGACCTGGTCCACGACCGGTCCGCTCACCCGGCCGACTATTCGGGCTACGAGGAGGAGTACACCTCGGCGGTCGACGCGCTGAACGTGCTCGCCCAGCAGGCCAACCGCAGCGACGACCTCCTGGCCGTGCTCCGCTCCGAACGGCGGTCGCAGGACGCCCCGGCGCGCGAGCGGTACGCCACCGCTCCCGACAGCACCGGAGGTCCGCGCACCTCGCTCGCGGCCGAGCACGATCGTGTCCCGACGGGGCTCCCGGAGGCTCTGGACCAGTGGGTGCACCGGCTCATCCGCTATCGCAGCGGAGCGAAGGTCATCGCGCCGATCGAGGCCGCCCGTGCCGAGATCCGGCTGCGCAACGAGGCCGACCTCAACCCCGGCGCGTACCGCAACGCCACGGCCGCGCCGTACTACGGCCGCGTGATGCGGGAGCTCGGTGAGATCGCGACCGCGCAGCGCCCGGGAGTCCACATCTCGCGGCGCGGGCTCCACCGCGGCCTCAGCGACGACTCGTTCCTGTGACCAGGACGTCCACCCGGCGCCGACTTGCGGCGTCGTGGCCGGTCGCCGTGGTCGCGTTCCTGATCGCGCTCGCTGGCGCAGGAGGCTACGCGGCGCTGCACGGCGGAGACGGGCAGGCTGCGCCGGCGAACCCTGGGGCGGGCGCCTCCGACACGACGGCCACGACCGCGCCGGTCGCCGCACCGCCCGGAGCGCGGGCGGCGGCCGGCCTGCTCGACGCGTCCGGCGCCCGCGCCGCGCTGACCCGGCTCCCCGTGAAGGGTCGCGCCCCGGCGACCGGCTACGATCGCGTCGCCCGGTTCGGCGAGGCGTGGCTCGACGTCGACAAGAACGGCTGCGACACCCGGGACGACATCCTCGCCCGCGACCTCTCCGCCGTCACCCGGCGAACGGACTGCACGGTCCTCACCGGCACCCTGAACGATCCGTACACCGGCCGGAGCATCGCGTTCACACGCGGGGTCCAGACGTCCGCGCTCGTCCAGATCGACCACGTGGTGGCGCTGCTCGACGCGTGGGAGACCGGAGCCCAGGGCCTGAGCCAGCAGACGCGCGTCCAGCTCGCGAACGACCCGCTCGAGCTCCTGGCGGTGGATGGGGCGACGAACCAGGCGAAAGGCGCGGGCGACGCCGCTACCTGGCTTCCGCCGAACCGCGGGTTCCGCTGCGAGTACGCCGCCCGGCAGGTGTCGGTGAAGGCGAAGTACGGATTGTGGGTGACGGCGGCGGAGGGTGCGGCGCTGAAGGGGATCCTGGCGGGGTGCTGAGGGTCCTCCCGGCCCGCTGGTGACCCTGGATCGTGGCCCCTGGATCGGCGCCGCGTCGGCTCTGTCCCGGGTCGCGGCCGGCCGCTACGATCAACGCATGCAGCAGCCAGAGCGCATGATCCCACGCCGGACCGGCGTCGCAGCGGTGCGCCCGTGACCCCCGCGGAGGCGGCCGGGCTGCTCGGACTCCCCGAGAACGCGACCGAAGGCCAGATCCACGAGGCGTACGCCGCGCGGGTCGCGACCGTCCCGCCCGGCGACGTCACCGGGGTCGACGCGCTCGCTCGGGCGCGGGATGCACTCCTCGCCGGAGTCCGCTGGCGGCCGCCGCAGACCACTGCGCCGCAGGGCGGAGGGATGCCGCAGGCCGCCACGACGCCGATCGGGCTCAGGCCGCAGCCGGGTGCGGGGATGCCGTCGCCGGCCGCACCGCAGGGTGCCGCACCACAGGGTGCCGCACCGCAGGGCGCCGCACCACAGGGTGGTTTCGTGCCGCCGGCGCCGGGCGCGCAGCAGCCGTACCCCCAGCCCTACGCGCCGCAAACGCCCTACCTCCAGCAACCGTCCTACCCTCAGCAGCCGACCTACCCTCCGCAACCGCCCTACCCCGGCTACGCCGCCGCGCCCCTCCCTCCCCGCAAACCCCTCTCCAACGGCGCCATCATCGGCGTCGCCCTCGGCAGCACCGCCCTGGTCCTCGTCGCACTCCTCGTCGTCGTCATCGCACTGGCCGGCAACACCCGCCTCGGGACCGCGGGCACGGCCGCGCAGCACGGATCGGCCGCGGCGCCCACCGCCCCGTCCGACCCGTCGAGCTCCGATCCCTCTGCGGCCGACCAGAGCTACGTCATCGACGGGGTGACGATCCAGCCCGAGCAGGGCTGGACCTTCGTGCTGACCTCCCAGCGCGACTGCCCCGGCGCCGAAGTGATCGTCGGGTTCGCGGACACCGTCGACGGCGACTCGATCGACGAGCACACGGACACCGTGTCGCTGCAGGCGGGCGTCCCGTACACGTACACGGTGCCCGACACGGCCTCCACCCACCAGTACGCCGGCATCGACGACCTCCAGTGCGTCCCGACCTGAGCCGGCGACACGTAAGGATTCCGTTAGAAGTTTTCACAAATTACTGAATCGCGCGTAAACTCACGCGCATGACCACAGTGATTGAGGCCTCGGGCCTCGAGAAGCGATTCGGCAGGGTCCGTGCACTCGACGGGCTCGACCTCACCGTCACCGAAGGCGAAGTGCACGGATTCCTCGGGCCGAACGGCGCGGGCAAGTCGACCACGATCCGCATCCTGCTCGGCCTCGCGCGCTCCAACGGCGGCACCGCCCGCGTCTTCGGCAGCGACCCCTGGCGGGACGCCGTCACCCTCCACCGGCGCATCGCCTACGTCCCCGGCGACGTCAGCCTCTGGCCGAACCTGTCCGGCGGCGAGGCCATCGACCTCCTCGCCCGGCTGCGCGGCGGCACCGCAGACAAGGCGGCCTACGCCGAGCGCAAGAAGCGGTTGATCGACGTGTTCCAGCTCGACCCGACCAAGAAGGGCCGCGCCTACTCCAAGGGCAACCGGCAGAAGGTCGCGCTCGTCGCCGCCTTCGCCACCCCGGCCGACCTCTACATCCTCGACGAGCCGACGAGCGGGCTCGACCCGCTGATGGAGGCCACCTTCAACGCCGAGATCGCCCGCATCTCCCGCGACGGCGCCACCGTGCTGCTGTCCAGCCACATCCTCTCCGAGGTCGAGCAGCTCTGCGACCGGGTCAGCATCATCCGCGAAGGCAAGACGGTGGAGTCCGGCACGCTGGACGAGCTCCGCCACCTCACCCGCACCGAGATCTCGTTCGCCGCCGACGGGATGACGGACGAGCAGCTCGCCCGCATCCCCGACGCCCACGACCTGCGCACCGACAATGGCCGCGTGAAGTTCACCGCCGACAGTGACGGCCTCCCGCCCGTGCTCGCGGCGCTCGCCGATCTGAACGCGAAGAGCCTCACCGTCGCGCCGCCGTCGCTGGAGGAGCTGTTCCTCCGGCACTACGGCGACGAGCTGGCCGGCGTCGACAAGCTGGAGGCGGAGGCGAAGGGGCGATGAGCACCACGACCACCGACCGCCCGGCCACCCGTGCCGGCCACACCGCCGTCCCCGAACGCGGACGCGTCGCGACCCTCGGCGTCCTGCTGCGGCAGCGCCTGCGCCGCGACCGCTGGCAGCTCCTCATCTGGATCCTCTGCATCGCGTTCCTGGCGTTGTTCTCGGCGGCGAGCATCGACTCGACGTACGGGTCGGCGACCGGGCGCGAGGAGCTCATCAAGCTGGCGATCGCGAACCCGACCGTCCTCGTCCTCCGCGGCCTCCCGCAGGGCACCGGCTTGGCGGCGGTGACGTTCTTCGAGATCTACACCTTCCTCGCGCTGCTCGCCGGCCTGATGAACACGTTCCTCGCGGTCCGGCACTCCCGGGCGGAGGAGGAGTCCGGCCGGGCGGAGCTCGTCGGCTCCACGCCCGCGGCACGGCTCACCCCGACGGTCGCGACGGTCATCCACGGCGTCCTCGCGAACATCGTGCTCGCGCTGGCCACCGCGCTCGGCTTCCTGGCGTCCGGCCTCCCGGCGTACGGCTCGCTCGTCGCGGGCGCGGCGGTGGGCGGCGCGGGTGTCGCCTTCCTGGCGGTCGGCCTTCTGCTCGCCCAGGTGATGAGCACCTCGCGCGGGGCCAACGGCTTCGCCTCCGCGGTCGTCGTGCTCGCCTGGGTGCTGCGCGGGATCGGCGACGCGATCGGCACCGTGACGAGCTCCGGCACGACGATGGTCTCCGGCTGGCCCACCTGGCTCAGCCCGATCGGCTGGGGCGAGCAGTTCTCGCCGTACGTGCGCAACGACTGGACGCCGCTGCTCCTGCAGCTCGGCTTCGCGGCCGTCCTCATCGCGGCGGTGTTCGGCCTCCAGGCAGTGCGCGACTCGGGCGCCGGGATCGTCCCCGAGCGTGCGGGCCGGGCGAACGCACTGCCGATGCTGAACGGCCCGCTGGGGCTGGCGTGGCGGCTGCAGTGGCCGACAATCCTCGGCTGGACCATCGGCGGCCTCGCCACCGGCGTCCTGGCCGGCGCGCTCGGCAGCGTGGTCAGCTCCTCCATCTCGAACGACCCCAGCCTGGGCAACATCCGGGACGCGGTCGCCCACTTGGGCGCCGGGGGCTCGGGCCCGATGACGGCGCTGTTCCTCTCCGCGATCATGTCGATCGTCGGCGTCCTCGCCGCGGCGTGCGCGGTGCAGGCCGTGATCCGGCTGCGCCAGGAGGAGGTCGGCGGCTCGGCCGAGGTGATGATGGCGACCCCGGTCTCCCGGGTGCGCTGGCTGCTCGACTTCGTGCTGGTCGGCCTGATCGCGATCGTGCTCGTGCTGCTGGCGGCCGCGCTCGCCGCGGGCCTGTCGGCGACGGCGGCGGGCGAGAAGGCGTCCACCTTCAACGACGCATTCGCCGCGGCGGCCGCGCAGTTCCCGGTGGCGCTCGTCTACCTCGGCGTGCTGACGCTGGTCTTCGTGGTGCTGCCGAGCTGGACCGTCCCGGTCGGCTGGGCCGCGCTCGGAGCCGGGGCCTTCATCGGCATCTTCGGCGCACTCATCAAGCTCCCGGACTGGCTGCGCCACTTCTCCCCGTTCGCCGACGCCCCCGTGGTCGTCGGGAAAGTCGACTGGACCGGTGGATACTGGATGTTCGGCATCGCGGTGGTCGCGCTCGCCGCCGCCGCGGCCCTCATCCGCCGCCGGGACTTCGCGATCGGGTAGGGACGGGCATGGCCAGGGACGAACGGGCTCTGACGGAGATGATGGAGCACTCCGCGGCGGTGCTGACCGCCGCGGGGTTCCCGAAGATGCCCGCCCGGGTGCTGATGGCGCTCACCGTCACCGACTCCGCCGGGCTGACGGCGGCGCAGCTCGCCGAGCGCCTCGACGTGAGCGCGGCCGCGATCTCCGGAGCCGTGCGCTATCTCCAGACTCTCGGGATCGTGCGCCGGCTCTCGCAGAACGGCAGCAGGCGCGACCTCTACCAGATGCCGGCCGACTGGTACGCGCTGATGGTCCGCAACAGCCCGATCTACGGCGTCCTGGCCGACCAGGCGGACGCCGGGCTCGCCGCCGTCGACGACCCGGACGACCCGGCGACCGAGCGGCTGCGCGACATGGCCGGCTTCTACCGGTTCATGCAGGCCCGGCTGCCGGACATGCTGAACGAGTGGGAAGAGATCCGTTCGTCCCGGGATGCCTGACTGACCGGCGTGCCTCGCCGTCCGCCCGTGAACATCTGAAATGCTGGCGATCGTACTCACCAGGGGGATCGACATGCGTTTCACCACTCCGGCCAGGAAGGCGGGGCTGATCGCGGTGCTGCTCGCGGTCAACGTGGCACTCGCGCTGCTGTTCGACGCCCTCCACTCAGAGGTCGCCTCCATCGTCCTGACGGTCCTGCAGGTCGCCGGCTGGTATCTGGTGACGCGGATGTTCCGAGGGCCGGGGGAGTCCGTGCGCGCGGCCCGGCCGTGGTGGCGGATGACCAACCGGCCGCTCCTGTCCGGGGTCTTCGGCGCCGGCTACGCGCTCCTCGCCGTCGTGAACATCGGCTTCTCGCTCGCCGGCTACGGCAGCCTCTCCGGCACGGTCTCGATCCTCGCCGAGCTCGTCCTGGCCGCGCTCTTCCTCAACTCGTACGCGTGCCTCCGTCCACGCCGCGCGACGCCCGCGCAGCCGGCGGCCCGGCCTCAGGCACGCCCGCGCGTCACCGGCGGCGCGCGCACCTGACAGGCGGGCCGCCAGCGCCGTAGGCTGGGGCGCATGACGCTCTCCTCCGGCATCGCCACCGACGAACTCGACCCCACGATCCGCCCGCAGGACGACCTGTTCCGGCACGTGAACGGCACGTGGATCGCCCGCACCGAGATCCCGTCCGACAAGGCCCGCTGGGGTTCCTTCATGGAGCTCGCCGAGCAGTCGGAGGCCGCGGTCCGCGAGATCGTCGAGGCCGCCCAGACGGCGGAGGAGGGCACCGAAGAGCGCAAGTTCGGCGACCTGTACACGAGCTTCCTCGACGAGGACCGCGTCGACGCGCTCGGCGTGAAGCCGATCGAGGCCCAGCTCGCCATCGCGAGCGACGTCGCGAGCATCCCCGAGTTCCTGAAGACCCTGGGCGAGCTGGAGCGGCACGGCGTCGGCGGCATCTACCAGCTCTTCGTCGACAACGACCCGGGCGACCCCAGCCGCTACCTCGTGTTCGCCGAGCAGGCCGGCATCTCGCTGCCGGACGAGTCGTACTTCCGGGAGGAGCGGTTCGCCCCGATCCGGGAGGCCTTCGCCGCGCACGTGCAGCGGATGTTCGAGCTCGCCGGGTTCCAGGACGCGCCGGAGCGCGCCCAGCGTGTGTACGACCTCGAGGTGGAGATCGCGGCGCAGCACTGGGACAACGTGACCTCGCGCGACTCGGAGAAGACCTACAACCTGTTCTCGTGGGCTGACGCTACGGCGCTGTTCGGATCGGCGGGCCTCGACAGCTGGGCCGCCGGCCTCGGCGCCCCGCAGGGCGCCCTCTCCGAGATCGTCCTCCGCCAGCCGTCGTTCACCTCCGGCGTCGCCGGCCTGCTCACCGAGGACAAGCTGGAGTCCTGGAAGGACTGGCTGGCGTGGCAGATCATCCACGACTCCGCCCCGTACCTGACCGGCGACTTCGTGGACGCGAACTTCGACTTCTACGGCCGCACCCTCACCGGCACGCCGGAGATGCGCGCCCGCTGGAAGCGCGGCGTCTCGCTCGTGGAGGGCGTGATGGGGGAGGCCGTCGGCCGCATCTACGTCGAGCGGCACTTCCCGCCCTCGGCCAAGCAGGCGATGGACGCGCTGGTCGCCAACCTGATCGAGGCGTACCGGCAGAGCATCCAGAAGCTGGAGTGGATGGGCGAGGACACCCGCGACCGGGCGCTCGACAAGCTCGGCAAGTTCACGCCGAAGATCGGCTACCCGGTCAAGTGGCGCGACTACTCGGCACTGGTCATCGACCCGACCGACCTGGTCGGCAACGTCCGCGCCGCCGCGCTGTTCGAGTTCAACCGCGAGCTGAACAAGATCGGCAAGCCGATCGACCGCGACGAGTGGTTCATGACCCCGCAGACGATCAACGCGTACTACAACCCCGGCTTCAACGAGATCGTCTTCCCCGCGGCCATCCTGCAGTACCCGTTCTTCGACGAGGGACGCGACGCCGCAGCCAACTACGGCGCGATCGGCGCGGTGATCGGCCACGAGATCGGCCACGGCTTCGACGACCAGGGCTCCAAGTTCGACGGCGACGGCAAGCTGGACGACTGGTGGACCGCCGCCGACCGCGCCGCGTTCGAGAAGCGAACCGGCAGCCTGATCGCCCAGTACGACGCGCTCGCGCCCGCGCAGGTGCCGGACCACCACGTCAACGGCGCCCTCACGATCGGCGAGAACATCGGCGACCTCGGCGGCCTCGGCATCGCGTGGAAGGCCTACCTGCTGTCGCTCGGCGGCGAGGAGCCGCCCGTGGTCGACGGCCTGAGCGGCGCGGAGCGCTTCTTCCTGTCGTGGGCGCAGGCGTGGCAGCAGAAGGGCCGCGACGCGGAGGTCATCCGCCTGCTGGCGATCGACCCGCACTCGCCGAACGAGTTCCGCTGCAACCAGATCGTCCGCAACATCGACGCGTTCTACGACACGTTCGGGGTCACCGACGGTGACGCGCTGTGGCTGGCCCCCGAGGAGCGCGTCACCATCTGGTGACGCGCCGGGGACTGCGCGAAAGGGATCGCCCCGCCACCCCCCGAGCGGGGTAACATCGTCCCTATCGTGTCGAGGGCCCCGCCCTTGCTGCGATGCGGGCCGGGGGGACCGCAGCACCGACCGATGCTCCCGACTCGGAAGAAAGACCCAGCCCGACTGTGACGATCCAGACCCCGGAGACCGACCACCGCCGCCGGCACGCCAGTGCGCGACGCGGCCGGCACCGCGGGTCCGCGCCCGCCGCCTCCGAAGTCTTCACCCGCGGTTTCGACGCGCTCGGCCGGCTGGCCGTGCAGGGCGTCCAGGTCTCGGCGCGCGCGACCGATCTCTCCACCGGCGAGGTGCTCTTCTCGGTGGACGACCACGTCGTGATGCCGACGGCGAGCATCGGCAAGGTCCTGCTGCTGGTGGAGGTCGCCGCGCGCCTGAACTCGCGGCAGCTCAGCCCGCTGGTCCAGCTCGACCGCACGCCGCAGGACATCGCGGGCGAGTCCGGCATCTGGCAGCACCTGCAGGTCCCGGCACTGCCCGTCGCCGACCTGGCCGCGCTGGTGGGGGCGACGAGCGACAACCTGGCCACCAACGTCCTCCTGCGCCGTGTCGGCCTGGAGGCCGTGAGCGCCCGCACCGAGTCCCTCGGCCTCACCCGAACCGCCCTCCTCGACCTGGTCCGCGACCACCGCGGCCCGGACGACGCCCCGCAGCTGTCGGTCGGCAGCGCGAACGAGCTCACCTGGCTGTTCTCGGCGCTGGCCCGCGGGGAGGTCGTGGACGCCGCGACGAGCCGCCAGGTGATCTCGTGGCTGTCCCTGAACAGCGACTTCTCGTTGGTCTCGAGCGCGTTCGGCCTCGACCCGCACTCCCACCGCCACCCGGAGCACGGCATCCTGCTGGTCAAC
Organism: Leifsonia shinshuensis; assembly: GCF_014217625.1. NCBI lineage: Bacteria > Bacillati > Actinomycetota > Actinomycetes > Micrococcales > Microbacteriaceae > Leifsonia > Leifsonia shinshuensis. The sequence continues at coordinate 2,890,018 of NZ_CP043641.1, read as the reverse complement.
AAGACCGGCACGGACGCGGGCGTGCGCAGCGAGGTGGGCGTGCTGCGCGGACCGCGGGCGGGCGTCACCTACGCGGTGTCGACATACTTCGACGACACGGCGCTGCCGGCGCGACTGTCGGTGATCGACGGGATGCGCACGGTGGGGCTGGACCTGCTGGAGTACGTGTTCTGAGGCGGGCGTGAAATAAGACACGCCGGATTCGCTGCTAGCCTTGCGGTTCGTCCATTTCGAGGGAGCGCACGATCCGCAGCACCGCCCAGGTCATCGCCGTGTGGCTCCCGGGGCTCGGCATCCTGGTCTCCTGGCTGCTCCTCCGTGACGAGCTGCCGGAGACCATGGTCACGCAGTGGAGCGGCCGGACTCCGAGTTCATGGGCTCCGACGGGGCTCGTGCTTGCGGTGACCGGCAGCGTCTCCGTCGTGTCGGCCGCGTGCGCCGGCCGCTCCGACCGCCGGGGAGTATGGATCGCAGTCGGATTCTCCGCCCTCGGTGCGTCAGCGTGGCTCGTCCTGGCGCTCGCGAACGTGCAGACCATCCCCTCCGTCGGAGGCTGGGGCCTGCTGACCCCGCTCGCGTTCCTCTACGGAGGCGTCGCCGCCGCGCTCACGCGCCCGGCGTCCCCTCACCGCGCCGCCGGGAACGCGTCCTCCGCCTCGTAGTCGAACCACCGGTCCGCCGCCGCGCGCTGCGCCAGCGTCGGGAACACCTGCTCCCACCCTTCCCCGCGAAGCTCGCCCGCGCGCACCTCGCGAACGGCCCAGTCGACCGCGTCGGCCACGGCCTCGCGGTACGGCGCCGGCTGGCGGTAGCCGAGTTCCACGGTCGCCGCCGCCATGCTGAGCAGGAGCGGGTGCGCCACACTCCACGGGGTGCCTCCCACGTCGTCCACCGGTGCGCCGGGGAAGGTCACGACCTCCACCTCCCGGTCCATGGCCGCGTAGACCGCGCGGGCGATCTCCGCGACGCTCACGTTGTCCTCGTCCACCGCGTTGAGCACGCGCTGCCCCGGGTGCGCGGCGCACAGGGCGACCAGCTCCGCAATGTTGACGGTTGCTGACGTGCTGAACCGGTTGGCGCCGTCGTCGGAGAGCAGCACCCTTCGGCGGCCGTCGAGCGCGCGCTTGATGAAGTACCACTCCCGCAGCGCCGGGCTGAACGGGCCGTGGATCGCGCCAGGGCGGAGGATGCTCACCGGCAGGCCCTCGACCGCGAGCAGCCGGCGTTCCATCGCAGCCTTCAGCGGCGAGTACGTGCGCTCGGCGTTGTCGACCGTCGGGTCCGTCTCGCGAAGCGGGAGCGGGTAGTCGGGGAAGTCGTCCGGGCCGGTCACGATGTCCAGGTAGCCGCCCTCCCGGCCGGTGTAGACCGATCCGGTGGAGATGACGACGAGGGAGCCGACCTCCCCCGCGAGCGCGGCGAGCTGGTCGGCGTGCTTCGGCTCGTACGCGACCGTGTCGAGGACCAGGTCGTGACCTCGGGCCAGCGCCAGCAGAGCGTCCGTGTCGTCGCGGTCGAGCCGGACGGTGGTGACGTCCTGGTCGGCCAGGCCGGTGTCGCCGTGGTGCCGGCCGCGGTGGGCGACCAGCACCGACCAGCCGTCGGCGGCGAGCCGGCGGGCCGCGGCGGAGCCGATCTGCCCGGTGCCGCCGATGATCATCGCGGTGCGCGCCGCAGCGCCGGAGTCGAGCGTCATGGCGCAACCGTACGCCGGGCGGCGCTGGGACAGCACGACCGCGGCTCTGCCGTCAGCAGAGCGTTCAGCCGAGGAGGGCCCTCACCCCAGCAACGTCCGTGCCAGCGCCAGGTACTCCCGCGCGTTCGCGTCGGGGAGGTACGCCCGCCCGATCGCGTTGCCGATCGACGGCAGCGACACCGCGTCCGGGTACGCCAGCCACAGCGTCTCGTAGGTCGGGTTGAACTTGCTCTTGAACGCGAACAGCGACGCGAAGCCGTACGCCGGCTCCAGCGTCTTGGCCAGGAAGGCGAGCAGACGGTCCATCACCGCGGGTCCCTCATCCGCCGCATCCGTGTCGGCATCAGCCGAAGCCCCCGCCGGTTTCGTCGCCAGCGGCGCCCCCGACAGGCTCAGCACCTCGACCCCGTCGCCGCGCATCCGCTGCGCCGCCGAAGCGATCACGAACTCCATGATCCCGGGGACGCTCTTGTCGGCCCGCCGCATGAAGTCGATCGTGTAGCCGACGATCCGGTCGTCGCGCCAGCTCGGCAGCCAGCTCGTGACCGCCTGGAGGTCGCCCTGCGGGTCGTACGCGAGGTAGAGCCGCACGTCCGGATCCTTCAGCTCCGCCATCCCGCCGAGCGTGAAGCCCATCTCCGGCAGCTCCTTCTCGGACACCCACTGCTCGCTCAGCGCGACGATCTGGTTCTGCTGGATCGGCGCCAGCTCGCCCCACGTCGTCCACAGCGTCGAGATGCGCTCCTTCACCCCGCGGTTGTGGGCCTGCCGGACCTTCTGCCAGGGCTTGCCCAGCATGTCGAAGGTCTGCGGGTGCATCAGCGTCTCCTCGCCGACCGAGACGCTCTGCCAGCCGAGCGACTCGAACACGGGCAGGAACGCGCCGTGGATGCTGTAGAACGCCGGCGTCCAGCTGTTCGCGTCGCAGAACCCGATGAAGTCGATGATGGTCTGCTCGGCCCGTTCCGGCCGGCACACCGGGTCGGACAGGGTGATCGCCACCCCGTTGATCACCCGGTAGGCGACGGCCGCCTCGCCGTCCTCCGAGAACCAGTAGACGTTCTCCGGCCAGGTGCCCATGAAGCCGAGCGTCCCGCCGCCGCCCGCACGCAGCAGCTCGCGGAAGCGCAGCTCGTCGCCGACGGTGCGCCCGGTGGAGGTCGCCCGGTACAGGCGCATCGTGCCGATGACGAAGATCGTCCAGAACACCGGGCCCACCCACTGGTAGAGCAGCAGGGTGAACGGCGACGTCGGCACGATCACCGGGCCGAGCACCGACTCGAACCCCGACGGCACGAACCGGCGCAGCGTGGAGGCGAACACATCCCCGATGGAGGCCTCCGGCACGTACGACGACAGCGTCCCGAGGCCCGCGATCAGGTACAGGACGGCGAGCAGCGCGAACGCGACGACCACCAGGATCGTGAACCGCACGATCGCATCCCTGGGCGCCCGGATCTGGAACTGCCGCCGCGTCGCCACCAGCAGCGCGATCGACGCCAGCGGCACCAGCAGCGTCGCGGCCAGCCACAGCAGCACCTCGATCGCCGGCGCGAGGGCGTCGATGCTGTCCACGTTGATGCTGATCTCACCGCCGGGCAGCGCCGTGAACGGGAGGACGATCATCGCGGCGTTCACGACGATCCCGAGCACCCACGCGAAGTGCCGGCCGCGGCGGAGGCCGATGGCCGTCACGATGAGCAGCACGAGCGGCAGCAGGCTGAGCAGCAGCGGCCCGACTCCTTGCACGGAGACCGCGGCGAGCTCGTCGCGGCAGTTGGTCGTGTCGACGGCCTTGCACGCTGTCAGCACCGTCGCGGCGTCGACCTCCCGGTGCTGGAACAGTGCCGAGATGAACGAGAGCGGTCCGAGGCCGCCGGGCGGCAACAGCGCGGCCAGCGGCCCGACGGCGGTGATCGCGACGATCGCAGCGACCAGGTTGCGGGTCTCGGCGTGCGAGCTGCGGCGGATCCGGTGCAGGGGCCCGCGGCGCAGGATGACGCCGAGAGCGAGGCCGAGCAGTGCCGCGAACAGCCGGTAGACGTTGTTCTGGTCGCCGTTGTAGAGCACGAACATGACGACGGTGGCGAAGGTCAGCAGCCGGATCCGGCGCCGCCAGAGCGTGGTCGCGAAGGCGCTCGCCGTGACCAGCGCCCCCACGATCCCGATGGTGGGGTCGAGCGTGAAGTCGAACTCGGTGGCGTGCGCCAGGATCTCGCCCACGTTCGCCGCCGCCCACTGGCCCAGCACGCCGAGCGTGATGCCCAGCACCCCGGTGACCAGGAACGCGACGATCAGGCGGACGGTGCCGAGCAGCCGTTCGGACGCGGCGAGCAGCGTCAGCGCCAGCAGGAACGAGATGACGAACTGGATCGGGTCCTCCGGCACGAAGAGCGCCGTGAACGGCGTCCACCAGTACCCGGCCCGGATGGTCGTCGGCACGCCCGCCGCCCAGACCAGCGATCCGCCTCCCACGCTCGCGGCGCTCCACAGCGTGCCGGTGGCGATGGAGGTCGCCAGCAGGAGGACGGCGAGGGTCACGCTCGCGGGCGCGACCTGGACGTAGGCGCGCAGCAGGGCCCACGCCGGTGGCCGCCCCGGGGGCGGATCCGCCGGCGGCGCTGGTGCGGTGTTCGTGGGAGCCGTGCTCATCGTGTCTCCGTCGCGGTGGCCCCCACCTTAGCCGTCGCCGCCCGTTCCCGGAGGCGGCACCTGCTGCGCGGGGGCGGAAAACCGCTCCCGCGGAGGGTCAGATCTCGCGCAGACGCTCCGCGAGGTAGCGGTCGAGGCCCTCGAGCGGGATGCGCTCCTGCTTCATCGTGTCGCGGTCGCGGACCGTCACCGCGTCGTCCTCGAGCGAGTCGAAGTCGACGGTCACCGCGAGCGGCGTTCCGATCTCGTCCTGGCGGCGGTAGCGGCGGCCGATCGCGCCCGAGTCGTCGAAGTCGACGTTGCGGCGCTTCCGGAGCTTGTCCGCCAGGCCGCGGGCGAGCGGCGACAGCGCTTCGTTGCGGGACAGCGGGAGGACGGCCACCTTGACCGGCGCGAGGCGCGGGTCGAGGTGAAGGACGGTGCGCTTGTCGGTGCCGCCCTTGGCGTTCGGCACCTCCTCCTCGTCGTACGCGTCCACCAGGAACGCCATCAGCGCGCGGGTGAGGCCGAAGGACGGCTCGATCACGAACGGCACGTAGCGCTCGTTCTTGTTCTGGTCGAAGTAGCTGAGGTCCTTGCCGGAGTGCTCGATGTGCGTCTTCAGGTCGAAGTCGGTGCGGTTCGCGACACCCATCAGCTCGCCCCACTCGCTGCCGACGAAGTCGAACTTGTACTCGATGTCGATAGTGCGCTTCGAGTAGTGCGCGAGCTTGTCCTTCTCGTGCTCGAGACGGCGGATGTTGGCCGGGTCGATGCCGAGGTCGACGAACCAGTCCCAGCAGAGGTCGATCCAGGTCTGGAACCACTCCTCGTCGGTGCCGGGCTCGACGAAGAACTCGATCTCCATCTGCTCGAACTCGCGGGTGCGGAAGATGAAGTTGCCGGGCGTGATCTCGTTGCGGAACGCCTTGCCGATCTGGCCGATTCCGAACGGCGGCTTCTTGCGCGCGGTCTGCAGCACCGCGGCGAAGTCGGTGAAGATGCCCTGCGCGGTCTCCGGGCGCATGTAGTGGAGGCCGGACTCGTCGTCCACGACGCCGAGGTAGGTCTTCATCAGGCCGGAGAACTGCCGGATCGGCGTCCACTGGCCGACCTTGTCCGGGTGGTCCGGGTCGGCGATGTCGTCGAGGCCGTTGGCCGGCGCGTGGCCGTGCTGCGCCTCGTACGCCTCGAAGAGGTGGTCGGCCCGGTAGCGCTTGTGGGTGATGAGGGATTCGGTGAGCGGGTCGCTGAAGACCTGCACGTGACCGGAGGCCTCCCACACGGCGGTGGGCAGGATGATCGCCGAGTCGAGGCCGACCATGTCACCACGTCCGCGCACGAACGCGTTCCACCACTCGCGCTTGATGTTCTCCTTGAGCTCGACGCCGAGGGGACCGTAGTCCCACGCCGAGCGGGTGCCGCCGTAGATCTCCCCCGAGGGGAAGACGAATCCGCGGTGCTGCGCCAGCGTGATGACGGAATCCAGTCTCGACGGTGCGGCCATGGGTGCTCCCTGTTCGGTGCCGGGGGTTGTGGGGGACCCGTCCATCCTACTGAGGATGCGGGGGCGACGTTTAGGGCTCCTCAGTGCACCTAATTGAACGCTGTAGTAGTCTTGCTCTTGCAAAACTCCATGCAGGGTTAAGGACTGCTCGCGGGGTATTGCGGTGCAGACCCCTGGCTCAGGCCGGGGGTTCTTGCGTTGTGGTGAGCCAGTGCACACCCGCGTCGCTGTCAGCCTGCCAATGTTCCGAGGTCTGCATGTACGCCGCGATTGCAGCGTGCGACGGTTGAAACGAGCCGCCCCAGACCTCCGGATGCGCATGCCGATGTGTGTGGTAAGCCCCATAGGCGATGAGATCCGCCGCTTGAATGAGTTGGCTGTACCGGCTGTCCTGCATCACGACGTCTTCGACGATCCGGCGTGTGGACAGCTCGAGAGACCGATGGACCTCGCGGTAAGGGCCCGACGAGCGCAGCGCCCGTTCCCAGAGTTCGTGTCGTTCCCTCGCGTCGAGCATTCCCGTCTCATCGACGCCGTGCTGACCGTCGTAGAAGATCATCACCCGTGTGTCATGAAGCTCCGCCCAATCCTCCAACCATGCGATGAACCTCGCGTACATCACGTGCGGCGATCGCTCGGCTGCGCCGATGGTCACGAGATCGAATCGGCTGCGCTCGCTCAGATGACTCAACGCAATGCGGGCGGCTTTGGCGCGGGCTCGGACGGTGAACGCTGCTTCCTGCACGGGGCTTTCGCAGAACTGCCCTCGACCTTTGAAGAGCTTGTTGGCATGCAGTTCCGCAAGCTTCGGCACGCCGAAGTGCCTATGGATCTCACGCCTGCCGCTCAGCCACGCGTCGAGCACTCGAGTCCACTCGCTGTCGTGGACCAATAACGCGGTCAGCAGCTTCCCACGCGACGGGTCGCCCGAGTCATCGACATAGCAGAGGTGCACGCATCTATGATTTCAGATGCCGCCGACCTCACCGGCCCGCGCGGAAGTCGTCCTCCAGGATCGCGAACACCGCGGTGTCCGACCATTCGCCCTTGAAGATCTCGCTCTGGCGCAGCAGGGCCTCCTGCTTCATCCCGAGGATGCCGCAGAGGCGCGCCGACGCCTCGTTGCGGGCGTCGAGTTGGGCGAAGACACGGTGGCCGCCGAGGGTGTCGAAGCACAGCGAGAGGAGGCGCGTCGTCGCCTCGGTCGCGTAGCCGCGGCCGTGGACCGCCGGGTGGAACACCCAGCCCATCTCGAACTTCGCCCACTCCGCCTTCTTGAGGAACAGGCTCACGTGGCCGATCACCCGGCTGTGGCCGCCCTCCGGGTCCGGGAGCTCGACCGCGTAGACGATGCCGTCGCCGTCGGAGGCGAGGCGGTTCATCGCGATGCGCTTGCGCAGGTGCTCGGCCGACTCGTCGTGGTCGTGCACCTCCCAGTAGAGGTAGCGGGCGACGTCCTTCAGGCGCTCGAACTCGTGGGCGTTCTCCAGGTCGCCGCTGTTGAGCGGGCGCAGCAGCAGCCGCTCGGTGCGGAGCTCCTCCGCGGCGTACGGCAGGCCGGTGGCGGCGTGCGGCTCGGTGGCGGTGATCGTGGCCTCGTCGCTCACGTGTCCTCCTCTGGTGGTTGCTTCTGGACGGACGTCAGGAAGCGGCGGTCTCGTCGTCGACGGCGCGGAGTCCCGGTGCCTGCAGCTGCTGCGGCGCGTCCGCGACCTCCACGCCGAACAGCGCCGACGTCGCGTCCACGAACGCCTGCGCCTCGCCGTTCCTGGCGAGCTCGCGCGCCCGCACCGACGGGGTGTGCAGCAGCACGCCGGCCAGGTGCCGGAGCGCCTGCTCGGTCTGCTCGGACGAGTCGCCCCGGGAGCGCGCCCGCGCGATCTCCGCGTCCAGGATGCCGAACACGTGCGTGCGGAGGGCGACCAGCGCCGGCGTGATCGCCTGCTCGGCGCTCTGCGCAGCGAACTCCGCGGCGGCGGCGCCGACGATCTCGCGGGCGGCGGCGGCGGCGTTCAGCTCCTCGACGGGCGCGTGGATGCTGATGGTCTCCAGGTCGAGCAGCTCGACGCCGCGCAGCTCGGAGACGGCGGGGTCGACGTTGCGGGGGAGGCCGAGGTCGATCACGAGGCGGCGCTCGGCGGCGTCGGGCGCGGCGATCGCGTCCGCCAGCAGGGAGCGGGTGATGACGTGGTCGGTGACGGCCGAGCAGGTGACGACGAGGTCCGCGGCGCCCAGCACCTCCAGGAGGTCGTCGGACTCGACGGGGACGACGTCGTGCGACAGCGCGAACTTCGCCGCGCGCCCCGTCGGGGAGAACACCTGCACGTCGACCACGCCGCGCTCGCGCAGCGCGGCCAGGCTGGCGCCGGCGTACTTGCCGGTTCCGACGAGCAGCACGCGCACGGCCGCCCAGTCGCTGATCCGGCTCTCGGCGAGTTCGAGCGCGAGGCGGACCATCGAGCGGCCGGCGGTCATGATGCCGGTCTGGTTCTTGACCCCGCGGGACGTGCGCGACGCGACCTGGAAGACGCGCTCCAGGTTCCCGGTCACGGTGCCGGAGGTACGGGCCGCCTGCAGTGCGCGGCGCACCTGCCCGGCGATCTCGCCCTCCCCGACGACGACCGACTCGAGGCCGCTGGAGACGGAGAAGAGGTGTTCGGCCACGGCGTCGTCGCTGTAGACGGCGCTGGAGGAGCGGAGGAGGTCGGCGTCGATGCCGCTGGCGGCCGCGACGGTCTCGATCACGCGCGCGGTGGTCGCGGCTCCGGCGAGCGGCTGGGCGTCCACATCCAGGTAAGCCTCGAACCGGTTGCAGGTGGCGAGGACGACCGATCCTGCGACCATTCCGTGCTGCTCCGCGAGTGCCGCGGTGACGGCCGGCGCATGGCGCTCGAGCCGTTCGAGGAGGTCGAACTCCGCAGTGCGGTGGCTCGACGAGAAGCAGAGAAGCACGGGGGAAAGAATACGCTCGGCGCCGACCAGACTCGAATCGAGATACCGCGTCCTGCGGCTGTTCGACGGGATTCCCGGGGGATTGGCAGATTCGTCCCTGGCAGAATCGTCGGGTGACCTCCCTCGACCCGACCCACCCGCTCTCCGAAGGCCGAACCGCGGGCAGTCGCCTGGTCCGCTCCTATCAGGGCGAACGCCAGGAGACCGTCCCCGTCTGGTTCATGCGCCAGGCCGGACGCTCGCTGCCCGAGTACCGCGAGCTGCGCGTCGGCACGCACATGCTCGACGCCTGCCTCGACCCCGCCATGGCGAGCGAGATCACGCTGCAGCCGGTGCGCCGGCACGGCGTGGACGCGGGCATCTTCTTCAGCGACATCGTCGTGCCGCTGAAGCTGGCCGGCGTCGCCGTGGAGATCCAGCCCGGCAAGGGCCCCGTGTTCGAGAGCCCGGTGCGCACCGCGGCCGACGTGGCGCGGCTCGAGGAGGTCGACCCGGCCTCCCTCGGCGCCGACACGTTCGCGCCGATCGCCGAGGCGGTCCGGCTCACGACGGCCGAGCTGGGCGACACCCCCTTGATCGGTTTCGCCGGCGCCCCCTTCACCCTCGCCGCGTACCTCGTCGAGGGCGGCCCGTCCAAGGACCACATCCGCGCACGCACGCTCATGCACGCCGACCCGGAGACCTGGGCCCGGCTGATGGCGTGGAGCGCCGACGTGACCGGCGCCTTCCTGCGCGCGCAGCTGCTCGCCGGCGCGAGCGCCGCCCAGCTCTTCGACTCCTGGGCCGGCTCGCTGTCGCTGCACGACTACGTCACCCACGTCGCCCCCGCCTCCGCCAGGGCGCTCTCGCACATCCGCGACCTCACCTACGAGGTCCCGCGGCCTCCCGTAGCTGCCGTGGACGCCGTCGGCGACGCGCCCGTGAACGACGAGCCGCTGGTGCGCAACGTGCCGATCGTGCACTTCGGCGTCGGCACCGGCGAGCTGCTGAAGGCCATGCACGAGGTGGGCGCGGACGCGGTCGGCGTCGACTACCGCACGCCGCTGGACGAAGCCGCCCGCCGGCTCGGCCACGTCGTGCCGGTGCAGGGCAATGTCGACCCGGCGATGCTCGACGCGCCCTGGGAGGTGCTGTCCGCCCACGTCGTGGACGTCCTGGAGCGCGGCCGGGAGGCGCCGGCGCACGTGCTGAACCTGGGCCACGGCGTCCCGCCGGAGACCGACCCGACGGTGCTGACCCGCGTGGTCGAGCTCGTCCACGGATGGCGGGCATGACCTCCGAGCCTCTCGACCACGACGCGGTGACGGAGAGCATCCGGCACGCGGTGGAGGCCGCCCCGACCCGCATCGTGGTGATCGGCGGGGGAGTCTCCGGGCTCGTCGTGGCGCGCGAGTGCGCCCGCCCCGGCTTCGAGGTCACGGTGCTGGAGGCCTCGGGTCGCGTGGGCGGCTCGGTGGCGCCACTGGAGCTCGGCGGCATCACCGTGGACGCCGGAGCGGAGAGCTTCGCGACCCGCGGCGGCCACGTCGCCGCCCTCCTGGACGACCTCGGCCTCGCGGGAGATGTCGTGGAGCCGAACCCCGCAGGCGCGTGGGTCCGCAACGGCACGCGCACCGTCCCGCTGCCGAGGGCCGGCCTGCTCGGCATCCCGAGCTCCCCGCTGGCGACCGACGTCGTCGCCGCGATCGGCTGGGGCGGTGCGGTCCGCGCCTACCTCGACCGGCTCCTCCCCGTGCTCAAGATCGGCCAGGAGCGCAAGCTCGGCACGCTGGTGCGCAAGCGGATGGGGTCGAAGGTCCTGAACGAGCTGGTGTCCCCTGTCGTCACCGGCGTGTACTCGGCGAACCCCGACGACCTCGACGTGGATGTGGTCGCGCCCGGGCTCAACGCGGCGCTCACGCGGCTCGGATCGCTCTCCGGCGCCGTGGGCGAGCTGCGCTCGGCCGCCAAGGCCGGCAGCGCCGTGGGCGGCATCCGCGGCGGCATGTGGCGGCTGCCGGCGGCGCTCGGCGCGGACATCGCGGCGCGCGGCGGAACCGTGCGCACCGATGCCGTCGTCGTCTCCGTGACGCCGTGGGCGGCGCCCGATCCCGGGGACGTGACCGCCGCCGCGGTGGAGGACGCCATGGCCGCCGCCGAGGGCGAGATCGCGCTCGACGGGCTCGTGCTCCCCGGTCGCGCCCTCCACGAAGAGCCGAGCGACCAACCGGCGGAGGCCGCTGATACGCGTCCCGCCCGCTGGACCGTGACCCTCGCGGACGGCGCAACCATCGACGCCGATGCCGTGGTCGTCACCGCACCCGCCGACGCCGCCCTCGCCCTGCTCCCCGGCATGGCAGGCGGACTCGGTGACCTCGCCGCGCTCGACTGGCCGCCCGCGTCCAGTGTCGAACTGGTCACGCTGATCCTCACGGACGATCGGGTCGGCACGGCGCCGCGCGGCACCGGAGTGCTCGTCGCCGACGGCCCGGGCTCCGGCGTCGCGGCCAAGGCCATGACGCACTCCAGCGCCAAGTGGGCGTGGGTGGCGGAGGCCGCCGGCGAGGGGCGCCACGTGGTGCGGTTGTCCTACGGCCGCGCCGGCCGGGCGTCCGACACCCTCGCCCTGTCCGATGCCGAGCTCCGGCAGCAGGCGGTCGCCGACGCGGGGGCGCTGCTGAATATTCCGCTCACGGAATCCGCTGTCTCCGCGTTCGCCCGGACCCCCTGGACGAACGCCCTCCCCTATGCCACAGTGGGGCAGCGGGAGCGCATCCAGCGCGTCCGCGAGGCAGCTGAGAACGTCGAGGGGCTCGAGGTGACCGGCTCCTGGCTGACCGGGACCGGGCTCGCGTCCGTCATCCCGGACGCGCGCCGGGTGGCGGAACGGGCCAGGGGTCTACGCTGGAAGGCACTGACCGACGACCTGGAGGGGTGAGACGGAATGCGGGGCAAGATTCTCTTCGTGACGGGTGCGGCGGTGGGCTACGTGCTCGGCACGCGCGCCGGTCGCAAGCGCTACGAGCAGATGAAGTCGGCCGCCCTCAAGGTCTGGGAGTCGCCGGGGGTGCAAAAGCAGGTGAACGCCGTCGAGGACTACGTCGCCCAGAAGGTCGGCGAGGCGCCCGAGGCGATCTACATCACGATCAAGAAGGCCGTGGTCCGCGCGAACGACCGCCGCAAGGAGACTCGTTCCGGTTCCGGCAAGCCGGGGGTGGCCGTCGTCCCCGTCACGCGAGATGATCCTGAGACGGCCTGATCCGGTCGCGAACATTCAGTACGGGTGCCACGGAAGGGCGGTGAGCCGATGACCGATCGGGAACGTGCCAGGTCGCAGTCGCTGGGTGAGCTGATCGCGTCGCTCCCGCGGCTGCTGATCCAGCTGGTGAAGGCCGAGCTGGCGAATCTGAGGGCCGAGTACGCCGAGAAGGCGAAGTATGCCGGGATCGGCATAGGGCTCTTCGTGGTCGCCGCCGCGTTCCTCTTCTTCGCGCTCGGCGTGCTCGTCGCCGCAGCGATCCTGGGGCTCGCCGTCGTTCTGCCCGGCTGGGCCGCGGCGCTCATCGTTTTCGGCGCCCTCGTCGTGATCGCCGTGATCCTCGCGCTCGTCGGTGTCGGCTCGTTCAAGAGGATGGACGGCGCCGCGCCCAAGCAGACCATCGCCAGCGTCAAGTCCGACATCGACGCAGTGAAGGGGCTGGGCAAGTATGACAACTGACCGCAACGGCGTCGAGACGGCCCGCGCCGACCTGGCCGCCACGATCGACGCCATCCAGTACAAGCTCAACGTCCCCGCGCGGGCATCCGAACGGTTCCGCAGGCTCCGCGACGAGAACCCGCTGGCGCTCGTCGGCCTCGCGGTCGGGGTGGCCGTCGTCGTGGGGGGCGCGGTCTGGGGGATCGTCGCCGCCTCCCGTCGCTGACGGCGGGGTCCCGGGCCGCTGACGCGACCCGTCCGGTTTTTGCCTTCTCAGCTTTGCGAGGGAGACTGTCGGTATGAGTACCCCGGCTGCCGTTCCGGCAGAGTCGACCGCCCCCGAAGACACCACCCCCGAAAGCCCCAGCGGCTTCACCCTCTGGGCCGTCCTGCGCCGGGACCCCGCGCGTCCCGACGACCTCGACGGCACCGACGTGCCGCGGGCCGTCCAGGAGCTCGAAGGCGTGATCGCCGACATCGAGCTGCAGGGCGTCGTCACCCGCGGGCTGTACGACGTGAGCGGCCTCAAGGCCGACGCCGACATCATGGTCTGGCTGCACGGCCCCGAGGCCGAGACCCTGCAGTGGGGCCTCCGCCAGCTCCGCCGCACCCGCCTCTTCAAGGCGCTGCTGCCGACCTGGAACGCCATGGGCGTGCACCGCGACGCCGAGTTCAACCGCCAGCACGTCCCCGGATTCCTCCGCGGCAAGGAGGCGAGGGGCTGGCTCTGCGTCTACCCGTTCGTCCGCAGCTACGAGTGGTACCTGCTGCCCGACGAGGAGCGCTCCACGATGCTCGCCGAGCACGGGCGCAAGGGCGCCGCGTTCCGCGGGGTGCTGGCCAACACGGTCGCGGCGTTCGCGCTCGGCGACTACGAGTGGATCCTGCCGCTGGAGGCCGACGAGCTCACCGACCTGGTCGACGTGATGCGCGAGCTCCGCTACACCGAAGCGCGCCGCCACGTGCGCGAAGAGGTGCCGTTCTTCACCGGTCGCCGCATCCAGCCGGCCGAGGTCGTGGAGGTCCTGCAGTGACCGGGACCGAGGCCGTTCCGCGGGTGCTCGGCGCGACCGACGCCGCCGCGTCCGGGCCGGAGCACGTGACGGAGCCCGTCGCGTACGACGCGATCCTCCTCGCCGGTTTCGGCGGTCCGGAGGGCCAGGACGACGTCATCCCGTTCCTGCGCAACGTGACCCGCGGCCGCGGCATCCCGGAGGAGCGCCTGGAGGAGGTCGCGCACCACTACCGCCACTTCGGCGGGGTGAGCCCGATCAACGACCAGAACCGCGAGCTGAAGGCCGCGCTGGAGGCCGAGCTGGCCTCGCGCGGCATCGACCTTCCCGTGCTGTGGGGCAATCGCAACTGGGACCCGTACTTGGAGGACGCCCTCGCCGAGGCGCAGGAGCGCGGCCTCACCAAGCTGATCGCCATCGCGACCAGCGCCTACTCCTCCTACTCCAGCTGTCGGCAGTACCGCGAGGACTTCGCCCGCGTGCTGGAGGAGAAGGGCCTGGAGGGCACCATCCAGATCGACAAGGTGCGCCAGTTCTTCGACCACCCGGGCTTCGTCGAGCCGTTCATCGAGGGCGTGCGCAACGCCGTCGACGAGCTGCGCGAGCGCGTCCCCGGCATCGACCCGGCGACCGAGATCCGCATCCTCTACTCGACGCACTCCATCCCGTCGACGGACGCCGCAAAGTCCGGCCCCGCCGAGCGTGGCTTCGGTGAAGGCGGCGCCTACGCGGCCCAGCACCTCGCCGTCGCCGAGGTCGTCTCGCAGGAGGCCACCGGCGGCGTCATCGGCTGGGACCTGGTCTACCAGTCCCGCTCCGGGCCGCCCTCGATGCCGTGGCTGGAGCCCGACATCAACGACCGCATCGCGGAGCTGCCCGCGCTCGGCGTCAAGGCTGTGATCATCGTCCCTCTCGGGTTCGTGAGCGATCACATGGAGGTCCTCTGGGATCTCGACAACGAGGCCATGGAGACCAGCGGGGAGAACGGCCTGGTCGCCGTCCGCGTGCCGACCCCCGGCACCCACGCCCGCTACGTGAAGGGCCTGGTCGACCTCGTCCTGGAGCGCCGCGACGGCGTCCCGGTCGAGCAGCGTCCAGCGCTGACCACCCTCGGCCCCTGGTACGACGTGTGCCGCCCGGGCTGCTGCGAGAACGTCCGCCTCGGCTTCAAGCCCGCCGCCGCGGGACTCGCGCCGTGAGCGGCACGGTGAGCAAGGCCGACGGCGCGTCCGCGCGACGCGACGGCGTGCTGCGTATCGGCACGCGCGGCAGCCAGCTGGCGGTCGCGCAGACCACCGCCGTCGCCGAGTCGATCGCGCGGGCGACCGGGCTGGACGTCGAGCTGGTCACCGTCACCACGCACGGCGACACCTCGCGCGAGTCGCTCTCCGAGCTCGGCGGCACGGGTGTGTTCGCCACCGCGCTGCGGGAGGCCCTCCTCGCCGACGAGTGCGACCTCCTGGTGCACTCGCTCAAAGACCTGCCGACCGCCCAGGCCCCCGGGCTCGTCATCGGCGCCGTGCCCAAGCGGGCCGACGCGCGCGACGCCCTGTGCGCGCGCGACGGCCTCACGCTGGAGACGCTGCCGGAGGGCGCGAAGGTGGGCACCGGCTCGCCCCGTCGCGTCGCTCAGCTGAAGTCGGTCCGTCCCGACCTGGAGGTCGTGGACATCCGCGGCAACGTGGACACCCGGCTCGGCCGGGTCGCGGAGGACGACCTCGACGCCGTCGTGCTCGCCGCCGCGGGTCTCGGCCGGCTCGGCCGCCTCGACGCGGTCACCGACTTCTTCGCCCTGTCGCAGGTTCCGACGGCTCCCGGCCAGGGCGCGCTCGCGCTGGAGGTCCGCGAGGGCGAGCAGACCGGCCGCGGCGACGTCGCCCGCGCGCTGAAGGCCGTCGACCACGCGACCACGCACGCCTGCGCGACCGCCGAGCGCGCGGTGCTGGCCGGGCTCGAGGCCGGCTGCGCCGCTCCGATCGGCGCGACCGCGCTGGTCGAGGACGGCCTGCTGTTCCTCACCGCCACCGTGTACCGCCCGGACGGCACCGAGCGGCTCACGGCATCCCACGCCGCCACTCCGGACTCCTTCGGCCTCGCCGACCTCACCGAGGCTGCGCACGACGTCGGAGCCCGCGTGGTGGCCGAACTGCTCGGCGCGGGGGCCGCCGACCTGGCCCCGCTCGGGAGCGCATGATGACCCCCACCCCGTCCTCCCCGAAGCCGCTCGCCGGCTGGCGCGTGCTCGTGCCCCGGGGCGGGCCGTGGGGCGACTCGGTCGCCGCCGACCTCCGCGCCAAGGGCGCGTCGCCGGTCGTGGCCGCGATGATCAACTTCGCGCCGACCGCTGACGCCCCCGCGCTGGAGGCCGCGCTGGCCCGGCTCGCGGACGGCGGATTCGACTGGGTGACCGTCACCAGCGCCACCACGGTCGACGTGCTGAGCGCCGCGCGCGCGGTCGTCCCGCCCTCCACGCGGATCGCGGCCGTCGGCGAGACCACGGCCGCTGCGCTGGCCGCGGCAGGCTACGCGGTCGACCTCGTCCCGTCCGAGGACAACTCCGCCCGCGGACTGCTGGAGGAGTGGACGGCCGCCACCGAGGGCGTCGTCCCGCTCCGCGTCCTGACCCTCCGCTCGGAGATCGCCAAGCCCCTGCTCACCGAGGGGCTGCGTCGTATCGGCCATGACGTGGAGTCCGTGGTCGCCTACCGCACCGTGGGCATCGCGGTGCCGGAGAGCATCGTCGCCGACGTGCGCGAAGGCCTGGTTCAGGCCATCCTCGTCACCAGCGGCTCCGTGGCCGAGCAGGTGCAGGTGCAGCTCGGCCCGATCCCCGAGAGCACCCTCGTCGCCGCGATCGGACCGCAGACCGCGCGCGACGCGCGGGAGTACGGCCTCCGTGTCGATGTGATCGCCGACGAGCGCACGGCGACCTCCCTCATCGAGGCCGTCGCCGCCGCGGCCACCGAGCGCTCCGAAGCCTCCTGACCGCCGGCTCCCCGGACCGCCGCCGTACGGCAGGCACCCAGCGCCGCGGGCGTAGGCTGGGGAGAGTGAGTGAGTTGCATCCTGTTGTGCGGCCCCGGCGCCTTCGGCAGTCTCCTGCCCTGCGCCGTCTGACGGCCGAGACCCGCCTCCACCCGGCCGAGCTGATCCTTCCGCTGTTCGTGCGGGAGGGCGCCGCCGAGCTGCAGCCGATCGGCTCCATGCCCGGCGTCGCTCAGCACAGCATCGACTCCCTGAAGCGCGCCGCCGTGGAGGCCGCGGAGGCCGGTGTCGGCGGCGTCATGCTCTTCGGCGTCCCGGAGACGCGGGACGCGGTGGGCACCGCCGCCACCGACCCGGACGGCATCCTCAATGTCGCCACCCGCGCCGTCGCCGCCGAGGTGGGCGACGCGCTGGTCGTCCAGACCGACCTGTGCCTCGACGAGTTCACCGACCACGGCCACTGCGGAGTGCTGGACGGCGAAGGCCACGTCGACAACGACGCCACGCTGCTGCGCTACCGCGACATGGCGATCGCGCAGGCGGAGGCCGGCTCGCAGATCCTCGGCCTCAGCGGGATGATGGACGGCCAGGTCGCCGCCGTGCGCGACGCGCTCGACGCCGCCGGCCGCACAGACGTCGTCATCCTCGCCTACGCCGCCAAGTACGCCTCCGGCTTCTACGGCCCGTTCCGGGAGGCCGTGGACTCGCAGCTCTCCGGCGACCGCCGCGCCTACCAGCAGGACCCGGCCAACCGCCGCGAGGGACTGCGCGAGGCGCAGCTCGACCTCGACGAGGGCGCGGACATCCTCATGGTGAAGCCGGCCCTCAGCTACCTCGACGTCCTCAGCGACGTCGCCGCCATCAGCGACGTGCCGGTCTGGGCCTACCAGGTCTCCGGCGAGTACGCGATGGTGGAGGCCGCAGCCGCGAACGGCTGGATCGACCGCGAGCGCGTCATCGAGGAGACCCTGATCGGCGTTCGCCGTGCGGGCGCCGACGCCGTGCTCACCTACTGGGCGACCGAGGTCGCGGGATGGCTCCGATGAACGACTACCTCAACACCGGCTCGCAGGACCTCCAGGGGCTCGCCGACGGCGTCGCGATCGGCGACGTCAACCTCGCCCAGTTCGAGCGCGCGCAGCGGGTCATCCCCGGCGGCGTGAACTCACCGGTCCGCGCCTTCCGCTCGGTCGGCGGCACGCCGCGCTTCATGGTTTCGGCCCGCGGCCCGTACATCGTGGACGCCGAAGGCCGCGAGTACGTGGACCTGGTCGCGTCCTGGGGTCCGGCGATCCTCGGCCACGCGCATCCCGCCGTGATCACCGCCGTGCAGGAGGCCGCAGCGCGCGGGCTCTCGTTCGGCGCCTCCACGCCGGCCGAGACCGAGCTGGCGGAGGCCGTGCTCGGCCGGGTGCCGTTCATCGACAAGCTGCGACTCGTCTCCACCGGCACCGAGGCGACGATGACCGCGATCCGCCTGGCGCGCGGCTTCACCGGCCGTCCGCTGCTGATCAAGTTCGCCGGCCACTACCACGGCCACTCCGACAGCCTCCTCGCCGAGGCCGGCTCGGGGCTCGCGACGCTCGCACTGCCCGGCTCGGCCGGCGTGACCGAGGCGACGGCCGCGCAGACGCTGGTGCTGCCGTACAACGACCTCGACGCCGTCCGCGCCGCCTTCGAGGCGAACGGCCCGGACATCGCGGCCGTGATCACCGAGGCCGCCGCCGCGAACATGGGCGTCGTCGCCCCCGACGAGGGCTTCAACGCCGCGCTGACCGACCTCGCGCACGAGTACGGCGCACTGCTCATCCTGGATGAGGTGCTCACCGGCTTCCGGGTGAGCGAGGCGGGATTCTGGGGCCTCGACCGCGGCTACACTCCCGACCTCGTCACGTTCGGCAAGGTCATCGGCGGCGGGATGCCGCTGGCGGCCGTCGGCGGGCGCGCGGAGCTGATGGACTTCCTGGCGCCGACCGGCCCGGTCTACCAGGCGGGCACGCTCTCCGGGAACCCGGTCGCCGTCGCCGCCGGCCTCGCCACGCTGGCGAACGCCGACGAGGCCGTCTACGACCGGCTCGATGTCGTCGCCGACACCCTGTCGAGCGCCGTCTCCGACGCCCTGGCCGCGGAGGGCGTCGCCCACCGCGTGCAGCGCGCCGGCAACCTGTTCAGCTTCGTCTTCGGCGACTTCGCGGCGGCCCCGCGCACGTACGCCGAGGTGCAGTCGCAGGAGGCGTTCCGCTACCGTCCGTTCTTCCACACGATGCTGGACGCGGGCGTCTCCCTGCCGCCGAGCGTCTTCGAGGCGTGGTTCGTCACGGCCGCCCACGACGACACGGCCGTCGGCCGCATCCTCGAGGCCCTCCCGGCCGCCGCCCGCGCGGCCGCGCAGGCCACCCCGGCCTAAACCCCCTCCGCCGAAGGGCACGTAAACGCCCCTAAAACACCGCTTTAGGGGCGTTTACGTGCCCTTCGACTCACTCGTCGGCGGCGGACGGCTCGCGCGAGAGGGACTCGACGTACGTGTACGTGGCGGACGCGGGCCAGCCGTCCGCGTCGAGCAGTGCGTAGACGTCGAAGTTGAGCGCCCCGCCGCCTCCCGCCGCCCGCCGCAGCGTGCGCGGCGGGACGTCCGACGACGCCCGCACCGTCACGGTCTGCGGATCCACGCCCGAACGGAGAAGGCGGGCGTGGAAGGTGGTGGTTCGGGTCACCGGTCCACCTTCTCACACCCGCCCGGAGCGCTGTCCGGCTAGCCTTGCCCGTGCGATTCGCGCGAGCGGCGGGACAGCGAGTCGATGATCACGGCGAGCAGCAGGACCGCGCCGGTGATCATGAAGCGGTACGACGAGTCGAGGTTGAGCAGCGTCAGGCCGTTCGAGATGGACTGGATGACCAGGATGCCGAGCAGGGCCGACCACGCGGAGCCGCGGCCTCCGAAGAGGCTCGTGCCGCCGATGACCGCCGCGGCGATCGCGTTCAGGTTCGTGTCCGTGCCACCGGATCCCGCGCTGACCGAGGCGAGGCGGGCCGCGGCGAGCAGTCCGCCGATCGCGGCGAACGTCGAACACAGGATGAACACGCTGATGAAGATGCGGTTCACCTTGATGCCGGCGCGGCGCGCGGCCTCCACCGAGCCGCCGACTGCGAAGACCGAGCGGCCCCACTTCGTGCGCGTCAGGAAGAAGTTCATGATGATCACGAGGATCACGAAGAACAGGAACATCGCGCCGGTGCCGCGGTCGGTCGACAGGTACCAGACGGCGATGCACAGGCCGATGAGCAGCAGCCCCGCCTTGATCAGGACGACGGCCATCGAGCCCTCGGAGAGTCCCGCGTTGCGCCGGCGGACGTTGCGCCGCCAGTCCGACCAGAACATGGCGAGCGCGGCGATCACGGCAAGCGCATAGGCGGCCCACGGCGGCAGGAAGGTCTGCTGCGCGAACTTCACGATCCACGAGTCGTACGGGATGTTGATCGAGCTGTTCGGGCCGAGGATCCAGAGCTGCACGCCCAGGAAGCCGAGCAGACCGGCCAGCGTGATCACGAAGCTCGGCACGCCGAACCGGGTGAACAGGATGCCGTAGAGGAGGCCGATCACCGACCCGGCGAGGATCGCGACGATCACGGTCAGCGCCAGCGGCCAGTGCAGCTGCGTGAACGCGACGCCGAGGATGGCGGCCGCGACGCCGCTGACCGAGCCGACGGAGAGGTCGATCTGCCCGAGCAGCAGCACGAGCACGATGCCGATCGAGATCGTGCCGATCGCGGCGCACTGCAGAGTCAGGTTGACCAGGTTGTTCGCGCTCAGGAAGTTGGGGTTGAGGATCTGGAAGACCACCCAGATCACGATGAGCCCGACGACGACCGGCAGGGAGCCGAGGTCGCCGCCGCGCACGCGGCGGCCGAACGCGCGGACCGCGCCGCCCAGCCCCTCCTCGCGGATGAGCCGCTCGTCCTGGAGGTCGGCAGCGACCTGGGCCGGAGTCTCTGGTGCCTTGGTCATCAGGCGTTCCCTTCGCTGTTCTCGATGCGCTCCACGCGCTCCTCGATGCGTTCGGCCCGCTGCGCGACGACGTTGTCGGTGGCGCCGGTGATCGCCGAGATGATCTCTTCGTAGCTGACGTCGGGAACCCGGAAGTCCCCGTTGTTGCGGCCGAGCCGCAGGACGGCCACACGGTCGGCGACCGCCTGGACGTCGGCCATGTTGTGGCTGATCAGGATGACCCCGAGGCCGCGCTCGCGCAGCCGCTCGATCAGGTTCAGCACCTCGGCGGTCTGGGCGACACCGAGGGCCGCCGTCGGCTCGTCCAGGATGACGATGCGCGGGTCGCCGATCAGCGAACGGGCGATCGCGACCGTCTGGCGCTGGCCTCCGGAGAGCGACGCGACGGCGATGCGGACCGACGGGATCCGCGCCGAGAGCTGCCGCAGCAGGCTCCACGACCGCTTCTCCATCTCCTCCTCGTCGAGCGTTCCTCGGGTGATCTCCCGACCGAGGAAGAGATTGGACACGACGTCGAGGTTGTCGCAGAGCGCGAGATCCTGGAAGACCGTGGCGATGCCGAGCGAGCGGGACGCGGCCGGCGAGGGGATGCTCACGTCCTGGCCGTCGAAGGTGATCGTCCCGGCGTCCTGCGGGTGCACTCCCGCGAGGATCTTGACCAGGGTCGACTTCCCGGCCCCGTTGTCGCCGACGAGGGCGACGACCTCACCCGGGTAGACGTCGAGGTGGATGTCGGTGAGCGCCTGCACGGCTCCGAACCCCTTCGACACCCCCCGTAGCGAGAGGACGGGCTCTCGGCTGGACCGCTCCTGGTCGGTGACCGCGGATTCCATCGTCACGGCGTTCTCCTTCGGGCCTGACGCGATGCTGTCGCGTGGTGCTGGATAGTGCTGTCTTGGTAACTGTATGGCGGAACCACCCGGCCCGGGATGCGGTGTTCCGCGCCCCGGGCCGGGTGGCCCCTGGTGGTTCTTTCGACTACTTGATGCCGTACTTGTCGCACGCCGCCTTGTAGTCCGCGGTGCAGATCTTGGCTGCGGAGTCCGAGCCGTAGAACTGGTCCTTCACGACCGTGGACTCGATGTTGTCCGTGGTCACCGCGACCGGGGTCAGCAGGATGGACGCGATCTTGGCGCCGCCGGCCGTGGCCACCTGGGTGGTCTGCTCGGACGGCTTCTGGCCCTTGGTCAGAGCGATGGCGAGGGTCGCCGCCTGCTCGGCCTCCGGCTTCAGCGCCTTGTAGACGGTCATGTACTGGTCGCCGGCGAGGATCCGCTGGATACCCGCGAGCTCAGCGTCCTGACCGGTCGTCGGGGGCAGCGGGCTGAGGTTGGCCGCCTTCATGGCCGCGATCGCGCCACCGCCGGTGCCGTCGTTCGCCGCGTAGACGCCCTTGATCTGGTTCTTGAACTGCGAGACCTGACCGGACACCCAGTCCTGGGCCTTGGCGGGGTCCCATCCTGGTGTGTCGTACTCGGCCAGCACCTTGTAGCCGCTGGAGTCGATGACGCTGTGCGCGCCCTTCTTGAAGAGGGTCGCGTTGTTGTCGGTCGGCGAGCCGTTGACCATCAGGATGCCGCTGCCCGCGGGCACGTTGTCCTTCTTCAGCTTGTCCACCAGCGCCGTGGCCTGCAGCTGTCCGACCTTCTCGTTGTCGAACGAGATGTAGTAGTTCAGGTCGGGGCTGTCGATGAGGCGGTCGTAGGAGATGACCGGGATGTTCTTGGCCTTCGCCTCGCCGACGATCGACGCGGCGGCCTCACCGTCGAACGGGTCGAGGACGAGGACCTTGACACCCTGCGTCAGCATGGACTCGGCCTGCTGCTGCTGCTTGCTCGCGTCGCCGTCCGCGTTCGCGTACAGGACCGTGCAGCCGGAGCAGAGCGACTTGACCTTCGCCTCGAAGTAGGGCTTGTCCGCCGCCTCGTAGCGGGCGGTGACGGAGTCGGGGAGGAGGAGGCCGATCTTGGCGTTCGCGGCGCCCGACGCGTTGTTCGTCGAGGTGTTACCGGAACCGTTGGAACAGGCTGTGAGGGTGAGGGCTGTGGCCAGGACCGCTGCGGACACCATGACCGCTCTCTTGGTGGCGATCTTCATTGAAAAACCTCCGATTCGAGCCGCCGACGTTGGCGACTGGGTTGAGTGTGTCAGGGGCCGCCGGTTGGCGTCAATACTTGAATTCAAGCTTTCGATAACGGTTCGTCACGGATGGGGGGCAACGGGGGTCACGGTGGTTTCAGACCCTCAGACGGCCACCCCTCCGGACGTGATCGAGATGCTGTCGACCGCGTGGGCGACGGCGCCGAGGGTGGCCGCCCGCACGCCGAGCTGGCCCTGGACGATGTCGGGCATGAGGTCCTCGTTGACGATGATCGAACGCTCGACGGCGTGACGCATCGGGCCGAGCAGGAGTTCTCCCGCGCGGGCGAGCTCGCCGCCCACGACGACCCGCTCCGGGTCGAGCAGGTTGCAGAGGTTCGCCGTCGCGATCCCGATGTGCCGGCCGGCGTCGGCGATCGCCCGGATGCAGCGCGCGTCTCCCGCCATGGCTTGGAGGACGACGTCGCCCAGCTTCAGGCTGCCGAGGTGGTCGCGCAGCTCGTCCAGGATCGCGGGGCCGCCGGCGATGGCCTCCAGGCAGCCGCGGTTGCCGCACCGGCAGAGCGGGCCGTTCTCGCGGATCGTGGTGTGCCCGAACTCGCCGGCCACGCCGTTGTTGCCGCGGAACAGCTGCCCGTTGAGCAGCAGGCCGGCGCCGATCCCGTCGCCGACCTCCAGGGTGATCGACGTGCGCTTGCCGCGCCCGGCGCCGAGCCGCGACTCCGCGAGGGCGGTGAGGTTGGCCGCATTGTCGATGAAGACGGGTCTTTTCACCCGGCGTTCCAGCGCCTCCGCGATCACGACGCCGTCCCAGCCGCGCATGATGCCGCTGCGCGCGATCGTGCCGGTGGCCCGGTCGAGCGGCGCGGGCACCGCGAGCCCGACTGCCAGCACCTCGTCGCGGGAGGCGTCGACGGAGTCGAGCATGTCCGTCAGCAGCAGCGCCACCTTGTCGAGCTCGTTGTCGGCGCGGTGGTCCTTGGCGAGCGGCATGTGGTTCTCGGCGACGACCGTGTTCGCCACGTCGGCCAGGGCGACCCGCAGGTGCCTGGTCGAGAAGTGGACGCCGACGACGAGCCCAAGCGCGTGCGCGAGCGTGACGTGCTGGGCGCGCCGGCCCGATCGGATGCTCTGCGCCGTATGCAGCACGCCGGAGGTCGACAGCTCCTTGACGATGTTGGAGACCGTGGCGGGGGAGAGCCCAGTCGCACCGGCCAGCTCCACCTGGGTCAGGCCGCCGTGCTTCTTGATGGCGTCGACGATCCGAGCCCGGTTGGCTTCACGAAGTGAAGTCTGCGAGCCCGGAGTCCGCCGCTGCGTTGCCACGACGAGAAGGATACATGCCGGTGCGGTTTGCGGATCATGCGAGTCCTCCGACGGTTCCCGGGGCGTCCTCCAACCCAACGGTTACGGGTTTGTGAGATTCACGACCCCCGTCGGCGCCGGTCGGCGGGCAGGATAGACCTATGGCCGACCTGCACGTTCACCCCGACCGCCTGGAGATCCACCTCACCCGGGCCGAGAAGGTGCTCTCCGTGCGTCGGGAGGATCTGGTGATCCCGCGGGAGAGCATCCGATCGGTCGCGATCACGGAGGACCCGTGGATCTGGATCCGCGGCATCCGTGCTCCGGGAGCGGCCGTCCCGCTCACACTCTCGGTTGGCACGTGGAAGTTCCACGGCGGCAAGGACTTCCTGCTCATCAAGGGCAAGCAGCGCGCCGCGGTGGTCGTCGACCTCGACGGCGAGGAGTTCTCCCGCGTGATCGTGTCGACGCCGCACGCCGCCAAGCTGGTGGAGGCGCTGCGCGTGGGTGTGGGGGAGATCCCCGCCGACGGCGAGGTCATCGACTGACGCGCTGTCCGGCGTGCGCGGTGCTATCCCGCGTGCGCGACCGAGAACAGCACCAGCCCGACCAGCGGCGGCACCCCCTGCAGCAGTGACGCGCCCCAGAACCGGCGCCCGGTCGTGAGCAGCACGACCGAGGCCAGCACCATGCACGCCCCGGTGAAGAACATCAGCCCGAAGCCGACGTGGCGCAGGGTCGTCCAGTACAGCACCAGTCCGACGGCGGCCCCGCCCGCGAGGAAGAGGTTGTAGAACCCCTGGTTGTAGGCCATCGGCCGCACCACGTCGGCGTCCCGCTGCGACGTGAGCCCGAAGCGCCGCCACACGTTCGGCGACGACCACAGCATGCTCTCCATCGCGAAGAACACGAGGTGCACGACCGCCGCGAGCGCGATGAGGACGGAGCCGAGGATCGCCATGGGGGGGAGACTACGCTTCGTGGTGATGGAATCGCTGCAGGCGTCCTGCGCTGTCTCCGGGGGTGGACCCGCCGGGATGATGCTCGGGCTCATCCTCGCCCGCGCCGGACTCGACGTGGTCGTGCTGGAGAAGCACGCCGACTTCTTCCGGGATTTCCGCGGCGACACCATCCACCCGTCGACCGTCGGCGTGCTCGGCGAGCTCGGGCTGCGGGACGCCTTCCTCGGCCTCCCGCACACCAGCATCCGCACGCTCGACGCGGTCGTGGACGGCACCCGGCTGCACCCCATCGACTTCGGGAGGCTGCCGCCGCCCGACGACTTCCTCGTGCTCGCGCCGCAGTGGGACTTCCTGACCTTCCTGGCCGGAGAGGCGGAGCGCTATCCGAACTTCCGGCTGCTGATGCGGACCGAGGCGACCGGCCTCCTCCGCGACGGCGACGTGGTGCGGGGGCTCACGGCGCGGGGCCCCGACGGCCCGCTGGAGGTGACGGCCGACCTGACCGTGGCCGCGGACGGCCGTGACTCGGTCCTGCGCGCCGCCGCCGGCCTCCGTCCGCGGCGCTTCGGCGTGCCCATCGACGTGATCTGGTTCCGCCTCCCGAAGCCCGCGCAGACCCAGCCGTCCACGCTCGCCTACCTGGGCGATGGCGCGATGGTGATCACGATCGACCGCGGCGACTACTTCCAGACCGGCCTGGTCATCGCGAAGGGCGGCATCGACCAGTTGCGCTCGGCTGGTCTCCCCGCCTTCCGCTCGGCCGTCGCCGGCGCCGCCCCGTTCCTGCGCGAGCCGCTGGAGACGATCACCGACTGGGAGCCGCTCAAACTGCTGAGCGTCCAGATCGACCGCCTCCCGCGCTGGTACCGGCACGGCTTCCTCGCGATCGGGGACGCCGCGCACGCGATGTCCCCGGCCTTCGGCGTCGGGGTCAACTACGCCGTCCAGGACGCCGTCGCCACCGCCAACGCGCTCGCCGCGCCCCTGCGCGACGGCCCGGTCGACCTCCGGCTCCTGGACGCGGTGCAGCGTCGGCGCCTCCCTCCGGTGACGTGGATGCAGCGCATCCAGCTCGCCGCGCACCGCGGCATCACCCGCCCGGGCGCCGGTCCGTTGCTCTCGCGCTCGCCGTCGCCCGCGTTGCGCCTGGCGATCGCCGCGGCGACCCCGGTGGCGCAGCGCCTCACCGCACGCCTGATCGGCCGCGGCCTCCGTCCCGAGTCGCTGGCGCCGCCGCTGCGCTAGCGGTGTGCCGGGGCGGGCCTACGAGAACAGCAGGAGCACGATGCCGATCAACGGCAGGATGCCCTGGATGAGCGCCGACCGGAGGTATCCCCGCCCGGTGGTCACGAGCACGACCGAGGCTGCGAGCATGCTCCCCATCGTGAAGTAGATGAGCGCGAGCCCTGCGGCGTGCGCCCCGACGCCGAGCAGGATGAGCCCGATGACCGCCCCGATGGCGAGGAAGAGGTTGTAGAACCCCTGGTTGTACGCCATCGGCCGCGTCGTGTCCGCGGCCGCCTGATCGGCGACCCCGAACCGCTTCCAGACTCCGGGCCGCACCCACCCGACGCTCTCCATGAAGAAGATCCCGACGTGGAGCACGGCAGCCAGCGTGACGACGACGGTCGCAAGCACGATCATGCGGTCAGCCTATTGCAGGGGCGCGCGTGGCGGCCGGACGTCAGGCGCGCACGTCCACCACCGTCCGACCGCGCAGCCGCCCGGCGAGGATGTCCTCCGCCGCCGGGATCGCCTCCGTCAGCGGGATGAACCGCGTCATCGCGGCGAGCGCCTCCTCGTCCAGGTCGGTCGCGAGCCGGCGCCACGCCGTCTCCCGCAGGGCCGCCGGCGCCTCGACCGAGTTGATCCCGACCAGCGTCACCGCCCGCAGGATGAACGGCATGACGGTCGCCGGGAGGTCGGGCCCCTGCGCGAGCCCGCACGCCGCGACCGTCCCGCCGTACCGCGTCTGGGCCAGCACGTTCGCGAGCGTCTGGCTGCCGACCGAGTCGACCGCCCCGGCCCAGCGCTGGCTCTGCAGCGGCCGGCCTTCGAGGGAGAACTCGGCCCGGTCGATGATCTCCGTCGCCCCGAGGTCCGTCAGGTATCCCGCCAGTTCCTCCGGCCGCCCGGTGGACGCGGTAACCGGATAGCCGAGTTTCGCCAGCAGGGCGATCGCCACCGACCCGACCCCGCCTGCGGCGCCCGTCACCAGCACGCTCGACCCCTCGGCGTGCACGGCCTCCGGCTGGACCCCGTTGCGCTCCAGCGCCAGGACGGCCAGCATCGCCGTGAATCCTGCCGTCCCGATCGCCGCCGCCTGCGCAGAGCTGAGCGAGTCCGGCACCCGCACGAGCGCGTCCCCGCGCACCCGCGCGCGCTCGGCGAGCCCGCCATGATGCCCCTCGCCGATCCCGTCCCCGTTGAGCACCACCCGGTCGCCGGGCCGCCACCGGGGATCCTCCGACGCCTCCACGACGCCCACGAGGTCGATGCCCGGGATGAGCGGCGACACCCGCGCGACCCCCGGCCTGCCGGCGATCGCGAGCCCGTCCTTGTAGTTGAGATCGGAGAACTCGACGGCGACGGTCACGTCCCCCGGCATGAGGAACGCATCGGTCACCCGCCGCACCTCGGCGGTGTGCGCGAGGATGCGGGACCCCTCCTTCTCCTGCTCGATGACGATGGCACGGAAGTCGGTCATGCTTCTCCTTCGGTGGTGGGAGGCGGGTGGGCGTCGGTCCTGGGAGGCTCGGCTGCTCGGGGCGCAACGCGGCCGTGACGGCTCGCGCGGCCCGCGGTCAATTCAGGGTCGCCGGAACGTCCCCCGGAAGCTCGCCGCCCGCATACAGTTCCGCCGCGGCCCGCTGCAACGCGGCGAGCGCCACGCGCTGCGGCCACGGCCCGTACGAGACGCGGGCCACGCCCAGCTCGTGGAGGCGCGCCGGTGGCAGTGACCCCGGCACCGCGATCACGCTCACCTTCCGCACCCCGATCCCGCCGACGAGCTGCGTCACGGTCTCCTCGTCCAGCCGTCCCGGCACGAACACGCACGTCGCGCCCTCGTCGAGGAACGCGCGCCCGCGGCGGATCGCCTCCTCGGTCTTCTCCGCGGCCGTCGGGAACGAGTCCCTGATCCAGACGTCCGTGCGGGCGTTGAGCGCGAACGGCAC
Source organism: Leifsonia shinshuensis (assembly GCF_014217625.1). Classification (NCBI taxonomy): domain Bacteria; kingdom Bacillati; phylum Actinomycetota; class Actinomycetes; order Micrococcales; family Microbacteriaceae; genus Leifsonia; species Leifsonia shinshuensis. The sequence goes on along the minus strand of NZ_CP043641.1, from coordinate 2,862,009 downwards.
CCCTTCGGCGTCGGCCGCCGCGACAGCCGCCCGCACGTGTGCGACGGCCTCCTCGAACGGGCGGACCTGGTCCTCCAGGTTCGCCCCGACCACGCCGACGCCGATCGCCCGGCGGATCGTCTCGCCAGGGTCGCCGTACCCGCCTTCGAGGTCGGCGCTCACCGGGAGGTCGGTGGTCGCGACGATCCGGCCGACCATGTCGAGCATGAGGTCGAGCGGGATGTTCTCGCCGTCCTCGTAGCCGAGCGCCGCGGCGATCGAGTGGCTGGCTGTGGCCAGCGCGCGCGTCTCCGGGAGGGCGGCGACCGCCTTCGCGCTGATCGCGTCCCACACGTTGACGACCTGCAGCAGCTCGGGGGCGTCGTGGAGGCGACGCAGCTCGGAGCCGCGTTCGGTGATGGAGGTCATGACGCCACCCTACGACCCGCGCCCGGCGCGCTCTAGGATGAGCGCATGGCGGGCGCCGCTGATCCGGAGGGGCCGCCGCGAGCGCAGCCCGCGGCCGACGATGGAGGGCGGCCTAGCCCCCCGACCCCCGCCAAGACCCTCTCCGCCACCGGCCGGCGGATGTCCGTCAACGCCGTCGCAGACAACGTCTTCTTCGTGTTCGGCGGCGTCGCAGCCGTCTGGCTGGCGTGGATCATCCTGACCGAGAGCTTCTCGTGGGGTTGGTTCCTGCTCCTCTTCTTCATCGTGTTCTGGGTCGTCCTCGCCTACCTGGTGCTGCCGCGGCTGCACCGCATCCTCACCCAGATCTACGTGCCCGACTATTTCATCGGCCGCGCCCGCACGAGCGACGGCCTCCTCGGCGACCCGATCAACCTCGCGCTGCTCGGGTCGGAGGCGCAGCTGGACGAGGCGATGATCCAGGCCGGCTGGACCCGCGCCGACGACGTGACCGCCGCCTCCAGCCGCCGCATCATCACCTCGACCCTGCTGCGCCGCAGCTACGACGAAGCGCCGGTGAGTCCACTGTTCCTGTTCGGGCATCAGCAGGACGTCGCCTACCAGCAAGAGGTCAAGGGCAACCCGGCCAAGCGTCACCACGTCCGGTTCTGGCGCTGCCCCGAGGGCTGGCTGCTCCCGGGCGGCCACCGCGTCGACTGGCTCGCGGCCGGGACCTTCGACCGCTCGGTCGGCTTCTCGCTCTTCACTCTGCAGATCACGCACAAGATCGACGCGAACACCGACATCGAACGCGACCACATCGTCTCCACTCTCGAGCGGGCGGACATCGGTGCGGAGGTCGCGGTGATCCGGGACTTCTCGTCCGGCTACCACGCACGCAACGGCGGCGGCGACGCGATCGAGACGGACGGCGACCTCCCCGTCGTCGACCTGTCCTCGGTGGTGGTCGAGCCGCGTGCCGTCGCGGTCGCCGCCGACGCAGATCAGCGCCGCCTCGCCCGCGCCGAGCACCGCCCCGTGCCGACCACGCTCGGCTTCCTGCTCATGGTGCTCCGCGTGCTGGCCGGTGTGCTGACCGTGGTGCTCACCGTGCTGGCCTGGCCGCTGTTCATCCGTTCGGAGCTCCTCTCGGAGACCGGCAAGGCTCTCACGGCTGCCGAGCAGCAGAGCGCCGACCTGGTGTTCGGCATCGCGATGGGCCTGTTCGCCGCCGGGCTGGTGTTCTACTTCGCCATCGCGCTCCTCGTCTTCACGGGGAGCAACTGGGCGAGGATCGTCGCCATGTCGTACAGCGCGCTGCTGATCATCCTGGCCGCGATCGACTTCTTCAACGGCGGAGAGCAGGTCACCCTCCGGACCAACATCCTCGGCCTCCCGCTCGACATCCTGGTGGTGCTCGCCCTGTCGTCCCAGCGTGCACGGCTCTGGGCCCGTCGACCCCGGGTGCGGCCACGGCGCGGTGCGTCCACCGGCGCAGACGCTCTCACCACAGCGACCCCCACCGCCGCGGATCCCGACGCCCAGGAGGCCGCCGCGCTCGCCGCGGAGGACGCCCCCGCCGACGACACCACCGTCCGCTGACCGCGCCGTCCCATCGCCACCGCACGCTCACGCCCCTGGCGCGCATTCCGGCGCGCATTCCGACTCACATCAACTTCTTCCCCTCCGTCCCTCCCGCCTTCAACGCCGACTCCTCCGCGTCCAGGAACGCGAGCACCGACCGCACCGCCAGCTCCTGGTACCGCCCTTCCGCCCGCGCCTCCAGGACCGCCTGCCGTTCCGCGACGATCATCGACCGCCGCAGCTTCCGGTACTCGAGCGGAGCCGCCACCTCCGCGTCCGGCACCGGATTCTCGAGCGCCTCGGAGAGGAACACCGCGTTGACCCGCAGACGTTCGATCACCCGTTCGTCCTCCTTGCCGGTCACCTGCGACTCCAGGTGCTCCAGGCCGGCCGCCTGTGCCTCGGCGAGCAGCCGCTCCATCTCCCCGGCCTCCTGCGCGAAGTCCGGGGGCGGCAGCTTGAGCCGACGGATGACCCACGGCAGCGCGAGCCCTTCCAACAGGGTCGCCACCACCACGACGAACGCCAGGAACTGCAGGAACTCCCGGTGCGGGGTGGACTCCGGCAGCAGGAACACCGCGGCGAGCGTCACCACTCCGCGGATCCCGGCGAACGACACAGCGATGCCGGTCGGCCAGGTCCAGCCGCGCTCGCGCAGGCGCTGCGGCCCGTATCGGTAGAGCGCCGTCGTGCCGACCATCCAGAGGAACCGCGCCAGGAACAGCGCCAGCAGCACCGCGATGCTGATCCACACCGTCTGCGCCACCGTGATGCCCGACCGGAACGCCGAGTTCAGGATGCTCGACAGCTCCAGCCCGATGAAGAGGAAGACCGCGTTCTCCAGCAGGAACTCGATCGTCCGCCAGTTGATCGTCTCCGCGATCCGGGCCTCCGCAGTCTGGATCGTCGGAGAGCGGTAGCCGAGGTAGAGGCCCGCGACGACGACGGACAGGATGCCCGACCCGTGCAGGAACTGCGACGGAATGAACGCCAGGTACGGCGTGATCAACCCGATCGAGGTGTCCAGGACGGGGGAGCGGAGCTGCTTGCGGATGAGCGAGAGCACCCACCCCACCAGGAGGCCCATCCCGACCCCGACCACGACGGCGATCACGAAGTCTCCCGCGATCGCCCACGGGTTCACGATGCTGACGATCGCGGCGATGCTCGCGTTCAGCGCCACGAGCGCGGTCGCATCGTTGAGCAGGCTCTCGCCCTCCAGCACGGTGACGAGCCGCCGGGGGAGGTGGACGCGCCCCGCGATCGCCGTCACCGCCACCGTGTCCGTCGGCGCCACCACCGCCCCGAAGGCGAACGCCGCGGCGACCGTGATCGCCGGCACCACCAGCCAGGTCGTGAAGCCGACGACGACCACCGTGAACACCACCAGCCCCACCGAGAGCAGCAGAATGCCGTCGCGCCTGGCGCGGACGTCGACCACCGAGGTCTGGATGGCCGCGGCGAACAACAGTGGGGGCAGCAGCCCGTACAGCACGAGTTCGGGCTCCAGAGCGACCTGCGGAACCCCCGGGATGAACGACGCGATCGCGCCGACGACCACGAGCACGACGGGCGCAGACCAGTTCACGCGACGCGAGAGCCCCGTGACCGTGACCGTGACGACGACGAACGACACGATCCAGACGATGGTGATGACCGGATCCATGGAGTTCATCTTGGCCGCAACGCGAAACGGCCAGCAATGGTTCCCGGCGATCCGTGGAGAAGTCCCCGATCACGCATCCTGTGGAGGACGAAAGGGAGGACTACCCCGCCATCACGCCGCGTGCGCCGCGCACTCCACGGCGTCGCACTCCTCGCACACCACCAGCTGCTCCCGGCACGACAGATCGACGCAGTTCCGCATCCGCGACGTCGCCGCCCCGCACCCCGCGCATCGCCCGAGGACCGCCGCATGATCGGAGAACCGCACAGAGCCGCGCCCGTCGAACACGTAGAGCGAGCCCTCCCACAACCCGTCGTCGCCGAAGCGCTCGCCGTAGCGGACCACTCCGCCGTCGAGCTGGTAGACCTCCCCGAACCCGCGCGACCGCATCAGCCCTGACAGCACCTCGCAGCGGATCCCGCCGGTGCAGTACGTCACGACCGGCTTGTCCTTGAGGTGGTCGTACCGTCCGCTCTCCAGCTCCGCGACGAACTCGCGGGTGGTCGCCACATCGGGCACCACAGCCCCGCGGAACCGGCCGATCTCCGCCTCGAACCGGTTGCGCCCGTCGAAGAAGACCACGTCGTCGCGGGAGCCCAGGAGCGTGTGCAGCGCGTCCGGGTCGAGCCGCTCGCCTCCGCCGACCACGCCCGACTCGTCCACCCGGAGCTCCGACGGCGCCCCGAACGACACGATCTCCTCGCGCACCCGCACCGAGAGGCGCGGGAAGTCGAGCGACGCCCCCGAGGCGTCAAGCCCCGATCCTTCGCTCCACTTCACGTCGAGATCGTGGAACGCCGCGTAGTCCTTCGTCTTCCGCAGATACCGCTTCAGCGCGTCCAGCTCGCCGCCCAGCGTCCCGTTGACGCCGTCCTTCGACAGCAGGATGCGCCCGCGCAGCCCGAGCGCCTCGCACAGGTCGCGCTGCCAGAGCCGCACCGCGTCCGGGTCGGGGAGCGGTGCGAAGGCGTAAAAGAGGAGGACTTTCGCGACGGGCACCGGGGGATGCTAGCAGCGCCGGATGCGAGAACAGACAGATTCGTTCGCCATCCGTTCAGCGGAATAGACCACAGTGGTTGTATGCGAACCATCGTCATCCTGCCCACGTACAACGAGCGGGAGAACATCGGACCCGTGGTCGGACGGATCCGCGCTTCGGCGCCGGAGGTCGACGTCCTCGTGGTCGACGACGGTTCGCCGGACGGCACGGGCCAGATCGCGGACGCGCTCGCCGCGACCGACGCCAACGTCAAGGTCCTGCACCGCGCGGGCAAGGAGGGGCTGGGCGCCGCCTACCGGGCCGGGATGGCCTGGGCGCTCGCCGATGGTTACGACGCTGTGGTCGAGATGGACGCCGACGGCTCGCACCGCCCCGAAGAGCTTCCCTCACTCCTCGCCGGCCTCCGCACGGTTCCGCAGGGCGACGCGGCGGACGGCGCCGACCTCGTGCTCGGCTCCCGCTGGGTCGAGGGCGGCGGCGTGGTCAACTGGCCCGCGCGCCGGCGCTTCCTCTCCAAGGGCGGCAGCACCTACTCGCGCCTCTGGCTCGGCGTCCCGGCGAAGGACGTGACCGGAGGCTACCGCGCGTTCACCGCCGACGCCCTGCGCCGTATCCGCTTCGAGGACGTCGAGAGCCAGGGCTACTGCTTCCAGATCGACATGCTGCGCCGAGCATACGACGCCGGCCTCACCGTCGTGGAGGTGCCGATCACCTTCGTCGAGCGCGAGCACGGGGTGTCCAAGATGAGCGGCAGCATCGTCGCCGAGGCGATGCTGCGCGTCACCGGCTGGGGGATCGCCGGTCTCCCGCGCCGCTTCCGCCGCCGTGCCGTCCCCGCGACCGTGACGGAGACGACGCAGCGGGCGTAGCGTGGGCGGCATGTCGAGAGATCCGCTGGAGCGCTTCGGCGCCGTTCCTCAGTTCACCGTCACAAGCGACGACGTCGCCGACGACCGCAAGCTCGACAGCGCACAGTGGGGCGCGGGCGGAGGCGGTGGCGACGTCTCGCCGCAGCTCTCCTGGAGCGGGTTCCCGGCCGAGACGAAGAGCTTCGCCGTCACCATCCACGACCCGGACGCCCCGACCGGCTCGGGATTCTGGCACTGGGCGGTCTACAACATCCCGGCCTCGGTGACCTCGCTGCCGTCCGGTGCGGGCGCCGAAGGCGGAGCGAACCTCCCGCAGGGCGCCGCCATGCTCTCGAACGAGCTGCGCTCGAAGAGCTTCACCGGCGCGGGACCGCCTCCCGGGACCGGCACGCACCACTACTACGTCGTGGTGCACGCGCTCGACGTCGACCACCTCGACCTCGACCCGGAGTCGACGCCCGCCGTGCTGGGCTTCAACGCGCACTTCCACTCGCTGGGCCGCGCCGTCGTCGTGCCCGTCGCCACGGCCGGCGACATCTAGCCGCGAGCGAGCGCGCCAGCCTCAGTGCTTGTTCCCGGTCAGCGCCAGGATGCCGCCGAGTCCGATCATCAGCACGCCGCCGGTCGCGCCGAGCCGTTCGACCCGCTTCGGTGACCGCCCGAACCATGCCCGGGCGGTCCCCGCAGCGAGCGCCCACACGCTGTCGAACGTCAGCGCCAGCAGCAGGAACACCACCCCGAGTTCGAACAGCTGCGCCGGGATGGCGCCCGCCTGGTAGTTCACGAACTGCGGCAGCACCGCCACGAAGAACACCAGCGACTTGGGGTTGGTCAGCCCGACCAGCATCCCCTCGCCGACGATCCGCCAGTGAGACCGCCGCGGCGGGGTCGCCTCGTGCGTCACAGCCGTGTGCCGTCGGTGCCGGATGGCCTGCACGCCGAGGTACATCAGGTACGCCGCACCCGCGAACTTCACGATCGTGAAAGCCACCATCGACTGCGCGACGAGCGCCCCGATCCCGAGCGACACCGCGACGACCAGCGGCAGCATCCCGAGCGCGTTCCCGAGCACGCTCAGGAGGCCGCCGAGCCTCCCGAGGGCCAGCGACCGCCCGATCACGAACAGCACGCTCGGCCCCGGGATCACGATGAGTGCGATGGACGCGAGCGCGAACGCGAGCAGGGAGGGCGGCGGGACCATAGCAGGAGCGTAGGCGAGGTAGGTTCGTAACGTGAAGCTCCACAACGTTCGTGTGCACAGAAGCGATGAGAACCTCGCCCGTCAGGATCAGCTCGCCTGGAAGATCGCGGAGGTCGCCGCCGACCCGGTGGAGGTCGACTCCGAGGTCGCCGACATGGTCATCAACCGCGTCATCGACAACGCCGCCGTGGCCGCCGCGTCCCTCACCCGCAGGCCGGTCGTCTCGGCGCGCTCGCAGGCGCTGGCCCACCCGCTGCCGGCCGCGCAGCTGGAGGAGCTGACCGCCTCCGCCGATCACCCGCAGGACGGCGCCACCGTCTTCGGCGAGCCGCAGCGGCTCCGCGTCAGCCCGGAGTGGGCGGCCTGGGCGAACGGCGTCGCCGTGCGCGAGCTCGACTACCACGACACCTTCCTCGCCGCGGAGTACTCGCATCCCGGCGACAACATCCCGCCGATCACGGCCGTGGCCCAGCACGCCGCCCGCGCGTACGGGCTGACCGGCCGCGACCTCGTGCGCGGCATCGCGACCGGCTACGAGATCCAGATCGACCTGGCGAAGGCGATCAGCCTGCACGCGCACAAGATCGACCACGTCGCCCACCTCGGGCCGTCGGCGGCGGCCGGGATCGGCACGCTGCTGCACCTGCCGCCGGCGACGATCTTCCAGGCCATCGGCCAGGCCCTCCACACCACGACCGCCACCCGGCAGTCGCGCAAGGGCGAGATCTCCAGCTGGAAGGCGCACGCCCCCGCCTTCGCCGGCAAGATGGCCGTCGAGGCGATCGACCGGGCCCTGCGCGGCGAGACCAGCCCGACCCCGATCTACGAGGGCGAGGACGGCGTGATCGCCTGGCTGCTCGACGGCCCGAACGCCTCCTACGACGTGCCGCTGCCGGAGGCCGGGGAGGCCAAGCGCGCCATCCTCGACTCCTATACCAAGGAGCACTCCGCCGAGTACCAGGCGCAGGCCTGGATCGACCTCGCCCGCAAGCTCCACACGGAGCACCCGGAGGCCGCCGATCCCGAGCGCGTGGAGAGCATCGTCATCCACACCTCGCACCACACCCACTACGTGATCGGCTCCGGCGCGAACGACCCGCAGAAGTACGACCCCACCGCCTCCCGCGAGACGCTGGACCACAGCATCCCGTACATCTTCACCGTCGCGCTGCAGGACGGCGGCTGGCACCACGTGGAGTCCTACCTCCCGACCCGCGCCGCGCGTCCCGACACCGTCGCGCTCTGGGGCAAGGTCACCACGACCGAGGACCCGGAGTGGACCCGCCGCTACCACTCGATCGACCCGGCCGAGAAGGCGTTCGGCGGCCGCGTCGTCATCACGCTCGCCGACGGCCGCGTGTTCGAGGACCAGATCGCCGTCGCCGACGCGCACCCGCTCGGCGCGCGGCCGTTCGCCCGAGCCGACTACGTCGCCAAGTTCCGCTCCCTGGCGGCCGACGTGCTGGAGGAGGCCGAGATCGAGCGCTTCCTCGCGCTGGCCGAGCGCCTCCCCGAGCTGTCCGCCGCCGAGCTCGGCGGCCTCACCATCACCGCGCGCCCCGGCCTGCTTGCCGGTGTCCCCGCGCCGAGAGGACTGTTCTGATGCTGTACTCCTCCTTCCCCGCGCACGAGAAGCGCGCGGCGTTCCGGGCGCGGCTGGCGTCCGGCGAGCTGGTCCGGATGCCCGGCGCCTTCAACCCGCTGAGCGCCCGTCTCATCGAGCGCAAGGGCTTCGAGGGCGTCTACATCTCCGGGGCGGTGCTCTCGGCCGACCTCGGCCTCCCGGACATCGGCCTCACGACGCTGACGGAGGTCGCCGGCCGCTCCGCGCAGATCGCCCGGATGACCGACCTGCCGACCCTGGTCGACGCCGACACCGGCTTCGGCGAGCCGATGAACGTCGCCCGCACGGTGCAGACGCTGGAGGACGCCGGGGTCGCCGGCCTCCACATCGAGGACCAGGTGAACCCCAAGCGCTGCGGCCACCTCGACGGCAAACAGGTCGTGGACGAGGACACGGCGCTCAAGCGCATCCGCTCCGCCGCCGACGCGCGCCGCGATTCCAACCTCCTGATCATGGCGCGCACCGACATCCGCGCCGTGGAGGGGCTGGAGGCCGCGATCGACCGGGCCAAGGCGCTGGTCGACGCGGGCGCCGACGCGATCTTCCCGGAGGCTATGGCCGACCTGTCCGAGTTCGCCGCCATCCGTGCGGCCGTGGACGTGCCGATCCTCGCCAACATGACCGAGTTCGGCAAGAGCGACCTCTTCACCGTCGACCAGCTCCGCGACATCGGCGTGAACATCGTGATCTGGCCGGTCTCCCTGCTCCGCCTGGCGATGGGGGCTGCCGAACGCGGCCTCGACCAGCTCCTCGCGGAGGGCACGCTCGAGCCGATGCTCGGTTCGATGCAGCATCGCGCCGAGCTGTACGACCTGATTGACTACGAGGGCTACAACGCGTTCGACACGTCGGTGTACAACTTCGAGGTGCGCCGCTGAGCTCCGCTCACAGCCGCGTCCAGCACGAGTCACGACCAGCACAGCAGCGAAGGAGCAGCACAATGACCGACCCCGAGATCCACAAGGGCCTCGCCGGCGTCGTGGTGGACACCACGAACATCTCGTCCGTGAACCCCGAGACCAACTCCCTGCTGTACCGCGGCTACCCCGTGCAGGAGCTGGCCGCGAACTGCTCGTTCGAGGAGGTCGCCTGGCTGCTGTGGCACGGCGAGCTGCCGACGGCGCAGGAGCTGGCCGACTTCCAGAAGCTGGAGCGCGGCCTGCGCCGCCTGGACGACCGCACCCGTCGCGCGCTGGACGACATCCCGGCCTCCGCGCACCCGATGGACGCCCTGCGCACCGCGGTCAGCCAGCTCGGCGGCCTCGACCCGACGCTGGAGCAGGAGAACGGCATCCTCGACCCGGAGCTCAACCTCAGCCGCGCCGTCTACCTGTTCGCGCAGCTCCCGACGATCGTCGCCTACATCCAGCGCCGCCGCCGCGGGCTGGACCTCGTGGAGCCGCGCGACGACCTCGACTACGCGGAGAACTTCCTCTGGCTGACGTTCGGCGAGGTGCCGGACGACGTGGTCGTGGACGCGTTCCGGGTCTCGCTGGTGCTCTACGCGGAGCACTCGTTCAACGCTTCCACGTTCACCGCGCGCGTCATCGCATCGACACTCTCGGACGTCTACTCGGCCGTCACCGGAGCGATCGGCGCCCTCAAGGGACCGCTGCACGGCGGCGCCAACGAGGCCGTCATGCACGCCTTCGACGAGATCGGCAGCGCCGACCGGGCCGAGGCGTGGCTGGACGACGCCCTCGCCGAGAAGCGGAAGATCATGGGCTTCGGCCACCGCGTCTACAAGAACGGGGACTCGCGCGTCCCGACGATGCGCGCCTCCCTGGAGACGCTGGTCGAGCACTACGACCGTCAGGACATGCTCGACCTCTACGACGCGCTCGAGAAGGCGATGGGCGACCGCAAGAACATCAAGCCGAACCTGGACTACCCGTCCGGCCCGGCCTACAACTTGATGGGCTTCGACACCGAGACCTTCACCCCGCTCTTCGCCGCGGCCCGCGTCACCGGCTGGACCGCCCACATCTTCGAGCAGTACGCCGCCAACTCCCTCATCCGCCCCCTGTCGCTCTACACCGGCCCCACCGAGCGCCACCTGGACCGCTGACCCCGGCCCAGACCTCCGGCCCCTCTCCGCAGACAAGGGAGGAGATCCGCCCCATCCGGGCCCGGATCTCCTCCGTTGACTGCGTTTCCGGGTTCGGTGCGCCCCGAAGTCCTCCGTTACCGACACGGACCTCCCCTGCAAACAACGGAGGAGACCCGCCCACCTCGGGCGGATCTCCTCCGTTGACTGCTATCTCAGGCCGAACGCGCCCCGAAACTCCTCCGCTCTCACCGCCACAGCAGCAGCGCATCCCCCTGCCCGCCGCCACCGCACAGCGCCACCGCAGCCCGCCCGGCCCCGCGCCGCGCCAGCTCGTGCGCCGCATGCCCCGCCAGCCGCGCTCCCGACGCCCCGATCGGATGCCCGAGCGCGATCGCCCCGCCGTGGATGTTGACCTTCTCCGGATCCACGTCCAGGTCGGCCGTCGACTGCAGCGCCACCGCCGCGAACGCCTCGTTGATCTCCACCAGGTCCAGATCGTCCACGCTCCACCCGGCCCGCTTGAGAGCCGCATTGATCGCATTGGACGGCTGCGAGTGCAGCGAGTTGTCCGGCCCTGCCACCTGCCCGCTCGCCCCGACGACGGCGAGCCACTCCAGCCCCAGCCGCTCGGCGTTCTCGCGCGATGTCAGGATGAGCGCTGCCGCTCCATCGCTGAGCGGCGACGAGTTGCCGGCCGTGAGCGTCCCGCCTTCGGCGAAGCTCGGCCGCAGCTTGGCCAGCACCTCCACGGTCGAGTCCGGGCGCACGCCTTCGTCCGCCGCGACGACCACCGGGTCGCCCTTGCGCTGCGGGATGCTGACCGGCGCGATCTCCTCCGCGAACACCCCGGAGGCCGCAGCCGCCCCCGCGCGCTGGTGCGACGAGGCCGCGAAGGCGTCCTGCGCCTCCCGCGTCAGCCCGAGCTTCTCCGTGTAGCCCTCCGTGGAGGCGCCCATCGAGATCTTGTCGAACGCGTCCGTCAGCCCGTCGTAGGCCGCCGTGTCCAGCGCTTCGAGCGAGCCGTAGGTCCAGCCCTTCCGCGAGCCGGGCAGGATGTGCGGGGCATTCGTCATGGACTCCTGGCCGCCCGCCGCGACCACGGTCGCCTCGCCCGCGCGGATGAGCCGCGCCGCGTCGATCACCGCAGCGAGCCCCGACAGGCACACCTTGTTGATGGTCGTCGCCGGGACGTCCCAGCCGATCCCGGCGCCGATCGCCGTCTGCCGTGCCGGGTTCTGTCCTGCGCCGGCCTGCAGCACCTGACCGAAGATCACGGTGTCGATGTCGGAGGCCTGGATCCCGGACTGCTCGATCGCCTTGCGCAGCGCGACGGTCCCGAGCTGCACCGCTGTCTGGCTGGCGAGCACGCCGGTCACCTTGCCGAGCGGCGTGCGCGCGGCCGAGAGGATGACGACGTCGTTCGGACGGGGTTCGGGGAGGGGACTGGTCATTGCGGGGCGACTCCTTCGTCGGCTGATTCTCTTCATCCATTGTCATCCACAGGCGGAGGCCGCTGGCCAGTTCTCCACAGATTGAGACGATCGGCCACGATCGACCCCCTGCGGTTCCTAGCGTGGACGCATGTCCGAGCCGGAAGAAGCAGAGGAGTCCCTTGCCCATGTACCCAGTCACGACCGCCCACGGGAGCGGATGCGCCGGCTCGGCGTCGGCTCACTCACCGACGACGAAGTGCTCGCCCTCGTCCTCGGCTCCGGCCAGATGGGGCGGAACGTCCTGTCGCTGGCCCGTGCCATCCTCGCGCGCTGCGGTGGATTTCCCGGTCTTGCGACGATGGACTTCGCGCGGCTCGAAACGCTGCCCGGCGTCGGCCCCGCGACAGCCGGACGACTCGTCGCGATCATCGAGATCTGGCGCCGTGCGGGGCGATCATCCGCGTGGACGCGGCTGGTTGACGACGACGCCATCGCGGAGGTCGTCCGGCCCGAGCTGCTGCATCGAGACAGCGAGCGCTTCGTCGTGGTCGTCGCCGATCGCGCCGCCCGGCCGCTGGAGATCGTGCTCATGCGCGACGGAGGCGTGGATGAGCGGGCCATCCAGCCCGCCGACATCCTCCAGGCCGTGCTCACCCGCGGCGGCCGGTCGTTCGCGGTCGCGCACAATCACCCGGCAGGCACGCTCGACGCCTCGGTGGCCGACACCGTCCTCACCCGCAGGCTCTATCAGGCGGCGGCCACCATCGGGCTCCGTTTCCTCGGCCACATCCTGGTGGCCGGCGACCAGTGGACCGCGCTCTCGACTACGGGGTCAGTCGGGTCGGTCCGCGGAAGAGATAGGTCGTCTCGCGCAGGTTGGCGAGATGCAGCATCAGCATGAGAACGCGCGCCAGCCCCATCCCGAAACCGCCGTGCGGGGGGATGCCGTAGCGGAAGGTCGAGAGCACATCCTCCAGCTCCTCCACCGACAGACCCTTCGCTGCGGCCTGCTGCTCGAGGATGTCGACCCGGTGCTCGCGCTGAGCGCCCGTGGAGATCTCGACGCCGTTGAAGATGAGGTCGTAGCTCTTGGTGATCGACGGGTCCTCGGCGTGACGCATGTGGTAGTACGGGCGGATGCTCGAGGCGTAGTCGGTCAGGAAGACGAATTCGTGACCGTAGGTCTCCTTCACATACGCCGAGATGCGGCGCTCGCCCTCCGGGTCCATGTCGTCGTCCGCGCGCGGCACCTCGTAGCCCTGCTCGGCGACGATGCGCTTGGCCTCGGCCAGCGGGATGCGCGGGAACGGCGTGGTCGGCACGGTGACCTCGACGCCGAACAGCGCCTCGATCTCCGCACCGTGCTTCTCCTTGACCGCCGTGAAGCCGGCGACCAGGAGCTCCTCGTGCACCTTCATGACGTCCTCGTGGCTGTCGATCCAGCTCAGCTCGGTGTCGACGCTCGTGAACTCGGTCGCGTGCCGGCTGGTGAAGCTGGGGTCGGCGCGGAACGCCGGGCCGATCTCGAACACCCGGCCGAACCCGGCCGCCTGCGCCATCTGCTTGAAGATCTGCGGGCTCTGCGCGAGGTAGGCCGTGGTCTCGAAGTACGGCAGCTCGAACAGCTCGGCGCGCGACTCGGACGCCGACGCCATGAGCTTCGGGGTGTGGATCTCGATGAAGCCGTTGTCCACCCAGTACTGCCGCATCGCGTGCTCGAGCGTCGTCTGCACGCGGAAGATCAGGTTGTGCTTCGGCTCGCGGAGGTCGAGGAAGCGCCAGTCCATGCGCTTGTCGATGCCGCTGTCCGCGGCGATCGGCGTCTCGGGGATGGCGGCCGTCTCGACTTCGAGGGTGTTCAGCTTGATCTCGATGCCGCCGAGCTTGACCCGCTCGTCGTGCTTGAGCTCGCCCGTGACGCGCACGAACGACCCCTGCGACAGACCGGAGATGGTCGTGGCGGGCTCGTCGGCGACCACGGCGCCGTCCTCGTCGACCGTGCGCGGATTGACGAGCTGCACAGCGCCCGACTCGTCGCGCAGCACGACGAACTGCACCTTCTTCTGGTCCCGGACGGTCTCGACCCATCCGGCGACGCTCACGGGGCCGTCCGGGAGGGCGGCCAGGTCTTTGATCAAAACGCGTGCGGTCACGATCGACAAGCTTACCGCCCGCGCATACCGCCTCCGAGGGCCGGCAGCGGGTCGCGCGCTCCCACGCTCAGTGAATTCAAGGCAAGCCGCTCCGTAGACTGGTGCGGTGGTAGCAAGCCAGGTCCATCTCGTCCGTCACGGAGAGGTGTTCAATCCCGACGGCATCCTGTACGGCAGGCTGCCCGGCTTCGGGCTGTCCAAGCTCGGCCATCGGATGGCGCAGGCCGCGGCCGACGACCTCGCGGCCCGCGACCGGCCGGTCTCCCTGCTCCGTGTCTCTCCGCTGCAGCGCACGCGCGAGTCCGCGGCGCCGATCGCGGCCGCCCTGGGACTGGAGCCGGAGATCGACGAGCGGATCATCGAGCCCACCAACCACTTCGAGGGCACGAACATGCGCCGGGCCCTGAAGAACCCGGTCAACTGGCCGTTCATCGTCTACCCGCCCCGGCCGAGCTGGGGCGAGGCGTACACCAGCATCGAGAAGCGGATGAAGGAGGCTGTCGACTCGGCATTCGACTCGGTCGAGTCGGGCGATGTCGTCCTGGTCAGCCACCAGCTCCCGATCTGGGTCATGCACCTGTCGGCGGCGGGGGAGCGGTTCCCGCACGACCCGCGCAAGCGTCGCTGTGCGCTCTCCAGCATCACCACATTCGAGCGGACCACCGAGCCGGCGCCTGCCCCGCAGCCGCGTCCCGGCGAGGCCGCGGTCCCTGCCGACCCCGACGCCCCGCCCGTCGTGCGCGTGGTCGAGGTCGGCTACGTCGAGCCCGCCGGCAGCCTCATCGGCTCCGCGACCGATGTGGGGGCCGTGTGACCGCCCGCTCCACCACCGTGCGTCGCCGTCTGGCGCTCCTTCTTCCCGCGGCCGCAGCGGCCACCGCGCTCCTGCTCTCCGGCTGCAGCAGCAACGACTCCCTCGCGACCCAGTACCGCTCCGGCAACGGGCAGAACTACATCGCGGGCGACGGCAGCGTCAGCGAGTACGCGGCGGCGAACCGCGGAGCTCCCGTCGCCTTCTCCGGCAAGCTCGCCGATGGAACGACGGTCTCCTCGAAGGATTACGCGGGCAAGGTCCTCGTCGTGAACTTCTGGTACGCCGGCTGCCCGCCGTGCCGGGTGGAGGCCCCTGACCTGGAGTCCCTGTCGCAGAAGTACGCCTCGCAGGGTGTGAGCTTCCTCGGCGTCAACCTCTACGACTCCGCGAGCACCGCGGCCAGCTTCGAACAGGACAAGGGCGTGACGTACCCGTCCGTCCTCGACCGCGACACCGGGTCCGTGCTGCTCGCTTTCAGCAAGACCGTCCCGCCCAAGGCCACGCCGACCACGATCGTGATCGACAAGCAGGGCCGCGTGGCCGCCCGCATCCTCGGCGCGATCCCGGACAAGAGCATCCTCGACTCGCTCATCTCCGACGCCGTGGCCGGGAAGTGACCGTGAACGTCGGTCAGATCGTCTTCAGCGGCCAGCTCCTGCTCGCACTGCCCATCGCGCTCCTCGCGGGACTGGTCTCGTTCGCGTCTCCATGCGTGCTCCCGCTCGTGCCCGGGTACCTCGCCTACGTCGGCGGAATCAGCGACCCCGGCGCCAAGCGCGATCGCGGCCGGGTCCTGACCGGGGTCGCGCTGTTCGTCCTCGGCTTCGCCGTCGTCTTCATCGCCTACGGCGCCGCGTTCGGCGCGCTCGGGAGCTGGCTGGTCCGCTGGCAGGAGGTGGTCATCCAGGTGCTCGGCGTGCTCGTCATCCTGATGGGCCTCGTCTTCATCGGCCAGTTCTCCTTCCTCCAGCGCACGATCAAGCCGACCTGGCGCCCGGCGACGGGACTCATCGGGGCGCCGCTGCTCGGCGTCGTCTTCGGCCTCGGCTGGACCCCATGCATCGGCCCGACGCTCGCGGCGATCAGCGCCCTCAGCGTCGGTAGCGGGTCGCCGTGGCGCGGAGCGCTCCTCGGGCTCTTCTACTGCATCGGCCTCGGCATCCCGTTCCTGCTCGTCGCCCTCGGCTTCGACTGGGTCGCCGGCTCGGTGGCCTTCCTCAAGCGGCACATCCGGGTCATCAACATCATCGGTGGCGCGCTGCTCGTGGTCATCGGCGTGATGATGGCGACCGGCCTCTGGACCGCCATGATGTCCCAGTTCCTGGGGGTGATCTCCGGCTTTGTCCCGGCCATCTGACCACATCGACGTCGCACCTCCGCGTGAGGATCCGAACGTCGTCCAGCCCAAGCTCGGCCCGCTCGGCTGGGTGCGCTGGGCCTGGCGGCAGCTCACCAGCATGCGCACGGCGCTGTTCCTGCTGCTCCTGCTCGCCATCGCGGCGGTGCCCGGCTCGCTGTTCCCGCAGCGCGGCGCCGACCCGAACGGCGTCACCAAGTACTTCAGCGACAACCCGCAGCTCGCTCCGGTGCTCGACAAGTTCCAGCTCTTCGACGTCTACACGTCGTTCTGGTTCTCGGCCATCTACCTGCTGCTGTTCGCCTCGCTGATCGGCTGCATCATCCCGCGCACGGCGCACCACTTCCGTGCACTGCGTGCCCGGCCGCCGAAGACACCCGTGCGGCTCACCCGGATGTCGGCCTTCCAGGCGCGCATCCTGCCCGCCGAGTTGCGTGCGGACGCGCCGGACCCGATCGACTCCGCGCGCCAGGTGCTCCGTCGCTCGCGCTACCGGGTGTCGCTCTACCAGGACGCGCGGTCGACCTCGGTCTCGGCCGAGCGCGGCTACCTGCGCGAGACCGGCAACCTCGTGTTCCACATCGCACTGCTCGGCGTGCTGGTCGCCGTCGGCATCGGCGGAGGCTTCGGCTACACCGGTCAGAAGGTCGTCGTCGTCGGCCAGAGCTTCGTCAACAGCCTGCCGTCGTACAACTCGTTCAACCCCGGGAGGTTCTTCTCCGACGGATCGCTCGAACCGTTCTCCATCCGCGTCGACAGCCTCGACGTCGCCTACGAGACGAAGAACCCGAACGCCAAGGGCACCCCGCTCGACTACACCGCCAAGGTCACGACGACGGGTCCGGGAGACACCTCCGGCTCCTCGACGATCAAGGTCAACGAGCCGCTGGGGATCGGCGGCACCAACGTCTACCTGCTCGGCAACGGGTACGCGCCGACCATCACGGTCCGCGATCCGAAGGGCAAGGTGGTGTTCAGCGACTCGGTGCCGTTCATCGCCGAGGACGCGCAGCTCACGTCCCTCGGCTGGGTCAAGGTCCCGGACGGCCTCAGGGAGCAGGTCGGCATGATCGGCTTCTTCTATCCGACGGTCGGCAAGAGCGCGACCGCGGCAGGAGCTCTGACGTCCACGTTCCCCGGGTTGAACGACCCGGTCCTGAGTCTCAACGTCTACGCAGGCGACCTCGGCGTCGACAGCGGCGTCCCGCAATCGGTCTACAGCCTGAACACCGACAAGATGTCCCAGCTGGCCGGCCCCGGCACCAAGACCAAGGCGCTTCAGCTGAAGCCGGGGCAGACCGTCGAGCTCCCCAGCGGACTCGGCACGATCTCGCTCGGCGGCGTCAAGCGCTACGCATCGCTCGACGTGCACCACGACCCCGCCCAGGGCTGGGTGCTGCTCTTCGCGATCCTCATCCTGGGAGGCCTGCTGACGTCGCTCTTCGTGCCGCGACGCCGCATCTGGGTCAAGTCGGTCGAGAACCCGGACGGCTCGCTGACCCTGGAGTACGCTGGCCTCGCCCGTGGTGAGGACCCCAACCTCCTCGCGGCTGTGACCGCCGTCGCCGACGAGCACACCGCACTCCTCACCCGAACCCCGACGAATTAGGCTTCCATCGTGACCGAAACCCTGTCCCAGCTGTCCACGGTCTTCATCTATGTGGCGATGGGGTTCTACGCGGCCGCGTTCATCGCGTTCGCGCTCGACCTCGCGCGTAGAGGAGCCAGAGCCACGGCCGAGGAGGCCGCGGTCGTCCCGAGCGCCGTCGCCCGCAGGGCGGAGGTCGCCCAACCGGTGGGTGCGACGGCCGCACGGATGTCCGCGTCCGGCGGCGGGACGGTCGCGCCTCCCGCGGCGCCGCCGTCATCCGCGCTCGGCCGGCTGTCGTCCCGCATCAGCACGCGACTCGAGGACGACGTGATGAACGGCGCCGCCTCGTCGGCGTCGATCAAGTGGGCGTTCGGTCTCACCATCGTGGGCTGGGGCTTCCACCTGATCGCCACGGTCCTGCGCGGCATCGCGGCGGACCGGGTGCCGTGGGCCAACATGTGGGAGTTCTCGATGACCGGCACGCTGGTCATCGTCGGAGTCTTCCTGGTCGCGAACCTCAAGTGGGACATCAAGTACCTCGGCACGTTCATCATCGGCCTGATCCTGGTTCTGCAAGGCGTCGCCCTGCTGCGGTACTACGTCCCGGTGGTCCCGCTCCAGCCGGCACTGCAGTCGTACTGGCTGGTGATCCACATCATCGTCGCCGTGCTGGGCACGGCGTTCTTCGCCCTCGGCTTCGCGCTGTCGGGACTCCAGCTCCTGCAGTACCGGCGTGAACGCCAGGTCGCGGAGTCGCGCCCGCAGCAGTTCAAGTTCCTCGCGACGCTTCCCAGCGCCGTCGCCCTGGAGAACCTCGCGTACCGGATCAACATCGTCGGCTTCATCGCGTGGACGTTCACGCTGATCGCCGGAGCCATCTGGGCCGAGAAGGCGTGGGGTCGTTATTGGGGCTGGGACACCAAGGAAGTCTGGACGTTCATCATCTGGGTGATCTACGCCGGCTACATCCACGCGCGCGCCACCCGCGGCTGGCGCGGATCGCGTTCCGCGTGGCTGGCGATCATCGGCTTCGCAGCGGTGCTCTTCAACTTCGGCGTCGTCAACGTGTTCTTCCACGGACTGCACGCCTACTCCGGGCTCGGATCCTGATCGGATTCCGCACCCATCCGCATGACGCGGTCGCCCTCGAGGCGGCCGCGTTTTTGCGTCTCCGGGGGAGAGATCCGCGGAATCACGCGGATCCGGCCCTGCGACACGCCCGGGATGTCAGCGGGATTTGCCACGCTCCGGAGGCCTGCGTAAAGTACTTACTTGTCACCCCAAAGGTGCGGGAGAGCGGAAGAGCTCCCCGGCCTCAAGCGGGACCGAATCCTTAGCCTAGCGGCAAATCTCAACTTGAAAGAGTTGCTTTGCTGCGCTTAGGATTAACACCCCACTCACTGAGCAGGTCTAACCGGTTCGGTTCGTGCAAATCGGATGTATCCCACGATGGATGAACGAAAGAGCGCGAAACGGCCGACTTGACAAACTGACTGAGAGTGGTAAGGTAGAGAAGTTGCCTCACAGAGAAGCCCGAGAGGGTTGAAGGTGAGAGCGTCCGATCCTTGAGAACTCAACAGCGTGCACAATGTCAAATGCCAAAAACCTCGGCATTGACCCGAAGACCTCGGTCTGAAAGTCGATGCAAGAGATTCCTTTGGATTAGAAACAGAATGTCAGTAGATATTCGAAACTAGTCAAGACAAACTCGCAGGAGACGAGATATTCCTCTCCGATCCTGCACTATGTTTCCAGTCGCTTGCGACTTGGAGCTGAACATTTTACGGAGAGTTTGATCCTGGCTCAGGACGAACGCTGGCGGCGTGCTTAACACATGCAAGTCGAACGATGAACCTGGAGCTTGCTCTAGGGAATTAGTGGCGAACGGGTGAGTAACACGTGAGTAACCTGCCCTTGACTCTGGGATAACCTCCGGAAACGGAAGCTAATACCGGATATGACGTACGGAGGCATCTCCTGTACGTGGAAAGAACTTCGGTCAAGGATGGACTCGCGGCCTATCAGGTAGTTGGTGAGGTAACGGCCCACCAAGCCTACGACGGGTAGCCGGCCTGAGAGGGTGACCGGCCACACTGGGACTGAGACACGGCCCAGACTCCTACGGGAGGCAGCAGTGGGGAATATTGCACAATGGGCGCAAGCCTGATGCAGCAACGCCGCGTGAGGGATGACGGCCTTCGGGTTGTAAACCTCTTTTAGTAGGGAAGAAGCGAAAGTGACGGTACCTGCAGAAAAAGCACCGGCTAACTACGTGCCAGCAGCCGCGGTAATACGTAGGGTGCGAGCGTTGTCCGGAATTATTGGGCGTAAAGAGCTCGTAGGCGGTCTGTCGCGTCTGCTGTGAAAACCCGAGGCTCAACCTCGGGCCTGCAGTGGGTACGGGCAGACTAGAGTGCGGTAGGGGAGAATGGAATTCCTGGTGTAGCGGTGGAATGCGCAGATATCAGGAGGAACACCGATGGCGAAGGCAGTTCTCTGGGCCGTAACTGACGCTGAGGAGCGAAAGCGTGGGGAGCGAACAGGATTAGATACCCTGGTAGTCCACGCCGTAAACGTTGGGCGCTAGATGTGGGGACCATTCCACGGTTTCCGTGTCGCAGCTAACGCATTAAGCGCCCCGCCTGGGGAGTACGGCCGCAAGGCTAAAACTCAAAGGAATTGACGGGGGCCCGCACAAGCGGCGGAGCATGCGGATTAATTCGATGCAACGCGAAGAACCTTACCAAGGCTTGACATACACGAGAACGGGCCAGAAATGGTCAACTCTTTGGACACTCGTGAACAGGTGGTGCATGGTTGTCGTCAGCTCGTGTCGTGAGATGTTGGGTTAAGTCCCGCAACGAGCGCAACCCTCGTTCTATGTTGCCAGCGCGTAATGGCGGGAACTCATAGGAGACTGCCGGGGTCAACTCGGAGGAAGGTGGGGATGACGTCAAATCATCATGCCCCTTATGTCTTGGGCTTCACGCATGCTACAATGGCCGGTACAAAGGGCTGCAATACCGTAAGGTGGAGCGAATCCCAAAAAGCCGGTCTCAGTTCGGATTGAGGTCTGCAACTCGACCTCATGAAGTCGGAGTCGCTAGTAATCGCAGATCAGCAACGCTGCGGTGAATACGTTCCCGGGCCTTGTACACACCGCCCGTCAAGTCATGAAAGTCGGTAACACCCGAAGCCGGTGGCCCAACCCTTGTGGAGGGAGCCGTCGAAGGTGGGATCGGTGATTAGGACTAAGTCGTAACAAGGTAGCCGTACCGGAAGGTGCGGCTGGATCACCTCCTTTCTAAGGAGCATCTGGCACCCTCGGGTGTCCAGGCGCCGGATCTGAGCGAACGTCTCAGCCGGTTAGCTCATGGGTGGAACATTGACATTGGTGCGGAGCCGAACGGCTCGAATTCAGTACATCCCTCGGGATAGGAACGGTTCGGACCCGGAAGCCCCGCACATGCACGCTGTTGGGTCCTGAGGGACCGGACCTCATCCACTCGGATGAGAACCGAATCCTCTGGACCTTTTCTGGTCGGCCATAACTCGGCCGGCGGAGAAGGTACCGCCCGTACTTTGAGAACTACACAGTGGACGCGAGCATCTTAGATTCGAACCTTCGGGTTCGAATCACATAGATGATCACAGTACTTATGTACTGATAGATCATTGGTCAATCTGCTCATCTTCGGATGGGCCGATCGATTCTAAAACTCATGTGATTTCAAATTTCTAAGAGCAAACGGTGGATGCCTTGGCATCTGGAGCCGAAGAAGGACGTAGTAATCTGCGATAAGCCTCGGGGAGCTGATAAACGAGCTTTGATCCGAGGATCTCCGAATGGGGAAACCCCGCTGGGCCCGTAAGGTGACCCAGTGACTCCCGCCTGAATATATAGGGCGGGTAGAGGGAACGTGGGGAAGTGAAACATCTCAGTACCCACAGGAAGAGAAAGCAAAAGCGATTCCGTTAGTAGTGGCGAGCGAAACCGGAAGAGGCTAAACCGATCATGTGTGATAGCCGGCAGGCGTTGCATGGTCGGGGTTGCGGGACTTTTCAGCAGCTTCTGCCGAACTGCAAGCGTTACAGAGGATCATAGGCGAATGGCATTGAAAGGCCAGTCACAGAGGGTGCCAACCCCGTAGCCGAAATGGTCCAATGGCGCGAAGAGTATCCCAAGTAGCACGGGGCCCGAGAAATCCCGTGTGAATCTGTCAGGACCACCTGATAAGCCTAAATACTCCCAGATGACCGATAGCGGACAAGTACCGTGAGGGAAAGGTGAAAAGTACCCCGGGAGGGGAGTGAAATAGTACCTGAAACCGTTTGCTTACAAACCGTTGGAGCCTCCTTGTAGGGGTGACAGCGTGCCTTTTGAAGAATGAGCCTGCGAGTTAGCGATATGTGGCGAGGTTAACCCGTGAGGGGTAGCCGTAGCGAAAGCGAGTCTGAATAGGGCGATTCAGTCGCATGTCCTAGACCCGAAGCGAAGTGATCTATCCATGGCCAGGTTGAAGCGACGGTAAGACGTCGTGGAGGACCGAACCCACTTAGGTTGAAAACTGAGGGGATGAGCTGTGGATAGGGGTGAAAGGCCAATCAAACTTCGTGATAGCTGGTTCTCTCCGAAATGCATTTAGGTGCAGCGTTGCGTGTTTCTTGCCGGAGGTAGAGCTACTGGATGGCCGATGGGCCCCAAAAGGTTACTGACGTCAGCCAAACTCCGAATGCCGGTAAGTGAGAGCGCAGCAGTGAGACGGTGGGGGATAAGCTTCATCGTCGAGAGGGAAACAACCCAGACCACCAACTAAGGTCCCTAAGCGCGTGCTAAGTGGGAAAGGATGTGGAGTTGCACAGACAACCAGGAGGTTGGCTTAGAAGCAGCCACCCTTGAAAGAGTGCGTAATAGCTCACTGGTCAAGTGATTCCGCGCCGACAATGTAACGGGGCTCAAGCACGCCACCGAAGTTGTGGCATTGACATTATTGGTAGGCCTTCGTGGTCCAGCCGTGTTGATGGGTAGGAGAGCGTCGTGTGGCGAGTGAAGCGGCGGTGTAAACCAGCCGTGGACGCCACACGAGTGAGAATGCAGGCATGAGTAGCGAAAGACGGGTGAGAAACCCGTCCTCCGAAAGACCAAGGGTTCCAGGGCCAGGCTAATCCGCCCTGGGTAAGTCGGGACCTAAGGCGAGGCCGACAGGCGTAGTCGATGGACAACGGGTTGATATTCCCGTACCGGCGAAGAACCGCCCAAGCTAATCCAGTGGTGCTAAGAGTCCTAATCCTGGACACGGATCCCTTCGGGGTGAAGGTCCGGGCCTAACGCTCGACCCCATGCTGGTGCGGCTAGCGTATTAACAGGTGTGACGCAGGAAGGTAGCCCAGCCGGGCGATGGTTGTCCCGGTGTAAGTGTGTAAGCCGAGAGATAGGCAAATCCGTCTCTCATATAGGCCCAGGCACGATGCGTAGTCTTCATTGACGAAATGGGTGATCCTATGCTGCCGAGAAAAGCATCGACGCGAGGTTCCAGCCGCCCGTACCCCAAACCGACTCAGGTGGTCAGGTAGAGAATACTAAGGAGATCGAGAGAATCGTGGTTAAGGAACTCGGCAAAATGCCCCCGTAACTTCGGGAGAAGGGGGGCCTGAGGCGTGAACGGACTTGCTCCGGGAGCGTTTGAAGGCCGCAGAGACCAGTGGGAAGCGACTGTTTACTAAAAACACAGGTCCGTGCCAAGTCGCAAGACGATGTATACGGACTGACGCCTGCCCGGTGCTGGAAGGTTAAGAGGAAGGGTTAGCTTCGGCGAAGCTCAGAATTTAAGCCCCAGTAAACGGCGGTGGTAACTATAACCATCCTAAGGTAGCGAAATTCCTTGTCGGGTAAGTTCCGACCTGCACGAATGGCGTAACGACTTCCCAGCTGTCTCAACCGCGAACTCGGCGAAATTGCACTACGAGTAAAGATGCTCGTTACGCGCAGCAGGACGGAAAGACCCCGTGACCTTTACTACAGCTTGGTATTGGTGTTCGGAGTGGCTTGTGTAGGATAGGTGGGAGACTTTGAAGCGGACACGCCAGTGTTCGTGGAGTCAATGTTGAAATACCACTCTGGTCACTTTGGATATCTAACTTAGAACCGTAATCCGGTTCAGGGACAGTGCCTGGTGGGTAGTTTAACTGGGGCGGTTGCCTCCCAAAAAGTAACGGAGGCGCCCAAAGGTTCCCTCAACCTGGTTGGCAATCAGGTGTCGAGTGTAAGTGCACAAGGGAGCTTGACTGTGAGACTGACAAGTCGAGCAGGGACGAAAGTCGGGACTAGTGATCCGGCAGTGGCTTGTGGAAGCGCTGTCGCTCAACGGATAAAAGGTACCTCGGGGATAACAGGCTGATCTTGCCCAAGAGTCCATATCGACGGCATGGTTTGGCACCTCGATGTCGGCTCGTCGCATCCTGGGGCTGGAGTAGGTCCCAAGGGTTGGGCTGTTCGCCCATTAAAGCGGTACGCGAGCTGGGTTTAGAACGTCGTGAGACAGTTCGGTCCCTATCCGCTGCGCGCGTAGGAAATTTGAGAGGATCTGACCCTAGTACGAGAGGACCGGGTTGGACGAACCTCTGGTGTGCCAGTTGTTCCGCCAGGAGCACCGCTGGTTAGCTACGTTCGGGATGGATAACCGCTGAAAGCATCTAAGCGGGAAGCCGGCCTCAAGATGAGATTTCCATGCCTTCGGGCGAGAGGCTCCCAGCTAGACTACTGGGTTGATAGGCCGGATGTGGAAGTGGGGACTAAAGACCCATGGAGCTGACCGGTACTAATAAGCCGACAATTTGATAATCACTACTCTCATACCGTTGTAAGGCGGGTATGAGGGGCTAGAGATTGCTCGCGTCCACTATGTGGTTCTCGATGTACGGTCGAGAACTGATTCAAGCGAAGCTTGATCGTTCACTTTGATACATCAATAGTGTTTCGGCGGCCATAGCGAGAGGGAAACGCCCGGTTACATTCCGAACCCGGAAGCTAAGACTCTCTGCGCCGATGGTACTGCAGGGGGGACCCTGTGGGAGAGTAGGACACCGCCGGACTTCTTTGTGAGATGGCCACCCAGTGATGGGTGGCCATTTCGCGTTAACGGAACAATTTCGCGCGGGCGGTTCCCAGCGCGATCCACGCACATAGGCTGGGCGGAAACCCCGGCACCCGACAGGAGAAGTCGTGAGCGATACACCGGCAGACGACAGGACGTCCGCCTCGAGCGGTGACGACCGCGGTCGAGGCTCCGGTCGCCCACGCAGCGGCGCCGGCGGAGACGGCACCCGTTCCGGCGGCGCACCGCGACGCGATTCGGGCCAGGGCTACGGACGCACGAACGCCGGCGGTGGCGCCGGCCGTCAAAGCGGCTCGGGCGGCTCGTCGCGCACAGGCGGCGCCAGCCGGTCGCGAGACGGCCAGTCGAGCCGCGATGGACAGTGGAGCCGCGACGGACAGCGTGGTCGCGCTCCGCGTCGGGATGGCCAGGGCCGGGACGGCCAGAGCCGCGACGGATACGGCCGGGATGGCCAGGGCCGCGACGGATATGGTCGCAGCGGACAGAACGGCGGTCAAGGTCGCGCGGGGCAAGACCGTGAGGGTCAGCGGCGTGACGGTGGCTGGAACCGCGGTGGCCAGAGTCGTGATGGCCAGAGTCGTGATGGCCAGGGCGGTGGCGGTCAGCGTCGTGACGGTGGCTGGAATCGTCACGGCCAGAGCGGTGGCGGCCAGGGCCGTGACGGTGGCTGGAACCGCGGTGGTCAGAGTCGTGATGGCCAGGGCGGTGGCGGTCAGCGCCGCGATGGTGGCTGGAATCGTGATGGTCAGGCCGGTGGCGGTCAGCGCCGTGATGGCGGCTGGAACCGTGACGGTCAGAGCAGTGGCGGCCAAGGCCGTGATGGTGGTTGGAACCGCAGTGGTCAGAGCCGTGACAGTCAGCGCCGCGACGGTCAACGCCGTGAAGGGCAGTGGAGCCGCGACGGCCAGGGGCGGGATGGGCACAGCCGGAGTCCCCAGGGCGGCGGTCACGGTCGTGACGGCCAGTGGAGCCGGGATGGGCAGCGTGACTCGAACCGCGATTCGCAGCAGGGTCGCGGTGGGCAGCGCGGCGGCTCGTGGGACGCGACGCGGTCGCGTGACGGTGCCGGATCGCGTGGTTTCGCCGGGGGCCGTGACGGCGCCGGCGCCCGTGGTGGCCAGGGAGCGCGCGGCGATCAGGGCGGTCGAGGTGGACGTCCCGCAGGCGGCGGAAAGGGCTACGGCCGCTCGGACGACAAGCTCTGGACGAGGGATGGCCGGCCCGCGCGCGGTGACCGCGACGCCCGGGAGCGCGAGTACGAGCTCGACGCCGAGGCGCAGCTCGCGCGTGAGCTGCGGTCGGTTCGTCCGCGGCACGACGATCCCGACCTCCCCATGGACGTCGAGGCCCGTGAGCTGCCGAAAGAAGCACGCGTCGAGCTCAAGACGCTCAGCAAGGACAACGCCGACTGGGTCGCGCAGCACCTGGTCATGGCGGGGCGCCTGATCGACAGCGACCCTGAGCTCGCGCACCGTCACGCCCTGTCGGCCGCGCGCCGCGCCGGACGCATCGGAGTGGTGCGCGAGACGCTCGCCATCACTGCGTACGCGACCGGTGA
This sequence comes from Leifsonia shinshuensis, assembly GCF_014217625.1. Classification (NCBI taxonomy): domain Bacteria; kingdom Bacillati; phylum Actinomycetota; class Actinomycetes; order Micrococcales; family Microbacteriaceae; genus Leifsonia; species Leifsonia shinshuensis. Next base: position 2,835,607 of record NZ_CP043641.1, on the reverse strand, counting down.
CTTCGCGCTCGCGCTGCGCGAACTCCGCACGTATCGCCGGATCACCGGCTCCAACGACCAGATCGCCCTGATGGTGGACAGCGAGCGCGGCGTTGGCCGGCCCGACCGGGCGCTCGAGCTGGGTCGGTCGGTCGACCGCGGCGCGCTTCCGTCCGACGTCCAGGTGTCGCTGGCGATCGCCATGTCCGGCGCCCGGCTCGACCTCGGTCAGGAGGAGGCGGCGCTGGCAGAGCTGGAGATCCCGCAGCTCGACCCGAACCGTGCGTTCAGCTGGAGTCCGGACCTCTTCCACGCGTACGCCGAAGTGCTCGAAGCGCTCGGCCGCGACGCCGACTCGGAGTCCTGGCGGGAGCGGGCCGACCGTGCCGAGCTCGCGCTCGAGGAGGCACACGCCGACGCCGAGCTCGAGACGGTCCACGTGATCGAGGAAGAGTTCGAGCTGGCCGTGGTGATGGAGGACGCCGAGTTCTCGGACGAGGACGAGGTGGAGGAACTGCTGTCGGCCGGCCTCGCAGACGACGAGGTCCCGGTCGACGACGAAGAGGCTGGCTCCGACGAGTCCGCGGCCGAGGAGCTTGCGACCGACGAGCCCGCTTCCGACGAGGCCGTGGCGAGTGGCGACGCGACAGACGGCGACGCCGAGGAGGCCCCGGCCGGGGAGTCCTCGGACCAGCACGCCAGGACCGACGAGAACGTGGAGGACGAGCCGCACGATGGCGCTGTTTCGACGGACGAGTGACGCTGTGACCCCGCTGACCGGGGTGGACCTGGTGCTGGCCGACCTCGACGGGGTCGTCTATACCGGCCCGGATGCCATCCCGCATGCCGTCGACAGCCTCAACGGCGTAGCCGAAACCATCAGGGTCGGTTACATCACCAACAACGCCTCCCGGACCGACGCCTCGGTGGCTGCGCACCTGAGCGAGCTCGGCCTCCATGTCGAACCGCGGGATGTCGTCACCTCGCCGCAGGCCGCCGTCCGACTGCTGAGCCAACACGTCCCTGCGGGGTCCACGATCCTCGTCGTCGGCGGCGACGGCCTGGTGGACGAAGTCCAGAAGGGCGGGTTCTCCGTCACGCGTTCGGCGGACGACGACCCCGCCGCGGTCATCCAGGGCTTCTCGCCCGACATCGGCTGGGCGCAGCTCGCGGAGGCGGCGTTCGCCCTCCAGGGACGCACCGACAGCGAGCGGCCGTGGATCGCGACGAACACGGACTGGACGATCCCGGTCGCCCGCGGCATCGCGCCCGGCAACGGGACGCTGGTCTCCGCCGTCCACACGGCCGCCGGGAGGCTGCCCCTGGTCGCGGGGAAGCCGGAGGTGGCGATCTTCGAGGAGGCCGTCGCCCGCTTCCAGGCGACGAAGCCGCTCTTCATCGGTGACCGGCTCGACACCGACATCCTCGGCGCCAACCGCGCGGGGATCGACTCGGTGCTGGTCCTCACGGGGATCGACCGGGCCAAGCAGCTGCTCGCTGCCGACGCCGACTCGCGGCCGACCTACATCCTGGGCGATCTGCGCGCGCTGAGCGAGCCGTACCCGGAGGCGAAGACCGCGAAGAACGGCGCCGTGACCGTCGGAAAGTCCACCGTCGCCATCGACGGCAACGACGTCCGCATCGTCAGCGAGGGCGACGACGAACTCGACCTGCTCCGTGCGGCGTGCCGTGCGATCTGGGATTCGGGTCGTGCGATCTACGGCCTCGAGGTGCCGGAGCGGCTGTACGGCTGACGCCGCCCGTTGAACCGCGTGGACGTGGACCTGCGCTGTGCGTTCGCGTCACGCGTCCACGGCCTGGAGGGCGGAGGCGTCCTCACCGCTGACGGCGCCGGCGCGCTCGCACCGTCAGAGTGCGGCCGCGTGCTCCACGATCCGGTAGCACCGGCGTACCCGGTCCAGCCACCACTCGGTGCGATCCTCCGCGGCCGAAAGACGGTCGAGCTGCGCGGTCGACACCTGCGGGCGGACGACGGGGATCGCTCCGTCCACAGGGATCAGCGGCTCCACCGCGACATCGTGCTCGAACATCGCGACCGTTCCCAGGCCGCAGTCGAACTCCAGCTCGGGCACCGCTGCGGCCAGGTGCGCGCCCATCGCGATGCCGACCGACGTGTCGATCGCGCTGGAGACGACGACCGGCAGGCCGGCCTCCGCGACGATCCGGAGAGCGGAGTGGATGCCGCCGAGCGGCTGGGCCTTGATGACCAGCAGGTCTGCGGCGCCGGCACGCGCGACCGCGAGCGGGTCGCTCGCCTTGCGCACGCTCTCGTCGGCGGCGATCGGGATGTCCATGTAGCGGGTGCGACGGCGGATCTCCGCGAGTTCCTCGACGGTCGCGCACGGCTGCTCGACGTACTCGAGATCGAACGGCGCGAGCGCGTGGATGGCGTGCTCTGCCTCGTCCACGTTCCACAGGGTGTTCGCGTCGACGCGGATGCGGCCCTCCGGACCGAGATGCTCTCGGACCGCCCGGACGCGGGCGACGTCGTCGGCCAGGGTCTGGCCCGGCTCGGCGACCTTCACCTTCGCGGTGCGGGCTCCCGGGTAGCGGTCGAGGACGGCGGCCACGTCCTCCGCCGCGACGGCCGGGACGGTGGCATTGACCGGGATGGTGTCGCGCAGCGTCGCGGGGGCGCTCCGCCAGCCGAAGTCGATCGCGGCGTGCAGCCAGGCGGCGGCCTCCTGGTCGTCGTACTCGACGAAGGGCGAGAACTCGGTCCAGCCCTCGGTGCCCTCGAAGAGGACGGCCTCCCGCGCGGTGATCCCGCGGAATCGCGAGCGCATCGGGAGACGGACGACGCGCGCTGTCCCTAACAGGTCGGCGAGTTCGGGCAGCATTCCACCAGTTTGGCACGCGACCCGATCTCACATTGCGCTCGACCGTAGTCTTGTGGCATGGCTTCGGCAGTATCAGACCTCTTCGACCCCGCGGTGTGGGCGGACGTTCCCGGCTTCGGGCAGCTCACCGACATCACGTACCACCACGACGTGAGCGGTCGCATCGCGCGCGTCGCGTTCAACCGGCCCGAGGTGCGCAACGCGTTCCGCCCGCACACGGTGGACGAGCTGTACGCGGCTCTGGACGACGCCCGCACGAACCCGATGATCGGTGTGGTGCTGCTGACCGGCAACGGGCCGAGCCCGAAGGACGGCGGCTGGGCGTTCTGCTCGGGCGGCGACCAGCGCATCCGCGGCCGCGACGGGTACAAGTACGCCGAGGGCGAGACGGCGTCCGGCATCGACGCGGCGCGCAGCGGCCGGCTGCACATCCTCGAGGTGCAGCGGCTGATCCGGTTCATGCCCAAGGTCGTCATCGCGGTCGTCCCGGGATGGGCGGCCGGCGGCGGTCACTCGCTCCATGTGGTGTGCGACCTCTCGATCGCGAGCGCGGAGCACGGCAAGTTCAAGCAGACCGACGCCGACGTCGGCTCCTTCGACGCCGGGTACGGCAGCGCGTACTTCGCTCGGCAGGTCGGGCAGAAGTTCGGGCGCGAGGTGTTCTTCCTGGCGCGCGAGTACTCGGCGCAGCGCGCGTACGAGACGGGCGCGGTGAACGCGGTCGTGCCGCACGCCGAGCTGGAGGCGACGGCGGTCGAGTGGGCGCAGGAGATCCTGACCAAGTCGCCCACAGCGATCCGGATGCTCAAGTTCGCCTTCAACGCGGTGGACGACGGGATGGTCGGGCAGCAGGTGTTCGCGGGGGAGGCGACCCGGCTGGCCTACGGCACGGACGAGGCGGTGGAGGGCCGCGACGCGTTCCTGGAGAAGCGGGAGCCGGACTGGTCGCCGTTCCCGTGGCAGTACTGAGCGGTGGCGGTACTGAGGGGTGGCGGTACTGACGAACGGAGTGTTGAAGGTGCGGGCGATCGGAGCAGCGGGGAAGGGTTCACGGTGAGGGTGAGGTGACGCGACCGTATCGAGTGGTCGACAGCCGCCGTCCGGGGGAGGTCTTCGCGGCGTTGAGGGAGGCCCTGTCCGACGGTGGGGCGGCGGTCGTTCCACGGAATGCGAGTGGGGATGCTGCTGGGTCGAGCCGGGCCGGGGCGGCTGGAGGTGCTCCGGACGGTGCGGGGACGGCTGGCGCGGGATGGCCGGGCGCTGCCGAGCGGGCTCCGCAGAATGTCGCGCTCGTGATCGAGACCTCCGGCTCCACCGGGGTCCCGAAGCGGGTGGCGCTCTCGGTTGATGCTCTGCTGGCCAGTGCGGCCGCCTCCGCGGGCGCGATGGGTGGGCAGGGGCAGTGGGTGCTCGCGCTTCCGGCGCATTACGTCGCCGGGGCGCAGGTGCTGGTCCGCTCGCTGGCGGCGGGGACGGAGCCCGTCCTCTACGGGGAGGGGCACTTCGATCCGCTGCGCTTCGCGGCGCTGGCCGGCGAGCTGACCGACGACCTCCGCTATACGTCGCTCGTCCCGGTGCAGCTCGCCCGGCTGGTGGACGCCGCCGAGGGAGGGGCGCGTGAGGTCGGGTCCGCTCTCCGGCGGTTCGACGGCATCCTCGTCGGTGGACAGGCGCTCGACCGTGGCCTGCGCGAGCGGGCCGAGATGCTGGGCGCGCGGCTCCTCACGACGTACGGGTCGAGTGAGACGGCGGGCGGGTGCGTCTACGACGGGGCGCCGATCGGCACGACCCTGGTGCGCGAGGTCGACGGGCTGCTCGAGATCAGCGGGCCGACGCTCGCGGAGGGGTACCTCGGCGATCCCGAGCGGACGTCGGCGGCGTTCCACGAGGAGGACGGGGTCCGCTGGTATCGCACGGGTGATCTCGGCGACGTGCACGACGGGCGCGTGACCGTGCGGGGCCGGTCGGACAACGTCATCATCTCCGGTGGCGAGAAGGTGCTGCTCGACTCGGTCGAGCAGCTCGTCCGGTCGCGGCCGGGGCTCGGGGACGCTGTCGTCGTCGCGGCGGACGATCCGCGCTGGGGGCAGGTGCCGGTTGTCGTCGCGACGGCGACGGCCGACCTCGGTGGACTCCGCGCCCTGGTCGCCGAACAGCTCGGGCGGGCGGCGGCACCCGCGCGGATCGTGACCGTCGCCGAGCTCCCGCACCTCAGCAGCGGCAAGCCCGACCGGGTGGCCGCCGCGGGGCTCGCGCGTGGCGACGCGCGCGACGAGCCTCTGGCATAGCGGTTGTTGTTACGATTCGCACTGTGATGAGCCAGAACAACCCTCGGATGCAGCGGATGGCGCCACCCCCGGCGCGCGGACCTCGTGGCGGGAGGAGCGGGCGCCCGGGCGCCAAGGCTTCCGCGGTGCGTCCGGCCACCGCATCCGACTGGATCGCCGGCGCGCGGCTGCGGACGCTTCCGCTCGCCGTCGCCCCCGTGCTCATCGGTGTCGGCGCAGCGAAGGTCGTGGAGGGCGCCGGCGTCTGGCACCCGATCCGCTCGCTGCTGTGCCTGGCGGTCGCCGTGCTGCTCCAGATCGGCGTCAACTACGCCAACGACTACTCGGACGGCATCCGGGGAACGGACGAGTACCGGGTCGGGCCAGGGCGGCTCACCGGTTCGGGCAAGGCCGCGCCCAAGAAGGTCCTGACCGTCGCCCTCACGTTCTTCGGCCTGGCGGCCGTCGCCGGGCTCATCCTCGTCCTGCTCACGCAGCTCTGGTGGGTGCTCATCGTCGGTGCCGCGGCCATCGCGGCGGCCTGGTTCTACACCGGAGGCAAGCGTCCGTACGGCTACTACGGCCTCGGCGAGGTGTTCGTCTTCGTCTTCTTCGGGCTCGTCGCCACGGCCGGGACGACGTACATGCTGGCCAAGACCGTCAACCAGGAGGCGTGGTTCGGCGGCGTGATCGCCGGGCTCATCGCCTGCGCCGTGCTCATGGTGAACAACATCCGCGACATCGAGCCCGACCGGCTCGCCAAGAAGCGCACGCTCGCCGTCCTGCTCGGGAGCACAGCCTCGCGGATCGTGTTCTGCGTGTTCCTGCTCGTGCCGTTCGGCATCCTCGCGGTGCTGGCGCTGTTCTACCCGTTCGCGTGGTTCGGGATGTTCGCGCTGCTCGCCGCGCTGCCGGCGTGCGTCATCACCCTGTTCGGCAAGACGCCGCGCGAGCTCATCACGGCCCTGCAGCTCACCAGCCTCACCGGGCTGCTCGTGGCGCTCGCGCTCGGCTTCGCCTACGCGTTCTGACCGGGCGTCGGCTGACCGGGCGTGGAGTGGCCCGGCGTGGACGTTCCGGATACGGAGTGACCCTGCGTAGGCTGCCCCGGCGTCGTGCCGGCCTCAGCCTGCGCGGCGTCGATCGCCTCGTCCTCGGCGTCGTCCGCTGAGGGAGCCGGCTTGTCGCGGTGGCGCACGGCGTACAGGTCGGACGCGACCGCGTGGCGCTGCTTGGCGAGCAGGATGTACGACAGGCACAGGCCGATGAGGGCTGCGGCGATGACCGAGGCCCACCAGACGATGCCGAGCAGAAGCAGGATGACCAATGGCACCGCGAACAGCACGAGGCGCAGCACGGTATAGGTCAACCAGGAGGGAATCCGCTTCACCCTCCCAGCTTAGGCAGGCTCTCTGAGAGTTACGATGTAGCCATGGTTCGCCTCTGGATAGTCCTCGGCGTCGCAGCCGCGGTTTTCTACATCTATTCGGTGGCAGACTGCGCTCTCTTCGACCGTTCCAGGGTGCGTGGCCTACCCAAGCCCGTGTGGGTGCTCATCATCGTCCTCTTCCCGATCATCGGCGGGATCCTCTGGTTCCTGATCGGCCGTGGCCGACGACGCACGGAGGTCGGCCGCCGGGTCAGCGCCCCGGACGACGACCCCGAGTTCCTCGGCAAGCTCCGGATCGACCACGACCAGGAGGAGCGCATCCGCCGGCTCGAGAAGGAACTCGCCGAACTCGACGACAACGGCCCCGACGACCAGACCGGCCGACGGGATGGGTGACCCGCGGGTCTCGGAAGAGCCCGCGGAGGTGGAGGCCGGTGCGCCCCGCTCGAGCGCGCCCTCCGCAGCCGAGACGAGCGCACTGACGCCCACCGGCAACCCGTCGACCGACTACGCGCTCGCGCTCCTCGCCGGCTTCGTGGCGGCGGGCGTCTCCGACATCGTCGTGAGCCCCGGATCCCGCTCCCAGGCGCTCGCGCTCGCCGCGGCGGAGCTCGAACGCGCGGGCGCCGCGCGGCTCCACGTGCGGATCGACGAGCGGGTCGGTGGCTTCCTCGCGCTCGGGCTGACCCGCGAGACCGGTGCGCCGACGGTGATCGTCACGACGAGCGGGACCGCGACCGCCAACCTCCACCCGGCCGTGCTGGAGGCTCACGAGGCCGGCATCCCGATGATCGTCGTCACCGCCGACCGGCCGAGCGAGCTGCGCGGCATCCGCTCGAATCAGACCACGCGGCAGGACGGCCTGTACGGGACGGTCGTGCGCGCCAGCCATGACGTGACCGCTCCCGTCGGCGCGGACGGTGAGACGGAGGAGGCCAGGACGCTGGCTCGCGCTGCCGTCGAGGAGGCCGTCGGTGCGGCGACCGCGGATCCGGGGCCGGTGCACCTGAACGTCGGGTTCCGCGAGCCGCTGTCGGTGGCCGTCCCGTCGGTGCACGGGCTCGTTCGCGGTGGGCTGCCCGCGACCGCCGGGCCCTCCGCCCTGGGGCGGGAGGTCGTTGAACTGGCGGACGGTCCGCTCACCGTCGTCGTCGCGGGAGCGGACTCCGGAGCCGAGGCGGCCGAGCTGGCCCGCGCGGGCGGCTATCCGCTGCTCGCCGAGGTGTCGAGCGGCGCTCGCTTCGGGCCGGAGCTCGTCGTCGCGTATCGCGAACTGCTGCGTGAGGACGCGTTCGGCGCCCGCGTCGAACGGGCCGTCGTGTTCGGGCATCCCACGCTCAGCCGTGAGGTCCCTGCCCTGCTCCTGCGCGACGATGTCGAGGTGCTGGTCGTCGCGCCGACCGGCGGTGAGGCGTACAACCCCGGCCGCCGCGCGCGGGTCGTCGGCGGCGTGCAGGCGCCCGCGGGCGTCGACCTCCGGAGCCCCGAGGTGCGGTCGTGGGTCGGGAGCTGGGTCTTCGCGAGCCGGCGGCTGACCGAGGAGGCCGAGCGATCGGCGGATCCCGCCGCGTCCGCTCCCGATGTCGGCAAGGCGCGTTCGTACGAGCCGGCGGATGCCCTCGCGTTCGCCCGCGCCGAGCTCGCCGCGGTCCGCGCGCCGATCACGCGGCCGCTGCTGGCGGAGGCGCTCTGGCGTTACACCTGGCCGCACGACCGGCTCGTGCTCGGGGCCTCCCGGCTCATCCGGGACGCCGACCGGCTCGTGCGGGGGAAGAAGATCGTCGTGCACTCCAACCGCGGGCTGGCGGGGATCGACGGGACGATCGCGACGGCGACGGGCATCGCGCTCGCGGCCGAGGCGGCAGCCGTGGAGCACGGGACGGCCGCGGGGGTCACCCGCGTGCTGCTCGGCGACCTCGCGCTGTTGCACGATGTCGGCGCACTGCTCGGCGGTGCCGGGGAGACGCGCCCGCACCTGCAGGTCGTCGTCGGGAACGACGGGGGAGGGACGATCTTCGACGGCTTGGAGGTCGCCAGCACCGCGCCCGCCGAGGCGTTCGACCGGGTGCTGTACACGCCGCAGACCGTGGACCTGTCCGCTCTCGCGCAGGCCTACGGCTGGCAGTACGGGATCGCGCGCACCAAGGGCGAGTTGGACCAGGCGCTCTCGGCGCCGCCGGCCGGGCCGAGCATCCTCGAGGTGCCGCTGCCGCGCTGAGCGGACTCCTACAGGCTGTCCGGGTCCAGGTTCAGGGCCGTCGACGCGTAGAGGTACTGGCTGCCGGGCCCGCCCGGCAGGTCGGGGTTGAGCCAGAGCAGCCACTCCACCGGGATCCCGAAACGATCCGCGACAGCCTGGGTCGTGTCGCCCTCCGCGACCTCGTAGCGTCGCGGGGCGCCGCTCGCGGTCGTCGCCGTGACGGCTCCCGCCGCGTTGGTGCGCGCTCCGGAGTCGACCGGGTGCACGTTGGACGGCCGGACCGGCACCGACCAGCGGACCTTGTCGACGGCGAGCACCTTGTTCGGCCCGAGCTCCTGCGGCACCCCGTCGAACGAGGCCGCCGAGGAGTACGTGACGAGCGTGCCGAGGTACGACGGCTGGCCGGCGCCGGTCAGGACCGCCGTGGACGCCGCGGCGGCACTGGAGGTCGGGCCGCCCAGCAGGTGGTCCCCGATGCCGTGGTAGGTGAGGCCGTCGCCGACGTTCGGTGCGATGTCGATGAACGTGACAGACACGGGGACCGGGACCGTGGAGGTGAAGTTCGAGTACTGGGCCGAGTAGGTGTTGTCCCCGTTCGAGACGACCCGGTAGTGGAAGTGGATGCTGCCCTTGGGCGACGCGACGCTCGCCTCGGCGACGACCGTGCCGGCCGGGACCGGTGTCAGGGTCGGTACGGGCACCGGTGTCGGGGTCGGCGTCGCGGTGGCGTAGCTGCGATCCTCCGCCACGGGTGTCGTCGTGGGCTTCGGCGTCCGCGAGTGCGTGGGAGCGGCGACCGGCTTCCCTCCGCCCCCGCCCCCGAACAGCGCACAGCCGGCGAGCACCGACACGACGGCGACGGCGGCGATGGCGACGGCAGCGGCACGTCGAGCGCGCGTGCGAGCGGCCTTCGACGCGGCAATACCCCGGAATATTCGATTCGGCACGATTTCCCCCTCGCAGAACCCTAGCGGGCTTGGAGAGGGTCCACAACGAAGATGAGGAGGCGTTGGCGCATCACTAACATGACCGCGTGCACATGATCTTCCGGACGATGCTCCACGCGTTCCTCTCCCGGTTCGGCGCACGCCTCGGTCATTGGGACGTGGCGCGCACCCGCTTCCGGGTACTGCCGACGGACCTCGACATCCTCAAGCACATGAACAACGGCGTGTACCTGTCGATCGCCGACATCGGGCGGTTCGACCTGCTGCGCAGGAACGGCGTCTGGGCGATCTTCGAGCAGCGCGGCTGGTATCCCGTGGTCGCGTCGGAGACCATCTCGTTCCGCAAGTCGCTGGAGCTGTGGCAGCCCTTCGTGGTCGAGTCGCGCATCCTCGGGTTCGACGAGAAGGCCGTCTACGTCGAGCAGCGCTTCACCGTCGACGGCGAGATCTACACCCAGGCATTCATCCGCGGCCGGTTCCTGAAGCGCAGCGGCGGCGTCGTCTCGATCGAGGAGCTGCTGGAGGCCGTCGGCCCGGCGCCGACGGACGTCACCGTTCCGGAGTGGCTGCTCGAGTGGGGCGCGGACGCCGCGCTGCCCTCGACCCGCGCTGAGGCGCCGAGCGTCTGGGCCGAGTGAGCCGGACTCCCGTCGCTCAGGCCGGGCCGAATGCGAACACGCGCTCCGGATCGTAGGTCGCGCGCGCCTCGGTGAGCCGCGTGCGGACGTCGGCCGGCCAGGCGCCCGCGAACACGGCCGGGTCTGTGAGGTCGGCCGCCCAGTTGACGTTGGTGATCGCGGAGATGCGGTGCTGCAGCGCACGGGTGATCGCCTCGGCTGCAGCCGGAGCGGCGCTGTCGAACGTCGCGGGGTCGGCGGCGATGGCGCTCAGCGTGTAGCCGCTGTCGCGCCCGCCGACGGCCGTGCCGTCGTCCGTGTCGCGCCGGGCTGCGCCTCCGAGCTGGCGGATCTCCAGGGCGAGGAAGGGCGAGTCGACGTGCGGGCCGGCCACGTCGAACAGCGCGTCGCCGTCCGCGGCGTCGAAGTCGTCGAGCATGAAGCCGCGGATCCAGGCCGGCGAGCCCTCCTCCGGGTCGTTGTGGATCGTCGCGACCGCCGTCGTCGGGATCACCCCGACGAAGTCGAGGAACACCGGCGCCGCCGCGCGGATCGGCGCGAACAGCCGCTCGCCCTCCGCGGCGTCGCCCGGATACGCGAACCGCACGCTGAGCACGGTGCGCCCGCGCAGGGGCGGAGGCGGACCCTCCACATCCGGGATGCGCAGCAGGACGACGGAGGTCGTGGCCTCCTCGCCCAGCGCACCCGCCCAGTCCACCCACGCGCGGAAGGCCGGCTCGATCGCGTCGCCCTCGAAGAACACGCTGCCCGCGTAGAGGGTCGTGAGCGGGACCAGCTCCAGGGTCATCTCGGTGACGACGCCGAGGCCGCCCTTGCCGCCGCGGAGCGCCCAGAACAGCTCGGGATGCGACTCCGCGTCCGCCGTCACGATCTCGCCCTCCGCCGTGACGACGCGGAAGCCGCGCACCCAGTCGGCGGTGAAGCCGTGCGTGCGGGCCAGCGGGCCGAGGCCTCCGCCGAGGGTGTAGCCGACCGCGCCGACGCTGGTCGAGGATCCGGTGACCGGGGCCAGTCCGAACTCGGCGGCGGCGGCGATGACCGGCGCCCAGCGGACTCCCGCGCCCAGCCGGACCAGCCGGGATGCGGCGTCGACATCGATCGCGTCGAGCGCGCGGGTGGAGACGATGAGGCCGCCGGCGATCGGAGCCTCCGAGCCGTGGCCGGTGGCCTGGACGCGCACCGGGAGGCCCTGCTCGCGGGCGAACCGCACGGCCTGCGCGACATCCTCCTCGTCGGCGACGGCGACCACGACGTCCGGGTCGTGCCGCACGGTGGGGTTGAAACAGGCGACTTCGGCGGCGAGCCCCTCCTCGCCGCGGAGGTAGACGGTCCCGTGGACGCGGTCGCGGAGGCGCGCGACGGCGCCTGCTTCGATTTCGATTCCCATGGGGAGAACCTAGGGGAGACCGCCGACAGGCGGCCAGCCCCGGCATCGGCCCGAAGGTCAGCCGCGTGACGTAGCATGCCGTGCATGACCGCTGTGCTCCCCGCAGACGCCCCCTCCGGGCGTGCCGTGGAGACGGTGTACCGTCCGGCGGGCCCGCTCGACCTGTCCGGCACGCTGGGCCAGCTCGGCCGCGGTCCGTACGACCCGACGACGACCTGGGACCTCGGCGGGATGTGGCGCACCTGGCGCACGCCGGAGGGGCCGGCGACTCTGCGCGTCCTCCGCCCCGCGGCCGACGGGAGTGTGCACGCCGCGGCCTGGGGACCCGGCGCGCACTGGGTCATCTCCGCAGTGCCGGAACTGCTCGGCCGCGGCGACGACTGGGCGGGGCTCGACGTGTCGGCGCATCCCCTGCTGAGGCAGAGCCTGCACCGCAATCCAGGGCTCCGGCTGACCCGCACGGGCCTCGTGCTGGAAGCGCTCCTCCCCGCGATCATCGAGCAGCGCGTCACCAGCCTGGAGGCGTACCGGTCGTGGGCGCGGCTGCTGCGCTGGTACGGCGAGCCCGCCCCCGGACCGGCGCCCGAGGGGATGCGGGTGGTCCCGACACTGCAGCAGTGGCGCGGCATCCCGTCGTGGGACTGGCATCGGGCCGGGGTCGACCCTCGGCGCGCGCGTGCCGTTCAGGCGGTGCTCGTGCTGGCGCCGTCGCTGGAGCGGACCATCGGAGCTGCGGACTCCCTCGACGCGGCGGAGGCCGCCCTCCGGACCATCTCCGGAGTCGGGCAGTGGACCGCGGCCGAGACCCTCCAGCGTTCGCACGCGCATCCCGACCTGGTCAGCGTCGGTGACTACCACCTGGCGCATCAAGTGGGGGAGGCGCTCACCGGCTCGCGCGTGGACGACGACGGGATGCTCGAACTGCTGGAGCCGTGGCGCGGCCAGCGTCAGCGTGTCGTGCGGCTGATCCTGGCCAGCGGGTTCCGGTTCCAGCGCCGCGGGCCGCGCATCACCCTCCAGGACCACCGCTGGCACTGAGCGGCGGCCTGCACCAGGGGAGAGCGGCTCAGCCGGTCGTGCCGTTCCGCTGAGCGGTCAGGTGCTCGGCGCGGATGTCGTGGTCCAGCTCGCGGCAGAGCGTCTCGTAGTGCTCGCGCATCGCCGGGTAGTAGTCGTCCCAGTTCGGCAGCTCCTTGCCGTTGTGGGCGGCGACGAGGCGGTCGAGGTAGTAGTCCCAGCCGATGCAGTAGTCCGCGGATGAGCCGATCGCGCGCAGCCGCTGTCCGAACGTGACGGTCGTGTGGCCGCTCGCCTCCGTCAGGTGCACGAACATCACGAGCGAGTCCGGCGCCTTGCCGACGTCGACGTGGAGACGGTGCGGTGCGTCGCAGACCATCACGGCGACGTTCTGCCACTCGGCTCCGTCGCCCTCCGCGTTCATCCGGAACTTGACGGCGCCCGTCGATCCCGTGCCGGTGTACTCGCCGATCCACTCGGCGAGCCGAGGCGATCTGCTGAAGTACGTCCACACCTCCTCGATCGGAGCCTTGAAGATGCGGTCGAGGACCACATACACTCCGTCGTCCTTGCGTACGAGTCGTCCTGTCGGCTGCGGCATCATGATGACCTCCTGCAGAGTCCCCCTCGTGATGCACACACTAGTCACCGGTTCGCGATTCCGGCAGGGGGCCACGCCTGGGTGTCGCGTGCGAGTCCTTCCAGTCCTCGAAGGCGCGCGCGTCCGGCGCGGCCGGCGGCCTCAGCCTTCCAGGACCGCCATCGCCGCGTTGTGGCCGCCGAGGCCGCTGACCGCCCCGCCGCGGCGCGCGCCGGAGCCGCAGAGCAGGATCCGCTCGTGCCGCGTCGCGACGCCCCAGCGCTCGGCGGGCGTGCGCAGCTCGTCGCCGTCCTCGGCGAACGGCCAGGACAGCGGGCCGTGGAAGATGTTGCCGCCCGGCATGTTGAGCGCGTGCTCGAGGTCGCGGGTCGTCTTCGTCTCGATGCACGGGTTGCCGTCGCCGTCCGTGAGCAGCAGGCTCTCGATCGGCTCGGCCAGCACCGAGTTCAGGGAGGCGAGCACGGCGTCCTGGAGCCGCTGGCGCGTGGCGTCGTTGTTGTCGTCGGTCAGCCAGCGGTCGGGGGTGTGCAGGCCGAAGACCGTGATCGTCTGCGCTCCGCTGTCGGCGAGGTCGGGGTCCAGGATGCTCGGGTCCGCGAGTGTGTGGCAGTAGATCTCGCACGGCAGGAGCTCGGGCATCACGCCGCGCAGCATCCCGTCGTGTGCGGCCTCCAGCTGCGTGAGCGTCTCGTTGATGTGGAACGTGCCGCCGAACGCCGCGGCCGGGTCGACGGACTCGTCGCGCAGGCGCGGCAGCCGCTTCAGCAGGAGGTTGACCTTGACCTGAGCGCCCTCGGCGCGCGGGCGCGGCGGGTCTGCGGGCTCGCCGAGCAGGGCGTCGAGCACGTCGGGGGCGACGTTGACGAGGACGTTGCGGCCCTCCACGCGGCGCTCGTGGCCGTTGCGCGTATAGGAGACGGAGCCGTCCGGGCTGATGGAGGTGACCTCCGCGCCGGTGACGATGCGCGCGCCGGCCTCGCGGGCGACCCGGGCCAGCTCGCCGGTCACGGAGCCCATGCCGCCGACCGGGACATCCCACTCGCCGGTGCCCTGGCCGATCACGTGGTACAGGAAGCAGCGGTTCTGGGAGAGGTCGGCCTCGTCGACGCTGGCGAAGGTGCCGATCAGCGCGTCCGTGGCGGCGACGCCGCGGACGAGGTCGTTCCGGAGGCGGGACTCGATGAAGCCGCCGATCGGCCGCTCGATCAGCGCGTCCCACAGCTCGTCGTCGCCGACCAGGGCCTTCGCCTCGGTGCGGGTGAGCAGCGGTTCGGTGACGGTGGGCCAGAGCGCGCGGGCGACGGCCGCGGTCGACTCGTAGAAGCGCGTGAAGGCCTCGGCGTCGTCCGCGGCGCCGATCCGGGCGAACGACGCGGCGGTGGCCTCCTCGTCGGTGTTGTCGATGAGGAGGCCGGCGCCGTCGGGGTCGCCGGGCACAGGTGTGTAGGAGGAGTAGCGGCGCCGGGCCAGCCGGATGTCGAGACCGAGGTCTTCGATGATCCGCTGCGGCAGGAGGCTGACGAGGTAGGAGTAGCGCGAGAGCCGGGCCTCCACGCCGGGGAACGCCTGGGCGCTGACGGCGGCGCCTCCGACGTCGTCCAGCCGTTCGAGCAGGATGACGCTGCGTCCGGCTTTGGCGAGGTAGGCGGCGGCGGTGAGGCCGTTGTGCCCGCCGCCGACGATCACGACATCGTGGCTCGCGGCTGCGGGGGAGGCTGCGGGGTCGGTCATGGCTGAGAGCCTATGGGATCAGGTCGGGCTACGGCGCGTGCCCGGGCGGGACCGCGTCCGCCAGCGCCCGGCGGGCGGCGACGACGCCGGGGCTCGACGCAGACGAGCGCCGGGCCGAGGTGAAGATGGTGCGGCGCGGCGATCCGGGGAGGGGGAGGAGCGCGACCTCGGGGCGGGCGCCCGCCCACACCAGGTCCGGCAGCAGCCCGACCGCGTTGCCCGACGCGACCAGGCGGATGTGGGTCACCAGGTCGGCCGTCTCGAAGCGCACGTCCGGCTCGAAGCCGGCCGCGCGGCAGAGCTGGACGGCCCAGGTGCGCGAGACCGTCCCCTCCGGCTCCAGCACCCAGGGGAGGCCGGCGGCGTCACCGAGAGAGGTCGCTCGCACGCGGGCGTCGCGGTCGGCGGAGGCGGCGAGGTGGATGCCGTCGGCGGCCAGCGGGGTGCGGTCCAGGTCTGCGCGCAGCGGTCTGGTGCTGCCGGGGTACTGCTCGGCCACGGCGAGGTCGAAGTCGCGCGCGGAGACGTCGAAGAGGCCCTGCTCTGGCTCGCGCTCGGTGACCTCCACCCGCAGTTCGGGGTAGTCGCGGGCGAGGGAGGCGACGGCCCCGGGGAGGATCGCGTGGGCGGCGGACTGGAAGACGGCGACCCGGACGACCCCGGCGACGGTCGCGCTGGAGGCGGCGACCGCGGCCTCCGCCGAGTCGAGGGAGTCGAGGAGCGCTGCAGCGCGCTGAGCGAGCAGCTCGCCCTGCGGGGTGAACTGCAGGCGGCGTCCGGACTTCACGAGGAGGACGGCACCGGCCTCCCGTTCCAGCGCCGCGAGCTGCTGGGAGACGGAGGACGGGCTGTAGGAGAGCGCCGCGGCGACACCGGCGACGGTGCCGCGGATCCTCAGTTCGTGGAGGAGGCGGAGCCTGCGGATGTCGAGCATGACCAACCATTCGGTTCGAGTGAACGATATCGTTCGGAAACGTTCGCTATTGCCGATGGTAAACCACACCGAGAATGTATCCACAGGCATCGGCGACTGCGACTTATCCACGGATCCCCGTACTTCCCGCGTCGCCTCAGGAGCGAGGAATACAGTCGTGGACATGGTTGAAGACACGGACGACGCGCGCACGATGCGAGCCGAGGCGCCGAGCGCGCCCGCGGCCGGATCGCACGCCGCAGGCGAGGTGCCGCCCGCGCAACTGGCCCAGGAGGCCGTCGAGCTCGTCCGGCGCTGGCTCGCCGAGAGCGCCCGCAGCGGGGAGAGCGCCCCGCGCGATCCCGCCGCCGAGCGCCTGGCCGGCGTGCTCCGCGACCCGCACGGCCTCGACTT
This sequence comes from Leifsonia shinshuensis, assembly GCF_014217625.1. Taxonomy (NCBI): domain Bacteria; kingdom Bacillati; phylum Actinomycetota; class Actinomycetes; order Micrococcales; family Microbacteriaceae; genus Leifsonia; species Leifsonia shinshuensis. The sequence goes on along the minus strand of NZ_CP043641.1, from coordinate 2,819,262 downwards.
CGCGGTCGGCTTCGTGGACGGCGTCGCCCGCCCGCAGGACCTGTTCGTCGCCGGATACAACCTGCAGCGGGTCGCCAAGCGCATCCCGTCCTTCCTGCCCTGGTACATGCGCGCGGCCATCTGGCTCGGTGGCGTGTTCGGGCCGGTGCTGCCGTGGCTGGTCATCCCGATCGCGCGGCGTGTGCTCCGCAGCATGGTCGGGCACCTCGTGGTCGACGCGACGCCGGAGAAGCTCGGACCGGCTATCGCGCACCTGCGAACGCCGAAGGACCCGGAAGGGCACGGAGCCCGCCTCAACCTGAACCTGCTCGGCGAGGCCGTGCTGGGCGAGGAGGAGGCCGCCCGGCGCCTTGAGGGCACGCGCGCGCTGCTCGCCCGCGACGACGTGGACTACGTCTCGATCAAGGTGTCCTCCATCGCGTCGCAGCTCTCGATGTGGTCGTTCGACGAGACGGTCGACCGCGTGGCGGAGCGCCTCGTACCGCTGTACGAGCTCGCCGCGGCCTCCCCGTCGCCCAAGTTCATCAACCTCGACATGGAGGAGTACCGCGACCTCGACCTCACGATCGCGGTCTTCGAGCGCATCCTCGGCCGTCCGGGCCTGCTCGGGCTGGAAGCGGGGATCGTCCTCCAGGCGTACCTGCCGGACGCGCTCGACGCCCTCCAGGGGCTGACGGAGTGGGCCGCGCAGCACCGCGCCCAGGGCGGCGCGCCGATCAAGGTGCGTGTCGTGAAGGGCGCCAACCTCGCCATGGAGGGCGTGGACGCGACGATCCACGGCTGGCCGCTCGCCACCTACGGCAGCAAGCAGGCGACGGACACCAACTACAAGCGCGTCCTCGACTGGGCGCTCACCCCCGAGCACACCGACGCGGTCAAGATCGGCGTGGCAGGGCACAACCTGTTCGACGTCGCCTATGCGTGGCTGCTCGCGTCCTACCGTGGGGTGACCGGGCGCATCGACTTCGAGATGCTGCTCGGCATGGCCACCGAGCAGGCGGAGGCCGTGAAGCGCACGGTCGGGCAGCTTCTGCTCTACACACCGGTGGTGGACCCGGGCGAGTTCGATGTCGCCATCTCGTACCTCATCCGCCGGCTGGAGGAGAACGCGAGCCAGGAGAACTTCATGTCGGCGGTCTTCGAGCTCGGAGCGGATCGCGGTCTATTCGACCGGGAGCGGGATCGCTTCCTCGCGTCGGTCGCCGAGCTGACGGCCGACGGCTCGCCGCGCGGCGCCGCCCCGCTGCCCAACCGGCAGCAGGACCGCTCGCGCGAGTGGGAGCAGGAGACGGCGGAGTCGTTCACCCGGCCGCCCGCGGTCGACGCGGAGTCGTCGCTCGACGGTGCCTCCGGAGCGGCCGCGGCTGCCGATCAGGGGCTCACGAGCGTGGTGCTCGGGCTGACCCGGGGATCGGGTGGGCTCTCGCTGGAGCAGCCGGAGCCGGTTGCCGCGACGACCGGGTTCCAGAACACCGCGGACACCGATCCGTCGCTCGCGGCGAACCGCGCGTGGGGGCGGCGCATCCTCGCCCGCTCCGCCGCCAGCGACCTCGGCGCACGGACCATCGCCGCGGCGGAGGTCGTCGACGCCGGGCACCTCGACCGCATCCTCACGGCGGTCCGCTCGTCGGGAACCGCGTGGGGCACCCGCGCCGGCACCGAGCGCGGGGCGGTCCTCGACCGGGCCGGGCATGCGCTCGAGGCCAACCGCGATCGCCTGATCGAGGTCATGGCGAGCGAGACGGGCAAGACCATCGCGGAGGCCGACGTCGAGGTGAGCGAGGCCGTCGACTTCGCGCACTACTACGCGTCGCTCGCGCGTGAGCTCGACGCCGTCCAGGGCGCCGTGTTCGTGCCGTCCGCGCTGACCGTCGTGACGCCGCCGTGGAACTTCCCGGTCGCGATTCCGGCCGGCGGCGTGCTGGCGGCGCTCGCCGCTGGCAGTGGCGTCGTCATCAAGCCGGCGCCGCAGGCGCGCCGCACCGCCGCTGTGATGGTCGAGGCGCTGTGGGAGGCCGGCATCCCGCAGGAGCTGCTGGCGCTCGTGGACGTGGCGGAGAACGCCCTCGGGCGGCAACTCGTGGCTGACCAGCGCGTCGACCGCGTCATCCTCACCGGCTCGTACGAGACGGCCAAGCTGTTCCGTTCTTGGCGGCCGGACCTGCCGCTGCTCGCCGAGACCAGCGGCAAGAACGCCATCATCGTCACTCCGAGCGCCGACTACGACCTCGCGGTGGCGGACGTCGTCAAGAGCGCGTTCGGTCACGCCGGGCAGAAGTGCTCGGCGGCGAGCCTGGTCATCCTTGTCGGCTCGGCGGCGCGGTCCGAACGGTTCCGCAACCAGCTGGTCGACGCGACCAGGAGCGTGCGGGTCGGGTATCCGCAGGATCCGGTGAGCCAGATGGGCCCGCTGATCGAGCCGGCGTCGGGCAAGCTCCTGCACGCGCTGACCACCCTCGGCGCCGACGAGGAATGGCTCGTCGAGCCGCGCCCGCTCGATGACACCGGCCGGCTCTGGTCGCCGGGCATCCGCACCGGCGTGCAGCCCGGGTCGTACTTCCACCTCACCGAGTTCTTCGGGCCGGTGCTCGGCATCATGACCGCGCGGAACCTCGAAGAGGCGATCCGGTTCCAGAACGCGATCGAGTACGGTCTCACCGCCGGCCTCCACTCGCTCGACTCCGATGAGCTCGCGCAGTGGCTCGACACCGTCGAGGCCGGCAACCTCTACGTCAACCGCGGGATCACGGGTGCGATCGTCCGGCGGCAGCCGTTCGGCGGGTGGAAGCGCTCCTCGGTGGGCGCCGGCACCAAAGCGGGCGGACCGAACTACCTGCTCGGCCTCGGGTCGTGGCAGCCGGAGTCCGGCGCGTCCAGCTCCAGCCTCCACCTGCGCGGCCTGGAGCCGCGCGTCCAGGACCTGATCGAGTCCGGCCAGTCGTCGATGGACTACCCCGCGTTCGACCTCGTCCGCCGCTCGGCGCTCAGCGACGCGATCGCCGTCGCGACCGAGTACCACCAGGCGAAGGACGTCTCCGGCCTCGGCGTGGAGCGGAACATCTTCCGCTACCGCCCGGTCCCGGTCGCGATCCGGCTCTCCGAGGGCAGCGGCATCCCCGAGCTGCTGCGCGTGCTGGCGGCGGCGACGGTCGCCCGCTCTGCGTTCACGGTGAGCACGAGCGTCGCGCTGCCTCGTGCGACGCAGCAGCTGCTCAAGGCCCGCGAGGTGGAGGTCGTGGTCGAGACCGACGAGCACTGGCTGTCCCGCGTGCGCGGTCGCCGCATCGCCGCGCACCGCATCCGCCTGATCGGCGGCGACCAGGCTGCGCTCGCGGCGGCCCTCGGCGGGACGCCCGACGTCGCGGTCTACAGCGGCGCGGTCACCCCGTCCGGCCGGATCGAGGTGCTGCCGTTCCTCCACGAGCAGGCCATTTCGATCACCAACCACCGCTTCGGCAATCCGACGACGTTCTCGGAAGGAGTGATCTAGGGGAGGAGCGCCCGGACGCTACTCCTCTTCCTCCTCCAGTTCGAGGAGCTCGTCGGCTGCGTCGGTGTTGCCCTGCGCGGCCAGCCGGCGGAGCTCGTCGATGTCGCCGCGTTCGGCGGCCAGTTCGACGAGCGCGTCCTCGGCGTCCGCGCTGCCGGCGTCGGCGAGGCGGCGCAGCTCGGGGAGGTCTTCGCGTTCGATCGCGGCCTCCACGGCGAGGGCGACGGCGTCCGGGTCGGACGGCAGCGAGGAGCCGGGCGGCAGGCCGGGGTCCGACGGGGTCGGGGGTGTGGCGGGCATGGCACTCCTTCCGATGAGCGCCACCTTACCCGGGGCTACGCCATATCTGCCGGGGCTACTCTGAGACGCATGACCGAGAACTCGCCCACCACCGCCGTGCCCGCGATCAGACTCAACTCGGGGACCGACATCCCGCAGCTCGGCCTCGGGACCTGGCCGCTCGACGACGCCGAGGTCGAACGGGCCGTCGTCGCCGCGGCGGAGGCCGGCTACCGGCACGTCGACACCGCGGCCAAGTACGGCAACGAGACCGGCGTCGGCCGCGGCGTGCGCGGCAGCGGGCTCGCCCGCGAGGAGTGGTTCGTCACGACCAAGCTCGATGGCGGCTACCAGGGCGACGACCGCGCCGTCGCCGGGCTCGACGCGAGCCTCGAACGGCTCGGGCTCGACTACGTCGACCTGCTGCTCATCCACTGGCCGCTCCCCGCGCGCGACCGGTTCGTCTCCACCTGGGAGACCTTCATCCGCCTCCAGGAGAGCGGGAAAGCGCGCGCGATCGGCGTCTCCAACTTCAAGCCGGCCCACATCGACCGCCTGATCGCGGAGACCGGGGTGACGCCGGCGGTCAACCAGATCCAGCTCAGCCCGGCCATCCAGCGCCGCGAGCAGCGCGCGTACGGAGCCGAGCACGGCATCGTGACCGAGTCGTGGAGCCCGATCGGCGGCTCCGGCGACCTGCTCACGGAGCCGGTGCTGGCCGAGGTCGCGGCGAAGCACGACCGCGCGGTGGGCCAGATCGTGCTCCGCTGGCACGTGCAGAACGGCCTCGTCGCCATCCCGAAGTCGCGCAACCCTGAGCGGATGGCGCAGAACCTCGCGGTCTTCGACTTCGAGCTCGACGCCGGCGACCTGGCCGCGATCGACAGCCTGGACGAGGGCCCGGACGCTGGAGTGGACTCGGACCACACCGGGCACTGAGGCGGCCGCGGCCGCCCCTGACTCACCGCCGGGCGAGAGACCTCACCGCAACCTGGAGCCCGACCCTCACACCCGGACGAGCGGCAGCCGCACCGTCACCACGAGGCCGCCGGTCGGCGCGTTCGCGAGCTGGACCGAGCCTCCCGCCGCGCCGGCCAGCGCCGCCACGATCGCCAGGCCGAGACCGCCGCCACCGCCGGCGCGGGAGGTCGTGCGGGCTCCGTCGGCGCGGGTGAAGCGGTCCAGGGCCACCGGGATGAACTCCTCCGGCATGCCAGGCCCCGAGTCGTGGACCGTCAGCACGACCCACTCCGGCTCCACGTGCAAGGCCGCACTGACGACGTCCTCCAGCCCGAGTGGACGGGGCTCCACGGGCTTGACCTCGACCAGTCCGGCGTCTCCCGGTCGCGGCACCGGACCCGTGTCCGAGCGGGCGTCGCGGCTGCGGATCGCGGTGATCGCGTTGCCGAGGAGGTTGTCCAGGATGCGCCCGAAGTCGGTCGGCGACAGCGCGACCCGGGCGTCCGCGCCGGGCCGCCGCTTGGGGTCGTACTCGAAGTCCACCGATATCGACTGGTCGTCCTCGCCGCTGCTGACCAGCAGGCGCGCGCGGTCGATCGCGTCGGTCAGCTCGTCCACCAGCGTCCGCCAGTCGATGCGGCCGCTCGACGGGCCCGCCTCGATGCGGGACAGCTCCAGCAGGTTGTTGGCGAGCGTCCCCAGCCGCAGCGCGGTCGAATGCGAGGAGCGGATGTCGTCGAGGAGCGCGTCGGCGTCACCCGCGTCCAGCTCGGCCAGCTCCAGCTGTCCGCGCAGCACGGCCAGCGGAGTCCGGAGCTCGTGGCTGGCGTCCGACACCATCTGCCGCTCGCGGTCGGCGGACGCCCGCAGCCGGCGGATCAGATCGTTCAGGGTCGTCGCCAGCTCGGACAGCTCGTCCTGCGCGGGACCGACGGTCAGCAGGCCCGTGTCGGCGCCGGTCCCCGTGGGCTCGCCGCCGGCGATCCGGTCGGCCTGTTCGCGCATCCGGCTGACCGGTCTGAGCGCCGTGCGCGCCAGCAACCAGGACGCGGCGCCGAAGCCGAGGATGAGCACACCGGCGCCGATCAGCAGAGCGAGGGTGAGACGGTCGAGGACGAGCGAGGTCGTCTCGTCGTTGCGCGCGGCGACGACGTGCATCGTCCCGCGCTTGGTGACCACGGGCTTCACGAGCACCTCGTAGGTGTCGTCGCCGACCTGAACCGTCGTCGCGGACTGCGGGAACGACAGCAGGTGGTCGATCCGGTTCTCCAGCGCTGTCGGGAGTGTGGAGTCGAGGATGACGCCGTTCACGTCGACGATGCCCAGCTCCTGTCCGCCGCCGGGCAGGTCGAACGGCCCGGACGGGTTCGCCAGCACCGACGCGGCGGGTGCGGTGACGTCGTTGTTGAGGAGGGTGACGGTCGCGTTGTGGAGGATGGAGGACACTCCCACCCGGATGACGACCACCGCGACCAGGCCGAACAGGGTGGCGACGATGAGGCTGCCGATCGTGATGCGCGCGGTGATCGACAGGCGCCGCAGCCAGGTCACGGCGCCGGCGTCTCCGTCTTCGCGTCGGCCTGCTTGTCGGCCTTCGACTCCAGCGCGTTCTTCGCGTCCAGCCGGTAGCCGCGGCCGCGCTCGGTCACGATGGACAGGCCTGCCCCGGCGAGGTCCAGCTTCTTGCGGAGGTACGAGACGTACTGGTCGATGACGTTGGTGCCGATGTTGTCCGTCGTGCCCCACACCGACTCGAGGATGTCGGCGCGCGACAGGGTCTTGTCGGGGTTCGTCGCGAACAGTCGCAGCAGGGTGAACTCCCGGCGGCTGAGCGGCATCTCGTGCCCGGACACCAGCGCCTGGTGCTCGTGCGAGTCGATCGTGAGGCGGCCGACGCTGACCTGCGGCCGCATCCCGCTCGGCTCGCGACGGAGCAGCGCACGCACGCGCGCGGCCAGCTCGGCGAAGGCGAACGGCTTGGTGAGGTAGTCGTCGGCGCCCGAGTCGAGGCCGTGCACGCGGTCCTCGATCGCGTCACGCGCGGTGAGGAGCAGGATCGGCATCGGGTTGGCGGCCTCGCGGATGTGCCTGCACAGCTCGAAGCCGCTCATCCCGGGCAGCATGACGTCGATCGCGGCGGCCGAGAAGGTGTCCCCGCGCAGCGCGATGAGGGCGTCGACGCCGTTGGTGACCAGGGTGACGTCGTATCCTTCGGCGGCGAGACCTCGCTCGACGAGGCCTCCCATGTCCGGATCGTCTTCGACAACGAGCAGCTTCATGCGCCCATCGTGCCACTGATCGCCGTGGTAGCGCTCGGATCGGGGGGTCGGCGGCTTGACGTCCGCTGAATGTTCTCGCAGAACGGTCGTCAGGTTTCCTCCACCACCGACTTGAGCGAGCCCAGCGTCATGCCCCAGTTCTCGCTCATCCGCTCGGCCTCCGCGTCGTCGGCGCAGCCGTCCTGGGTGATGGTCACCTCGGTGCCGTCGCCGCCGGCGCCGTCGTCGGCGAGCAGGTAGGAGACCGTCTGGTAGCTCTCCGGCACGTCCGGCTTGCCGCTGAGCGGGCTGTAGTAGCTGGAGACGAGGCGCTCGCCGGGGACGACCTCCAGGATCGTGCCCTTGTCCTCGTAGGGCTTGCCTTCCCACTCGCCGCGGTAGACGATCGGGCTGCCCTCCTGCCAGTCGGTCTCGACGCGGCTGCCGAACAGGTAGCGCGCGATCGTGTCCGGGTCCGTGATGGCGCGCCAGACGTCGGCGCGCGGGACGTCGACGTGGATTGTCGCTCGTGCTGTCGTGGTCATGGGGACAGCATCCACCCGGTGGCTCGCCGGGGATAGAAGATTCGCGACGTCAGCTGTTGCCGCGGTTGATGAGCCGGGAGAGGACGATCGCGCTGCGGGTGTGGTCGACGTTCGGGGCCAGGCGCACCTTCTCGAGCGCGGCCTCCAGGCTCGGGATGTCGCGCGAGCGGATGTGGACGATCGCGTCGGCGCTGCCGGTGACGGTTCCGGCGTCGACGACCTCGGGGACGGCGGAGAGGATGCGCAGCAGCTCCTCGGGTGAGACGGTGCCGCGGCAGAACAGTTCGACGTACGCCTCGGTGCTCATCCCGTCGATGGCCGGGTCCACCTGGATGGTGAAGCCGCGGATGACGCCGTCGGCGACCAGCTTGTCGACCCGGCGCTTCACCGCGGAGGCGGACAGACCGACGACCCCGCCGATGTCGCCGTAGCCGGCGCGCGCGTTCTGACGGAGCAGGTCGAGGATGCTGCGATCGAGGTTGTCCACGGCGCAAGCATACGGTGGATCGTTGCGCGGAGGTGAACGTGACGCGGGAATCGTGCGCGAGGGCGCAACGGATGAGCGCGAGGGTGTCGCGGGTTGCGTGAGCCCTCCGGAGCGCGCACGGACGTTGCGCTTCTCGGATGGTATCGGCGATTTCGTGCGCGAAGACGCAGCCAATCGCTGACATGCGCGTGTGAGGATAGCTCCGAGCTTCGGCGCCATCACCGACGATGACCCGGCCGGCTCACCCCGTCGGCTCACCCAGAGAGGACGACCGTGACCGATACCGTCGCCCACAGCATTCACCCGTCGACGCCCGCGCCGACCGAGCGCCAAGCCCAGGCGATCGCGCTCGAGGACGAGCACGCGGCGCACAACTATCACCCGCTCCCGGTCGTCATCGCCGAAGGCCAGGGCGCGTGGGTCACCGATATCGACGGCCGTCGTTACCTGGACTGCCTGGCCGCGTACTCCGCCGTCAACTTCGGCCACTCCAACCCGGTGCTCCTCGACGCGGCGCGAGCGCAGCTCGACCGGATCACGCTGACCAGCCGCGCGTTCCACAACGACCAGCTCGGCCCCTTCGTCACCGAGCTCGCGACGCTCGCCGGCAAGGACATGGTCCTGCCGATGAACACCGGCGCGGAGGCCGTCGAGACCGCGATCAAGGTGTCGCGGGCGTGGGGCTACCGCGTGAAAGGCGTTCAGGACGGGCGCGCGAACATCATCGTGATGGCGGGCAACTTCCACGGCCGGACCACGACGATCGTGAGCTTCTCCGACGACCCGGACGCGCGGGAGGGGTTCGGGCCGTACACGCCGGGGTTCCGGACCGTCCCGTACGGGGACGCCTCGGCGGTCGCGGAGGCGATCGACGGGGACACGGTCGCCGTGCTCGTGGAGCCCATCCAGGGCGAGGCGGGGATCATCGTGCCACCGCCGTCGTTCCTCCCGGAGCTGCGTGCGCTCTGCGACGAGCGGCGCGTGCTGATGGTGGCCGACGAGATCCAGTCGGGCCTCGGCCGGGTCGGCGCCACCTTCGCGTGCGACCTGGTCGGGGTCGTGCCGGATCTCTACCTCCTCGGCAAGGCGCTCGGCGGCGGGATCGTCCCGGTGTCGGCGGTCGTCGGCGATCGCGACGTGCTCGGCGTCCTCCGTCCCGGCGAGCACGGGTCGACGTTCGGCGGCAACCCGTTGGCGGCGGCGGTCGGGCGCGCGGTCGTCGCCCTGTGCGCGACCGGCGAGCCGCAGGAACGCGCCGAACTCCTCGGCCGCCGCCTCCACGGCGACCTCGCCCGGCTGATCGGCCACGGCGTGCGGGAGGTGCGCGGCGCGGGCCTCTGGGCGGGCATCGACATCGAGCCCGCGCTGGCGACCGGCCGCGAGGTGTGCGAGCTGCTGATGGAGCGCGGAGTGCTCGCGAAAGACACCCGCGGTTCGACCATCCGGCTGGCGCCGCCGATCGTGGTCGAGCCGGGGGATCTCGACTGGGCGGTGGAGCAGCTGGCGGAGGTGTTGCGGGAGTTGGGGGAGCGGTGACGGAATTTCTGTTTCAGATTCTTGGCCGGGATGGGTATAGTTGGGGTACTCCCCCGGATGCTTCGGCTACCGGGTACGGGGCCTCGTAAGGGGCCCCTGTTTCGTTATGCGACCATTCGGAAGGCCGTCGAATGATGCCGTGCCCCGCCGAGCGGAGCTCGCTCGGCAGCTGACTCGCCAGCGTCTTACCCGCGAAATTTGTATTCCAATCAACCGGGCGTTCACCTCCGCCGCGCCGAGTGGGAGCATGGGCGCCATGACCGACACCGGCAGATCCAACGGCCCTGAAGGCGAAGACGTGGAGGGTGGCGCCTCGCCTGCCGCCGCCACAGCGACCGCCCCCACCGACGCGAGTCACGGATTCTTCGGGCAGCCGCGCTCGCTCGCCAACATCTTCGGGGTGGAGATGTGGGAGCGGTTCTCGTTCTACGGGATGCAGGGCATCCTCCTCATCTACCTCTACTACAGCGCGGAGAAGGGCGGACTCGGCGTCGACCAGGCGACCGCCGCCGGAATCGTCGGCGCGTACGGCGGCGCGGTGTACCTGTCCACGATCCTCGGCGCGTGGCTGGCGGACCGGCTGTTCGGGTCGGAGCGGGTGCTGTTCTGGAGTGCGGTCGTCATCATGGCGGGGCACATCTCGCTCGCGTTGCTGCCCAGTTTCGCAGGGGTGATCGTCGGCCTTCTGTTCGTCGCCGTCGGAAGCGGTGGCCTGAAGGCGAACGCGACGCGCATCGTCGGGACGCTCTACGACGAGCATGACTCGCGGCGCGACGCCGGGTTCTCGCTCTTCTACCTCGGCATCAACCTCGGCGCGTTCTTCGGTCCGCTGCTGACCGGGCTGCTGCAGTCGACGCTCGGCTTCCACTGGGGCTTCGGGCTCGCCGCGGTCGGGATGGCCATCGGCCTCATCCAGTACTCGCTCGGCCGCAAGCGCCTCCCGGACCTCGCCCGCGAGGTGCCTCACCCGCTGCCGCGCACGCGGCTGCCGCTGGTGATCGGGATCGCCGTCGCCGGGGTGATCGTCATCCTCGCCCTCGTCCTGACCGGGGTCATCAACGCGATCAACCTCGCCCTCTGGGTGATCGGCATCACCATCGTGGCGGCGATCGCGTACTTCGTCGTCATCCTCAGTTCGAAGCTGTTGAGCGGTACCGAGCGCAGCCGGATCGTCGCCTTCATCCCGCTCTTCATCACGAACGCCGCGTTCTGGTCGCTGTACCAGCAGCAGTTCACCGTGGTGACGATCTACTCGGACAAGCGGCTCGACCGGATGTTGTTCGGGTGGGAGTTCCCGGTGTCGTGGGTGCAGTCCATCAACCCGATCTTCATCATCATCCTGTCCGGCGTGTTCGCGGCGATCTGGACCAAGTGGGGCGACAAGCAGCCGTCGACGCCGCTCAAGTTCGCGGCCGGGACGGTCGTGATGGGCCTCGCGTTCTTCCTGTTCCTGTTCTGGGCGGGAGGCGGCGAGAACAGCACGCCGCTGCTCGCGATGGTGGGCATCCTGCTCGTGTTCACGATCGCGGAGCTGCTGATCTCGCCCGTCGGCCTGTCGGCGTCGACGAAGCTGGCGCCGCACGCGTTCCAGGCGCAGATGGTCGCGCTGTACTTCCTCTCGGTGGCACTCGGGACGGCGATGTCGGGGCAGCTGGCGAAGCTGTACTCGCCGGCGACGGAGGGCATCTACTTCGGGGTGATCGGCGGAGTCGCGGTGGTGATCGGCGTGATCCTGGCGCTGATGAGTCCGTGGGTGCTGCGGATGATGCGCGGGGTGCGGTAGGCGGCGACGGGCGGGGTCGGGCGGCGTCGGTAACGGAGGACATCGGGGGCGACGCGCCGGCGTGCGGCAGTGTACGGAGGAGTTCGCGGGAGGGGGCGGTTGGATGTCCTCCGTTGCGGCCGGACGGACCGCTTGAGCCGGGAGTGGGGCGGGGTGGCCCGGTGCCCGGCATACTGGAGGGCATGACGGTTCGGGAGGGCGGGGCGCGGATCCTCGCGGTGTGCCGCGTCGCGCAGTTGCGGCCGGACGCCGGCAACGTCGGCGTGACGGCGATCGACAAACAGCCTGTGGAGTCGCGGCTGAAGGTCCGCACGCTCGGCCTCTACGGCGACGTGCAGGCCGACCGCAAGCATCACGGCGGCTCCACGAAGGCCCTCTACGCCTACGCGGACGAGGCCGCCGACTACTGGGCGGCCGAGCTCGGGAGGCCCATCCCACCCGGACTCTTCGGCGAGAACCTGCGCACCGCCGGCCTGGACGTGGACGGCGCCGAGATCGGCGAGCGCTGGCGGATCGGCGACAAGCTGGTGGTCGAGGTCACCTGCCCGCGGACGCCGTGCGCGACGTTCCAGCGCCGGATGAAGGAGCCGCAGTGGGTGCGCCGGTTCACGGAGGCGGGGCGCGTCGGCGCGTACCTGTCCATCGTGCACGCCGGGACGGTCGGTGCGGGCGACGCCGTGGAGGTCGTGCGGCGGCCGGGCCACGGTGTGACGATCGCGTCGTGGTTCACGGGCGCGGACGCCGACCAGGCGGACGCGCTCGTGGCGGCGAAGGAGGCCGGGGCCCTGGAGCTCGCCCGCGAGATGCGCGAGTCGATTGCGAAGGTGCGCGGGCGCGCGGCGTAGCCCGCGTCGTCCGGCTGCAACGGAGGACATCCGACCCGCCTCGACCGCAGCCTCCTCCGTTCGCTGCTGTGTCCGGGCGTGTCGCGCCCGATGTCCTCCGTTGTCGATGGCGCCTCGGCGGGCGCTGACCCCTACTCCGCGTCCAGCCCCAGCTCGCGCCGCCAGTGCGCCAGGAACTCCGCACCCGCGGTGTCGTGCACCGCGTCGCCGATCGTGATCACCTCGTACGGCCGCTCCAGCACGCCGTCGGCCGGGCGCACGTCCACGTGGGCCACCTCACGGCCCGTGCTGTGGACGTAGTCCGCCATCTTGTAGTCGCTGCGGGAGTCGCCGACCGAGCGCCAGCGGTGGGGGAGCGGGCCGCGCTCGGCGAAGTAGTCGAACGCGCGCTGAGCGCCGCGGTCCTTGTCGAGCAGGACGGACTCGATGTCGGTGGAGATGATCGTCGGGTCGATCCGGAACGGCACCTCCCCGGACGCGGACGGGGTGACGCGCTTGCCGTAGCGCAGTCCGAGGCCGAGCCCGGTCAGGAGGTCGAACGCGGCGTCCTCGAAGCGGGACTGGGCCTCCCGGTACGTCTCCGAGTCGACGTCGGTGCGCTGCTCGACCGAGATCATGGCGCGCTTCGTCTCGTCGAAGAACATCGTGTCCGCGAAGCGCTCGCGGACCAGCGTGCGGATGCCGTCGACCGCCGCGTCGGGGAGCGCGACCGACGCGTCGACCGCGACCTCACCCATCCCGTCACCCGTGATCGGCGCCCACGCGCCGCCCTTCTCGAACACGCCGAACATCCGGGCGCCGTGCGACTCCAGCGCGTCGCCGAGGCCGGCGTCGCAGAGCGGAGCGACCACCTGATTGCGGATGAAGTCGCCCGACCGGCCGGTGATGAACGCGATCGGCACGCCGGCGGCGGTCATCGCGACCAGGTCGGTGACGATGCTGCGGATGGCGATGGTCCGGGTGACGGGGCTGGCGATCGGGCCGTCGACGTCGAAGAGGAGTCCGAGGTTGTGCACGCTCCATTCTCCCGTGCCCGTTTCTCCCGTGCGGGACCTCACCGCCCGGAACCGCGGGAGAATGGACGCAGGCCACGAAAGGAACGTCCCGTGCTCCGCACCATGTTCAAGTCGAAGATCCACCGCGCCACGGTCACCCACGCCGACCTCCACTACGTCGGGTCGCTGACCGTCGACCTCGACCTGATGGAGGCCGCCGACCTGCTGCCCGGCGAGCAGGTCGCCGTGGTCGACGTGACCAACGGCTCCCGGTTCGAGACCTACCTGATCGCGGGTGAGCGCGGCAGCGGCGTCATCGGGGTGAACGGCGCAGCGGCGCACCTGGCCGAGGTCGGCGACACCGTCATCGTCATCTCCTACGCCCAGCTCGACAACGCCGAGGCGCGGGACTTCGTGCCGACCGTCGTGCACGTCGACGGCGGCAACCGCATCCTCGCGGTCGGCGCCGACCCGGCCGAGGCGCTGAGCGAGGGCGTGAGCGTTCCGCCGTTCGCGGTGCCGTCCGCGGCCGGCACCGTGGTCGCGTGACCTACCGCGCGACCGAGCGGATCCACACCGTCGAAGCCAGGCGGATCGAGCTGGAGGCCGAGGTGCCGTTCGCGCAGCTGCGGCGCGCGTTCGAGGAGCAGGTCCCGGAACTCGACCAGCGGCTCCAGCGCGGCCTCCTGGACCAGGGCGCCGACTGGTCGACGCTGACGCGCATGCTCGAGGGACCGGCCATGCACGGTCTGGTGCGGTTCTGGACCGGCGACCCGCGCCCGGTGATGCGCGTGGGCGGCGTCGACACCGCGAGCGTGAGCTACCTCGTCGGCGACTACGCGACGGCCGCGCGGATGTACCGCCACGACGCCGGCGCCATGCTCTACTCGCCGTTCCGCATCGAACTGCACGACGCGGGTGGAGGCCGCACCGTGCTCAGCGTCGAGCAGCCGAGCGCGCCGCTGCGCGGGTTCGGCAACAACAAGATCACGCAGGCCGGCTACGAGCTGGACCGGAAGCTGGGCGACCTCCTCGAAGACCTCGGGCTCCCGCGGCCCAGCGTGCTGCGGCTCTAGCGCGACGGGCTCACGGCTCCCGCAGCCCCCACGCCTGGCCGTAGCCGCCGTCGGCCTCCGGCCGCTCCATCAGCTCCAGGAACGGCCGCGCCGGGAACGCCTCCGGCCCGAGCACGCCGGCGCCGGTCCAGGTCCCGTTCGCCAGCAGCTCCAGTGCGATCACCGGGTTGAGCGCCGTCTGCCAGACCACGCACTGCGAGTCGTACTCGCGCATCGTCCACTCGTTGTCGGCCACGTGGTAGAGGTACACGCTGCGCGGGAGGCCGTCCTTCCCCGTGCCGGTCACCCAGACGCCGGCGCACGTCTTGCCGGTCATGCGCGGGCCGATCGTCGCGGGGTCGGGGAGGGCCGCGGCGACCACGTCGCGCGGGGCGACCTCCACGGGTCCCGCCGCGCTGCGGACGCGCAGCGGTGCGGTGGAGTCCAGCCCGAGCAGGTGCAGCGTCTTGAGCACGCCGATGAACTCCGCGCCGAGGCCGTACTTGAACGTCACCCGCTCGGCGTCCAGCCACCGCGGCATCAGCAGCACCTCCTCGTGCTCGACGTTGACGCACTCGACCGGGCCGATGCCCTCGGGGAAGTCGAAGACCTCCGGCTCGCTGAACGGCGGCGTGGTGAACCAGCCGCCGCCCTCCTCCGACGGCCGCCGCTTCTCGAAGATCACCGGCGGGTTGAGGCACTCCTCGATCGTGGTCCAGATGCTGAACGACGGGGCGAAGATCTCGTTGCCCTCGTCGTCGCGGACCACCAGGTTCGCCCCGTCGCGCGTCCCCAACTCGTCGATGTGCGAGAAGAGCTCGTCGGCAGCGTACCGGGCGAACACGTCGGACAGGCCGGGCTCGACGCCCATGCCGACCAGGGCCAGCCGGCCGGCGGCCTCCCAGCGCTGGTTCTCGGCGAACTGGGCGTCGCCGAGCTTCACCCCGGTGAGCCGGTACGGATCGGTCTCGTGCGGGTGGGAGAGGCTCATCGCCATGTCGAGGTAGTCGGCGCCCGCGGCGAGGGCTCCGGCGAAGATCGACTCCACGAAGGAGGGCTCGACCGCGTTCATGACGTGGGTGGCGCGGTGCTCGCGGGCGACGGCCGCGACGGAGCTGGGGTCGGAGGCGTCGATGCGGGTCGCGGTGAAGCGGCGGGCGACGTTCTCCCCGTGGCGCTCGCGGATCCACGCGACCGTGGCCTCTGCCCGGGACAGGTCGTAGTCGCTGACGACGAGGGACTCGAAGAACGAGCGGCGGGCGGCGATCTTCGCGATGGCGTTTCCGACGCCACCGGCGCCGATCAGCAGGATGCGCATGGTGCTCATTGTGCCCGTCCGGAGGCCGCCGCGGCGAGGAATTCACCTCCGCTCGCGTCGATGGAACGCGTGCGATTGACCAGTATCCTTGCTGAATGGAACTTCGCCAGCTGGAGCACTTCGTAACCGTCGCCGAGGAACGGCACTTCACCCGTGCGGCGGAGCTGCTGCAGATCTCCCAGTCCGGGCTGTCGGCCTCCATCCGCTCGCTGGAGCAGGAGCTGGGCATGTCCCTCTTCATCCGCAGCACCCGCCGCGTCGAGCTGACGACGGCCGGCCAGGCGCTGCTGGCGGACTCGGTGCGCACGCTGGCCAGCGCCGCGGCCGCGCGCAACGCGGTGGCCGCCGTCCGCGGGCTGCTGCGCGGCCGCCTCACGATCGGCGCAGAGCCGTGCCTCGGGTCGGTGGACCTCCCGGCCGAGCTGGCGGCCTTCCGCACGGCGAACCCCGGCGTGGAGGTGCGGTTACGGTACTCCGGATCGGAGGAGCTGGTGGAGGCCGTCGCCGGCGGCCGGGCGGACGTCGCCGTGGTCGTCGACACCGGCCACGCCCCGAACGGCGTGCGCCTGCGCCCGCTGAGCACGCAGTCCCTGCTCGTGCTGTGCCACCCGGAGCACCGCTTCGCGGCCGAGGACAGCATCCCGATCGAGGCGCTGCGCGGCGAGCCGCTGGTCGGCTTCCAGGAGGGCTGGGCCGCGCAGACCCTGGCCCGGCGTGCGTTCGCGGCGGCCGGCTTCGACTACCGCGCGGCGATGGAGGTCAACGACGTCCACCCGCTGCTCGACCTGGTCGGCTACAACCTCGGCGTCGCGGTGGTCCCGGCGAGCTTCGGACGCAAGCGGCCGGAGCAGCTGCGGGCCGTGGCGCTCAGCGGCGACGTGCCGGAGTGGACCGTCGCGGTCGCGGTGTCCGACGAGCCGAGCCCAGCGGCCGCCGCGTTCCTGCGGCAGCTCGCGCGGGTGGAGGCGCCGGGGGCCGACGCCTCCACGCCGCAGCTCGCCTGAAGGCCTCCCGGACTACGCGGCGTCCAGCGCCGCCAGCTCGTCCGCGGTCAGCTCCACATCCAGAGCGCTGAGCGAGTCCAGGATGGTCTCGGGCCGCGACGAGCCCGGGATCGGGATGACGTGCGGGCTCTGCGCGAGGTGCCAGGCGAGCGCCACGACCTGCGGGCTGATCCCGCGGGCGGAGGCGATTTCGGCGAACGGTGCGAAGCGGTCGCCGAGGTCGCTCGCGTTCGAGATGCCGCCCAGCGGGCTCCACGGCAGGAACGCGATCCCGAGCTCGTCGGCCAGCCGGAGCTCCGGCTCGCTGGACCGGAACGCCGGCGAGAACTGGTTCTGCACCGACACCAGCCGGCCGCCCAGGATCTCCTGTGCCTCGCGGATCTGGTCGGGGTGCGCGTTCGAGATCCCGGCGTAGCGGATCAGTCCCTCGTCGAGGAGGTCGCGCACCGCGCCGACGGAGTCCGCGTACGGGACCTCCGGGTCGGGCCGGTGGAACTGGTACAGGCCGAGCGCGTCGCCGCCGAGCCGCCGCAGCGACGCGAGGGCGGCCTCCCGGATGTGCTCGGGGCGGCCATCGACCGTCCAGCTGCCGTCGCCGGGACGCAGGTGGCCGCCCTTCGTCGCGACCAGGACGGCGGAGGCGTCGCCGCTCCAGGAGCGCAGCGCCTCGGCGATGAGCTCCTCGTTGTGGCCGACCTCGTCGGCGTGCAGGTGGTAGGCGTCGGCCGTGTCGATCAGGGTGACGCCGGCGTCCAGCGCGGCGTGCACGGTCGCGATCGAGCGGGAGCGGTCGGGGCGTCCCTCGATCGACATGGGCATCCCGCCGAGGCCGATCGCGGACACCTGCAGGTCGGCCAGTGCGCGGTACTTCATTCGTTCTCCTTGCGTGTTCGAGTCGTGAGGGCGGGAGTCACCAGGCGTAGTCCTCGGGCGCCGTCTTGTGCCCGGGGAAGATCTCGTCCAGCCGGGCGAGCGCCGCGTCGTCCAGGTGGACGTCGAGCGCGCCGATGCCGGCGTCCAGCTGCTCGCGGGTGCGCGGGCCGATGATCGGGCCGGTCACGCCGGGGCGGGTGAGCAGCCAGGCGAGGGCGATGTCGCCGGGCTCGTGGCCCAGCTCGGCGGCGAACGACTCATAGGCCTCGATCGCGTCGCGGTGGGTGGCGAGCGTGTCGGCCGCTCGGCCCTCCAGGCGGCGCCGGCCCTCGTTCTGCTTGCGGATCACTCCGCCGAGCAGGCCGCCGTGCAGCGGCGACCAGGCGATCACGCCGACCCCGTTCGCCTGCGCGGCCGGCAGGACCTCCAGCTCGACCCGGCGGGTGAGGAGGTTGTAGATGGACTGCTCGCTGACCAGGCCGAGGGTGCCCCGCGCCCGGGCCTCTGCCTGCGCGGTCGCGATGTGCCAGCCCGCGAAATTGCTGGAGCCGGCGTAGAGGATCTTGCCCTGGCCGATCGCGACGTCGATCGCCTGCCAGATCTCGTCCCACGGCGTGTCCCTGTCCACGTGATGGAACTGGTAGATGTCGATGTAGTCCGTCTTCAGCCGCTTCAGGCTGGCGTCGAGGGCGCGGCGGATGTTGAGCGCGGACAGCTTGCCCTCGTTCGGCCAGTCGCCCATCGCGCCGTACAGCTTGGTGGCGAGTACCGTGCGCTCGCGCCGGCCGTCGCCCTGCGCGAACCAGTCGCCGAGGATCGCCTCGGTCGCGCCGTGGCCCTTGCTGCGGCCGTACACATTCGCGGTGTCGAAGTAGTTGACGCCCGCCGCGTGGGCGGCGTCCATGATGCCGAACGAGTCCTCGGTCGTGGTCTCCGGCCCGAAGTTCATCGTGCCGAGCACGAGACGCGACACCTTCAGTCCGGAACGGCCCAGTTGCGTGTACTGCATGTCTGTCATGGCGCCAGCCTCCGCCGGAATGGGCGAGAAGTCCAACAGGAGGTGTGGATCGGATTGTGCGGTATGAGTTGTGGATCGGCGGATCGCGTGCTCACTCCAGAATTCGCCCGGCCTCCGCGATCACATCGTCCGCCGTCTTCAGGTCGGGGCCGCCCATGAACCCGTGTGCGGCGCCGGGGACGACGCGCAGCCGGACCGGGACCTCCGCGGCGGCGCAGGCGTCGGCCAGCCGCTCGGCGTCGGGGAGGAGGGAGTCCTCCGAGCCGACGGCGACGTAGACGGGCGGGAGGCCGCCGGCGTCCGCCGCGAGGTCGGGAGCGGAGGAGGGCGTTCCTCCGCCGGCCCAGCGGGCGAACGCCCACTCGGAGAGCTCGCGTCCGGGGCCTCCCGGCGCCGCGTCGTCATAGGAGGCGAGCGTCAGATCGACGTTCGGGTTGGTGAGGACGAGGGCGTCCGCGTTCGCGTCGCGCGCGGCGGCCAGGGCGACCGCGCCGCCGGCGGAGTCGCCCCAGAGCACGACGCGGGAGAAGCCGTCCCGGCGGAGGAGGTCCGCCGCCGCGACCGCGTCGTCCGCCGACTCGGCGAGCGTCCCCTCCGGGGCGAGCCGGTAGGCGACCGACAGCACCGTGACACGGAGGCCGCCGGCGATGCGGCGGCAGTAGCCGTCCTGCAGCTCGAGGTCGCCGAACAGGCCGTAGCCGCCGTGGAGGAAGACCACGGCGTCGTCGCTCCGCGCAGCGTGCGACGGCACGTAGCGGCGGGTCGCCTCCGCCGCACCGGCCACGCCGTCCGCCACCGTGCCGTCGAACGGCCATCGCGGCCGGGCGAGCGCGCGCTCGCGTGCATCCTGTCTGAGCGCGGCGATGTCAGGACTCTGCACGCGGACTAGCATCCCACTCATGCGCGAAGTGATCCCGGGAGTCCACCGGCTGCAGTCCGCCCGCGCCGGCAACGCCTACCTGATCGAGGAGGGCGACCGCGTAGTGCTCGTCGACACCGGCCTGCGGTCCGGGGCGGAGGCCGTGGTCGCCGAACTGGCGGCCGCCCGCATCCCGACGGTGACCGACGTCGTCCTCACCCACTACGACCCCGACCACGTCGGCGGCGCGGCCGCCGTGCAGCGCGCGACGGGCGCGCGGGTGTGGCTGGGCGCCGCCGACGCGCGGATCCTGCGCGGCGAGGAGCCGCCGCCCACGCCCATGCGCCGTGCGTTGTTCCGCACCGGATGGCTGGGCCGAGCCGAGCTGCCCGAGCTGACCGAGCTCCCCGACACCGCCGAGCTGGAGGTCGCACCTGGCATCTTCGCCGTACCGGCGCCGGGTCACACGCCCGGGCACCACCTCGTGCGCTGGCGCGGGGTAGCGTTCACCGGCGACGCGGCGCGCGTCTCCGACGGGCGGCTCGTCCACTTCCCGGCGTTCCTGATCAGCGACCGCGCTGCGGCGGACACGACCCTCGCCGCGATCGCGGCTTCCGCGCCCCGCCTCGTCTGCCCGGGTCACGGCGCCCCCGCACGACTGGCCTGACGCTTTCCCCCGCATCTCCAGGATACGGGAGGGCAGGGGGCTTGCGGCAAGGCCCCGGTCAGGGCGCAGAATCGACCCTCGTGACTGCCTCCTCGCCTGCCTTCGCCCTGCCCGACACCCTCCGCGCCAAGTCCGTCCCCGCCCTCGTCGCCGCCGACGAGGAGCACTTCGCCGCCATCGACCTCACCCTCCGCTCGACCATCGCCGAGCTCTCCGATCAGCTCGCCGTCGAACTGCGCGCGCCGGGAGGCCACGGGCAGAAAGCACTCGACCGGGACACCGAGGTGCGCCGGCTGAGCGCCCGGCTGCGCGCGCTCGGCCGGTTCGGGATCGACGTCTGCCTCGGGCAGATGGTCACCGCGACCGCGGAGACCGTCTACATCGGACGGTTCGGGCTGACGGCCGCCGACGGAGACAAGCTCCTGGTCGACTGGCGGTCGCCCGCGGCCGAGCCGTTCTTCGGCGCGACGCTCGGGGAGCCGATGGGCCTGGTCAGCCGGCGGCGCTACCGGTGGACGAACGGCCGCGTCACGGACTACTGGGACGAGGTGTTCGCGCCGGACGCCCTCGACGACGCCACCGAGCGTGCAGCGCTGGACGACCAGTCCGCGTTCATCGCCAGCCTCGGCGCGAGCCGGTCACCGCGGATGCGGGACGTGCTCGCGACCATCCAGGCCGACCAGGACGCCATCATCCGCGACGGCTCGCGGGGTGCGCTCGTGGTGGACGGCGGTCCGGGCACCGGAAAGACGGTCGTCGCGCTGCACCGGGCGGCGTACCTCCTCTACTCGGACCCGCGGCTGTCGCAGGGGCACGGCGGCGTGCTGTTCGTCGGGCCGAGCCCCGCCTACCTCGCCTACGTCTCCGACGTGCTGCCGAGCCTTGGCGAGGACGGCGTACAGCTCTGCACGCTGCGCGATCTGCTGCCGGAGGGCGCGTCCGTGGAGCCGGAGGCGGACGATTCCGTCGCGCTGCTCAAGGCGTCGTCGGCGATGGTGACGGCGGTCGAGCGGGCGGTGCGGTATCACGAGGTCCCGCCGGCGCGCGGGATGGTCGTGGAGACCGAGTGGGCCGACCTCCCGCTGACAGCCGACGACTGGGCGGACGCGTTCGACGCGGCGGGCGCCGGCGCGCCGCACGACGAGGCGCGCGACGAGGTGTGGGAGGAGCTGCTGACGATCCTGGAGGCGAAGGCCGGGGACGGCGTCCCGCTCGCCGCCCTGCGCCGTCAGCTCACGCAGAACGACGGGCTCCGGCTCGCGTTCAACCGCGCCTGGCCGCTGCTCGACCCGGCGGGCGTGCTCGGCGACCTGTTCTCCGTGCCCGCCTACCTGCGGGCGTGCGCGCCGTGGCTGAGTGACGCGGAGGTGGATGCGCTCCAGCGGGACGAACCCCGGGCGTGGACGCTGTCCGACCTCCCGCTGCTCGACGCGGCCCGCCAGCGGATCGGCGACCCGGCCGCGAACCGGGTCCGCCGCGAACGGGAGGCCGTGCTCGCCTTCGAGCGCGAGGGCCGCAACCGCGTCGTGGACGACCTGATCGCCGCCGATGACGGCGAGGGCCTCGTGACGATGCTGAAGGTGGAGGACGCGCAGCGCTCGCTGATCGACGAGGCCGCCCTCCCGCGCCTCGACCCCGACCTGCTGGCGGGGCCGTTCGCGCACATCGTCGTGGACGAGGCGCAGGAGCTCACGGACGCCGAGTGGCGGATGCTGCTGCGGCGCTGCCCGTCGCGCAGCTTCACGATCGTGGGCGACCGTGCGCAAGCGCGGCACGGCTTCACGTCGTCCTGGGCGGAACGCCTGGCGGCCGCGGGCATCCCGGACGTGCGCGTCTCGACGCTGACCGTCAACTACCGCACGCCGGAGGAGATCATGGCGGAGGCCGCGCCGGTGATCCGCGCGGCCATCCCGGACGCGAACGTGCCGGCCTCGGTGCGCAGCAGCGGGCTGCCGGTGGTCCGCGGCTCGCGGGCGGACCTGGACGGGATCGTGGCGCAGTGGCTGCGCGAGAACCCGGCGGGGATCGGCTGCGTCATCGCGGCCGAGGGTGCAGCGCGCTGGGCGTCGCCCTCCGACCGTCTCCGGGTGCTCACGCCGGCCCAGTCGAAGGGCCTCGAGTTCGACCTCGTCGTGCTGCTCGACCCGGACGGGTTCGGGAACGGGATCGAGGGGGCCGTGGACCGGTACGTGGCGATGACGCGGTCGACGCGGGAGCTGGTGGTGCTGGAGGGTTAGACCCCCAGCGCCGCCTCCAGCTCCGCGTCGCTCGGCTCGACCAGGTGGCGGCCGTCCGGGAAGACGATGACGGGGATGTTGGTGCGGCCGCTGATCGCCTGGGCCCGGTCTGCCTGCTCGGGCTGGGCGACGAGGTCGATGTACTCGTAGTCGGCGCCGAGGCGGTCGAGGAGGGACTTGGAGCGGATGCAGTCGCGGCACCAGTCCGCGCCGAACATCGTGACGGTGGTGAACGTGTCGGTCATCCCGCCAGCCTAAGCGGCGTCGACTGGGAGACCGCCGTCCACGGTCAGCGTCGCGCTCGCCGCGGTGGGCTCGATGAGGCGGGCGTTGGCGCCGTCGACGTCGCGCGCCCAGGCGAGCGCGGCCTCCGGGGTCCGGCCGTGGCGGGTGTGGCGGTCGACCAGCCTCCGCATCCGCTCGTCCTCGGGGGTCGCGACGAACCACGACTCGGCCAGCAGCGGCGGGATGCGCGTCCACGGGTCGGACGGCGCCAGCAGATAGTTGCCCTCCACGACGACGAGCCGCGTGCCCGGGAGGACGGCCAGGCTGCCGGCGATGGGCTCACCGACGGCGCGGTCGAAGGCCGGCGCGTAGACGGGGTGGTCGGGCTCGGCGAGCACGCGCTCCAGGAGCGCCACGAAGCCCCAGCCGTCGAAGGTGTCGATCGCGCCCTTGCGGTCGTGGCGGCCGAGCGCCTCCAGGGTGGCGTCGGCGAGGTGGAAGCCGTCCATCGGGAGGTACGCGGCGACGGGTTCGCCCGCCCAGTCGTTCGCCGCGTCGACGACGGCGCGGGCGAGCGTCGTCTTGCCGGAGCCGGGGCTGCCGGCGACGCCGACGAGCGCCCGGTGGCCGTCCGCGGCGAGGCGCAGGGCACGGCGGGCGAGGGCGTGCGGGTCGGCGTGCGTGGGCGAAGGGGCCATACCGACATTGTCGCGAATCGCGCGGCACGCGTTCGCGGGGCCGACGATGACGCCGGCGTTGCGGGAGCGGTCCCAGCCTCGCGCGTCAGTACGCGCCGAGCCGGTACGCCCGCTCCGCCGACCGCGTGAGCACGTCCTCCCGCTCGCCGTCCGACGCGCCCGCGAGCAGCGCCTCCGTCGTCGCCCACGTCTCCGCGTAGGGGCCGGCCAGGGTCGACACCGGCCAGTCGCCGCCGTACAGGACGCGTGCCGAGCCGAAGGCGTCGAGGGCGTGGTCGACGTAGGGGCGGAGCCGGGCCGCGCCCGATCCTCCGGCGAGCGTGGTCAGGCCGGAGAGTTTCACGAAGACGTTCGGGCGGCGCGAGAGCTCGGTGAGGAGGCCGGCCCACGGCTGGGCCGAGTCCGCCCCGACCGGGGGCGTGCCGAGGTGGTCGATCACGAGGCGCAGTGACGGGAGCTCGTCCGCGAGCGACACCGCGTGCTCCAGGTGCCGGGGGAGCACGCCGATCACGTCGAAGCCGAGGCCGCGCGCGGCGAGGAGAGCGAGCGACGACCGCACCGCCGGCCGGGCGAGCCAGTCGGGGTCCGGCTCGTCGTGGATGAGGTGCCGCACCCCGACGAACGACGGATGCGCCGACCACTGGTCGAGCTGCCGTGCGGCCGCGGTCGGGTCGAGCAGGTCGACCCAGGCGACGACTCCCGCGACGCGCGGAGACGACACCGCGAACATCGCCGACGAGTCCTCCACCGAGTTCGCCGCCTGCACGAGCACGACGCGGTCGACGCCCGCCCGCTCCAGCTGGGGCTCCACCTCCGGGAACGCGAACGTGCGGTCGATCGGCGCCAGCGCGTCGGTCAGCCACGGGTACGTGACCCGGTCCAGGTCCCAGAGGTGCAGGTGGGCGTCGACCGTCATGTCAGTCCGCCAGGTCGAAGCGGACGAGGGTCGGGCCGGCGACCGCGGGCTCCGGCAGCGTGACCGCGATCGCGTCGCCGTCGCGGGAGGCCGCGAGGGGGGTGCCGTCGGCGAGGCGGGCGCTCGCCGCGGAGACGGCCGAGGAGGCCGGGAGGCGCACCGGGCCGGTCGCGTCCACGAACGCGTTCGCGGTGTCGCCGGAGCGCGTCCAGCGCACCCACGGCTCGTCCGTTGCAGTGGCGACGGACGCGTCCAGTGTGGTCGAGCCGAAGACCGCGTCGCCGTTCACGGCGTTCCACGCGGCCAGGTGCTCCAGGGTCCGGCGCTGGAGCTCCGGCACCGTCCCACGGGCGGTGAGGCCGACGTTGAGAAGGAGGTTGCCGCCGCGGGAGACGATGTCCACGAACGACTTGACCGCGTCCGGGCCGCTCAGCAGGTGCGTCTCGTCCTCGACCTGGTTGTAGCCGAACGAGAAGCCGATGCCGCGGCAGTTCTCCCAGGCGCCGGAGGCCTCCACGTCGGTGCCCTGCTGGTACTCGCTCGTGCGGAAGTCCCAGTGCGTCTCGCCCCAGCGGTCGTTGGAGACGCCGTCCGGGCGCGTGGCGTAGAACTTCTCGAACAGCTTCTCCATGCTGAACGGGCCGGAGGGCTTGCCCGCATCGGGCCACTCGATGTCACCCCAGAGGATGTCGGGGGAGTAGCGCTCGATCAGGTCGTCCACGTGCTTGTAGGCGTACTCGGCGTAGGCCGCGTCGACCGGCCGGCCGAACTGCTGGCCGTCCGAGGTGATCGGCGGCAGCTGCGAGAAATGCCAGTCGAGACCTCCCGAGTAGTAGACGCCGAAGCGGAGGCCGGCGTCGCGGGTGGCCTTCTCGAACGCGCCGACGAGGTCGCGACGCGGGCCGCGCGCGACCGTGTTGCGGCCGTCGGTGCCCGGGGCGTCCCACAGGGTGACGCCGTCGTGGTGCTTGGTGGTCGGCACGAAGTAGCCGGCGCCCGTGCTCTTCACCAGAGCGATGAACTCCTCGGGGTCGAAGTCGGCCGGGTCCCACTGGTCGAGGAAGTCGTCGTAGGGCGCGCCTCCGTAGACCTGGCGCTGGTGCTCGGCCGCGGGGCTGTCCTCGATCCGGATCGTGTTGAAGTACCACTCGGCGTACGGGTTGTGGGCGAACCAGTACTCCTTCTCGATGGTGCCGAGCTCGCCGATCGGCTCGGCCCAGGCGGGCACGGAGTAGGGACCCCAGTGCACGAAGACCCCCAGCTTCGCGTCGCCGAACCACTGCGGCACGGCGCGCTCGAACCGGCGGTAGTTCTCGGGGCGGACGGGGTCGTCTTTGAACATGGCCACGCTGAGCTTCTCCTTCTGCGCTGAACGGATGCGGTTCGCGGAATCGTTGTGGTGGGATCCGCTTGCAGATATCCTATAGGCAATAGGCTCCGCCCTGAAAGACCCTGTAACCCCCGCACGCCCCGCAAGACCTACTCGAAGGAGAGTTCGTTCCGTGACCCCCACCCTCACCGCGGCGCCCGACTCGTTCGTGCGCACCGACCTGGTCCAGCTGCCGGGCGGCGAATGGTTCACCGGAGCCGGCTTCGGCCTGTTCGTGCACTGGGACCACGCCAGTCAGCAGGGGATCGAGATCTCCTGGCCGTTGGTCGGTCGTTCCATCATCCCCGGTTCCGACGCCGTCGAGGACACTGTGACGGTCGAGCAGTACCAGTCGACCGCTGCGACCTTCGATCCGGTGGAGTGGGACGCCGTCGCCCTCGCCCGCCTCGCCAAGCGCGCAGGCGCGCGGTACGTCGTCTTCACCGCGCGCCACCACGCGGGCTACAGCATGTTCCACACCGCGCACTCGGAGTTCGGCATCGAGCACTCGCCGTTCGGCCGGGACATCACGCGGGAGTTCGTGGAGGCCATCCGGGCGGAGGGGATCCGTGTCGGCATCTACTACAGCCTCCCGGACTGGGGCCACCCCGATTACCCGGCGTTCACGATGGACGACCGGCCGTACCCGCTCGAGCACTGGCCGGCGGCGGCCGACGCCGCCAACGCGGGCACTCCGGTCGCAGACGACCGGCATCGCCGCCCCTCGCCCGAGCAGTGGGCGCGCTACCAGGACTACCTGCGCGGCCAGCTCACCGAGTTGCTCACCGATTACGGCACGATCGACCTGCTCTGGTTCGACGGCGAGTGGGAGCGGTCGGAGGAGGAGTGGGACAGCGCCGGGCTGCGCGCGCTGATCAAATCGCTCCAGCCGGATGTCGTCATCAACGACCGACTGCTCGGCCAGGGCGACTACAAGACGCCGGAGCAGGGCTTCCCGGTCGTCGCTCCGGAGGGCCCGTGGGAGCTCTGCCTCACCATCGGGCAGATGTGGGCATGGCGTCCCGGCGACACCAAGAGCAAGAGCACGGTGTCGCTGCTGACCACGCTGATCGAGGTCGCCTCCCGCGGCGGCAACCTCCTGCTCAACATCGGGCCGAAGGGCGACGGCAGCCTCAACGGGTCGCAGGTTCGCACCCTGGAGGAGATCGGCGCGTGGATGGATGCGCACTCCGAGAGCGTCGTCGGCGTCTCGCCCACCACGGGCGTCGACTTCTACGGGCCGTCGACCGCACGCCAGGGAACGCTGTACCTCCATCTCGTCATGCGGCCGATCGAGCAGGTCATCGTCCGCGGCATCCCGGTCGGCCGGGTCCGCTCGGTGCGGCTGCTGGCGACCGGCGAGGAGCTGCCGTTCGAGGTCAACGTGGAGGTCCACGAGCAGGCGGAGCAGAGCGGCGAGGCGCTCGGGGAGCTGCACATCCCCGCACCGGCGGCCTCGGGAGCGCCGATCGATGTCCTCGCGATCGACTTCGAGCCGCTCGCCGGATAGACCACCACGACTACTTGAAACCTATATCAAACACCCTATAGGATCGCGCCAACACGGCGATCACTTTGATGAATCCAATGGAGGAGGCACAGCACGTGACACCACGAACCAAGCGCGCAGCGGTACGGGCCGGTACCGCCATTCTGCTGGCAGGAGCGCTCACCGCGCTCGCCGGCTGTGCGGGAGGCGGAAGCGGCAACGCGTCCGGCGGCCCGATCAGCATGTACACCTGGGTCAGCAGCCAGAGCGACCGCGACCAGTGGCAGGGCTTCATCGACCTCGGCAAGAAGGTCGACCCCAAGCTGGACGTGACGATCGAAGGCCCGAGCTTCAACGACTACTGGACGAAGGTCAAGACGCGCCTGAGCGGATCCAACCCGCCCTGCCTCCTGACCACGCAGGCCGCCCGCGCGCAGGAGCTCTCCGGGCTGCTGATGCCGCTGACCGACCTGATCAAGAAGTACAAGCTCGACACCTCGAAGTTCGACGCCTCCATGCTCAAGGGCATGACGGTGGACGGCAGCATCCGCGCCATCCCCTACGACGCCGAGCCGATCGTCCTCTACTACAACGCGGACGCCTTCCAGAAGGCCGGCCTCGCGCTGCCGAGCTCGACCTACACCCGTGACCAGTTCCTCTCCGACGCGAAGAAGCTGACCACCGCCGACCACAAGGCGCTCGCCATCGAGCCGGGCTTCTTCATCCCGAACGCGTGGGCCATCGCCGACGGCGCGGAGGCGGTCAAGGGCGGCAAGCTCGACCTGACCAACTCCAAGCTGGTCGCCTCGGTGCAGTCGTACTTCGACCTGGTCTCCAAGGAGGGAATCGCCAAGGCCCCGGAGGCCGCAGACGGCTCCGACGTCGGCCAGTCGGCGTTCACCTCCGGCGCGAGCGACATGCTCATCGAGGGCCCGTGGATGTACGGCACCTTCGCCGCCGCCGCCAAGTTCAAGCTGGGCGTCACGATCGTCCCGACCGCGTCCGGCGACGCCAAGGGCATGACGGCCGGCTCCGGCTTCGGCATCGCGAAGAACTGCAAGGACCCGGACAGCGCGTTCAAGGCGATCATGGCCATGACCGACACCAGCGTCCTGAAGGGGCAGGCCGAGAAGCGCGGCATCGTCCCCTCGCGTCCGGACGCGCAGTCGGCGTGGGCCGACGGCAAGTCCGCCGAGGCGTACAGCGCGGTGCAGGCCCTGCTGAAGGACGCCAAGGCCCAGCTCACCACCCCGACCTGGAACCAGGTCGAGACCCTGTTCACCCAGTACGGAGTCGAGGGCTACCGGGGTGACAAGACCGCCAAGGATGTGCTGACCACCATCCAGAACTCGGTGGGGCAGTAGGCGCCATGTCGTCGCCACTGATCACGGGCGCCGTCGTCTCGGAGGAGACGGCGGCGCCCGCCGCGCCCGAGACCCGGCCGTTCCATGTGCCGCACCCGTCGCCGCCGCGCGGCCGGAAGAAGAGGAAGGGCGATGGGCTCACCGCCCTGGCCTACCTGTGGCCCGGCCTCGCCGGCTTCATCTTCTTCATCGTGGTGCCGCTGCTCGGGTCGCTGGTCATCAGCCTCTTCGAGTGGCCGTTGTTCGGTACCCCGACCTTCGTCGGCCTCGCCAACTACCAGAAGCTGTTCAGCGACCCGACGTTCTACACGGTCCTGCTCAACACCGTCATCTTCGCGTTCGTCTACACGGCGCTGAACCTCGCGCTCGCGCTGGCGGTCTCGCTGTGGCTGAACACCCGCGTCAAGGGCGCCGGCTTCTGGAGGGTGATCTTCTTCCTCCCGGCGATCACGCCGATGGTCGCCAACGCGCTGGTCTGGCGGCTGCTGCTCAGTGACAACGGGATCGTGAACTCGGCCCTGCACTCGATCGGCATCCAGGGGCCGAGCTGGCTCTCGGACTCCCGGTTCGCGCTCGCGTCCGTGATCGCGATGTCGGTGTGGCAGTCGTTCGGGTACAACGTGATCGTGCTCTCGGCGGGCATCGCCGGCATCCCGAAGGAACTGCTGGAGGCCTCCCGGATGGACGGCACGAACGCCTGGCAGCGGCTGCGCTCGATCATCCTGCCGATGATCTCGCCCGCGCTGTTCTTCACCATGACCATGACCATGATCGGCGCGTTCCAGGTCTTCGTGCAGCCGCAGATCCTGACGCAGGGCGGACCGGGGGAGTCGACGAACACGTTCGTGCTCTACCTGTACCGCAACGGCTTCGTCTTCGACCGGCTCGGCTACGCCTCCGCGCTCGCCTGGATGCTGTTCATCGTCGTCATGCTCATCACCGCGCTGCAGTTCGCGGGACAGAAGAGGTGGGTCAACTATGACAAGTGAGGTCACCCGCGTTCGCCGCCGGCTGCGCCCGGCTCAGCGGAAGGTCGTCGCCAAGACCTGGCTGAACACGGCGGCGGTCGCCGTCGTCGCGCTGCTGTTCACGTTCCCGTTCATCTGGATGTTCTTCTCGGCGCTGAAGCCCGAGTCGGAGGTCTTCTCGCCGACGCCGTCGTTCATCGGCTCCGAGGTCAAGTGGTCGAACTTCGTCGACGCGTGGACGCTCGTGCCGTTCGGCCGGTTCATCTTCAACGGCTTCTTCGTCGCGCTCTGCGGATCGCTGCTGTCCGTGATCGTGGCGGTGCTGTCGGCGTACGCGTTCTCGCGGCTGCGGTTCAAGTACCGCGACCGGCTGTTCCTGCTGTACGTGCTCACGCTCGTGCTGCCGCAGGAGGTCCTGGTCGTCCCGCTGTTCATCATGATGAACCAGCTCGGCCTGGTCGACACCTACGTCGCGCTCATCATCCCGTTCGCCTTCACGGCGTTCGGCACGTTCCTGCTGCGGCAGTTCTTCCTGACCATCCCGATCGAGTTCGAGGAGGCCGCCATCATCGACGGCGCCTCGCGCTTCCGCACGCTGTGGTCGGTGCTGCTCCCGCAGCTCGCGGCCCCGATCTCGGTGCTCGGCGTCTTCTCGTTCGTCGGCTACTACAACTCGTACCTCTGGCCGCTGATCATCATCAACAGCCAGGACCTGGCGACGGTGCCGCTCGGGCTCTCGATGTTCACGGGCGAGCACGGCACGCAGTGGAGCCTGATGATGGCCGCGTCGACCATCGCGATCATCCCGTCGCTCATCATCGTGGCGGTGCTCCAGCGCCAGCTCATCAAGGGCGTGGCCCTCGGCGGCTTCGGCGGCCGCTGACGCGGCATCCCGCCACCGCCTCCCACCCTCCACCAGAAAGCAGGACTCGCATGACCCTCGCCCCGCCCACCGCCCGCGTCGCCGTCGACGGCACCATCGTCAGCGCCGAGGCGTGGCTGAGCGACCTCGAGGTCGAGACCGTGCGTACCGACGCCGTGCAGTCGTTCCTCAAGCAGGAGACGATCTTCGTCCGGCTCCGCACCGCGGGCGGCGTGGAGGGCATCGGCTACAGCTACACGATCGGCACCGGAGGCGAGGCCGTGCTCAGCCTCCTGCGGACCTGCCTGCTCGACGTGCTCGTCGGCATGGACGTCAATCGTCCGGAGGCCGTGTGGCGCGCTCTCTTCTCGGCTACGCGGGCGACCACAGTCGGCGCGATCACGTCGCTGGCGCTCGCAGCCGTGGACACCGCCGTGTGGGATGCGCGCTGCACGGCCTCCGGGCTTCCGCTCTGGGTGGCCGCCGGCGGCTCGCGGCCGAGCATCCCGTTGTACGACACCGAGGGAGGCTGGCTGCACTTCGACACCGACGAACTGGTCGCGCAGGCGGTCGAGTCGCAGCGTCGCGGCCTCGGCGGCGTGAAGATCAAGGTCGGCAAGCCGCGCGGGCACGAGGACGCCGAGCGCCTCGCCGCTGTGCGCGCGGCGGTCGGCCCCGGCATGGACATCATGGTCGACGCCAACCAGTCGATGACCGCCGCGGAGGCGATCCGGCGCGCCGCGCTGTTCGAGCCGCTGGACATCTTCTGGTTCGAGGAGCCGCTGCCGGCCGAGGACGTGGCCGGTCACCGCCGGCTCGCGGAGTCGACCACGCTGCCGATCGCAGTGGGGGAGTCGATGTACTCGGTCGGGCAGTTCCGCGAGTACCTGCAGGCGGGGGCGGCCTCCATCGTCCAGGTGGACGTCGCACGCGTCGGCGGGATCACGCCGTGGCTGAAGGTCGCGCACCTCGCCGAGTCGTTCAATGTCGCCGTCGCGCCGCACTTCCTGATGGAGTTGCACGTGTCGCTGTGCTGCGCCGTGCCGAACGCGCTCTACCTGGAGCACATCCCGCAGCTGCGCGCGGTCACGAAGCGCGAGCTGGTGATCCGCGACGGCCACGGCCTGGCCCCGGACGCGCCGGGCCTCGGCATCGAGTGGGACCTCGATGCGATCGAGGACCGGAGGGTGGCCTGATGACGGCCGCTCAGAACGGCCGGGATCGCGGCCCGATCGGCCTCGGCGTCGCCGCGCTCGGCAACCTGTACGGCGCCCGGCCGGACGACGTCTGGCCCGGCATCGTGCCCGCCGCGTGGGAGGCCGGCATCCGCTACTTCGATGTGGCGCCGCACTACGGCCTCGGCCTCGCGGAGGAGCGGCTCGGCGAGGGGCTGCGCGGCCTCCCGCGCGACGAGTACATCCTCTCGACCAAGGTCGGCCGCGTGCTGGAGCCGAACCCCGACCACCGGCCGGGGGACACCGACATCGCCAGCCTGTTCGACGTCCCGTCGACCCGCCGCCGGAGGCTCGACTACTCGCGCGATGGCGTGCTGCGCTCGGTGGAGGACTCGCTGAATCGGCTCGGCCTCGACCGCATCGACATCCTGTTCGTCCACGACCCCGACCAGCACGAGCGGGAGGCGCTCGACGGCGCGTTCCCGGCCCTGGAGGAGCTGCGCTCGCAGGGTGTCATCCGCTCCTACGGCGCGGGCATGAACCAGTCCGCGATGCTGTCGCGCTTCGTGCGGAACACGGACCTCGACATTGTCATGTGCGCCGGCCGCTACACGCTGCTCGACGGGAGCGCCGCGACCGACCTGCTGCCCGCTGCGCTGGAGCGCGGCGTCGAGGTGGTGGTCGCCGCCGTCTTCAACTCGGGCATCCTCGCGACCGAGCGGCCTGGCGCCGACGCGCATTTCGACTACGGCGCGGCCCCGGCGGCGCTGATCGAGCGGGCGGGCAGGATCGCGGATGTCGCGGCTCCGTACGGCGTCGGCCTCCCGCAGCTCGCCGTCCAGTTCCCGCTGCGGCACCCCGCCGTCTCCACCGTCGTGCTCGGCGCCGAGAGCCCGGAGCAGATCGTCCGCAACGCCGGACTCGCCGAACCGCGGGTGCCGGACGAGCTGTGGAACGAGCTGGAGGCGGCCGGGCTGACACCCCCGGCGATCCTGCATCCTCTTTCCTCTATCTAGCAGGCCCGCAAGCCTAGGATGTGCACATGAGCATCGAACCTTCCACCAGCGAACACTTCCTGCCCGCGCGGCGGGCGCTGGCCGACGACGTCTACGACGCCGTGCTCGGCCTGCTCATGGACCAGGTGATCGAGCCGGGCAGCCGGGCCAGCATCGACGGCATCGCGCGTCAGCTCGGCGTCTCGCCGACCCCGGTGCGGGAGGCGCTCGCCCGGCTGGAGTCCGAGGGCATGGTCGTGAAGAAGGCTCTGAAGGGCTACACCGCCGCTCCGCTGCTCGACGCGGACGGCCTCCGCGAGCTGTTCGAGATGCGGCGGCTGCTGGAGCCGTACGCCTCCCGCAACGCGGCGGGCGAGATCGACGCCGGCACGCTGGACCAGCTGGAGCAGCTCTGCGACGACATGCACCGCAGCGGTGCGGCCGCGCACACCGGCGACGACCGGTTCAAGGACTACAAGGACTTCGCGAACCAGGACGCCGAGTTCCACCGCATCATCGCGCTGCACTCGGGCAACGCCCTGCTCGCGGACGCGATCTTCCGGCTGCGCTCGCACATGCACCAGTACCGCATCTACTTCAAGCACGGCGTGGTCGAGGAGACCTCGGGCGAGCACGAGGCGGTGCTGGAGGCGCTGCGGGCCGGCGATGGCAAGCGCGCCGAGAAGGCGATGCTCGACCACATCACGAAGTCGTACACGCGCATCGCCACGAGCCTGGAGGACGGCGAGGCGTAGCAGCCTTCCGTCCGCTCATCGAGACGCCCGCGAGCCGCTGTGCTCGGGGGCGTCTTCGCGTCGCGGTCCGGGTGCGACGGCACAGCGTTTCGTGTTTCTGCGCTGGCGTCCGACCGGCTATATCCAATAGGATGTTGTCTATGAGTACCGTGACCGGCTTCGAGACCCTGGACGTGCGGTTCGAGACGTCCGCCCTCCTCGACGGCTCCGACGCGATGAATCCCGACCCCGACTACTCCGCCGCCTACCTCCGCGTGAGCACCGACGCTCCCGACGGGTTGGAAGGCCACTCCTTCGTCTTCACGATCGGCCGCGGCAACGATGTCCAGGTCGCCGCGATCGAAGCCGTCGCCCACCGCGTGATCGGGCGCGATGTGGAGGCGATCCTCGGCGATCTGGGGGGCTTCTGGCGGGAGTTCGTCCACGACTCGCAGCTGCGCTGGCTCGGGCCGGAGAAGGGCGCGATGCACATGGCCATCGGCGCCGTGGTCAACGCGTTCTGGGACCTCAAGGCCAAGCGCGCCGGCCTCCCGCTGTGGCAGCTGCTCGCCCGGATGACGCCGGAGGAGCTGGTCGACCTGGTCGACTTCCGCTACCTCAGCGACGCCCTGACCCGCCAGGACGCCCTGGCGATTCTGCGGGCGGCGGAGCCGGGCCGCGCCGCCCGGGAGGCCGAGCTCCTGCGTACCGGCTATCCCGGTTACACGACCACCCCCGGCTGGCTCGGCTACTCGGACGACAAGCTGCGCCGCCTGGCGCGCGAGGCGGTGGACGAGGGTTTCGAGCAGATCAAGCTCAAAGTCGGGGACCGGCTGGAGGACGACGTGCGCCGCCTCGGCATCGCGCGCGAGGAGGTCGGCCCGGACATCCGCATCGCGATCGACGCCAACCAGCGCTGGGACCGCGACCAGGCGATCGAGTGGATCCACGCCCTCGAGCCGTTCGACCTCGCCTGGGTCGAGGAGCCGACCAGCCCGGACGACGTCCTCGCGCACGCCGCGATCGCGCGAGCGGTCGCCCCGGTGCGCATCGCCACGGGCGAGCACGGGATGAGTCGCGTGCTGTTCAAGCAGCTGCTGCAGGCCGGCGCGGCGGCGATCGTCCAGATCGACTCGACCCGGGTCGCCGGCGTGAACGAGAACATCGCGATCCTGCTGCTGGCGGCGAAGTTCGGCGTGCCGGTGTGTCCGCACGCGGGCGGCGTGGGGCTCTGCGAGGCGGTGCAGCACTTCTCGATGTTCGACTTCGTCGCCGTCTCCGGAACGCAGGAGGGCCGGATGATCGAGTACACCAAGCACCTGCACGAGCACTTCGTCACACCGGTGGAGCTGTCCGGCGGCCGCTACCGCGCCCCGCTCACGCCGGGCATCGGCATGGAGATGCTCCCCGAATCGCTCTACGCGCACCGGTACTTCGAGGCTCCCGCGCCCGTCCTGGGCTGACGCGGCCGGCACCGCGCGGGGCACGCGAAACGCCCCCGTTCTCCTGACGGAACGGGGGCGTCTCGCGTCGGTGCGCGTCAGCGGCGTGGGCGCAGGGAGTACATCCCGCCGTCGACGGCGAGGATGACGCCGTTTGTCGAGGCGGAGCGCGGCGACGCCAGGTAGGCGACGGCGTCGGCGACCTCCTGCGGCTGCACGAGCCGGCCGCTGGGCTGGCGGGCCTCCAGGGCGGCGCGCTCGGCGTCCGGGTCGGCGGCGCTGTCCAGCAGCCTCCCGACCCACGGGGTGTCCGCCGTGCCGGGAGCGACCGCGTTGACGCGGATCCCGAACGGCAGGCAGTCGGCGGCGATCGCGAGGGTCATGGCCGAGATCGCGCCTTTGGAGGCGGAGTAGAGCACGCGCTGCGGGAGGCCGGCCCACGCGGCGATGGAACTGGTCAGCACGACGGCGGGCGCCGGCGACTCCTTGAGATGCGGCATGGCGTGGCGGATGGTCCGGGCGGAGCCGATGACGTTGACGTTGAGGACGCGCGCCCACTCCGCGTCGTCGTTGGCCTCCACGTCCCCCTGCGCGCCGATGCCCGCGTTCGCGATCACGATGTCCAGGCGGCCGGCGTCGGCCACCACTTCCTCCATCGCGGAGCGCACGCTCGCGTCGTCGCCGATGTCGCAGCGGACGCCGGTGTGCGGCGCGGTGACGGCCTCCACGTTCAGGTCGAGAGCGTAGACGCGTGCGCCCTGGCTCGCCAGCTCGTCCGCGATGGCCTTGCCGAGGCCGGATGCTCCGCCCGTGACCGCGGCCACGAGCCCTTCGAAGTCGGACAACGTCGTCTCCTTGTCGGTGGTGCGGGTGGTGGGGGTGCCGGAATGAGCTCAGACGGCCGGGCGGACCGTGCTCGCCTGCTCGCCCAGCCCGTCGATGCCGAGCCGGACCTCGTCGCCGGCGCCGAGGTACGGGAAGCGGCCGGACAGTCCGACGCCCTCGGGGGTGCCGGTGTTGATCAGGTCGCCGGGCTCCAGCACGGTGAACTGCGAGAGCCGGTAGACGATCTCCGCGACGCCGAAGATGAGGTCGGAGGTGGAGGAGTCCTGTCGGACCCCACCGTTCACGGTCGACCAGATCCGCAGTCCGGAGCCGTCGCCGACCTGCGCCGTCGGCACGAGCCACGGGCCCAGCGGGTTGAAGGTCTCGAAGCTCTTGCCCTTGCTCCACTGGCCCAGCGAGCGCTGCAGCTGGTACTCGCGCTCGGACACGTCGTTCGCGACGGCGAAGCCGGCGATGTGGCCCAGCGCCTCCTCGGGGGAGGAGAGGTAGCGGGCGCGCGTCCCGATGACGGCGGCGAGCTCGACCTCCCAGTCGGTCGTCGTGGAACCCGGTGGGAGGAGGATGTCGTCGTTCGGCCCGACGACGGTGTTCGGGTGCTTGTAGAAGACGACGATGTCGCTCGGCGGCTCGGAGCCCGACTCGCGCGCGTGGGCCGCGTAGTTCATGCCGATGCAGATGACGGCCTGCGGGCGCGCGATCGGCGCGCCAACGCGGAGTCCGGCGGTGTCGACCGCGGGCAGCTCGCCGGCGAGGGCGGCGGCTTCGGCCCGGGCCAGGCCGTCGGCCGCGAGGAAGGCGCCGTCGATGTCGGCGGTCAACGGGCGCAGGTCCCAGGCGGTCTCGCCGTCGCTGACGACCGGGATCTCCGCGCCGACGGCGCCGAGTCGCATGAAACGCATGGAGGGTCCTTTCGGGGTTCCGTTCACCGGGGCTTCCGTCGCCCACGTCCAGCCTATTACTATTTCCTATAGGAATCCAAGATCAGGCCGCCGGAAGGAATCCCATGCGCGTCGCCCTGCACTCCGTCCTCCGCGAAGGCCACGAGGCCGCGTACGAGGAGGCGCACGTCGTCATCCCCGAGGACCTCGCGGACTCGTTCGCCCGGCTCGGCATCCACGACTGGACGATCTGGCGCAGCGGCCGTGATCTCTTCCACCTGGTCGAGTGCGACGACTTCGCGGCGGCCATGCGCGCGCTGGACGACGACCCCGCCAACCAGCGCTGGCAGGCCTTCATCAACCAGCACGTCGACCACTTCGCCACGACGGCGACCGGCCCCGAGGGGATGGTACTGGGGGAGGTCTGGCGGCTGGCGGAGCAGCGGGGCTGAGCCCTACCGCCGCGTCGTGCTCGCCCGCACCACCAGCTCCGGCTGGTACAGCACGCGCCGCGCCTCCAATTCCGGGTCATCCGCCTCCTCCAGCAGGATCTGCACCGCCGTCTCACCGATCAGGTGGCTCGGCTGGCGGATCGACGTGAGCGGCACGACCGAGGCCCCGGCGAACTGGATGTCGTCGTAGCCGATCAGCGCGATGTCGTCGGGGACCGCGAGCGTGCCGTCGATGAACAGCGTCTGCAGCAGGCCGATCGCGAGGAGGTCGTTCGCGGCGAAGACCGCGTCGGGGCGGTCCCCCGGAGCGCGGTCGGCGATCGCCTGGCCGGCGCGGCGGCCCTCCAGGACGTTGAGCGCGTCCACGTCGACGACCTCCAGTGTCACGCCGGGATGCCGCTCGACGACCGAGCGGGCTCCGGCGAGGCGGTCGGCGACCTGCTGGATCGCCATCGGGCCGCCGACGAATGCGATGCGCGTGCGGCCGGTCTCGATGAGGTGCGTCGCGGCCATCGCGCCGCCCGCCACGTCGTCCACGGAGACCGAGCTGAACGTGCTGTCGCTGCTGACCCGGTCGACCAGGACGGCGGGGATGCCGCGGTCGCGCATCCTGCGCAGCCGCGCCGCCGCGTCGCCGACCGGGGCGAGCAGCACGCCGCGCACCCGGAGCTCCTCGAACAGGTTGAGGTAGCCCGACTCCCGGTCCTGGCGCTCGGTGCTGTTGCCGACGATCACCGAGTAGCCGGCGTCCGCTGCCGCATTCTCGGCGGCCGTGGCCACGTCGGTGAAGAAGGG
Organism: Leifsonia shinshuensis; assembly: GCF_014217625.1. Classification (NCBI taxonomy): domain Bacteria; kingdom Bacillati; phylum Actinomycetota; class Actinomycetes; order Micrococcales; family Microbacteriaceae; genus Leifsonia; species Leifsonia shinshuensis. The sequence continues at coordinate 2,781,845 of NZ_CP043641.1, read as the reverse complement.
GTTGGCGCCGCTCAGGCTGATCAGCCCGATCGCCTGGCTGTGCCCGAGGCGCAGCTGGCGGGCGGCCTCGTTGCGCACGTAGGACAGCTTCTCCATCGCACGATGCACCCGTTCGACCGTCTCGGCGGACACGATCTCGGGCCGGTTGAGCACGTTGGACACCGTCCCGACGGACACCTGGGCCAGTGCTGCGACGTCCTTGACGCTTGCGGAAGCCATAGTGATTCCCCTCTCGCCGGTCATCGTAACGGATACGTCGGTTGAATCGAAACAATTTTCAACTCGTTCGCGATGGGAGTGATCTTGCATGCGACTTGGTTTCAGTTAAATACCAGGCCACGAGCATTTTATCGAAACAAGAAACAAGATCACATTCCTTGAACACACGATTCAATACAGAAATCCACCGTCGTTACTGAATCGACACAATTCGTTCTTGACGTAATCCCTTCCAGGCCATACCTTCATGTGAAGCGTTTCAAAACACCCCACCATCAGGGGCGGGAGCGCCCCGAATACAAGGAGGTATTTGATGTTCTCTCGCAGGTCGACGACCCGGTTCGTCGCCACGCTCGGCGGAATCGCCATCGCAGCCCTGGCCCTCGCCGGCTGCAGCTCGTCCGGCTCGAGCGGCTCCACCACCATCTCGCTGCTCGCCGGCGGGAACGACCCCGTGAACACGAAGTTCGCGAACGACCTGGCGACCGCGTTCCACAAGGCCAACCCGACGATCACCGTCAAGGTCGAGACGCGGCCCGGCGGCACCGATGGGGACAACCTCATCAAGACCCGTCTCTCCACCGGAGACATGAACGACGTCTTCCTCTACAACTCGGGATCGCTCTTCCAGGCGCTCCACCCCGACACCCAGCTCCAGCCGCTCACCGACGAAGCCTGGGTGAAGGACCTCACGAGCGACTTCAAGAAGACCGTCAGCACCAGCAAGGGCGTGTACGGCGCACCCTGGGGCACGACCTTCGACGGCGGCATCATGTACAACAAGAAGGTCTACGAGAAGCTCGGTCTGTCGGTGCCGACCACCTGGAGCGACTTCATCAGCAACAGCGAGAAGATCAAGGCGGCCGGTATCGCGCCCGTGATCCAGTCGTATGGAGACACCTGGACCAGCCAGCTCTTCGTGCTCGCCGACTTCGCCAACGTCAGCGCAAAGGACCCGAGCTGGGCCGATGACTACACGGCCAACAAGTCCAACGCGAAGTACGCCAAGGCGCCGGCGCTTGCGGGCTTCACCCACACGCAGGAGATCTTCGACAAGGGTCTGATGAACAAGGACTACGCGTCCCTGACCAACGTCAACGCCCTCAAGATGCTCGCCACGGGCGAGGGCGCCCAGTACCCGATGATCACCACCGTGATCGGCAACGTCGTGCAGTCGAACCCCGACCAGGTCAACGACATCGGCTACTTCGCGATGCCGACGGACTCCGGCGACCCGCACGCCACGGTCTGGGAGTCGAACGGCGCCTACATCCCCAAGACGACCTCGGGAGACAAGCTGACCGCAGCGAAGAAGCTCGTCGCGTTCATCAACTCGCCCACCGGCTGCGACCTGCAGAACCAGGTCGGAACGCCTGCCGGCCCGTTCGCGATCAGCACCTGCAAGGTCCCGGACAGCGCCCCCGCGCTGGTCAAGGACGAACTCAAGTACCAGGACGACAAGAAGACGGGCCTGGCGCTCGAGTTCCTGTCGCCGATCAAGGGCCCGAACCTGGAGAAGATCCTGATCCAGGTCGGCTCGGGCATCTCCTCCGGCACGGCGGGCGCCGCCCTGTACGACCAGGACGTGAAGGCCCAGGCCCAGCAGCTCGGCATCAAGGGCTGGTGAGCCCGTCCGGGCCGGCGCTGCGGCGCCGGCCCGGACACCACACACCCCCAGAAGACTCGACGAGGAGCAGACTATGTCGACGGCAAGCCCCGCGACCGCGTCCCAAGCGGCCGACATCATCACCGAGGTGGGGGCCTCGGAGAAGAACAGACCACGGAAGAGCCGGATGCGCTCCGCCTACCCGACCTGGTTCTTCATCCCCGCGATCGTCCTCTATGTCGTCTTCTTCGCGATCCCGACGGTCTCGTCCTTCTACTTCTCGCTGACCCGCTGGTCGCTGTTCGACTCGACGTTCATCGGGTTCGCGAACTACGTGCAGTTCTTCCAGGACCCGCAGCTCTACACGAGCTTCATCCACACGCTGATCTACGCGGTGCTGACCTCCGGCGCGAAGGTGGTCATCGGCTTCCTGCTCGCGCTGCTGCTGACCTCCCCGGTCGTGGGCCGCGGCTACCTGCGGGCGGTCGTGTTCTTCCCTGTGCTGCTGTCGACCATCGGCGTCGGCATCCTGTGGAAGTCGCTGCTCGACCCGTTCCACGGCATGGTGAACGCGGTGCTCGGCTTCTTCGGCCTCCCGCAGCCCGGCTGGTTCACCGACCCGAACCTCGCTCTGTACACGATCGCCGGCGTCGACATCTGGAAGGGCGTGGGCATCGCGACGCTCATCTTCATGGCCGGCATCGTGGCCATCCCGAACGAGTACTACGAGGCGGCCCGGATCGACGGCGCGGGCGGATGGAACATCCTGCGCCGCATCACGATCCCGCTCTCCCGCGGCGCGACGGCGACGGTCATCATCCTGTCGCTGATCGGCGGTCTGCGTTCGTTCGACATCATCTGGGCGACCACCGGAGGCGGCCCCGGCTTCACCAGCGACGTGCTCGCGTCGGTGATCTACAAGCAGTACCAGGCCGGGTTCTACGGCCTCTCCACGGCGGGCAACGTCGTCCTCTTCCTCGTGGTGACGCTGATCATGGTGCCGCTCTCGTACGTCCTGAACAGAAAGCAGGTGGAGCTGTGACCCGCACGAAGATCCGTGCCTGGATCGTCGGCGTCGTCGCGATCCTCGTCTCCGTCGTCGTCTTCCTCGTGCCGTTCGCCTTCGTGGTGCTGCAGGCGGCCAAGACCCCGGAGGACGCCTCCAGCCTCGCCTTCACCTGGCCGAAGGAGTGGCAGTTCTTCCCGAACCTGATCGCGGTGCTGCAGAGCGGCGACGGACTGATCTGGCGGGCGTTCCTCAACTCGTTCATCCTCACCGTCGGGTCGGTGGCGCTCATGGTGGTGCTGTCGGCGATGGCGGGCTACGTGCTCGCCCGTAAGCGCAGCAAGTGGGGACCGGTGGTCAACTTCTTCGTGCTGGCCGGCCTGATCGTGCCGCCCGCGGTGGTGCCGACCATCTGGGTGCTGCAGGGGACGGGCCTCTACAAGACGATGCCGGGCATGATCCTGATCGAGACGACCTTCGGGCTGTCGTTCTGCATCCTGCTCTTCCGGGCCTTCTTCAACACCGTGCCGAGGGAGCTGGACGAGGCTGCGGTGCTGGACGGAGCGGGCCGGGTGCGGCTGTTCTTCCAGGTCATCCTGCCGTTGCTGAAGCCGGTCATCGTGACCGTGATCGTCGTTCAGTCGGTCTTCGTCTTCAACGACTTCGCCGGACCGCTGTACTTCCTGCCGGGCTCGGACAACGCCACGGTGCAGACGACGCTCTACACCTTCGCCGGGCAGAACCTGAGCTTCTACAACCTGCTCTTCATGGACATCCTGCTCATCACCATCCCGCCGCTGGTCGCGTACATCTTCTTCAACCGGCAGATCGTCGCCGGCATGACGAGCGGCGCGATCAAGGGCTGACGGCCTCCGTCCACGAACAACGAACACCGAAAACGAACACGAAACCGGAGACACGAACATGACTTGGCACGCCCAGATGATCGCCGCCGACCAGGCCTTCGATGGAGCCCCGCTGCTGCGCAGGGAGTTCGCGCTGGAGGGCGGCCACGGCGCCGTCGCCCGCGCGACCCTCACGCTCACCGCTCAGGGGGTGGTCGAGGCCTGGCTGAACGGCCGTCCCGTCTCGGACGACGTGCTCACGCCCGGCTGGAGCAGCTACGAGTGGCGACTGCGCTACGCGACGTACGACGTGACCGAGCTGGTCGAGGCGACGACAGTCCTCGGCCTCGCCCTCGGCAAGGGCTGGTTCGGCGGACGCCTCGGCTGGACAGGAGGCGCCGCCTGGTACGGCGACACCCAGGGCGCGTTCGCCCAGCTGGAGGTGGAGTTCGCCGACGGAAGCACGCAGCTGATCGCCACCGACGACAGCTGGGCCAGCGGGCCGAGCGCCGTCCTCGCGAACGACCTGTACGACGGCGAGACCATCGACGCCCGCCTCCGCGACGACGCCTGGAAGCTCCCCGGCTTCGCGGGCGACGGCTGGACCGGAACGCACGCGATCGAATTCGACACCGCCAAGCTGGAACCGTACATCGGACCCTCCGTGAAGCGCTGGGCCGCCCTCCCTGTGCAGGAGATCAGCACCTCGCCATCGGGCAAGACCCTGATCGACTTCGGCCAGAACCTGGTCGGCTGGATCAAGGTGCGCGTGCAGGGGCCGGCCGGCACCGAGGTCACCATCCGCCACGCCGAGGTGCTGGAGCACGGCGAGCTGGGCGTGCGCCCGCTCCGCACCGCGCAGGCGACCGACCACTACCTGCTCAGCGGTGGCGTGGACGAGTTCGAGCCGACCTTCACCTTCCACGGCTTCCGCTACGCGGAGGTCACCGGCTGGCCGGGCGACCTGAGGGCGGAGGACCTGACCGCCATCGCGATCGGCTCGGAGCTGACCCGCATCGGCGAGTTCAGCAGCTCCGACCCGCTGCTGAACCAGTTCCACGAGAATGTCGTCTGGGGCATGCGCGGCAACTTCGTCGACGTCCCCACCGACTGCCCGCAGCGCGACGAGCGCCTCGGCTGGACCGGCGACATCGCCGCGTTCGCGCCGACCGCGGCCTACCTCTACGACGTGGACGCGTTCCTCTCCGACTGGCTCGTGGACCTCGACCTGGAGCAGCAGCATAACGACGGGATCGTCGGCTTCGTCATCCCGGACGTGCTGAAGTACATGCCGCACCCGGAGGACTTCGGCAAGCCGAACACGACGGCCCTCTGGAGCGACGCCGCGGTCTGGGTGCCGTGGGACCTCTACGAGGCGTACGGCGACACCGCCGTGCTGGAGCGCCAGTTCGACTCGATGGCGTCGCACGTGCGCCGGGTGAAGTCGCTGCTCTCGCCGGCCGGCGTCTGGGACGGCAACTTCCAGTTCGGCGACTGGCTCGACCCGGACGCGCCGCCGGAGGACCCGGCGAAGGCGAAGGCGGACAAGGGCGTCGTCGCGACCGCGTGCGCCTACCGGTCCGCGCGCATCCTGGCCGACACCGCGGCACTGCTCGGCCGCACGGCGGAGCAGGCGGAGTTCGAGGCGCACGCCGCCGACCTCCGCGCCGCCTTCAACAGGGAGTACGTCTCGGGCGGCGTCGTGCTCAGCGACTGCACCACGGTGTACTCGCTCGCGATCGTGTTCGGGTTGCTGGACGAGGCCGACGTCGCGTTCGCGGGCGACCGTCTCGCCGAGCTCGCGGCCGAGGCCGGCTACCGCATCTCCACCGGGTTCGCCGGCACGCCGTTCATCGCGGACGCGCTCACCCAGACCGGCCACACCGACGTCGCCTACCGGCTGCTGCTGGAGAAGGAGTGCCCGTCGTGGCTCTACCCGGTGACGATGGGTGCGACCACGGTGTGGGAGCGCTGGGACTCGATGCTGCCGGACGGCACCATCAACCCGGGCCAGATGACCTCCTTCAACCACTACGCGCTCGGCGCCGTGGCTGACTGGATGCACCGGGTCGTCGGAGGTCTCGCGCCGCTCACGCCGGGTTACGCGTCGGTGCTGGTCGCCCCGCAGCCGGGTGGCGGCCTGACGGAAGCGGCGACCTCGCTGGAGACCCGGCACGGCCGGGTGTCGGTGCGCTGGAGCCTCGACGGCGATCTGCTGACGGTCGACGCCGAGCTCCCGGAGGGCGTCGACGGCATCCTGCGGCTCCCCGGCCGCGAGGACCAGCTGCTGAGCGGGGGACCGGTCTCGGTCACCGCGGAGGTTCCCTCGTCCGTGGGCGCTGTGCGCTGACGACGGACCGACGGGAGTGATCGACCATGCGGCGCGTGTCTCTGCTCGGCGGCGCGCCGCATGGGCGTTCGGAAGATCGACGAGAGCACTGAGGACGAGGGAGTGGACGTGGAACGGGTGTGCTTCACGATGCGGCTGAAGCCGGAGCGGGTCGCAGACTACCTGGCTGCGCACGAGACCGTCTGGCCGGAGATGCTCGACGCACTGCGCGAGACCGGCTGGTCCGACTACTCCCTCTTCGTCGATCGGGAGGAAGCGCTCGTCGTCGGGTTCCTCGAGACCGACGACTTCGAAGGCGCGATCGCCGCGATGAACGAGCGCGAGGTCAACGCGCGCTGGCAGGCCACGATGGCCGGCTTCTTCGCGGAGGAGACCGCTCCGGACCGCACGATGAAGCGGCTGACCGAATATTTCCGCTTGCGCGGTGGAGCTGAGGGCAGCGCGGAGCGATGCTGCGACCCCAGCGCCGAGGGAGCCTGCGACCGAGGTTCACACGTAACCCGCCCCGACCAAGCGTCTTAACCCACCCCATTCCGACCGAAAGGGAGACCATGACCCTCACCGACGACATCCGCTCGCAGCTCGCACTGCAGGCGATCGAGCTGCCCTCCTGGGCGTTCGGCAACTCGGGGACGCGCTTCCGGGTGTTCGGCACTCCCGGCACAGCGCGCGACCCGTTCGAGAAGATCTCGGACGCGGCGCAGGTGCACAAGCACACGGGTCTCGCCCCGACGGTCGCCCTGCACATCCCGTGGGACAGGGTGGACTCCTATGCCGACCTCAAGAAGCACGCCGAGGACAACGGCGTCGAGCTGGGCACGGTCAACTCGAACACGTTCCAGGACGACGACTACAAGTTCGGGTCGGTCACACACTGGGACGACCGGATCCGCCAGAAGGCGATCGACCACCACTTCGAGTGCATCGACATCATGAACGAGACCGGGTCGCGCGACCTGAAGATCTGGCTCGCCGACGGCACGAACTACCCCGGTCAGGACTCGATGCGGGCGCGGCAGGACCGCCTGGCCGACTCGCTGGCGCAGATCTACGAGCGCATCGGCGAGGGCCAGCGGCTGGTGCTGGAGTACAAGTTCTTCGAGCCGTCGTTCTACCACACCGATGTCCCGGACTGGGGGACCAGCTACGTCCAGACGGCGGCTCTGGGTGAGCGGGCGATGGTCTGCCTGGACACCGGCCACCACGCGCCGGGCACGAACATCGAGTTCATCGTCATGCAGCTGCTGCGCCTCGGGAAGCTCGGGAGCTTCGACTTCAACAGCCGGTTCTACGCCGACGACGACCTGATCGTGGGCGCCGCCGACCCGTTCCAGCTGTTCCGGATCGTGTTCGAGGTGATCCGCGGCGGCGGTTACGCCAACCCGGATGTCGCGTTCATGCTCGACCAGTGCCACAATCTGGAGGCGAAGATCCCGGGCCAGATCCGCTCGGTGCTGAACGTTCAGGAGGCCACGGCGAAGGCGCTGCTGGTCGACACCGAGGCCCTGGCCGCCGCGCAGACGGCCGGCGACGTGCTCGCCGCCAACACCGTGTTCATGGACGCGTTCAACACGGACGTGCGCGCCGACCTGGCCGCCTGGCGCGAGGCCCGCGGCCTTCCGGCCGACCCGATGGCCGCCTACAAGGCTTCGGGCTACCAGCAGACGATCGAGACCGAGCGCGTCGGCGGCACCCAGGCCGGCTGGGGCGCCTGAGCCGCGCCGCCGCCTCCGGCACCATCCACTCGCAGACCTCCCACCGAAGGAACCACGCAGAATGACGAACGAGACCGTCGCGGCCCTCCTGGCCCGGTCGAACCGCCTCGGCGCCGACCCGAAGAACACGAACTACGCCGGCGGCAACACGTCCGCCAAGGGCATGGAGACCGACCCGGTGACGGGCGAGCCGGTCGAGCTGCTGTGGGTGAAGGGCTCCGGAGGCGACCTCGGCACGCTGACGGAGGCCGGGCTCGCGGTGCTGCGCCTCGACCGGCTGCGGGCGCTGCAGAACGTGTACCCGGGCGTCGGTCGCGAGGACGAGATGGTCGCGGCCTTCGACCATGTTCTCTTCGGGAAAGGGGGGCCGCACGGCAAAGGTGGCGCGGCGCCGTCGATCGACACGGCCATGCACGGCCTGGTCGACGCCGCGCACGTCGACCACCTGCACCCGGACTCCGGGATCGCGATCGCGACCGCGGCGGACGGGGAGGCGCTGACCTCCACGATCTTCGGCGGCCGCGTGGTGTGGGTGCCGTGGCGGCGTCCCGGCTTCCAGCTCGGCCTCGACATCGCCGCGATCAAGGCGGCGAACCCGGACGCGATCGGCACCGTCCTCGGCGGTCACGGGATCACCGCGTGGGGCGACACCTCCGAGGAGGCCGAGGCCAACTCGCTCTGGATCATCCAGACCGCCGCCGACTACATCGAGGCCAACGGCCGCCCTGAGCCGTTCGGTGCGCCGCTCGCGGGTTACGAGCCGCTGCCGGAGGCCGAGCGTCGTGCCAAGGCGGCCGCGCTCGCGCCGCACCTGCGGGCCATCGCCTCCACGGACAAGGTGCAGGTCGGGCACTTCACCGACGCGGAGGTGGTGCTCGACTTCCTCGCGTCCGCCGAGCACCCGCGGCTCGCCGCGCTCGGCACCTCCTGCCCCGACCACTTCCTCCGCACCAAGGTCAAGCCGCTGGTCCTCGACCTCCCGTCCGGCGCCTCCGTCGAGGAGTCGATCGGCCGGCTGGAGGAGCTGCACGAGCAGTACCGCGCCGACTACCAGGCCTACTACGACCGCCACGCCACGGCCGACTCGCCCGCGATCCGCGGCGCGGACCCGGCGATCGTGCTCATCCCCGGCGTCGGGATGTTCTCCTACGGCAAGGACAAGCAGACCGCCCGCGTGGCCGGCGAGTTCTATGTCAACGCGATCAATGTGATGCGCGGCGCCGAGGCGCTCTCCAGCTACGCGCCCATCGACGAGGCAGAGAAGTTCCGCATCGAGTACTGGGCGCTGGAGGAGGCCAAGCTGGCGCGCCTCCCGAAGCCGAAGCCGCTCGCCGGCCGCATCGCGCTCGTCACGGGTGCGGCCTCCGGGATCGGCAAGGCCATCGCGACCCGGCTCGCGGCCGAGGGCGCCTGCGTCGTGATCGCGGACCTCGACCTGGAGAAGGCGCAAGCCGCGGCGGCCGAGATCGGCGCTGCATCCTCTGGGAATCCTGGGGATGTCGCGCTCGGGGTCGCCGCCGACGTCACCGACGAGAAGGCCATCGACGCGGCGGTCTCCGCTGCGCTGCTGGCGTTCGGCGGCCTCGACCTCGTCGTCAACAACGCCGGCCTCTCCATCTCCAAGCCGCTGCTGGAGACCACGACCGCCGACTGGGACCTCCAGCACGACGTCATGGCGAAGGGCTCGTTCCTCGTCTCGCGCGCCGCCGCGAAGGTGCTGATCGACCAGAAGCTGGGCGGCGACATCGTCTACATCTCCTCCAAGAACTCGATCTTCGCGGGCCCGAACAACATCGCCTACTCCGCGACGAAGGCCGACCAGGCCCACCAGGTGCGCCTGCTGGCCGCCGAGCTCGGCGACCACGGCATCCGCGTCAATGGCATCAACCCGGACGGCGTCGTGCGCGGCTCCGGCATCTTCGCCGGCGGCTGGGGCGCCAAGCGCGCCGCGGTCTACGGCGTGCCCGAGGAGGAGCTGGGCCAGTACTACGCGCAGCGCACCCTGCTGAAGCGCGAGGTGCTCCCGGAGCACGTCGCCAACGCCGTGTTCGTGCTCTGCACGAGCGACCTCGACCACACCACCGGACTCCACATCCCCGTCGACGCGGGCGTCGCGGCGGCCTTCCTCCGATGAACAGGGGAGTGCGATGAGCGCAGCCGCGACCGGCGGGGTCGCCGCTGTCGACCTGGGCGCGACCAGCGGCCGCGTGATGCACGCCCGCGTCGGCGCGAACACGCTCGCGCTGACCGAGGCGGCGCGCTTCCCGAACACGCCCGTGCGGGTGTGGGAAGACGGCCGCGCGGCGCTGCACTGGGACCTGACAGGCCTGTACTCCCACGTGTTGGGAGGCCTCGGCGCCGTCGCCCGCTCCGAGCCCGGCCTCCGCAGCGTCGGCGTCGACGCCTGGGCGGTCGACTACGGCCTGCTGCGCGCCGGGAGCCTCCGCGGCGAGCCCTACCACTACCGCGACGAGCGCACCGCGGAGGGCGTCGAGCTCGTCCACGCGCGCGTCTCGCCCGAGGAGCTGTACCGCGAGGGCGGTCTCCAGTTCCTCCCGTTCAACTCGCTCTACCAGCTCGCGCTCGATCAGGCGACTGGAGCGCTGGAGGCCGCCGACGGCTTCCTCCTGGTTCCCGACCTGATCACGTACTGGCTGAGCGGGGAGGCGGTGGCCGAGCGCACCAACGCGTCCACCACCGGGCTGCTCACCGCGGCAGGTTCGTGGAATGACGCGCTGATCGGCCGGCTGGGCCTGCGGCGCTCGCTGTTCCCGTCGCTCGTGGACGCGGGAACGACCGTCGGCTCGCTGCTGCCGTCCCTCGACCTTCCGTTCGCCGGCAGCGGCCCCGCGGTCACAGCGGTTGGCTCGCACGACACCGCGTCCGCCGTGGTCGCCGTGCCGATGGACCCGTCCCGCGCCGCGTACATCTCCTGCGGCACGTGGGGCCTGGTCGGCGTCGAGCTGGAGGGCCGGATCGTCAGCGAGGAGAGCCGCGCCGCCAACTTCACCAACGAGGGCGGCGTGGACGGCCGCGTCCGCTACCTCCACAACGTCATGGGCCTGTGGCTGCTGAGCGAGTCGATCCGGGAGTGGCAGCGCCGCGGCCTCCGGGTGAGCCTGGAGAGCCTGCTGGCCGAGGCGGCCGCGCTGCCACGCCCGACCGACCTGTTCGACCCCGACGACCCGCGGTTCATGGCGCCAGGCGACCTCCCGTCGCGTATCGCGGACTGGTTCGCCGAGCGCGGCCTCCCCGCCCCCGCCAGCCCGGCCGGGATGGTCCGGGTCATCATCGAGAGCCTGGCCGAGGCCTTCGCGGCGTCGGTGCGGTCGGCCGCCGACCTGTCCGGCGTCCCCATCGAGACGGTGCACATCGTCGGCGGGGGAGCGCGCAACGCCCTGCTCTGCCAGGCGACGGCCGACCGCGTCGGCGCGCCCGTGCTGGCCGGCCCCGTGGAGGCGACGGCGCTCGGCAACGCGCTCGTCCAGGCCCGCGCCGTCGGGCTCGTGGGCGGCGACCTGGAGACCCTGCGTGCGCTGGTCGCGCGGAACTTCGCGCCGGTCCGGTACGAGCCTGCGCGCGTGGCCGTGCGCTGATGGAGCACCACGAGCGCGCCCTCGCCGGGTACGTGGTGGACGCCTCCGCCGACCCATCCGTGCTGGCCGTGATCGTGAGCGGCTCGGTCGCGCGCGGCGCAGAGCGCCCGGACTCCGACGTCGACCTCTACCTGGTGGTGACCGACGCGCGCTGGGACGAGGCCTACGCTGCCCACCGCCTGATGTACACGAGCACGGACGGCATCGGCTACGACGGCGGCTACTTCGACATCAAGCTGGCGACGCTCTCCTACCTGGACGACGCGGCCGAGCGTGGTGACGACCCGGTGCGCGACTCGTTCGCGTCCGCGCGGGTGGCGTTCAGCCGGGTCCCCGACCTGGACGAGCGACTGGCGCGGGTGGTCCAGGTGTCGGCCGCCGACTGGCAGGACCGCGTCGCGGGCTTCGTCGCGCAGTGCCGCCTGCACGGCGGCTACTTCCTGCAGCAGGCGTACGAGCACGGCGATCCGCTGCTGCTGGCGCACGCGTCGGTGCACCTGGCGACCTCGGCGGCGCGGGCGCTGCTCGCGCACAACCGGGTCTTCTTCCCGGGGCCGAAGTACCTGCGCGAGCGGGTGGCGGGTCTCGCACAGGCTCCCGAGGGCTTCGCGAACCTCCTGGACGCGGTGATCGCGACGCCGACTCCGACGACGGCCGGGGCGCTGCTGGAGGCGGTGGAGGCCGCGGTCGGGGAAGCCCTGCCCCGCGACGACACGCTTTCCCGCTTCGTGCTCGACAACGAGCTGGCATGGCGGTACCGGACGGCGCCACCGGAGTACTCGTAGCGGCGCGGTCCCCTCAGCCGCTACGCTCGTCGACGGTCCGTGACCGCGGAGAGGAGGTGAGCACCGTGATCGACCGCACGTACGGGTGCTCCCCGTCTCCGCATGCAGCGCGCGACTGACCGACACGTCGCCGGGAGCGCCATCAGGCAGCACCGAAAGGCGACCATCATGAACCTCTTCACCGACGACTCCACCGTGGACGGCGTCCGCCGTCGCGGCTTCCTGCTGGAGGGCGTCCCCGGAGTCCTCTGGACTCCTCCCGCCGGCGCTCCCGGCGCGCCCCTCATCCTGTCCGGCCATGGCGGCGGCCTCCACAAGGAGGCGCCGGGCCTGGCCGCACGTGCCCGCCGGCTCGTGCGCGATCACGGCTACAGCGTCGCCGCGATCGACGCGCCCGGTCACGGCGACCGGCCGCGGTCGGCCCGGGACCAGCGCTGGGTGGACGACATGCTCGGCGCGCGGGAGCGGGGCGAACCCCTCGATCCCGTCCTCGCCGAGTTCAACGCGTCCCTCGCCGAGCGCGCGGTGCCCGAGTGGCGGGCGACCATCGACGCGCTCCAGGGTCTCGACGACATCGGCGCGGGGCCTGTCGGCTACACCGGGATGACCCTGGCCTCCGCCATCGGCATCCCGCTCGCCGCCGCGGAGCCGCGCATCCTGGCCGCGACCTTCGGCGGGATCGGCGCGCACCGGTTCGTGCTCGACGCGGCTCGGGAGGTGAGCATCCCGATCGAGTTCCTGTTCCCGCTGGACGACGCGGAGATCAGCCGGGAGTCCCAGCTCGCGGTGTTCGACGCGTTCGGTTCGGCAGAGAAGGCTCTGCTCGGGTTCCCGGGCAGCCACTTCCGCGTTCCGGCCGAACGGCTGGACACGGGGCTGTTCCCGCGCGCCTTCGGGTAGGGCGCAGGGGGACGCGGCCTGGTCGCGTCCCCCTGCTTGCCCCGCCCCGCGACGCGGGGTAACTTCGCACCCCAAGGGGGACGCCATGACCGACGCAGACACCACCGCCTTCACCATCCGCCCGCTCGACCCCACCACTTGGGATGCCTTCGCCGCGCTCTGCGACCGCCACGCCGGCGGCGGGTTCGGCGGCTGCTACTGCACCTGGTTCCACGGCGAGAAGCACTCGGCGCCCGACTCGCGGCCCGAACGCCCGGCCGGGTCGACCAAGGAGCTGAAGCACGACCTCGTCCTGGCCGGCGACGCCCACGCCGCACTCGTCTTCGACGGCGACCTGGCCGTGGGCTGGGCACAGTTCGGCAGCCCCGAGGAGCTGCCAGGGATCCGCCACCGCAAGGAGTACCTGGAGACGACGACGAGCCTCCCGGACTACCGGATCACCTGCGTCTTCGTCGACCGGCAGTACCGCGGTCGCGGCGTCGGCCGCCTGGCGATCGCCGGCGCGCTCGACCTCATCGCGGCGGCCGGCGGCGGGGTGGTGGAGGGCTACCCGCGCGACGACGACAAGCGCGTCGCTCCGTCGTTCCTCTACAGCATGACCCGCCGCGTCTTCGAGGACGCCGGCTTCGACTACGACCGCCCCAAAGGCACGGTCAACTGCGTCATGCGCACGACCGTCGCAGCCCGCTGATCCCCCAAATTCGTGACGAATCGCGCCTTTCGTGCGGACGATCGCCACATTCGGCACGAATCGCGTGGCGCTCATTCGTGACGAATCGCGCCTTTCGCGCGTGCGATCGCCACATTCGGCACGAATCGCGCCGCGGGCAGGGTGCCTCAGCTCGCCCGCGTCGCGGTGACCTCGGTCTCCTCCAGCTCCTCGCGGGCCTCCTCGCGCGGGCTCAGCACCACGCGCGGCTTCAGGCCGCTGAACCGCACCCGCATCCCGCGGTACTTCACGAGGTAGAAGACTCCCACCAGCGCCGCCGCGAATCCGCTGGCCCCGCCGACGCCCATCGCCCAGCGCGGGCCGAACGTGTCGGCCACCCAGCCGACGATCGGGGCGCCGACCGGGGTCCCGCCCATGAAGATCGCCATGTAGATCGCCATGACCCGGCCGCGCAGGACGGGGTCGGTCGTCATCTGCACGGTGCCGTTCGCTGTGGTCATCAGCGTCTGCGACGAGACGCCGATGATGATCAGCGCGATCGCGAACAGCCAGTAGGTCGGCATGACCGCCGCGATGGTGCATCCCGCGCCGAAGAACGCGGCGCCCGCGAACAGCAGCGACACCCTCGGGCGCTCGCGCCGGGCCGCCAGCAGCGCGCCGACCACCGAGCCGATCGCCATGATCGACGACAGGAGGCCGTACTCGCCCGCGCCCTGGTGGAACACGCTCACCGACATGGTCGAGATGAAGATCGGGAAGTTGAGGCCGAACGTCCCGATCAGGAACACCATGACCAGGATGACGAGGATGTCGGGACGCTTCCGCACGTACCGGAACCCGTCGACCAGTCCGCCGCGAGAGCGCTTGGCCCGCTCCGTCCGGTACAGCTTCTCCTTGCGGAGCAGCATCAGCGACAGCAGCACCGCGCCGAACGTCGCCGCGTTGATCAGGAACACCCAGCCGGCGCCGACGGCCGCGGTCAGAAGGCCGGCGACGGCCGGGCCCAGCAGCCGCGCCGAGTTGAACGACGCCGAGTTGAGCGCGACCGCGTTGGAGAGGTTCGGGCCGGTCACCAGCTCGGATACGAACGTCTGCCGCGCGGGCGCGTCGAACGCCGCGACGACGCCGAGCAGCAGCGCGAACACGTACACGTGCCAGAGCTGGATCACACCCGTCACGGTCAGGATGCCCAGCCCGAGCCCGAGCAGCCCCATCAGGCCCTGCGTCGCCATCAACAGCCGCCGGCGGTCGAGGTGGTCGGCGGCCCAGCCGGTCACCGGCAGCAGGATGAGCTGCGGCCCGAACTGCAGCGCCATCACGAAGCCGACCGCTGCCGCATTGTTGTGGGTGAGCTGGGTGAGGACGATCCAGTCCTGCGCCGTGCGCTGCATCCACGTGCCGACATTGGACACGAGGGCGCCGCCGGCCCAGATGCGGTAGTTGACCCCGGCGAGGGAACGGAACATGGCACTCACGAGTCGGCGATCTCCCGCATGATCGCGGCGGCCTCGGCAAGGGTCTCGCGCTGCTCGGGGGTGAGTGTGCGGAGGCGCTGGTTCAGCCAGGCGTCCCGGCGGCGGCGGGTCTCGGCGACGAGCCGGAGGCCGGACTCGGTGGGGACGACGATCACCTTGCGGCCGTCGACGGCGTCGGCGGTGCGCTGGACGTAGCCGGCCTGCTCCAGGTGATTGACGGTGCGGTTCATGGAGGGCGGGGTGACGCGCTCGTGCTCGCTCAGCCTCCCGATCGTGCCGGAGCCCTCGCGGACGAGGAAGGCCAGCGTGGAGGTCTGCGTGTCGCTCAGCTCGTCGTCCTCCTTCTCGGCGCGCAGGCGCCGGGAGAGACGCGCGACAGCGATGCGCAGCGCGCTGCTGAGGTCGTGTGTCGAGAGGCGTCCCATAGATAGTTAGCCTAACAAATTAGGCTGGCTAAATAAAACCCGTTCGCCCGTAGCGTGCGGAACCTCCCGCCCGTACGCCAGAATGAGCCCGTGCAGCGAGAGTTCAGCGCCGACGACGGCCTCCGCATCTTCTTCGACGTCTACCCGGCCGAGCGCCCGCGGGCCGCCGTGCAGGTCGCGCACGGGGTGGGGGAGCACGCCGGCCGCTACCGCGCACTCGCCGAGCACCTCGTCGCCGAGGGCTACACCGTCTACGCCGACGACCACCGCGGTCATGGCCGCACCGGGATGGAGCAGTGGCACGGCGACGCGTCCAAGCTCGGAAGGCTCGGACCCGGGGGACTCCGCGGCGCCGTCCGCGACCTCCGCACGTTCAGCCGGCTGATCCGCGACGAGAACCCGGACCTCCCGCTCGTCCTCGTCGCCCACAGCTGGGGCTCACTCATGGGCCAGATGACCCTGAACCACCACGCCGACGACTACGACGCCGCCGTGCTCACCGGCACGGCCTACCGGATGATCGGCTCCATGAACAGCGGCGACCTGAACAAGCGGCACGCGCACCTCGGCACCACGGGCGCCGAATGGCTCAGCCGCGACCCGGCCGTCGCGCAGGCGTTCGTGGACGACCCGCTCTGCACGCTCGTGCCGCTGCAGAAGCTGTTCGGGATGGCCGACGCCGCCCGCCTGCTCGGCCGGCCAGCGCGGCACCTCGCCCGCGACCTCCCGCTGCTCATCGCGGTGGGCGACGACGACCCGCTGGGAGGCCCGGCCTCCGCCCGCAAGCTGGAGCGGTCGTACCGCACCCGGTCGGGGCTGAGCGACGTGACCACGATCGTGTATCCCGGCGCGCGGCACGAGATCTTCAACGAGACGAACAAGGAGGAGGTCTACGCCGACGTCACGGCGTGGCTGGACCCTCGGCTGCCTGCGCGCAGCTGAACGCGCGACCCGCCGCGGGTCCTAGGCTGGTCCCATGCATGGTGAGTACAAGGTGCCGGGTGGCAAGCTCGTCGTCGTCGACCTGGAGGTCGTGGACGGCCTGATCTCCGGGTTCCGCCTCGCGGGCGACTTCTTCCTCGAGCCCGACACCGCGCTGGAGGCGATCGACGCCGCCGTCAACGGCCTCCCCGCCGAGGCGGACTCCAAGACCATCGCCGCCGCCGTGAAGGAGGCCCTCCCCGAGGGCGCCTCGCTGCTCGGTTTCTCGCCCGAGGCCGTCGCCGTCGCGGTGCGCCGCGCCCTCGCCCGTGCCACGAGCTGGCGCGACTACGACTGGCAGATCGTCCACGCCAAGGCCGTCTCCCCGCTGATGCACCTCGCCCTCGACGAGGTGCTGACGACCGAGGTCGGAGAGGGCCGACGCGGCCCGACCCTCCGGATCTGGGAGTGGGACGAGCCCGCCGTCGTCATCGGCAGCTTCCAGTCGGTGAAGAACGAGGTCGACCCCGTGAACGCCGAGAAGTACGGCGTGCAGGTGGTCCGCCGCATCACCGGAGGCGGCGCCATGTTCATGGAGGCCGGCTCCGTCGTCACCTACTCGATCTACGCCCCCGCCGACCTGGTGCAGGGGATGAGCTTCGCCGACAGCTACGCGTTCCTGGACGAGTGGGCCATCATCGCGCTGAAGTCGCTCGGCATCGACGCCAGCTACGTCCCGCTCAACGACATCACCAGCCCGAAGGGCAAGATCGGCGGCGCCGCCCAGAAGCGCCTCGGCTCCGGCGCCGTGCTGCACCACGTGACGATGAGCTACGACATGGACGGCCAGAAGATGACGGAGGTCCTCCGCATCGGCCGCGAGAAGATCAGCGACAAGGGCATCACCAGCGCGGCCAAGCGCGTCGACCCGCTGCGCAGCCAGACCGGCCTCAGCCGCGCCGAGATCATCGAGCAGATGAAGACGACCTTCCGCAGCCTGTACGGCGCGACGGACGGCGACCTCACCGATGCGGAGTATGCGGAGGCGGAGCGGCTGGTGGAGTCGAAGTTCGACACCGAGGACTGGCTCTACCGGGTGCCCTGACCGCGGTCGCGCTGGGGTCGCGGCGGCATCGCGGCGCGTCGCAGCCGGGCCTGCGACCTTGGTTGTTCCTGTGGGTCCGCAGAGCGTCCAGGAGGTCTCGGGTACCCTGGACGGCGTGAACTGGTGGGCCGTGATCGTGGTGGGTGTCATCGTCGTCGCGATCGTGACGGGCGTGAGACTGGGCTGGATCGACCTCTCCAACAAGGCCACCCGCGGCTCCGGCAGCATGAGCGGAGCGATCGGAGGCTCGTTCGACGAGATCTTCGCGCCCACCCGCCACGAGGCCCAGCAGGAACTCGACCGCCAGTCGTTCCTCCCGGCCCCTGCCCCGCTCCCGGGCGACGGCGGGGATGCGGGCGTGCTGGACGCGGGCAAGATCACGATCGACGTCGGCGCCGCCGGCCGCGGCCAGCGCGCCGAGGGGCGCGCGCCCTCCGAGGAGGGGCGCGCGACGACGCGCACGACGGCGTCGCACCGGAGCTGACGCACCGAAGTCCGCCGAGGGGCACGTAAACGCCCCTAAAACCGCGGAATAGGGGCGTTAACGTGCCCTTCGATAACCCCTCACCGCCGCTGCAACCCCAGGTACTCCGGGTGGTCCGCCAGCCACCGCCGCACGTACGGGCACGTCGCGACCACCCGCAGGTCCGTCCGGTCCCGCACGTCGTCCAGCGCAGCCTGCACCAGCTCCGACGCCATCCCGCGCTCGCGCTTCTCGGGGTCGACCTCCGTGTGCACGAACACGATCGCGTCGTCGCGGAGCTCGTATTCGGCGATCCCGATGACCTCGCCGTCCTTCAGCAGGGCGTAGCGGGACTGGTCGGGCTGCTTCTCGACGGTGAGGGTCATGCGGACAGGCTACCCGGCCGCCCGCCGCGCGCCCGCGGATACGGGAGAATGGAGGACATGTCCGAACCCGTCGCCGCCACGCAGCCGCTGTGGCTTCCCGACGGGCCGAGCACGGTCGTCCACGGCGACAACCTGGAGGTCGTCGCCGCGCTGCCCGACGGCGCGTTCCAGCTCATCTACCTCGACCCGCCGTTCAACACCGGGCGGTCGCAGGCGCGGCAGCGCACTACCGCGGTGCGCGCGGAGGCCGGCGCCGGCAGCGTGATCGGGTTCAAGGGCCGCAGCTACGAGCGCATCAAGGGCGACATCCTCAGCTATGACGACCGGTTCGAGGACTACTGGGGCTTCCTGGAGCCGCGGCTGATGGAGGCCTGGCGGCTGCTCGCCGACACCGGCACCCTCTACCTGCACCTCGACTACCGGGAGTCGCACTACGCGAAGGTGCTGCTCGACGCCCTGTTCGGCCGGGAGTCGTTCCTCAACGAGATCGTCTGGGCGTACGACTACGGAGCGAAGGCCAAGAACCGCTGGCCGGCGAAGCACGACACCATCCTCGTGTACGTGAAGAACCCCGGCGACTACTTCTTCGACTCCTCCGCCGTCGACCGCGAGCCCTACATGGCGCCCGGACTGGTCACCCCGGAGAAGGCCGAGCTCGGCAAGCTGCCCACCGACGTCTGGTGGCACACCATCGTGTCCCCGACCGGCCGCGAGAAGACCGGCTACCCGACGCAGAAGCCGGAGGGCGTCCTCCGCCGCATCGTGCAGGCGTCCAGCCGGGAGGGCGACTGGGTGCTCGACTTCTTCGCGGGCAGCGGCACGACCGGGGCGGTCGCGGCGGCGCTGGGGCGGCGGTTCCTGCTGGTCGACCGCAGCCCCGACGCGGTCGCGGTGATGCGCGCGCGGTTCAGCGAGCGGCCCGAGGTGCGGTTCGTCGGCTGAGGACGTTCACGCGGGATGCTCGACGTGCGCTTTCAGCGCCTTCATCGTGCGCCGGCTCTCCCGGGCGGCCATCATCACGAACATCGGCTCGACGGCCCGGTACATGCCGTGCGTGGTCAGCTGGCCGATGCGCGTGACGCGGGTGCGGCCTCCCGAGTCCTCGACTCCGTACACGATGAGCGCGTCGATGCGCCCGGACGGCTTCGCCTGGTGGAAGCGCAGCTCGTGGTCGGGGATGTCGTCGATCAGCTCGCCGCGCATCCTCCCGACCATCGTGGAGTCGACGTAGGTGTCCGCGTCGCGAGCGGTGGCGGTGGTGGCCGCCGTGGGGACGCGTGTCCCGCGGTAGACCATCGAATGGCCGAGCCAGGCGGGGTAGGCGTCGACCGCCCGCAGCGTGGCGTAGACGTCGTGCGCCGGCGCGTCGATCTCGATGGTGTCGGTGAAGCTCCTCATGGCGTTCGTCCTACACCGTGGGCCGTCGGTTGGCACCAGCGGCTTCGGGTGCGCGCCCGTTACATTCCGGGGATGTTCCGGGGACGTTCCGCTTCCTTCATGGAAGTTCACCGGAACGGTGTGGAAGGGTTGAATACTATGCGACCCGCCCCGCTCCGCCTCCTCCCCTTCGTGTGGGGTGCGCTCGGCACGGCCGTCATGTTCGTCGCGGTCTACCTGTTCTTCGTGCAGAGCTACATCGGTCAGGTGATCGACGAGCGCTCCTTCGCAGGGGCGGAGAGGTGGAAGGGCAACCTGATCGACTTCGCCCACGCCTTCCTCAACGCGCTGCCGGCCGCGGCGGTCGTGATCGGGGCGATCATCGCGATCATCATCGTGCTGGTGCGCCGCAACTGGATGGTGTTCGCCGTCGCGGTCGGCGCCGCCATCGCCGCGAACGTGAGCACGCAGGTGCTGAAGTACTCGGTCCTCTCCCGCCCGGAGAAGGGTGTGGACGCGGGGCTGGCGAACTCGCTGCCGTCCGGCCACACCTCGGTCGCGGCCTCGGCGGCGCTCGTGGTGTTCCTGGTCGCGTCGCCGCGGCTGCGGCCGCTCGCCGCCGTGATCGGGTCGGCGTTCACGATCGCGGCAGGAGCATCGACGCTGGTGGAGCAGTGGCATCGCCCGAGCGACGTCATCGCCGCGACGCTCGTGGTGGCGTTCTGGGGCTGCATCGCCGGGATCGTCCTCGCTGCGCTGCGTCTCCGACCGGCGGACCCGCCGGTCCGCACCAAGCTCTGGGCGCTGGTCTGGATCGCGGGGGCCTGCGGGATCGTGGCGGCGGTGGCGCTCGTCGTCACCTACAACTCCACGCAGAACGGCACCGAGCACCTCTTCATCGCCTACGCGGGAGGCGTCTCCGCGATCGCGACGACGGCCTTCGTCCTCGCCGTCATCGGCAACCGGCTCTACCGAGCCCTGGCCTGACGGCCGCGGGGCGGCCGTCCAGAACTCCGGAACCCTCCACCGCGCCGCCACTCGTCGATCCGTAACTCCGGAGATCCCCACCTTCCACTCCGGAACCTCCGGAGTCCCGGGCCTTCGGTGCCCATCCCGGCCGGGGTGTCCGGAATTCCGGAACTCACTCCCGCGGGACGCCGTGGCGGACCGTAGGTACGGAGATCGCCTGGCGATCGGGCCGGGTCTCCGGAGTTGGCGACGCCCCTACGAGCTCTGCCGGACCACCAGCTCGGTCGGTAGCAGCGTGACCCGCTCGACCGGTTCGCCCGCGAGGCGGCGGACCAGCACGCGCGCCATGGCCTCCCCGAGCCCGATGGAGGGCTGGTGCACCGTCGTCAGCGGCGGCGTCGCGGTCAGCCCGAAATTGTCGTCGTCGAAGCCGACCACCGCGATGTCGCCCGGGATGCTGAGGCCTGCCTCGTGGATGGCCGAGTACGCCCCGGCCGCCATCTGGTCGTTCGCGGCGAACAGGCCGTCGATCGGGCGGCCGGTCGCGAGCAGCCGGCGCATGGCCTCCATGCCGGAGTAGGGCGAGAAGTCGCCGTACTCGACCAGCGTGTGGTCGAGCCCCTCCGCCTCCAGCGCCCGACGCCAGCCGGTGTAGCGGTCGAGGCCGGCGGGCATGTCCTGCGGGCCGGTGATGAGCGCGATGTTCCGGCGTCCGCGTGCGATCAGGTGCTCCGCGGCGCCCGCCGAGCCGGCGACATTGTCCACGTCCACGAAGTACGACTCGTGCTGCGCCTCGCTCACCGGCCGGCCGCCGAACACGATCGGAAGCGTCGAGCCGAGCTGCGCATAGGAGTGGTCGCCGGAGTGGTGGGAGACCACGAGCGCGCCGTCCACGTTGCCGCCCATCAGGTAGCGGCGGGTCTTGTCGGGGTTCGTCTCCGACGAGATGACCATGTTGAGCGTGTACTCGGTGTCCGCGAGGCTGAGCGCGACGCCCTGCACGATGGACGCGAAGAACGGGTCGGCGAACACCTTCGCCGTCGACTCCGGAACCACCAGCGCGATCACCTGCGTGCGGCGGGAGGCCAGCGAGCGTGCGGCGCGGTTCGGCACGTAGTTGAGGTCGGCGATGGCGCGCGTCACGGCCTCTGCGACCTCCGGCGTCACCTTGGTGGACCCGTTCACGACGCGGGACACGGTCGCCCGGGAGACGCCCGCGCGCGCGGCCACGGCCTCCAGGGTCGGCACGTTGCGGCCGTCCACCTGTTCCGTCGTCATGGGGTCCTCTCCTCGGGCCGGTCGGGCCGGTCGGGCCGCTGGGGCCGGTCGGGCGTCGGCGCGTCGCTCGACGCCCGACCTATGTTAGGCGCGTGCGGCCGCCGGTCCAGTGGGCACGCCCACGGCGGACGCGTCACGCGCGGCCTCCGCGATGACGCGCGCGTACGCCCGCCCCGAGTCCTTCACCGTGCGCTCCAGCGTCTCGTAGTCGACGTGCACGATCCCGAACCGCTTCGCGTATCCCCACGCCCACTCGAAGTTGTCGAGCAGCGACCAGACGAAGTAGCCGCGGACGTCCGCGCCCTCC
Organism: Leifsonia shinshuensis; assembly: GCF_014217625.1. NCBI lineage: Bacteria > Bacillati > Actinomycetota > Actinomycetes > Micrococcales > Microbacteriaceae > Leifsonia > Leifsonia shinshuensis. The sequence continues at coordinate 2,759,447 of NZ_CP043641.1, read as the reverse complement.
GCGATCGCCTCCCGGACCGCGGCCAGGTGGTCGAGGATGTAGGCCTCCCGCTCCAGGTCGCGGATGCGGCCGTCGTCGTCCAGGACATCGTCGTACGCCGCCCCGTTCTCGGTGATGTAGAGCGGAGGCAGCTCCGGGTACTCGGCCGTCAGCCGCAGCAGGAGGTCCCGGAGGCCATTCGGGTTGACCTCCCAGCCCATCGCGGTCGTCGGCAGCTGCCGGGACGGGAAGGTGACGAACTCGCTGCCGACGAACGGCGACGACTTGGGGCGGTCGGTGGGCACCGGCGCGGCCACGGCGTCCGCGGGAAGCGGCCGACCGCTGACGTTGTCGTCGTGGTAGTGGTTCACGCCGAGGAAGTCGATCGGCTGGCGGATGACGCCGAGGTCGCCGTCGTGCACCAGCTCCTCGAAGCGGTGCTCGCGGAGGTCCTCCAGCACGTCGGCCGGATACGTCCCGTCGAGCAGCGGGTCGAGGTACATCCGGTTCCACAGCCCGTCGATGCGGCGTGCGGCGTCGAGGTCGCGCGCGTCCTCCGGGTCGTCCGGGATCGCGTTCGTCAGGTTGAGGGTGATGCCGACGCGAAGATCCTCGGCGCGGCCCTCGTGCGCGCCGGCGAGGTCGCGGATCGCGGAGGCCGCGAGCCCGTGCGCGAGGTGCTGGTGGTGGAGGGCGGCCAGCGCCGCGCGCGGCTCCCTCCGGCCGGGGGCGTGCTCGCCCGCGGCGTACGCGATCAGCGACGAGCACAGCGGCTCGTTGAACGTCGTCCAGTGCGTCACCCGGTCGCCGAGCGCGTCGTACACGGCGACCGCGTAGTCGCGGAACCGGTACGCCGTCTCGCGGGTCGCCCAGCCGCCGCGCTCCTCCAGGGCCTGCGGGAGGTCCCAGTGGTAGAGCGTCAGCCAGGGCAGGATGTCCGCCTCCAGCAGTTCGTCGACCAGCCGGCTGTAGAAGTCCAGCCCGGCCCGGTTGACGAAGCGGTCGCCGGGCTTCACCCGCGCCCACGACGTGGAGAACCGGTACGACTGGAGGCCGAGCTCACGCATCAGGGCGACGTCCTGCGGCACGCGGTGGTAGTGGTCGATCGCGCGCTCGGGGGTGTCGCCCCCGGCGATCGCGCCGGGCACGCGGGCGAACGCGTCCCAGATCGAGTCCTCCTTGCCGTCCTCGTGGGCTGCGCCCTCGATCTGGGCGGCGGCGGTCGCGGACCCCCAGAGGAACCCGGCGGGCCAGGAGAGTTCGGTCATGCGTATTAACCTTTCACCGCGCCGGCCATGATGCCGGAGACCAGCTGCTTGCCGGCGAGCACGAAGAGGATGAGCAGGGGGATGGTCGCGAGCACCGCGCCGGCGAGCACGATCGAGTAGTCGACGTACTTGGCCGACTGGAGCTGGCTCAGTGCGACCTGCAGGGTCGGGTTCTGCGAGGCGACGAGCAGCGGCCAGAGGTAGTCGGTCCACGCGGTCATGAAGGTGAACAGGCCGAGGATCGCCATGGCCGGCCGCGCCGCGGGGACACCGACGTGCCAGAAGGTGCGGATCATGTTCGCGCCGTCGACGCGCGCGGCCTCGATCAGCTCCTCGGGGATGACATCCACCAGGTACTGCCGCATGAAGAACACGCCGAACGCCGTCACCAGGGTCGGCACGATCACCGCGCCGAGCGTCCCGGTCCAGCCGAACTGCTTCATCACCATGAACAGCGGGATGATGCCCAGCTGCGTTGGCACCGCGAGCGTCCCGATGACGAACACCAGCAGCCCTTCGCGGCCGCGGAACCGCAGCTTCGCGAACGCGTACCCGGCGAGCGTCGAGAATGCGACGACCGAGACGGTGATGACCGTGGAGACGATGATCGAGTTGCCGAGCGCCTGCCAGAACGGCACGGTGTCGAGCACGGCGCCGACGTTCTTCCAGAATTGGCCGCCCGGCAGCAGCGGAGGCCACGTCGAGGTCAGCACGGTGCTGTCGCTGGAGCCGGCGACGAACGACCACCACAGCGGGTAGGCGCCGCCGACGAAGATCGCGATCAGGATGCCGTAGGTGAGGAAGCCCGGCCGGCGGTCGATGCCGAGCGCGCGGCGGCGCGGGGCACGCTTCGGTGCGGCGGAGGTGCGGGTCGCGGTGGTCATACGTTCTTCTCCTCGCTCGCCGCGGTCAGCGCGAGGGCGCCCTCGGCGCTCGCCGCTGCGTCGGCGTCGGAATCGGAGTCTGTCTCGGCGGTGACGGCGCCGTTCGCCGACGCGGCGGCCCGGCTCCGCGCCAGCCGCTTGGCCGTCCGCGACCGGTGCACGCGTGCCTCGGTGGAGGCGATCCGGCCCGAGATCAGGAAGTTCAGCACGCCGAACAGCACGATGATGAGGAACAGCATCCACGCGATGGCGGACGCCCTCCCGAAGTTCTGGCGGTTGAACGCCATGTCCCACAGGTAGAGCACGGTCGTCTGGTACTGCCGCTGCGGGCCGCCAGGAACGGCGCTCGACGGGTTGAACAGCTTCGGCTCCGTGAAGATCTGGAGGCCGCCGATCGTGGCCGTGATGATCACGAAGATCATGGTCGGCCGGATGCTCGGCAGCGTGATCGAGAAGAACCGGCGGAACGAGCCGGCGCCGTCCAGCGCTGCGGACTCGTGGATGTCGCGCGGCACCGCCTGCATCGCGGCCAGCAGGATCAGCGCGTTGTACCCGGTCCAGCGCCAGTTGACCATCGTCGCGATGGCGATGTGCGAGGGGAACGTCTCGGTTTTCCACATGACGGGGTGGAGGCCGACCGCCTGGAGGATGTTGTTGATCAGCCCGTACTTCTCGTCGAACGCGCTCGAGAAGATCAGCGTGACGGCGACGGGGGTGACGACGTAGGGGAGGAGCACGCTCATCCGCCAGAAGGTCTTGGCCCGGATGTTCTGGTCGAGCATTGCGGCGATGAACACCGCGGCGATCAGCTGCGGGATGGCGGAGAGCAGGAAGATGCTGACGGTGTTGAAGAGCGAGTTCCAGAAGAACGGGTCCTTCAGCTCGGTGAGGTAGTTGGCGAAGCCGACCCACTGGCCGGGGCCGGTGAGCAGGTTCCAGTTGTTGAGCGAGACGACGAACGTGTAGATCAGCGGGAACAGGCCGACGAGGGCGAAGAGCACGAAGAACGGCGCGACGTAGAAATACGGCGACGCCTTGACGTCGAAGCGGCTGAGCTTCTGCTTGAAGGTGAGTGCCCGGCGGTCGTCGCGGTCGCTCCGGGCCGCCGCGGGGGCGGCCTCCGGGGTGCGGGTGACGGTGGTCATGCGGTTCTCCGTGGGGGAGGGGAGCGGATGGTACGGGTGGAGGGTTCGGGCCCCGCCGCCTGCGGCAGCGGGGCCCGGCTGGTGAGGTGTACTACTTGTTGACGACGAGCTGGTTCAGCAGCGTCATCGCGTTGGCCCAGGCCTGGTCGCCGTTCGCCTTGCCCGAGTCGAGCTGCTGGACGGAGGGGCCGAAGACCTGGGACTGGATGACCGAGTCGTCCGGTCCCTTGTACTGGGCGACGACGCCCTTCGCTCGCTCCGCCAGGATCTGGCCGACGGGGGCGTTGTTGAAGAACTTCGTCAGGTCGCTCGCGCCGGTCACTCCGGGGTCGGACTGCGCCGCGGTGACCGAGGGGAACGTGCCGGCCGCCTGGAAGGTGGCGACCTGCGACTTGGCGGAGGTCAGCCAGGCAGCGAGCGCAGCGGCCTCCTTCGGGTGCTTGGACTGCTTCGGAACCGTCAGGAACGAGCCGCCCCAGTTGGCCGCGCCGCCCGGGAAGACGTTCGCGAAGTCCCAGCCGGTGGAGGCGTCGCCGCCGCCGGCCTTGACCTGGCCCTGCACGACGCCGAGCATCCAGCCCGGGCAGACGAACGTGGCGAAGGAGCCGTCGGTGAAGGCCTTGCCCTTGCCCCAGTCCCACTGGGTCTGGTTGGAGGAGAGACCCGCCGCGGCGCCGCCGGCCAGCTTGCTCCAGAGCGCCTTGAGGTCGCTGTTGTTCTGGATGTTGAGCTTGCCGTCCTTGGTGTAGTAGCCCTCGGGCTGCTGGTTCACCATGGCGTTCCAGATGAAGCCGGACTGGTCGTAGAACGCCTTGCCGGTGGCCGCCTTGTACTGCTCGCCGACCTTGAAGAAGTCGTCCCAGGTCGCGGAGGAGCCGCCGAACAGCTTGGCGACGGAGTCCCGGTCGCTGGGCAGGCCCGCCGCGGCGAAGAGCTTGCCGTTGTAGCAGAGGCCCTCCGGTCCGATGTCGGTGCCGTAGCCGATGATGCGGCCGTTCTTGTCGGTCGCCTGCTTCAGCTTCCAGTCGACCCAGCGGCTCTTGATGTCGTTGGCGCCGTAGTCCTTGAGGTCGTTGAACTGGTCGGAGACCTGCATGACCTTGGAGAGCCAGCCCTCCTCGACCGCCTGGACGTCGGGGAGCCCGCTGCCGGCGGCCTCCTTGGTCTGCCAGTCGGTCAGGGCGTTGTCACCGGTGTCGATGTTGGTCGCCTTGATCTTGATCCCCGGGTGCTCCTTCTCGTACTGCGAGTAGAGCTTGTCGAAGCCCATCGTGCCGAACGTCGTGACGGTCAGCGTGATGGGGTTCGAGCTGGTCCCCGCGTCATTGCCGCTCGCTGAGCAGCCTGTCGCGAGGAGGGCGAACGAGGCCGTGGCGGCGACTGCCGCAGCGACCTTGGTGCGTCGTGAAAGCTTCACGGATCACTCCCTTGTGCGTGTGTGTGCGTGGTCTGGTGAGACCCGATGAGAGCGCTCTCTGTGAAGGCCGTGAGAGCGCTCTCACGGGTTGGATGAGAATGTAAAACGGTCGGGATGTGCTTGTCAAGCAGGTTTGTGATCGCGCTCTCATCGTTGAAAACACGGGATTTGTTGGGTGCAAGGCGAAATGCGCGGGATTCCGCGGACTCGGGCGGGACGGCGTGATCGAAATGTGATCTTGGATTCGTGTCTTTTAGATAGACTGACCTACCTAGATAGCAAGGGGGCCTCGATGGCGGAGTCCGCGCGCAACACCGGCGCGCGCACCGGCGCCGCCCGCCGCCGCATCCTCGAAGCGGCCGCCCGGAGGTTCTACTCGGACGGCATCGCCGCCACCGGCATCGACGCCATCACCGCCGACGCCGCCGTCGCGAAGATGAGCCTCTACAACAACTTCGCGTCGAAGTCCGCGCTCGTCTCCGCGGTGCTGGAGGCCCGGCACGCCGAATGGCTCGCCCTCTACGCGCGCCGCGCGCGCCGCGCGCCGGACCCGTTCACCCGCGTCCTCGCCGTCTTCGACGCGTACCTCGACCAGGCCGCCCTCGCGCCGGAGCCCGGCTACCGCGGCAGCGGCCTCCTCAACGCCGCCGCCGAGCTGCCGCTGGGCGACCCCGGCCGTGAGGGGGTGCGCCGCCACCTGGCGGAGGTCGACGGCATCCTGGCGGCGGGCCTGCGCGAGCTCACCGACCGGCCGCGCGCGGAGCGGACGGCGCAACACCTGTCGTACGTGCTGCAGGGCGCGCTGGTCCGCGCCGGCCTCGAGTCCGACCGCCGCCGCCTCCGCGACGCCCGCGCCCTCGCGATGGACGTCCTCAGCGCCCTCTAGCCCGCACGACATTCGGCCCGAATGTCGCCTCTGGCGCCGCGATTGCCCACATTCGCCACGAATGCGGCAGACGCACATTCGGCACGAATGTCGCGTCTCGCGCGCCCATTCGCGACATTCGTCACGAATGTCGCGGCCTGGCGCTGGGCGGGCGCGCGGGTCCAGACTGGACGCGGCCTGTGGCGGGGAGGGGAGGTGCTGGGTGCCGGTCATCATCCTGGTGGGGCTCGCCGCCGTTGCACTGTGGTCGCTCGTCGCGCACCGGTTCGAGCGGTTCGGGATCGCCGGGCCGGCCGCGCTCGCGGTGCTCGGCTCGCTCGTCGTGCTGGTGGACGTGAAGGGCTTCACCGAGGCCATCGACAGCGACGTGGCCCAGCACGTCGTCGAGCTCATCCTGGCCGTGCTCCTCTTCGTGGACGCCTGCGAGGTGCGCGGCGGCATCTTCGGCGGCCAGGGCCGCAGCCTCGCGCGGCTCGTGCTCATCGCCCTCCCGCTGTCCCTCGCGCTCGTCGTGGTCACCGGCGCCTGGCTGCTGCCCGCCCTCAACGTCTTCGTGCTCATCGTCATCGCGTGCATCGTCATGCCGACCGACTTCGCCCCGGCCACCGCGCTGCTGCGATCCACGCGCATCCCGGCGCGCGTACGGCAGATCCTCAACGTGGAGAGCGGCTACAACGACGGCCTCATCTCGCCGCTGTTCGCCATGTCGGTCGCGATCGCGGTCGCCCTCCCGACCATCCTGAAGGTCGCCGACACCGGCGCGAAGATCTCGGGCGCCACCGAGAAGGAGGTCGAGAAGAACCTCTCGGACGCCGTCTACGCGTTCTTCGGCGCGATCCCCGCGACCGTCGTCGCCATCGTCGTCGGCATCGTGATCGGCGGCGCGCTCGGCCTGCTGACCCGCTGGGCCTCCGACCGCGGCTGGGCGAACGCGTCCGGCATCCGCTTCGTCATGCTCATCGCGCCGCTGCTGACCTACGGCATCGCGACGATCCACGATGTGGCGGCGAACGGGTTCGTCGCGGCCTTCGTGGCCGGCGTGGTCTTCCGCGTCACCCGCACGCGCCGTCGTCAGCTGCGCGCTGTGCCGGAGGACGAGCTCCTGCTCGTGGAGGAGGCCAGCAAAGTCGCGTCCGACTTCGTCTGGTTCATCCTGGGCGGGATGACGACGGCGGTGATCGTGGAGGGCATCGACTGGCGGGTGCTCGTGATCGCGGTGCTCGCGCTCACCCTGTTCCGCGCCGTGCCCGTCTACGCCTCGATGCTCGGCTCGCCGGTGACCTGGCGGGAGCGCACCTACATCGGCCTGATCGGCCCGCGCGGGACGGCCTCCATCGTGTTCGGCCTGCTCGCCTACAACCACCTCCCGGACAGCGACAGCGGCGACGTGCTGAGCGTGACCGTGCTGACCGTGGTGGGGAGCATCGTGCTGCACGGCGTCGTCACGCCGCTCGTGCTCCGCCGCGTGCCGTCCCTGCCGGCGGGCGCGGACAGCGGAACGGCCGCCGCCCGGATGGGCGACGGCCGTTCCGTCGGTGAGGTGGACTGAGCGGCGTCAGTCGGTCGCGGTCCGCGGCCGCTGGGCGGCGACGGAGGCGGTGTCGATCACCGGCTCGATGAGCGCGCCGGTCTCGCCGGCCACGCGGCTGGCGATCAGGCCGAGGTCGGTCTCCTCGAGCTCCTCGCGGGCCGCGGCGTCCGACTCGGCGGAGACCATCGCTCCGACCGGCACGGGCTGACGCTCGCCGGCCTCTGCGCCCTCGCGGGCGGCCGTGGCCTCCGCGCTGGCGTCCGCGGCCTCCTGCAGCGCCGACTTCGCCCGCAGCGGCGGGGTCTTGAAGAACAGCGACAGGACGAACGCGATCAGGACCACGAACATGGCGACCCAGTAGACCTGGACGGCCGAGTCGTTGAACGCGACCAGGAACGGCTTCGACAGCCGCGGGTCGGCCGTGTTCAGGAACGACGTGTCGTTGATGTCCGAGCTGCTGTTCGCGCCGTTGCCCTTCTTGAGCTGCGTCTGCATGACGGGCACCAGGGTGTCCACGTAGGCGGAGCGGGCCGAGGCGTCGGAGAAGTCCAGCGTCACCGTGCCGTCGCTCGCCACCTTCGCGTAGGGCGCCTGCGCTTCGATCTTCGTCGCGGCGGCCTGGATGGCCTGCTGCTGCGCGGCCGCCTCCGCCTGGGCCTGAGCCTGGGCGGGGATGTGGCCGGCGGCGACCTGGGCGTCCACGGCCTGGGTGGCGGCGGACTTGGCGCCATCGACGGCCTTCTGCAGCGCCTGCTGCGTGGCCGCGGTCGCCTTGCTCGTGATCGGCGTGTAGATCTTCTCCATGATCTGCTTGTTCTCGGAGGCCGAGGCGACCGAGGGGGTCAGCGCGGCGTCGAGAGCGCTCGTCAGGGTCGGCTTGTCGGTGAGCGCAGTCTGGATGTTGGTCGGGAAGACCGTGAACAGCAGCGACAGGAGCACGGCGGTGCCGAGCGTTCCACCGATCTGGCGGAAGAACGTGGAGGCGCTGGTCGCCACGCCCATGTCGCGGAGGCCGACCGAGTTCTGGCTGGCGATGGTCAGCGTCTGCATGAGCTGGCCGAGGCCGAGGCCGATCAGCAGCATCGCGCCGGCGATGAACCAGTACGAGTCGCCGAACTTGAGGAACGTCAGGTAGAAGAACCCGCCAGCGAGCATCGCGGTTCCGATGATCGGGAACTGGCGATAGTGGCCGGTGCGCGCGATGATCTGGCCGGAGGCGATGGAGGAGACCATCAGACCGAGGATCATCGGCAGCAGCTGCAGACCCGACTCGGTCGGGGTCGCGCCGAGCACGATCTGCAGGTAGAGCGGGAGGGTCAGCATCGCGCCGAACATGCCGAAGCCGACGAGCACGCCGATGACGGTCGCCATCGAGAAGGTGCTCGAGCGGAACAGCTTGAGCGGAATGAGCGCGTCGTCCTTCATCGCCATCTCGATGAGGATGAAGGCGATGATGCCGACGGCGCCGATCACGTAGCAGGAGATCGACGCGGCGCTGCCCCAGCCCCAGTCGCGGCCCTGCTCGGCCACGAGCAGCAGCGGGACGAGGGCCACGATGACGCCGGCCGCGCCCCACCAGTCGATGCGGGCGGCGCCGCGGTCGTGCTTGGGGAGGTGCAGGAAGCGCATGACCATGAACAGCGCGGCGATGCCGATCGGCACGTTGATCAGGAACACCCAGCGCCATCCGGCGATCCAGAGGATCTCGTTCGCGCCGGCGAACAGGCCGCCGATCAGCGGGCCGATGAGGCTGGAGATGCCGAAGACGGCGAGGAAGTAGCCCTGGTATTTGGCGCGCTCGCGCGGGGCGAGCATGTCGCCCATGATCGCGAGCGGCATCGACATCAAACCGCCGGCGCCGAGGCCCTGGACGGCGCGGAACGCCGCCAGCTCGAGCATGGAGGTCGAGAACGAGGCCAGGATCGAGCCCACGATGAAGATGCCGATGGCGATGATGAACAGCGGCCGGCGTCCGAAGATGTCGGAGAGCTTGCCGTAGATCGGCGTCGAGATGGTCGAGAGGATGAGGTATCCCGTGGTGACCCACGCCTGCTGGCTGAGGCCGTGCAGGTCGTCGCCGATCGTGCGGATCGCGGTTCCGACGACCGTCTGGTCGAGGGCCGACAGGAACATGCCGGCCATCAGGCCGAAGATCACGAAAAGGATCTGGCGATGCGACATGATCGGTTTGGGTGCGGACACTGCCGCGCTGGTCTGACTGGACATCTGTCTCCGTGTCGAGAGTCGTGTGAGGGGACGCCCGTCACTGGAGGAGCGTCACACCGGTGTGGGGCAAAGAATTTTGCGGAGAGTGCAAAGTTACACCCAGTGCGAGTCTTTCGGCAACGCGAGACTACGCCTCCGGTGTGCTCGTTCGCCATGGGCGAACTACTGGGCGAATTCCGCATCGTGACGCGGTCGCCTGCGGGTTCGCGCAGCTTTCACAGCCGCGTTGTGTACCCCATCCAGGTGCCACATAGGTGGCGGGCGTACCGTGGAGGAGGTGATTCCCGTCACCCTCCGAATCATCCCCGAAGGTCGTATGAGTTCTCTCAGTCGTTCCCGCCGTTTGCTCGCCGTCGCCGCCACGGCGGCCGCCGCCGCCCTCCTCTTCACGGGGTGCGCGGGCGAGCCGTCACCCGTGACGAAGGCGATCGCGAAGGCGGCGCCGGTCGCGCAGGCGAAGAACGCGACCGTCTCCGACATCCAGCCGGCGTCCGGAAGCCTCTCGGGCGGGACGACGACCATCACCGGCACGAACCTCGACAAGGTCGCCTCTGTGCAGATCGGCGGCCAGGCGGCTCCGGTCGCCCAGCCGGGCAAGGACAAGATCGTCGTCACCGTCCCGCAGGCGGCGAACTGGGCCGCAGCCGCCGTGCCGATCGTCGTCACCGCCGCCGACGGCAAAGTCGTCCCCACGGACGGAAAGACGTACACCTACCAGGCGCAGACCCCGGTGGACCAGCAGCTCTCGTACGCGCTGGCGCACTGGAACAACTACAACACCGCCCAGTACGGCGACCTCAACCCGGTCGGCGGCGACTGCGCCAACTTCGTCAGCCAGACCCTGATCGCACGCGGCTGGCAGATGAACTCCGACTGGTACAACCACGACGCGGCCGCGGACTGGAGCCCGGCGTGGGGCTACGTGCCGGCGATGGACGACTACTTCCGCGAGAACGCGGCGCAGCTCGGGCTCACCGAGTACTCGTTCGACCAGCGCGACAAGATCAAGGTCGGCGACATCGTGATGTTCGACTGGAACAACAACAACTCGCTCGACCACGTGCAGATCGTCTCGGCCGTGAACAACGTGAACGGCAAGATCACCATCGAGATGGCGGGCCACAACACCGACACCGACTACCGCGACCTCGACCACACGATCACGGTCGAGCACCCCGGTGCGACCGGCCACTTCTGGAGTCTCTCAAAGTAGGAGGCCCCCGTTCGGGTCAGGCCGGGAGTGCGCTGACAGGTGCGAGGTCGTCTGGCGCTTATGCTCATGGCGTGAATCCGACCGGACCCCGCCGCGTCGCGGTCGTGGCGGCCGCGGTCGTCGTGCTCCTCGCCCTCGCGGCGTGCTCCGCCGCCGACCAGCCGCACCGCAAGCCGAACCCCTCCAAACCCGTCGCATCGCACGCGTCGAGGCCGGTCCCGACGGCGACGCCGACCGCGACCGTCGCCGGCTTCGACAAGCACGCCCAGTCGATCGACGACCCGGCGAGCACGTGGGTGGTCGTGAACAAGCCGCGCCCGCTGAACCCGGTCACCTTCACGCCGGCCTCCCTGGTCTACCCGGAGGTCACCTACGTCAACCACCAGCCGATGCGGCCGGAGGTGGGCGAGGCGCTGGTCGCGATGTTCCACGCGGGCAAGACGGAGGCCGGCCTCGACTTCTCGGTGCAGAGCGCCTACCGGTCCTTCGAGTCGCAGGTCAACGTCTACAACGACGACGCCGCGCGCAACGGAGCGGCGTACGCCGACACCGACACCGCGCGGCCCGGCCACAGCGAGCACCAGACCGGGCTCGCCGTCGACATCAGCGCCGTCCCGGCCAAGTGCTCACTCGACGCCTGCTTCGCGCACACGCCGCAGGGGGAGTGGCTGGCGGCCAACGCCTGGCGCTTCGGCTTCCTGCTGCGCTACCCCGCGGACAAGGTCTCGGTCACCGGCTTCGCCTTCGAGCCATGGCACTTCCGCTACATCGGCGTCCCCTTGGCCACTCAGCTGAAGGCCACCGGCACCACCACCCTCGAGGAGTTCTTCGGGGTTCCGGGCGGGACGGAGTACCACTAGCCCTCGAACGGCTTCGAGCAGGTCACCTGCGCCGCCGTCTGCCCGTGCACGTTCGACGGCAGCTCGACGTCGCCCGCGTCCGCGCCGTCGGCCGCTTCCTCCGCCGGCTCTGGGGTGTCTCCGGCCGCCTCCGAGCCCAGTCCCGTGTCGCCGGTCAGGGCGACCGCGCGGTCCTCGCGGAGGGCGGACATCAGCAGGTCCGCCTCGTCGGTGGTCGGAGCGACGCCGTCGCCCTCCAGGTGGTTCGGGTACTGCACGAAGACCAGCTTGGCGGGGTCGACGTCCTTCAGGGCCATGCCCAGCGACGCGATCGTGGTCACGTTCTTGAGGCTCTCGGAGAGCTGGATGTTCTCCGCCGCCGCCTTCGCCAACGCGTAGACCTTGACCGGGTTGGCCAGGGTGTCCGCGCTCTTGATCGTGCGGATGAGCGAGGACAGGAAGACCTGCTGGTTGCTGATCCGGGCGAGGTCCGATCCGTCGCCCACGCCGTGTCGCGTCCGGAGGAACGCGAGCGCCTGGGTGCCCTGGAGCGTGTTGTCGCCGGCCTTCACGTCCAGTCCGCTGTACGGGTCGAAGATGTCTCCGGCGACGCACACCGGCACGCCGCCGACCGCGTTGGACATCTCGATCACGCCGTCGAACTCGATCACGCCCGCATAGTCGATCTGGAGGCCGGTCAGCTTCTGGACCGTCAGCACCGAGCAGGCGAGGCCGCCGTAGCTCAGTGTGGTGTTGAGTTTCTGGCGGCTCATCGTGCTGAAGGCGCCCCCGTCGGGGTCCGGGCAGGAGGGGATCGGCACGTACATGTCCCTCGGCAGGCTGACGACGGTGGCGTTCTTGTGATCCGCCGACACGTGCAGCAGCATCGTCACATCGTTGAGGGCCGCGTCGCGGATGTCGTAGGCGGGGTTCCCGCCCCCGCTGTCGCTGCCCGCGAGGAGGACGTTGAACGCACCGTCCACCGCGCCGACCCGGGGAGCGCGCGCCTTGCCGTTCTCGTCGACGAGCTGGACGCCCTCCTTCGCGCTCACGGTCGCGAAGACGTCGAGCGCGGCGAAGCCGACGAGGGCGGCGGCGCTGACCGCGACGACGGCGACGCCGCGGAGCGCGAGCGACCGGAGCGAGGACAGCACGGTCCGGGGCTTCAGGCGACCGTGACGGGCGACGGGGCCGCCGAGCGACTTCTCCCGGGCTCTGGCCTGCGCGCGGGTCTGCGTGTCGTGCGTGGGGTCGGACTGCATCGGATCAGGCTAGCCGCCCATCCTGGATGTATCACGTAAGCACTGCGATGACTGAATTTCACTTCGATATTACTGTCCGCAACGGAGGGGCATCACCCTGGACTGAGGTAGACACCTCGGTACAGTTGTCACCATGGTCGTCGACGCGCAGGCGGTGCAGCAGACAGAGAGCGCGCGGCAACGCGCGTTGGCCGGCCTCCGGGTCGTCGACACCGGGCCGGAGGCGAGGTTCGACCGGATCACCCGGCTCGCGCAGCAGCTCTTCGCCGTCCCGATGGTGAGTATCACGCTGCTCGACGGCGACCGGCAATGGCGCAAGTCGCACATCGGGCTGACCACCGAGGCGCCGCGGGAGAAGGCGTTCTGCGACGTCACCGCCCGCCAGGACTCCAGCCTCATCGTCTCCGACGCGACCGGCGACGAGCGCTTCGCGGACAACCCGTTCGTGGTCGGCGACCCGCACCTCCGGTTCTACGCGGGGGAACCGTTGCACGCGCCGGGAGGGGAGGCCGTCGGCACCCTCTGCGTGCTCGACACCGAACCGCACACGCTCACTCCCGAGCAGGAGCGCGTGCTGCGCGACCTCGCGGACTGGGTGCAGGACGAGCTCAACCGCGACGACGAGCTCGACCGCGCCGCGATCGCCCAGAAGGGCCTCCTGCCGCGCCGCAAGCCCCGCGCGCCCGGTTTCGAGGTCGCGGCGGCGTGCGAGCCGTCGCGTGGCGTCTCGGGCGACTTCTACGACTGGTACGACGTCGGGGACGACTTCTGCGTCACGGTGGGCGACGTCATGGGCAAGGGCCTGGCCGCCGCGATCGTCGGCGCGTCCGTCCGCACCGCGTTGCGCAGCGCCATGGAGCTCGCCGACCTGGAGGACTCCGTGGACGCCGCCTCCCGGCTGGTGGAGGAGGACCTCGACCAGCTCGCCACCTTCGTCACCCTCTTCCATGCCAAGGTGCACACCGACGGCGCCGTGGACTACGTGGACGCCGGCCACGGCCTCGCCCTCATCGTGCGCGACCGCGGTCCGCTGGAGCGGCTGCAGAGCAGCGCCCTCCCGCTGGGCCTGCCTGCGACCGAGCCGCGCACGCCCTCCCGGGTCGTGCTCGGCCCCGGCGACGCCCTGGTCTGCGTGAGCGACGGGGTGCTGGACGCGCTCGGCGGCGACCGGGCCTTCCCGCTGCTGGAGGCCATCGTCCGCGGCAACGCGACACCGGGGGGCGCGGTCTCCCGCATCCTCACCTCCGCACGCGCCGGTGTGCCGATCGACGACGTCACCGCCGTGATCGTCCGCCGGAGCGCCTCGTGAACCGCGGGCTGCTCCGCCTCATCTGCGTCCTCGCGGTCCTCGCCGGCCTCGACTACGTCGCCTGGCGGTGGCTGGCCTCCGTGAACTGGTCGGCGTGGTGGATCGCGGTGCCGCTCGTGATCGCGGAGACCTACAGCCTGATCGACACGTTCTTCTTCGCGCTCACGATGTGGCGCGTCAAGGTGCGGACGGGCCCGGACGCGCCGCCCGCGGGGACGGTCGATGTCTTCATCACCACCTACGACGAACCGGTGGACCTGGTGCTGACGACCGCGCGCGCGGCCAAGGCCATCCGCTACCCGCACAGCACCTGGATCCTCGATGACGGCGATCGCGCGGAGATGCGCGCCGCGGCCGACCGCGAGGGACTCGGCTACGTCACCCGGTCCGAGGACTGGGTGGACAAGCCGCGGCACGCGAAGGCGGGCAACCTCAACAACGCGCTGTTCCAGACCGACGGCGAGTTCCTGCTCATCCTTGACGCCGATCAGATCGCCGAGCCGCAGATCCTGGACAGCACCCTCGGCTACTTCGCCGACCCGAAGGTCGCGCTCGTGCAGACGCCGCAGTTCTTCACGAACGTGGACGACGCCGATCCGCTCGGCAACCAGGCTCCGCTGTTCTACGGCCCCATCCAGCAGGGCAAGGACGGCTGGAACGCGGCCTTCTTCTGCGGCTCGAACGCGGTGCTGCGCCGCGACGCGCTGATGGAGCTGGGCATCGTCGGCTACGTGCGGGATGTGGAGCAGACCGTGCGGCTCTCGCTGCGCTCGGCCGACCGGATGCTCGCGAAGGCGCAGCGCTCCGCCCGCTCCGACCCCGACTCCGCGCGACTCATTTCGGAGGTCCGCGGCCACGTGGAGGACGCGAACGCCCGTCTGCGCGCCGGGGAGAGCGTCGGCGAGGTGACCTACCGGCTGCAGAAGCAGGTGGACGACGTCTCGCGCTCGGCGGTCCGCAGCGACGTCGCGGCCATGGAGGAGGACCTCCGCGCGATCGCCGCCCTCCCGGTGCAGGCCGACTCCGAGCTCGGCGCGTTCGTCGTCGACGAGGTCGCGCTCGACCGGCTCGCCGAGCGGGACTGGTCGCCGCTCGGCGCGATCGACTCCGTTCAGCGCATCGCCGACACGCTCGCCGTCGACCGGCCGGGCCAGGCGCAGCCGGTGATGCCGATGGCGACCATCTCGGTCACCGAGGACATGGCGACGGCGATGCAGCTGCACGCCGGCGGCTGGCGCAGCGTCTACCACCACGAGATCCTCGCCTGGGGGCTGGCGCCGGAGGACCTGGGGACGATGCTCGGCCAGCGGCTGCGCTGGGCGCAGGGCACCCTCCAGGTGATGCTGAAGGACAACCCGCTCGTCAAGCGCGGGCTCACCGCCGGCCAGCGGCTGATGTACTTCGCGACGATGTGGAGCTACCTGTCCGGGTTCGCCTCGGTCGTGTACCTGGCGGCGCCCGTGATCTATCTGCTGACGGGCATCATGCCGGTGACCGCGTGGAGCGTCGACTTCTTCGCCCGATTCCTCCCGTACTTCATCCTGAGCCAGCTGATGTTCCTCGTCGCGGCCCGCGGGCTGAAGACCTGGCGCGGCCAGCAGTACGCGCTCGCGCTGTTCCCGCTATGGATCCGCGCGTGCTGGACGGCGGCCGCGAACGTGTGGTTCGGCCGCAAGCTCGGCTTCGTCGTCACGCCCAAGGAGCGCAGCGGCCGCGCGCCCATCCCGTGGCGGCAGATCTGGCCGCAGCTCACCGCGATGGCCGTGCTCGTGATCGCGGCCGTCGTCGGAGTCCTGCGTGTCAC
The DNA here is from genome assembly GCF_014217625.1 of Leifsonia shinshuensis. Lineage (NCBI taxonomy): Bacteria > Bacillati > Actinomycetota > Actinomycetes > Micrococcales > Microbacteriaceae > Leifsonia > Leifsonia shinshuensis. The sequence continues at coordinate 2,743,684 of NZ_CP043641.1, read as the reverse complement.
CGCCGGAACCGCGGACGGGTTGGGCACGCTGGTCAACACGGTCTGGGTGATCTACGACCTGGTCGTGCTCAGCGTCATCCCGCGCGCGGCCCTGTACCGCGGACCGGCCGCTCACGCGGCCAGGAAGGAGCCCCGCCTCCGATGAACATCACCACGACGATCCGGCCGGACGGCGTCGCCGTGCTCGCCGCGAACGGCCGGATCAACCTGGTCACCGCCCCGACCGTGCGCCGCGAGGTGCAGCGCGTCGTGGACGAGGGCCACGCCCGCCTTGCGTTCGACCTGAGCGAGGTCGAGTTCATCGACTCCTCCGGGCTCGGCGCCCTCGTCAGCGGGCTGAAGACGGCGCGCACCGTGGGCGGCGACCTGCGTCTCGCCGCTGCGACCGAGCAGGTCGCGAGCGTGCTCCGCCTGACGAACCTGGACCGCATTCTGCGCGTGTACCCGGCCAGTGACGACGCATACCGCGACGACGCCTACCGTGACTGACGCGTTCCGCGAGGCCTTCCTCGCCCCCGCGGACGCCGAGGCCATCGAGCGCGTCCACATCCTTTTCGAGGAGCTCGCCGTGCGCCGTCCCGACCTGCCGGCCGAGCGGCGCGGCGCGTTCGAGCTGGCCGTGGTGGAGGTCGTGACCAACGTCATCCAGCACGGCAGGGAGGGCACCCGCACCCGCGTGGAGCTGGAGGTCGGCCACACGCCGGACGGTATCCGCGCGATCGTCACCGACGACGCCGAGCCCGCCGACATCGACCTGGCGTCGGCGGCCATGCCCGACTCGGAAGACCTCGGCGAGTCCGGCCGCGGCCTCGCCCTCATCGCCCTCCTCGTGGACGAGTTCAGGCACGAACCGCTCCCGCACGGCAACCGCTGGACGCTCGCCTCCACCACCTGACGCCGAGGGGCACGTAAACGCCCCTAAGACCGCGTCTTAGGGGCGTTTACGTGCCCTTCGACAGAGGGTCAGGCGCCGAGCGCGTCGTCCACGATGCGCTTGGCCTCCTCCTGCACCTCGCGCAGGTTCTCCTCGCCGGCGAAGCTCTCGGCGTAGATCTTGTAGACGTTCTCGGTGCCGCTCGGGCGCGCGGCGAACCAGGCCTTCGCCGTCTCCACCTTCACGCCGCCGAGGGGCGCGTCGTTGCCGGGCGCGCGACTGAGCTTCGCGGTGATCGGCTCACCGGCGAGCTCGGTCGCCGCGATCGCGTCGCCGTCGAGCTTGCCCAGCGCGGCCTTCTGCTCCGGGCTCGCCGGCGCGTCCACCCGCTGGTAGACGGGATCGCCGAACCGCTCGGTCAGCTCCCGGTAGAGCTGGGAGGGCGACTTGCCGGTGACCGCACGGATCTCGCTCGCGAGCAGGGCGAGCAGGATGCCGTCCTTGTCCGTCGTCCACGCCGAGCCGTCGAAGCGCAGGAAGCTCGCGCCCGCGCTCTCCTCGCCGCCGAAGCCCACCGAGCCGTCGATGAGGCCGGGCACGAACCACTTGAAGCCGACCGGGACCTCCCACAGCCGCCGGCCGAGCGACTCCGCCACCCGGTCGATGATCGAGGACGACACGAGCGTCTTGCCGACCGCGGCGTCCTCCCGCCAGCCGGTGCGCGTGGTGAAGAGGTAGTCGATCGCCACCGCCAGGTAGTGGTTCGGGTTCATCAGGCCGCCGTCGGGCGTCACGATGCCGTGCCGGTCGGCGTCGGCGTCGTTGCCGGTCAGGATGTCGAAGTCGCCGCTGCGCGCCACGACCGACGCCATGGCGGACGGGCTCGACGGGTCCATCCGGATCTTGCCGTCCCAGTCGAGCGTCATGAAGCCCCAGGCCGGGTCGACCTCCGGGTTCACGACGGTCAGGTCGAGCCCGTAGGTGTCGGCGATCGCCTGCCAGTAGTTGACGCTCGCGCCGCCGAGCGGGTCGGCGCCGATGCGGATGCCGCTCTCCTTGATCGCGGTCAGGTCGATGATGTTCGCGAGGTCGGCCACGTAGTTGCCGCGGAAGTCGTAGGTCTCGACACCGCTCGGCTCGGACATCCGCACGTCGCGCATCCCGTCGGCGATGATCTCGTTCGCCCGCTTCGCGATCCAGCTGGTCGCGTCGGTGTCGGCCGGCCCGCCGTGCGGCGGGTTGTACTTGAACCCGCCGTCGCGCGGTGGATTGTGGCTCGGGGTGACCACGATGCCGTCCGCCTGGTCGGGGTGACCGGCCTTGTTGTAGGCGATGATCGCGTGTGAGACGGCGGGTGTCGGCACCCAGTCGTCGAACTCGTCCACGAGCACGCGCACCTCGTTGCCGACGAGAACTGCGAGCGCCGTGGTGGTGGCGAACTCGCTCAGCAGATGGGTGTCGGCGCCGATGAACAGCGGGCCGGTGATCCCCTGCGCGTTGCGGTACTCCACGATCGCCTGCGTGGTCGCCGCGATGTGGTCCTCGTTGAACGCGGTGTCGAGCGCCGAACCGCGATGGCCGGACGTGCCGAACACCACGCGCTGCTCCGGGATGCTCACATCGGGCTTCAGCTCGTAGTACGCACGACGCAGGGCGTCGACGTCGATGAGGTCGGAGGGCTGCGCGGGGGTGCCTGCTCGTTCGTCCATGCGACTACTCTTCCACGGCCGCGGGGAAGGGGCGAGGGCCGGGCCGCGTCGCGTCCTCCCGGCCTCGCTAAGCTGAGCGGCATGTCCTCCGCGCCTGCCGACCCCACTGCCGAGCTGCCCGCGTCCGTGGACGAGGTCTACAGCTTCCTCGGGCCGTCGGGGACGTTCACGGAGGCCGCGCTCGCGCAGGTGCCGGAGGCGCGCGGCAAGAGCTGGCGCGCGGTCAACAACGTGGGGGAGGCGCTCGCCGACGTCGTCGCCGGCCGCAGCGTCGCCGCGATGATCGCGATCGAGAACTCCATCGAGGGCGGCGTCTCCGTCGCGCAGGATGCGCTGGCCACCGTCCCGGGGCTGCGGATCGTCGGCGAGTACCTGGTGCCGGTGAACTTCGTGCTCGTCGCGCGGCCGGGGACCACCCTGGCCGACGTGCGCACGATCAACGCGCACCCCGTCGCCTACGCGCAGTGCCACCAGTGGCTGGACGCGAACCTCCCGGCGCACGGGCACCTGCCGGCCTCCAGCAACGTCGCCGCCGCTGCCTCCCTGTTCGAGGGCAGCACCGCGGACGCCGCCATCGCGCCGCCCGGGATCGTCGACCACCACGACGTGACTGTGCTCGCGGAGAACATCGGCGACAACCCGAACGCCGTCACCCGGTTCGTCCTGGTCAGCACCTCTCGCAGCGTCCCCGCGCCGACCGGGGCCGACAAGACCAGCCTGATCGCCGAGCTGCCGGACGACCGTCCCGGCTCGCTGCTCGACCTCCTGGAGCAGTTCTCCACGCGCGGCATCAACCTGAGCCTCATCGAGTCGCGGCCCATCGGCGACGCGCTCGGCCGATACCGGTTCGTCATCGACGCGGACGGCCACATCCACGACGAGCGGGTCGCGGACGCGCTGCTCGGTCTCCGCCGGTTCAGCCCGTCCGTGATCTTCCTCGGCTCGTACCCCCGGGCGGACGGCGTGCGCGTCGACTTCGACCAGCGCTACCGCGACGAGGTGTTCACCGAGGCGCGCCAGTGGCTCGGCACGCTGGTGGACGACCACGGTGCCGGTTCCCGCGACCGCGGGTAAGCTGCGCAGCAGGGAGCGCTCCCATCCGATGCCGCTTCCATCCGATGCGCGGGAGGTCGGGATGATCGTGGACGACGAGCAGAAGGACGCCGCGCGCGGCATCGACCCCCGGTACGACCCGCAGTTCCAGCGCGGCTACCGGCCCCAGCCCGGCGAGCGCGCCAGGACCCGCCTGCGCGCCGCGCCCGCACCGTCCGTGGCGACGGAGGAACGCGACGACGAGGAGCGGAGGCCGGTCGAAGCGGCGTCGCTGAGCATCGCGCCGGTCGAGGTGCCGCGGGTGACAGCTGCGCAGCCTCCGGCCGAGCCCGACGCGGACCGCGCGTACCAGGCCCCGACGGCCGCGCCGGCCGCGAGCGTCCTCGACCGGCTCGACCTCTCGCCCCGCCGCAACCCGCTGATGCTCGCCCTCTGGCTGGTGTCCGGCGGCTTCGTGGTGCTGGGCATCGTGCTGTACTCGGTCTCGGTGAGCCTGTCGTACACCGGCTCGACGCCCTCCACGGACGTCGGCTCCCTCGTCGTCTCGCAGCTCGGCTGGATGCTCGCCGGCCCGCTGATCACCGTCGGCCTGATCACCCTGGTGGCGCTGCTGTTCCTGACGGCGCTGACCGGGCGCGGGCTGAAGCGCGCGCCGTACCAGGACGGCGACGGCGAACTGCCCGACGACGACACCATCTGAGCCTCGTCATTCGTCACGAATGTGGCGAATGCGTGCCGCACAAGCTTCATTCAGCACGAATATCTAGCGCGGCACCCGCACTCGCAGGCCCTGCGGGTCGATGGCGATGCCGAGCGCGATGACCTCCCCGAAGCCGTCGCCGTCCAGCTCGAACGGCTCGGGATCGTCCAGCTCCACGGCTACCCCCGCGCCGCGGAGGTAGCTGAGGCGGGTGCGGACCGCCTTGTCGGTGAAGCGGATGATCCGCCTCCCGAGCGCGCTCTTGCGCAGCACCCGGTTCTCCCAGGTCACCTTGCGCCAGATCGCCAGCCAGCCGAACACCGTCACGGGTTGCAGGATGGCGATGTCGATCAGGCCGTCGTCCACCTCGCTGTCCGGGATGAGCTGCATGTTGCCGGGGAGGTCGCCGCAGTTCGCGAACAGGATGGTGCTGACGTGCGCCGAGCGCTCCGACTCGCCGTCGATCGCGAACCGCACCCGGACCTTGCGCGAACGCGGCCACGACCGGAACGCCGACTCGACATAGGCGAGCCAGCCGAAGCGGCGCTTGAGCTCCGGACGGGTGGTCTCGATCATCCGGGCGTCGAAGCCGATCCCGGCCATCACCAGGAAGGCGTGCTCGCTGCTGCCGCCGTCGGGGCGAGCCGCCGTCGCCACGCCGATGTCGATGCGGCGGGTGACGCCGTCGAACGCGACGGCGACCGCCTCCTCCAGGCCGGTGAACGGGACGCCGATGTTGCGGGCGAGGAGATTGCCGGTACCGCCGGGGAGGAGGCCGAGGGTCGCGTCCTGGTCGCGCAGTGCCTCGGCGACCGCGCGCACGGTGCCGTCGCCACCCGCCGCGAGCACGAGCGTGGCTCCGCGTTCGAGCGCCTGCCGGGTCTGGCCCTGGCCGCCGTCCTCCGGCGTCGTCTCGAACCAGAGCAGCTCGACATCGCCCTCCTCGGCCGCGCGGGCCTCCACCGCCGCCCGCACCCGCCGCACGTCCACGCGCACGGGGTTGCAGACGACGGCGACCGTCGTGCCGCTCGTCCCCTCCCGATCGTCCACGGGATCACGCTACTGGACGGCGATAAGCTGGGGCAGTGATCGATCCCGTCCTTCTGCGCGAGAGCCCCGACGTCGTCCGCCGTTCCCAGGAGGCGCGCGGCGACTCCGTGCAGCTCGTGGACGAGGCCCTGCAGGCCGACATCGAGCGCCGGGCCGCGATCACGGCCTTCGAGGAGCTGCGCGCCGAGCAGAACGCGTTCGGCAAGCAGGTCGCGCAGGCCCCCAAGGACCAGAAGCAGGCGCTCGTCGCCCAGGCGCAGGCGCTCGCCGGCCGGGTGAAGGAGGCGCAGCAGACCGCCAACACCGCCGAGGCGCACTTCGCCTCGGTGCTGCGGCGCATCGGCAACCCGATCGTGGACGGCGTCCCGAGCGGCGGCGAGGACGACTTCATCGTCCTCAAGGAGATCGGCGGCGTCCCGGAGTTCGACTTCGAGCCCCGCGACCACCTGGAGCTCGGCGAGCTGCTCGGTGCGATCGACATGGCCCGCGGCGCGAAGGTCGCCGGAGCCCGGTTCTCGTTCCTGCGCGGCATCGGCGCGCGGCTGGAGATCGCGCTCATGAACATGGCGCTCGACAAGGCGGTGTCGAACGGCTTCGTGCCGATGATCACGCCCACCCTGGTGAAGCCGGAGGTGATGCAGGGCACCGGCTTCCTGGGCTCCCACGCGGACGAGGTCTACCACCTGGCCGACGACGACCTCTACCTCACCGGCACGAGCGAGGTCGCGCTCGCCGGGTACCACTCCGACGAGATCCTCGACGTGACCGAGCCGCTGCGCTACGCCGGCTGGTCCACGTGCTACCGGCGCGAGGCCGGCTCGGCGGGCAAGGACACCCGCGGCATCATCCGCGTGCACCAGTTCAACAAGCTGGAGATGTTCGTCTACACGCTCCCCGAGAACGCGGAGGCCGAGCACGCCCGCCTGCTCGCCTGGCAGGAGGAGATGATGCAGGCCCTCGGGCTCAGCTACCGCGTCATCGACACCGCGGCCGGCGACCTCGGGTCGAGCGCCGCGCGCAAGTACGACGTGGAGGCGTGGATCCCGACGCAGGGCCGCTACCGCGAGCTGACGTCGACCTCCAACTGCACCACGTTCCAGGCGCGCCGCTTGGAGATCCGCTACCGCACCGAGTCGGGCAAGACCGCGCCGGTCGCGACACTGAACGGCACGCTCGCGACGACCCGGTGGCTGGTCGCCATCCTGGAGACCCACCAGCGCGCCGACGGATCGGTGCTGGTGCCGGAGGCGCTGCGGCCCTACCTGGGCGGCCTCGAGGTCCTGGAGCCGATCGCGCAGTGAGCACCGTGGCCGGGAGCGACCGTCTGCTGATCGCGCTCGACGTGGACGGCACCCTCATCCACGAGGACGAGTCCGTCGGCGAGGCCGTCCTGGCGGCCGTCACGCGCGTCCGCGAGGCCGGGCACGAGGTGATGCTGGCCACCGGCCGCAGCTGGGAGACCGCGCGTCCGATCCACGAGAAGTTCGGGCTGACCAGCCAGTTCGTGGTGTGCGCGAACGGTGCGCTGACGATGATGCGCGACGAAACCGTTGAAGGCGGTTACCGGCGCGAGTTCATCGAGACGTTCGACCCGACCGAGGTGCTGCGCACCATCCGGCCCCACCTGCCCTCCGGCAGCTTCATGGTCGAGGATCCGACCGGCTTCCGCCGCTACACCGAGGGCATGACCGACTGGGAGCTGGTGAACGCCGAGCAGGTCGGCTTCGACGAGCTCACCGAGCATCCCGCTACCCGTGTCGTCGTGGTGTCGCCGCAGCACGACGAGGAGGAGTTCCTGGCGATCGTGGAGCGGATGGGCCTCCAGCGCGTCAGCTACTCGATCGGCTGGACCGCGTGGCTCGACATCTCGCCGGACGGCGTGAGCAAGGCGACGGCGATGGAGCGGGTGCGGCACGCGCTCGACATCCCGGCGGCCCGGCTGGTGGCGGTCGGCGACGGCCGCAACGACCTCGAACTGCTGCAGTGGGCGGGCGCGGAGGGCCGGGGCGCCGCGATGGGACAGGCGCCGGATGAAGTGAAGGCCGTCGCGTCGGAGGTCACCGGATCGGTGGCGGAGGACGGCCTGGCGGCGGTGCTCGACTCGCTCTGAGCGCTCCCGCATGATGCCGGCGACCTCCGACTCGCCGGATGACCGGGGATTTCTTCGCCCAGACCATTTCCAGCCCGCTGTGTCAGACTTGTGAATGGTGTGTGCCCTCTCAGGCGCCGCCGTTCTGATGTGTCCGACGAGAGGGAGTGAATGAACGAGATGCCCACGCGCGCCCAGGCGCGAGCGCAGGAGAAGTCGGCCGGCCCATCGGTGGCCCGGCACGGACGCCTCAAGCGGCATCACCCGTTCAAGACCCTCGCCGTGCTGTTCGTGAGCCTCCTCGCCGTCGTGGGCGTCAGCACCGCCGGTGTCGCCGCCTACGCGACCTACGACGTGGCCACCAGCCTGAAGCCCGCGGTGAAGCTCGTGGACGCGAAGGGCAAGGTCGTCACCCCCGGCATCGGCGCGATGGACGGCGCGTTCAATGTCCTCCTCGCGGGCTCCGATTCCGGCGGCGGCAACAAGGCGTACGGCGACCGCGGCGAGAACCTCAACGACGTCACGATGCTGCTGCACGTTTCGGCCGACCACAAGAACGCCACCGTCGTCAGCTTCCCGCGCGACATGTACGTCCCCATCCCGTCCTGCCCGGACGGCAAGGGCGGCACGTACGACGCGATGAGCCGCCAGAAGATCAACAACTCGCTCAGCTACGGCGGCCTGGCCTGCACGGTGCTCACCGTGGAGAAGCTGACCGGGCTCGACATCCCGTACGCCGGCGTCATCCAGTTCGACGGCGTGATCGAGATGTCCAACGCGGTCGGCGGAGTGAACGTCTGCGTCGCGGGCGACATCAAGGACCCGTACACCGGCCTCGACGTGAAGGCGGGCGAGAACACCCTCCAGGGACCGCAGGCGCTCGCGTTCCTCCGCACCCGCCACGGCGTGGGCGACGGGTCGGACCTCGGCCGCATCAGCAACCAGCAGGTGTTCCTCTCCTCGCTCGTCCGCACCATCAAGAGCGCCGACACGCTCGCGAACCCGGTGAAGGTGTACGCGCTGGCCAAGGCCGCGACGAGCAACATCTCCCTGTCGGAGAGCCTCAACAGCCCGACCACCATCGCGTCGATGGCGATGGCGCTGAAGAACGTCGACATCCCCAAGGTCGTCTTCGTGCAGTATCCGAACCACTACGAGGGCGACGGCGTGGCGCCGACCAAGGACGCGGCCAGCACCCTGATGACGGCGCTGCAGAACGACCAGCCGGTCACCCTGACCGGTGACACCGGCGTCGGCTCGGAGGCGGCGCCCGGTGCGGCGACGCAGGCTCCGGCGGATCCGGCCACGCAGGCTCCCGCGACCCAGGCGCCGGCGACGCAGGCTCCGACCGACGGCTCGTCCGCGGGCGCGGGCGACGGCTCGTCGGTGCAGCTCCCGTCCGACGTGCACGGCCAGACGGCCGCGCAGGTCACCTGCTCCAAGCCGTTCCAGGACTGATAGGGGCGGCTGCCCATGGCGGGAATGAACCGCCGTGGTGCACACTTGAGATCAGTGGAGGTTCGCTCTCCGCTCGCAGTTCCATCGTGTAACTACCTCGCGCCGGCTCGACCGGCGGACCAAGGCGGCACTTGAAGGCCGCGGTCCGCCGCGGTGACGACAGAAGGCCAGGCATGACACGACCAGACACCACCCGCGCGGGCGTCGCCCGCGAACCGGAACCGCCGACCACGCTGGTCCGCGCCGCCGGGTTCTCCTACTTCCCGGTCGCGCTGCTGGCTCGCCTCCCGTACGCGATGATGGTCGTCGGCGTGCTGACCCTCGTCGTCTCGGCGCGCGGCGAGCTGTCGCTCGGCGGCCTGACCTCCGCGATGGTCGGCCTCGGCACCGCGATCTTCGGCCCGCTGATCGGCGCGGCCGCCGACCGCATCGGCCAGCGCGGCGTCGTGCTCGCCGCCGGCATCGCGAACAGCGTCGTCCTGCTGGCGATGGCGTGGGTGGTCTTCAGCCCGGCGCCCGATGCGCTCGTGCTGCTCGTCGCCTTCCTGATCGGCGCGACCGCCCCGCAGGTGTCGCCCATGTCGCGCAGCCGTCTCGTCGGGATCATCGCGAGCCGCCTCCCCGGCGACCGCCACGCCGCCGTCCTCAACGGGACCATGGCCTACGAGTCCGCCGCGGACGAGGTCGTGTTCGTGTTCGGGCCGTTCATCGTCGGCCTCCTCGCGACCACGCTGAACCCGGCCGCCCCGATCATCGGCGCGGCGGTGCTGACCGTGCTGTTCGTGACCGCGTTCGCCCTGCACCGCAGCGGCTCCTTCCGCCCGACGGCGGAGGACGGCCTCCCGGTGCGCCAGGCGCCCGCGCGCGAGCTGTTCCGCCCCGGCCTGATCGCGGTCACGGTCGGCGTGCTCGGGATGGGCCTGTTCTTCGGCTCGATGCTGACCGCGCTGACGTCGTTCCTGTCCGACTTCGGCCACCCCGAGCAGGCCGGCCTCGTCTACGGCGTGATGGGCGTCGGCTCGGCCGCGCTGGCCTTGGGCGTCGCCTGGTTCCCGCTCCGGTTCGCGCTGCGCTGGCGCTGGCTGACGTTCGCCGGAATCCTGGCGCTGTCGACGGCCGCGCTGCCGTTCGCGACGACGGTCCCCGCGATGATCCTGGTGCTGCTGATCGCCGGCTTCGGCGTCGGCCCCACCCTGGTGACGCAATACAGCTTCGGCGCGGAGCGCAGCCCGATCGGTCGCTCGGCCACGGTCATGACGATCCTCGGCTCGGCCGTGATCGTGGGCCAGTCGGCGTCGTCGGCGCTGGTCGGCGCGCTGGCCCAGAGCGCGGGAACGCACGCGGCGATGTTCGCCCCGGTCGCGTCGGCGCTGATCGTGCTGGGCGCGGGACTGGCGAACGTCTTCATCACCGGCCGACGGCCGGCCCCCACCCGCGCCCGCTAGAATCGGTCGACGCCGGTTCGCCGGCGCCGGGAGGGCTGTCCGAGCGGCCGATGGAGCCAGTCTTGAAAACTGGTGGGCAGAAATGTCTCGTGGGTTCGAATCCCACGCCCTCCGCCAACGAATGGGGGCCTCGATCCCAGTAAATGACTGGGATCGAGTCTTTGCTGCCAGACCTGCGGCGCTCGACTTGACAACAAACTGACAACAAGCGCCGCTGCGAGTTGGTGATCCGGGGCGTCTTTCTGCGATCGCGGGCGTCGCAAATGGCCGATTGTCAGCGGCTACCGCTTCAATGTGGACATGATCGATGTCGGCTGGCTTCTCGATACGTGGCGCGCTGCCCGGTGGGAAGCGATCGTCATGATCTGGAACGCGATCGTGGCAGACGTCATCGCCTATCCGTGGTTCGTTTTCGTGCTCGCTGTCGTTGTCCTAGGGGCCGGCGTCAAAGGATTGGGCAAGCTAGCCAAGTACGTTGGCGGCGCTTACTGGTCTGCTCACCACTGAAGTCTGCCGCTCCGCGAGATGCGGTCGTGCCACAGAACGTCTGGCTGCGCCGTCCAGAGCTTCAGCTACCGCGTCCAGGTCGTCGTCGAAGAGGTCCGCGTAAACGTCCAGCGTCATCGCGGCTGAGGCGTGGCCGAGCATCCTTTGGACCGCCTTCACGTTGGCTCCCGCGCTCACGGCGAGGCTGGCGGCGGTGTGCCGCAGGTCGTGGACGGTCATCGGGTCAAGGCCGGCCCTGTCGAGTGCGCTCTTGAACCATGTCCGTTGACCCCGTGTGGCGCGCTTCATGTGCTCACCGAACCGGCCGGAAAACAGCAGCTCGTTCGGCTCCTTGCCTGCGGCTGCGCCGGCCAGCGCGTCGAGGAGGAATGCCGGGAACGGCACCGACCTACGCTTGTGGCTCTTCGGGGTTCCGACGATGGTGGCAGGACCAACCTCTACCGCGTTTTCCGAGATGGCGAGTCGGCGGCGAGTGAAGTCGACGTCGCGCACGCGGAGGGCGATGACTTCGCCCCAGCGAAGGCCGGTGTAAGCCAGTAGGAGAACGAGGGCTTCGTGCTTGCCGCTGGCGTAGGCGAGGTCGTGAACCTGTTGGTGGGTGAGGTATCGGTGAGCGCGAGGAACCTTACGGGGCAATCGCGATCCGCGGGCTACGTTGACCGGCACGCGCCGGTCCTTCACGGCGATGTCCAGGATTCCGGCAAGCACACCGAACGCCCGCAAGACGGTCGTAGCGGACCTTTCAGCGCTCAAAGACGAAACCCAGGCCTGGACATCCGAGTGTCGTACATCACCGACAGGGACGCGTCCCCAACGCGGCTCGACCTGGAGTCGCCACGCGATCTCGAGCGGTCGGAGCGAGGACGGTTTGAGGTGAGTCTGGTTGGCTAGCCACTCAACGCCGAGGGATGCGATCGTCACCCTCGCCGCACTTGCATCGATGTACTCGCCGCGCGCTTTGTTCGTCTCGACCGTGGCTAAGTAGAGCTCGGCTTCTCGCTTCGTCTTGAATCCGCGCTTCGTGGTCTGACGGTGATCAGGGGTGCGGTACATGACGCGATAGCGTCGACCACCGGCAGACTCATACGACAGAACGCTGCCCATCTCGCCCTCCTCTTTAGGGTGCTGCCACCTCTTCGATGCCCGCAGAGGTGAGAAGCGCTGCGACGCGCTCCAGCTCGCGCTCGACCAGCTCCAGGCGCGCCTCGACGTTTGAGTCGAAGGTGAGATCAGAGTCTCCGGACGCCGCTCCGACGTCGCGAACGATCCGGAGGCGGTCGAACTCACGTCGAAGGGTCCCGAGTTCGCGAAGCGAGTTCAGGACGGAGATGTCCACGCGTTCGGCGGCCAATCGGGGCCGATATGAACTCGAGGGGGTGGCTGAAAGCCAGCAATCGAATTCGGCCACGGTCATTCCGTCGAAGTCTTCGCCGAGGTTTTGTAGGTCGAGTTTGTCGTCGGGCCGCCCGATTGGCGAGAGCAGCATGCTGATCGGCACGTCGAGGCCCCGCGCGATGTTCAGGAGCTGGCAAACGCTGATGTCGGCCTTCCTGCCGGATTCGATGTTCTCCAGGATCGCGGGGGTGATGTTCCCGCCAGGAATCGCCTCTGCCAGGTCGCTCGTCGTGCGAAATCCACGTTCACGTCGCGCCAGTCTGATGCGCGCACCGATGCTGGTCTCCGATCGAAAGTCTGCCATTTCGACAGCCTATCGCCACTTCTGTTGTCAAGTCACGGAATTCTTGCTATGGTCGTTTCAACAATTGCAGAACTCCTGAGTTGTCGAAACGGAGGAGATGAGATGACAGGAGAATTCATTCAGCCCGCTGAGGTGGTTGAACTCACCGGGCTGTCGATCGCAGCGCTCGCCCAACTCCGGTATCACGGTAAGGGCCCGCGTTTCTACAAGCCGACCCCACGCACTGTGCTCTACAAGCGGACGGAGGTGTTGGCATGGCTGGAAGCGAGCGCGCAGACGAGGACGGGAGCGTACGCGTAGTCGAGCCGCCGAAAGAGTTTCCCGGCGTCATTCAGGACTTCGTGGACGGATACCTCGTCCCGGTGGATCCGATGGGTGACCTGCAGTGCGAGAGCTGTGAGTAGAACAGCTGGTTCACCCCGGCGTGCCGCCCAAGCGCCACCCCTGTTCGGGGGTAGCGTGCGGCACCAAATGGAGCGGCTGATTCTTACCCTCTTCACCGTAACGCTGGCCTCGCTAAGCGAGTCAGGGCGGCGGTGACGCATCGTGGCTGAGACTCCCGAACTTCAGAGTCGAAGTCGCTTCTCCATCACCGAATCCGGGCGCGCCGCCCGAAGCCGATATCCCGGCGCACCTCGGCAAATCCAACCTTCCTCTCCAACCAGGGCACGTGTGCGCCCATTCGCGCTGACATAGCCCTGTTCTGACGAGCCGTCCTCGGCTCGAACCCGGTCCTTCGCAGTAGCCACTTCCATGCAAGGAAGGTTGTGATCACGTGGCTGGAGGAACCCACGTCCGCACGCGGACGGATGCCCTTCTCACGGAACTGCTCCGTGAAGTCGACATGTTGCGCCCGTACGTCCGCTTCCACTTCCGCGGCTGGCCGAATGAGGTCGACGCCGTTCTCCAGATCGCCCGAGAGACGGTCTGGCACCGCTGCTCGACGTTCGACCCAGAGCGTGGGTCGCCGCACGCCTTCGTGTTCGGGATCACCCGTCATGTAGTGCTTCGGGAGATCGAGCGGAAGTATGGCCCGACGGACGACGTCACTGTCGACTGCGACGTGGCGTCCGAATCGGACATCGACCCCCTCGAGGCGATGATTCGCCGCTTTGATGCGCACCGGTGGATGGTGCTGGTCGCCGATTACGTCGGCGCATCCGACTGGCACGTGATGAGCGACCTAAGCCTGGCAAGCGGTGACGCCGAGCGCGTGGCGGAAGCCCATCACCTGTCTAAGCGCAGTGTCCGCACGATCCGCGAGCGAGTGTGCCAGACCGCGCGAACTGTTCTGGCCGCCCTTGCGGCCGCGGACGCGGGGCTGCCGCTGACCGGATCCGTGATCGTGTCGTGCGTGCCCGAGATCGGTGGATTCCGCGAAGTCGCCGGGATGATCGGCGACGACGCGGACACAATCGCGGCGACCCTTCACATCCATCCCGGATCGGCGCGGGCACGGATCGCGACCGCGAAACGACTGTTGATGATCGCCCGGGACGTCCTCGAGCTGGAGGTGGCGGCATGATCGGCGCCGGCGCCGCGGCCGCTCATGCGGTGTCGCATCCAAAGACGACACGGAACCTCCTGATCGTCGCGGCGGTCATCGTGCTGGTCGTCCCCATCACGCTCGTCGCCGTTCCGGTCACCTTGGTGCTCGCGATGGGAGCCAACGAAATCGGTGGCGGCGGAGTGTGTGGTGGATCCGTCCCGTCGGTGGAGGCGGGCCAGAATGTGGGCGGGTACGGGCCAGATCAGTTGAAGATCGCCGCGACGATCATCACCGTCGGCCAGAAGATGAGCGTGGCCCCGCACGGGCAGACCCTCGCGCTGATGGTCGCGATCGGTGAGTCCGGCCTCCGCAACCTGGACCATGGCGACGCGGTGGACAACACCACAATCGGTGTCTTCCAGCAAGGCGCCAGCTACGGCACCCCTGCAGAGCGGATGGACCCAGCGACCGCGGCCGCCGCGTTCTACTCGCGCATGCTGCATGTGCCGGACTGGCAGACCCTCGCCCCGACCCTGGTCGCACACGCGGTCCAAATCAACGCCGACCCGAACCACTACGCCCCGTTCTGGACGCCCGCCGCGCAGCTCCTCGCCGCCCTGACGGGAGCAAGCGCCGGAGCGTGTCAGGTGCCAGCGGACGCTCGCGCGGCCGCCGCAGTCCTGGTCGGTGCGATCCAGGCGAAGAAGCTCAACTTCCTCGAACCCCGCTACCAGCAGCAGATCTTCAACATGGCTGACGGTACCGCCACGCCGGACTGCACCATCGACCCGCACATCCTCCAGTTAATCGTCGTCGCCGTCCAGTCCTTCCAGCAGGTCGGAGTCAGCGACCTCAACCGACGCTGCACCGGCATGACCCCAGGGGCGGGAACCGCGTCCGCGCACTGGAAGGGCAAGGCTGTCGACTTCTACGCGATCAACCGACAGTCCCTGACCGGCGCGGACCCGCTTTCCGTCCAGCTGATCCACGTCCTGGACCCGTACGCCCCGCATGGGTCAACGGCCGGTCAAAGCGACTGCCGGTCTCGCGCTCACGTGACGCTCGGCGTGCTTACGAACTTCACCAGCGACTTTCCCGATACCTGCAACCACCAGCACATTCAGGTGCCCTGACCAAACGAGTCTCCAAGATGCGCGCCACAAATCGCTCGGAACCGGAAGTTCTAAGTGAAGGGCGGATACGAAGCCGAGGTGAACTGAGATGAACAAGAAGCTGATCGCACTCGCGGCCCTCCTCTCATGCCTGGCCCTCGCCGGCTGCGCCGGTGCGGCGCCAACACGAAACCCGTCGTTCACGACGGTCGCGCCGGCCAAGCCGACGCCGACGTCGACGTCCGCGCAGGACGCGATGCCGGCGGCATCGGGCATCGTCAGCAGCGTCTGGGTCGACGTCTACCCGGGCACCACAGTCAAGGGAAAGCACGGCTGCCCGTGCACGCTCCCGAACTCGCCTTCGGAGCTGTTCCCAGTCGGAACACCGGTGCTGTTGCTGAAGGTCACTATGACCGGCAAGTGGATCCCTTCCCAGGGCAACCAGGACTTCCAGGACGTCACCGGCGCCACCCTGAAGGGCACACAGTTCGACGGCCGCCCCGAACCCGCCGTCCTCGACACCGCCGACGGCCCCGCCGCAGCCAAGGCAGCAAGCCTGCCCTGGCTGCCCACCGGGCTTTTCCACGGCCAGTCGACCTGGACGATCCCGAACGAGAAGAGCCGATCGTTCGCCGTCGCCTACTACGTCCCGGCCGGAGTCGACCAACTCGAACTCACCGTGAACATCCCGTCCGAGGGTAAGGCGAACATCCTCACCGTCCCCCTTCCGACTTCCGCGACCCGCGCGGCCAACGCGAACGGGGAATGAGTGTCGTGGACCTGATCCTCAACCTGCTCGGCCTGCTGACCCTGATCTCCATCGCTCTGCTCGGCATCGCCGCCTCCGGCTACCTCGCCGCCCGGCGCATGCGCGAATCACAAGAACCCGAACCGTCGACCGATCCCACGGAAAGGAACCAAGAATCATGAACGCCCTCAACGAAGCCCTCGTCACCGTCCACGCCCGCATCATCACCGTGGCGGCCGTCCCGAACCCCAGCCCGGACTTCTCCGGTCCCGGGGTCGGAGCCTTGCAGACGATCGCGAACGTCGTGTTCGCCATCGTGCTCATCCTGGCCATCATCGGAGGGTTGATCGCCGCCGGGTTCATCGTCGTCGGCCACATCTCCAGCAACGGACGTGTCCAAAAGGCCGGGATCATCGGTGTGCTCAGCTGCCTCGCCGGTGTCGCTGTCGCCGGCAGCATCGCCGGTCTGATCAACTGGGGCCAGTCGCTCCACGTGGTGTGACCATCATGATCGCCACTGTCGCTACCGCACCGTCGGATCCGTTCACCCCGAACTACGGATGCTTCGTCGCCGACTTCGGCTGCCAGGCATCCCAAACCGTCGCCCAGTTCATGGGCTCCACGATCAAGAACCTCGGCGACTTCATCGCCACGATGATCGCCGGATCCTTCAACACGAATATCGACCAGGGCAGCTGGAACATCGCCCACTCGCAGTTCCTGTTCTGGATCGCCGTCACCGCCCCGGTCATCCTGATCGTCGCCCTGGTGCAGATCGGCATCGCGATGATCCTTCAGGACTGGGGCAGGATCGGCCGGACGGCCGCCGGCGCCGCCCTCGCCATCCCGTTCAGCGCGATCTGCGTCTGGGGGATGCAGAAGGCTTCCGGCATCACCGACGACATCACGCGCGCGCTGACCACCGCCGTTCAAGGCGGCGACCTGAGCCAAAGCCTGCTCCGCGTCGTCGGCCTCTTCGACGCCCCGAAACAGATCTACGGCGCCGTGATGAAGACCATGCAGTTCTCCCAAGACGGCGTCATCTGGGGCATGGCCACCCAAGGGGCACAAGGACCAGGGTCCGTCGGCGAATACGTGATGGCGCTGCTCATCGTCGGGCTGATGATGATCGCGTCGCTGTTCCTGTTCATCGCCATGTCGATCCGCGAATTCGGACTCCTCGCGTTGGCCGCGATGGCACCGGTCGGGCTGATGATGATCGGCCAGCCCAAGCTCACGGCCTGGGCGCAACGATGGCTGAACCTCTCTGTCGGGCTCCTCATCGCCAAACCACTCGCCGCCGGCGTCGTCCTACTGGCCGTGGAGCTGACCAAGGCCAGCCTCAGTATCGGCGTCATCCTCGTCGCCGCCGGGGCGGTGATCGCCGCGTCGTTCAGCCCGTTGTGGGCGACGAAGCTCGTCTCGTTCGCCGGTGCCGAAGTCGGCACCGCCCTCCACCACCGGTTCTCCGTCCGCGACCAGTTCTCGCGCGCGAGCACCGCCGCCGCACCCGTCCGCACCGCGGCACGAGTCGTCAAGGTTGGGAGATAACTCATGACCACCCTCACCGCAGACCAGATCATCACCGAGGAAGGCGCACCCCGGGTCCGCTTCGCCGCCAGGGAACGCCGAGGGATCTTCCTCGGCCTGACGTTCCTGCAACTGGTCGTCATCGGTGCCGCCGTCGCGGTCCTGCTTTCCACCCTGTTCATCGACACCAACGCGATCTGGGTGATGATCCCGATCGTCGCTGTCGTGGTGTTCTTCGCCCTCGCCACCTACCGGCGCGAACCGGTCATCGTGATCGTCGCCCAAGCTGCGCGTTACGTGCGTCGCAGTCTGACTGGGCAAACGCTCTTCCGCCGAGATGTCTGGCTCCGTGTGAGCGTCGCCTCCCTCGACGTGGGGCACGCGCAGGTCGCCGCCGTCACCCCTGTCGTGACCTCGAAGTTCCTCCTCCCTGGTGCGCTTGGGGACGCGCAGATCATCCAGATCCCCGGTGCTGGCGGCTTCATCTACAACGCCCGTGGCAGGCTCGCCTCTGTCACCGTCAAGGTCGGATCGAGGGCGTGGGCGCTGCGCGACAACGGTACTCAAGAAGCCGCGTACGACGGGTTCGTGGAATGGCTCAGCTCGCTGGAGAACCTGCCCGGTGTCCGGGAGACCACGATCCGGATCCGCGTTGACCGCGCCTCCTCGAATGAGTTGCGGGACTACCTGGTCGTGCGGGAGAACGAGCACGACCCGCAGGTCACCGCCGAGCTGCGCGAGCAGTATTGGGCGCTGACGCAGGCGGCCTCGAAGCGGTCGATGGGGTTCACCAACTACATCACCCTCACCTTCGACACCGCTGCGCTCAACAGCGCGATCCGGGACGCGGGGAGAGGACTCACGGGCCTTGCCGCCGTGCTCAAGGAGAGGGTCGCCGGCATCGAAACGTCGATGGAGCACGCCCGGCTCACCCCGGCCGGATGGCTCACCTCGGACGAGCTCGACGAGCTGAACGCCCTGTCGGCCGACCCCGTGGCCGCCGCGACCCGGCGAGAGCAGGACTCCGGGATCGTATCCGCGCCGTCGCCGGTGATGGGAATCGACGAAGGCTGGGATGCGCTGCGGGTGGACGAGTCCTGGCACCAGACCTTCTGGGTCGCCGAATGGCCGCGCACCGACGTGCGCACCGGGTTCCTCGAGCCGCTCCTCTACGCCGGGGACGCGACCCGGGTGATCACGTTGCAGGTTCGACCGGTCGCCACGCACAAAGCGCTGGCCCAGCTGAACCGCGCCCAGTCGGACATGGAAACCGCAGCAACCATCCGGATGAAGCTGTCCTCCCGAATCCCGCTCACTCACCTGCGCGAGGAGGAGGACCTCGCGGTGCGGGAGCACGACCTCGTCGACGGGTTCGGGGATGTTCAGTACCGCGGTTTCGTGACGATCTCCGCTGAGTCCAAGGACGCTCTCGCCAAGGCGCGGACCGACATCGAGCAGGCGTCGCATCCGGCCCGTCTCGTGCTGGCGTCGATGTCGGGGCAGCAGGCCGCCGGGTTCGTCACCGCGGCGCTACCGGTGCCGCTGGAAGGGGAATGACATGAAGCAGTCAGCTGTCATTGGTCGCATCCCGGCGAATGAGAAGCTCGGCGCCAACGGACGCCACCGACAGACCACCGCCACCGACAACAACTCCACCTGGAAGCTGCAGTCCGCGGAACTCCCGGCCTCGAAGATGCCGGCGTGGGGCTGGAAGCAGCCGCACAACCTGCGCGGCCCACTGCGCGCCACCCCACCTGCACACCGTTGCTCGTCGAAAGTGCTGGGTGGCGCGTATCCGTTTCTGGCCGAGACCGGGGACATCCTCACCGGCGCGTACATCGGGGAGAACCTCCTCTCGCGGGCCCCGTTCTGCTTCGACCCCTGGGACGCGTACTCCGCCGAGGCCGTCCGCTCCCATTCCGTCGCCATCCTCGGGGTCAAGGGGACCGGCAAGTCGATGCTGGCGAAGTCCTGGTCCTCCCGGCTGGCCCGGCTGGGGCGCAAGGTCGCGGTGCCGCACGACCCGAATGGGGAGTGGGTGCGCGTCGCCGCGTACGTCGGCGGGAAGTCGATTAGCGTCGGCCCGGGCAAGGCCGCTCGGATCAATCTGCTCGATGAAGGCCCGCGTGATCCGTCGTTCTCGGATGAGGACTGGAACCTGAACGTGCTCCAGTACCGTCGCGCGACGGTGAAAACGATCATCCGTCGCCTCCGCGAAGGCGGGAATCTGGAACCGGTGGAGCACACCGCACTCGACGTCGCTCTCGATGCTCTCCGCGGTCAGTCCACGGTCACCATCACCCATGTGTACGACCGTCTCGTCGATCCCGGGCAGAGCCAGCCACTCGAGGTGGTCGAAGCGGGCCACCGACTCGCGCACTCGTTGCGCCGGATGGTCTCTGGCGATCTCACCGGGTTCTTCGACGGACCCTCCACGGTCCGGTTCGACGCGGACGCCCCGATGATGGTCGTCGACACCTCCGCGCTGAAAGGGGCGTCGCCGGAGGCGCAAGCGCTAGCGAGGCTGGCGACGGCGAACTGGATCCGCCGTTCTTCTCTCGGCGCGAATCGGCAGGCGCGGGTGATCATCCACGAGGAGGCTGCAGTTGAGCTGCTAAACGATGTTTCCGGCGGAGACGGCCTCGCGGAGCGAGTCGAGGACGAGAAGGTCGCGCGCCACCTCGGCACCTCCAACTGGTATCTGCTGCACCGGGTCGCGGACCTGGACGCGCTCGGTGACCGCAACAGCGCCCTCCATTCGCGCGCGCTCGGCCTGCTCGCGGACTGCGAAACCCGCATTTCCTACGCGCAGCACTCCGGTGAGATCGCGAGGTCGCGGGAGATCCTCGGCTGGAACGACACCCAAGCCGACCTCGTCCGCAAACTTCACAAGGGCGAAGGGCTCTGGCAGATCGGCCAGGACCGGGTGGCGAAGGTGCGCAACATCTGCACCGACTACGAACTCGGCATCTTCCGCACCGACGCGATGGGCGGTGAACGAGCATGAGAACCCACGGCTCCTCTTGGACGCACGTCGCCCTCTACAGCCTCTTCGCCATCGTCGTCGCCGGCACCATCACCACCGGGGTCGCGACCGCGACCCTCGCTGCCAGCTGCGGCGGCGGCCAGCCAGATAGCGTCTTCGCCGGTCTGCAACTGGCCATGGGCGGAGACCCTTCCGGCTTCAGCTTGGTGCCGGGGTGCGTGGCGCCGGTCACCCTCATCCGGGTCCTTGATCTGCTGACCGTCATCCTCCTTCTGAGCGGGATCGCTGTTGGGGCGGTCTGGTGGCTTCGCTACTGGCAGTCGGATCGGCACTTCATCAACGACCTCCGCGGCCGCGACGGGCTCGCCAAGCCCGGAGAAGTCCGCAAGCACACCTCCGCACGCACCGCTCTTCATCGCGCCAAGACCCTTCGGCCGTCGTTGGTCAACCCTGCGCCGTCAGCGGCTGGCTGGAAGGTCGGGCGCGCCCATGGGCAGGACGTCTACGTATCGATCGAGGACTCGATCGTGGTTGAGGGCGCGCCCCGGTCGGGCAAGGGCTACCGGTTCATCATCAACGCCATCCTCGACTGGGACGGACCGCTGATCACCACCTCCACCCGCAACGACAACCTCTCCGCGACGATGCGCGAGCGCGCTCGTGTCGGGGACGTGACGGTGTTCGACCCGCAGGAACTCACAGGGGTGCGCTCGGCACTGCGGATCTCACCGGTCGCCGGATGCGAGGATCCTCTGATCGCGGACCAGCGCGGGCAAGCGATTATCGCCGGCACCGCGCTCGGCGTATCCAAGACGAACCAGGAATGGGCGCAGGTGTCCTCCTCCGTGCTGTCCCGGCTCCTTCACGCGGCCGCCGTTTCCGGGCGAGGCATTGACGCGCTCGCCCGCTGGGGGTCCAACCCCCGCCTCGCGCTTGAGGCGGTTGGGGTGCTCGCCAACCAGGGGTCGCCTGGCTGGTCCGAAGACTTGGACGCGATCATCAACGGCGACGAGAAGCTGCTGGCGAACTCCTGGTTCGGTGTCTTCGGTGCCCTCCGACCGCTGTCCATTCCATCGATCCGGAAGGCGATGACGCCGGGTCCGGGGGAGCAGTTCGACCTCGACGCGTTCCTCGCTGGGTCGAACAGCCTCTACCTCGTCGGCACGGGCGCCGGCGCCGGGTCGGTCGGCGGCTTCCTCGGCGCGATCCTCGACGACATAGTCGAGACCGCCCGCCGCAAAGCCCTCGCCTCGCCAGGCTCCCGGCTCGATCTGCCGCTCGCGCTCATCCTGGATGAGATCGCGAATATGTTCTCCTGGCCCGCGCTGCCGCGGATCATGGCCGACGGCGGCGGCATCGGCATCTCCACCGTCGTGGTTCTGCAGGCGCTCTCACAGGCCGAGACGGCATGGTCGCGGTCGGAGGCGGACACGATCTGGTCGGCAGCCACCGCCAAGCTCCTCCTCGGTGGCGCGTCCGACGTCGACCATCTCCGCGACATCGAATCTCTTCTCGGGCTTCGCCGGATCCGGACCACCGGGCACTCGTACAACGACAACGGGTCGTCCACGAACGTGCAGAACGAGAAGGTGCCGGTGATGACGATCGACGAGATCCGACGCATGCCCGACACCGTCGGACTCCTCGCATACCGGAACCGGCGCGGCATCCTGCTCGACCTCCGCGGATGGACCGATCGCGACGACGCCCACCAGGTCAGCGCCGGAAAGAAGCTCACCGAACTCGATCAACAGGTCGTGTTCGCCGAACAGTATCAAGCCGCGCTCGATCGCCGAGGATCAGCGGGAGAGGGGAACTGATGTCAAACCGTCGCCGTCCCGCCCGAGGTAACACCTACCGCAGCAACTACCTGCACTCAGGAGCATGGTTCGCCCGCCGCGACCGATGGTTCCTCGAGGAAGGGTCCCGTATCGGCACCATCCGCTGCGCTCTCTGCCTTGGTGCTGGCAGCGCCCGCAGCCTCGAGCTGCACCACCTCGACTACCGCGGCGTCACCCAGACCCCGCACGGCTGGACCGCCCACGAGCCGCACGAAGACCTGACCGCCCTGCACCCGCGCTGCCACGAGTACGTCCACCAGCTCATCGAGCGCGACCGCGCCCTCTCGGGGTTCGTCTCACGCCGCACCGCTTCCGTCCAAGCGATCGCCCGGCTGCAGGCCAAGATCGCCCACTACATCGAAGCCTTCCTGGAGCAGCAGTGACCGACGACATCCCACTCGATGACCTCGTCGCCTCCCTCGCCGAGGGCTGGGAAGACCAGGCGCCGCGGCAGAGTCCGGGGATGCTTGGCATCCGTGTCATCAACTGGCGCACCCTCGACTACGCGGACGCCCCGGAGGTCTGGACCGACCTCCGGGAATGGGTGGTCTGGTTCACCCACCGCTACAACCTCGCCTCGCGGAAGATCCCGCCGTGCTGGTTCAAGCACGGCGCCCTCGTCGAAGAACTCTCCGCCCTCCACACCGCATGGCTGGTGTCCTACGACAGTCTCGATGCCGGCTACGGACCCATCGGCTGGCATGAACGCCTCGCGGTCGCCATCCCCCGACTGGCGACTTGGTACAACGGCGAATGCCACAACGGCCACACCGAACTACTACATACCGGCGGCGACGCGGTCCCAGCGGAGTGGGTCGATTGGATTCGCGAGAGCCACGCCAAGCCGCAGGCGGAACGCCGCTGATTTGCGCGCTCTCCGCGCGCATTTTCCGACCCCAAACCGGAAGTTCTAAGTGAAAGCGACCCAATAGCTGGTCGCCAAAATGGAAAGGAAGAACGATGAGTACACGAGTCCCGATCAGCATCGAAGGCAACCTCGTCGCCGACCCCGACTACGGCGAATCACAGAACGGCACCAAGTTCGCCAAGTTCACCGTCGCCGTCACCGACCGCAAGCTCGAAGACGGCAAATGGGTCGACGGCGACACCCAGTACCACCGCACCACCGTCTTCGGCCGCACCGCCGAGAACGTCCGCGCCAGCCTCGCCAAGGGCGACACCGTCATCGTCAACGGCAACCTCGAGTTCCGCCACTGGACCGACCAGGCCACCGGCGAACCCCGAGCCGCCACCGAAGTCGTCGCCGATAGCGTCGGCCCCTCGCTCCGCTACAGCGCAGCGGAGGTGACCCGGCGCCCAAAAGTTGACGGCCCGGAGGCGTCGAGTTCCGGCCCTTCGACAGCCGCGAGAGCACTTTCTCCTTCGACACTTGCTCGATGAGCGCGATCGTCGAGGCAGAGCCGGATGCTGGCTCTGCCTCGACCCGGAAGTGTACCTTGCGTGCCGAACGGAATCGCCGCGCGGCCTACCCGACGATACGAGAAGGTGCTCAATAGTATCTGTCTCGTGCCAAGAGGAGACGCGACAGAAGCACGACGAACAACGAATCTTTCATCAACGCTCGTCGCGATCGTCTTCATAGTTCCCGGGTTGGTGCTGCTGATCATTTCAAGTCGTCCGTTTGCGCCAGCCGATCAGTGGATTGCTGGGCTGCTCGGTCAGTTGGGCGGCCTACTCGTCGCGACCGGCCTGATTACCATCGCGTGGGAATTGTATGGAAAGCGCTCCTTTCTGGCGGAGGTGCTTTCAAAGGCTCAACTTCGATCCGACGTCGTCTCGGCTGGGCTTGAGCGCGTCACCGACGAGTACCTCCAGGAGGTCGAGTGGGACGAGTTATTTAAGGGCTCTAAGACCCTCGACGTTGTGGTCGCATACGCGTCCACCTGGAGGAACGCGCATCGCGTTCGCCTTCAGAAACTCGCGGCTCAGCCTGGAGGCCGGCTAAGGGTCTTCTTGCCCGACCCGGAGGATAAGGAAACGTTGTTCACCTTGTCCCAGCGATTCAAGATGTCTGAGCAATCGCTGAAAGACAAGATCAACGAGGCGATTGCTGATTTCAAGGAGCTCGGCGGCGAAGTTCACGTGCGGGCTGGCGACGCCGTGTTCAGTTGTTACAACTTCGAGCACAAGGCCGTACTCACTCTCTATTCGCACTCGCAAGAACGTCGGGGGTCCGTGCCAACCTTCTTGGTAGGCGATGGCATGATTCGGCAGTTCGTGACCTCAGACATTGAAGCGATTCTGAGGCAGAGCACGCCGGTCCAGTGAGGATTGGAAGGTCGATGCAGTCACTAACCGCAAATGTGGTGGAGCGGGACATACCTGCTGAGATTCTCTCGCGCGCGATGGATGAGGCAGTCGTGGCCTGGGATATTGAGACGACTGGCCTTGACTGGCGTTCTGCGACAATCGAGACTTGCCAGCTCTCTTTCGCTGGCGAGGTGTTTGTGGTCCAGTTGCTGGGCAACCAACATCCGGACAACCTGAGTCGTCTGCTCGCGGCACCAAAAGTCACGAAACTCTTCCACCACGCGCCCTTCGATGTACGTTTCATGACTGCGCACTGGGCCGTTCGCGCGCAGAACGTGGCCTGCACCAAGATCGCAGCGAAGATTGTCAGCCCCGGGCTGCCAAATGACTCATACAGCCTTAAGTCTTCGCTGAAGATGTATCTGGGCATTGAGCTCGATAAGACTGAGCGACTTTCGGATTGGTCTCGGCACCACTTGAGCGACACGCAGCTTGCGTACGCTGCGAGGGACGTTGCCTATCTTCAGCCGCTGCTCGAGCGTCTGCAAGCACGTGGGCGTACACACGGGGTGTGGGAGCTTGTGGAGCGTTCGTTCGAGTACATCCCGACTCGCGCGGCCCTCGACATTTCGGGTGCGGGAGATGTCTTCACGTACTGAGAGCGCATCGGCAATGGATCCGAAACCGTTCGGCCCAGGGATCTACGCTGCGAGGCTACTCCGCGCCACTATCTTTGACGTCGACAATCTACTTGACGAGGCCCTGGAGGCCGGTGGCCAGCGGCGTCGGGGTTCCGGCATCGCCGCGTTAGACCAGTACATGCGAGCCAGCCCGCGGCGCGACTTCGTATATGGGGCCATCTTCGGAACCAACATGGAGACCATCGAACGGCTGCTTCGCACCTGCAAGGAGCTTGCGGAAGCGATCGCGTTAGCCTTCGATTCAGGTTCGCTCGTCCGGGTTGCACCGTTCGTGCTTGAGCGAGCGCTTGGCGAGGCGATCATGCGGATTTGCTACATCCTGGATGCTGGCGTGCCACCAGCGCGAACAATATTGCGCATGGCTGCCTATCAATTGGAGTCAGTCGAAGGGAACCTTCGTACGGCTGAGGCGTTCGGACCATCTGCAGCGGCCGCTAAAGCGCGAGCCGAAGAAGCCATCACCGAGATACACGCTCAGCTTTATGACAACGGATTCGCGCGCGCCGCGGCCAAGACCACGCCCTTTACGGCAAGCCTGATGTTCGACGGCCAGCGGGAGAACCTAGCGTTCAACGCGACCGATGCATACAAGCGATATCTTCCGGCAAGCGCCTGGCAGTGGGAGTTGGGTTCGGGCGCGACTCACGGCCGAGGATGGCTACTTTCAGGACTCGTCGAGACGGTAGAGACCGAAGCACTAACGACTACTTCTGAGGCGGTGATGGCGGTCGCGGGTTCAGCGCTTGAACTCGCAGACGCGCTCGCGAATGCGATGGCAAGTCACACTGGTGTCGACGCGAACTGGTTCTTTCGGAAGAACCATCTTCGGCGTCGAGGCGTGACGAGTTGGTCGGTGGGTGGACATGTCGACCTCGCTGTCGATCACATCGAATACGCCAGGCGTGGGACCAACCAGCGGAGCCGGGGAGCTTATCTGGGCCCGAGTTTTCGAAGGCCGGATAGCGAAAGCTAGACCTCCGTTAACCAGTTCAACGGAGTGGGGTGCGCGTTCCACTTCGACGCTGCCAAGGCCCGCGACGCTGGATGCGAGCGGTGGTCGGGTAGACACTGAGACCATGCAAGGTCTGCCGCCGTTACCGAGACCCTGGGGAGCCTCGAATCAAGATGCCGTCGAACTGTGCCTAGAGTGGATGATCTATCTCGGTGCAAACGATGCGGTCGCAAGCTCAGGTGTCGCACTTCAGACGTGCGACCTCTACAGCAGTCACTACCTTGCATGGGTGGACAACCGACAGCGCAATCTAAGTATCGAAACGGTGGAGCGGGCATCGAACGTTGCTGCCGGCGATGGACGTCGTCCTTTGGTTTTCGTGCCAGGGGGAGTGCTACCTACTGCGCAGGATCGGGCCGATGAGCTGGGGGTCGCGCTTCTGCGATTTGATGCGCGCAACGCCGATCTCGACGGGGCGAATCTTGCGGGCCGCCGAATTCGAACGAACGGACTCGCAGCCAGCTAGTCGCCGGATGTCAGCTTGCACCCAGGCCGGACGCATGCGCTGGCGACCCAGTTCGAACTTGTCCGGCCTCGGGTAGGGCTGCTCGCCGGAGTTCCATACGGGCCGCCGAGCGTGATTTGTCGATCGTCTCCTCAACGACCGCACGCTGCATTGTGTCAACGAGTTGAGCTGTGGCCGCCACTTCTGTCGCGGCTACTACGACAACCCTGTTGTTGTCCTTGCCCCGCGTAAGTCCGACGTAAAGGCCAGCTGCATCGACACTGGGTCCGACGAACGAGAGATCTGTCGTCTCGCCCTGCACGCCATAAACGGTCGTGGCATACGCCAAGTGAAGGTGTGACTCTGCGTACTCGTGAGTGATCCTCCGGAGGTCCGTCGAATCGTTGGATGCAGCAAGCATCACATGCTGAGTGGTGACACCCCTCACTACCCAGTTTTGGCGGTTCTGTACGTCCGTGTTGCGGTCGTTGCGTCTTGTCTGGACGACGTCGCCGACGAAGATTGCCTGTCCTTCTTGTCCATACACGGCCGCACGGATGTCGACGCTTCCGTCGACGACGCGTCGGCTCTGAATATCCTCACTTATCGCTTGAGCCTCGGCGTGGGTAGCCGTGACCAGGGAGATGGTCTTATGCCTGTGGTTGGCGTCGAACCACGCGTCGACCATTGCCTCGCGAGCCTCGAGCTCTGAGCTCGCTAGGACAGCGTGGCCCGATTGGACCAGTTCGCTTGCAATCTCTTCCGCGTGCTCGCGGCCCTCCGACCGGCGAAGTTTGAGGCTGAGCTCGGCCCACGCAGGATCCTTGAAGCGATGAATATTGAGGAGTTCGACTTGGCGCGTGGCTCTGCGCCAGAAGAGGGCCATAGCGCCCGAGTGTCCCACTGGAAGCGCCTGGTACTGATCCCCTACAAGTGCAACACCTGCTCCTGTCCGGGCGACAATGTCCAGCAGGGCATTGGCCGCCTCCATGTCGAGCATGCCGGCTTCGTCAACGACGATGCGATCACCGGGTCGAATCGCGATTCGTGGACCTTCGTATTGGGCGCCCGTCGTTGGGTCGAAGTCACCACTTCCGAGACATGACCATTCGCTCGCGCCGGCGTTGTTGCTCTTCCAACGCCATCCGTAGTCGTGGAGCAGCTGGTGCAGCGATGACGAGGCGCTCTCCGTCTCACGCCCGGCCACAGCGGACGCCTTCTTAGTCGGCGCAACGATAATCATGACGCGACCCCGCTGTCGCAGCGCGGCATTGGCGACTTTGAGCATCGTTGTCTTACCTGTACCAGCCGCGCCTGCAACTACGACGATTCGGTCCGAGCCGGCGATCGCTGAGGCGCCTTCCAATTGCCCTTCATCGAGTGACCTAGAGGGCTCGATTGCATGTGCAACGGCCGTGATCTCTGCGGCGGGGACAACCGCGCCCGGCGAGGCTAGAGACTCTGTTCGTTGAGCGATAGCGGCCTTCAGCGTTGCCGTGGACGTCGCCATCCGGCGTTTGATGTGCGCCGGGATATTCGGCTCAGGCAAAAGTGTCACCGTGTGCGTCCGTGTGGCACGAGTGATCACTTCATCGACGACCGCCTCCAGCCGAGCACGGTCTGCGGTTACGCCGGAAGCAGCGATCGCGCGAATCGCTCCGGCTCGGACATCCAAATCGCTGAATCTGCCTCCAGAACCGGTCGATCTGGCATCCGCATCTACAATCGCCATGGCTGCGAAGAGGTCGATGTCTAGGTCGCCGATGACCATCGATCGAGCCGCGACCGCGCTTCGCGGTCGACTGAGTTCCGGATCGGCATGAAGAAGCTCGGCCATCACAATCGACGCCCAATCCTCCTCATCCAATTGGCCCGGCTTATTTGGCCGACCCGCCGCCCACGCCCATTGATCGATCTGAGTCAGCACTATGGGGGAAGGCTGCTCGCCAGGGTGCTGCTCCTTCCACTGCCGCAGGTGAGCGGCCTTGTTCGCTTCGATCTGCGCGGAGCGCTTCGAAAGCGGCCGCACCAGATGCTGCAGCTGTGTTATCTCCCCGTCCGAGTCCAGCGTGAAGCCCTTCGCGGCCAGCGCGGCGATCCACGTTGGGTCGGTCCTTGAGGCGAGGTCGCCTTCGGCGTTCACGACGTTCTGGAACCGGAGAGCGACGCGAGTGTCGACGTTGGACCACTTCCCGTCGAGTCCTTGGACCTTGACGTTCAGCCAGAGGTGGCGGTGCTTGTGCGGGTCTAGCGAGCGCGATCGTTCGTGTCGGAGCTCGACGATCTCGATGCGAGCAAGGTCCTCGCGGATGGCGCCCTGCTTGCCTCGGCGGGCGTTGAGTTCGGTTTGCCACAGCTTGATGATCCGGTCACGCAACCGGTCCTGCAGATCCTCGTAGGCGGCCGCCAACTCTGGGTCTAGCATCGCCGCGATCGAGAACGACTTCGGTGCGTTGATCGTCGCATCCAAGATCAGATCCGCGACCGGCGACTCCAGATCCCGCCCCCGACGCTCGCCGGTGAGCGGGTCGACACCATCGACCCAATCCTTCAGCTGGGAGCGGGTGAGCAGGTCGTCACGGATGGCGCCATTCTCGACGATGTACCGCGTCATCACGGCATCCGCATAGCCCGCGGCCGCCAGTGCGCCGTCGGCAGTCTTAGCTGTCAGGGTGGCGTCGCAGACGCCGCCGAAGGCGTAGCGGACCGCCTGCTTGACCCCCTGGGCTGCCTGTCCGCGCTTCCAACGCGCCACTCCGCCTCTCACACTTAGAACTTCCGGTTTCGCGCGCAATTGGGCGCTCACGGGGCGCGCACACTCAAAGAGTGCCTACGTGCATCGTCTATCTCTTGTCTCTCCTGTTGCTCTTGCCCTGGCCTCTCTTGTCTCCTCGTGTCAGTTCTTCTCTCTTGGGCTGGCTCTCTCATTTCGTTGTCTGTCGATATTTGGTTCTTCTCTCTCGTCGGCCTCCCACACCTCTCGGTCGATGCCCTTTGCGCCTGCGATGACGCGATCCCCTCAATGTTTGACCTCTCCCAGGCCAATGCCGATCGTGATTGACGTTTGGAGTGCCCTCGGCCTTACATCCGCTCTTTGATGCCCACTCGAATGAGCAGCCAATTGACCGGGTACGCCGTTACGAATCCCAGCAGCATCGCCCATTGCATTGCGAACCAGAACTCGGGCGAGTTGACCGGGGCGCGGCCGCCGAAGAGTGCGGGGAACAGAACGAGCTGGATCAGCGCCATCGCCCCGTACATACCGACCTGCCAGGAGGTGATGGAGGCGGCGTCGGCTTTGAGCGCTTCGATCAGGCCTTTGCCGAGTCCGAGCCCGCGCATGGGGGCGATGGCGAAGTACTGGAAGATGATGCCGAGTCCGAAGGCGAGGATGAAGTCGAGGATCCAGACGGCGAACATTTTGTCCTGGAAGAGCCAACCCCAGCCGAACGCGACGGCGACGGCTGGGATGAGGAAGGCGACCCACTCCGCGATGAGGTCCCCGAGCGCGCAGCCGGCCCCGCAGTGGTTGGTACCGGTGCCGACGGCCACCGCCATGGGCGTCTCCGCATCGTCCGCATTCTGTGAAGGTGCGGGTGTGCGTCCCCAGCGGAGGTAGCCGCCGAGCCAGAGGAATCCTCCGAACAGCATGGAGACGGGCCAGACGACGTTCATCACGGCCATCTTCTGCGGTCGTCGGATCACATCGACGGCGACGCCGATGGTGCAGGCGATGCCGATCCCGAGGGAAGTCCAGGCGAGGACGTTGAGCCAGGTGGGGAAATCGCCCAGGGCAGGCGTTATCGCGTGGGGAGGCGTCATGCCTCCACTGCTACCCGGATCCTGGCGCGGGCTGTAGCCCGTTGACTCAGCTCTTCTCGTAGCCGAGGACGGCCATCATCCCTGATTCGGCGTGGTAGATGTTGTGGCAGTGCGTCATCCATTGGCCCGGGTTGTAGGCATCCAGTAGCACCGTGAGAGATCGGTGCGGCAACACGATCGCAGTGTCCTTTCGCGGGCCGCCGTCGAGCTGGAACGTGTGGCCGTGAACGTGGAACGGGTGCCACATCATGGTCTGGTTGGCGATGGTGAGCTGGACGCGTTCGCCTTCCCGGACCGTGTAGGCGCCGTCGAGCGGGTTGTTCATGTCGAAGGCTTTGCCATTGATGCCCCAGTCGTACTTCATCATTCCGCCGGTGAGGGCGATGTCGATGCGGCGGTCGATTCTGCGCCGCTGCAGGGTGTCTGCAGAGGTGGCGCTCAGTACCGCCGCTGTGACCGGTGACGTGTCAGAGGCCGTGTAACCGTTCGCGGTGGGTGTGGGGCTCCCAGAGTTGGAGCGGAGGACGCCGAAGCCGCGGTCGGCTTTGCCGACGGCCTCGGCCACGATCGGGAAGGCACCGTCGGCGACGGTGACGATCGCGTCGTAGCGTTCGCCCATCCCGAGCAGGATGCTGTCGCCCTCGACCGGGTTCACCGGGTAACCGTCGGTGTGTGTGACGGTGAGCCGGTGGCCGCCGACCGAAAATCGGAAGGCGGTGTCGCCGCCGGCGTTGATGATGCGCAGCCGCACCCGTTGCCCGGGCTTGGCGGTGAAGGTGGCCGGGTCTCCGGCTGGGCGTCCGTTGA
The DNA here is from genome assembly GCF_014217625.1 of Leifsonia shinshuensis. NCBI lineage: Bacteria > Bacillati > Actinomycetota > Actinomycetes > Micrococcales > Microbacteriaceae > Leifsonia > Leifsonia shinshuensis. The sequence goes on along the minus strand of NZ_CP043641.1, from coordinate 2,712,336 downwards.
TGAGGTAGTAGGGGTAGTAGACGTCTCCGGCGTCGCCGCCGAGCAGGTTGGAGCCGGTTCCGGTGAGCAGGTTGCCGGCGCGGGTCGGGGTGCCGTCCTGGCCGCCGCCCATCATGCCGCCCATTCCTCCCATCCCGCCCATGCCTTTCATGCCTTTCTTGAGGTCGGCGAGTACCTGGTCGGGTGTCGCGGTGACGCCGTCGAGCCAGTCGTCCAGCACGAGTACCCAGTCGTGGTCGTAGTTGAGGGGTTCGCGGGGGTCTTCGATGACCAGCGGGCCCTGGAGGCCGCGGTCGAGTTGCGGGCCGACGTGCGGGTGGTACCAATAGGTTCCCGGGGCGTCGGCGGTGAACGCGTAGTCGAACGAAGCTCCGGGGCCGATCGGCTGCTGGGTGATCGGGGGAACGCCGTCCATGTCGTTGCGGAGGGCGATGCCGTGCCAGTGGACGGTGGTGTCGTCCGGGAGCTGGTTGGTGACGTGCGCGCGGATGATGTCACCGACATGTGCCCGGATGGTGGGGCCGGGGACTTCACCGTTGTAGGCCCAGGTGGAGGCGGTGCGCCCGGCCAGGTCGATGTCGGTCTTGGCGGCGGTGAGCTGGACGCGGGTTGTTCGCCCGGTGCGCCGCCGGGCCGTTTCGGCAGCGGTGACGGGGCTGCTGGTCGCGGTGAGGAGGTTCGGTCCGCCGGTGCAGGCGGCCAGGGCGAAGGCGGTGGCGACCCCGGCGCCGCCGAGGAGAAGGCTGCGCCGGGTGAGGTTCGAAGAGTTCATCAGATGTCCAGAGAGGAAGCGGCTAGAGGGCCGTGAGGAGTGGGGAGGGGCGGGCGCCGCCACGAGGGGGAGGGGTGACGGCGCCCGCGTCTGGTGCGACCGGTTCAGAGGCTGGCGAGGAGCTGCTTCATGGTGGCGATCTCGGCGCTCTGTGCGGCGGCGATCTTCTTCGCCAGCGCGACGGCGTCGGTGGCCGTGCCCTGTTCGGTCTCGGTCGTGGCCATGGTGATGGCGCCCTGGTGGTGCTGGATCATCTGGGTGAGGAACAGCTTCGACGCGTCTGCGCCGGACGCGTTCCTCAGCGCGTCCATGTCCTGTTGCGACATCGTGCCGTCGCCGCCCATGTCCATGCCGCCCATGTCGGATTTCTGGCCCCAGGTGTCGAGCCAGCCATTCATGGTGTCGATCTCCGGCTGCTGCGCGGCCTTGATCTTCTGCGCGAGTTCGGTCACCCGGGCGTCGATGCCCTGCTTGGCAAGGAGCGTGTCGGACATTTCGATGGCCTGCTGGTGGTGGGGCACCATGCTCATGGCGAAGGTGACGTCGGCCTGGTTGTGGTCGGAGGTGGCGGCGGGGCTCGAGCTCCCGTGGGTCATCCCGGACATGCTGCCCATGCCTGGGTCCTTTCCGGAGGCGCCCGCGGTGCAGCCAGCCAAGGCGGCGGCGGTCAGGAGTGCGCCGGAGGCGATCGCGATCAGTCGGATGTTCATTGTGGGGTCTCTTTCGTCGTATGAATCTGCGGATGGTAGGCACGCTGAAGCAACACCGCGCGATGCGCGGTGTGCGGTGTGCGTCATCTGCGATCGATAGACAGTGCGAGAAGAGACGGTGGTGATGATCCGACCCTGCGCGTGATCATCCGGGCCAGGGTCGTGGGTGCAGCCCGGGAGCCCAGGCCGAGGAGCGCCCGGCTGAGTACCGGGGCGATCAGGAGGATCGTCGCGGCGAGCAGCGCGAGCGTGCAGATCATGGCAGTCGTGTCGTGCATCGGATCACAGCCGTCGATAGCGCATCCCCCGCCCGCCCTGGTGTCGGACATCGCCTGGCTGGAAACTGCAGGGTGCGATTGGTCTGGGTGTGACACTGTCGACGCGGATACCGCTGGCTGGACCGCGACGAACCCGTGTGGTTCGCCCATAGGCGTGCTGACAACGTGCATGGCGAGGATCCCGGTCACGATGCCCGCGACCGCGAAGAGGAGGACGAGCACGCAGCGCCAGGTGCGGGTGCGCATCGAGATGCTGTCGGCGAGCATTTCTCCTCCTTCCGGGAGACAAACTACCGGCGCAGTCTGGATACCCGCCGGGGGTTTAACGCTGACGGGACCTAATGCCCCATCCGTCTCCACATTCGCGTCCAAGCTGAATGGAGAAATCGTTTGAGGAGGCGGACGTGTACGGGTGGATGATGGGCGGCATGGGGGCGTGGTGGATCATTTGGCTGATTGTGCCGTTGCTGATCATCGCGGTTGTGATCGTGCTGGTGGTCACTCTTAGCCGGCGTGGTCCGTCCGCCGGTAGTGGTGCGGTTCAGCCAGGGCGTCCGTCGCCTCGGGACATTCTCGATGAACGGTACGCCCGAGGCGAGATCGACCACGACGAGTACGCCAGGCGTCGGGACGAGTTGGGTCGTTCTGGAAGCTGAGCCCACGGGACCCGTCACGAACGCACGAGTCGGGCGATGGCGTCGCTGGCTTCCTGGATCTTGGCCTGGCCTTCGTCCCCGCCCAGTAGCACGGCGTCGGTGACGCAGTGTTTCAGGTGGTCGTCGACGAGGCCGAGGGCGACGCTCTTGAGTGCGGAGGTCAGGGCGGAGATCTGGGTGAGGATGTCGATGCAGTACTGCTCTTCATCGACCATTCGCGCGATTCCGCGGGCTTGCCCTTCGATCCGGCTGAGGCGCCGCATGTATCCGGCTTTGTCGGTGATGTAGCCGTGCTGGTGTTCGTGCTCGGCGGTGGTCGTGGTGTCGTTCATTAAGGCTCCAAGGGCGGTCAGGTTCGGGATGCGGGTGCCGGCGTCGCCGGCTGGGTGCGATTTCGGTCGAGGGCAACGCGGGCGCTGGTCTCTGGTCGCAGGTCGAGCCGGCGCAGCAGCTGAGCGTTCAGGGCGACGACGATCGTGGACAACGACATGAGGATCGCGCCGACCGACATCGGCAGGACGAACCCGATTGGTGCGAGCACGCCGGCGGCAAGCGGCACGGAGATGAGGTTGTACCCGGCTGCCCACCACAGGTTCTGCTTCATCTTGCGGTAGCTTGCGCGGGAGAGTTCGATGACCGACAGCACGGAACGCGGGTCGTCGCTGGCGAGGATCACTCCTGCGGAGGCGATCGCGACGTCGGTGCCGGCGCCGATGGCGATTCCGACGTCGGCCTGGGCAAGAGCGGGGGCGTCGTTGACGCCGTCGCCGACCATCGCCACCTTGCGTCCCTCCGCCTGGAGCTCCTTGACCTTCGCGGACTTGTCCTCTGGCCGCACTCCGGCGAAGTACCGGTCGATGCCGAGTTCGTTGGCGACCGATCTGGCTACGGCGTCTGCGTCGCCGGTGATCATCACGACCTGCGCGTTCTGAGCGTGGAGGGCGTCAACCGCTTGCCGGGACTCCTCGCGGATCTCGTCGGCAAGTTTGAGCGCACCGGCCACCTGTCCGTCGACCAGGACGTGCAGGATGATGGCGCCGTCCTCTCGCCAGGCGTCGGCGATCCGGAGTTCGTCCACTCCGGCTTCGTGCAGCAGGTTCGGGCCGCCGACCTGGACGTGGTGGCCGTCGACCGTGGCCGACACTCCGACCGCGGGGGAGGATTCGAAACCTGCGGCTGCGCCGACGGTCACATGGCGAGCGGCTGCGGCGTTGACGATGGCCCGTGCCAGCGGGTGCTCGGAGTCCGCCTCGGCGGCGGCGGCCAGTGCCAGCAGTCGATCGGAGGTGGTGCCGTCGGTGGTCTCGATCGCGGTGACGCTGGGTTCGCCCTTGGTCAGGGTGCCGGTCTTATCGAACAGCACCGTGTCGATGGTGCGCATGCTCTCCAGGGCGAGCCGATCCTTGATGAGCACTCCGCCGCGGGCGGCGCGTTCGGTCGAGATGGCGACGACGAGCGGGATGGCCAGACCGAGGGCGTGCGGGCAGGCGATGACCAGAACCGTGATGGTGCGCACGACGGCCTCATCCGGCAGGCCGAGCAGGGTCCAGACGACCGCGGTGATGATCGCCGCGCCGAGGGCGAACCAGAACAGCCACCCGGCGGCGGTGTCGGCGATCCGCTGGGCGCGGGACGAGGAATTCTGGGCGTCGCTGACCAGGCGTTGGATACCGGCGAGCGCGGTGTCGTCGCCGACCGCGGTGATTTCAACGCGCAGACCGGAGTCGGTTGCGACGGTGCCCGCGACGACGGCGTCTCCGACGTCGCGGCGCACGGTGCTGGATTCGCCGGTGATCATCGACTCGTCCATGCTCGCCGAGCCGGAAACGACGCGTCCGTCGGCGGGGATGCGGCCACCGGGGCGGACGACGACGACGTCGCCGACCCCGAGGTCGGCGGGGGCGACCTGCACCGTGCTGTCACCCTCGACGCGTTCGGCCTCGTCGGGCAGCAGCGCTGCCAGTGAGTCGAGGGCGGAGGTGGTCTGTGCCAGTGACCGCATCTCGATCCAGTGGCCCAGCAGCATGATCACGATGAGGAGGGCGAGCTCCCACCAGAAGTCGAGTTCGTGATCCAGGATCCCCAGGCTCGCACCCCAGGACGCCAGGAACGCGACCGTGATCGCCAACGCGATCAGCAGCATCATGCCGGGTTTGAGCGCCCGCAGTTCACCGACGGCGCCAGTGAGGAATGGGCGACCGCCCCAGACGTACATGACCGTTCCGAGGATCGGCGAGATCCACGCCACCCAGGCGGCGTCCGGCAGCGGGTACCCCAGGATCATCGCGAACATCGAGGAGAAGCCGACGACGGGGACGGCGATGATGAGCATGATCCAGAACAGACGACGGAACTGGCCGACATGGTCGCCGTGGCCGGCGTGCCCACCCATTCCGCCGTGACCGGCGTGTCCGGCCATGTCGTGTCCGGCGTGCTCGCCCACGTCGTGGGCCTCGTGGTTCTCGGCGGTCTCGGTCGAGGTGGAGTGGGCGCGGTGGTCGCGCCCGTCGTGCTCGGTGTGGTCGTTCATGCTTAGCCCTTCACCTGGGTGATGTGCTGCTGGCCGCCTGTACCGGGCGGTGGCGGTTATGCGGTGATGTATGCCGTGGGGTCGGCGTCGAAACGGGGTGCGCAGCCGGCACAGCAGAACCAGTACCGCTCGCCGTTGTAGTCGCGGTAGAGGCCTTGTGCCTCTGCCTTCGCCTTGCTGACGGTGCTGCCCTTCATCACGACGCACTCGGTGAGATCGTCGGCGCCCGTCCCGCCGAGGAGGTTGGTGCTTCCCGTCGGCATGGTGGCGGCGTGGTGGTGGTCGCTGGTGGTGCTGGTGTTGCAGCAGCTGTCGCTCATGATGTGTCCTTTTCGTGAGTGGTCATGCGGTTTCGAGCACGGTCGCCGGCGTTCAGGCGGCCGTTCGGGTCGTGGTGGTCTTGGAGCGGAAGCCGCGCAGGCGGAGGCTGTTGCTCACGACGAACACGCTGGAGAATGCCATTGCCGCTCCGGCGATCATCGGATTGAGCAGGCCGAACGCTGCCAGCGGGATCGCCGCAACGTTGTAGGCGAATGCCCAGAACAGATTCGTCTTGATCGTGCCCAGCGTTCGCCGGGCCAACCGGACGGCATCGGCGACAGCCCGGAGGTCACCGCGGACGAGCGTGATGTCAGCAGCTTCGATGGCGGCATCCGTACCGGTTCCCATCGCCAGTCCCAGGTCGGCGGTCGCTAAGGCTGCGGCGTCGTTGACCCCGTCGCCGACCATCGCCACCGTCTTGCCTTCGGTCTGAAGCCGGCGCACGGTATCGGCCTTGTCTTGGGGGAGAACCTCGGCGAGCACGGTCTCGATGCCCACCGCGCGAGCAACCTCCCGAGCGACGGTCGCGTTGTCTCCGGTGAGCAGGATCGGGGTGAGTCCGAGCTGCTTGAACGCGGCCACCGCTTCTCGGCTGGTCGGCTTGATCGCGTCCGCGACGACGAGCAGCCCTCGCGTTTTCCCGTCCCATGCGACGCAGACCACGGTCTGTCCGGCAGTTTCAGCAGAGTTCTTGGCGGTTGCGAGCCTGTCATCGAGGACGATGGACCAGTCCTCCAGCAGCGACTGGCGGCCCACGAGCGCCAGGTGTCCGTCCACAACGCCCTGTACGCCGCGGCCTTCGATGTTCACGAAGGATTCAGGAGTGGAGAGGGTGCCGACGCGCTCGATGGCCGCGGCGGCGACGGCTCGGGCGATCGGGTGCTCGGAAGCAGCTTCAACGGCGCCGGCTATCCGGAGCAGTGTGGACTCCTCGACGTCGGGCGCGGTGATGACCTGGAGCAGTGTCATCTTCCCGGCGGTGACCGTGCCGGTCTTGTCCAGGACGATGGTGTCGACGGTGCGGGTGGACTCCAGCACTTCGGGTCCCTTGATCAGGATGCCGAGTTGCGCTCCACGTCCGGTTCCGACCAGGAGCGCCGTCGGGGTGGCGAGTCCGAGCGCGCAGGGGCAGGCGATGATCAGTACCGCCACGGCGGCCGTGAAAGCCGCAGCGGTCGGGTGACCGGTGAGTATCCAGGCCGCCAGGGTGACTACGGCGATGCCCAGAACGATCGGGACGAAGATGCCGGAGATGCGATCGGCGAGACGCTGCACCGCTGCTTTGCCGGACTGGGCGTCCTCGACGAGCTTGGCCATCTGCGCGAGTTGCGTGTCGCTGCCGACCCGGGTGGCGCGCACCAGGAGGCGGCCGCCGGAGTTCACCGTGGCACCGGCAACGGCGTCACCGGCCGTGACCTCGACGGGCACGGATTCGCCTGTGAGCAGCGACATGTCGATCGCACTCGAACCGTCGACCACGATCCCGTCGGTGGCGATCTTCTCGCCGGGCCGGACCACGAACTCGTCATCGGTGCGCAGCGTCTCGATTGGGATGCGCACCTCCAGGCCGTCGCGGATCACTGCCACATCCTTGGCGCCGAGTTCAAGGAGCGCCCGCAGGGCTGCGCCGGCCTGCCGCTTCGATCGCTTCTCGAAATAGCGGCCGGCGAGCACGAAGGTGGTGACTCCAGCGGCGACCTCGAGATAGATGTTGCCAGCTCCGTCCGAGGCGGTCACCGTGAAGCTGAACCCGTGAGTCATCCCGGGCATCCCCGCCGTTCCGAAGAAGAGGGCGTAGAGCGACCAGACGAATGCGGCCAGGGTTCCGATCGACACCAGGGTGTCCATCGTGGCCGCTCCATGGCGGGCGTTGATGAACGCTGCTTTGTGGAACGGCCACGCTCCCCACGCCACGACCGGTGCCGCCAGCGTGAGCGAGAGCCACTGCCAGTACGTGAACTGCAGCGGCGGGATCATCGCCAATGCGATGACCGGAACGGACAGCGCGACGCTGCCGATGAGCCGGTTGCGAAGTCCAGTGAGTTCCGGGTCGGCGTCCGCCGGCTCGCTTTCGAGTTCGACAGCCGGGAGCGCGGCTGTGTAACCCGTCTTCTCGACTTCGGCGATCACGGTGGCCACATCCATGCCGTCCGGCAGGGACACTCGTGCCTTTTCGGTCGCGTAGTTCACGGTCGCGGTGACGCCGTCCAGACGGTTCAGCTTCTTCTCGATCCGCATTGCGCACGACGCGCAGGTCATTCCGCCGACCTCGAGCTCGAGGGTGGCGCTGCTTGCTGCGGGCGAGGGAGATGCTGTCATGTGGTGCTCCTCAGGTTCGGACGGCGGTGCGGTTCCTACTTCCGGACGGCGGCGTAGCCGGCCTCGTCGACCGCGGCGAGTACGGCGGTGTCGTCCACGCCGGTCGCGGCGGTGACATGCAGAACGCCGTCGGACGCGGACACCTTCACGTTCTCGACGCCGGCGACCTGGGCCACCTCGGTGGACACTGCCCGCTCGCAGTGCTCGCAGGTCATTCCGGTCACCTGGTACTCGATCGTTTCCATCAGTCCTCCATGATTGCTGGGATACCCTCGGAGGGTATCGCTGTCTTGGAAAATGATACCCCTAGGTGGTATTTCTGCAACCCTGGATGTCCGTCGTCGCGCAACATGGTGGTTTTCGCAGCGGCTCTTCTCTGTCGTTCGAGATCGCCGTACTACAGTGGCGCGGCCACCCACCCCCGATCGGAGGTTCGATGGCGCACGCCCACGCGCATTCTCATGGCGGCTCATTCCGCGCACGCCCCCACGGTCGGCTCCTGCGCACTGTTGTCCCAATTGGATCGTGACGACGTCGATTGACTGCCCGTGCGGCTGAGTTGAGCCGCATCGAGAGCGACATCGATCTATCGACCGAGGTAATTGCGGAGCATCAACTTCGCTGCAGGACTCGTTCTCGCGCGGCCCAGGGCGTGATCCCTCGGGGTTTGATAAAGCTCAGGAGCGCGATCGCGCAGAGCACGATCAGCCCTGCGACGCTGTCGACGACAAGTTGGACGCGAGCGGCCGCGAAATCTCGTCCGGTTGTCACCGCCGCGTGCGCGGCGATGTCGGAGACGTGTGCGTGCAGTGCGAGGGCGGCGGTAGCGACAACAGTCAGGATCAGCTTCAACAGGACCCAATAGTGACGCGTCAATCCCCAGCGGGTGATGAGCGAGACGAAGATACCGCTTATCAGGCTGGCACCCGCGAGAGGAACGATCACGAACCATATGGTCGCCCGAAGCGCCGCATAGATTCCTGCCCAGAGATCCTCTTCGGCGGTCGTCCAGCCGAGTGTTGCGATGGTGGCGAAGGCAGCGACTGCGCCGACCCAGCCGATCGACAGCCCCACGTGCCACGCGACGATCGCCGTTCGAGCTCGCGGCGACGTCATCCGTGCATCCGCGCCATGCCGTTACCGGTGAGATGCAGGACGAGAAGTACGGCTATCGCCAGAACGATCGTTGCGGATACGACGAGCACCCAGCGCGGGGGCCTGTTCCTGTTGTCTGTCACGCCTTTATCTATACAGAACGTCGCGTAAACGTCAAAGCGTCTCCCAAACGGCTATAGTGGAATCATGCCGAAGCTGTGGAGCGAGACGATCGAAGAGCACCGTTCGGCCGTGCTCGATTCGATCCTCGACGCGACGGGGAGGCTGGTTCATCGGGAGGGGATCACCGGTCTGACGATGACCGCCCTGGCAGAGGCCAGCGGAGTAGGGCGCGCCACGCTGTACAAGTACGTACCCGATGTGGCCGCCGCGGTGGCCGGCTGGCAGGAGCGAGAGATAGGGCGTCACCTCCAACAGCTGCGCAGCATTGCGCACGATAGTCCAGCCGAATCCCGCCTGAGCGAAGCGCTACAGGCGTACGCGCGGCTGCGTCGACACCAACATGGGGATGATGGTGTCCTGCACCTTCCGGAGCGGATCTCGCCGGCCGAGCTCGAACTGACTGACATGGTGCGTGAACTCATTGATGAGGATGCCCGCGCCGGGCGCGCACGCACCGACATACCAGCAGACGATCTCGCGGCGTTCGCCGTTCACGCCATGGGAGCCGCCGCGACCGCATCGGATCATTCCGCCGTAGACAGGCTCACCGCGGTGGTTGTCGGTGCCATCCAGGGCCCTTTTTCGCAGCCACCCGCTAGCTAAAGTTATGGTGTCCGCGCAGCCGCCCGCTCCGATCGCATCCGACGGTGGCGCAGTACCGCACGCATGATAAGGGGTGTCCCGATGATCGCCGGCAGGAACCAGAACAGCCAGGACGGGAGGAGCTGCCAGATCGGCAGGTGAGGTCCGTTGTCGACGTAGAACGCGGTCAGCATGGCGACGTAAGAGACTCCCATGGCGATGATGTGTGGAGCGTCGCCGGGTCGGTGGAGCCGACGGTAGATGAACCCGTAGGTGGCCGCGACGGCCGCGACAGCACCGGGAGCAACGAGCGGTAGGTCGGCGGGCCACCGGAAGGCGGACATCGCGCACGCGGAAGCGAAGACGATCAGGATCGCTCCGAAGTAGAACCGGCCGCTGACGACATGTCGGCCGGAGCCCTTTCGGCTGAACATGGCAACGAGTCCGCTCACGATGGCGACCAGAGCCGCCGCGACGTGGATTCCGAGCAGGACCAGGAAGACGGCGGAGAGCGAGGCAACGTCCAGTCCGAGCAGAGGTTCCGTGCGCATGAGGGGGCCTCCCTCCGGTGCGCCCAGGGTAGCGCCGCGCCAGGGGTGCGGACTACTGTTCCCGTCGCCGCTCGATAAGGATGGTGTCGCGCCATTGCCCCACCCACGGCCCGTAGGTCATCCGGGCGATGCGTTCGCGATGGCCGACGACTCGGAAACCGGCGTGCTCGTGGAGACGGAGGCTGGCCGTGTTCTCGCGGAAGATGCTCGACTGGATCGTCCAGATGCCCGCGTTGTCGCACGCGCTGATCAGCTCGTTCAGGAGCAGCCGTCCCAGTCCGCGGCCGCGCGCGCGGTCAGCAACATAGACGGAGTGTTCGACGACGCCCTGGTAGACCTCGCGTGAGGAGACCGGGGACACGGCTGCCCAGCCGGCGAGGCCGCCTTCATCGACCGCGACCAGTCGACCGACGTGCAGCTTGCCCGCGTCGAAGCGATCCCACGACGGAGGCGTGGACTCGAATGTGGCGTTTCCGGTCGCGATGCCCTCGGAATAGATCCGCTCGACCTCGGGCCAGTCGGTCTGCGTGAGTGGTCGGATGATCATTTGCCTGTCGAGTCTTCCAGTGTGGTCACTGAATCATTCTTGTGCGGGCGCGACCCACTCCACTAGTTCTTCGACCTGCACCAGGATCGTGTCCCGGAGCTCCCGCACGCCGTCGAGGTCCCAGCTCGCCGGGTCGGGGAACGCCCATTGGACGAACTGGCCCGCCACGGGGCCGGGAAGCTGGAGCCCAGGCTTCATGGCCACGACGATGTCGGCGGTCGCGAGGTCGTCGGCCGTCACCGCTCGGGGCTGCGCGCCGGAGCTGTCGATGCCGAGCTCGGCGAGAGCCTGAACCACGGGCTGGCTTGGCCCGTCAGCGGGCGCCGTGCCGGCGCTGGTGGCGTGGGCGCGGTCGCCGGCGACGTGGCGGAAGAGGTGGGATCCGAGCTGCGAGCGGCCGGCGTTGTGGGTGCAGAGGAAGAGGACGGTGGGGGCGTCGTTCATACCGTGATCTCGGTTTCGATGGTGGCTCGGGTCCAGGCTTGGGTCGCCGCCTGGACGGCGTCCCACGGTGAGCCGAGTGGCGGCGTGTAGGAGAGGTCGAGGTCGCTGATCTGCTGGACGGTCAGCCCGGCGAAGAGCGCCGTCGCGTAGGTGTCGACGCGTTTGGCTGTCTCGGTGCCGAGGCGGCCGACGAGTTGAGCGCCGAGGAGGCGTCCGTCTTCGGCGTCCCCGGTGATGCGGATGCTGATCGGCTGGGCGCCCGGGTAGTAGCGCTTGTGGTCGTCGGCGGTGGTCTGGGTGGTGACGCTCTGGAAGCCGGCGGCGCGTGCTTCGTGGTCGCGAAGGCCGGTTCGCGCTGCGACGAGGTCGAAGACCTTGACGACTTGGGTTCCGACGGAGCCGGCGAAGCGGGCGTCGCCGCCCAGGGCGTTCTCCCCGGCCACGCGTCCCTGCTTGTGCGCGGTCGTCCCGAGCGGGAGGTAGGTGACCCCGAGCAGCCGGTGGTGGGTGACGACCCCGTCGCCGGCACCGTAGACGTGGGGGAGTCCGGTGCACATGTGCTCGTCGACGATGACCGCGCGGCCGGCGCCGAGGGTGGCTCCGGCGGATTCCAGGAGCTGAGTGTTCGGGCGGACACCGACAACAGCGAGCACGATGTCGGCTCGCAGGTCGACGGCTTGGCCATCCTGGTCGGCGCGGACGAGGAGACCGTCAGTGTCCTTCTCAACCGAGCGAACCACGGTGCGGGTGCGCACGTGCACGCCGTGGCTGGTCAGTTCCTCGCGGACGGAGGACCCGAGTTCCGGGTCGAGCGTGGAGAGGACTTCGGGTCCGCGCTGGAGAACGGTGACGTCGATGCCGCGCGCGGTGAATCCTTCGGCCATCTCGAGGCCGACGTAGCCGGCGCCGATGATGATCGCGGTGCGCGGGTCGCGTGCTTCAAGGTCACGGTCCAGGGCGAAGGTATCGCCCATCGAGTGGATGACGTGCAGCCCATCGGCGGGGGTGAGCTGGTCGAGTCCGGTGATGCCCGCGTGCGAGGGGAGCGCGCCGGTGCCGACGATCAGCTCGTCGTACCCGATCACGGACTCGGTTCCGTCCGCCGCCCGGACGTTCAATCGTTGACCGGCGACGTCGATGTTGGTGGCGAGCGTGTTGAGCCTCAGCGACATTCCGGTGGCTTCGAGGTCGGCGTGGGTCCGGTGGGCGAGCGACTGCCAGGGGCGCACGTCACCGGAGAAGTAGTACGGGATGCCGCAGATGGAGAAGTTGGGGTATTCGTCGGCGACGACGACGGTGACGTCGGTCGCCGGGTCGAGTTCGCGGGCGCGCAGCGCGGCGGAGATTCCGGCGTCGCTGCCGCCGATGGCGACGAGATGCATGGGACGGTTCCGTTCAGCGATCGGTGGTCTGCGGGATGACGACGTCCGCCGCGGCCTGGGCCAGCACCTTCTCGGAGCGGAACAGCGCCAGGGTGAGTGCGACGCCGATGGCGGCGCCGACGAGTTGGGCGGCGATGAAGGGGAGGACGGACGCCGGGGCGATGCCGGCGAACGAGTCGGAGAAGATCCGGCCGATGGTGACGGCGGGGTTCGCGAACGAGGTGGAGCTGGTGAACCAGTAGGCGGCGCCGATGTAGGCGCCGATCGCGGGGGCGGCAGCGGCGCTGCGTCCGGTTCGGGCGAGCGCGAGAATCAGCATGATGAGCCCGGCCGTCGCGACGACTTCGCCGAGGAGCGTCCCGGCAGTGACCCGCTCGGTGGTGGCAACGTGCGTGGGCAGCTCGAACATCGCGTTGGCGAGCAGGGCTCCGCCGATGGCGCCGAGGACCTGCGCGAGGATGTATGCCCCCGCCTCGGCGAGGGTCAGTCCGTTGCGGGCGGATCGGCCGCCGATCCAGTCGACCAGTGAGACGACCGGGTTGAAGTGGGCTCCGGAGACGGAGCCGAACAGGAGGATCAGCACGGCGAGGCCGAGGGCGGTGGCGATGCTGTTCTCGAGCAGCTGCAGGCCGGTGTCGTGGGAGAGGCGGCTGGCGGCGATCCCGGAGCCGACGACGACCGTGACGAGGAGTCCGGTTCCCAGGAATTCAGCGAGCAGTCGGGAGAGGAGGCGCGTATTCATCGCGTTCATCTTGACCGGTGCAAGTTACCTCAGTCAAGATTGAGGCAATGAACAGTGGGCGAAATCCCTTGGAGGAGCGGGCTGCGTTGCACGCGGCCCTCGCCGATCCGTTGCGCCTGCGGGTCCTGGACCTCCTCGTGATCGGCGACTTGACACCGGGAGAGCTCGTCGCGGAGCTCGGGGTGTCGACCAATCTGCTAGCGCACCATCTCGCGGTCCTGGAGCGTCAAGGGATCATCGTGCGCGAGCGCTCGGAGGGAGATCGCCGGAGAACGTACGTGCGCCTCCGGCCGGCCGCGCTCGCGGCGCTGGGGCCGTCGGCCGATGCCGCAGCGCACCGCGTCGTCTTCGTCTGCACTGCGAACTCGGCACGCTCGCAACTGGCGGAGGCGCTCTGGTCGCGCACCAGCACGGTCCCGGCCGTCTCGGCCGGTACGCATCCGGCGGCACGCGTCGCAGAGGGCGCCGTTCAGGTGGCGGCGCACCACGGCGTGGCGTTGATCGGTCGGCCGAAGCTCTATGCGGACGTCATCGCGGACGGCGACTATGTGGTGACCGTCTGCGACCGCGCACACGAGGAGCTGGGGCTGGGAGGTGCGCACTGGTCGATTCCGGACCCGGTGTTAGACGGCAGTGCGCAGGCGTTCGAGTCGGCCTTCCAGGAGATCGCGCGCAGGATCGACTCCCTCGCAGCGCATTTGACGCCGAGCTAGGTCGCCCGCGAGAGAGCCAACGCTGCCAAGGCCACGCCGGCCATGAGCGCGGCCATCCCCGCGTAGCTGCCGACGCTGTTGGCGATAAGGGGCCCGAGCGCCGGTGCGAGCGCCGTCAGCACAGTGATCGGGGCGGCGAAGACACCGTTGATCGACCCGTAGTTGTGGACTCCCCAACGGTCGGCGACAGCGGACGCCTGAACCAGTGTGTGAGCGCCGCGTATCGCGCCGACCAGGATCGCGACGAGAATCAGCAGCCACACCGGGCCAGGGATCAGGGCAAGCCCGAGCAGCCCAACGGTCGACCCGAGAGCGATGACCGCGATCGGCAGCGACGGCTTCGAGCGGTGAGGGGTCAGGTAGAACAGCAACCGGCCGATCACCTGTCCGGCGCCCACCAACCCCAGGGCCAGCGCGGCGACGCCGTAGCTCATGCCCTTCTCCGTGAAGAGCGGAATGATCGCGAGGGTCACCGCATACAGGCTGGTGGTGATCAGCGACATCGTGCCCACCAGCACCCAGAACCGACGGGTTCGGACCACGGTAGACACCCGATGCTCTACGACCGGGGCGTAGTAGAGGATCCCCCAGTTCAGGATCTGGCCGGCCGACAGTGCGGCGAGACTCCAGCGCGATGGCTGCCTCGTTGCGACAGGCGGCTGGGCGAGCTCGGTCACAGTGCCGTCGTGAGCACCTTCGACACGCGCTCCAGGCTTCCCGGGACCAGCTTGTAGTACGACCAGGTGCCGCGCTTCGATCGGGTGATGTAGCCCGCGTCCAGCAGAAGCTTAAGGTGATGCGACACCGTCGGCTGGCTGAGCCCGACCGGTTCGGTCAGGTCGCACACGCACGCCTCCTGGCCCTCGGAGTTGGCCACGATCGAGAGCAGGCGGAGCCGGGTGGGGTCGCCGAGCGCCTTGAACGCCGTGGCCATCGACTCCGCCTCGTCGAGCGAGAGGGTCTCGCTCGTCACGGGAGTGCAGCAGGCATTCACGGGTGTGATCGGGAGTGCTTCGAGAACGGCCATGCTGTTAGTGTACCCATACATTGACAGATTTCGATGAAGCATGCACACTATAAATCGAAAACCTTCGATGAATGGAGAATGACGGATGACCCTCGTCGACCTGACCGTACCCACGGTCCGCAGCAGCCGCCTCGACGGGCTCCCGGTGGCGATCATCGGCGCCGGGCCGATCGGGCTCGCGGCCGCCGCCCACCTGATCGAACGCGGCATCCCGTTCGAGATCTACGAGACCGGCGACGCGTCCGGTCACACCGTCTCCCAGTGGGCGCACATCCGCTTCTTCTCGCCCTGGAAGATGCTCGTCGACCCGGCCGCAGCCCGGCTCCTGGCTGAAACAGGGTGGGCGAGTCCCGACGAGAAGAAGCTGCCCACCGGCGGCCAATTCCTGGATGACTACCTGGCGCCGCTGGCTGCACTCGACTCGATCCGTCCGCACATCCGTTACGGCGTCACGGTCACCGATGTCAGTCGCGAGGGCATGGACCGCACCCGCAGCACCGGCCGCGACGACACCCCGTTCCTGCTCCGCATCAGCGATGCGGACGGCGTGCGGGAGGTCACGGCCCGCGCCGTCATCGACGCGTCCGGCACCTACCTGACCCCGAACAGTCTGGCCTCGTCCGGGCTGGACCCCCTCGGACTGCCGTCGGTCGCCGGGCACGTCTCGCACGCTCTGCCGGATGTGATTGGGCGCGAGCGCGACCGGTTCGCCGGCAAGCGCGTCACCGTCGTGGGCGCGGGCCACTCCGCAGCGAACACCCTCCTGAACCTCGCCGCCCTCAAGCGCGAGGTGCCGGAGACGCAGATCACCTGGCTCATCCGCAACGCCAGCGCCGTCCGGGTCGCCACTTCGGATAACGACCAGCTGATCGAGCGCGCCGCCATCGGCAAGCGCGTCGACCGCCTCATCGGTACCGGCGCCATCCAGCAGCTCGACCGGTTCGAAATCCTCCGCCTCGCCGCAACCGAGAACGGCGTCAAGCTGATCGGCCAGCGAGCGGGCGAGCTCGTCGAGCACGACACCGACATCGTGGTGAACGCGACAGGCTTCCGGCCCGACCTGGACATGCTGCGCGAGATCCGGCTCGACCTGGACGAGATCGTGGAGGCTCCCGTCCGGCTGGCGCCGCTGATCGACCCCAACATCCACTCCTGCGGCACGGTCGAGCCCCACGGGTTCGCCGAGCTGGAGCAGCCGGAACCGAACTTCTTCCTCGCCGGGATGAAGTCCTACGGACGCGCCCCGACGTTCCTCCTCGCCACCGGATACGAGCAGGTCCGATCCATCACCGCCTACCTCGCCGGCGACATCGCGTCGGCACGCAACGTGCAACTCGTGCTCCCGGCCACAGGTGTCTGTTCGACCGGCGCGAGCGGGTCCTCGTGCTGCTCCTAGCGGGCTGACGCGTGGGTGGCCGCGTGCGAACGTTCCGTTAGTACAGCAATCGCTGTATCATCAGAACATGACGCATGTCGGCCCCCTCAACGGACTCCCGATCGCTTGCACACTGTCTCCCAGCACTGGCAGGGAACAAGTGAAACGCTGGCACGACTTCGATGAGCGGTACGGCATCAGTCGTGAGAACGGCGACGGCAACATCACCGTCGGCTACGTCAAGAACGACACTTCCCTTGCGGAGCTGCGCGACCTCGTGACCGCCGAACAGTCCTGTTGTGCGTTCGTCGACTGGGACATCGATGACACGCACGACGATCTCCGACTGATCGTCTCGGGGACGGCGGAGCAGCTGACCGCCTTCGCTCTCACTCACTGAGGTCGAGCGATGACGACACTCGCACCGGCCGCCACCGTCACGCACACTGCCGCTCTCGCGCGGTTCGGGCATGCACTCTCCGACCCCACCGGGTCGGCATCCTGCTCGCACTGCGGGAAGCGCCCGCCTTTCCGTCCGATCTCGCCGAAGCACTTGGGGTGTCCCGCCAGGTGATGTCGAACCAGCTCGCGTGTCTGCGCGGTTGCGGTCTGGTGGAGGCCATCCCCGAAGGTCGACGCACCTGGTACCGGCTCGCCGACGGTCATATCGCGCCCGCGCTGGACGAGCTCCTGCGGGTGACCTTGTTCGTGGAACCCGGATGCTGCGATGGGGAGGAGTGTCAGTGCGCATGACCGTGGCCGCCTCCGCCGACCGGGCTCTGGTTCTTCAGCGCCGCATTCGATGGATCGTCGCAGCAACCATCGGCTACAACCTCATCGAAGCCGTTGTGGCGATTGCTGCTGGCAGCGCTGCCTCCTCGACGGCCCTGATTGGCTTCGGCCTCGACTCGACCATCGAGGTGCTCTCGGCGGCTGCCGTCGCATGGCAGTTCACTCGCCGCGACCCCGAGCGCTGGGAGAAGCCGACCCTGCGCGTCATCGCCCTCGCGTTCTTCGCGCTCGCCGTCTACGTGACCCTCAGCTCAGTACTTTCGCTCGTTGGGCGGATCGACGTCCAGCACTCTCCGGTCGGGATCGTCCTGACCGCACTGAGCGTTGTCGTCATGCCGTTCCTCTCCTACGCCGAGCGCTGCGCCGGGCGAGAACTCGGGTCGGCGACGGCCGTGGCGGACTCCAAACAGACGCTGATCTGCACATATCTCTCCGCCGCTGTGCTGGTCGGCTTGCTCGTGAACAGCCTTCTCGGCTGGTGGTGGGCAGACCCGATCGCAGGTCTCGTCATCGCCTTCTTCGCCGCCCGTGAGGGCATCGAAGCATGGAAGGGCGATGCATGTGCGACCTCGGTCGGGATGCTGCTCGACGAGGATGACGGCGCACCGGACACGGCTGGGCGGCAAGGCGCATAGACTCACGTCTATGAGTGTCGCCAACGTCACCGGACTGCAAAGCCTCAAGCGCATCAGCGATCCGACGCGTGCGGCTCTGCTGCGGATCATTCTCGACTCAGAGGAAGGCAGAGGCTCGGTGACCCGAATGGCCGAAGCCCTCGGCCTCACCCAGCCCACCGTCTCGCACCACCTGCGGATGCTCAAGAACGAGGGCCTGGTCGAGCGCGAACAGATCGGCCGGACCGCGTGGTACTCGATCACACCCTCCCAGCTTGACCGCGTCGCCGACCTGGTCCGAGACGGCGAGACACGCGATGACACACCCGCGCTGGAGCGCATCGTCGCCGACCTGACGGCGCGGTACCGAGGGGTGTTAGCGCCGGAGACCGTCAATTCGTATGTCCACGACAGCTACCGGATGCTCGGTGAGCGCGACGGATCGCATCCGACCCGAGCGTCGCAGACCAGCAGCTTCACGATCGATCGGCTCGATGCGCTCCTACGGGCCGACGAAACCATCCACACCGTGCCGGAGGTGCTGTTCGTCTGTGTGCAGAACGCCGGCCGCTCCCAGCTCGCCTCGGCGATCCTGCGCCAGCTCGCCGGCGACCGGGTCATCGTCCGTACAGCCGGCTCGGAGCCGGCGGAGGCGGTGCGCTCGACGATCGTCACGGTGCTGGACGAGATCGGCACCCCGCTCGGCGGCGAATTCCCCAAGCCGCTCACCGACGAAGCGGTCCGCGCGGCCGACTACGTGATCACTATGGGCTGCGGCGACGCCTGCCCCATCTACCCCGGCCGCGAGTACCTGGACTGGGACATCCCCGACCCCGTCGGGCAACCGATCGCCCGCGTCCGCGAGATCCGAAACGACATCGAGGGTCGCGTCCGCGACCTTCTCGAGCGGATCGAAAAGTGAACGATTGCCGAATTCGGCGATAGACGACTGGAAAAAGCATTGACCTACATCTATGCTTAACGAAGATCGTTGAGAACCGAGGAGAACCATGACTGACACCAAGCCCACCGTCCTGTTCGTCTGCATCCACAACGCCGGCCGCTCCCAGATGGCCGCCGGGTACATGCGCGAGCTCTCCGGAAACCGCGTCGAGGTCCTCTCCGCCGGCTCCGAGCCGAAAGACCAGATCAACCCGGTCGCCGTGCAGGTCATGGCCGAGGAGGGCATCGACATCGCGGGCGAGCAGCCGAAGATCCTCACCACTGAGGCGGTCAAGGAGTCCGACGTCGTCATCACCATGGGCTGCGGCGACACGTGCCCGATCTTCCCCGGGAAGCGCTACGAGGACTGGGAGCTCACCGACCCGGCCGGGCGTCCTGTGGACGAGGTCCGTCCGATCCGCGACGATATCAAGCAGCGCGTCCAGAACCTGCTCGCCGAGCTCCTCCCAGCGGCGGTGTGACGCTCATGACCATCGACGCGACGGGGCGCCGAGCCCAGCCGGAACTCGCCTACCCGGAACAGTATCTGCGCCGTCTCGCCGACGATCTGGCGGCCAAGTTCGAGGGGATCTTCAACCGGGAGACCGTCGAACGGTACGTGCTGGAGTCGTACACGGCGCTGCTGCGCACCGCGACCGTGAAGGCGCACCTGGCGACCCGCACCATTCACTTCGCGACCGAACGCCTGACCGCGCTCGCCCAAGCCAAGGGCGCCCTGCCGGTGATCTGGCCCGAGGTGCTGTTCGTGTGCGAGCAGAACGCCGGCCGCTCCCAGATGGCCGCCGTCCTCACCGAGGCGCTCTCCGGCGGCCGCATCCACGTCCGCTCCGCCGGGTCGATGCCCGCCCATGAGCTGAACCCGGCCGTGGTCGAGGCGATGACCGAGATGGGATTGGATATGAGCCGCGAGTTCCCCAAGCCGCTGACCGACGACGTCGTTCAGGCCGCGGACGTCGTCATCACAATGGGCTGCGGCGACGCCTGCCCGATCTACCCCGGCAAGCGCTACCAGGACTGGGAACTGCAAGACCCGCAAGGCCAGTCCATCGAGCAGGTCCGCGTCATCCGCGACGAGGTGGAGCAGCACGTGCGCGAGCTGCTGACGAGTCTGGAGGTGACGCCCGCGTGAGCGTCGAAAACGTTGTCGTCATCGGCTCTGGCCCCGCCGGGTACACGGCCGCGATCTATCTGGCCCGCGCCGGCCTTGACCCGATCGTGCTGACCAGCTCGGTCGAGATCGGCGGTGCGCTGATGAACACCACCGAGGTCGAGAACTTCCCCGGCTTCATCGACGGCATCCAGGGCCCGGACCTGATGGAGAACCTGCGCCAGCAGGCCGAGCGCTTCGGCGCTCGCCTCGTCTACGATGATGCGACCGCCGTCGACCTGACCGGCGACATCAAGTCGATCTCCACCGGAAGCGGAACCGTGTATGAGGCACACGTCGTGGTCCTTGCGATGGGGTCGGCGCACCGCAAGCTCGGCATCGAGGGAGAGGATCGGCTCTCCGGGTACGGGATATCGTGGTGCGCCACCTGCGACGGCGCGTTCTTCAAGAATCAGGACATCGCGGTCGCCGGCGGCGGCGACTCGGCGCTGGAGGAGGCCATGTTCCTCACCCGGTTCGCCAACTCGGTAACCCTCATCCACCGGCGTGATGCCTTGCGCGCATCGAAGATCATGCAGGATCGGGCGCAAGAGAACCCCAAGATCACCATCCGCTGGAACACCCAGATCGCCGAAGCCCACGGTGACGACAAGCTGAACGGGCTCACGGTTCGCAACACCGTCACGGGCGAGCCGGGCACCCTGGATGCGACCGGCCTGTTCGTGGCGATCGGTCACGACCCGCGCAGCGCATTGGTCGCGGGTCAGATCGATCTGGACGCCGACGGTTACGTGAAGGTTCAGCATCCGACCACCGAGACGAACCTGCCCGGCGTGTTCGCGTGCGGCGACCTCGTCGACCGTCGGTACCGGCAGGCCATCACAGCCGCGGGCACCGGCTGCGCTGCCGCCCTAGATGCGGAGCATTATCTCGCCGCGCACGGGCTGGGCACGCACGCCCAGGCGCAGACCGCGGTCGCGAATGCGCTCGCGCACCCCTGATGGAGAACGCGAACTCTTTCGGAAGTCCGCTAATCCAGGTCAACTAAGGCTGGCAGCTCACATGGCGGCCCTGATCTTGGTGGATTCTTAGCGAACCTCCGGGTATGGTGCCGTCGCATCTGACGCCGCCTCCCCCCAGTCGGTTGTCAGCGCGCTCGCCCGTGGGATACTCGCGCCTCGGTGGTCGACCGGCGCCGTTGTGACCAGCCGATCTCGAAGAAATAAGTCGGTGACGGGCGTCGGAGATCGACTGGACGGCCCCGTCGTGCGATACCGCTCAGGCAACGACGGGAGGAGCCGCCTCCGGCGGCGCTGCCTTTGACGGTTTGTGTGTCTTTCCGCCGCCCGATCGTAGCTCGTTCCCGGTGCTTCCGTGCCGGGCTTTCGCGGCATATCCTCACTCGCTGCGCTCCCTCCGGTATTCCACGGTCCCGGCACTTCGGCACCTTCCACTCGCCACTGATCTCCCCGCCGGAAAGGCAAACAAAACGATCGACCAGGGGAGTGATCAGGATGCGGGTATTCATCATCGACACGAGAAACATGGGTCCGGACCTGCAGGGCGGACTGATCGGGGTGGTTGGCTCGACGAGCCCGTCGGCGGAGGAGAAGCGGGAGTGCATCGAGACGGTTGGCCGGTACGCCGTCGATGGATGGGCGATAGCCTCCGATCCGCGCACGCCGATCGGCCGGCTGGCGGCGCTGACGGCCGAGACGGCGTGTGTGCCATTCGTAGCCTTGGAACGCGGCGGCCCGGTCGCTGTCGGTGAGGGTTTCGCGCTGGTCGTTCTCGACCATCTGCTGCACGATCCGCTCCGCCGCCACGCCGTGAGCATCGACCAGGTAGACGGGAATGGTCGTAAGTCCTGCTTCGCGGGCGGCGAAGACTCGACGCTGTCCGGCACGGACGGTGACCTGGCCGTCGCTGTCGCGGTGGGCAAGTACGGGGGTGAGGACCCCATTCTCCTTGATCGACTGCACGAACGCGGGGGTGATCGGGGCGGAGGGGCGCAGCGGACGTCTGAACACTTGAGTGGGGGGTGCTCAGATCGCAGGTGAAGCCGATCAGAGTGGCGACGCCAAAGCCGTCCGACTCAGCTACTGATCAATACAACGCTGTCTTGAGCAAGATCACCAGGAGACCGAAGAGAGCGCTTGTCAGTGCTGCGGCTACGCAGGCCCACCATGGTCGAGAGCGAAGCCAGAGGACGAGGTAGCCCAGTAGCGCAAGCATGACAACGGCGAACCAGAGGGCGACTGATATTCCGGCATCGACCGGCATCGCACCGAACGCCGCCAGCAGTAGCGGGATAGATGGGATGATGGCCGCCTCAAGCATCCCGCTCGATTCCTTCAGCGATTGTCCGATCGAATCACGTATCCGGTCCCTGATGTGGTCAGCGTGGCCGTGGGACCCGAGTGCAGTCGAATAGACGTGGGCCACCCAGAAAACGATTACGGTGACGACGGCGAAAATGAGCACCTGCCACGCTGAACTTGACTTCTTGAGCCCAATCGACGTAGCAGCAACGACGCTCGCGTAGACGATCGTCCCGTAAATAGCTGCCGGGGTGCCGATGTGCCGCCACAACGTGCGGCGTGCATCGTCTGTCGGGGCACTCCCCGGTTGGCTCAGTGAGCCACGATCGGTCATGGGTCACATCATGTGTTCGCGCTTCCGGTGTGGCAAGAGCAGAGTTCGCGTCGACCCGGACTGCTGAAGTGAGGGCTGCGCAGGATCTCTCACAGTTCGAGTGGATACGCTGAGTCCAACAGGGGAGGTCGGATGAGTGGAGCGCTGCACAGCGTGCGTGTCGTGCCCGTCTTCTTTCTCGTTCTCGTCGCTGCGGTGCTCGCCGGCATCGGGTTCGGACACTGTTCCGATGCTGCACACGTGAACCTGAGCGCTTCGTGGTCACAGCAGGTGGGCGTAGGCGACACGAATCCCGATAACAGCGGTGCCGAATTCTGTGCGGCACTGTGCGCCACGGCCGGTGCTGCCACCCCGGTTCACGATTCGACGGTCGCGGTTGAGACACTTCTCGAGACCGCGCACCCGGCGCCACCCGCGGTCGCCATTCCACAACACGAGTCGCCGACGGCGCCGTCACGGTTGGGCCTGCTGGGCATACTTCGAATCTGATCACCTTCCGTTCCGCGATTCTGCAGGCGCACGCCCACGTTCGGCGAGCCGCGTACTCGATGGTTTGTGAAGGTGAAGATGGACGATTATTGGACTAATGCTCTGTGGTCTCTGACGCCAACGGTGCTGGTGGGACTCATTTTCTGGTTCGCGCTGCGCGCGATTCTCCGCGCCGATCAGCGCGAACGTGCCGCCCACGCACATGAGGACAAGTGGGAGCGCTCCCAGCGCGGGTCGACGGCCGGTTCCGAGCTGGCTGGTAAGCAGGATCCGTCGTGACCGGCGCAACGTCGACGAGATCAGGCTCGACGCGGAGTGCGCTATTCGCGCTTGCCTCTCTTATCATCGCGGCCGTGGTTGCTGCGCTGGCACTGGCGATGCTGACGGTCCGGCCGGACGGGTCGATCTTCAACCCGGGGCCGCTTGTGACATACGGCTTGCCGGCTATGAAAGTTGTCGTCGATCTAGCGGCCGCGGCCACGATTGGCGCGCTGGTAGTTGCAGCCGTCTGCGTGCCCGTCGGGTTGAGGGCATGGGACAGGCTCCTGGATGCGGCACCCTGGTGTTCTGCCGCTTGGCTGGTCGCAAGCTGTGTTGCAGCAGTCATGACGTCGATCAGCCTGACAGGGCCGGTTGAGGCGAACATGCTCGGTTCCAGCCTTGCGCAGTTCTTCACGCAGATTGCGGTCGGCCAGGGTTGGCTAGCTACGATCCTGATGACCGCGACGATCAGTGTCCTGACGTTCGCGGCCCGTGGGCAGACAGGTGTGGCCGCAGCTCTCGTCTTGGCATTGGTTGCGCTTGTTCCACTGGCGCTTCAGGGCCATGCCGCTGGCGCTGGGAACCACGTGGCCGCGACGGTCGCGCTCTGGCTGCATGTCGCGGGAGCGGCGGTGTGGGTTGGTGGTTTGGCCGCGGTGACCTACGCTGCGGCTTTCGACGAGCGCGCGTTCGTGCCGTTGGTGCGTCGCTTCTCGGCGATTGCGTTTGCGGGATTGTGCGCCGTGACCATCTCCGGGATGGCGGGCGCACTCGTCCGTTTGTCGCATCCGGTACAGCTCCTCACGACGGATTACGGTCGGCTGCTGTCTTTGAAGATCGTCGCTCTCCTACTGCTGGTCGGGTTCGGGTGGGCACAGCGTACGTGGGTGATTCGCCGCTTCGGTTCCACGGACATGCCCGCGCTGCGGCGCCGGCTCGTATTCGGATCACTCGTGCTCTGGGAGTTGCTGGTCTTGGGCGTGGCGATGGGAGCAGGAGCAACGTTGTCTCGGACGGAGACCCCTGGTGGTCAGATCCTGTTGGCGACGAAGGCTGAGCAGCTCACGGGTGACCGGATACCACCGGCGCCGGGAATCGCACGGCTCGTTGACACGTGGGTGTTCGACGCCGCGGCTGTCCTCGTCGTGCTGCTCGGCCTCGGCTCTTACCTCTACGGTGTGTTCGCGGCACAGCGAAACGGCGGATGGCCGCGGTCGCGTACGCTCGCCGGGGTCGGCGCCGCCGTTGTCATCGTGTTCGCGTTCTGTTCGCTCCCCGGGGCGTATGCAACGTTCTCGTTCACGGCGTACACGGCATTGCTTGTGTTAGGCGGAGTTCTCGCTGCGGTTCTTGTCGTCGCAGCGCAACCGATTCGGTTGCTTGAGACCGTAGTACGGCTCCGAGGGGACGGTAGCCTCGGCGCGCGCGAGTGGACGAGGTGGGTGCTCGGGAGCCGAGCGATCGAATTGCCCCTGAGGGCGCCGTGGATGTCGGCGGGTGCTCTGGTCGTGTTCCTCGGTACCGTGCTTCTCTCGCCGTGGCTGGGTTGGGCGGTGCAGGATCCTGTGGGTCGAGCGTTCACGACCTTGGTTGTGTTCGGGGTGACGACACTGTTCGCTGCGTCGTTGCTCGGTAAGGCCGACGCTGGACAGCGACTAGTGGTGCAGGTGGTGGGGATCGCGATGATGGTGGTTCTGGCAGCGGGCCTGCTCGCGGTCGTCGTTGCTTTCGTCCCCGGCGGCGTTCTCCCCGCCTGGTATGGGGTGACGTTGCCCGCGCTGGGTGTGACGCCTGCGGTTGATCAACTGATCGGGGCCGTGCTGCTGTGGGCGATCACTGCGGTCGCCGTATTCGTGCTCCTGTTGGTGTTGGGCCAGCGGGTTGTCGAATCTCGATCAGAGGATCCGGGTCCGGGGACGGTCTGAGATGGATGGGCCTGCGTACTTGCCCGACCAGGCGCCGCGCTTGGCGGCCTTCCTGGTGTGGTCCCCACAACCGATTCCTCTGCTCCCGATCGTGGGCGTCGTACTCGCTCTCGCGTATCTATGCGGTGTGTGGCGGTTGCTCCGGCTGCGGCTCGCGTGGCCGTGGTGGCGCACCACGCTCTTCCTGACTGGTTGCGGCGTGTTGGTTGCATTGACGGGGACGGGACTCGAGGGTTACGGCTACCGCATGTTCTCGGTGTTCATGTTTCAGCAGCTCACGTTGATGATGGCGATCCCGCCGCTGCTGATCCTGGGAGCGCCGGGCAAGCTTCTTTTGAAGGCGGCACCAGCGAGGGGGCAGTGGCGATTCATTCGGCGGTTTGCCCTCGTCGGGCTGCGTTCCCGTTTTGCGCGCTTGTTGCTGCATCCGGGCTTCATGGTCCCGCTGTTCCTGATGGTGTTCTACGGCCTCTATTTCAGCGGCTTGGCATCAACACTGCTCGGATCGGTGCTCGGGCACCTTTCACTCGAGGTGGTGTTCTTGGCCGCTGGCATCCTCTTCACAATTCCGCTTATCTCTCCAGACCCATTGCCGCGACGTCAGTCGCACCTCGGACGCCTGCTGGACATGTTCATCGAGATGCCACTTCACGCGTTCTTCGGGGTGATTGCCATGATGGCGACTATCCCGCTCGTGAGCTTCTTCGCGGAGTCGCCGGCGGCCTGGAACATCGATGCGGTTGCTGATCAGCGCATCGCGGGCGCGTTGGCGTGGTCGTATGGCGAACTGCCGTCGCTGATCATCGTTCTGATCCTGCTCTTCGCGTGGGCTTCCGACGATACGCGCCAAGCCGAGGCGGCAGACCGCCGGAAAGATGTGGAGGGCGACGCGGAGCTCGACGCCTACAACGCATGGCTGGCGAGGTTGAATCGCCGCTGACCGAGCTACGGCTTGGTCGTGCGGCGACGGTTGAGCTCCGTGGCGAGCCACAGGCCGCCGCCGGCGAGCAGCAGCACAACGATGATGATCACGACGACGAATGCGATCGGTGCGCCAGATGACGTGTTAGCTGCAGTCGGGGTGCTTGTGGGCGAGGCGACTGCGGAAGTGGTCGGCGCTGCCGAAGGGGTGGGAGTCGACGTCGCGGTGGGAGAGGCCGGAATGGGACCGGCGTAGCTGAAGGTGTAGCTCCCGTCAATGGGGTGCCCGTCGGCAGAGACCGTGCGCCACGAGACGGTGTAATCGCCCTGCTCGGTCATCAGGACAGTCCGCGACAGGGTCCGGTCCTGGATGCGGAGTTCGCCGGTGGTGGCCTCGCGGCCGGTCGGCCCGACTGCCTGAATGACGATGCCCCCTTGTAGGCCGCTCAGTGGCGCCTCGTTGAAGGTCAGCACGATCTGATCCAACTTCTCGGTGACAGTCTGCCCTTGGGCGGGATTGGATTCTGCGAGGGCGTCGTGCGCTTCCGCAGGCGGCGCGGTGAGGCAGTTAGCGACGAAGGCGAGTGCGACCACGGCCAAAAGAGCAAGGATCCTCCACAGGGAACGGCTGGGGTCGGCGGAGGAGCTGGGGGCAGTCATCAATGGTCCCTGGGTTATTCGTGTGCGGAATGCTCGTGGCGGCTGTGCTGTGGCGGCTCGAACTGGAAGGTGGAATGTTCGATGCTGACGTCGAAGTGGCTTGCAACGCAGTCCTGAAGCTTGTCCAGGAGCTCGGGCAGGCGCCCATTCTCGAAGGTATCGGCTTCCACGATGACGTGCGCTGTCAGGACCGGCAATCCGGTCGCGATCTGGGTGGCGTGCAGGTCGTGGATGTCGACCACTTCCGGCAGCTCCAAGACGTGGTTGCGGACCGCGTCCAGGTCCAGCCCGGGAGGTGTGGACTCCAGCAACACGCTCGTGGTTTCCCGGAGCAGTTTAAACGCTCGCGGGAGGATGAGCACGCCGATGAACATTCCGGCCAGCGCGTCCGCGGCGCCCCATCCGGTCAGGCCGATCAGGATTGCAGCGACGATGACGGCCACCGAGCCAAGCGCGTCGTTCATCACCTCGAGGAAGGCGGCGCGGAGGTTGAAGTTCTCGCTTCGGCTGGAGGCCAGGACGGTCAGAGACGCCACGTTGCCCAGAAGGCCGATGATGCCGAAGATCAACAGTTCGGTGGAGGGGATCTCCGGCGGCTCGAACAGCCGGCGGACGCCTTCGATCAACACGAACACGCCAACGGCGAGGAGGACTGCTGCCTGCGCGGTCGCGGCGAGCACCTCAGCGCGTCGGTATCCCCAGGTGCGCTTGTTCGTGGCCGGCTTGGTGCTCAGATATGAGGCCACGAGGGCCATCGCCAGTCCCGCCGTGTCAGTGAGCATGTGCCCCGCGTCGACGAGCAACGCCAGGGAGCCGGTGAGGATCGTGCCGATGACCTCAGCGATCAGGATGACGAAGGTGATGCCGAACGCGATCGACAGGCGAACGCGATGGCGTTTGGCCGCTTCGCCGAAGAGCTCCATTGTGCTGCCGTGGTCGTGGCCGTCCATCCGACCTCCTTTCCTCACGCCCCACCTTACGTCAATACATGTGCATATGTAAACTAGTTAATGTAGTTGAGAACCGTAATCAGAACCGTTCTCGGTACGATGGAGAGTCGAGGAGCGAGTCGTGGACGAACTGACGTTGAACATCGAGAGCGCCGGCGAGCTGGCGGAGGTCTTCCAAGGCCTGGCGTCGCCGACGCGATTGCGCGTGCTTGCTCGGCTTCGGCGGAGCCCATCAAGTGTGACGGCGCTGGCGGAGGAGCTCGAAATCGGACAGGCGACGCTGTCGAACCACTTGCGCATCCTCCGTCAGGCGAAGCTCGTGATCGGCGACCGAGACGGACGCTCGATCACCTACCGGCTGTTCGATGACCACGTCGTCGAGTTCTTCGACCAGGCGTTGTTGCACCTTGGTCACGCTCAGCCGGGCGGCGATTAGTCGCCGAAGAGATCCCCCAGCCAGCCTCCGCGGCGCTTGTTGCTGTAGCCGTTATGGCCGGAGTTACCGTTTCCGGAGTTTCCGTGTCCGCTTTTGCCGTGATGTCCGGATCGGTTCGAGTCGGACCATCCTTGCGGGTCGGTCGGGTTAGCGTAACCCGCTGATGGATTCTGGCTCGCTGAGCGTTCGATGATTTTGTCGAGCTCCCCGCGATCCAGCCAAACGCCACGGCATGTTGGGCAGTAGTCGATCTCGATTCCGGAGCGATCGGAGAGCAGCAGCGTCTCGCCGTCAACGGGACATTTCATGGTTCGTACCCTTCTGGTTGGTATGGTTGCCGGAGCGTAGGGACCTCGTCTGAGAGTCGGCTGACCGCCGCTACCACTCAGATGCGCCCATCAGGCGCCGTTTGCTACGCTTCCCATCAAAGCTGGCCGTTATCGAACTGTGACCGTGGAGGTGACGTGGGCGCGCTGAATCGCGGAGGAATCCGACGCTGGGTCGTCCTCGCCGTTGCATCGCTCACCGTCGTGTTCGCGTTGTTGCTGGCGCACATGTTCGAGGCGGCACATCCGGCTGACGAAGGTGCCGGGCCCGCGGCGTCTGCAATCGTGGACGACGCCGTTTCATCTGTGGGAGACGCCGCAGCTGCCTCGGTCATTTCGTCGGAGAACGGCATCCCTCACGACCAGATGCTTGTATTGGGGTGCGTCCTCGGGCTGGCTGCGGCCGCCCTGGCTCTCGCTTTGTTCGTGAGTTTGCTGCGCCGCGACTACCGCCTGACTCTCTCGCTCGTCGTGCGACGCCTGGGTGCGACATTGACGCTTGAGCGACCCCTTGCGCCTTCTCTGGAATCTCTGGCCATAAGCCGGACCTGAGGACCTCGCGCGCACCCTCGTCGGTGCCCCGTCGTCCTTGTCCGCGCCCGCAATGGGCCGAGTCCGGAAACCCCCGAATGACCTTTTCCCGCCGCGCGCGGCCGGTTCGTCGCGCAACCTTCACTCCAACCCCCATCGAACCCCGGTCTCGCCGCGAAGCCCTCGCGGCCGAACGGAGCCTCCCGAATCCGCGCCAGCGCCGCCGTCCCCGTAGCGGTGGCCAACGTGCCCGCCGCTCCCTGCTGCTGCCCCTTGTAGGAGCCCTATTCGCAATGTCCTTGAGTGTGGCGACGTCCGTCCCCGCCGAGGCCGTACAGCCGGACGGCGCACTCGAAACGATGGCCGACACTATCGTCACCGGCGTACCACAAGCAATCGGAGAGACCGGCGGCGCGCCTGTCCCGGTCAACCGTGACACGCTCGCAGCGACGTCCGAGGCCGAACTCACGGCCGCGGCGCGAACCGACCCGGCCGGGACCCTGGTTGGCAACACGCTTGGGCCCATCCAATGGCCGTTCCCCGGTGACGTCCCGATCAGCGATGGGTATGGGTCGCGCTCTGCGCCCTGCTCCGGATGCTCCAGCAACCACAAGGGCTTGGACATGACCCCCGGCGGTGGCACCAAGATCGGCGCGATCGCCGACGGCGTCGTCCGCTCGGCGGAGGAGTCCGATGTCGGGTTCGGCGTCAACGTGATCATCGACCACCGGGTCAATGGTGAACGATTCGCGAGCCTTTACGCGCACATGCAATTCGGGTCGCTCCAGGTCCGCGCCGGAGACCGCGTTGTCGCCGGCCAGATCATCGGACGGGTCGGCACTACGGGTGCCAGCACCGGCAATCACCTCCATCTGGAGATTTGGGCGAACGGGGAAACACCGATCGACCCGTACTCCTGGCTCCGAGCTCGAGCGAGATGAGCCCGGCCATGTCGAAACAGCCACGTCAGCAGCCTCAACCCACCCGCCGCCTCTCCATCCGGTTCTGGGCCAACACAATCATCATCGCGCTCGCGTTCATCGTCGTGATCGTCATCGTGCTCGTCGGTCGTGCCCAATCGGCGTCGCAACAGGCCGCCGCGCCCGCCGTCACCCGAGCGGACAGCCGGATCCTGCAGAAAGCGACCACGGACAAGGTGACGGTGGTCGAATTCCTCGACTTCGAATGCGAAGCATGCGGGGCCGCCTACCCGGTGGTCGAGCAGTTGCGCGAGCAGTACAAGGGTCGGGTCACATTCATCGCACGCTACTTCCCCATCCCTAGTCACAAGAACGCCATGAACGCCGCGATGGCCGCCGAGGCAGCCGGCCGCCAAGGCAAGTTCACCGAGATGTACTCCAAGCTCTTCCAGACACAAACGCAGTGGGCTGAACGACAAGATGACCAGTCGCCTGCGCTGCGATCGCTGGCCGCGTCGATTGGCCTGGACATGACCCAGTACGACAAAGACATCGCCGACCCGACGCTCCGGATCCGGGTGACCAAGGACCAGGCCGACGGCGTCCAGCTGGGGGTGGCGGGCACGCCAACGTTCTTCCTGAACGGTGAGAAGCTCACACTGACCTCCAAAGAGCAGTTCGCCAGCGAACTGGAGAAGGCGTGGCGGCGATGAGGTTGGGGAATCGCCGCATTCGTCGCCAGATGCTGCGGTTATGGAAGACGCCAAAAGCTCACGAGACCATCCCACCGGCTGTCTATCGGGAGCTGATAGAGGCCGCAACCGCGACTTCCGCTCAACTTCAGGTCTTCCGCCGCAGACCCACCGCCTCTGCAGCGGAGCTCGAAGGACTAAGCGACGACATCGACACGCTCATCCGGATCATCAAGCGTCATCGACCAACCCATTGAATCGAGACAAGCCATGTCCACTCCCACCCGGCCAGTCCTCGTCGCCGCGACAGCGGTCGCGCTGACGGCACCGCTCTTCCTCTCCGGCTGCTCGATCGGGGACACAGTATCCAAACAGGCCCAGAACGCTGCCTGCTCCTTGGTCACGCCGATCACCGACAAGGTAGCCGCCGACATCGATGCCGCCCTGAAGTCGGCGGTACTCGACCCTGCTGCTGCCATCGATCAGCTGAAAGCCGCCCGCACGATTCTGGGACCGATCGCTGACCAAATCCCCGTGGGCGAGCAGAAGACCGCTGTTCAGAACGTGGTCGACACGATCGACCAACTCATTCCCGTGCTGAAGGCCGAGTCCATCGGGTCGACAACGGGCACCAGCTCCGACGTCCTCACCAAGAAGCTCTCCGAACAGATGAAGGCGCTGACCACCCTATGTTGACTAACCAAGCCTCAGCGACGACGAGCGCTCGCGTCGTGAATCGGCGACGATTGGCGCTGCGGACGCTGACCGCGGGCCTTCTCGCGATCGCCGCAGACCAAGCAGCCAAGGGCATCGCCATCCTCACACTCCCGTATGGCCAGCCGATGCCGTCGGTGATCCCAACGGTGGACCTTCGCCTGGTTCTGAACCCGGGTGCTGCATTCGGACTCGGCGCCCGAGTCGGTCCGCTGCTGGCAGCTGGAATCCTCATCATCCTCACCGTCCTCACTGCCTGGATCGTCCGACGCGTGATCCGAGGAGAGAACCCGACCCTGACAGTGTTGCTGGCGATCGCCGTCGGTGGCGGTTGGGGGAACATGGTCGACCGCGCCTTCCGCGGCGAGCACGGAGTTCTCAGCGGTGCCGTCGTCGACTACTTCTCCATCAGCTGGTTCGCCATCTTCAACCTCGCCGACGTCCTCACCGTCGGCGGCATCGCAGCAGCCTTGCTGGTCGCGACGCTCCAACACCGCCGAACCCAGAGCCCTGTCATCGACGCCTCGGCCGACCAGAGCGCGGTGGCCGGCTCATGACCGACGTCCTGTCCGCGCTCTCGACAGTGGCGCTCTACGTCGCAATGGGCTTGTACACCGCCTCCTTCGTGGTCTTCTCCACCGACCTGGCCAGACGCGGAGCCGACGCGACAGCGACCGTCCCCAGCGTGGTCGCGCGGCGCACTGCGGCGACACTGCCGAGCACCGCGCTCGTGATCGGCGAAGAGCCCGCCGATCTCCCAAAGTCCTCGACAGATGCACCTACTCGTGCTGCCCGCAGCGTCCTCCGCTGGGCGTTCGGGCTGACGATCGCGGGCTTCGCGTTCCATTTCGTGGCAACAGGGTTGCGCGGGATCGCCGCTGCCCGGGTCCCGTGGGCGAACATGTGGGAGTTCTCGATGACCGGCACGCTGGTCATCATCGGCGTCTTCCTGGTCGCCAACCTGAAGTGGGACATCAAGTACCTCGGCACGTTCATCGTCGGCCTGGTGCTGGTGCTCCAGGGGATCGCGCTCCTGCGGTACTACGTCCCGGTGGTCCCGCTGCAGCCGGCGTTGCAGTCGTACTGGCTGGTGATCCACATCATCGTGGCCGTGCTGGGCACGGCGTTCTTCGCTCTCGGGTTCGCGTTGTCCGGGCTGCAATTGCTGCAGTACCGGCGTGAGCGGCAGGTAGCGGAGTCGCGTCCGCAACAGTTCAAGTTCCTGGCCACTCTCCCCAGTGCTGTCGCTCTGGAGAACCTGGCCTACCGGATCAACATCGTCGGCTTCATCGCCTGGACATTCACGCTGATCGCCGGAGCCATCTGGGCCTCCGCGGCCTGGGGGCGCTATTGGGGCTGGGACACCAAGGAGGTCTGGACCTTCATCATCTGGGTGATCTACGCCGGCTACATCCACGCCCGAGCGACCCGCGGCTGGCGCGGATCGCGCTCCGCCTGGCTCGCGATCATCGGCTTCGCGGCGGTGCTGTTCAACTTCGGCATCGTCAACGTCTTCTTCAAGGGCCTCCACACCTACTCGGGTCTCTAGAGCCGCCGCGCAGAACGGAATAGTACAGCGATGCGTTAATTCATGCTTCGCTGTACGCTCATGTAATGAGCATCGCTACACCGGCGGCGACCATCACGCACACCGCCGCTCTCGCCCGCTTCGGACACGCGCTGTCTGACACCACCCGCGTGGGCATCCTTCTGGCCCTGCGGGAGGCGCCGGCATACCCCTCTGACCTCGCGGATGCCCTAGACGTGAGCCGTCAGGTCATGTCGAATCAGCTGGCCTGTCTACGCGGCTGCGGCCTTGTCGAGGCGATCCCAGATGGCCGCCGTACCTGGTATCGGCTCGCCGACGGACACATCGCCCCTGCACTCGACGAGCTACTTCGCGTGGTCCTCTACATTGAGCCCGGCTGCTGCGAGGGTGCGGAGTGCAACTGCGCATGACGACGACAACCGCACTCACTGATTCCCGCCGCGACCTTTTGCATCGTCGGATCCGATGGATCGTCTCGGTCACGATCGGGTACAACCTCGTCGAAGCCGTCGTGGCGATCATCGCAGGTAGCGCCGCATCTTCGGCCGCACTGGTCGGCTTCGGCCTGGACTCCACCATCGAGGTGCTTTCCGCGGTGGCAGTCGCATGGCAATTCACCGAAAAGACCCGGAAAGATGGGAGAAAGGCACCCTGCGGGTTATCGCTGTGGCCTTCTTCGCGCTTGCGGTCTACGTGACTGTGAATTCGGTGCTCTCCCTTGTCGGCGCGGTCGATGTTAAGCACTCGGTTGTCGGGATGGTTCTCACTGCACTCAGCGTCGTGATCATGCCCTTCCTTTCACTCGTCGAGCGCCGCGCCGGGCGGGAACTCGGCTCTGCGACCGCTGTCGCCGACTCGAAGCAGACACTGATCTGCACATACCTTTCGGCGGCCGTCCTGATCGGGCTGCTCTTGAACACCGCCTTTGGCTGGTGGTGGGCAGACGCGATCGTGGCCCAGGTCATCGCGATCTTTGCCGTTCGTGAAGGTCTCGAGGCGTGGAAGGGCGACGCCTGTGCGACGTCCGTCGGGATGGTGCTTGAGGGCCCAAGCGAGCACGATCGCTAGCTGACCCGGAACGTCCCCTCCGTTAGCGGTGGTCGAGCGCCCGAAATGGTACTGGCGTTGAGCACAGTCGATCGCTTGCAGGTGACCTCACACGACATAAGCACTCAGGGGCGTCGGAGGTCGCCGCTGAAGTGCTCGTGCGTCTATTGGCTGAACGAGGCGTGGAGCCGCCTCCGGCGGCGCTGCCTTTGACGGTTTGTGTGTCTTTCCGCCGCCCGATCGTAGCTCGTTCCCGGTGCTTCCGTGCCGGGCTTTCGCGGCATATCCTCACTCGCTGCGCTCCCTCCGGTATTCCACGGTCCCGGCACTTCGGCACCTTCCACTCGCCACTGATCTCCCCGCCGGAAAGGCAAACAAAACGATCGACCAGGGGAGTGATCAGGATGCGGGTATTCATCATCGACACGAGAAACATGGGTCCGGACCTGCAGGGCGGACTGATCGGGGTGGTTGGCTCGACGAGCCCGTCGGCGGAGGAGAAGCGGGAGTGCATCGAGACGGTTGGCCGGTACGCCGTCGATGGATGGGCGATAGCCTCCGATCCGCGCACGCCGATCGGCCGGCTGGCGGCGCTGACGGCCGAGACGGCGTGTGTGCCGTTCGTGGCCTTCAACCGGGTGGCGCAGCGGGGAGGTCCGGTCGTCGGTCCCTCGACGGTCGGGGCGACAAGTAGAGAACTGTCCTGACCGCTCAGAACGAGAAGCGGGCCCGGTTCGCGGGGCCCGCTTCCGTCTAGCGTGATCAGTCGCCTGCGCTCGGCTCCGCGTTGACCGAAGCTGCGTCTCCTTCCGCATTGGCAGACTCGCCAGCGGTCACGATCTGCTCAACGTCGCTGAGGTTGTACCCCCAGCCGGCGAGCAGGGTGAAATAGTCGGCGTCGGTGGACGACGGGTACCGCCAGGTCTGTTTGCGGGTGACGGATTCGCACGCTCCGAGCACGACTGCGAGGGCGACGTGCTGTGCTTTGGCCGGGGACTGCTCGATCAGCGCCGCGAGCTTGTCGTTCCCGAAGTAGCCGGACGGCTCCAGCCCGAGCAGGTGGTGTGCGAGCTCGTTCCCGTCTCGGGTGGCGGTGCTGATCGCCTGCCGGTGGATGGTGAGACCCTTCGCGATCACGACCGCCGCATCCTTGGGGAGGGCCTTGCGGGAGAGGAGTGTGGCGAGCCATTCGCGGCGGACGGTCTCGGCGGATGCCCACGCCTTGTTGTTGGCGATCAGTGTGCGCCGCTCGGCCTTCTCCTCGTCGGTCATCGGGCCGGACTTGGGCTGGCTCCCGCCGTAGGTGTGGAACCCGGCCGCGTTCGCGTCCCGGAGGAAGTAGCTGATGTTGGCGTCACCGTCTGCGTAGACCCGGACGTGGGCGGCTCGTCCGTCCAGGTTCTCGATGTGTTCGGCGGTGACGCGTTGGTCGTCGGTGGTCAGGAGTTCGCTGATTCGGGTGTACTCCGTGTCGTAGTAACCGGGGTCCGAGTCCAGGATCAAGTAGCCCCGTGCGACCAGGTCTGCTTCCGCGTCCGCCTTGGTTCTGGCGCGGGCCTTCTCGTCGCGTGCCCGCTGAGCCGCGTGGACGAACTGGGCGGGGTCGGTGGTTGCGACCTGGATCAGATCGGCACGGATTTCTGCGTCGCCGTCGAACTCGATCAGCACCGCCGCCTGGTCCAGGGTGAGCTGGTGCTCCTGGATCGCGGACGCCGCAGCCTGGTCTCGACCACAGCCAACGCGGTCTTGACTTCCTTCTGCTTCGTCCCGGTACGTCGCGCGATCGCGGTCACGGAGAGGCCTTCGAACGCGAGTTGTTGGAACGCGGCGGCCCGGTCGCTGTCGGTGAGGGCTTCGCGCTGGTCGTTCTCGACCATCTGCTGCACGATCCGCTCCGAAGGGACCTCGTCGGCGTCTACGAGGTAGACGGGAATGGTCGTAAGTCCTGCTTCGCGGGCGGCGAAGACTCGACGCTGTCCGGCACGGACGGTGACCTGGCCGTCGCTGTCGCGGTGGGCAAGTACGGGGGTGAGGACCCCATTCTCCTTGATTGACTGCACGAACGCCGGGGTGATCGGTGCGGAGGGGCGCACGTTGTCCTCAAGGGTGAGGGTGTGCGGGTTGAGGTGTTCGATGGTGCCCGCGGTGGGTGTGTCGCTCATGGTTCTGTGATCCCTTCAACTGTTCTTGTTCGCCTGTCTGGCAAGGGGATCGAGGGTGAGCGGGTGCGGGGCGCAGTGCCGGGACCGTGGAATACCGGAGGGAGCGAAGCGAGTGAGGATATGCCGCGAAAGCCCGGCACGTAGCCCGCGGGAGCGAACTACGATCAACCGGCCAGGCAGACGAACAATCTAAAAACGAGGTGCCGCTCGCGGCTCCATTCAGCTTTTGCCTTCGCGTGAGACGGGGGCGACGCGGTCGGTGAAGTGAACTCGCGGTGGTTGCCGGCAGCCGCGCAGGCCGGGTCGCCCGATGGGTCGATAGGGACTGGATACCTAGGATCTACGTCGGAATGCCGAAAGCGCCGCCGCTCACGAGGATGAAGATCCCCAGGCCGATGAGGACGACGGGGAACAGGACGTGTTCCCATCGTTCGAGGAGTTCCGCGATCGGTCGGCGGGTGGTGACGAACTTGGCTAGGCCAATGAGGGAAGCAACTAGGACCAGGAACACGACGCAGTATGCAATGGTGGCTGCTGGACCGACGCTGAGGAAGACCGGGACATAGACGCCGATGTTGTCGCCGCCGTTTGCGAAGGTCACACCGGCCACGGTCCACACAGCGACCTTCTTACCCTCGACCTTTGCGTCATCGTCGTCTTCGCGCTTGCGCCAGGCCTGCCATGCAGCCCGCAGACCCAACGCCAGCGGGATTAGTCCGAAGTAGGGAATGACCTGTGGTGGGAGGAATGTCCCAGCGCCGAGTGCAACAAGAACGGACGCGCTCAGGATGCCGATGAATCCGAGGTACTGTCCGATCAGGATGCGGCTTGTGGTTCCTCGCTGGCCGGAGCCTCGGGCGAAGAACAGCGAAAGCACAATGATATCGTCAATGTTCGTGGCCATGAAGAGGCCGATCGCCTGCAGTACCGACGACAGGATCATGAGCCCACAGTCGCGATGCGGTGATCTCTGTGTTCGACGGCGGCGCGGGCTTTGCTGGCTTGGTCGAGCAGCGCGCCGCCGCCCGCGACGCCGCAGGCAAGAAGGAACAATGCCCGCCGCACCGTCGCCCCATCAATGCGGGGAGAGCGTAGCTCAACGGAATCCGCGCCCGGCGGTATGAGAGCGGAGCCAGTCATGCCTTCTCCCGCCGTGCTGCGCGGAGCCCGTTGAGAATGACGACGACCTCCGCGACCTCGTGCACGAGCACGACTGCAGCGAGCCCGAGAACGCCGGTGATCGCCAGCGGCAGCAGGACCGCGATGATCACGATGGACAACACAACGTTCTGGTTGATGATGCTACGTCCGCGACGGGCGTGGTCGATGGCCTGTGGAATGAGGCGCAGATCGTGGCCGGTGAAGGCGATATCGGCGGACTCGATCGCCGCATCGGCGCCCTTAGCTCCCATCGCGATGCCCACGTCGGCGGCCGCGAGAGCGGGGGCGTCGTTGATACCGTCTCCGATCATGGCTGTGGGCTTGGACTTCGACAGGTCCATGACGGCGGCGGCCTTGTCCTCGGGACGGAGCTCGGCGCGCACGTCGTTGATGCCGGCCTGGGCGGCGAGTGCCGCGGCGGTGCGGGCGTTGTCGCCGGTGAGCATCGTGACTCCGATCCCGCGGCGGTTGAGCGTGGCGATCACTTCCGGTACCTCGGGGCGGAGCTCGTCCCGCACCCCGATCGCCCCGGCCGGCTGATCGTTGCGGTGGACGATGACGACGGTCATTCCCTCTGACTCCATCGCCTGCACCTCATCGCCCAGCGTGCCAGCATCCAGCCACCTCGGGCTGCCTACCGCGAGACGAGCAGTATTGAGCGTGCCCTCGATGCCGTGCCCGGCGGTCTCGGCGACGTTTTCAGCGGCGGGAGCGTCGGGTGCCGCCTTGGTGATCGCTGTGGCGAGAGGGTGCGTACTGTGACGCTCTAGGCTCGCCGCCCAGGCCAGCACCTCATCCTCGGTCGCGCCCGTCGTGACGACACGGGTCACGGTGGGCTCATTGCGGGTCAGGGTGCCCGTTTTGTCGACGGCGAGGTGGCGGATGCCGCCGAACCGCTCGAACGCGGCCCCGGACTTCACGACCACGCCGAACTTGGAGGCGGCGCCGATCGCGGACACGACTGTGACCGGCACGGCGATCGCCAGAGCACACGGCGAGGCAGCAACGAGCACGACCAGGGCACGGGTGATCCACAAATCGGGGTCGCCGCTCAACAGCGACCCGAGAACGCCGACTACCGCGGCGAGGATCATCACACCGGGGACCAGGGGACGGGCGATCCGGTCGGCTAGGCGGGCTCGGTCGCCTTTTTCGGTCTGCGCCTGCTCGACCAGCTCGACGATCGTAGTGAGTGAGTTGTCGGTGCCGGCCGCAGTGGCCTCGACCTCGAGCACGCCTGTGGTATTGATCGACCCGGCCGACACGCCGGTGCCGGGCTCGACCTCGACGGGTATCGACTCGCCCGTGATTGCGGAGGTGTCCAGGCTGCTCCGCCCGGCTCGCACGATGCCGTCAGTGGCGATCCGTTCGCCCGGACGCACCACGAGGACGTCACCGACGCGCAGGTCCTTCGCTTCGACCTCGGTCGTGGCGTCGCCGCGTTTGACCAATGCGGTATCGGGCACGAGTTTCAAGAGCGCCCGAAGCCCTGCGCGCGCTCGGTCCATCGCCTTGTCTTCCAACGCCTCCGCGATGGAGTACAAGAACGCCAACGCCGCGGCCTCCTCGACGTAGCCGAGGATCACCGCACCGGTGGCGCTGATTGTCATCAGTAGGCTGATGCCGAGCTTGCCCTTGGTGAAAAGTCTGCGCAACGCGCCGGGCACGAAGGTGTACACCCCCAGCAGCAGACCGATCCAGAACAGCACCAGGCCGGCGGTCTCCGCGCCAGTCCATTCGCACACCAAACCAGCGACGAATGCGACGCCGGAAGCGATCGGGATCAGGACGCTCGGACTCCGATACCAGGGCCGATCATCATCGTCATCGTCAAGGTCGACGTGTTCGAGCTCGGAACCTGTAACCGCGCTCATGCCCGTGCCTCTCCAGCCACGCAACCCTCAACGCCGCAGTCTGGGTCCACGCACGGCACGCTTTCGTCGACAGCGAGCGTCACCTCGACCAGCGCAGTCAGGGCGCGGGCAAGGTGTGGGTCGGCGACTTCGTATCGGGTCTGGCGACCTTCGGGCTCGGCTACCACAATCCCGCACCCGCGCAAACAGGTGAGGTGGTTCGAGACGTTCGAGCGTGAGAGCCCCAGCTCACGGGCCAGCACGGCCGGGTGGCTCGGGCCGGCAAGGAGGGTCAGAAGAATGCGCGAACGAGTGGGATCCGCCATCGCCCGGCCGAGCCGGTTCATCACATCAAGTCGGTCTGCAAGAGTCAGCATCCGATGACTATACACTGACGGCTGAATAGTTGTGTACGAGGACCTTTGGACCAGATCTCGTTTCTAGTCAAGGGCAGGCAACTGCATGGAAGTCGCGTGACAACCATTTGACAACATTTCAACGAAATCGGGGAGCACCCAAGGACGCCCAGGTCACCCAAGACGCCCGAGTTTTCGCGGATTCCTGTGTTAGATCCCCTGGTTGCGCGGGCCCGGCTAGAGTTCGAATCCCACGCCCTCCGCAGTATTGCGCCATGGAATCCGCCGAGATGATCGTGAGCCGTAGCTCACCGGATTCGTGAGCGCCCGCATCATCCACCATGGCGAGCGCCGTTCCGATTCGAGCGCGGGCGACACGCGTACGTCGCACGGTCGAGTGCCGGTGAGTACCCCGTCGCGGCTTTCGCAACTTTCGTGACGTCTGTTGAGCACGACTACCGAATGTGACGACGGAGGGTGCGGTCCGGTCTGCTGCCCTCTTAGCGTCGGCAGTGCACTCAGCCCCGATCACCCTCTGCTCGATTGAAGGACACAGCCATGAAGAGAATTCTCCGGAGCGCCGCCGTCGTCTCCGTCGCCGCGCTCGCCGTCGCGGGGCTCGCCGCCTGCGCGAGCGGCTCCTCGGCCGCGACCGCAGGCTCCGCCTCCGGCAAGAGCACCGTGTACTTCGGCGTCTCCGCTGCGGAGACCGGTCAGTACGCGCAGTACGGCGAGCAGTTCAAGGAGGCTTTCGACCTCGCCGTCGAAGAGGTCAACGCGAAGGGCGGCATCGACGGCCACCCGGTCGCGCTCAAGTACGAGGACTCGCAGTCCGACCCGAAGCAGTCGGTCGCGGTCGCGCAGAAGTTCGTGGGCGACGACAGCGTCAGCCTGGTGTTCGGCGACTACTCGTCGGCGGCCTCCATCCCGGCCTCTCCGATCTACACGGCGGGCAAGCTGTTGCAGTACGGCTTCAACAACTCGAACCCGGACTTCACCGCCAAGGGCACGCAGTACCAGTGGTCGACCTCCATCACCACGAGCGCGACCTACACCTGGACGGCCGACTACATCAAGAAGCAGGGCGTCAAGTCGGTCGGCGTGACCTACCTCAACACCGCCGACTGGGGCATCCCGGCGTTCAACGCGTTCAAGGCGGAGGCCAAGAAGATCGGACTGAAGATCACCGACGCGGAGGGCGTGCTCGACACCTCCGACGACTACCGCCCCTCGCTCACCAAGGCCGTGGCCGGCAAGCCCGATGCCTTCGTGCACATCGGCTACGGGCCGGACGCCGCGAAGCTGGTCACGCAGCTTCGCGCGATCGGCTACGACGGCACCTTCTACGGCGGCCAGGACGAGCAGTCGTTCGACGGCACCAAGGACGCCGCGGGCGCGATCAACGGCGCCGAGTTCCTCGCCTCCAACCCGGCGAAGGAGGTCCAGGACTTCGTCAAGGCGTTCCAGAAGAAGTACCCGCAGGAGACCGAGGTCACCGGATTCGAGGCCGGCGCGTACGACGCCCTCCACGTCGCGGTCGCGGCGGCCAAGCTCGGCGGCACCACCCGCGAGGGCATCCTGGCCGGCTTCAAGAAGGTGAAGGACGTGCCGAGCGTGGTCTACGGGAAGATCACCTTCGACCAGTCGACCCGCCGCGTGGCGTCGCCGCAGCTCACCCCGAGCATCCTGAAGGACGGGAAGTGGGTCGCGTACAACGGCTGAGCCGCTGAAGCGCACATCATGCTCGACACACTGATCGCCGGCCTGCTCCGAGGGAACGTCTACGCCCTCGGAGCGGTCGGCATCTCCCTGGTCTTCGGCGTCATGAACGTCGTCAACTTCGCCCAGTTCTCGTTCTTCGGGCTGGGCGCGATGCTGTCCTGGTTCTTCGTCGTCAAGCTGGGACTGCCGTTCTGGCTGGCGCTGATCGCGGTGCTCGTCATCTGCGGGGCGCTCGGCCTGCTGATCAACGCGACCGTGGTGCGCCCGCTGGCGAAATACCTGCCGCTGGCGGCGATGCTCAGCACCTACGCGATCTCCCTCATCCTCGACAACGCGTCGCAGGCTGCGTTCACGGCGCAGTTCCGCGTCTTCCCGGAGGTGCTGCCGACGTCCGACCTGCACATCGGCAATATGCGGTTCGGCACGTCGGACCTGGTGATGCTCGGCACGACCGCCGCAGTGATGGTCGTGATGACCGTCTTCCTGAAGTACGGCAAGGTCGGCCGGGCCATCCGGGCGACGGCGCAGGACCAGGAGGCCGCGCTGCAGATGGGCATCCCGGTCGGCCAGGTGCAGCACGTGTCGTTCGTGATCGCCTCGGCGCTCGGCGGTCTCGCGGGCGTCTTCATCGCGCTTTACGTGGGCGTCGCCAACCCCAGCTCGGGACTGGACGTCGGGCTCACCTCGTTCGTGGCGGCGACGCTCGGCGGTCTGGGCTCGCTCGTCGGTGCGGTGATCGGCGGGTTCGTGCTCGGCATCCTGGAGGCCTTCGGCATCCACTTCTTCGGCGACACCGCGCGCGAGATCATCGTCTTCGTCATCCTCATCGTCGTGCTGATCGTGCGCCCGGGCGGACTGTTCGGCAAGGTGCCGCTGATCTCGACCGAGCCGCTCACCGGCACCTTCCTCGGCAAGGGCCGGCCGCTGCGCATCCCGCGATGGATGTGGCCGCTCGCGTTCGTGGTGCTCGGGGTCGTGGTGCCGATTTTCGGCAACGACTACCTCGTGACCACGGGCACGCAGGTGCTCGTGTACGCGATCATCGCGGCCGGCTTCACCGTGACCGCGGGCCAGGCCGGCGTGCTCGCGCTGGGTCAGGCCGGCCCGATCGCGATCGGCGCGTACGCCTCGGCGCTGCTGACGCTCTACGTGCACGTGCCGTTCTGGGTGGCGCTGCCGCTGGCCGGTCTGGCCGCGGCCGTCGTCGCGTCGATCCTGGCGTCGCCGATCTGGGGCGTGAAAGGCCATTACGTGTCCATCGCCACGCTCGGGCTCGGGATCGCGATCGTCGCCGTGATCCAGCTGATCCTGCCGCAGGGGCTCTACAACATCCCGGTGCCGGAGTGGTTCGGGACGCCGCTGAACACACCGCAGGCGTACTACTGGATCGACTTCGGCGTGCTCGTGCTCACCCTGCTGGTGATGTGGAGGCTGCGCACCTCGCACCTCGGCAAGGTCATCTCGTCGGTCGGCTCCGACGAGGTCGCCGCACTGTCGTCGGGCGTGCGCGGCCGGGACTACAAGGCGCTCGCGTTCGCGGTGTCCGGCTTCTTCGCCGGGATCGGCGGCTCGCTGCTCGCCCACCAGTACACCTACATCGACCCGACCATCTTCACGATGCTGATGTCGCTGCTCGTGGTGACCATCGTGATCCTGGGCGGCGTCGGCCTCCCGTACGGCGCCGTAGTCGGCTCGATCGTGCTGATCGGCGCGATGGAGCTGCTCCGGTTCACACCCGAGCTGCGCATCATCGTCTACGGCCTGGTGCTGATCCTGGTCGTCCGCTTCCGCCCCGGCGGCATCCTGGTGAGGAACTCATGAGCGCGGCCACGCCCCCGATCCCGTCGCCGAACGGGACACTGCTGAGCGTCCAGAAGCTGGAGCGCCACTTCGACGGGCTGAAGGCCGTCGACGGCATCTCGTTCTCGGTGCACCGCGGGGAGGTCGTGTCGATCATCGGCCCGAACGGTTCGGGCAAGACCACCACCCTCAACCTCGTCACCGGCGCGATCCGGCCGAACGGCGGCACCATCACCCTCGACGGGGAGCGGATCGAACGCGCGGACAGCGCGCGCATCGCCGAGCACGGCATCGCGCGCACGTTCCAGAACGGGCGCGTGTTCGCGACGCTGTCGGTGGCCGACAACATCGAGGTCGGCCTCCACACCACCCTGCGGGCGCACCGCCCGTTCCGGCGACTGTCGAACCTGTTCCTGCTGCGCTGGATCCCGTTGCTCGCCGAGCTCTACATCGCGATCGTCGGCACCCCGGCCTCCCGTCGCGAGCGGGCCGCGATCGACGCCGCGGTGGAGGGCGAGATCGACCGGTTCGAGGCGCGCCTCGGCCCGCGCCGCGACGACCCGGCGTACTCGCTGAGCTACGCCAACCGCCGGCGCACCGAGATCGCCCGGGCGCTGGCCCTCGAGCCGCAGTTGCTGGTGCTCGACGAGCCCACGGCCGGCATGAACCAGTCCGAGACTGCCGAGGTGCTCGCGCAGTTGCTCGAGCTCAAGGCGGCAGGGCAGAGCATCCTCCTCGTCGAACACAAGCTCGACCTGGTCATGACGGTCTCCGACCGGGTGATCGTGATGGACGGCGGCCGCATCATCGCCGAGGGCCGACCCGACGAGGTGCGCCGCGACACAGCCGTGGTCGAGGCCTACCTCGGCCGGCGCCGCGGACTCGGAGGGGTGGAC
The DNA here is from genome assembly GCF_014217625.1 of Leifsonia shinshuensis. Taxonomy (NCBI): domain Bacteria; kingdom Bacillati; phylum Actinomycetota; class Actinomycetes; order Micrococcales; family Microbacteriaceae; genus Leifsonia; species Leifsonia shinshuensis. The sequence continues at coordinate 2,668,606 of NZ_CP043641.1, read as the reverse complement.
CTGGCATGACCGAACTGCTGGCACTGGAGGACGTGAACGTCTACTACGGACCGTTCCACGCGCTGCGCGGCAACTCGCTCACCGTGGGGGACGGCGAGATCGTCTCGCTGCTCGGCGGCAACGCGAGCGGCAAGTCCACCACGATGAAGACCATCCTGGGGCTCGTGCGACCGAAGTCGGGCACGGTGCGCTTCGCCGGCGCCGACATCACGAACGCCCCGACACGGCGCCGTATCGCGGGCGGCATCGCGTCGGTGCCGGAGGCGCGGCGGGTGTTCCCCGAGATGACGGTCGACGAGAACCTGATCGCCGGCGCCTACACGCGCCGGTCGCGGTCACGAGCCGACAAGGCCGCCATCGCCGAGGATCTCGACCGGATGCGCACGCACTTCCCGCGCCTGGCCGAACGCCGCAGACAGCAGGCGGGCACGCTCTCCGGCGGCGAGCAGCAGATGCTCGCGTTCGCCCGCGCGCTGATGAGCCGGCCGAGGCTCGTCTGCATGGACGAGCCCACGATGGGCCTCTCGCCCAAGCTCGTCGACCAGGTGCTCGACGAGATCGTGCGCATCAACACCGAGCTCGGCGTGGCCGTGCTGTTCGTCGAGCAGCAGGCCGAGCTGGCGCTCTCCATCGCCTCCCGGGGCTACGTGCTCGCGACGGGCGCGATCGTGCTGCAGGGCACGGCGCGCGAACTGCTCGACGACCCGCAGATCCAGGAGGCCTATCTGGGAAAGGCGGCCCGCGAATGACCGGACCCGCACAGCAGACCGACAGCGCGCGCCAGCGGCTGGGATTCTTCACCCGACTCCTCGACGACGGCACCGCGCTGCAGCGCTACCGAAACGCGCTCGACCAGTTCGTGCGTGCCGAGGAGGTGGGGCTCGACACGGTCTGGGTCGCGCAGCACCACTTCCACGCGGCCGAGGGCGGCCTCCCGTCGCCGTTCGTGCTGCTCGCCCAGGCAGCCGCGCTGACCTCCCGCATCCGGCTCGGCACCGGCATCGTGACGTTGCCGCTGGAGGCGCCGCTGCGGGTGGCGGAGGACGCCGCCGTGCTGAACCTGCTCTCGGGCGGCCGGCTGGAGCTCGGGATCGGCTCCGGCGGGACACCGTCGTCGTTCCCGCCGTTCGGGCATGACCCGGCCGACCGGGCGGCGATCTACGAACGGCACAGGGAAGCGCTGGTGTCCGCCCTGCGCGGCGAACAGCTGACCTCCGACGGCGGCGCCCTCTACCCGGCCGCGCCTGGGGTGCTCGATGTCGTCTGGGAGGCCACGTTCTCGGCAGAGGGAGCCGCCCGCATCGGCCGCCGCGGCAACGGCTTGATGCTCTCGCGCACGCAGCCGCGCCGGGAGTGGGACGCTCCCTCCTCTCCGCAGCTGCAGGAGGGGGTCGTCGACGCCTACCTGTCGGCCCTGCCGGACGGCGTCGCGCCGCGCATCCTGGCTTCCCGCTCGGTGCTCGTCGTCGATACCGAGGCCGAGGCCGCCTCCTGGCTCCGGCGAGGGATCGACCGCGGGCGCTCGTTCGTCGACTCCCAGGGGCTGGCGATCCCCGCCGGCACCACCGACGCCGAGCTGCTGGCCTGGCTCGACATCCACATCGGCACGCCCGACCAGGTACTCGCCACGCTCGGCGCCGACACGATCCTGGCCCGAGCGACCGACGTGGCGTTCCAGCCGCACCCGGTGGATCCGCCGCACGAGACCGTGCTGCGCTCCATCGAGCTCACCGCGGAGGTCGGGCGTCAGCTGCTCGACTGGTCGCCTGCCGTGCCGGCGGTCGCCGTGCGCTGAACCCGTTCCGCACCGATCCGACCCTTGAAAGGACCTCCATGACCACCGACGTCATCGACCAGCTGGTCGGCATCCGGCCGGGCGACCCGCTCGACATCCTGCGCGACCAGCGCCCCAACGCCCGCGCCAACGCGCAGGCGAGCTTCGACGCACTGTTCGACTCCGACGAGCTGTCGCAGGTCGCTCAGCGCGAGCGGCTGGCCCTCGCGTACTGGACGGTCGCGCTCTCGAAATCGCCCACCGCCTCGTTCTACCGCGACCTCCTGGCCGCCGAGGACGCCGGTCTGGTCGACGCGCTGGAGGCCGCGCTGCCCGGCGCACTCACCCACGGGCCGTACGGCGACTATCCCGCCGGCCCGCTGTCCGTCGAGAACGTCGTCGGCCTCCACTGGTCGCCGTCGGCCGAACTGGCCACCGCGGCGGGTCCGCGCCTCGCCGCCGCCCTCGCCCACACGCACCTGCTCGTCTACCGGCCGCGCGACGCGTCGGCCGACGCCCTCCAGGAGCTGCTCGACGCGGGTTGGTCGACCACCGGCATCGTCACGCTGTCGCAGCTCGTCGCATTCCTCAGCTTCCAGCTCCGCGTGGTCGCGGGGCTCACCGTCCTGAAAGGGGAGCTCGCATGAGCGACGCCATCATCCGCACCGAGATCGAGGCGCCGAACGTCTTCACGCAGGAGCAGCTCGGCTGGGAAGCCTGGCTCGAGCCGTTGCCGTTGGAGGAGCTCACCGAGCGCCACTACGACGGCCTGGTCGACAAGGGCCGTGCCAATAGCCCGTACTTCCGGCTGCTCGTGCGCGACCCCGAGATCCTCGGGGCACGCACCCGCACCGACAACGACATCTTCTACAACGAGAAGGGCGGCCTGACCCGCGCCCTCCGCGAGCTGTCGGCCACGGCGGCCTCCCGCACCAACGGCTGCATCTTCTGCGCCTCCGTGCACTCGCGGTTCGCCAGCCACCACTCCAAGCGGCCGGACGACGTGCAGCGCGTGCTCGATGAGGGCACCGCCGCGCAGCAGGACGACCCGCAGTGGCGGGCGGTGATCGACGCATCGGTGGCGCTCACACGCATCCCCGATGAGTTCGGTGCCGAGCATGTACGTGCGCTGCGGGAGGCCGGGCTGGACGATGTGGCCATCATCGACGCGATCAACGGCGCCGCCTTCTTCAACTGGGCCAACCGGCTCATGCTGTCCCTCGGCGAACCGACACCTCCGTCGGCGTGAATCCACGTCGACGCCGCGCCCGGGGGAGAATGGCCGGATGGAGCATCGCGGGAGAGTGTGGGGATCGGAGTCTCCCGAGGAGCCGCTTCTGGGTGGTGACGTGACCGACGGGATCGTGCGCTCGGGCGACACGGTTCGCCGGCCGAGGAGCGCGGCGTCCGAGCGGACCCGGGAATTGCTCGCCCACCTCGAACGCGTCGGTTTCCGTGGCGCGCCGCAGTTCCTCGGGATCGACGATCGTGGCCGTGACGTGCTGAGTTTCGTCGACGGGGAGGTCGCCGGACGGCCCGCGCCCGACTGGGTCGCCTCCGACGACCGCGCCGCGAGCGTCGCCTCCCTCCTGCGCGCCTACCATGATGCGGTCGCCTCGTTCGGTGTGCCCGACACGTTCGCAGACGCGGCCTCGCCGCTTCCGGCGGGTTCGCCGCCGCCGCTGCCGGTTCCGAACGAGCTCATCGGGCATCGCGATGTGACGCTGGAGAACGTCGTGTTCCGCGATGGCCTCGCGTGCGCTTTGATCGACTTCGACCTGGCCCGGCCGTCGTCCCGCGCCGACGACATCTGCAACATGCTGCAGTGGTGGGCGCCGTGGCAGCCGGTGCAGGACCGGCCCGAGGCGCTGGCGGACGTGGACGAGTGCGCGCGGGCGGCGTTGATGCTCGACGCCTACGGCCTGGACGAGTCCGCTCGGGCGCTCCTGGTGCCGCTCGCGCAGAACGCGGCCGAGCGCACCTGGTATTCGATGCGGCTGCGGGCCGAGCGCGACGGCGGCGGCTGGCGCCGCATGTGGGAGGCGGGAGCCGGCGAGTCGATCCGGCGCCGGCAGGCCTGGCTGCGCGAGAACGCGGACGCCCTCGCCGGCGCGGTCGGTCGACGATAGCCGCTCACGTCGCCCCGGCTGGGGATACCCCACATCAGGCGGCACCAGTTCTAGGTATTTCGGGGGCCCCGCGTGCGATCGGATACTGATTCCGTTGTAACGCATGAAACGAAGACGCCCAACGCGCCGACGTCCCGCCGCAGAAAGCCGACCCTGAAATGCCGACCACAGACACCATCACCGCCGAGCCGTCCCCGACGCCCGTCGCCGACCGGTGCGCGTTCTTCGACGCACCGCACGCCCACCTCTGGGAGTACACGAACGGGCACCTGGTGTGCGCGTTCTGCGACGAGAAGCGGCCGTTCACGCCGTAAGGCCGTGGCGCATCACACCGCCCGCTGCAGGTTCTCCGCGATCGCGTCGAGCGCGTCCTCGAGGGACTGCTGGATGCCGGGGATGTCCTCCGTCGTGTCGATGGTCAGTTCGGCCGCGCCGTCCGCGATCCGGAGCGACCCGCTGTAGTCGTGCGGGCCGGGCGCGGACCAGCGGATCTCCTTCGCGGCGAAGTCGGCGTCGAAGCGGGCTTCGGCCGTGACGGTCTCCTCCTCGCCGTCGCGGTCGGCGTCGACGTGGGCGGTGGTCTCCACCGTGCCGTCCGGCTGCTCGTGGGCGCTCACCATGTGCGGGAAGTACTGCGGCAGGTTCTCGGGGTCGGCGATGTACGAGAAGTAGGCGTCGGTGTCGCCGTCGATCGGCTTGGTCGCGGTGTAGGTCGTCATACCGGGGACGGTAGTCCGGGGTCCGAGGCGCCGAGAGGCGGTTGACCGCGGCGCGTGCGGGTGGTGCGGCCGTCCGCTCAGCTCGCGAGCTGCGCGCCGAGCATCGTCTCGGCGACGGCGACGATCAGGCGGACGACCTCCTCGTCGCTCTTCGTCCCGGCCAGGATGTCCATGACGAGGCCGTCCTCGAGGGCGACGAGCGCCCAGGGGATGTCGGCGGGATCCAGGCGCGGTGAGAAAGCGCCCTCCGCGACGCCGGCGTCGATGATCGTCCGGTAGATCTCAGCCTGGCGGCGGTCGAGGGCGTGGTCGGCGTCGTTGAGCCGCTCGTCGCGGATGCTCGCCGCCCAGAACTCGTAGAGGATGCGCGACTCGTCGCCCGCGATGCCACCCGTCGTTCCCGCCCGGATAGCGGCGACCATCCGGCCGGCGGGGGAGTCGGCCGCGGCCACCTCGGCGACGATGGTCTCGATGAAGCGGTCGCTCGCGGCGAACACGAGCTCTTCGACGATCTCGTTGAGACTGTCGAAGTAGTACAGCAGCGCGGAGGGCTCCATGCCGGCGGCCGTGGCGATCGCCCTCAGCGTCGTGCCGCTCGCCCCCTCGCGCACGGCGACGTCGCGCGCACGCTCGAGGATCTCGATGCGGCGCTCGGCGCGGCGATTCGGGCGGCCCATCCACCCATTCTGCCCCACGGCGGCGTCTCGGCCCGTCACCGGAGATCACTTTTTGAATCCGCTTCAAAAAACTCTTGACAGGTAGGGCGGACAGTTGTTTGAATGCCATTCAGATTTCTCCATCGACAACGACGACGAACCACAGGAGACGACATGATCCCCCAGCAAGCCGATCCACCCGGAACCGCGGGACACCCCGACAAGGGACTCCGCCCGAACGCGATCGGTCTCGGCCGGATCGTCGCTCTCGGACTCGCGGCGGTCGCGCCGGCGTACAGCCTCGCGGTGACGCTGGGCTACGTCGTCGGCGCGGTCGGATTCCAGACCCCCGCCGCCTTCCTGCTCGGCTTCGTCCCCATCCTCTTCACCGCCTTCGCCTTCCGCGACCTCAACGCGGCCATGCCCGACTGCGGCGGGGTCTTCGTCTGGATCTCGCGCGCCCTCGGACCGTTCTGCGGCTGGTTCTTCGGCGGCTGGGTGCCGCAGATCGCCACCTTCATCGCCACCGCGGCACTCGCCGAGGTGGCGACGGTCTACCTCCTGGACGCAGTCGGACTGGAGGCGCTCGCCGCCGACCCCGTCGCGACCACGTCCGGCGCCGTCCTGCTCATCGCGGTGAGCACGGCGATCGCCGTGCGCGGGATCGAACTGGCCGCGTGGGTGCAGTACGCGCTGATCGCCCTGCAGCTGCTCGTACGGACGCCAGGGGAACAGCTTGCGGTAGCGGGCCACGATCTCGCCCCGGGGGGAGACGGCGACGGCGGTGTTGAACAGTCGACCGTCGTCATCCCGCTCCACCAGCGTGCCCGGCACCAGCCACACGCCGAGCTCCCGCGCGAGCCGGCCGAGCCGGTCTGTCACCGGACCGGGGATGCTCGTGGCGGCGCGGGCGTCCGCGTCGGCGTCCTCGAGCAGCAGCGAGCCGGGTGCGGCGAGCAGGAGCTCGGGCACGACGATGAGGTCGACGTGCGGACGCAGCGCCACGACGCTGCGCACTTGGGCCTCGAACCGGTCCCAGGTGGCGTCGAGGTCGCCGGGGACGGGGATGGTCTGGACAGCGGCGATGGACAGAACGCGCATGGTCAGCGCTCCTCTCGGATTGCGGGAAGGGAGGTCGGTGCGCCCAGGTCGGGCTCCACCCGGTGCGGCTCAGAACTGCCGGGCTCGACAGGGTCCGCGATGACGAAATCGGTGTCGCCGTACCGCCCGACCGGGATCGTCCGCTTCGCGAAGAAGGCCGCGAACGCCGGCCGGACCGCGATGGTGACGACGACGCCGAGCACCAGGGCGCCGATTCCGATCCAGAAGACCGTCCCGATGCCGAGGATCGAGGCGCCGGCGTAGTCCGGCCGCGCCATGTCGATCGCGCTCGCGACGAAGGCGATCAGCATCAGCACGGCGCCCAGGCCGGGCAGGACTCCGGCCACCAGAAGCCGTCCGGGGTTGCGGCGCATGTCGGGTGCGAAGTAGACGATGGCCGCCACCGCGGTGGCCGCGTAGTAGGCGGCGATCATCACACCGATCGCCAGCACCGCCAGCCCGATGAAGTCCGTCGAGAGGAGGGTGAGCAGCACGACGGTCGCGCAGCTGATCCCGGCCCACCAGTAGGTGGCGACGTGCGGGGTGCGGTGGGTGCGATGAACGCGCGCGACCGCAGCCGGGAGGGCGCGGTAGGTGGCCATGCTGAGCCACGACCGAGGCGTCGACACGGCGACGGTGAAGAGGGCGGCCAGTGCGGAGAGCCCGATGGCGAGGGTGATCACGCGCCCGAAGACCTGTCCCGTGGACATCGGGCCGAGCACCGAGAGCACATCGGAGATCGCGTGCGGCGACGTGATGAGCCGGATGCCGCCGAACCCGAGGGCGGCGACCGACGCACCGCAGTAGAGCACGAGCAGGATGATCGTCGAGATGAGCACCGCACGTCCGGGCGTGCGCGAGCGTTCCGTCGTCTCCTCGTTGACCGAGATGAGCGAGTCCCATCCCCAGTAGATGAACAGGCAGAGGATGACGCCGGTGACCAGACCGCTCGGATCGGAGACGGCGAACGGGTTGAACCAGTCGAGGCTCGGCGCGGTTCCGGCGCCGGGAGCGGTGCCGTCGCCCATGGCGATGAAGGCGCCCACGCAGAAGCCGCCGATGGCCAGGACCTGCAGCCGGGCAGCGACTTCGTCACCTTCGACATCCCGGACATCGGGCGCATCGGCCTGGCCATCTGTTTCGACGGCAGCTTTCCGGAGGTGTCCCGGCAACTGGCGTGGCTCGGAGCGGAGGTCATCCTCCAGCCGACGCTCACCACCACCCGCGACCGCGAGATGGAGGTCGTGATGGCGCGGGCGAACGCCTTCGCCAATCAGGTCTACGTCGTCAACGTCAACGGCGCGGCGCCGATCGGGGTCGGGGAGAGTGTCGTGGTCGACCCGGAGGGCACGATCGTCCAGCACGCGGGAGGGGGCGAGGAGGTGCTGTTCGCCGTGCTCGACCTCGACAGGGTCTCGCTCGTCCGCGAGTACGGCTCGCACGGGATCAACCGGCCGTGGAGCCAGCTGGCGGACCAGTGCGCGATCCTCCAGTACCCGATGTTCGGCGGTGCGGAGGTCCGTCCGCCGTCGTGGGTGACGCCGCTGTAGCGCGGGACCGTGTCCCTACCCCGCTCGCTCCAGCTCCTGCACATCCCAGTACACGCACGCCACGAGCGAGTGCGCGGGGCACGCCCGCTCTCCCGCGCCGTCGGAGGTCGCGATGCGGTCGAACTCTCCGCGGGCCTTGCTCAGGAGGGCCGCGAACTCGGTCTCCGTCACCACGCACTGGTCGGTGGTCAGCCACTCGCGCAGCAGCGTCTCGACATCCTGGTGGTAGACGCGGGAGTCGGACCACACGCGCTGGACGATGCCGGCGATCTGGTCCTCCCGCGGGGCGGGCTGGGCGCCGTCCATCACGGGGAAGTGCGGGGGAGTCTTGGGCTTCTTGGCGCTCATGGCCTGGTCACTTCCCGGAACCCGCGCCGAGACCGGGAAGCTCCGGGTCGATCAGGTCGGCGTAGCCGGGGTTGCGCTGAATGAAGGAGGCCACGATCGGGCAGCGGACCGTGATCGTCTTGCCTTGCCGGCGCACCTCGTCCAGGACGCGGCGGATCAGCTCGCTCGCGACGCCCTGGCCGCGGTACTCCGGCAGCACCGACGTGGACAGCAGCACCAGGCGCGTCGCGCCCGATTCGGCGTAGGGCATGCCCGCGATGGCGGTGTCGCCGACGATGGCCGTGAACGTCTTCGCTTCCGTGTCGTCCACGACGGCGAACTCGAAGTCGGGCGTGTGGCCGTCGTCGACCTCCTTGATGAGGACGACCTGGTCCTCCGTGAGGGTGCCGACGCCGTCCGGGTAGCCGGCCTCGTCGGGGTATTCGAACGCGCTCATCTGCGGTGTTCCTCTCCTGATCGGATCTCGATGACGGTCTTGCCGTTCCGCCGCTCGGTGGGGTTCAGTGCGGCGACGGCGCCGGCGAGGGGCGCGACGTCGCCGATGTTCGTGCGCAGCCGGCCGTCGCGGACGCGCTGGACGATCTCGGTCAGCTGGGCGGGGATCGATTCGACCACGAAGTCGATCGACCGGCCGTCCTTCGGGCGTTCGCCGGCCAGGCCGGTGACGGTGACGAGCGTCCCTCCTGGGCGGATCAGGCGGGCGGACCGCTCCTGGATGTCGCCGCCGATGACGTCGAACACCAGGTCGACCTCCCCGACGTCCTCGAGGGTGTCGCCGCCGAGGTCGACGAACTCGTGTGCGCCGAAGTCGAGCGCCTTCTCGCGGTCGGCGGAGCGACCCGTGCCGATGACGTAGGCGCCGGCCTCGCGGGCGAGCTGGGTGACCATCGTCCCGACCGCCCCGGCCGCGCCGTGCGCGAGCACGGTCTGGCCCGAGACGAGCCGGCCGTGGTCGAACAGGCCCTGCCAGGCGGTGAGACCCGAGATCGGGAGGCTGGCGCCGACGGTGAAGTCGACGTCGCCGGGCAACGGCGCGAGGTTGCGCGATTCCACGGCCACATACTCCGCCAGTGTGCCGTCGCGGTGCCAGTCCGAGATTCCGAACACCCGTTGCCCGACGGTGAGGCCCGTCGTGCCGTAGCCGAGGGCGGTGACCACGCCGGCGAGCTCGTGTCCGATGACCGACGGCGCGCGGTCGCGGCCGGCGCGATCCCGCCACGTCGACGGCCAGCCCACCTCGGTCGGGACGAAGCCGGAGGCGTGCACCGCCACGACCACGTCGTTGATCGCGGGGGAGGGATCGGGGACCTCGGTCAGCCGGATGCCGGCCGGACCCTCGGCTTGGTCGTTCACCACGAGCGCCTTCATGAGCACACCTTCCGTCGGAGGCTCCATCCTAAACACGAATTGGACGGATTCGTCCAGTATTGACTCGGGGGAGCTCAGCGGGCCGAGAGCGACTCGATGTGCGCGATCGCCATGTCGAGCGAAGCGGCCATCGGTGCGGTGTCGCGCGCGTTCTGGGCCAGGACGTAGCCGCCCTGCAAGGCTCCGAGCAGGCCCGTCGCGAGCTGCTCGACGGGCGCCGCCGGCGGGAGCGTCCCGTTCTCCTGCATCCGCCGCAGCGCGTCCGCCAGGAGCGTCTGCCACTCCTCGAACAAGGCCACGAGCGACCGGCGCGCGACGTCGTCGTGGTCGGAGACCTCCGACGCGAGCGACCCGAGCGCGCAGCCGTAGGCGCCGTGCCGCAGCGCGTTGCTCTCCACCAGCGCGTCGCGCCAGCCGCGCAGTCCCGCGATGGTCGAGACCCGGCCGAGGGAGTCCCGCTCGCGCAGGATGACCCGTTCGCCCATCAGCGCGACGACCGCCCGCACCACCTCGTCCTTGCCGGCGAAGTGGTGGTACAGCTGCGACTTGCTCACCCCGCTGGCGGCGACGACATCCTCGAGCGAGGTCGCTCCGACGCCCCGGGTGAACATGAGCTCGGCGGCCGCGTCCACGATCTTCGACCGCGTCTTCGCGCCGCGCGCCGTCAGGCGTCTGCCCGGGGTCGAGTCGGCGACGGTGGTCATCGCCCCATGCTACTTATCGAGGTGGCCTGGCGCCTGGACCGGATCACGCCTCCAGCCGCCGCGGCAGGCCCAGCCATGCGCCCGCGCCCGGATCGAAGTGCGTCACCTCGTCCACACGCCCACCGGCGAGCCCGATCACCAGCACGCCGACGAGGTGGAGGCCTCCCGAGACCGGATCGCGCACGTACTCGCCCCAGGCGGGCTGGCCGTTCGCGCCGGTCGGCACCATCCGCTCGATGGTGCGGCGATGGCCGGTCATCGGACCGAAGAACGCGGCAGCGGCGGCGGGGCCGTGGTACTCGAACGGCAGCGGTGGCATCCGCACCCAGACGTCGTCCGTCATCAGCGCCACGAGGTCTTCGACCGCGCCGGAGGTGAACGCGGTCACGAAGCGCTCCAGCAGCTCCGGGTCGGGGTCGATCGGGGCGGTCGTGGGCGGAGCGGCGGCGAGGGCGGCGCGGGCGCGCTTCAGCGAGCCGTTCACGGAGTCGACCGTGACGTCGAGGAGGGCGGCGGCCTCCGACGCGGGGTAGCCGAGCACGTCGCGGAGGATGAGGGCCGCGCGCTGGGAGGGCGGCAGCAGCTGCAGCGCGCGGGTGAAGGCGAGGGTGACGGCCTCCCGGGACTCGTAGCGGGCCTCCGGGCCGGGGACGTCGGCGGGCAGGTTGTCGAGCAGGGAGTCGGGGTAGGGCTCCAGCCACGACACCTCGCCGAGTGCGGTCGGGCGGGCGATGGGAGGCTCGACCTCCTGCGGCCGGCGGCGTCCGGCGCGCAGCAGGTTCAGGCAGCGGTTCGTTGCGATGCGGTACAGCCAGGTCCGCAGCGAGGACCGTCCTTCGAAGCCGGCCAGGCCGAGCCAGCCGCTGAGCAGAGTGTCCTGCACGGCGTCCTCGGCATCCTGCACCGAGCCGAGCATCCGGTAGCAGTGCACGTGCAGCTCGTGGCGGTGGGGCTCGACCAGCGCGTCGAACGCGGCGCGGTCGCCGTCGAGCGCGTCGTGGAGCAGATCCTCGTCCATGGTCACCATGCCCTCCCGGCGATCCGATTCTGGTCGTCCGCCTCCCTGGTGTCGACACCGGCTGCGCCGCGAACCGGTCGCGGAGGGTGTGACCAGTTTCCGCGCCGGGCGGCGTCTACCCGGGTGAATCGGAATCCGCGGGTCGACGACCCGCGCAACGAACGGAGAATCCCATGACCACGCAGACCGCCACCGACTACACCGTCACCATCGACCTCGCCCGCAGCCCGGACGACGTCACCGCCGCCATCGCGGACGTCGGCCGCTGGTGGCTCGGCGACGTCACCGGCGCGGCCGACCACGTCGGAGCCGAGTTCACCTACCGCTACCGGGACCTCCACGACAGCACGCAGCGCGTCACCGTGCTCGAGCCGGGCCGCCTCATCGTCTGGGACGTGATCGACAGCGAGCTCGGCTTCGTGGAGGAGCCCGACCCGTGGACCGGGACGCGCATCGTGTTCGACCTCCAGCCGTCCAGCGACGGGACGCGCCTGACCTTCACCCACGAGGGTCTGACGCCGGCGAAGGAGTGCTACGACGCGTGCTCCGCGGGCTGGGACCACTTCGTCGTCGGCAGCCTGCGCAGATTCGCGGAGACCGGCGCAGGCCTGCCGCTCTGACCGAGGCCGCCGATCAGCCGACGCAACTCGGCCGGTAGGACGGGTCGGCCGGGCCGTTCGGGACACTGAGGGCCTCCAGTACGAGCTGCTGGACCACCGGATCGTTGGGCGTCTGGTCGTGCTCGATCGGGTCGGCCGGGCAGTCGTTCTGGATCACGGTGTTGGTGACCTGTGCCGGAGAGCCGCTCAGAGCCTGGCTCTGATACGGCGTCACCACCTCGTCGTGGGTCGTCGAGATGACGGTGTAGCTCGGTCCCTTCACCGTGTCGCCGATCGAGTTCAGCTTCTGCAGGAACGCCGAGCCGGCGGTCTGGTCGGCGCACGCCGGGCACGCGGTCGGCGACGCGCCGGTCAGGGCGGGGAGCCCGTCCGGGCCAGGGACGATCACACCCTGCGTGCCGTGATTGGACGGCGCGATGCCGATCAGCTGGTCCACCTTGGGAGCCCCGCCGAGGAAGCCCAGATAGTAGCGCGGCATCATGCCGCCCTGGCTGTGCCCGACGAGGTCGACCTGCCGTGCCTTGGTCGCGGCGAGCACCGCGTCCACGAACGGCGAGAGTTGCTGTGCGGACTGGGCGATCGGGCCGGACGCGTCGACGCCGTTGTACTGCCCGTAGTCCAGGGCGAACACGCAGTAGCCGGCCTGCTTGAGCACGGGGGACATGGTGGCCCAGTTCTTCGCCATGCTCTCGAACGTCCCCGGCACCAGGATGACGGGGTACGGGTGGGCGGCAGACGGCACGCACGACCAGTCGTTGGCGCCGGGGGGCGAGACGGAGATGGTGTCCGCCTGGGCAGGCAGCGCGATCGCCGCCGATCCGAGGGCGGCCGCGGCGGCGGCGACGAGCAGCTTCTTCAGTAATGACATCGGTACCTCTTCATCGGGGCGCGAGTGATGCCGCATCACGGTAGACGCGGTGGTGGTGGCGTCAATGCGTTCGCAGACCCTCGGGAGGATTCGCCCAGGGGTCGCGCAGGTGGATGTTTGTAATTCGATCTGGACTTAATTAAGCAGACGCTGTAACGTGTGTTTCGTGCCCACTCCCACCATCGCCTTCGCCGCACTGGCCGACCCGACTCGGGCGGCCATCGTCGACCTGCTCGCCCGGCGTGGCGAGCTGGCGGCCGGGGGGATCGGCGCGGAGTTCACATCCAGCGCGTCCGCCATCTCCCAGCACCTCAAGGTGCTGCGCGAGGCGGGGCTGGTGACCGTGGAGAAGCGGGCGCAGCAGCGGGTCTACCGGCTGGACGCGTCGGCGCTCGCCGGGGTGGAGGGCTGGCTGGCCTCCCGCGCGCGGCAGTGGAACGCGCGTATGGACAAGCTGGCGGCGCACATCGAGAAGACATCAGCCTCAATGGCACAAGACAGGGGAGAACTCTCATGACGAACGAGACCACGGACATCGTGGTGCGCCGCATCCTGAACGCGCCGGTGGAGACCGTGTGGCGGCTGTGGACCGACCCCGAGCTGGTCACCGAGTGGTGGGGTCCGCAGGACTACACCTCGCCGTCCGCGCAGGTGGACCTGCGCGAGGGCGGATCGTATGTGTTCAGCATGCTCGCGCCCGACGACCAGGGCGGCGCCGAGAGCTTCACCGGCGGCGTCTACACCGCGATCGTGCCGCACGAGCGGCTGGAGTTCACGCAGAGCATCACCGACGAGGACGGCGTGCCGCTGCCCGGCGACCAGCTGCCCGAGGGGTTCACGCAGAACATCCGCACGGTGGTGGAGTTCGCCGACGTGAACGGGCTGACCGAGCTGACGATCACCGAGAGCGGCTGGTCGCGGAGCCTCATGTCGGTGTTCGCGTACGCGGGCATGCACCAGTCGCTCGACAAGCTGACGACGGATGTGCTGCGCGCGATGACGGAGACGGCCGCCTGATGGAGATGCGGCTGGAGCTCGTCCCGCTGCCGGTCTCCGACGTCGACCGGAGCAAGGCGTTCTACGCGGACACGATCGGCTTCGTGCTCGACCACGACGTGCAGCCGGGCAACGGGATGCGGATCGTCCAGCTCACCCCGCCCGGCTCGGCCTGCTCGATCGCGTTCGGCACCGGGATGGGCACCGGGACGCCGTCGGATGGGACGGTCAGCGGCCTCCACCTCGTCGTGGACGACATCGCGGCGGTGCGCGACGAACTCGTGTCGCGCGGCGCCGAGATCGGGGAGATCCGGGACATGGGCGGCGTGAAGTTCGCGTACTTCAGCGACCCGGACGGCAACACGTGGGAGCTGCAGGACCTGACCGGGCTCGCGGGCTAGCCGGCCGCTGCGGCGCCCCTAGCCGGTGCGGCGGGTGCGCCTCCGCGCGATCCCAACCACGATCAGGACCACGCCGACCACCAGGAGGACCACGCCGACGATCCCCCAGAACGATGACCCGCTCATCGCGGACCCGCCGAGCACATTGGTGCCCTGCAATGTCCAGACGAGACCGATCGCGGCGAGGATGATGCCGGGGACGAGAAACGGCCAACTGCGCTTCATGGGGCTCACACTACGACGCGGACCGCGGGTCCTGAGTGCCGGATCGCGTCACGGCCTGCCTGGGTCTATGGCCGTCCGGGCCACTCCCGCCCGGCCCACGGGTCGTAGTCGGCCACGAGGGCACCCTGCTCCGGCCGGTCGGCCTCCGGGACGTGCTGGAGGTTGATCCGCACCCGATACCACTGCGAGCTCGACCCGCGCATCCCGTCCAGCAACTCGTCGGCCGGGTGCAGCAGCTCCGCGACCTCCCGATGCGCGGCCTTCCACTCGTCGAGCGCCGCCAGCGCCTCCGGCTTCGTCTTCGTCCGCGCCACCTCGATCAGCGGCATCTGCGAGACCCGGCGGCCCGCGCCGTCGCCGGCCCGCGGCGGCTTCTCGGCGGGGCCGAGCCGCTTCGCCAGGGCGAGGAGGCCGTCCAGCGATCCCGCGGCGTCGTCGATCCCGGCGTGCGGGTCGCCAACCTCGGCGAACCGGTCGGGCACCGTCAGCACCGTGAACTCCTCGGGCCGGCGTGCGCGCACCTCGTCCCAGTCGAGCGGGGTGGACACGCGCGCGTCCGGCAGCGGCCGGATGGAGTAGGCGGAGGCCACCGTGCGGTCCTTGGCGTTCTGGTTGAAGTCCACGAAGACGCTCTCGCCGCGCTCCTCCTTCCACCAGCGGGCCGTCGCCAGCCCCGGCGCGCGGTTCTCGACCTCGCGCGCGAGCGTCTCGGCCGCCAGCCGCACGTCGGCGAACCCCCAGTCGGGCGCGATCCGGACGAGGATGTGGAGGCCGCGCGAGCCGGAGGTCTTCGGCCACCCGACGAGCCCGTGATCCTCCAGCACCTCCCGCGCGACGAAGGCGACATCCACGATCTGCGACCAGTCGACGCCGGGCATCGGATCGAGGTCGACCCGCAGCTCATCGGGATGGTCGAGGTCCTCCGCGCGCACCGCGTGCGGGTTCAGGTCGAGACAGCCGAGGTTGGACACCCAGGCGAGCCCCGCGGCGTCGCGGAGGACGGCCTCCTCGGCGGAGGTCCCGCGCGCGTAGTGCAGGGTCGCGGTGTCGATGAAGTCGGGATGCCCCTCCGGCACGCGCTTCTGGAAGAACGGCTCCTGCGTGAGCCCCTTCACGAAGCGTTTCAGCACCATGGGCCGTCCGCCCGCGCCGCGCAGCGCGCCGTCGGCGACGGCGAGGTAGTAGCGCGCGAGGTCCAGCTTGGTCAGCCCGGGCTCCGGGAACACCACTTTGTCGGGGTTCGAGATGCGCACCTCGTGACCGGCGGCCTCCAGAAAAGCCTCGGACTTCGACGACGGGGTCATGCGGCCAACGTAGCGGGGAGGGGCGGGTGGGGCCAGGGCCGCGTCACCTCACTGCAAACAGAACTCATTCCCCTCCGGGTCGCGCATCATGATCGCGAACTCCGGGTATGGTCCCCACGAGCCGTCGAGCACCTGCTCCACCGTCGCGCCCAGCCCCACGAGCCGGGCGGCCTCGGCCTCCACTTCCTCGCGGGTCGCGTGGCGGTCGGCCGAGGGCGTGATGTCGATGTGCATCCGGTTGCGCTGGCGCTTCTCGTGCTGGTAGCGGGTGAAGTAGAAGCGCTGGTGGGACGGGTCCTCGTCCCAGGCGACCGCGCGCGCTGCGAGGTCGTCGTCGGTCAGGCCCGCGGCGCGGAGCTCGGCCTCCTCTTCGGGCGTCAGCCACTCCGGCTCGGGGTAGCCCATGACGGCGGCCCAGAACCGGGCGAGGGCGGCGGGGTCGGCGGCGTGGAAGGTGACGTTCGCGATCCGTGCGGTCATCCTCCGGAGTGTAGCGGCTGGCGGTTTCCACACCTAGACACGGCCGACGCGTGGCCCTAGACAGGACCTGTGCCGGTGTCGCCACTCGACCATCCATCCCTCTTCACTCTCTAGGAGTATTCGCCATGCCGCACTTCACCACTTCAGACGGAACCGAGCTGTACTACACCGATCAGGGCTCCGGCCGTCCCGTCCTCTTCTCGCACGGATGGCCGCTCAGCTCGGACGCCTGGCAGGTCGAACTGAAGGTCTTCGCCGACGCCGGCTACCGGGTCATCGCCCACGACCGGCGTGGACACGGCCGGTCGTCGCAGACATATACCGGAAACGATATGAGCACCTACGCGAGCGATCTCGCCCAGCTCGTCGACCACCTCGACCTGCGGGACCTCGTGGTCGTCGGCCATTCCACCGGCGGCGGGGAGGTCGTCCGCTACGCCGCGCAGCACGGCGCCGAGCGGGTGCGCGCCGTCGTCACGGCCGGTGCGGTCCCGCCGCTCATGCTCAAAACGGAATCCAACCCCGAGGGCACCCCGCTGGAGGCTTTCGACGGCATCCGCGCGAACGTCCTGCACGACCGCTCGCAGTTCTGGAAGGACCTCGCGCTGCCGTTCTACGGCTTCAACCGGGATGGGGCCGCGGTCTCGCAGGGTCTCATCGACGACTTCTGGCGGCAGGGGATGCTGGTCAACCTCGCAGCGGCCTACGACTGCGTGAAGGCGTTCAGCGAGACCGACCAGACGGCCGACCTCCAGGCACTCGACGTCCCGATCTTCATCGCGCACGGCGACGACGACCAGATCGTGCCGATCGTCGCGGCGGCGGAGAAGTCCATCAAGCTGGTGAAGGACGGGACGCTCAAGGTCTATCCCGGGGCGTCGCACGGGATCCACGGCGCCTACCAGGAGGAGCTCGACAAGGACATCCTCGCGTTCATCGCGTAGCCCCTCCGTGTCCTCCGCTCTCGCCCCGCTCGGGGTCCGGGTCTTCCGGCTGCTCTGGATCGCGGGCCTGGTCAGCAACATCGGCAGCTGGATGCAGACCGTCGGGGCGCAGTGGCTCCTGGTCGAGCACGGCAGCCCGGCGTCGGTCGTCGCACTCGTGCAGACGGCCGCCGCCGCGCCCGTGCTGCTGCTCGCCCTCCCGGCCGGCGTGCTCGGCGAGTTCTTCAACAGGCGGACCCTGCTGATCGTCGTGCAGGCCGCGCAGTTCGTGATCGTGCTCGGGCTGGCCTGGCTGACCTGGGCGGGCGCGACGACGCCGGCCGTGCTGCTGGCGCTGACGTTCCTGCTCGGGGCGTGCTCGGCGGTGCAGCTGCCGGCCTACCAGGCGGTGGTCCCGGAGGTCGTGCCCGCGCCCATGATCGCGGACGCGGCGGTGCTGTCCTCCGTCGGCGTGAACGTCGCGCGCGCGATCGGGCCTGCGCTGGCCGGCCTCGTAGTGGCGCAGCTCGGCGTGACGGCGGTGTTCGTCGCCAACGCGCTGTCGTTCCTGGTCTTCCTCGTGGCGCTCGTCGCCTGGCGCGGCTACACGCCGAAGCACGGCCGGCCCGAGCGGTTCCTCGACGCGACGCGCGCCGGCCTCCGCTACGTGCGCAACGCGGGCGCGATCCGCGGGCTGTACCTGCGGCTGGCCCTGTTCCTGCTCCCGGCGAACGGCCTCTGGGCGCTGCTGCCGGTGCTCGCCAGCGCGGAGCTGCACCTGAACGCGGGAGGCTACGGCTTGCTGCTCGCCGCGCTCGGCGTCGGCTCGGTCGCCGGCGCATTCCTTCTCCCTCCGCTACGCGCGCGGTTCAGCACCGGGGTGATCGTGGCCGCGTCGTCCGGCGTCTTCGGGCTGTGCACGCTCGCGCTCGCGCTGCTCGGGACGCTCTGGCTCGTCCTCCTGGTGCTGGTCGTGGCGGGCTTCGCGTGGATCGGCGTGATCGCCACGATCAACGGGACGGTGCAGTCCTTCCTCCCGGTCTGGGTGCGCACGCGCGGGCTCTCGATCTACCAGCTGGTGCTCTTCGGCTCGACGGCGATCGGAGCGGCGGCCACCGGTGCGCTGGCGGGCTGGGCCGGGGTCGTCCCTGTGCTGGTGGGCTGCGGCGTCCTGCTCGTGGTGCTCGGGGTCGTCGGGGCGCTGCGGCCGGCCGTCGACACCCGCGGCAAGGGCCGTGCGATCGTCCCGATGCCGCTGACCGACCTGCCGATGGTGCAGGGGGAGGAGAGCCCGGACGACGCCGCGGACCCTCCGGTGCTCGTCCTGATCCGCTACGCGGTCCCGCCGGAGCGCCGTGCCGACTTCGAGACGCGGATGCGCTTCGTCGGACGCTCCCGCCGCCGGACCGGCGCCCGCGACTGGCGGCTCTATACGGACCGCGAGGACCCGGCCGTGCTGGTGGAGGCCTTCCAGGTCGGGTCGTGGAGCGAGCACCTCAGCCAGCACGACGAGCGGATGACCGAGTACGACCGCCAGCTGCTGGAGGAGGCGCGGGCGCTCGCCGACGGGGAGCCGGAGGTGGAGCACCTGCTGGAGGCGGAGACGACCCGGCGGCGAGGCTAGCGCGGCGAGGCTAGGCTGCGGCGCATGACCTTCGACCCCGAGCGGGACGTCGCCGCCTACGGCCGGCGCGCGAGCGGGTACGAGCGCGGGCCGCGCGGGTTCCTGCACGCGGAGATCGTGCGGCGCGTCGGCGTGGTGGCCGTGTCGCTCGTGGCGGAGACGCGAGCGCCGCGCATCCTGGACGTGGGATGCGGCACCGGCGTGTTGCTGCGGCTGCTCGGCTCCCTGCTCCCGGACGCCCGGCTCACCGGGGTGGACCCGGCTGCGGGGATGGTGCGGGAGGCCGCGGCCTCCACCCGCGCCGAGGTGCGCGAGGCATCGGCCGAGTCGCTCCCGTTCGGGGACGCGGCGTTCGACCTGGTCGTGAGCTCGTCCTCGTTCAGCCACTGGCAGGACCAGGCCGGCGGGCTGGCGGAGTGCCGGCGCGTGCTCGCTCCCGGAGGGGCGCTGCTGCTCGCGGACGTGTTCACCTCCCGCGGTCTGCCGGTGCGCGTGTTCGGGCCGGGCGGAGCGGCGGGCAGCCGTCAGCGGGCGGACGCGGCGATCGGCGCGGCCGGCTTCGCCGGGTGGAGCTGGCGGCCGGTGTTCGCGGGGGTCGTCCGGGCCGCCGTGGCGCGCGCGTGAGGCGCGCGGACAGGAGAACACGTCCGGATCTCCTGCCGAGCGGCGTTCGGAAGGAGATCGGGCGCGCGTCGCGGCCGCACCTCCTTCCCGGGCGTGCGGCCTGCTAGTGTCCACTCAAAAGCCGAGGGAGGCCAGGTGTCGGTAGTCGGCATCGTCGCTGAACGGCCGGGTGATGCCCGGGTCGCGTCCAGCCCGAGTTCCGTGAAGAAGCTCGTCTCCCTGGGCTACGACGTCCGCGTCGAGTCCGGCGCCGGAGCTCACGCCGCGTTCACCGACGAGGCGTTCGCCGCCGCGGGCGCGACGGTGACCTCCCGTGCCGAGGCCTGGGCGGCCGACATCGTGCTCAAGGTCGCGCCGCCGACCGAGGACGAGATCGCCCTCCTCGCCGACGGCGCCACCCTCATCGCGACCCTCAGCCCTGGCCTGCGCCCCGACCTCCTGGCCGCCCTCTCGCAGCGCGGGATCACGGCGCTCGCCCTCGACGCCGTCCCGCGCATCTCCCGCGCGCAGTCGATGGACGTGCTGAGCTCCATGGCGAACATCTCCGGCTACCGGGCCGTAGTGGAGGCCGCTCACGAGTTCGGCCGTTTCTTCACCGGGCAGGTCACCGCGGCGGGCAAGGTCCCGCCCGCGAAGGTCCTCGTCGCCGGCGCGGGCGTCGCCGGCCTCGCCGCGATCGGCGCGGCGTCCAGCATGGGTGCGATCGTCCGCGCCACCGACCCGCGGCCGGAGGTCGCCGACCAGGTCCGCTCGATCGGCGGCGAGTACCTGGCGGTGGAGGTCGCCGGCGACGACCAGATGCAGTCCACCGACGGCTACGCGAAGGCGACCAGCGAGGCGTACGACCGGCGCGCCGCCGAGATCTACTCGGAGCAGGCGCGGGACGTGGACATCGTCATCACCACCGCGCTCATCCCGGGCCGGCCCGCGCCGAAGCTGCTCACCGAGGCGGACGTCGCGAGCATGCGGCCGGGCTCCGTCATCGTGGACATGGCCGCCGCGCAGGGAGGCAACGTCGCCGGCTCGGTCGCGGGGGAGCGGGTGGTCACACCCGGCGGGGTGATCATCCTCGGCTACACCGACCTCCCGTCCCGGCTGCCGACCCAGTCGTCGCAGCTGTACGGGAACAACCTGGTCAGCCTCCTCACCCTGCTGACGCCCGGCAAGGACGGGAGGCTCGTCCTCGACTTCGACGACGTCGTGCAGCGTTCGGTGACCGTCGTGCGCGACGGCGAGACGACGTGGCCGCCGCCACCGGTGACGGTCTCGGCCGCGCCGCCCCGCGTCGCACCCGCACCGGTCGCCGTCCCCGCGCCGAAGGAGCCATGGCTGACGCCGGTGCGCAAGGCGGTGCTGACGACGGTCGGCCTGGCGGTGCTGCTCGCGGTGACTGCGCTGGCCCCGGCTCCGCTGCCCCAGCATTTCACGGTGCTCGTGCTCGCGACCGTCATCGGCTTCTACGTGATCGGCAACGTCCACCACGCCCTGCACACCCCGCTGATGAGCGTGACGAACGCCATCTCGGGCATCATCGTCGTCGGCGCGATCGTGCAGCTGACGTCGCACGATCCGACGGTCCAGGCGCTCGCCGCCATCGCGGTGCTGGTGGCCTCCATCAACGTGTTCGGCGGGTTCGCGGTGACCCGGCGGATGCTGGCGATGTTCCGGCGGAGCGACCGGTGAGCCTGAGCATCGCGGACGCCGCGTACCTCGTCGCGGCCGTCCTCTTCATCATGAGCCTTGCCGGGCTGTCGCGGCACGAGACCGCCCGCAGCGGCGTCGTCTACGGAATGGTCGGGATGGGGATCGCGCTCGTCGCGACCATCGGCTTCCTGGTGCTGCCCGCCTCCTCCATCGTCCTGCTGATCGCCGCGATGGCCATCGGCGCCGCCATCGGGCTGTGGCGCGCGCGGGTCGTGCAGATGACCGGGATGCCGCAGCTCATCGCCCTCCTGCACAGCTTCGTGGGCCTCGCCGCCGTGCTCGTCGGCTGGACCGGCCACCTCTCGCACCCCGAGGAGCCCGGCGCACTCGGCGGCGTGCACAACGCGGAGGTCGTGATCGGCATCTTCATCGGCGCCGTCACCTTCACCGGCTCGATCGTCGCCTACCTCAAGCTGTCCGCGCGGATCTCGTCCCGCCCGCTCGTGCTGCCAGGCAAGAACGCGCTCAACATCGGCGCGCTCGCCGTGTTCGTGGCGCTGACGGTCTGGTACGTCATCACCCCCGAGCTGTGGCTGCTCGTCGTCGTGACGCTGATCGCCCTCGCCCTCGGCATCCACCTCGTCGCGTCGATCGGCGGCGGCGACATGCCCGTCGTGGTCTCGATGCTGAACAGCTACTCCGGCTGGGCGGCCGCCGCCTCGGGGTTCCTGCTCGACAACGACCTGCTGATCGTGACCGGCGCCCTCGTCGGCTCCTCCGGCGCCTACCTGTCCTACATCATGTGCAAGGCGATGAACCGCTCGTTCTTGTCGGTGATCGCCGGCGGCTTCGGCATCGAGGCGCCGTCCGCGGCCGTCGAGGAGCAGGGCGAGTACCAGGAGGTCACCGCCGAGCAGACCGCGGAGCTGCTGCAGAACGCGACCTCCGTCGTCATCACGCCGGGGTACGGGATGGCCGTCGCCCAGGCGCAGTACCCCGTCGCCGAGCTCGTCCAGAAGCTCCGCGACCGCGGCGTGGAGGTGCGGTTCGGCATCCACCCGGTCGCCGGCCGCCTCCCCGGCCACATGAACGTGCTGCTGGCGGAGGCGCGAGTCCCGTACGACATCGTGCTCGAGATGGACGAGATCAACGACGAGCTGTCCGACACGGACGTGGTCCTCGTGATCGGCGCGAACGACACGGTCAACCCGGCCGCCGCGGAGGACCCCGGCAGCCCTATCGCCGGGATGCCTGTGTTGCGGGTGTGGGAGGCACGCCAGGTCGTCGTGTTCAAGCGCTCGATGGCCGCGGGCTACGCTGGCGTGCCGAACCCCTTGTTCTACCGCGACAACGCGAGGATGCTCTTCGGGGACGCGCGCACAGCCGTGGACGAGATCGTGGGGTACTTCTGAGGTGGATGGCGAGAGTGGCGAGGCGAGCCGGCAGCTCGGCCCCGGCTGGTACCCGGACCCGTTCGGCGAGGCGGCGCTGCGCTGGTGGGACGGGACGAAGTGGGAGGCCCCGGTGAGCGCGGCGCCTGGCATGCGGCCAGCGCCGCCCGCGTACTCGTCCTTCGGGCGCCGCCCACTCGCGCCCGAGGCGCCGGTGTACACCACCTGGATCTGGCTGGTGCTGCTGCTGCCGCTGGTCGGAGTGGTCGCGTCCCTGGCCACGATCGGCACCGTCAGCCGCTCGTTCACCGCGCTCGCGCATCCCGGTGCCGCCAACCTCGCGCTGCTGTCGTCGCCCGCGTACATCGTCAACGGCCTCCTGAGCTGGCTGGTCTTCGGCCTGTCGGTGGTCTTCAGCTGGCTCGATTACCGGGCGCTGGAGAACCGTGGAGTCGACCGCCCGTTCCACTGGGCCTGGTCGTTCCTCGCGTGGCCGGTCTACACGATCGGCCGCGCAGTGATCGTGCGCCGCGTCGCCGGTGGCCGGGGTTCCGGCGTGCTGTGGGCGTCGATCGCTGTACTGGCCATCTCGGTGGCCGCCGGTATCGCCGCGGCACTCATCCTGAGCTCGGCGATCCTCCAGACCATCCACCAGCTCCCGCCCGCGGGCGCCTGAGAGCGGGGTGTCCGGCCGCGCCCGGAACGTCCGTTATGATGGCTGTCGTGCGTCCGCCCGCGGACGCTCAGGAGACGTCGCATAGTCAGGCCTAGTGCACCACCCTGCTAAGGTGGAGTCCCCGTAAGGGGACCGAGGGTTCAAATCCCTCCGTCTCCGCCGACGGGGCTATCTAAGGTTCTCGTTTTCACGATCTAAGGTTCCCCGGGAAATAAGAACGGCTCCGCGTTTGCGGAGCCGTTTCGTCATTCGCTGGGTGGGAATCGCGCTCTCGTTGGCTCTGAGAACACTGTGGAACGCGATCAAATCGTCGGATCGGTCGATTTTGGGCAGGCTCGAGCCGACCGTGTGCTTTGCGGGCGAACTTCCCCAATGCGAGGGTGCCCCAAATAGCGGCCCGCCCAGAAGGGCGTGCGCCAGAAGAATTGAGGGGTCGGCCTACGTTCGAAGTGGCCTGATGTCGATAGGGTCGTCGCGGCCCTCAAGCTCAATGAAGTCACGGTCCGGTCCCCACTTGCGCTTGTACGTGCCGTACTGGTCCCGCCTGCGGATTCGGCGGCCGACCTTCGCGATTGCCTGAAGGGCCGTCTTCGATTCTTCCTTCAGAAAGGACTGCAGCTTCCGCATGTTTGCGGAGACGACGAGCATCGTGACAAGAACCTGCTGGGCGGCGATGCCCGCGGCCGAGCGACGAGCAGCTGAGCCGAGGTTCTCCTTCCCCTCATCCTTGATGTAGCCGTTAACGCCTTCAACCATGTTCCGGTCGGCAGTGTAGGTGGTCTGCCACTCCGGGCTGCCGTATCGCAGGTCTTGCTTGAACTTCAGTGTCTCGTCTGTTTCGACGAAGGTGGCCGAGGTGTTGCAGCAAATGTTGTCGAGACGTTCGGGAAGGTTCCTTTTGAGGACGCGTGGTTTCGCCTTCTGGGAGGACTTCGGGTGAATTGCACGCAGTGGGCACTCGATTTTTGCCTGCGGTCCGAGTGCTGGGCACATCTTCTTGACCTTGCCATCCGCGTCAGGGGTCTCCTTATTTCGCAGCGAGTAACTGGAGCGTTCCTCGATGAGGAAGCGGTACTCGGCCTCGCCGATTTCGAGATTCTGGGCGCGAATCGAAGCGTTCACGAGGTCGTCGGGTGTCGCGGGACACAGGTGCTCGCCCTCAACGTAGATGGAGCCATTCTGGCCTCCGGGCTTCTTGCCGAGTTCGGTCCTTTTATAGTCGAAGACCCGGCTGAAGCCGAGTTCGCGGACGCGCTTGTGAAAGGCGTCGTTGTCGTCGGTGTAGTTGGAGTCGGAGTCGGAGCCACCTGGGTACCCACGGTCGATCGTCATACGACCTGGCTCGTGCCCAGCGTCGACGAGTTGCTTGCCGAGCCGGACCGCCTCGCCGGTGATTTCGACGTTCGGCACGCTTAGAGTGAACGCTCGGATGGTGATGGGGAAACCTGCGTTCTGTCCTGGGATATTTGAGGTGCTGACCGCAAAGTTCGCCGCATAGCCCCACACGTACTTCTTCCCCGGCTTCACGTACCAGGCTGCGTCCATCTCTTTCACTAGTCGCTCAGCACGTTCGTTCGGGTCGAACTCGTCCTTGTGCCCGCGCTTCGTGTAGACCGCCACGGGTGTCTGGTCGATGGAGATGTTCGCCTTCGTTTGGAGGCGGCGGAGCCGTCGCGGTTGCATGGTGAACGTCATCTGGACGAACTGCTGGGAGAACCAGTCCAGCCGTTCTTTGCGGCGCCGCATCGTATTCAGGTCGCGGGCGGTGCGGATTGCGTCTCGTTCGGCGTTGTTCAGGAGCCGTCGCCGGCTTCCTTTCGTGTCGGGGTGCGGGTCCATCGGATTGAGGATGCGATGGAAACCGTTGTAGGCGTGATTCTGCCAGTTCTTCTCTTCACTGCCTTTCGGTTTGAGGGGGCTCGACGGTAGTGCGTGGGGGAGGTCGAGGAACTCGCGTGACTCGTCCGTGAGCCTGCGGTGCATGACCTCGGCAATCGCGGTCTCGTTCAACGGCTTGTGTTCGCGCGCGAGCATCAGCATGATGACGAGGATGGCCCGGTCTGTCACGTACGGCGCCGGACCGCTTGCCTGCTTCCCTCCGCGGTCCTCCAGTCGCCACTCCTCGAGCTTGCATAGAACGCCCGTCATCTCGATGCATTTGTTCGTCGTGAGTACCTCGCTGTGGGGGAAGACCGAGCGGCTGCCGCTGAATGTACGGAGTTCGACTTCGTTCAGGAGCAGGTCGGTGTCGATGCCGAAACCTTCGACGAGGTCGTTCATCGCGTCGCCCCGACAATCAGCTCGACATAGTCTCCGAAGTCGTACGGAGGCATGCGCTGCAGGTATGTCCGTAGTGCGTCGGTGCCAATTCCTGCCACCTCGCAGACGACATCTTGGCGAAGCCCCGAGACGAGAAGGTCAACTATCCAGGTTGCCCGCATACGAGTCGGATTGGGGTGCGGCTCACTTGGGGTTGCCGCAGCAATGCCGGTGGCGAGCGTCTTGGAGAACTGCGGGTCTCGATACCCGGACAACGCGTAGTCGCCCTCAAACCGAGTTTCGAGCCCGCGTAGCAGCAGCGTCGCCCATTCAGCTCGAACCGGAACGACTCGAGCGTTTTTTCCGGGGACGTGGACCGCGACATGGCTCGCTTCCTGCACGATGTGCTCGACGCGAAGAATGTTCATTTCCTTGGACGTGAGACCAGCGCCGAACCCGAGCGCGACATAGACCCGCATGTTGTTTCGCTGCTTCTCGGTCGAACGAGAATTGCACGAACTGTAGAAGCGCGTCTTCTCTGCTTCAGAGTAGATTTCCCGACCTTCGAGATAGTCCATGACCCTCGGCTTACGAGAGTAGTTCTCATCTACCTGACCGGACCGCTCCACCACCAGGCGAAGCAGGGCAAGCTGGGTGTGCCGCGTTGACGTCTTCCCCTTGTCGAGCACGTCGGCCGTGTAACGCACCAGAAATGGTGTGCTCAGGACCTCGTCGAGGGCGTCCATCGGGAGGCCGCGCTTGTGCGCCCAAACGGCAAACTTCTTGACCGTGGTCATGTAGTTCTGGACCACGGGCTTCGATTCGTCGGCGAACGGGGTCACGGCCGCCCGAACGAAATCCTTCACGGCGTCCCAGGATTCCCTGTCCGTGCGCGGATAGTACGACTCGATAACACGGTGATTGTCTTCCGGGTGGGCATTAGAATAACCGCGGTCTTGCCGGCGGGCAATAGTGGGTTTGGTGGACACGTGCGTTGGCTCCTGAGGTCGGCGATTGGTGGCTCGCCCTCACCTATGCGTAGTGGCCGAGGTCGGCTGCCGACGTGCCGGCAACGCCCAAAAGATGCCTCCCAGCGAGTTAGAGCGAACGGCGCGCCCCGACTGGCTGGCATCCTGGCTTCGGCGGTAGATGCCGCCCTCTGACCGGCTGGCTGCGCGCTCGACTCGACGCGCTGCGGTCTTGCTCCGGACCGGTTGGCGAATCCAGAAGTCAATTGGGGAACTTCCGGAACAGCCGAGCACTCGGCGAGATCGCCACCCTCGATCCGTGGTGTCGGGTGCGACGCCGAGACGATCTGTCTGGTGGGGCTCTTCAGGGACTGTCCCCGGGACAGTCCCACGCACTGTCCCGGAGGCGAGCCTCCCACTCGACCCGCCGGGACCCGTTGGCTGGCGTCGCGCGTTCCGGAGCTGCGGCGACTCGTTCGCCCCTTGTGTCCCTCGCCCCGTTACTGCAGGCGACTCCGGGCCAAGCCTCATCGCCGGGAGCGGAGAGCAACGGGTCGCGGTCGGTGAAGCGATCGAGTTCCGGTAGGTCGCTGAGACCTTTCGAGCAGTAGAGCGTGCCACCACCGTTATTGACTTCGACGCCTAGTCGTGTCGGTCAGAACGGCCGGGACAGGGATGTCCCGCTCGCTCACGTTGCTCCGCCGTCTAGGGGTCTCAAGCGGGTGGGGTCTCCGCTCGTTATGCGAGGGCTCGGTTACAGGGGCCGCGGGACACGGTGGCTGTCGTCGGGGACCTGGCCTCAACTCGTGGGCCGCAAGCTGGGGGAATGTATGGCTCCAGGCAACCACCGTGCAAGGACACTTCGCCTGTGCGGGTCCTCCCGCTGTCCGGGGTCTGTCCCGGGGATGTAGTTGCCGCTGTTGTAGCAGTGCTCAGATGCGGGGTCCATGCTGCCAACGGAATGATGTGTACGAAACCCGTTCGAAGGGGTGTGGAAATGTGCATAACTTTCCCACACCTGTGGATGACTCGCCCACTAGATATGGGGGCATGGAAATGTCGGCACCCGGCTATATAGTGGTCCATGTCCGGCAGCGAATACGAAGAAAGACCCCAGTTCGCTCCAACGAACTGGGGTCTTCGAGTATGCGTAGTCGGAACGGCAAGCATCCGCTTGTTGAACCGTTCGGAACGTCGCGTGTCCTTCTCAGGGGAACACGCTCGACCTTACGGCGTCGCTTCGCGCGATGCAAGATGGCCGACGTTCCTCGAGAGGGGAGAGCCCTTGAGTATCACCAGTGATGTTCTGGACGAAGTCCGGGCACAGATCGACGCAAATCCCGAAGCCCTCGCCGAGGCGCGTGAACGCCTCAAGCTCGTGCGCAAGGCGGCAGAAGCGCTCCCGGGATCGCTCCGGAGTTACCGCAGCGGTTCGCTTGCCGCACACACGATGCTCGACCCCGTCAACGACGGGGACGGAGGCATCGTCCTCGATCGGCGCAGCTTCCCGAAGCTGGGACCCGATGGTCAAGGCGAGCCGCCAAAGGACGTCGCGGCCGAACTGCAGGCGCTGATCGGACCGGTCGTCCGCGAGACCTATCCCCAAGCCCGGATCCGAATGTCGAAGCGCGGTCCGCTCGTCGAGTTCCACGCGCCCCTCGCCAATGGGCAGGATCCCACCGTCGATCTGGTCATCGCACTCACCCGCCGTGAAGGTGACGGTCTGTGGATCCCGAACCTCAACACCAACGCCTGGGAGCCCAGCGACCCGGAATGCCATGCCCGGCTGCTAAACACCGCGTACACGTCGCATCTGTCGATCCGTCGGAAGGTGATCCGGCTCGCGAAAGCCTGGAACAACCAGTTCCCTAAGCCGGCGATCAGCTCCTTCACGCTCAGCGTGTGGGCGCTCGAGTTCGTCAAGGAGGGCATGGGAGTTGCCGGCGGCCTGTTCGCGCTCTTCGACGGTGCCGCCACGAAGGTGGAGAACGGCGAACCGACCCAAGATCCCGCTGGCGTTTCGGCGCCGCTGAAGTACAACCTCTCCGACAGCCGCGTCGCCAGCATGATGCGTACCGCAGCCGACTCGCTCCAGGACGCGTTCGATGCCGGCAATGACGAGCAGGCAGTTCGGGCGGCGCTCGCTGGAATGTTCTGGACCTACCTGGAGACTCCCGGCCGTGAACTCGCGGCAGCGGCGGCACTCATCGACCGTGCGCCAACGGTCGCCGCAGCATCTGTCGGTGTCGTCGGCCTGGGAGCGACGATCAACCCCGGTCGCTCGTACGCAGGATCGGTCGCACGGGTGAGCTCGCTGAAGTACCACTTCGACCGTCCGGCGGCCCGGATCGGCTTCCTCCACGCGTTCAAGCGCAATGACCCATTCACCACCGCATTCCACCCGCCGAAGGAGTACAAGGGGGCATACGCCCTGCGCACTCAGATCACCCCCACCGGAACACCGGCACGAACCGTCGAGGTCATCTTCCCGCGCGGCAACGCGGAGGCGCCAAGGGTGTTCGTCGACGGTCCGACCGACTCGCCGCATCGGTTCGACGACGGAAGCCTCTGCATGTGGTTCCCGCAGGACCCCGCCGAACGACGGTGGGTGCTGTCGGACGGTGCGGAAGCGTTGCTCGCCCACATCGCCGCTCACCTTCTGCGCGAGGAGTGGTTCCGGGTGACCGGATCATGGGCCGGAGAGGAGCTCGCACACCAGTGATGCTCCTCTCGACTCTCACGGTCGCAGCGCCCACGGTCGACGCCGCTGCTCCAGCGCCGGCAGACCCGTGGTCGGTTATCGTGACGGCGCTGCTGAGCGGCGCCGTCATCGCCGCCATCATCAGCTTTGGCGGCAACTACTATTTCGCCATTCGGAAGACGCGGGAGGAGACGAGGGAGCGGCTGCGCGCCCTGTTCGCGGAGGCGTTCGCCGCCTACGCCGCCTATCGGGAATACCCGTACGTGATCCGCCGGCGGAACGCCGATCACCCAGCGGACGAACGCATCCGAATCTCCGAGCTCATCCGTGGAACGCAGGAACGGATCAGCTACCACCTAGCTGCAACCGCTGCCGAGTCGGACACGGTGGGCAGCGCCTATCGGCACCTGATCGATCGAACTCGGGAGTTGGCCGGGAGCGCCATGAAGGACGCGTGGCAGGCGCCGGCGATCACCGAAGACCGGGACGTTGTAATCGCACGATCGGTGATCAACCTGGGGGCGCTCGATCCAGATGCGGTCGCTTACCAGAAGGCTGTCCGTGACTTCCTCAGGGCCGGGCGCTTCGGAAAGCGAGCGAACTAGCTGCGCCGCTCAGGCGGAAGCCCCGCTGGAGTTGATTCCAGCGGGGTTTCCGCCTGCGATTGTGACTAGCCATCATCGGAGTCCGTATCGGCCGGGTACTTACCTGGCGGACCTGCTTCAAGCATCTGCTCAAGTGTGAACCCCGCCAACGACTGGATCATGAGCTGTTGCAGCCGAGCGGCGGGACTGTAACGAGGGCCTTCCACGCTTACGACCCCGCCGTATCGGCCGACAGTGACAGTCGACGACTGTGTCCGCCCGACGCCGGGATCAACAGATCCGGGTACTCGTTCGGGTTCGCGACCCGCGTCGATCCGGGTTCAGTCACGCGGACCTCGGTGATCTGGCTGCCGGCCAGGTCGATCGCGATCAGTTGAAACTCCATAGGGGTAGTCCTTTCGGTGACGTAAGCCGTCTATGCGCGGCATGAAAGAGGTAGAGGTAACAGATGAGCTCAAGGCGTGTTCTCGGCTACGAGGACCTCATCTATGAAGATGCGGAAGAAATCCACGACAACGCCCTCGACCACGCAGGGCAATCGCTAGTCGAGGAGGAATTGCGGGCCATCATCACGACCCCGCGTCGTGAACTCTGGAAGAACAACCCCATCTTCGTCATACGCGACAAGAAGGCCGGCATCATCGGGCACGCGTATGCGGTGCGCCAGAAGCAGAAATACAACGGCGACCTGTACGAATCCGACTCCACCATCGAGTTGCAGTCGCTCGTCGTTGTCACCAAGTACCGCGGCGCCGGCGAAGGCCGAAAGCTGCTCAGAGAGATGGCTGAGTTCCCCAAGCGTCGACGGTTTCCTCATGTCATCTCCCAAGTCCCACAAGGGATGAACGGGCTGTTCGAGGAGTCTGGCTGGGACGTTAGCGCCACCGGATGGGCATGGCTCGAACCGAAACCCAACATCGCGAGAACCGCCCCAGGGGTGCCAAAAGTCCGCCTGTTACGAGTCGGGCCGGACATCATCCGAGGCAAACGCGCGGTCGCCCGCGCTGTCGGCGACCCAATGCAGGGCGTAGCGATCCCGCTCGATGCCAAAGCCACCGACATCGAACTGTTCGAAAAAATCGTCCGGCGGCGAACGCCAGAATGGGCCGAAGCCGAACAGCTGGAAGCCGCGCTCAAACTGATGAGAGCGAAGGCGTGATCGCGAGCCTGCTGCCGGGGTTCCGGGACTTCAGGACGCCGCTGGTCGTCGGGTATCTCTGGCTCATGGCCGTGTGGGTCCTGGTGTCGCCATTCATCCCGAAGAAGGCCGACTCGATTGGACTACTTCGAGCTCTCTACGATCTCACGGGATGGCTCGGAACGACGATCGCATTGACGATCCTTACGTTCGCTGCCTACGTGATCGGGTTAATACTCAGCGGGGTATCATTGCGGCTGCTGCAGTGGGGCGGACAGCAACTTGCGCCAACGACCGAGGTCGGACTGGCAGATCTAATCGATCGAAAGCTCAGTCGAATCTTCGCGAGCGATTTGACCTTCGCGGACGTCGAGCGTCAGCTGCCGAATCTCGCCGAAGAGGCCGACGACTTCATCGAGTTCGAGCATGACCGTCAGAGGCGAATCGGCAGCGACGAGTTCGGCCGCATGGAGGGACCCCCTTCCTACGAGAAGCGGATGGCATCACGTGACATGAGTCGACGAAATTGGCTCAGAAGCCCGAGGGGTCACGAGGCAATCTCGCGGCGCGTCCTGAACGAGCTTCGACTCGCGGAGTTGTCACTCCAGATCTCGAGCAAGGACGTCTACGACAAGTACGACAGAACCCGCTCAGAGGCGGACTTCAGGCATGCGATCGCAGCGCCCATTGGAGTGCTCGGCATCGCGGTCGCCGTTCGTCTGGGGTTTGACGGGCTGGGTCTGTGGGCGACCTTGATCGCTTTCGGCTCCATCCTCGTCGTTGGCGTTCTCGAACTCACAGCGCGACGACGCGAACGCGAAGCGAACGACTTTATTGTCCAAGCGATCATCCGTGGAGTCATCAAAGCGCCAGTACTTGAGCTGCTGGACGAGGTGAAGCCTGCACCGAGCATCGAGGCTTCATCGAAGCGGCGCTAACCTCAGAGCCGGCCCGGGCGTCCCCGCCACGATCCAATTGTCGTGGCGGGAACGCCCTCGCTTACGCGACGCCGACCCTGTGGCGCCGTGCGTTTCGTCGGCCTACAGAACGTGTAACCGTTCGAGTGTGATCAGCACGATGTTGCCGATCAGGGTGATCGCACGGACTGCTGTCCACGCGTGTTCTGCTCTCGGAATGAGAACCTTTTTGGTTTTCCGCATGATGCGGACTCCTCTCCACTGCGGCGGATGGAGAAGAAGCGTGACGGGCACGCGCGTGAGTTCCCGAACTGATTTCGGCACGAATTTTGTAACCGATGTCGGTATCGACGTGGTTATCGTTGTCCGTACGGACAGTCGTAACGATGTCGGAAACGACGGGAATCACGTAGACTGTTAGTAAGTCATCTTCCGAAGTTGACATACCGCTGGTCTTTCTTCTTCTGAAAACCTGCGACGAAACAGGATCGCCCTGCCAGGCGGTCCTGATTTCGTTTAAGGCCTCAGGCGGCTGATCCACAGTTCAATCAGCCGACGTCCCTATTGTCCCATGCGGCTCCGGATTAACGCCAAGGCTGACACTCCCCCATTCCCGGCTTCTAATGCCGAGGACCCACTTAAATGGGCTCTGACCAGGAGTTAGTCCGCAGAGAGCTGGTCGCGACAATTCAGCGTTTGAAACACAAAGGTGTAATTCATTTCCGTTATCGGGAGCTATATTCCGATATTTACAGACCTTCGTGGACGAAAGGAAGGTATTTGTCGAGCGGTTCAGCGCTCCCCAACCCGGCCATGCGAAGAAGTGGAACCAGTCGGGTGCCAGCATTCAACTGGGCGACGATCCAGGTAGCCCGCATCCGCCGAGCCTGCAACGGCACCTGTGGCGGGTGCTTCTCGACGAAGTTGGTGACGACGTTCCGGTGGATGGTCTCCCGCCCGTCACGGAAGACCCACGCGTCAGGCGGATCCGTTCTCGCGCAGTCTCGAAGGGGTCGCGTCCACTGCGGGAACACGGGTATCTCCCGTTCCCTGTCCCCACTCACCCGCACCGTCACCGCGTCGTCTTCGACAAGCAAGTCGGAAACCTGGATGTGGCCGAACTCGGTGCCGATAAGGCCAGCTCCGAACCCGAGCGCGAGCAGCCGGGTCGCGTTCAACCCAATTCTGCGGGGCAGCGCATGAGCCCAAGACGTGAAAGTCGTGATCTCCGCATCCGTGTACGGGGACCCCGGGTGCGATTTCCCTAGCGGACGCTCCCGGGCGGGATCTTCAAGGTCGGGGAGCAGTGCCTCCGACAGGCGCCGCAACCGCGAACGCATCGTTCCCTTGCCGGCCTTTGTGTACTGGGGGAGCCCGTCCATTACGAACCGGTCGATCGTGTGCGGGTCGAAAGCGATTTCACGGTCCAAGGGCAGACCTGCCCGGGTCGTCATCCATACTGCCAGTTTCGTCACCACGATCAGATACTCGCGATCGCTGTATCCGCTCAGGCCTCGAGCGTCGAAGACCGCCGAGAGGACGAACTGATGAACCCGCTGCCACACTTCCGGCGGCAGCTTCGGGCGGAACTCAGGGGAGGTCATCGACAGTCCATGACCAGTCCTCGTTCCGCGCGCGCTCAAGCACGAGGACGGTCTCGCCGGTCAGGAGCGCGTCGACCGCGCACCAGCCACCATGCTTCAGCAACTGGCCTGACAGCCACAGCGCCCACAGCTGCGGCTCGTCGCACGAGGCAGCAAGCGCGGCCAGGATCGCACTCAACCCTGGGATCAACGAAGCCTGACAGTTTTCGTTTGGTGGACCGAACGTGAACTCCGGAAACATGTCACCTATCCGAAGCAAGTGCCCTGTCGTTGCGTACACGTCGATGGCATCCATCGAGCATCCGAATCGCGCGGCCGTCTCCGGCGCTGACAACAGGGGCCCAAGCCTTCGATCCAAGATCATCGCCACGCGGCGTTCCTATCCCAGGTGTCCAGCAGCAGGTCGTGGACGCTGATCCGAGGCAAATCGTGCGCGATCAGCAGCCCGGAAGTCTCCAAAGCGACCACCCAGGTGTGCTCCCACGGTGCGTGCGCGCGGACGCGGTGTTCCATCCGTCGTTGAAGTGGACGGAGCCGGTTGGCGACCGCTCCGACCGCGAGAAAGATCTCGTCGGGAGGCACCGAAAAGTTCACGGCACGAACGCCGCCACGATCTCAAAACCGCGCGTGTCCAGCCAGCGACACCCTGCGCATGTGCCCTGCCCAGGCGTGGCTTCGTCGAGTTCCCGTCCGCAACGTCGGCAGGTCGCGGCGGAGCTCTCCTCGACTTCTACCTGCAGCCGGGCCCAGTGCTCGTCGTCGTGCTCGCCGGTCAACTTGAGACGGTCGCCGGCATCGACGAAGCGCAGTACAGACGCCAGGCTGCTCTTCTCCCGGGCCCGGACGATCTCGTACGCGAGCTGCGACCAGCCCTTCGGCACTGTCAGTTGTCGGAGGCGAAGCTCGTCGGCGGCAGGTTGAATCTCGAGAAGGTACGGCATCTGCGGTCGCACCGGCTCGGCACCGGTCCGTAGCAGGTTGTCGGTCTCGCAGTAGACGCCCATGTATTCACCCCGGTATTCGCCCGGGCGTCCGCAGACCTCGCAGGTGACCGACGCCAATCCGTCGGCGAGGATCTGGAGCTCATCGCCGAACGCCAAGTACGGCCGGAAGGGCGAACCGTGGGAGTAGGCCACTTTGAGCGACCCGTACTTGGATTTCAGGGATACCACCGCGCCAGGGCGCGCCGCGAAGACCACCGCGGCCACCGCCATGCCAATCTGCGACCACCCCGTCCAAAACGACGTCCGCACCCCCAGGTTCGCCAGCGTCATCTCTGCGACCATGCACTCTTCGAGTGGCTTCAGGGTGGGCCACTGGAACAGTTCGCGCATTTTGAACCTCAGGTGCTTCCGTTGACGAGTGGGTTTAATGGGTATTATAATAAACATAGCGCCATTAGGGAATGGATCGAAGAGTTCGACTGGCGGTTCACGAGAGCCACGCGGGGTGCCTTGTCATGTTTCGGCCCGTTGCTCCATGAGGCGATCGCGCAAGGAGAGAAGCTCGTCGACGTACGGCGTTTGCGAATCGGTCAATGCGAATTCGAGCGGAAGAACCCAAAGCCGTACGCCGGGCACGGTCACGGCTACGCATCCGATCTCCTCGGTTACCGTGCGGCCCACGAAGACAGTGTCGAGGTGGAAATCGAAATAGCCGAGGGGAAGCTGGCGCTCAAGCTCCGAGATCCACCGCACAGCGATCGGTTCGAGTGCCGAAGCCTCTGCTTGTGACCTGAAGTACATCCTTACCCTCCCCCGTTTCCGCGACTGCGGGATCTAGGTTGATCCGTTGGTGGTCTTCAGCGCTCGAATCGAAACCACCTGAGTCGTCATCCGCCTGGTGAACGCAACCGCCGGACCGCCCAGTGACTCGATGTCGATGACTGCGGGCGCTCCCACCTCCAGCCGCACTACCCGCAGAAGCCGCACGGTTCGCCCTTCGTCGCGGAGCCGGGCCGGAAACGCGACCTCCGGATCATCCGGCTGCTCCGTCCCGCGGATTCGGGTCAGCAACTCGAAGTCGAGGTCGAGGACATAGCGTGAGCCCGACTCGGTCAGGACTTCATAGCGGCCCGTCGTGGGAAACGTTGGATCCGCTGAAGGCTCGAAGGTTAACGCAAAGATGGGAACGGGCTCGATCTCCTCGTCATCAGTCAACGAAGACGCCTCCTGGAGGGGCGGAGCCGCAGCAGCCGTCGCAGGTGTGGACGGCCAAAACCGCCGCGGCCATCTCCCCGTCGACGACAAAGACATGATCAAGTCCGTCCGCGTCGGGGTGGCCGATTCCGTGGGGGCAGACCCGTTCAAGGATGAGCAGGTCGGATCGCCAGCGGAGCGGCGCCGACGCTAATGGATGCTGCGAGGGGCTATGGATTGCGCAATGCGCGAGCAGGCATTCGCCAACTTCGTGGGTCACCAGAACGCCGTCGACGGGCCCAGAGGCGCCGTAGATGGAAATCTCGGGGTGGCGTTCGCTCACTGTCGTGA
Source organism: Leifsonia shinshuensis (assembly GCF_014217625.1). Classification (NCBI taxonomy): domain Bacteria; kingdom Bacillati; phylum Actinomycetota; class Actinomycetes; order Micrococcales; family Microbacteriaceae; genus Leifsonia; species Leifsonia shinshuensis. Next base: position 2,632,782 of record NZ_CP043641.1, on the reverse strand, counting down.
TCCGCCGTCGGTGCTCAATTTGGATTCCTGCGGTGGATCGTCGGTTGCCTGTTCAATGGCGGCGACAACGGAGGACCATTGCCAGACTTGGTCTGGATCGACGTACCCGCCGCTACGGTTGCGCATCCACCAACGGCCGGGAAGTCCGACTCTCAACTCAATGATGGCCCGCAGCGATTGCAGCGAATCCGCTGGAGCGGCAGGTCGCCTCGGTTCGCCGGCAACTCGCTCAATTGTTCGGGCGTCAAGGTCGAATCTGTACGCAGATCCGCTGCGCGTGTGAACAATCCAAACGCCGGTGTCATCATCGGTGAGCTCGTGGCGGGTCAGGCGGCTAGTCATCAGGTGGTCGTTTCGGCAAAGAGCAGTCTGAGCCCGAGATTGATGAACCCATCCATCAGAAGCCTCCGCGATCTCATTCACGCGTTTCCATTTTTGGTTATACTAATACACGACCGTTCAGAACGGGAGGGCGATGAACAACGAGCGGCATGAGCGGACCTCGGGGCGTCACCATCACGCTCCCGCCGCGACCACTAGCCTTGAGCCATGGCCCGCACGCCCCGCCCCAAGCCGAACGACGGCGCCGGCGCGGAGTGGCTCGTGACGGAGCGCCCCGAGTTCGTGAACGAGGTCGCTCGACAGTTCGCCCTGAACGTTCAGGAGGCGATTGGGGATGCGTCAATTCGGTCGGTGGCCGACCAAGCGGGACTCGATCACAACACTCTCCGAAGAGTGCTGCTCGGCGAGACGTGGCCTGATCTGATCGTGATCGCCCGGCTAGAGCGGCACTTTCACACTCAGCTGTGGCCTGGGCTGATCGATCGGCATTAGGGTATTCGGGCCGGTAGGGTCGGTTTCGACCCCGGATCTTCCCCAAATCGCGATTTCAATCGGGGATCTTCCCCAAAATGTCCTGGTGTCAGAGCGTGTACTGGGACAATCTCTGACAACTAGATCCGCTCAAACACTGGGCAAAAGGGGCCATTATCCCCTTTGTCTTATCTCTCTCTTCTTTTTAGGTCTCATAAGGAGAGAGAGGAGAGTATGTATCTCCGCCGGATTCGCGGAGTATATATATACCCCGGTATCTCTATAGGGGGCCTATTTTCGCCGAAACCATCGGACAAACTCCCGGACGGGGCACTTTCCCCTAGAAAACACTGGGATCGCAGTGTCAGAGCGGTGCTCTGACAAACTACGACAGCCCGACAGAAGCCTCTGACAACCCGGATCCGACTCTTTTTGGATGTTTGCCGCACACAAGCGTGTTGGCGGTGAAGTTCCGCCGCATGTAGCAAGTTGACGAAGGTCGCCACCGCGCATCCTGTGCATGGAAGCCCTGCAGGAGTCTCGGCTGAAAAAAATCAGGCCGGCAGCGACATCGTCACCAATACGCAACGAAGAGAACACGCAACGCCACAGCATCGGGAACACCGGCGCTCGCGCCCGCCACAGGCAAAGAGACCTCGCGGGGCAGCGCCGCCCAGAGATTGCTGAGGAGCCTACTTACCGCACAATCGCAACTTGGGAACCGAATAGAACCTGGTCATCGATCCGTCGGCCTGCTTTGACTGGCGGACGTGATCGCTTGCCGGCAAAACGAAAGCCCGCCCGGTCACGTTTGGATGTGAGCCGAGCGGGCTAGGAAATGTCGGCAGGTTTTGCCAGATTCGTCGTTAAGGACGCATCCCGGAGACTTCGGCCGGGTCGGTGCTGCAGCGGTTCGACCAGATGACTGCCGCCTCGTGGAGGGACGCATTCGGGGACTCGAGCGCATACTCGAGCTCGGCATCTGTCGGTTCGATGTACCACGGGTCGTTGTCCCCTTCGTTCATGGCGTCGAGTCTTTCGACCTTCCAGGGCTCGAGCGCCCCGGCGTGCATGAGGATGCGGTTCTCAAGCATGAATTCCCACAGTCCATGCTCGGCCGAGGGTGCATCGTCCGCTGCGTCGGACTTGAAGTCGTCAAGGTATCCGTCCTCGACGAGCGTCAGAATCTCGTAGATGTCGGCTTCGAACGGTGTGTACCCCTGGTGGTTCCACCAGTCGACGAAAGCCTGGCTGAGCTCGGGTCGGTCCGACTCGTAGGCATACTGAATCTCATCGTCAGTGGTGGGCTCGTACCAGTCGGGCATGAAGCTGACGAGCTCGTCTTCAGCGTACTGGGGGAGGGTTTCGGCTTCCTTGGAGATGCGCGCGGTGAGGAGGAGGTCGTACGCTTCGCGTTCGGAGGTGATGCTGGTCATTGTTCGGTCTTTCGGTGGGAGTGAACGGTTTCGATCACTCCTATGCGCGACCTCCGATGCCAGCTGTTAGGTCCTGGGGTTGCCTGCGACTAGTGGCCGGTGCGTCTGCCTCACCTGGCCTAGTCGCCGGATCCTCCGGCTGTGAGGCACACCCGACAAGCGACCCATGAAATCGGGCTATTCCGCAGCTCGACCGACTCACGCGGAATGGCGTGTGGCAACCGGGTAGCCGTCTCGCGCACGACCCTGAAGGATCCCGACACGGTTACGACCTTCGACTACCTGAAGCTCAGTTGCGGCGGGTCGAGCAGTCACTGCAGGATCAGGACAGGCGGAACCATCCAGGATTCTGGCCCTCCCCACACCTTTCGAACTTGCTGCGGGCACCGGCTGAGTCGTTGGACAGGCCCGTTCGAGAAGTCGTCGACCACCGAGTGTGTGTTGTTATCGGCCGAAACCGCGATCGTCGGGTTGAGCCAGTCTGGGAGGGAGTGGACACCTCGACCCGGCGGAGCCTATGACCGCGACATCCTGGATGGCATCGGTCCTGTTGTCAGCGGAGCTGACGAGAATAGATTGAGACGGGACGGTGGACATGGAACTGACTTCGCGTGAGTTGGCGACGGTCATCCTCGCTGCTGTGTTCCTCATAGTCGCGGTCCTCGTCAACAACGATCGTGCCGGGCTCGGCAAACTCGGTGCGACCGCGATGAAGTTGCTCTTCCACCCGAAAGTGTGGCCGGTCTTCCTCGGGTTCTTCCTCTATAGCAGCACTGTCATCTGGTTCGCGCACGTATGGCATCTCTGGGCGTTCGACCTGTTGAAAGACACGATCATCATCGTCCTGTTCACCGGCATCCCCTTGGTTATGAGTGTGTTTGATGATCGCAGCGGCGGGTCGCTGATCGTTCGCCTCATCAAGCAAGTGATCGGGATCGGCGCGCTCCTGCTCGCGTACATCAACCTGGCATCGTTCCCGCTCTGGGGGGAACTCATCTTCCAGTCCGCTGTCGCAGTCCTGCTGCTGCTCGTCACCTTCGGCGAAGCCGGCCCTGACGCCACGCATTCCGGCGTAGCACGCTTCGCCCAGATCACGCTCGGACTGGTCATTCTCGGCGTGTTCGTCTACACCACCTACGTCATCACCGAGTTCAGCACGTTAAATTGGGACGAAGAAGGACGCGCCTTCCTACTGTCCATTTGGCTGCCAATAATGTTCCTCCCCGCCGTGTACCCGCTCGCATACGCCGGAGCATGCGAAGTCGCGCTTACCCGCATTGCCTTGCAGAACAACCGCGAAAAGCCGCCGGCTCTTGTCCGATTGGCTGTCATCGTCGGTCTACGCTTCAGCCTCCGGTACGCAAACGGGCTCACCGATCGGTGGCCCGCGACGGTAGCGGAAACGTGGACGTACCGCTCCGCTGCGCAGGTGATGAGCGAGTTTCGGGAAGCGGCGCGTGCGGGCGCGCGTGGCCGGAAGAACTACGCCGAGCAGGTGAAGCGGATGACCGGTGTTTCCGGCCGTGATGCTGACGGGCTCTGGCTGGATAGGCGAGAGTTCGAGGGTACGAAAGAGGTTCTCCGAAACCTCGGCTTCACGCAAATGAGTTACGCCGGCGATCATAAGAACCGTTACCGACCTGACATGGAGCCGTTAATGTGCGGCTGGGGATGGGACAAGCTGCCGGCGGCTCCCGGGATCCAGACGTCCACGTCAAAAGACAGGCGGACGTGGGCCGCTTGGCGGCGTACGGCAGGAGGTTACTTCTTCGGTGTCGGTGGCCGCACGGACAACATTTACCAGCTGTGGCTGTACGACGGTGTGGACGCTCCGGCCGGTTTCCCGCAGGCGGGCGCGTCCGGCTGGGAGACCGACACCGAGTCGCTTTCGTTGGAATGGCAGAAGGATGACAACCCTCCGCCCGAGGTTCTCGCGCCGCGAGGAGTTCGGTAGAGCGAGCTCGACAGGTGAGTTCGACGGCCAGGGGGCAAACTTCGACGATGTACCCTCGCCTGCGTGAAGTGCGCGCGTTGAGCTCTACTCTGACCTCATGTCAGACCCTCAGTTGCAGTCATCCACAGAAGCCCGGCGTGACCTGGTAATGAAACTCGGTATGGCGCTCATTGTGTTCGGGAGCGAAGCGAAGCGTCTGACCGCGGGCGACGAGCTCACGGGTCAGCAGAAGAGGCGACTGCTTCCGGCGGGCCTAGTCGGTTCGATCGGTGGAGAGCTGGCGGCCACGATCTCCTACCTGGCACTCGGTCGCTGGGCCTACGGCTCCTTAGCCCTGGTCCGCCAACTTGTCGAAGTCGAGTACCTCAGCTGGGCGGTAACGAACGACCCCGACGACGCATGGGATTGGTTCGAGTCCGACCGACGGACTCGGCTCGAGCGCTGGCAGCCCGGCAAGATCAGGCAGCGGTCCGAAGGCCTATTCCCGAACTCGGACTACCACGACCACTGCGAGGCAGGCGGCCACCCGATTCCGCTGCCAGCCATGCAGATCCTCGACAACCGAGATGCGTCAGTTGAGGTGGCGCTTTACGAGGCAGCCCTTCACGGATCCGCGACCTGGCACTACCTGCTGAACGCAGTCGAAGACCTCCCTCTGCTGCACGCGATCGAAGAGCAACATCGGCTGGTCGACCGGGCTTACGACACCTGGCGGGCCACAGACGACCTGACCAACGCATTCTCAAGCACCGAACAATAGCCGCTGGCCGGTCAGCACTAATGAGAGGCGACGGGTGCGAGTTCCGTCAAGCCGGCGCTAAGAGCACCATGCAATCTCCAGGATTGGCGACCGATCAAGGTTTCGCTCCTTCGACGATGCTGATGTGCCCGTATCTTCGGCCCGGCCCAGTTCCTTGCGGCAGACACAGCGCAAACGTGCGCTGTCATGCTGCTTCGCCGTCGCCGCGAAGGCGTTTGGCGGCACCCAGGTCGTACTCCAGCGCTTTGACCGATCTAGTCACACTCCATCTGCCAAAGGCGGACGCGAGCCCCCACAGGGTCCAAGGGGTGAGTATTCGAAACACAGTTCGGTGCCACGGAACGACCGCGGACAGGGAGATGGCCACGCATGCAGCTATCGACACGGTAAGTGGGGCAGTTTCCGTCACCCTCATCAATGGAGGGATGTGACTGTCGAAGAGGATCGGCGCCACCCTCGGAGCAAACAAGCTGACGACCGTGGCGGGCACAACGAACGCGAAGCAGGTTGTGACCACTTGTTGGACCAAATCGACGTGGCGCCCCCAGCCGTCGTGCGCCGTCGGCCACATGGCAATGACCGCGGCAACAGCGGACACTGCGACCACCGCCAACATTTCCGCAGCAAGGGTCAACCGTTCTGGCCACGATCCAGCCACGAAAAAGCAGGCGACAACACACGCCAAACCTGGAACACCGATGTTGATCAGCAGAGTCAGCCATCCATGTCGCCGGCTCTGCGTTGCGACTCCGACAAGACGACCGGAACGGTTCTGGCCCTTTTTGATCAGCCTTTCCATCTCAATGATCCGGCCGTCGAGATCCCCGACGAAGAAGCGGGTGAGCAGCCCCGCCAACATGGCACAGCCCGCTGCGACCACAACGACGACCCCCGCTAGGCCGACGTCGTGGCTGAGATGATGGATGCCGACAACGACCGCGACTGCGTACGCGACTGCGAGCACCGCTACGATCTGGCCGCACCGTACAGCGACATCCCGTTCTCTTCGTTCGGTCGCACCGTGCTCGGAGACGCCAATCGCGTACACGCTCGCGAAGCTGGCAAGGATCACCGTTAAGGCGAGTGGCAGCACCAGTGCAGCCGAATCCGCAAGTGAGGCGCACGCCAGTCGAACTCGATCTACCACCGGGCCCGGGCCGTCGCCGAAGTGCAGCAGGAATGCACCGAGGCCAGCGAGGTTGAGCGTGAAGAAAGCGGTGTAGACGCCAGCGAGGATTAGACGGCCGGCCACGCGCGGCGGCGAGCCGCCTGCCAGCCACACGTCAAAACCTCGCACCTCGCTCACCGCGCCCCCATTTCAGTCTTCCATTCCTCTGAGTGAGCAGATTATCCAGTGCCAAGGACACTGCTCGCGGAGAGCATTTCCCAGCGCTAGCCAGCTTTCGCTTGGTTCCACGTTCACTACGGACGCGGCTCGCCCCAGGGTGCCTCCGGCTCGCCATCGACTCGACGCCGTCTGCGTTGCGTTCCCATCGCGAAAACACCCAGACATCTTAACGGCACGGAGCGTGAGCGACGACGAGGGGGAGGCGAGCCGGGGACGCCCCGTAGCGCGAAGGTGCTAAACGATGCGCTGGCGTAGACGCAGGCGTGCAAAGGTCACTCGACTACGGGGTATCCGATCCTCCGCACCGCATTCGACCACAGCCAAATGTACTCGTCGTACTTCGAGCCCGCGGGTCTGAATCGGACCAACACTGCACCGCCAGGTGTTGACGCGATAGCGTCTGCTTCCACTTCGATGACGTCAGAGTAGGTAACGCGGACCGGGACGATCGCGCGAACGCGGACGGGCCGTTGCTCGTCGCGCCGCCGCCCCGTGCGGCGTACCAGGTTGTCGGGGAGGCTGACTGGTTTCGGCTGTCGCTCTCGTTCCTGTGCTTCGGCGTTCAGGTCGGGCTTGCCGAGCTCGTAGCGTTTCTGAGTCACGCGTACACGCCGGTGAGTTGCCAGCGGGTGCCTTCGAGTTGAAGCACGTCGAATACCTTAGTGTCGCCGTCGTTGACGCTGCGGCCTTGGAACCGCCACCCGACTATCCGATGCGCCGCGTGAGTGGGAGCGACGTCGTCGAACGGCTCATTGATCGGGGTTGGGGTGTCCGTTACGAGATAACGGGCACCACGCCAGACGAGGCGGGTCGGCCGGTTGTTCTCGGTCCAAACGGAGACGATCTCTGATGCGTGAGCGATGGCCATATCCACCTCCAAAACTCGAACAAATCTTCGAAAAAAGAATATGCCCGGTCACCTCGACACGCCAAGCGGCCTGCGGTTCCTGGGGCTCGGCGCCTCATCCCATCGGGCCCAACGACACGGTAGTCACCATAGCGGGCTAAGATAGGGGTAATAGCCAGGAATTAGTCGTGTATAGATACAGGGAGTTGGGAGAGATGACGAGCGTGGATATAACCGTTCCAGTGCCGAGCGACAGGATCCCCGAGTTCTACCGTGTCTTCGCTGACTGGATCGAGGGGGGCGCTCATGCATTCGCAGACGAATCGCAGTCAACGACGCGGCAGCAGGTAGAACAAAACCCAGCGCAGCGATGGTGGCTGAGCCTGAACGCCAACGAACGGGCGTTCTTTGGCGTCATGATCGACACCTCCCCGCGAATGGTTACCGGCGAAGAGGTCGCGCAGCGTATGGGCCTGGAGTCGGAGAGTCGAATTGGACCGGTCCTTTCTTGGTCCCGGCGAAAGGGGGAGAAGGCCGGTCTGGCCGTGTGGTGGGAGTTTCGCCAGGACCCGATCACGGGCGTGCCCATGTACGGAATCGAAGACACCGACTTCGCGGAGAAGATTCGCAAGGCACGCGAGGCGGCGGAAGCCTGATGAGTAATCTCGATGTCGGCGGTCGACGCGAGTACGCCACGCTCGAAGAAGCGCTGCGCGCCTTTCCGTGGTGGCCGGCGGAGAATCTTGAGGCTATCCGTGGGCACCTCTCGCGGTTGCAGATACAGTCCGTACATGTTCCCCCGAGTGGCGGATACATCGGGCTGCGAGTCGACGGATTTGAACGGATGGTCTACGTGGCTTTCGGGTACATCGACGGCCTGAAGACTGAAACCGGGGAGCTGACCTGGGTGGAGCTGCCGGTCAATCGGATTCGGGAGGGCGGATACTGGCAAGACCACCGCCCATCTGCAGATCCTTGCCTCGTGTGCGGGCTGCTTTTGCCGATCAGTGGAGTGTGTGACGAGTGCGGGTAGAACGCGGGGAGTAGGCAGTCAGAACTTGCGGCCGGGGCGGCACAGGAAGAACGCTCATTCCTGCTCTTCATCTGATTGCCGATCATGTTCCTACCTGCCGTGTCCCCATGAGAAGACGATCGACGACCTCGACGTGGAGCTGCGTAGCTCCGTCTATGCATATTGGCACCTGATGAAACTCTGTTTCCCGCACCCGCGGGACAAGACCGGTGCCGGAGCGTCAATCATCAACTTCGCCTCCGAAGCAGGCGTTATGGGTGACTCGCTATATGCGCCGTATGCAGCGGCTAAAGAAGCGGTACGTGGCCTCTCACGTGTCGTCGCCCGTGAATGGGGGCAGTACAACATTCGCGTCAATACCGTTTGCCCCAACGGGATGACAGAAAACGTGTCCGGCGGTCTCCAGTACCTTAACCCGGAACTGCGCGACCACGTGGAGAAGGCTTTCGTCAATAACCCGTTCGGTCGCGCCGGCGACCCATACGAGGATGTTGCGCCGGTCGTCGTCTTCCTCGCCTCCGACGACAGCCACTGGATCACCGGTCAGAACATCCACGCCGACGGAGGCGTCCTAATCAACGCCTGATGTGAACTTCGGGGGGCGCCGGGCAGAGCGCCTCCCGAAGCGCATCACTCGTTCGTCGTAAGCTGTAGCTTACGAAGGAGCGACGATGTCGGAGACGATTCGCCAAGCACGGAAAGCACTCAGGCTCACCATTCGTGAGCTCGCCGACAGGCTCGAAGTGTCCGCCGCCGCGGTCTCGCAGATGGAGAAATCGGAGGCCGACGAAACCATCAAACTCGCGACGTTACGGCGCGCCCACGGCGCGCTTGGCAGCCGCCTCAGCGTCTCCGGCTCCGCGCCCAGCCTGCAGGTCTTGGAACGGCGGGAGGACGGGTCGCCTGAGAACTGCACCGGGCGATCGCGGTGAGACTGGGTCTGTTTGTCTCAGCAAGTACAAGCAGCCGGGTTTCTGCGCCCCGCTGAGGCGCCCGGCCCGCCGCGTCCGAATGGTCCGATACTCGCAGGCTCACGCGACGTGAACTGGGGCTGGTCCGATCCCCTTGCTCCGGACCATCGTGGTGTGGTTGTCACTATTGGAGGTTCTATGCCCATCCCCGTCGTACTCGATTCGTTCAGCTGGCCATCGAAGAAAGCCGCAGAGGCCGACTTCCGGGCGATCCTCCGGGAATCGGGATACAAGGTCGGAGACCGAATTACCGACCCCACCCATGAGCAGATGCTGCTCGAGCTTCTCGAACGTCACCCCGAAGCGGCGGAGAAAACCGGGCCTGGAGTGGACCACTTCTTCATCGGCAGAACCGCCGACGGGAACCACTCCTTCGCCGTAGCCGACGACGCCATCGGGATCTGGATCCGCCGCGTTGATGGATCGCCGGAAGACTTCAGCTACCGCACCGCCATCCACTCGCACACAGCCAAGTCCGACGCGAAGGAAGCGATGCGCGAACTCGTCGACGCGCGACGACTGCGATACCGAGATGAGCGCTTCGCAGACGGGCACCCTGTGTATAGCGACCTCAGCGGCGACCTCTTCCGATCGCGAGATTCAGCTCAAGTTGTCTACATCGACCCGACCTGGCCGCAACTCACCTATGCATTCGCGATGAACGAAGGTGGCTGGGACAAGATGCCGGTCCACTCAGGGCACGGCGCCACCCGAATCGGCAGCGTCTTGGAGGACGAGGCGCAAGCAGAGCGCTGGCTCGAATTTCACGAAGCCCACGCGAACTTCGGCCTAGCGACAGCCAACGAAGCCGCGCGACGCCCGCGAAGCGACGAGAAACCGTGGACGCCGTGACGGACGCGGGGACTGCGCCGAACGTTGAAGTCGAGTCAGATGAGTCCTCACCGAAGCGGCGTGTGACCGTTCTGCTCGGCGCCGGCGCGTCGAGGCCAGCCGGTCTACCGTTGACCAACCAGCTTGCGCTTGATCTGATGAAATCGATCGAAGAAGACCGCCACGTCGGCACCGACGTCAAGTATGCGCTAAACAACGCGTACGCGTCGATGGTGGAACACGCGACCGCTGCGGGTTCGAGTCCGCTCAACGCGGTGAACGTCGAGAAGCTATTTTCGGCAGTTCGGCTGCTACGAAGACGGGACACCCATGAGGCCGCCCCATTCGTGCCGAGTTGGAAGCCATCCGTCGAGCGCGCCGACCATCACCCGGTCACGGTGAGTGACCGAGAACTCCTGCAAGCGATAGACCGCGGGATCAAAGGGCCGTGGACGAACGAACTCGTCCCGCGAATCCAGCAGATCGTCCGCGCAATGACCCAGCCAGGCGACGGAGCAATCTACGCACAAGTTGAAGCGCAACTCCTTGCCCACGCCGCTCGACGCTTGTCTCAGGTAGGCGACGTCGCCTACCTTGAGCCGCTCGCTGACCTCGCGCGAGCCCAGGTAGGCGGTCTCGACGTCACCACTCTGAACTACGACACAACTGTCGAGCAGATGTGCGAACGAGTCGGGGTTGACGTAAACGTTGGAGTCGCTGGGCTCGCTGCGTGGCATGGCGAACCGTTCCCGCCGCGGGACGGCGCGATGAACCTCATCAAAGTACACGGGTCGATTAGCTGGACGAAACAGAAAGCCCAGGAGGTCCCCGGCCAGAGGCGACTCCCCGCGGACCTCATCGTCGAGGTCCCCGCAGGCGAGAATCAAGCGCCGGCGATCGTGATCGGCGACCGGGAGAAGCTGGAAACCGAGGGGCCAACGCTAATTCTCATGCGGGCCTTCGAAGGGGCGCTGGACCGGGCAACCCAGCTCGTGGTCGTTGGCTACTCATTCGGCGACGCACACATCAACGCCGTCATCCGGGACTGGCTGAACTCCGACCCGAGCAGGTCGATAGTGGTTGTCGACCCGGGTTGGGAACAACGGAGCACCGGGCTGTGGGGCGATCCGACGAACTTTGCTGAGGCCGTCAATAGACTTGCAGATCCGTTCGACAAGAACGGTCCTCCTCGCCTCGCGGTGGTCCGCTTAGGCGCGGAATCCGGCCTTACAGAGGCTCTGGGATACGAGCCTCCGACAAACACCGACAGCGGCTTCGGCATCGAATGGGCACCGACGAAGTTGCGAGTCGCGTTCTTCGGCTCCGCTATCGAGAATCTGAGGATCGAGTTCGTTAGAGCGTATTCAGCCTCCCACCGAGCGCTTAAGGCCTTGCACGTGCCTGAGTCCGGCCAGCCGCCAGCGGAGGCTGTCGATGTCGCGTACCTCGGTGCTGGAGTCTGGACCGAGATCGACCTCATCTGGGACGAAACGAACACCTCACGCCAAGCGAACCTCTACATCACCGGGACAACACCAACGCATCACGTCAATCAGTTTGTCGACCACACCTTCGACGCACGCCCTGAGTGACTCCTCGCCGCTAGAACGGTCCTCTGCGACGAAGAAGTGAATCAGTTGAGCAGCTGGTGACGTCGGCACCAACACTGACGGGCGGACCGGACGGGCGCACCCTTGCGACACGCCGAGCACGCCGACCGACACCCATACCAATTGGCAGAGCTCAGCGCTCGTGCCCAGAGCAGGATTGTGTCAGTGGTTGGTGTCAATCGGCACCAATTGGCGGGGGATTCTTTTCGCCGGTCCAGGGGATTGTCAGATTCAACACCCCCTGAATTATCGGGTTTCGCGCAACCTTAGATAGCCCCGCCGACTTGAAGCCCATCGAAGTGGCCCGTTTCCCTCCGATGGAACCATCCCACCTCTTCCGGACATCCCCCTTCTGAGCGCGATTCTGAGCATCGCGCCGACGTCGCGAGTGGGAGGGGCTTCATTCGGCCGCGATGTCCTGAGGGCCACGCGTCTGTCCGGGGGGACTGCGGACGCGTGGCCCTTCTCGATCGTATGAACCGACCACTAGCGCGAAGACCGGCGGTGGACAGCTCCGTCTGCCGTCCGTGTTAGTCTCGCCTCGATCGCGAGGGGGACGAGAATTGCACGACACGGGGGAGATCTCTGACTCCGCGCTGTGGCTGGAAGCCTCCACCGGCACCGAGCGTTCCTTCGCCATCCTGTTCGACCGTTATCGCAGGCGAATCTTCCGGAAGGCGTACGCTCACGTCCGAAATGTAGCCGACGCCGAAGACGTCGTCGCGCTGGTCTTCTTGGAAGCGTGGCGCAACCGCGCCAAGGTGCGGATCGTCGACGGCTCTCTTCTGCCGTGGTTGCTGTCCGTGACCAACTTCGTGCTCATGAACCAGGCCCGCACGAAGCGGAGGCACGGACGCCTCATTGCGGCCCTCCCGGCGCCAGGACAGGAACCCGACCACGCCGACGATGTCCTCGAACAGCTCGATCGGGACGCCCAGCTGGTCGCAGTCCGGGCCGCGATGGCGCACCTGAGCGCACAAGAGCAGTCGATCCTCGACCTCTGCCTCATCGAAGAGCTTCCGATTGCAACCGTTGCCGCCGCGTTGGACATTCCCATAGGTACGGTGAAGTCGAAACTGCATCGCGCCAGGGAGAAGGTCCGGAAGCGACTCACGAGCCACGGCGCAATGCCCGACCTCACCGCCCAGCTGGACGGAGTGCAATCATGAGCCCCGCATACGACCGCGACGACATGCCCGACATGACGACGGTCCGCACGGATGCGATCCGGGACGCGCTGATGACCCAGGTCCGCAGCGAACCGGACCAGCGGCGTCTGCGCTTCCGGCGGCGCTTCGCGATCTGGGGAAGCGTCGGCATCCTCGTCGTCGGGGGTCTCGCAACAGCCGCCACCGCCGTCGTCTCAGCGCAACACGTCACCAATCGGGACGGCGTCTACTGCTTCGCCTCCGCCGAACGCGGCGCCAACGGCGAGTACGACATGTCCGGCGCGACCATGTACGACCCGGACGCGGGCGGTGGGCGGGTCGAGAACGCTCTCGAACTCTGCCGGACGATGTGGCGTCAAGGAGTGTTCAACACGGATCACGACCCGCTGGCCGCCTCGAACGCACCCGGTCAGGTGCCGGCGCAGCTTCAGGTGTGCGTCATGAGCGACGGCACCGCTGCGGTGGTTCCAGGGCGGCCCGGTGTGTGCCAAGCGGTCGGGCTCGCCCCGGAGAAGACCGACTGAATCGACCGCAGCGACCGGACTCCTGGGTCGAGTGGCAGTTGTGTTCTGTTCGAGCGCCTAGTTCACTAGAGCAAAAATCGCAGGGCTGAGCAGTGCGATGAGGTATGCGAGGAGTACCACAAAGCCGACCACGATCGCCGCGACGGCTAGGCGGTGGGGAGCACCCGATGGTCGTTTCGCCAGGACCGTGAACCCCAAGATGATGCCCGCAGGCGGAACGATGATTGCGAGGATGAGCGCGGTAAGCGCGAGCGCGCGTCGGTCTGCCTGAGACTGGGCCTCAACCGATTCTGATTGCATTTCTTTCCCCTTTTCGACTGTCAATTGTTTGGTCAACCCCGGTCACGAACAGGCCTTCCCGTGTCGCCGCGCGATATCGTCACTGCGGTCAAGAACGCGCTAGCCGCTCGGCTGGCACGACTGGGGTTGCCGGCATCTGGTTCGGTATTACGGGCAGCGAACTGTGGGGTTTGCGCCCAAACCTCTCTGCCCTGGAAGTCGGGTTTACTCGGATAATCGATTGAGGTTTGTGGAGCACGCGAAGCGGCTGATCGATTGGTGACGGTACGCCAGGCTCGCTCGTGGACTGACCGAGACACAGCGGCCGATGGGCTCGCGACGCCCATCGGCCGCTGGCTCGTCACCTGTCAGATCTGCGCTCTGTGGCGTGCGCGAGATCGGACCTCAGAACACGAATTTCCGCGCGGAGTCCGCGGATTCCTCGCACCGCGATGACAAGCGCGACGATCGCCACCGCGAGCGGCGCCACAAGGGTCAGAAGTCCGATGATCTGGAGTAGAGGGTTCATGTGCTTAGTCTTTCGGTGTTCACCAGTTGGCGTTTACTGCTGCCGTCGACTTAGTGACATCCAAATCCAAGTAGGGGTAGCTGGAGCCGATGCCCGAGATGACAGTGCAATACGCTCGGATGCGTGCCTTCGTTGACGTGGGAGTTCCGAGGTAATCCTTTGAGCACGCACCACCTGCTGCCTGGATGTCCCAGTCCCATGTGTTCGTGAGACTGACGCCGGCGCCGGACGGCCCCTGCCAGTAGCCCGCGTGGTACCACTCGGTCAGAATCCCGTTGTTCTTCTCGACTTTGCAGTTGCTCCACGTCGCGACACCAGCGCTCAGTAGGTACTTGCAGCCGGAAAGCCCCATCGGCTGAATGCCTCCTCCGGCAGACGGCGTCGTCGGACGCTCAATCGAGGTCAATGTGACAGAGCCGTCCGAGTAGACCTTTCGGGTGTAGTCCGTGATGCCGACGCGGTACGTGTCGTCCGTCACTGGGGCGGCGCCGGATGAGTTGTCCCAGGTCTTCCCTTGTGCGTATGCCTCCAGGAGCGCCGGGCGTGCATCGACGGCGACTCCGAGCTCTTCGAAGCCTGCATTGAGCTGAGCCAACGTGTTAGGAGCGATGGGTGGTGCTTCCTCGGCTTGTGCCGGGATTGCAATTCCCGTGACCGCGACAAAGACGGTCGCGGCAATGGCCAGATATTTTGCAGAACGATTGATCAAAGGTTCCCCCTTAATTGCGCCTAGCCGAACTCGGTCGACAAAGCGATTCCGTCCGATTGACCAGAAATCGGCAAATCGTTGTCCGCGCTGGCCAAAGTCACCATCGCGTTCTGAATCGATATGTCCGCCACGAGACAGTCGGTTCCGCCTCAATTCGATAGATTGTTCTCGCCTCAATTCAGCCGATCGTCCCCGCTGGTCGGAACACCAGCGACTTGGCCCGATCGTTGAACGACGAGAGGCTTGCGCAGTTCGGGGTGCAGTTGTATCGCTGACCGCCGTACGACGGTGCGTCGTAGAGTGTGACCCAGCAGGACGCGTACGCTTTGGCGCTGCTGATCGTGTTCTGCCAGTCGGCAGAGAGGCTCGGGAATCCGTACGTGACTCCTGAACAGGATCCGGACCCGTAGAACGTGTAGCTGCCACCGCCGTAACTGTCGTCCTTGTACATCGTTCCAATGACCACTGATGCGGCTGCCGAGCGAGCACGCAGGTTGGACGACCCAAGGCCCGCGAGATAGGAATCGACCTCGTCCTGCGAGCTGAAACACGCGGGAGTCGCTTGAGGTTCCGGAGACCCAAGCGGTTGGACGCGAACCGCGCAATAGTCTCCGCTGGTCGACGGTGCGTCTGGCGACGCGAGCACCGGCCCGGTCGCGAGAACGGCTGCAACGGCTAGAGAAAGTAGGGGACGCATGAACTACCTCGTGTGATCTGTGGCCGGCTGGCCAGTCGAAACGGGGTCTCGGCGGTTGCCGAGCCTCACACGCGATATGTCCACCAGTGATAGGCAAGTTCCCCGGCAGTAGCCCGTGCAGAGAGCGGGAGTTGGTTCTGCCGCGAGGACAGGGAGGCTTCGGGCCAGTGGCCCGCGGCCTCGGGCGGACAAAGAAGTGTCATGTGAGCTCGGCGAAAAGGCCACGCGCGACCGCCGCTGATACTCGCCTTACACGAGTATGATTGCTATGTGACTATCGAACTCCGCGAGCCTTCGTTCCTGCTCCTCACGGCCCTTGCCGACGGCCCGAAGCATGGGTACGCCCTACTCTCCGAAGTGGCCGACCTCTCCGACGGGCGTGTGGCGCTGAAGGTGGGGTCGCTGTACGCGATCATCGAGCGTGCGGAAGGGGCTGGGCTTGTCGAGCATGTTCGCGACGAGGTCGTCAGCGGGAGGCTACGACGCTACTTCGCCCTGTCGGCCTCCGGGCGTGAACGGCTCGTCGAGGAGGCGTCACGGCTCGAAGAGAACGCGAAACGCGCGCGTGAGCGGTTGCGACGGCGAACGGGGCCGGCACTCGCGGGGATGACGCAATGACGCAGGATCTGGAAGCACGCTACAGGGCGGCACTGCGCTGGTATCCGCAGTCGTGGCGGCGGCGCAACGCAGACGCCGTCGTCGGAATGCTGCTGGACGGAGCGGATCACGGCGGTCGCACCGTGCCTGCGGCCGGCGAGCTGACTGACTTGGCGCTTCGCGGCCTTGCTGCGCGGATCGCCGTGGTCCTCCCCGAGGGGGTGCGCTCCGGGGCCGCGACGCTCGCGTTCGGGTACGGCTTCGCGTTCTCCCTCATCATGTTCTGGAGCAGTTGGTGGGCGCCGCTCTCCCGCTATCGGTCCTCGTTTCGGGAGGCTGCCCCTGACGTGGTCACCTTTGGGCCGTTTCTTAGCCCTGGCGTGCTCCTGACTGGGATCTGGACGGCCGCGTTCATCTTGGTCCTCACCGGCGCGGGCCGCGCCCCCCGGGCCGTCCTCGCCGCGAGCGGACTCGTGGCTGTCCTGCTGCCCTGTGTGAACGCACTCGTGCCCGGATGGGACGGCCCGAGCGCGACAAACCTTGTGTTCTTTGCGCTCGCCGGCTTCCTGGCCGCCTCGGCGCCACCGAAACGGCGCGGACTCATCGTGGGTGTCCCGCTCTGGATCCTGCTCTTCGTCGGCGTCTACGCCTGGAACGCGATGTTGGTCCCCGACATGCCGTCCGATCGCCAGTTCTGGTACATCTTCGGGGCGAGGGTCCCTCCCTCGGTCATGGTCGCACTGCTGATCGCCATCGCTGTCGTCCTCCTATTGCTCCGCCGGCCAGCGGCGGTCGCGGTGTTCGCCCTCGCGGTGACGCCCTGGCTAGCCGGGTGGTATCTGGCGGTGATCCGCGACAACCCCGCCGGTGCCGTGAGCTGGGGAGCGGCCGCTCTGTTCGTCGTGGTGGTGGCGGCAGTAGTGGTGTTCGCGCTGCGTCGGTCCGGGATCCGGATAACGATGGAGACGCGGGACCAGGAGTTGGCGAAGGGCGGAGACCTCCGTTAGGGGATCATTCTCCGGCCCACAGGGGATTAGCAGAATGAAAGTTCGCGCCGTTACTGGGCTGTAGGGAACCTTAGATAGGCCCGCCATAAAGGGGCTATCTACGGTGGTCCCTTTTTCGATCGAAGAACTGTTGGCAAGAGAAAGGGCTCCGCTGCTGCGGAGCCTTTTGTGCGTCCCGGGCCTTCTCCATCAAGGACATCTCGATCCCGGAGTGTGCTCAGGGGCGATACTCGTCGCGCGGGGGCAAGTAGAGTGCGATCGCCTGCTCGTCGGCCGAGTGTCCACCCTTCATGCCGCTTCCGATGATCATCAGTACCGCTCCGACGCGCCCGAGGATCAGCAACAGGATGCGGCCGCAGAAGACCGCGACCTTGCCAGTAACGGCCAACACTCGGCGGACTCGTGTCCAGAACATTGCCTGCCTCCCTGCGTTAGCGGGCGAATACTTCGATCGTAGCTGTCAGATGCGGCAACGCATCTGCTGATCGCAGGTGAGCTGAGCGAGTTGGCTCAGGCGGCGTCGACCCGTTCCCGGTCGACGCCGCCCAACGCGCTGCCTCGACAGTCGGCTTGGACTACGAACCGTCTTCGAGCACCCCCATCGGGGTTCCGTTCTGTTGACAGACCCACATCGCCTGCATCATGTCTGCCCGGAACGGTTGAGAGCGCGGGTCGAAGGTTGCTCCAGCAACCGCGGGTGGTGTCAATGTTGTGTCTTCAAGCAGGGACCCAACCTCGCTCTGCATTCCACCCGTCGCGAGCAAATTGAGGGCTTTCAACGATGTCGGTGCAGTGTTCACGATGGCTGCAAAGCCGGCATCGGAGAGTGAGCCCGAGAGTCCTGGTCAGAGGCGCTTTCAGAACCTTGAGCAAGGCATTTCCCCCACAAAAGCCCCACAGAAGACGGCGTTGACCCCGGCGTGATCGCTGTGGTTCAGAGTTTCTGCCAGGCGGGTTTGTGGTCGTAGGCGTAGCGGTAGTAGTCGATGTTGCGGAGGCGCGACGCCGCGGCCTCGTCCACGAGCACGGTCACGTGCGGGTGCAGCTGGATGGCCGAGCCCGGGTTGGAGGCCGACACCGGTCCCTCCACCGCCCCGGCCAGCGCCTCCGCCTTGCCCTCGCCGAACGCGAGCAGCATCAGGTGCCGGGCGCGCAGGATGGTGGAGAGCCCCTGGGTAATGCAGTGCATCGGGACGTCGTCCTCGCTGTCGAAGAACCGGGCGTTGTCCTTGCGGGTCTGCTCCGTCAGTGTCTTCACCCGGGTGACCGAGGCGAACGAGGAACCGGGCTCGTTGAAGCCGATGTGGCCGTCGGTGCCGATGCCCAGCAGCTGGACGTCCACACCCCCGGACTCCGCGATCGCCTTCTCGTAGTCCGCGCCGGCGTGTTCGATCGTGGCGAGGGCGCCGTTGGGGACGTGGATGAGGGAGGGGGTCAGCCCGAGCGGTTCCACGACCTCCCGGGTGATCACCGCCCGGTAGGACTCGGGGTGCCCGGCCGGCAGGCCCACGTACTCGTCCAGCGCGTAGCCGCGCACGTGCGACACATCCGTCCCGGACGCGCCGATCCGCCGGGCCAGCGCCCGGTACACCGGCAGCGGGGTGGACCCGGTCGCCAGCCCCAGCACCGCATCCGGCTTGGCGGCGATCAGCGCCTGGATCGACTCCGCCGCGAGTTCGCCCGCCGCGTCCTTGTCCGCCACCACCACGACTTCAGCCATCTGCTCCTCCAACGAGCGCCGCACCCAACGCGGCAACGGGTGTTCCTTCGGCTTCGCGCAGAATGGCGAGGTTGGCCTCGACGGTCGCGAGCACCTCGGCGACCGACTCGTCGCCTGGGCGTCTACTCACCTTCAGCCCGCGCCACGGCATGTCGCCCGCTGCCCGGAGGGCTGAGCGAGCGGCCGAGCGGGTCAGCAGGGAGCCGGACCGCGGATCCGACTCGGCGAACGGGAGGTGGGCGTCGGCCCACGCCGGCCCGTAGGGTCCGTCCGCGCTGGCGGCTCCGGAGAGGGTGAGCCCCAGGAGGCGACCCGACGCGGCGGTGGCGGCGACCTGCGCGGTGACGGCTGCCGCGTCCCGCAGTTCGATGAGAGACCGGCCCCAGTTCAGCCAAAGCCCCGCTTCCGTGATGCCCTCGAGTGCCGCCAACTCGTCGGGGAGGGAGAGGAAGCCCTTCTCGAACGGGCGGCCAGGCACGACTGCGTCGCAGTGCTCGATCGCGAGCGTGGAGCCGCACCAGTCCCAGGACGCGATCGAGGCGAGGGACTCCCGGAGGGCGTCGGCTGAACCGGGGCCGCCGCTGGGCGCCGTGTGCAGGAGTACGACGCTCGGGATCGCGGGTAGACGTGCGAGGTCGTGGCGCATCCGGTCGAGGTCGGCCATGGCGGCCGCCCGGCCATCCGCCTCGGTTGAGGCCAGGCCGTAGCCGGGCGATTCCTTCGAGCGTGTCATCGTCCACGGCAGCGCAGTGACGACCAGCTCGGTCGCAGGCAGTCGTGAGACCAGCCAGTCGTCGTCATAGGGATGGAGGCGGCCGAGCCACGGCAGTTCCAGGGCGCCGACACCGTCCATGGCGACCAGCTCGGCGAGGAAGCGCTCCTCGAACGCAGGATCCCAGCGCGTGTGTGCGGGGGAGGCCGCGTAGGCGCTGACGACGGTCCTCATCGCGCCTCGACCGCGCGCGCGAACCAGGAGGTGATGGTCTGCGGGTGGGTGATCGCGGTGCCGACCACGACGGAGTCGGCCCCGGCCTCCAGCGCCTGCCGCGCGTGCTCCGGAGTGTGGATGCGGCCCTCGGCCACGAGGAACCGGCCGAGCGCGAGCGCGCGGAGCTCGGCGATGAGGTCGAGGTCGGGTCCCTCGCCGCGCGGGCGCTCCCCGGTGTAACCGGCGAGGGTCGTCCCGATGATGTCGGCGCCCGCCTCGGTGGCGGCGATCGCATCCTCGGCGCTTCCGCAGTCGGCCATGACGAGCGCGTCGGTCTCGTTCCGCAGCGCCTTCACGACCTCAGCCAGGGTGCGGCCGTCCGGCCGCTCCCGTCGTGTGCCGTCGAGCGCGACCACGTCCGCGCCCGCCGCGGCGACGGCCACCGCATGCTCCAAAGTCGGCGTGATGAAGACGCCGTCCTTGCCGTCCTTCCACAACCCGATGACCGGGACATCGAGGGTCTCGGCGCCGAGCCGGATGTCGTCCAGGCCCTGCAACCGAATGGCAGCGGCACCGCCGCGCACCGCGGACTCCGCAACGGCGACCATGGTCCGGGGATCGCGCATGGGCTCGCCAGGATACGCCTGAGCGGAGACGATCAGCCGCCCGGCGACAGCGTCGAAGAAGTCGGTCATGGGGTGTACTCCTTTTCACGGACGAGGCTCGCGGCGCCGAGGCATGCGGCAGAGTCGCCGGCGCTGGGCCGGAGCGCGACGGACGCGAGCAGCGGGAGGGCTTCCTGCCGCGCGGCAGCCTCGAACGTCTGCCACCAGCCCGGGATGCGTGGCACGCCCCCGCTGACGACCACCAGGTCGGGGTCCAGACCGTTGACGAGACCGCCGACGACGGACCCGACGGTGGTGGCGGAAAGATCGATCGCTGCTCGAGCGCTTTCGTCGCCATCCGCCGCGCGCGCCGAGACCTCTATCGCATCGGACGCGGAGCCGCCGAGCCTCCGATAGGTCGCGAGGATCGCCGGACCCGACCCGCTCGCCTCGGCGTGCCCGCGACCGCCGCACGAGCATGGCAGCCCGATGGCGTGCGGAGAGGCGATATGGCCGAAGTGACCGGCGGCTCCGTGGGCCCCGGCGACCACCTCGCCGTCGCGGATGAACGCGCCCCCGACGCCTGTGCCCACCGCGATCAGGAGGAGTGACGCACCGCGGGGGAGTCCGGCCAGCACGGATTCACCCAGTGCGTGGGCGTGCACATCGTTGATCGCCCGCACGTGCAGTCCGGTCAGTTCGGCGACGCCGGCGGCGAGGTGAACCCCCTTCCAGTCTGCGATGGCGTCGGTCGCGTCGAGGACGTCCCCGGTAGCCGGCTCGATGATCCCGGCCGCGCCGATCCCGACGCCCGCCAGCTCTGCCGGATCGCGGTCTTCGGTCACGGCGGCGACCAGTGCCGCGATCTCGGCGACGACGGCCTGGCCTCCGGCGGGCGGCGTGGCCGATCGCGCGTGCGCGAGGACGCCACCGGACGCGTCGAGCAGGCGTGCGTCGATCTTGGTGCCCCCGAGGTCGACGCCCACGGCGAGCCGGGCATCAGTCGAGTGCGGCACCGGGCTCCCCGCAGGCCGTGGCGGATCCGGGCGGCCACCCGGTCACAGGAGTCCCGACGCTTCGAGGAGGCCGCGGATGCGCGACGTCTCGGCGGCGCCGAGCGACCGCATGGGCTCGCTCATCCGGTTGCTCGCGATGACCCCCAGCAGCTGGAGCGCGGTCTTGAACGCGCCGAGCCCGGCCGCTCCCGCCGAGATACCGGCCTCGGTGACCTCCACGATGCCGAACAGACGGGCGAGGCGGTCCTGCTCGCGGCGGGCCGCGGCCCAGTCGCCATCGGCGGCGGCCGCGTACAGCCTGCTGTACCCGGCGGGGTCGACGTTCGCGAGACCCGGAACCGCGCCGTGCGCCCCGCCGAGCAGAGCGCCGTCGACCACGACTTCGTGGCCGGTGAACATCCGGAACGCCGGCAGGTGCTCGGTTGCGAGCGCGAGCAGGCGGAAGGAGACATCGTCGCCGGAGGAGTCCTTCACCCCGGCGAGCACACCGTCCTCGGCGAGTTCGCGGAGCACGTCTAGGCCGAGCTTGGCGTGCGTGCGCACCGGGACGTCGTAGGCGAAGAGCGGGAGGTCGACGCGCTCCCGGACCGTCCGGAAGTGCTGGCCGACCTCCGACTGGTTGGACAGCGCATAGAACGGCGCCGTCACCACAAGCGCGTCGACACCCAAGTCGGAAAGGCGCTGAGCTTCCGCTACGACCCGCGCGGTGGTCTGCTCGTTGGCCCCGGCCAGGACGGGCACGCGGCCATCGCTCGCCTCGATGACGGTGGTGGCGACCAGGTCGCGCTCTTCGTTCGTCAGGTAGGGGACCTCGCCGGACGACCCGAGGATGAAGAGCCCGTCGACGCCGCCGTCGAGGAGGTGCGATGTCACGCGCTGCAGCGACTCCCGGTCGATCAGCCCGTTCTCGGTGCGCGGTGTGATCACCGGGGGGATGATCCCGCGGAAGCGGGTGGTGTCGGTGTCCGGGCCCGCTACGGGGTGCGGTGCGATGGCGGCGTTCGTCACGATTCTCCTTTGAACCCACGGGTGATAGGACGTGGGATGTCTTGATGCCATGAGAGTATTGCAAAGCTGGCGGGGCGCGTCAATGGGCCCGATCGCTCCGTCGGAAATCGCTATTGACGAAGTGGTCGGAGGTGATCTACGGTCTTGTTTCCAAGAGGTGGGACGTCCTATG
Source organism: Leifsonia shinshuensis (assembly GCF_014217625.1). Taxonomy (NCBI): domain Bacteria; kingdom Bacillati; phylum Actinomycetota; class Actinomycetes; order Micrococcales; family Microbacteriaceae; genus Leifsonia; species Leifsonia shinshuensis. The sequence continues at coordinate 2,610,219 of NZ_CP043641.1, read as the reverse complement.
TGGGTCCTTCTTCTCCTCCAGCACATTCCCGAAAGGAACAGCAGTGGAAACAACGAAGTTGCCGGGTTCCCGAGCACGCACGCTCAAACGCCTCGCCGGGCTCGTCGCCGCGGTGGCGACGGTCGGGCTCGTCGCGGCGTGCTCCGGTCCGCAGTCGAGCACCTCGGTCGGCGGCGCCGCCGCGAAGGGCCACGTCGAGGTCGCGGTCGGTTACAACAACAACAGCTCCTGGGACCCGCTGAACACCGGCTCCGCGTTCGCGATGTCGGCTGAGAACCACATCTACGAAGCGCTCTGGGATTCCTCGCCCGTCGACCGCAAGCCCTACGCTGCGCTCGCCGCCGACATGCCCAAGGACACCAAAGCGCTGACCTGGACGGTCAAGCTCCGGTCCGGGGCCAAGTGGAGCGACGGCAAGCCGGTCACCGCCGACGATGTCGTCTTCTCCGTCGACCGGGTGCTCGACACGCAGAAGCCCGTGATCACCACGGCCTTCTTCTCGAGCTGGCTCAAGGACGCTGTTAAGGTCGACGCGCACACCGTGAAGCTCGACTTCAAGAACGCGTTCCCGTATGCGATCGACCGCTTCTCGATCCTCAAGATCATGCCGAAGCACATCTTCGACGGCCAGCCCGACTCCTTCTACGCCGACGCGAAGAACCAGCTCGGCTCCGGCCCGTTCGAGATCAAGGCCACCGAGCCGACGTCGTTCACCTCGTTCGTGCTGAACAAGGACTACAACGGTCCGCTGCACCCGAAGATCGACTCGATGCAGTGGAATGTCTCGGTCGACGCGGCCGCCCGCACCAGCCTGCTGACCTCCGGAGTCTCCGGCGTGCAGATCTCCGACAACATCCCGCAGGACTCGATCGCCACGCTGCAGGGCAAGGGACTGACGGTGGACGGCGCCGACAGCATGAACCTCCTGGGCCTGGCCTTCAACACCAGCAAGGCGCCCTTCAACGACAAGCGGGTCCGCCAGGCGCTGCGGATGGCCATCGACACCAAGAAGCTGATCGACGTCTCGATCGCGGGCAAGGGCACTCCGGCCACGAGCTTCCTCCAGGAGTCGAGCCCGTACTACTCGAAGGCGGCCACGCAGTACGACTACAACCCGACCGAGGCCAAGAAGCTGCTGCAGGAGGCCGGCGTCAGCAACCTCAGCCTGACGCTGCTGTCGACGAACATCTCCTGGACCACCGTCGCCGTGAACGCGATCAAGCAGGACTGGGAGGCCATCGGCGTCAAGACGAACCTCGACGTCGTGGAGACCGCCACCTTCAACACCAAGGTGGCCCAGGGTGATCCGGCCGATGTGCTCACGTTCTCGGGCAACCCCAACCAGTTCGGGACGGACGCGGACCTCAACGTGCGCTGGTTCTACTCCAACACCAACACCTTCATGCTCTGGAACAAGTGGGGTCAGACACCCGAGTACGCGGCGCTCGACAAGGTCCTCACCGCCGCCGAGCAGTCGGACTCGGCGAAGACCACCGACGCCGACATGAAGAAGGCGCTCAACATGATCGCGGACCAGGGCGTCATCTACCCGGTCATGCACATGCAGCTCTTCTCCGCATGGGACGCCAAGAAGCTGAGCGGCGTGCAGGCGCTCAACATCCCCGGCGTCTACATGATGAACGCGCAGCTGAAGGGCTGAGCACCCGCCGGCCGGGGTGCGCCTGACAGCGCCCCGGCCGGCATTACCCGATAGGAACCACCGTGACCGTCGTCCTCAGAATGATCGGCAGACGACTGCTGACACTGATCCCGCTGCTGCTGGGCATCGTGCTGTTCGTCTTCACCGTGATGCAGTTCTCCTCCACCGACCCCGCCGTCGCGGTCTTCGCCGATGCGCCGGTGAGCCCGGACCAGCTCGCGCAGTTCCGGCACGAGCACGGACTCGACCAGCCTTTCATCCTCAAGTACTTCGCCTTCCTCGGAATGATCCTCACGGGGCATCTGGGCAAGAGTCTCGCCACGGGCCAGGACGTTACGACGATGATCGCGACCGCGCTGCCGCTCACGCTTCAGCTCACCTTCCTCGGCCTCATCATCGCGATCGTCATCTCGTTCACCCTCGGGACGATCTCGGCCGTCTTCCGGGACCGCTGGCCGGATCAGACGATCCGCGTCCTCACCCTCGGCGGAGTCGCCGCCCCCTCCTTCTGGGTCGCGCTGCTCCTCGTCCAGTGGTTCTCGATCAACATCCCGATCTTCCCCTCGTCCCGGTACGTCAACCCGAACGACTCGATCTACGGCTGGCTCATGACCATGACGCTGCCGGCACTGGCCCTCGCTCTGCCGCTCTCCGCCCAGATGACCCGCATCGTGCGCACGTCGATGGTGGAAGAGCTCGACCGGGACTACGTGCGTACCGCTCGCGGCGGCGGCCTCCCTCCCTTCGTCGTCGTCGGGCGGAACGTGATGCGCAACGCTCTCATCAACCCGCTCAACGTGCTCGGGCTGCGGATCGGCTACCTGCTCGGCGGCGCCGTCGTCATCGAGCAGATGTTCAACCTCCCAGGGATGGGTCAGCTGATGATCGAGGCCGTCAAGAACAACGAGCCCGCCATCGTCCAGGGCGTCGTCCTCACGATCGCCCTGGGCTTCGTCGTGATCAACCTGATCGTCGACATCCTGTCCATGCTCGCCAACCCGAGACTGCGAACGAGCCACTGATGCGTACCAAACTCTCCGAACGACTCTCCCGGCCCGGCCTCCGCTTCGGCCGGCTCACCCTCGGCGCCTGGATCGCCATCGCGGTGCTGGCCGTGATCGTGCTGGCCGTGATCCTCGCACCGCTGCTCACTCCGTACGACCCGAACATGCAGTCCGTCGCCGCCGACAAGGCGCCGAGCGCCGCGCACATCTTCGGGCTCGACAGCCAGGGCCGCGACATCTTCAGCCGACTCCTCTACGGCGGTCGCTGGTCACTCGCGATCGGCCTCGGCGCGACGGCCCTCGCCCTCATCGCCGGCGCGGTCGTCGGAGCCTTCGCGGCGACAAGCCGCCGCGGCGTCGACGAGACGATCATGCGCGTACTGGACGTCATCATGGCGTTCCCCGGCATCGCCCTGGCCGCCGTCCTGGTCGCGGTCTTCGGCCGGGACGTCTTCGTCCTCATCCTGGCCATCGGCTTCCTCTACATGCCGTCCATCGCCCGGATCGTGCGCGCCAACGTCCAGTCGCAGTACGGCGAGGACTACATCGCGGCGGAGCGCATCATCGGCGCCAAGCGCTTCTTCCTCGTAACCCGGCACGTCGCGGTCAACATCGCCGCGCCCATCCTCGTGTTCTCCACCGTGATGGTTGCCGACGCCATCGTCTTCGAGGCGTCGTTGTCGTTCATCGGCGCCGGCGTCCAGCCGCCGAACCCCTCGTGGGGAAGCGTCATCGCGGACGGCAAGAACCTGCTGCTGACCGGAGGCTGGTGGGCGACGCTCTTCCCCGGCCTCGTGATCTTCGCAACCGTCCTGTGCCTGAACATCCTCGCGGAGGGACTCACCGACGCGATCGCCGCCCCGTCGGCGAAGGCGTCGAAGGCCGCCGCACAGGCCGTGACGGCGGAGGCGGAGGACGTCGACCGCGGCGAGCACGCCGTGGCCGAGATCACCGGCCTGCGACAGGCGGGGGAGCGGATCCGCCGCCGGGTCAGACCCATCCCCGACATCGCCCCCGTGCTCTCGGTCGACGGGCTCACGATCTCGTTCGCCGACCGGCACAACGGAGTGAACGTCGTCGACGGCGTCTCCTTCGACGTGCGGCCCGGCGAGGTCCTCGGTCTGATCGGAGAGTCCGGCTGTGGCAAGTCGCTCACCAGCCTGGCGGTCATGGGGCTGGAGCCGCGCGGCGCCCTGGTCGGCGGAAGCATCCGCTTCGACGGCCGGGAGCTCATCGGCATGAAGCCGCGCGACCGCCGGGCGCTCATGGGTCGCGGGATGTCGATGATCTACCAGGACGCCCTCAGCTCGCTCAACCCGGCGATGACCATAAAACAGCAGCTCACCCAACTGACCCGCCGCGGCGGCCACCGGACGCCCGCGGAGCTGCTGGAGCTGGTCAACCTGGACCCGGGCCGCACTCTGAAGGCCTACCCGCACGAGCTCTCCGGCGGCCAGCGGCAGCGCGTGCTCATCGCGATGGCGCTCTCCCGCGATCCCCAGCTGATCGTGGCCGACGAGCCCACCACGGCACTCGATGTGACGGTCCAGGCGCAGGTGATGAAGCTCCTGCTCCGGCTGAAGGAAGAGCTGGGCTTCGCGCTCATCCTCGTTTCGCACGACCTCGCCCTCGTCTCAGACATCGTGGACCGCGTCGTCGTCATGTACGGCGGCCAGGTCGCCGAGACCGGTGAGATCCACGAGGTCGTGGGGGCGCCGGCCCACCACTACACGCGCGGTCTGCTCTCGGCCGTTCTCTCGCTGGAGTCGGGCGACGCCGAGCTGACGCAGATCAAGGGTGTCGTGCCGTCGCCGGCCGCATTCCCCGCCGGCTGCCGGTTCTCGGACAGGTGCCCGGCCGCGACGGCGATCTGCCGGCGCGAGGACCCTCAGCTCGAGGGGCCAGTGCTCGTCCACGAGGTGGCGTGCCACCATCCGGCCCGGGAGGTCGGACAGCTCGAACGAAAGGAGGTGCCGGCATGAGTGAGCCGATCCTCGAACTGCGCGACGTGCACGTGCAGCACCGCATCAACGGCGAGAAGCTCTTCGCCAAGGACACCGTCTACGCGCTGACCGGCGCCGACCTCGCTGTGAGCGCGGGCGAGACGGTCGGGATCGTGGGGGAGTCCGGCTGCGGCAAATCCACACTGGCCAAGGCGATCGTGGGGCTGCAGCAGCCGACCTCCGGCGAGGTGCTCTTCCACGGCGAGTCGCTCTGGACGATGTCCACGTCGGCCCGGCGCACGAAGTTCGGCCGGAACGTCGGCATGGTGTTCCAGGACCCGTCCACCGCGCTCAACCGCCGTATGCCGGTCAGGAGCATCCTGCGCGATCCGCTGACCGTTCACGGCATCGGCGACGCGAAGCAGCGCACTGCGCGGGTCGCGGAGCTGATGGACCTCGTCGGCCTCCCCTCCAGCGCGGCCGACGCCCTTCCCGCTCAGCTCTCCGGAGGCCAGCGACAGCGCGTCGCCATCGCCCGGGCGCTCGCTCTCCAACCCTCGGTGCTGGTCGCGGACGAGCCGACCAGCGCTCTCGACGTCTCCGTCCGCGCGCAGATCCTCAATCTGCTGCTGGAGCTCAAGGCGGAATTCGATCTCGCCATGATCTTCATCTCGCACGATATCCAGACCGTGCGCAGGATGAGCGACCGGATCGTCACCATGTATCTCGGCCGCATCGTGGAGGTCGCTCCTGCGGCGGCGGTGCCCGGCGAGGTGCGGCACCCGTACACGGAGGCGCTGCTGTCCGCGACGCCGAGCCTGGTCGAGGACGTCGAGCCGATCACGTTGGAGGGGCCGGTCCCGTCGGCGGTGCATCCGCCGTCGGGATGCCCGTTCCGCACCCGCTGCTGGAAAGCGACGGCGCAGTGCGCGACCGAGATGCCTCCGCTGACGCGGTTCCAGACCGTCCCGCTGCACACCGCCCGCTGCTACCACCCGGTCGGAGCGGTGGAAGAAGCGGCGATCGGAGGCGCCGCGTGAGCAGCCCCATCCGGGTCGGGGTCGTCGGTGCCGGCTTCTTCGGAACAATGATCGCCAGCGCCTGCGCCGGCCACGACTCCTTCGACGTCGTCGCGGTGGCCGACCCCGTAGCGGACGCCTCCCAGCGCCTCGCCGAGGCCCACAGTGCGCGGGCGTACGTGAGCTTCACCGAGCTCGTCGACGACGACACCGTCGACCTGGTCGTCGTCGCCACCCCCAACCACTTGCACGCCGAGCCGGCGGTCGCCGCACTGCTCGCCGGCAAGCACGTCTTCGTCGAGAAGCCGCTCGGCATCGACGAGGACTCGGTCGGCTCCATCCTCGCCGCCGCGCGCGGAGCCCGCGGCCGGCTGATCGTCGGCCACGTCATGCGGTCCTTCCCCGGTGTGCGGCGGATGGTCGCCCAGGCGCGCCGCGGTGACCTCGGCGAGATCATCGAGGCCGCCGGCGCCCGCAGACGCGTCGTGCACCTGCCTGACGATCCGGGGGACTGGTGGAAGCTCGACCGGCGCCGCAGCGGCGGGGAGCTGCTGCACGAGATCCACGAGCTCGACCTGGTCGTCTGGGCGCTCGGCGAGCCGAGCGAAGTCCTCAGCATGACCGGCGCGCCCCTTGCGCATGGTGAGCACATGGTGGACAGCGACATCGTGACCGAGCTGAGGACACCCTCGGGAGCACTCGGACGGCACAGCGTGTCCACCTCCGCCCACCGGGCCGAGTGGTGGTTCCGCATCTCCGGCACCGAGGCGAGCGTCGAGGCCGACTTCCGGGCAGGAACCGTTACGCGCTACGAGGACGGTCTGATCGCCGAGGTGACAGGTGTGTTCGACCTCCCGGCCTCTGACGAGTCGCTGCGAGAGTCCGCCGAGACCGCGCAGTCCTACAACACCGGCGGACCCGGACCGCTCTGGATGCGGACGGCAGTCGCGTGCGAGCTGGACGAGGTCGCAGCCGCCGTACGCGGCACCTCCACGACCCTGACCGAGCATCCGGCGACTGCGGCACTGGTGGCCATCCGTGCGAACACGCTCGCCGCGGAGGCTGCGCGATGACGCGCGTGGCGGTCGCGGGCACCGGAGTGATCGCCGGGGACCACGTGCGCGCGCTGGCCGCCCTCCCCGGCGTGGAGGTGGCGTACGTGCACGGGTCCGACCTCGATCGCGCACGCCGCATCGCCGCGCTCGCGCCCGGCGCCGTAGCGACGGACGACTACCCCCGCATCCTCGCGGATCCGACCGTGGTCGCCGTCGACGTCTGCAACGCGACGCCCGCACACGCGCCATTCACCATCGCGGCGGGCAAGGCGGGGAAGCACGTCCATGTCGAGAAGCCTGCGGCCTTGAGCCTGGCCGACTTCGACGCCATGGTGCGCGCCACAGAGCGGGCAGGAACAACTCTGATGGTCGGTCAGACCGTGCGGTTCCAGCCGGCCGTCGCCGCGCTCGCCGCCGCGATCGGCGACGGCGCGGTGGGGCGTCCGCGCCTCGCCCACGTCAGCTGGTACACCGGCTACGTCTGGCCGGGAGGCTGGCGCGGCTGGCAGCTCGACCGCGCGAAGTCGGGAGGACATCCCGTCCACAACGGCACGCACCTGCTCGATGTCGCGACCTGGCTTCTCGGCGCCGCGCCGGTGCGCGTGTTCGCCCGGTCGTTCCCGAGCTTCGCGTCGGGGATGCCGGTCCACGACTCGTTCCAGCTGATCGTCCGCTTCGAGGACGACGCACTCGCCACCCTCGAGATCTCCTATGCGCTCGCCCAGCCGCGGGACATGTTCCGCCGCATCGTCGTCGCCGGGACGGACGGGACTGTCGCCCACTCGACCGATGACGACCCCGTCCTGCACTCCGCCGGAGCTGCCGTCCCGCTGCCCTCGGTCGAGGGCGCGATGGCAGCGCAGCTCGGCCACTGGGTCGATGTCGTCGGCGGCGCGGAGCCGATCGTGCGGAACGGTCAGGTGCGGGCTGCGCTCGCCGCGGCCATCGCGGCCCAGCGCTCGCTCGACACCGGCCTGCCCGTCGATATCCCCGACGAGGTGGCCGCATGATCCGCGTCGGGTTCCTCTCCGCCGTCCGGCATGCCGAGTCCTACCTGCCGACGTTCCTCTCCGATCCGCGGACCACGGTCGTGGGTGTCGCCGAAGACGAGTCGGCGTCGGATTGGATGCTCGCCGACTCGAGGGAGGCCGCGCACCGCAACGGGCTCCCGTTCCTCAGTGCTGCCGAGTTGCTCGCGCCCGGTACATGCGACCTCGTCGTGGTGTGCGGCGAGCCCACGCGTCACGCTGAACTGGCGATCGCGGCACTCGAGGCCGGAGCCGACGTCCTCGTGGACAAGCCGGTCGCCGTGACCGTCGCGGAGACCGACCGCATCCTCGCCGCGCAGAAGCGCTCGGGCCGTACGGTCTCCGTGGTCAACCGACTCCGCTCGCCCGCAGTCGAACGGCTGCGCAGCTGGGTCGATGCGGGCCACCTGGGCCTGCCGCTCCACGTCGACGTCGAGTGGTTCGCTTCGGGTGCCCACTTCTCGACATCCGTGGAGCGGCCGGAGCTCGTCACGGACCCGGCGCTTTCCGGCGGCGGCGAGCTGCTGAACTTCCTCCTCTACCCGGTCGACTACATCCGGTACCTGACCGGCCTGGAGGTGGTCGAAGCGTACGCCGAGACGGCGACGCTGTTCCAGGAGGCGCACCGCCGAACGGGCGTCGAGGACTCCGCGGTCGTCTCCCTGCTGCTCGAGAACGGCGTCACCGCGACGGTGACCGTGGGCCGTGTCGCGGCCGCTCCCGGGCACGGGCCGGTGTCCTCCTCCATCAGACTGCTCGGGTCGCACGGGCACGCGATCGCCGACGACGACAAGCCGGCGATCTCCGTGTTCGGAACAGACGGCAAACAGACGGCGCGACCCGTCGGCGGCCCGAGCTCGGTCATCGCCGTCGAACGATTCCTCGACGAGCTGATCGGCGCGCTCGCCGCCGGGACCAAGCCGCGCTACAGCCTGAGCGACGCGCGCGCGAGCCTCGCGGTGACCGAGGCGTGCTATGCCGCGGCCCGCGGCGGCAGACCCATTACATTGAACAACGACACGAACCTGGAGGGGGAACGGTGACCACCGAACTGACTGCGACGAGACTGGCCCGATTCGGGGCACAGGAGCGGATGCGCACCCTCCAGAACGACATCATGGACCTGATCCTCAGCCGGAATCTCGACGTCGGGGACCCCATGCCGACCGAGAACGAGCTGTGCTCCGCGCTGGGCGTCGGCCGGAACACCGTGCGCGAGGCGCTCAAGGTCCTGCAGGCGCTCGGCGTCGTGGAGATCCGCCACGGCTTCGGCACGTTCGTCGCGGCGACCAGCTTCGAGTCGCTCGGCGCCAGCCTCGCGTTCCGCGGACGGCTTTCCCTGCGCCACGGTGGCGCCGAAGCGCTGGAGCTGGTGGACGTGCGGCAGGCTCTGGAGTCCGGTCTCATCGGCCTGGCGATCGACGCCATGACGGAGCACGACCTCCTCGCCCTGGAGAGCAGGGTCGAGGCGATGGAGGCGCTCGCCGCGCAGGGGAAGCACTTCATCGACGAGGATCAGGACTTCCACCGCCTGCTCTATGTCCCGCTGCACAACGAACTGCTGTCGAACCTGCTCGAGGTCTTCTGGAACGTCTACCGCCAGATCCACGAGGAGGCCGGCGTCGAACAGCACGGCCTCATCGAGAACGCGCACGCGCACCGCCTCATCCTCGACGCGGTCCGCAGCGGCGACAAAGTGCTGACGGCCGAGCGGTTGAACGCGCACTTCCGGGGCATCCGCGAGCACCTCGCGGCGCTGGGCCGGCAGAGCTGAACTGCATCCCCCGAACGCGGGCATCCGACCGGACATCCGGTCGGCTGGCCTTTGCGAGGAGACTCAACGGCAGGGGGACGGACGCTTCGGTATCACCCCTTCGCATCAGCGCATCAGCATCGGCGACGTTTGCGTCTGCGCCGCGCCGATCAGGTCGAGCAGGCGCGCGGCCTCCGGGACGAGCGCGTCGCGGCCTTCTCCGACGTAGCGTCGCGAGTCGACGACCTCGGGGTGGGCGCCCATCCAGCTGTGCACGGCGCGGGTGAAGACGCCGTTGAGGTGGGTGGAGATGTTGATCTTCGTCATGCCCGCGCGGATGCCGGCGCGGAGTTCGGTGTCGGGGACTCCGGACGAGCCGTGGAGGACGAGGGGCACGTCGAGTGCGTCGCGCAACAGGGTGATCAGGTCGAGGTCGAGGCGTGCGGTGCGGTCGGTCATCGCGTGCGATGAGCCGACGGCGACCGCGAGCGCGTCCACACCGGTCGCGCGTACGAACTCGATGGCCTCTTCCGGGTCCGTGCGCACGCCGGGGGCGTGAGCGCCGTCCTTTCCGCCGACCCTTCCGAGCTCGCCTTCGACGAAGACTCCCGCCGCGTGAGCCTGTGCGGCCACCCGAGCGGTCAGCTCAACGTTCTCGTCGTACGGCAGCGCCCCGCCGTCGAACATGACCGAGCCGAAGCCGAGGTCGATCGCCTCCGCGACGATGTCCTCGCGCTCGGCGTGGTCGAGGTGCACGGCGACGGGTGTGCCGGCCGACCGCGCGAGGGCGAGGGCGGCGAGCCCGATCGGCTCCAACCCGCCGTGGTAGTCGGCGCAGTTCTGCGAGATCTGGAGGATGATCGGCCGGCCGGAGGACTCGGAGGCGGCGACCAGCGCTTCGGCGGTCTCCAGGTGGACGACGTTGAACGCGGCGATGCCCGTTCCGATCCGGGCGGCGTTGTGGACGAGGTCGGCGGTGCTGGCGAGGGTCATGCGGAATCCTGACGGTCGGCGGCCTCCACGACGACGCGTCGCCGGAGGTCGGGGTGAAGGGGGGAGATCTCGCCCGCGGCCGGCATGAGCACGGCGGCAGCAGACCACGCGACGGCGGTGCGGAGGATGCTCTGCGGGTCGCGGTTGGCGCGGTGCAGGTGCGCTGCGACCGCGGCCACGGCGGCGTCGCCGGCACCGGTAGGGTTGCCGGCGAGACGCTCCGGCAGCCGTGCGTGCCAGGCGGCGTCCGGGGTGACCGCGAGCATCCCCTCGGAGCCGAGAGATGCCAGGACCAGCCGTGCACCGCGCCGCAGCAACGACCGGGATGCGGCGATCGGGTCCTCGATCCCGGTGGCCTCGGCCAGCTCCTGCCGGTTGGGCTTGAGAACGTCGGCGCCGGCGTCGGCTGCTCGCAGCAGCCCCGGGCCGGAGACGTCGACCACACTCGGGATGCCGTACTCGCGCGCCAAACACACGAGCGCGGAGACGAAGGTGGAGGGCGCTCCCGCGGGAATGCTGCCGGAGACGACGAGCACGGTGACGCGGTGCAGCTCATCGCGGACCGTCCGGAGCAGAGCGTCCCACTCGGCAGCTGTCGGGTTGACGCCGCGCTCGTTGACGATCGTGGCGTCGCCGGTGGCCGCGTCGACGAACGCCGCGGTCCGGCGCGTGGCGCCCGCCACCGGGACGAGGAGGTGCGGGAGTCCGCTCGCGACCAGTTCGGCGGCGAACTCCGCGCCGACCGGGCCGCCCGCGGTCGTGACCGCGACGACGTCTAGGCCCTGCTGGGCGGCGACCCGCGCGACGTTGAGGCCTTTGCCGCCCGCGCGGGCGAGGGCGGCATCCGCGCGGTGCGTGGTGTGCGGTCGGAGCCGGTCGATGTGCCAGGTCAGGTCGAGGGCGGGGTTCGGTGTGACGGTGAGGATCATCCGTGGCTCCAGGGCGGTGCGGCGTGGGCACGCGCGTGAGCCGGGAGGCTGTCGCGGGCGATGAGCCCGGCGCCGAGCAGCCCGGCGTTGCCCTGCAGCTGGGCGGGCACGATCGCGGGCCGGTGGTGGAAGCTCAGCCGGGCGTCCACGCGGCTGCGCAGCGGGCCGAACAGATCGGCTCCCGCGCGCGAGAGCCCACCGCCGATCACGATCGCCCGCGGCGCGAGGAACGCTGTGAGCTGGGTCAGCGAGAGCGCGAGAGCGTCCAGCGCGGTCTCCCAGACCTGCACCGCGTGCGGGTCGCCGAGCCGCACCCGGTCCAGCACGTCGCTCGCGCCGAGGACCCCGGCGTCGCCGCTGAGCTGGGCGTAGCTGCGCACGATCGCGCCGGCGGAGGCGACGGCCTCCAGGCAACCCGATGCTCCGCAGGAGCAGGCCGGTCCGTCCGCGACCGGCGAGTGGCCGATCTCCCCGGCGAAGCCGCCTGCGCGGTGCACGCGGCCGCCGAGGACGAGAGAGCCGGAGATGCCGGTGCCGATCACGAGCACGACGACATCGTCGTAACCCCGCGCGGCGCCCAGGCGGTGCTCGGCCAGGCCCGCTGCATGGACATCGTGGTCGAAGCCGACGGGGATGCCGAGCGTCGAGCCCATCAGTTTCTTGATGGGTGCGTTGCGCCAGCCGAGGTTGGCCGAGGTGACGGCGATCCCGCGGTCGGCGTCGACGATGCCGGGGACCAGCACGCCGGCGGCGACAGGGATGACCGCGGGCGCTGCCGCGCGCAGTTCGGCGCTCAGGCTCGCGAGGCGCTGGGCCAGCGCCATCGGGGTGTCGGCGCCCGCTCTCGGAGTCGCGGTGCGTCGCAGGCCGTGCGCGACGCCGTCACCGTCGAAGATCGCGGCCTTGATGTCCGTCCCACCGACATCGAACGCCAGGACGGCCGCGCCGCCGCCGATGCCGGGCACGGAGGGCGTGCTCGCGGAGGTCACGGGATCACCCGGCCAGGATGACCGAGCGGGCCAGGTTGCGCGGCTGGTCCGGGTTCAGGCCCTTCGCGCGGGCGCGGGCGAGCGCGACGCGCTGCGCGCGGACCAGCTCGGCCATCGGGTCGAGCTGCCCCGCCTCGAAGCGCGCGCCTGTGACGGCGACGTCGTCGGCCAGGCCCGCGGGGGCGGCGCCGAACTGCCAGGTCACCCGTCCGGGCGCTGCGATCGAGATCGGGCCGTGCCGGTACTCCATCGACGGGTAGGACTCGGTCCAGGACTGGGAGGCCTCCCGCATCTTCAGGGCGGCTTCGTGGGCGAGGCCCACGCTCCAGCCGCGGCCGAGGAAGGTGTACTGCTCGGCGGCGACCAGTTCGGGGTCGAGCTCCTCGGCGACCGCCCGCTGGGCGTCGGCGATGGCGGGCGCCAGGTCTTCGCCGAGGGAGGCGCGGAACAGCGCCAGCGCCGTGGTCGCGAAGCGGGTCTGGACGACGGACTCCTCGTCTGCGAACGGCAGCGTGATCGCCTCATCGACGAGGTCGACCAGAGGGGAGCCGGGGTCGCCGATCACGCCGATCGTCCGGACGCGCCCGCGGAGCCGGTCCGCGAGCTCGAGCACCTCGGTGGTCGTGCCGGAGCGGGTGAGGGCGACGACAGCGTCGTAGCCACGGTCGACGAACGACTCCGAGGCGGCGAACGCGTCGGTCTCGCCGAAGCCGCGCGACTCGCGCAGCCAGGCGTACGACTGGGCCATGAACCAGGAGGTGCCGCAGCCGATCACGGCGATGCGCTCGCCGCGGGCGGGAAGACTGCGCTGGGCATCGGTCATGGTGGCGGCGCGGGCCCAGCAGACGGGCTGCGAGGCGAGTTCGATGGCCATCCGCTCGACGGCGACGGAGGCGCTGAAGGTCTCAGACATGGTGGTTCCTTTGGTGCGTGGTTCGGGTTCGATGGAGAGGAGGGGCGGGCTCAGTCGGCCCAGTCGATGGACCCGGGGCGGTACCAGGTCCAGCCGCGGCGGTCCCAGACGCGCGGCCCGTGGGCCAGACGGCCTGCGTACTCGTCCCACTCGGTCGGGGCGGCGGACCAGGCGCGCTCTCCGACGCCCGCGAGGCGGGGGAGGAGCAGGAACTCGAGGTCGTCGCGGCCGGTGACGGTCTCGCCCCAGACGGCGGCCTCCACTCCGGCGAGGGCCTCGAGCGAGTCGATGCCGGGCGTCACCTCGAGGGGGTCCCACTCGACGCCGTCGCGGAGGCTCGCCGGCGGGACCATCGGGAGGCCGACGCGAGAGCGCAGGGCCTCCTGCGCATCGTCGCCGGTTGGTTCGGGATGCGGGCGGTCGAGGTAGAGGTGCCTCCCGACCGACACGAGCACGCGGGCGCCCTTGGCGGTCGCGGCCGGGATGTCGTCGAACGACTTCCGCATCGTCTCGGTCAGCAGCGGGAGGACCTCGGCGGGGATCATCGAGGAGAACGCCTCAGACTCCATCATCGCGGCCATCTCGCGGGGCTCGACCCAGTACTGGACGACCTCGTCGGGGCCGACATCCGCCCGGGCCACTTCCTGCCAACCGATCGCGCGGCGGCCGAGCTCCCGCACAGTCGCGACGGCGAAGTCCACGAAGGCCGCGTGGTCGGCGTCCGGCATCCCGAACGCCTCGTCCCCGCCGATGTGGAGGTAGGCGCTGGCCGGGAACTGTTCCGCGGCGGCGGCGAGGGCATCCTGCACGAACCGCCGGGTGGGGCCGCGGTCGAGGTCGAGCGTGCCGATCGCGACACCGAGGGAAGCCGCGGCCTCCGCTTCGGGTGCTGACGCAGGCGCCAGCTCGGGGTACGACCGGAACGCCGCCTGGGTGTGACCGGGGAGGTCGACTTCCGGCACCAGCGTCACGAACCGGTCGGCGGCGTACCGTCCGAGTGCGGCGAGGTCGGCGGGGCTGTAGTGGCCGCCGGGGCGACCACCGAGCGCTCCGGCGCCCCCGACCTCCGCCAGCAGCGGCCAGCCCGGCACCTCGAACCGCCAGCCGGCGTCCTCGGTGAGGTGCAGGTGCAGCACGTTGAGCTTGTAGAGCGAGCACATGTCGATGACCCGCTCGATCGTCTCGATGTCGTGGAAGGTGCGCCCCACGTCGAGCGACAGGCCGCGCCAGGCGAACAGCGGGCCGTCGACGACGCGACCGGCCGGGAGGTCGGCTGCTCCGTCGGCTGACAGCGCCACGAGCTGCTGCCGCAAGGTGGTCAGGGCGCGGTGCGCGCCCTCCGTGGTGCGCGCCCAGACGCGCACCCTGCCGTCGGCGGTCTCGATGCCGTAGCGCTCGTCCGCGTCGGCGGGGTCGGCGCCGTCGGCGCGGAGGCCTGCGGCGGGTGCGACGTCGTCGAGATCGTGGTCGGCGAATCCGACGACGATCGTGGCGGCGGCGTCGACATGCGGGCCGGCCTCCGTCTCGAGGCGCAGCCCGATCCGCGCGTCCGTCGCGAGGTCGTCGGCGAACCGCAGGAGCACCGTCGCGAGCTCGGCCGGTCCGGCGATCAGGTCGCCGGAGGCGACGCGGATGGTGCCGTCGCCGGCGACCGCCGAGGCGACGGCCGGGATCACAGCTGCGACGGCCGGGACGACGGTGGGGAGGGTGGTCGTGGAGCTCATCTGCATTCCCTTACTGCTCGATCACGGACTCGCGGTTGCGGTTGGCCTCGACCATCACCTGCAGCTTCTTCTCCGTGAGGTCGTAGAAGCAGAGCAGGATGACGACCGCCAGCACGCAGCCGATCGCCGCGCCCAGGTTGTAGGTCGCCCACATGGCGTCGAGCGCGCCCGTGCTCTGGTGGACCGCCGCGCCGGTGGTGGACACGTAGCCGGCGAGGCCGATGATCCACAGGGCGAGCCCGCCGCCGATGGCCTGCGAGGCCTTCGTCATCATCGTCTGCGCGGCGAAGGTGACCGCCTCGAACCGGCGGCCCTGACGGTAAGTGTCGTACTCCACCGAGTCGGAGAACATCAGCGGCACGATGAACAGCTGCGGCGCCGTGACCACTCCGCGGAGCACCGAGAGGATCGCCAGGAGCGTGAAGTCGTGGCGGGCGAAGAAGAACATCGCGAGCGCCAGCACCGCGCTGACGATGTAGGAGAACGCCAGGATCGGGATCTTGCCGAAGCGGCGGATCAGCCGCGCGCCGAACGGGGCGATGAACACGATCGGAAGGGCGGACGCCATCAGCAGGACGGTCGCGGCGCCCGGGTTGCCGTAGATGTCGGAGGCGATGAACGGCGACAGGGTGAGCGCGAAGTTCGTCCCGTTGACGATCAGGCCGATCACGACGGCGAGCACCAGGTACTTGTTGCTGCCGGCGGACTTCCAGATCTGACGGATGGTCGGACGTTCGGTGCGCGGCAGCTGCACGCGCTCCTTGGCGACCCGGATCGGCAGCATCGCCAGCAGGGCGAGCCCGGAGATGATGGCCGAGGTGATGAACCAGTTGCCGTGCGTGACGGTCTGCAGCTGCGGGATGATCGCGATGCCGACCAGGATGCCGAGCAGGCCGGTGACGTGGTTGTTGGTCAGGATCAGGTTGCGCTCGGACGGCTCCGGTGTCATCACCGTCGAGAGGGCGTAGCCCGGTCCGTCGGAGGCCGCGAAGATCGTTCCCCAGATCAGGTAGGTCACGAAGCCGTAGGCGATCCGCACGCCGAGGTCGGCGTGGCCGAGCTGGTCCTGGAAGCCGAAGCACAGCACCGTCATGACGGGCACGGTGATCGCGGCCAGTTTGACCCACGGCTTGAACTTGCCGCCGCGCAGCCTGGTGCGCTCGATGACCGTGGCGAGGATCGGGTCGACCGCGGCGTCCCAGAGTCGGGCGACGAGGAAGATCGTGCCGACCACGACGGCGGGGATGCCGAGGGAGGTCGTGTAGAAGACGGCGAGGAACGTCGACACCAGGATGAACGTCAGGTTCTGGCCGAACCAGAACGAGTTGTACGAGGTGCGCTCCAGGCGAGTGGTCAGGTACGCGGGTCGGTTCGGCCTGCCCGGCTTCACGGCAGGAGCCTCAGTGGTGGATGCAGGTGCTGCTTCATTGCTTGACACGTGCGCTGCCCTTCGGGTGAGAGCTCGGGACGGCGATGTCCCGTGCGGTGGGTGGTGGCTGTCGAGACGAGATGTCGAACCCCGTTATCTAACAGCTGTAAGATAGCGGGACTATACGCGATACGGTGAGGAGACGCAAAATCCCGATCCGGACGAGGGAGGCACGATGGCACGCAGACTCACACCCGAGGCGCGACGCGCCGAGATCGTCTCCATCGCGCACGGAGTCATCGCCGAGGAGGGCTATCGGGGGCTCAGCCTTCGCGAGATCGCGCGGCGATGCGGGATGAGCGCCCCCGGTCTGATGCACTACTTCCCCGACATGGACTCGCTGCTCACAGCCGTGCTGGAGCATCGCGACGAGGCCGACATCGCGGCGATCGCAGGCGACGCGACCGAAGCGCGTTCGCTGGCCGAGCTGATCGAGGCCGCCGCGGCCTACTACGCCGAGCGACGGGACGACGTGCGCGTCTTCGATGCCCTCCAGGCCGAGGCGCTCGACCCGACCCATCCCGCGCACGAGTGGTTCACCTCACGCAACGCCCGCAACCTCGAGGCGCTCCGGCCGGTGCTCGAGCGCGAGTTCGCCGACCCGGATACCGCACTGCGGCTGTTGAAGTACCTTCTGGACGGGATGCGGGTGAACCGGATGTGGGGGGACGACAATGTCGACTTCTTCACCGACCTCGAGGCCATCCGTATGGCGCTCGTCGGGGGGCTGAAGCCGGCTAGTTGAAGATCGACCATTCGTCCCGGTCGAGCGTCATGTTCTGACCGTGGGTGACGACGTTCCAGTGCTGGTCGTCCCGGCCGGCGTACTCGACCAGCAGCGTCGTGTATTTCCAGTCGCCCGCGACCCGGTCCCAGTGAACGAGTGAGATCAGCTGGCCTATCCGCAGATACGGAACCGGTGAGCTGTCATCGGCATGCGGTTCGTGTTTCACCGCGGTCTTCATCGTCACAATCCGACCTCCCCTGTGGCTGGCGGCACTCGTGCGCCCGCTGCGCCGGAAGTGCTGCGTGAGCACAGTGTGACTCGCGCTCCACTCGTTGGCTAGTGCCAAGGCGCTCGACGCGGCGGCCTGAAGGCGGCGGGACTCAGCCGAGGGTGAACCGAAGTTCGTTCATCTCGCACACGGTGTCGACGGGGTCGTCGGCGACTTCGACGGCGACGCGGTGCTCGCTCGTCCGGCGCCGGTTCTCGGCGATGGCGAGAGCGCGAGCGGCGAGGAGTTCGAGCGTCCGCACGTCCACTGCGTGGGACCGTCCGAACGGCATCTCGACGGCGCCGACCGCGAGCACCTCTCGGGCATGCCGTGGCGCGTCGGCGACGACGGCGAACG
The DNA here is from genome assembly GCF_014217625.1 of Leifsonia shinshuensis. Lineage (NCBI taxonomy): Bacteria > Bacillati > Actinomycetota > Actinomycetes > Micrococcales > Microbacteriaceae > Leifsonia > Leifsonia shinshuensis. The sequence continues at coordinate 2,592,428 of NZ_CP043641.1, read as the reverse complement.
TCTTCGTGCTGTCGGCCCCGTAGTGCGCGCGAAGATACTGGTCATTCTGGAGGAGCAGTGCCGTGTGCGCGGGCGAGGCCGGGCCGAGTGTCGCCGTGAGTTCGTCCGAGAGCCGGGTTCCCGCGCCGTCGTCGGTGGCGAACGCTTCGGCGTAGGAGACGAGGGCGGTCCTCCAGACGGTGTCGAGCACCTCGGGCACTTCGATGTCGTGGTGCACGAGCTCGCGGTAGCCGTCGCACAGCCGCAGACAGCGGCGCAGATGGTTCTCCGCCCGAGTCGCCGCGGCGAGATCGTCGGCGATGTGACCTTCCAGCTCGACGATCCGTTGGCCGTCCGGCACGTTGGGTCGTGCGTAGATATCGTCTCCGTCGACGATGAGGTCGAACGCTGCGAAGTATGTCTCTGTGACGCGGTCCATGATCCCGGCCCTCCAGGAGCGATGATCCTCACGGTGCGACCGATTGGCAAGGCACGCCTGTCCGAGGCCTTGTCCGTGGACTCGACAGTGCGGTAATACGAGCGCATGCCTAGGACTCGGGGTGACCGTCCGGGCCTGGTCCCGATCGTCGGCCAGCTCCGCTCCTACCGGCGCGCGTGGCTGCGCGGTGACGTGATCGCGGGCGTCACCGTCGCCGCGCTCATCGTCCCGAAGAATCTGGGGTACGCCGGAATCGCGGGGGTCCCGTTGCAGAACGGCCTCTACGCGGCGGCGGCCGGCGCGATCCTCTACGCGGTCTTCGGCACCAGCAGGCAGATCTCGATGGGTCCGAGCTCCGGCCTCGCGGCGGTGGCGGCCAGCGCCGTGCTCGCGGCGGGAATCGCCGGGGAGCAGGACGTCGCCTCGTTCGTGGCCGGAATCACTCTCGCCTCGGGCATCCTGTTCCTGCTGCTCGCTGTCTTCCGGATGGGCTGGATCGCGCAGTTCCTCTCGCGGGCCGTGGTCACCGGCTTCCTCTTCGGTGCCGCGATCGACGTCGTGATCGGGGAGCTGCCGAAACTCACGGGGACCGAGACCAGTGGCGCCAACCCGATCCAGGAGCTGTGGTCGTGGTTCGGGACGGTGAAGGACGCGCACGGGACGACGGTGCTGGTCGGGATCATCTCGCTCGTGGTCGTCTTCGGGCTCCGCGCGATCGCCCCGCGGGTCCCCGGCGCGCTGGTGCTCGTGGTGGGCGGCCTCCTGGCTTCGGCGTTGTTCGGCCTCGAGGCGAAGGGCGTCGCGGTGGTGGGGGAGGTGCCGCGGGGCCTGCCGCTGCCGCAACTCCCGAGCGGTCAACTGCTGTGGGACCACGCGGGCACGGTCGCCCTGGCGGCTGTGGCGCTGGTGATGATCGGCTTCTCCCAGACCGCGGGCGACGCGCGCACGTTCGCGGCCAAACACGGCTACCGGATCGACATCAACCAGGAGTCGGTCGCCCAGTCGGCCGCGAACATCGGAGCCGGGCTCTTCCAGGGGATGCCCGTCTCCACGAGTCTGTCGGCTAGCTCGCTGAACGACCGCTCCGGCGCCCGGACCGGGCTGGCCTCGCTCACCTCGGGCGTCACGGTGCTGCTCACCTTGCTGATCCTGGCGCCGCTGTTCTCGATCCTCCCCAAGGCGGTCCTCGGAGCGCTGATCATCGAAGCCGTGGTCAGCGGCATGATGGACGTCCCGGAGATGCGGAGGCTCTTCCGGGTCAAGAAGGTCGACTTCTGGATCGCGCTCGTCGCCCTCCTCGCCACGCTGGTCTTCGGTGTGCTCGCCGGCGTGATCATCGGGATCGGGCTTTCCCTGCTGTGGCTGGTCTCCGTGGCCACCCATCCGCAGATACCGTCCCTGGGGCGTGAACGGGGCACCCAGGTGTTCCGGGAGGTCGACAGCAACCCCGGCGATGAGATCCTCCCCGACGTGGCGGTGGTCCGGTTCGACGGCGGCCTGTTCTTCGCCACAGCGGACGCTCTGGAGGACCACCTGCGCGACGTCATCCAGGCCAACCCGAACCTGACCGGGATCGTCCTCGACTGCGGCGGCGTCAACTTCATCGACGCCCAAGGCGCGGCCACCGTGGCCGACGTCGTCACTCTGACCCGGGACGCCGGCGTCGACCTCCGATTCACCCGGCTCAAGCCCGGGCCGCGGGCGGTCCTGGAGAAGGACGGGGTCATCGGACTCATCGGGGCCGACCACATCCACGGCAATATCCACCGAGCCGTGGAGGCGGAACACCGCGCCGCCGACGGGCGACGCGGCGACGACGGGTGATGCCCTCTACTCCCCAACCCCACCCGGCGCCACGCTGATCGCCTCCCGCAGGGCCGCCACCGCGGCCCCGCGCGCCCAGTCGACGAACGTGTGGCGGCGCACGATCAGGCGGCAGTTCGCCGCCGTGCCGAACACGTGGGCGAGGAACTCTTCGCGGAAGCGGCGTTCGTAGAGGTCGTAGTCCATGACGCCCTCGCCGGCGATCACCACCACCTCCGGGCCGAAGAGGTTGACCGTGGTGGCCACCGCTGCGCCGATCGCCGTGCCGGCTCGTTCGAAGGCCTCGACCGCGATGGGGTCGCCCTCGTGGGCGAGGCGGATCGCGTCGGGGAGGGTGAGGGTGGGGTCGTCGTGGCCCTGGCGGACCGCGTCTCGGATCGCGTGGGAGGAGGCGACCGCCTCGACGCAGCCGTGGCGGCCGCAGACGCAGACGGCGTCGGACGGGCCGAGGGGGAGGTGGCCGATCTCGCCGGCGACCCCGTGGGCGCCGACGACGACGTCGTCGTTCACGTAGATGCCGCAGCCGATGCCCGCGCCGATCGTGATGATCGCGAAGGAGTCCGCGTCCGTTCCGACGCCGAACCACTGCTCCGACTTGGCGAGCGCGCGCACGTCGTTCTCGACGATGACCGGGAGTCCCAGCCGCTCCGAGAGCCGGTCGCCGAGGGGGATGTGGGTCCAGCCGAGCAGCGGGGAGTCGCGGACGACGCCGTCCGTGTTGTCGATGTCGCCGGAGACCGAGACGCCCACGCCGGTGAGGAACCGGGCGTCGTCGCCGAGCTGGTCGATGAGCGTCCTCACCGACTTCACGATGGCCGTGATCGTGGCGTCGGGTTCGTGGCTCGTGAGCCGGCGGCGGGTGGAGCCGATCACCTCGTTGCCCAGGCTGACCGAGACGGCGAAGATCTCGTCGGCGTTCACCTTGACCCCGACCGCGATCATCGAGCGCGGGACCACGCTCAGCGGGCGCACAGGCCGGCCGGGGAAGGCGTGCTCCGCATGCTCGCCGACCGTGACGAAGCCGTCGGCGATGAGCGGGCTGACCGTCTTGGTGACCTTCGCCTGCGACAGGCCGGTGAGCCGTCCGATGTCGAGTCTGCTGACCGGGCCGTGCGTGATGATGCGCGTGAAGATGTCGGCGGACGCCGGCGTGCCCAGGACGGGGCGGCGTGCCGTGTGTTCTGACGTGCTCAAGCTCATCGTGCACCTGATCTGTGTGGCGGTCGTTTCGTCGATCTTATTTCCAACGTGTTGTAACTCTCAATGCCAAACATCGCTGTGTTTCAACGATCCGCGAAAGTCCGGGCATCGGACGGTGTCGCGAATCATCGAGATTATTGACAGCGGCAAAGAAATAGGTTTTGCTATAGACCACCCGCTCCCGACCGCTCTTTCCGGCCTGGGGCGCGGAATCAGATCATCTCTTGTTGGGAGTCTTCGATGACGAAGGATGCGGCCTCATGACGAGCGCGCCGCCCGTGGCCCCGGCGCCGCCGGCCGCTCGCGTCCCCGACGCGGCGACGCCGCGGCGGGTGCCGCGCAACCGGCTGACCCTCGCGCAGCGCTGGAAGGTCGCCCTGCGCCGGCACTGGCAGCTCTACCTGCTCACGGTCCTGCCGCTCGCGTACTTCGTGATCTTCAAGTACGTGCCGATCTCCAACGCGATCATCGCGTTCAAGGACTACAGCCCGGTGCTCGGCGTCTGGGGGAGCCCGTGGTCCGGCTTCACCAACTTCGCCACGATGATCCAGAACCCGGTGTTCCCGACGCTCATCCAGAACACGCTGCTGCTGTCCGGCTACGCGATCCTGGCGAGCTTCCCCATCCCGCTCATCCTGGCGCTCGCGCTCAACGAGGTGCGGCACCGGTGGTTCCAGAAGACCGTCCAGATGGTCACCTACGCGCCGTACTTCATCTCGACCGTCGTCGTGGTGTCGATGCTGATCCTCATCATGGCCCCGCGGCTCGGCGTCCTGAGCCAGGTGTTCGGCTTCTTCGGAGTCCAGTCGCCCGACTTCCTGGGCGACCCGGACTACTTCCGGCACATCTACGTCTGGTCGGACGTCTGGCAGACCGCCGGGTACTCCGCCGTGATCTACATGGCGGCCCTGTCCGGCATCGACCCGGCGCTGTACGAGGCGGCGAAGGTGGACGGCGCTTCCCGGCTCCGCAAGATCTGGCACGTCGACATCCCCGGCATCATGCCCACGGCGATGATCGTCCTCATCCTCAGCGTCGGCAACATCATGTCGATCGGGTTCGAGAAGGTCTTCCTCCTGCAGAACCCGCTGAACCTCGGCCAGTCCGAGATCATCGCGACGTACGTCTACAAGCTGGGCATCCTCAACGCGGACTTCGGCACGGCGACCGCCGTCGGCCTCTTCAACTCCGTCATCAACCTCGTGCTTCTGCTCATCGTGAACTGGGTGGCGAAGCGAATCAGTGGGAGTGGACTGTGGTAACCATCGAGAGCTCGCGCGTGCGCCGCCGCACCCGCCCCGCGGCTGTGTCCAAGAAGACCCGCCGCATCCGGGAGTCCGCATCGGACCGCGCGCTCCTGGTCGTCATCTACCTCGGCCTGACGCTCGCGGTGCTGGTCGTCCTCCTTCCGCTGCTGTTCATCCTGGCGAGCTCCTTCTCGTCGCCCCAGGCCGTGACGGCGGGGCGGGTGCTGCTCTGGCCGGTCGACTTCACGCTCAAGGGCTACCAGACCGTGCTGGCCGACCCGCAGGTGCTCCTGGGCTACGCGAACTCGCTGTTCTACATGGTCGCGGGCACCCTCATCAGCACGACGCTGACCGTCTGCATCGCCTGGCCGCTCTCCCGCCGCACGTTCATGGGGCGCAACGTGATCATGGCGCTGCTGCTGTTCACGATGCTGTTCAGCGGCGGCCTGATCCCGACGTACATGGTCGTCCAGAACCTCGGGATGCTCGACACCCGCTGGGCGCTGCTCCTGCCGCAGGCCATCGCGGTCTGGCAGGTCATCATCGCCCGCACCTTCTTCAAGTCGGCGATCCCGGAGGAGCTGGTGGAGGCCGCGTCGCTCGACGGCTCCAGCGACCTGCGGTTCCTGTGGAGCGTCGTGCTCCCGCTGTCGAAGCCGCTCATCGCCGTGATCGCGCTCATGTACGCGATCGGCCAGTGGAACGGCTTCTTCGACGCCCTGCTCTACCTGAAGAGCTCGGACCTGTTCCCGCTGCAACTCGTGCTCCGCAACATCCTCGTGCTGAACGCCACCAACGGCGGCACCAACGATCTGGCCGCCCAGGCGCAGAACCAGGAGCTGGTCAACCTGCTGAAGTACTCGCTCATCGTCATCACGAGCGTCCCGGTCCTGGTCATCTACCCGTTCGTCGCGCGCTACTTCAACAAGGGCGTGCTCATCGGATCCGTCAAGGGCTGACCCGGGCGCACCCGCCCGTCCCTCGATCCCCCCAGACCCACCACTTGCACCACCTACGCACTGCATTTCCAAAGGAGGAAAGACACATGCCACTCATCACCGACAGTCACGCCCGCCGTCGGCGCCGCCTCGTCCGCACGCTCACCGCGGCGGCGAGCGGTCTCGCACTGCTGGCGATCACGGCCTGCACCAGCGCGCCGACGAACGCCGACGACAAGATCGGCGGCACCGCGAACATCTCGGTGTTCGCTCAGCAGGGCACCGGACAGGATCTCGCCACGAACGCGTTCACCAAGCAGCTCGAGAAGAAGTTCAACATCAAGTTCTCGTGGCAGACCACGACGCAGGACTCCTCGGTCGCACCCGAGAAGCGCCAGATCCTGATGGCCAGCGGCGACTACCCGGACATGTTCCTCCTCATCCCGTGGGTGGACCAGTTCAACCCGGTGGATGTCGAGAAGCTCGCCCAGCAGGGCGTCGCGCTGCCGCTGAACGATCTGATCAAGCAGTACGCGCCCGACATCCAGAAGGTCATCGACACCAACCCGGACTACAAGGCGATGGTGACCTCGCCGGACGGGAAGATCTACGGCCTGCCCCAGCTCGCCGAGACGCTGCACATCCAGTACCCGTCGAAGCTCTGGATCAACACGGACTGGCTCAAGAAGCTGAACCTCCAGATGCCGAAGACCACGGCCGACATGACCAAGGTCCTCACGGCGTTCAAGAACGGCGACCCGAACGGCGACGGCAAGGCGGACGAGATCCCGCTCAGCGGCGACTCGCACGACACGCTGATCCCGTTCTTCATGAACGCGTTCATCTACGACCCGCAGAACCCGGACAAGGGCATCCAGTCGACGACCGTGCTCAACAAGGGCAAGGTCGACATCCAGGCGAATAAGGACGGCTGGCGCCAGGGCCTCAAGTACATCAAGTCGCTGTGGGACGCCGGCCTGATCGACAAGGGCGCCTTCACGCAGAACCCGGCCGCGCTGGCGCAGGAGGGCAACAACTCCGGCTCGGTGCTGCTGGGCAGCGCGAGCGCCCTGCACCCGTACATCTTCGTCAGCCCGGGCGCCAAGGACGGCCGTGACAAGCAGTACGACGCGGTGCCGCCGCTCACCGGACCGGACGGCGCCAACTTCGCGACGTACGCCTTCGGCAGCACGCCCGGCGCGACGTTCCTGCTGACCAACAAGGCGTCGAAGAACGACCAGGTGGCCGCGATCAAGATGGTGGACTACCTGTTCACCAACGAGGGTCAGCTCGACGGCAACTTCGGTCCGGAGGGCCAGGGCTGGTCCAAGCCCGCCGCAGGCGACCAGGCGCTCGACCCGGCCGACAAGCCGCTGTTCAAGAACCTCCAGCTCTCGCAGGACGCCGCCAACGCCGTCCAGTGGGGCGCGCTCTCGACCTACAACCAGAACGAGGCCTTCCGCGGCGCCCAGGTCGAGCCGACCGACATCTACGACCCCTCGGGATACGAGCGCCGGCTCTTCCAGGCCACCCAGCTGTACAAGGGCCACGAGGACACGAGCGCGGTCTACCCGACGTGGAAGGTGTGGCCGGACGCGGCGAAGGCGACGCAGGTCGCCACCGAGCAGACGAACATCGACAACTACGTGACGCAGAACGCGCTGGCTTTCATCACGGGCTCCAAGAACCTCGACACCGACTGGAACTCGTACGTCGCGGGCTTCAACGGGCTCGGGCTCAAGGACTACCTGAGCACGCTGCAGACGGCGTACGACAAGAGCAAGAAGTAGCCTGACGAGCTCCGGCCCGGTCCCGACGATGTCGGGGCCGGGCCGGAGTCGTTTAAGAGAGGAGCAGGGGACGGCTCAGCCGATCGCGAACCGCTGCCGCAGGGCCCGCAGCGCGGCCTCCACGTCCCCGCTTCCGCCGGCCTCGTGACCGGCGCCCGGCCACTCGCGGAACAGCACGGGGGCCGCGTACGCGGCGACCGCGGTGCGTGCCGTCTCGGGCGGGCAGATGTCGTCGTCCAGCCCGTCGGAGATCCAGCCGGGAGCGGTCGCGTGCCGCGCCGAGGTGACGCCGTCGACGTAGGCGAGCGTGCGTGCGACCGCGTCCGAGCGTTCGGGATGCTCGGTCAGGTAGCCGCGCAGCTCCGTCCACGGCCCCTGCGCGGCGCGTCGGAGGGCGGTCGGCGCGTCGGTCAGGAACGGGGCCTGCGCGAGCACCGCGACCAGCCCCTGGGCGAGCGCCCCGGCGCCGAGCGCGATCCCGCCGCCCTGGCTGTTCCCGATCATCGCCACGCGCGACGCGTCGACACTGTCGAGCTCGCGCACGGCGTCCACCGCGCGCGCCGCGTCCACGAGGACGTCCCGGTAGTAGTAGCGCCGGGGGTCCTCGATGCCGTCGAGGAGGTGGCCGGTGCTGCCGCCGCCCTGGCCGTGGATGTTCACCACGAGGTGCGCGTAGCCGGCGGCCGACCAGGTCAGGTCGTCGAACGGGGAGAGCCGCCCGGCGCCGTAGCCGTTGGCGTGGACGACCGCGGGAACGGCGCCTTCGCGGTGACGGGGGAGCCGCAGCCAGCCCGTGACGGTGCGTCCCCGGGAGCCGGAGAACGAGAAGTCGTAGACGTCGATCGTCGTCAGCAGGGTCTCCACGCGGACCGCCCGGGGTGCGACGCTGTGCCGGCGAGCGCTGTCGAGGGCGTCCGCCCAGAAGTCGTCGTAGTCGTCGGGCGTCGGCAGGGGTTCGGCGCCGAGCACGGCGGGGTACGGGGCGCCGGTCATCGCGGCATCCCCTCGGTGCGCCCGGCGAGGGCGTCCGCGCCGAGGCGGACGTGGCCCTCGCCGGGCGACACGGGGTCGCTCCGATCGCGGGAGTCGGCGGGCAGGCCGACGGGGACGGATCGGGCGACGTGGGGCATGGGACTCCTCAGATGATCATTTGGCGGTGTATTGGAAGACGTCGTTGCGGAGGATGTCCCCCGACACTTTCTTCACCAGGATGGTGTGCTGCCCGGACCGCAGGCCGCTCACGCTGTACAGCTTCTGTCCGGTGCGGCGGCTGTCCGAGTGCGTGTCGACCGTCTTGGCGAGCTTCCCGTCGATGAAGACCTCGGCTTTGCCCTGGTCGGGCGCGGTCGGTCCGATCCACGAGACGCCGCTGCCGGTGAAGGTCAGGCCGACCGTGTCCCCGTCCGCCGTCGTCGCGTGGATGTCGTCGTGCGCGTCCCCGCGGAACTGGAAGCCGAGCGAGACGGTACCGTCCGCGATGCCCGCGAGGTACGCCGAGGCGATGGTCACGGTCGTCCCCGAGACGGTGTAGTCCGTGCCGCGCTTGAGCGCCGTGCCGTCGCGCACGATGCCGGCGAGCTCGCTGCCGTCGCGCTGCAGGGTCACGGCGACGTCGGCGGGCTTCGCCTTGTCGAACACCGCGGTGTCGGGGTCGAGCAGGCTCGCCAGCGTGACGTCCAGCTTGTCGAGCAGCATGAACTGGCCCGACTTCTTGACCACCCGCAGGGTGTGCGAACCGTTCGGGAGGCCGCTGGCGCTCCACACCACCTGCTGCGCAAGCCGCGACTGCCCGGCGGCCCGGCTCGTGTCCACGGTCTTCTGGAACTGGCCGTCGAGGTACACGTCCACGGCGCCCTGGGACTGGTCGAGCTCGGTCACGTAGTCGATTCCGGTGCCGGTGAACGTGTACTGGAACGACGAGCCGTCGCCCTCGGTGTAGTGCACGTCGTCCTGGTAGTCGCCGAGACCGCGGCCTCCGCTCTGCCCCCAGCTGCCGGTGTATGTGATGCCCGCGTCGCTGTCGTTGACCGCGACGATCCGGCCGGACGCGGGAGGCGTCGGCACGGTGCCCGTCGACGAGTCGCCGACCGCGACCTGGAGCGGCTGGGTGGTCGCAGCGACCTCGTTGCCGCCGTTGCGCGTCCAGGTGCCCGCGTAGGTCACCCGCTGGGCGTCGTCGTTCAGCGCGACCGTCGTGCCGCTCTGCGGGGTCACCCGGAGCAGGCGGACGCCGTGGATCGGGACGAGCTTGCCGGTGTAGCCCGCGTCGAACGTGCCGAGGTTCTTGCCGGCCCACAGGTCGCGGACCTTCGCCGGGCCGCTGAGGCCGATGTCCGACCAGTTCGCGGTGATGTCGGAGTCGGTCGGGCCGAGGTTGAACAGGGCGACGGTGTAGCTGCCGTCCTTGTTCGGGGCGTACCAGACCTGCTTGTTGGTGGAGGTCGACACCGGCTGGGCAGGCGTTCCGGCCTGGTCGACCGCCACGACCTCCTTGTTGGTGAGCAGGTCGACGCCGAACTGGTCGAGCTTGGTCAGGTCGTTGCCGACGTACATCGGAGCCGCCGAGATCGCCCACAGCGTGGTAGCGGTGCGGCGCTCGTCCTGGGTGAGGCCGTCCATCGTGCCGTTGCCGACGTCGAGCGAGTCGAAGTCGTTCCAGCCGCCCGGGCCGGCGTAGCGCCACCAGTCGGCGGCACGCGGGAACAGGCGCGCGATGTTGCTCCACTGGGTGAGCTGCACGCCCGGCGCGTACGCCTCGACGTCCCACTCCACGCGCCAGCCGTTCGCGTACTGCTTCCAGGTGTCGGCGTAGTTGATGTCGACCGCCCAGGACAGCTCGAACCAGATCCCCTTGGCCTTCAGCGCCTTCGACCAGGCGGCGACGTCGTCACGCGCGTCCAGCGAGAGGTCGCTGATGCCGGAGCCAGGGGTGACGCTGTCGAACTTGACGAAGTTGACGCCCCACGAGGCGAGCTGGTCGACGATGGAGTCGATGTACTTCTGCGCGCACGGGTTCGAGAAGTCCAGGCGGTAGCCGATCTTCCAGTAGTCGGCCTGCTGCAGCGGCTGCTTGACGATGTCGTGCGTGGTGCAGCCCGGCGCGTTCGCGATCGGGTACGCCGCCTGGTAGACCGCGGGCGAGATGCCCGGGATGAAGTAGAGGCCGAACTTCTGGCCGTTCGCGTGGACGTGGTCGATCACCTTCTTCAGCCCCTGCGGGTACAGCGTCGCACTCGGCACGGGCCGGCCGTTGGCGTCGACGCCGTCGTTCCAGCCGGAGTCGACGTTGATGTAGTCGTACCCGGCCCTGCTCAACTTGGCCTTCATGGCGTCGGACTGGGCGATGATCTGGTCCGCGGTGATCCACTTGCCGTTGCCGCTGTAGACCTGCATCGAGTAGCTGCTCCAGCCCAGGTAGGGCTTGACGGCCCAGGGGTCGGGGGTGGGAGCGGGGGCCGGTGTCGGCGTGGGCGTCGCGGTGGAGGTCGGCGTGGGGGTGGAGGTCGCCTTCGGGGTGGAGGTCGCCTTCGCCGACGGTGTCCCGGTCGGGGTCGGGGTCGGGGTCGGGCTCGGCGTCGCCGTGCTCGTCGCCGGTGCGGTGGGCGTCGGGGTGCCCGTCGGCGTCGCCCCGGCGGGAGCCGCCGCAGCCGCCACGAGCCCCAGCGCCGCGATCGTCGCGAGCAGGGCGTTCCGCCCTCGTCGCGAGCGTGTCTGGCCTGTCATACGTTCTTCCTCTCTGAAGCGCTCGAACGCAGCGATGCGCAGGAGCGATATGTGGTGGGCCGTCTGTGACTGGGGCGATCGCGCTTCTGGGTCAGGGCACCCGCACGAGATCGAACAGCATCGCTTGTTGGGGGTTGAGGGTGGGCAGCGGGACGCCGGCGACGGCGAGGACGGAGCCGGGGAGGACGACGCCGCCGGCGCTCGCCGCGGCGGCTACCCAGGCCGGGTCGGCGCTCTGGTGCCGGCTCGCGGGACCGAAGTCGTCGCGGACGCGCACCGCGTAGCGCGCTCCGGCGTCGAGTCCGGGAAGGCGCACCCGGCCGGACTGGCCGGGCGCCGAGGTGCCGAGCCGCGCCCAGGTGAAGATCGCACGGCTCCCGTCGCCGGCGACGACGCCGGTCAGCAGCGTGGTGTCGTCGGCGAGGTCGGCGTTCACGACCTGCCCGGAGTGGATGAGGCCGCGCAACTCGCGGTAGGCGGCGCCCCAGCGCGCGATCTGCTCGAGCTGCTCGTCGTCGGCCTCCTGGAGGTCCCACTCGATCCCGGCGTGCGCGGTCAGCGCGACGATCAGGCGGAACGCCAGGTCCGTGCGCCGGGAGGTCGTGTGCGAGCGCTCGGCGCCGAGGTGCGACCCGATCAGCTCGGGCGGCAGCAGCATCCGGGTCCAGCGCTCGATCTGGAGGCGCTCCACCGGGTCGTTGCAGTCGGACGCCCAGACCCGGTCGGTGCGGTCGAGGATGCCGAGGTCGACGCGGCCTCCGCCGCCGGAGCAGGTCTCGATCTCCAGCCCGGGATGCCGGGCGCGCAGCGTGTCCAGCATCCGGTACAGCGCGACGGTCTGCTCGTGGACCGCGGGCCGGTCGACGCCGGCGTAGCCGCTGACGGCCTCCGACAGGTCGCGGTTGTGGTCCCACTTGAGGTAGTCGACGCCGTACTCGGCGACGATCGCGCTGATCCGCTCGAGCACGTACGCGTAGGCGTCGGGGCGGGTGAGGTCGAGCACGTACTGGTCGCGTGCGGTGGCGCCGAGCGCCTGGCGCGGGCCGAGGACCCAGTCGGGGTGCGCGCGCGCCAGGTCGGAGTCGAGGTTGATCATCTCCGGCTCGAACCAGAGCCCGAACTCCATCCCGTGCGCGCGGACGATGTCGACCAGCGGGCCGAGGCCGTCGGGCCAGACGGAGCGGTCGACGATCCAGTCGCCGAGCCCGGCGTTCGCGCCGCGGCGGCCGTGGAACCAGCCGTCGTCCAGCACCACGCGCTCGACGCCCACCCGGGCGGCGCGCTCCACGAGGGCGGTGAGGCGGTCCAGGTCGTGGTCGAAGTAGACGGCCTCCCACGAGTTGAGCGTGAGCGGGCGCGGCTTGACCGGGTGCGAGGGACGGGCGCGCAGCCGGCGGTGGAGGCGGTCCGCCAGCCCGTCGAGGCCGTCCGCCGACCACAGGAACAGCGCGGTCGGCGCCACGTAGCTGTCACCGTCCTCCAGTGCGATCTCGCCGGGGCGGAGGCCTTCGCCCGCGCCCAGGACGGAGGAGAACGGGCCGGCGCCCTCGGTGAGCCGCTCCACGACGTACTCGGCGTCGCCGCTCCAGGCGAGGTGCGCGGCCCAGGCCTCCCCGCGGCGGAAGCCGAGGTCCTCGGTGCCGGCGACGACCAGGAACGGGGCGTCGTGGCCCGGCTTGCCGCGCCGGGCGCGGCGGACGTGGCTGCCGAAGAACAGCGGGCCGCGCTGGGGCGCGCGCTCCCGGCACCACTTGCCCGTGAAGTCGAGGATGTCAGTCGCGCGCTCCGGCACCGGCAGCAGGACGCGGAGCGCGTCGAGCGTGTACGGCTCGGTCACCTCGTCGGCGGAGAGGGCCGCGTCGCGGGTGACGGTGACGTCGACCGCGAGCACCCCGAACCGGTCGAGTGCGATCGACATGGTCGAGCGCAGCGCGGTGATCTCGTCCGCGAGGTCGAGTTCGATGCGGCCGCCGAGGTCGCCGTCCGGGCCGTCGGTCTCGTAGCGCACGGCCACGGTGTGCGGGCGGGGCGTCGTCGCCGAACCGGCGGCGTGGCCCTCCTGGGCGGGTGTCCCGGCCCAGCCCTCGAACTCGCTGGGCCACAGGCTGAACGACCGTGGGACGTCCGGCGAGTTGTTGAGCACGGCGGGGCCGCCGCTGTCGCGCAGGGCCTCCATCGTGGCGGGATCGAGCGGTCCGAGGTCGGCGCCCCAGTGCAGCACGCGGGGCACTCGTCCGTCCGTGTCGAGGACGAAGGAGGTGCCCGCAGCACGCAGGGCGAGTACGGCGCCGTAGCCGTCGAGCATGGATGGCTCCTCGGAGGATGGGATTGCTTGACAGTGTCAATAAACCATGCCTACTGTGTGATCTGCAACCCCGCCCGGCGATTTCCGGTCCAGCACACGGACGTGAATCGGCCTCCTGCGATCGGTGAACGGACACTCGGGACCCCCATGACGAAGAACACGCTCCAGCTCTCCTGGCCGGCGCCCGCCGCCCACTGGGAGGAGGCCGTCCCGCTCGGCGACGGGCGCCTCGGCGCGATGGTGTTCGGCGGCGCGACCGGCCGCTACCAGGTGAACGACGCCACGATCTGGTCGGGCAGCCCGGACACCGCGGCAGAGGAGCTGCGCCGCGTCCTCGCGGGCGGCGCCGGCCCCTCCCGGCTGGGCGAGGTGCGCGCCGCGCTCGCGAGCGGCGACCTCGCCGAGGCCGAGCGCCTCCTCCTGACCTTCGAGGGCCGGTACTCGCAGGAGTTCCTGCCGCTCGCCGACCTGCTCGTCGGACTCCCCGGAGCCGTCCCGGCCGCAGGGGAGCCCGCGCGCGTGCTCGACCTGGACGAGGCGTACCTGGAGGAGCGGTTGGAGGTCGGCGGCGTCGCCGTCCGCCGCGTCTCGTGGGTCGCCGGGCACACGCTCGTCGTCCGCATCGAGGCGGACGGGCCGCTGCCCGAGGTGCGCGTGAGCCTGACCTCCCCGCTGCGGGAGCTCGGCCGCCGTAACGGAAACGGCGAGCTCGAGCTCGACCTGGCCGTCCCGATCGACGGGGCGCCCTTGCACGAACCCTCCGTCGTCCCCGCCCTGCGCTACGCGGAGCCGGGCGACGGAACATATGACGGCTTCGCATCCACGGCCCTTGGTGTGCGAAGCGACGGCACGGCCGAATCCGACGACTCCGGTCTGACGATCCGTCATGCCAGTCGGTTGTCGATCGCCCTCTCGTCGTCGTCCCGCGCTGAGTCGTGGTGGGCCGGCGCAGACGACGAGTGGCGGAGCGTCTCCCATGAGACGATCCGGAACCGCGCGCGGGAGCGCGTTCTCGGCGCGCTTGGCGAGAACACGTCCCCGTCCGTCGCCGGCGTGCAGCGCCGTGCGGCGGCGCGGTTCGCGATCGGCGGCCGGCGTGCCGGCCGGTGGGATGTGCAGCGGGACGTGCTCGACGGCGCCGATGACGGCCTCCGCGCGACGGTCGCGGCCGAGTACGGCCGCTACCTCCTGGAGTCCTGCTCGACCCCCGGCGGACCCGCGGCCAACCTCCAGGGCATCTGGAACGGCGAGCTGCGGCCCGCCTGGTCCTCCAACTACACGATCAACATCAACACCGAGATGAACTACTGGGCGGCCGGCCCGCTCGGGCTCACGGCGGAGGCGGAGCCGCTGATCTCGCTGGTCGAGCGCATCGCGCTCACCGGCCGGGATGTCGCGCGCGAGCTCTACGGCGCCCGCGGCTGGGTCGCGCACCACAACAGCGACCTGTGGGGCTGGAGCCTCCCGGTCGGCATGGGGCACGGCGCTCCGAGCTGGGCGATCTGGATGATGGGCGGCGTCTGGCTCTGCCACTCGCTCTGGGACCAGTACGAGTTCACCGGTGACGACGCGTTGCTGCGCGAGCGGATCTGGCCGCTGCTGCGCGGTGCGACCGAATTCTGCCTCGACTGGCTGCAGGTCGACGCCGACGGCGTCGCCTACCTCGCGCCGTCCACCTCACCGGAGAACCAGTACCTCGACGCGGACGGCGTGCCCCGGGCGCTCGGGCTGACGTCGACGATGGACCTCGAACTGATCCGCGCGCTGTTCGAGCGCGCCCTGGTCGCGATCGACACGGTCGCGATCGACACCGTCGATGCCGAAGGCGCCGACGCCGCTCTGCGCCGGGAGGTCGTGGCCTCACTCCGGACCATCCCCGACCCCCGTACCGGCTCCGACGGCCGCCTGCTGGAGTGGTCGGCGGAGGTCGCCGAGCACGAGCCTGCCCACCGGCACCTCTCCGCCCTCGTCGGCGTCTACCCGCTGGAGCTCATCACCCCGGAGTCGACTCCCGCGCTAGCGGACGGGGCCCGGCGCTTCCTCGACGCCCGCGGCCCCGGCGCGATGGGCTGGTCCTGGGCGTGGAAGATCGCGCTGCGCGCCCGGCTCGGCGACGGCGAGACCGCGCACGAGCTGCTCCGCGAGGCGCTCGCCCCCTACAGCGGGGACGCCCGCAGGCACGGGCCGGTGGACGGCTCGGAGTGGGGCGGCCTCCTCCCGAACCTGTTCAGTACGCACCCGCCGTTCCAGCTCGACGGCAACCTCGGCTTCCCGGCCGCGATCGCGGAGCTGCTTCTGCAGAGCCACGGCGGTCGCATCCACCTGCTGCCCGCGCTCCCCGCGGCCTGGCCGGAGGGCCGCGTCGACGGCCTCCACGCCCGCGGCGGGATCGTGGTCGACCTGGCCTGGTCGGATGGTGCGCTGCGGGAGGCCGTGCTCCACAACCCCGGCACGACGGAGCGCCGCGTGCCGGTCCGCTCCGCCGGCTCCGACTTCGACGTGCTCGTCCCCGCGGCGGGAACGGCCGTCGTCCCGGTCCCGGAACCCGTATCCTGATCGGGCGATGGACATGAACGACGAGGTGCGGACACGGACGGCGCTGCTCGGCTCGTCGTCCGACGCTGCCACGCGCGTGTTCACCACGATCCTCACCAGGAGCCCGATCAGCCGGATCGACGTGGCCAAGCTCACGGGCCTGTCGCAGGCGGCCGTGACCAAGGCCGTCGCTCCGCTGGTCGCCGTGGGACTCCTGAACGACTCGCTCGGGCCGACCCTGACCGGCCTGCCCGGCCGACCGGTGAGCCCGGTCGCGCTCGTTCCCGACGCGGTGGTGACGCTCGGGATCAAGGTGAACGCGGACGAGCTGATCGGCGTCGCCACCGACCTCACCACACGGGTGATCGCGTCGGAGCGGTTGCCGCTGACATCGCAGGCACCGACGGAGGTCGCCGACGCGATCGTGGAGCTCTGCGGGCTCTTGGAGACGGGCCTCGACGGACTGGGCTCTCGGCTGGCGTCCGTCGGCGTCGCCGTGTCGGGTGATGTCGACACCGAGAAGGGCGTCGTCCGCGACTCCGCGCTGATGGGGTGGAAGGGCGTCGAACTGGGCGCCGCGCTCCAGGAGCGGCTCGGCAGGCGCGTGGTGGTCGAGAACGACGTGCGGGCGCTCACCATCGGCGAGCACTGGTTCGGCGTCGGGCTCGGGACGAGCTCGTTCGCGATCGTCACCATCGGCCGCGGCATCGGCTCCGGCCTGCACCTGAACGGCGAGGTCGTCGAGGGCGCCTACGGAGTGGCAGGCGAGATCGGTCACCTCCCGCTCACGTCGCCCGACAAGGTGTGTGCGTGCGGCCGTCGCGGCTGCGTGGAGGCGGTGGCCTCCACGACGGCGATCGTGGCCGCGATCTCAGCCGCGCACGGGCGTCCTGTCACGATGGGCGAAGCGGTGGAGCTGCGGAGGGCCGGGGACGGCGCCGCCGTCGAGGTCTTCGACGAGGCGGGCCGGGTGATCGGCGCCGCGATCGCGAGCCTGGTCAATCTGGTCGGCCCGGAGCTCGTCGTGATCGGTGGAGAGGGAGTGGCCGACTTCGATCTCATCGAGGAGCCGCTCCGCCGCTCGTACGCGGAGCACGTGTTCGCCTCCGCCGATCAGTGCGAGCTTGCCGTTCGGCCGCACACGTTCGAGGACTGGGCGCGGGGTGCGGCGGCGACCGCGATCCGCGCGCTCGTGGTCTGATCCGTTCCACGCCGACCCCGGAAGATGGCCGAGATCCCAGTGATTTCGGGGGTCGCTCGCCCGCCGCTCGCCCGCCGGTCGATTCATTGACTCGTTCTCATTTTAACGTTAGTCTGACTAACATGAAATCCGAGCCGGTGCGCCCTTACCGTATGGTCGCGCGGGCGGAGTCCGCCGCCGCGACGGCCGAACGGATCATGGACGCCTACGCTGAGCTGTTCACCCAGCGTCCCTCGGACCAGATCGGGCTCGATCAGGTCGCCGCCCTGGCCGGCGTGACGGTCCAGACCGTCCTGCGGAGGTTCGGCAGCAAGGAGAAGCTCTTCGCTGCGACCACCAAGCGGGAGGCGGGGCGGGTTCGCGACGATCGATTCACCGTCACGCCGGGCGATGTGGCCGGCGCGGTCGCGAACCTCATCGACCACTACGAGGAGATGGGCGACCTGGTGATGCGCATGCTCGGCGAGGAAGAGCGAGTCCCCGCCATCAAGGAGATAACGGACAACGGCCGACGCCTGCACCGTGACTGGTGCGAAAAGGTGTTCGCCCCGTTCTTGCCACCCGCAGGAAGCGATACCGGTGATCGGCGTCGCGCACAGTTCGTAGCTATTTGCGACGTTTACACCTGGAAACTCCTGCGCCGCGACAGTGCTTTGAGCCGTCGCCGCACAGAGGCGGCCATCGTCGAGATGCTCGCACCGTTCACGAAGGAACCGCTCTGATGTCAACCGTTCTTGCCTACACGTCACCGGCGATCGGACACCTCTACCCTCTGACTCCGATCCTTCTCGAGCTCCGTCGGAGAGGCCATGACGTGCATGTGTGCACACTGGAGAGCCGTGTCGAACTGATGCACGGCCTCGGGCTCGCAACCCGACCGATCGATCCGGGAATCGAAGCCCGGCCGTTGAACGATTTCACGGCCAAGGGACCGAGACAGGCACTGTCGTTGGTCGCCGATGTCTTCGCAGCCCGTGGGGCGTTGGAAGCGCCGGATCTGGAAGCGGCGATCAGCGACGTGCGACCCGATGTCGTCATCATCGATGTCAACAGCTGGGGAGCAGGCTTCGCCGCCGAAGCCTGGGGAGGGCCGTGGGCGACGTTCGCCCCATACACGCCCGCCCTGCACTCTGCGGGGACACCGCCGTTCGGGCCGGGGTTGGCACCCATGACAGGACCGCTCGGCGCGGTCCGGGACGCCGTCGTCGGCCGGATGGTGCTCGGGGCCGCCGAGCGCGGAATGCTCCCTCGCCTCAACGAGCTGCGTCAGAGTCTCGGGCTCGCCCCGGTCGCATCGGCGGAGGAATTCGCCCGCAAAGCACCGCTCATGCTTGTGGCCACCGCCAAACCGTTCGAGTACGCGACCACCGAGTGGGGACCGGACGTCGTCATGATCGGCGCATCGGCATGGGAGCCGCCGGCAGAAGAACCCGCCTGGCTCGACGACATCACCGCGCCGATCGTGATGGTCACGACATCCTCGGAGTTCCAAGACGACACGGTCCTGGTGCGGACGGCGCTCGAAGCGTTCCGCGACCAGCCCGTCCACGTCATCGCCACCATTCCGGTCGGTGTGCCAGCCGACTTGGATGTCCCCGCCAACGCCACGGTCGTCGACTACGTCGCGCACAGCGTGGTCCTCCGCCGCGCCGCCGTGGCCGTGACGCACGGTGGGATGGGAGCGACGCAGAAGGCACTCGCCTACGGTGTCCCGGTCTGCGTCGTGCCGTTCGGTCGCGACCAGCTGGAAGTCGCCCGGCGCGTGGAGGTCAGCCGATCCGGCACACGGCTGGCACGGAAGAAGCTCACTCCCTCCCGTCTCCGGACCGCGGTCGACCAGGCGATGGGCATGCGCGCGGGAGCAGAGCGGGTCTCCCGCGGGTACGCCGGCACAGGCGGTTCGCGCACGGCGGCCGACGCGATCGAGCAGCGCCTGCTCAGTCTGCCGGCGACAGCGGATCCTCCGCGGAAGTGATGAAAATGTACGACTCAATCCCCGACCCACGAGGATCGATACACCGCTTCGCGACGGTCGAATGGAATCCGGCGGAACTGACCGCTCGCGAGGTCCAGGTGATCCGCTATCTGACGACGGGTATGACCGCCTTCGCCATCGGCTCGCGCCTCGGCATCTCAGCGTCCACCGTCCGCAAACACCTCGAGCACGCATACGGCAAATTGCAATGCCACGACAAGGTGTCCGCCATCAACAGAGCACGTGAGGGCGGCCTGATCCCTTAGGTCGACGGTGAGGTGGACGGTAGCCTACTCACCACAAGAGGCCGCACAACCCGGAGGACACATGCCCGCGATCCGACACGCCACCGCGGCCGACGCCGCGGCATTCACGCAGGTGTTCCTGGACTGCTGGCGGGTCAGTTACAGCCAGATCATGCCCGAGGCGCTGATCGAGCGGATGACGCCGGAGCGTGCGCTCTCCCTGTGGCAGGACGCGCTCGGCGCCGGCGACGACACCTACCTGGCGGTGGAGGACGCCGACGGCGGTGTCGCCGGATTCATCGGGTTCCGGCTCGCCGGCCCGCACACCGGTTACGTCAGCTCCCTGTATGTCTCCCCGTATGCGCAGGGCGGCGGGTACGGGCGAACGCTGCTCGCCAGCGCCGAACAGGGATTGCGCGACCTCGGCGCACGCGACGCCACACTGTGGGTGTTCGAGCAGAACGCGCCATCGCGGGCCTTCTACGAGAAGGCCGGCTGGCGGCTCGACGGCACCAGGGAGACGCTCGCCGAATGGGGCGAGCCCCAGGTCGGGATGGCGCGGGAGCTGTGACTCAGCTGCCGTTGCGTCGCGGGCGACGGCGTCCCTCGACCGCCGCGAGCGTGGCGGCCAGCGATGCGGTCACGTCCTCCGGGCGGCGCTGGGCCACGCCCATGAAGATCACGTCCACGATCATCAGCTGCGCCATCCGGCTCGACATCGCCCCGTAGCGGAAGCGGGTCTCGCGGGACACGGTCGTCAGCACCGCGTCGGAGAGCTGGGCAAGCGGGGAGTCCGGGAAGTTCGTGATCGCCACCGTGAACGCTCCCGCGCGTTTGGCCGTCTCGATCGCCGACAGCGCTTCCTCGGTCTCGCCGGAGTGCGAGAATGCGATCGCGACCAGGCCGGGGCGCAGCACGGCCGCACTGGTCAGGGCGAGGTGGGCGTCCGTCCAGGCGTTGGCGAACAAGCCGATGCGCCGGAGCTTCTGGCCGAGGTCCTGGGCGGCCAGGCCGCTGGAGGCGGAGCCGTAGACGTCGATGAACGGCGCCTCGATGATCGCGTCCACGACGCGGTCGACCTCATCCAGGTCCAGGGCCTCCGCCGTCTCCTCCA
This sequence comes from Leifsonia shinshuensis, assembly GCF_014217625.1. Classification (NCBI taxonomy): domain Bacteria; kingdom Bacillati; phylum Actinomycetota; class Actinomycetes; order Micrococcales; family Microbacteriaceae; genus Leifsonia; species Leifsonia shinshuensis. Next base: position 2,571,913 of record NZ_CP043641.1, on the reverse strand, counting down.
CGGCCCGCGCCTCCTGGAAGGCGAGCTTGCGCACGACATCGCGCGTGGAGTCGGCGGGGTCGATGTCGCCCTCGGATACGCCGAAGTGATAGCGGCGGCCGCTCTCGTCGACGGCGGCCCGAGCCAGGGCGAGGCAGAAGCTCTTGTACCCGTCGAATCCGACGTTGCGGCAGAACCGGGCGACCGTCGCGGTGGAGGTTCCGCACCGGGCGGCGAGCTCGGTGATGCTCAGGCCGGCGACCGTGGCAGGCTCGGCGAGTGCGACCTCGGCGATCCTCTGCTCGCTGCGCCGCAATCCCGGAAGCGCCTGGCGCAGCCGCACCAAGATGTCCTCGGTCATCCCCGACCTCCTCGTCTCTGCTCAGGTTCACCGTAGTGGGCGGCGTGTGGACTTAAGGATCCATTAGTGCTAAAAAATTTACAACTTGGAAACGTAGGAGGAATATTATTCTCCTATCGTTCCCGGCAACGTCGCCGACGTTGTTGCTCACAGAGGCGCAACACCCACCAAGGAGGCCCGAAATGAAGGTCAACCGCTTCAGCCGCTCGGCGATCGTCGCCGGCGCCGCGGTTGCCGCCGCATCCATGCTGCTCGCAGGATGTACAGGCACCAGCAGTTCCCCCACCGCGTCGGCCAACCCGAACGCGACCCTCGTCTTCGGCATCACGGCCGACCCCACCCAGACGATCCCCTGGACGATCACGTCCGAGCAGTCCGTCCAGGTGCTCCAGCAGGTCTACAGCCCGCTCCTGACGACCGACAAGAACGACGCTCCGGTCGCGAACCTCGCCGATCTGCCGAAGGTGTCGTCGGACGGCCTGACCTACACGTTCACGCTCAAGAGCGGACTGAAGTTCAGCAACGGCTCCGCACTCGACTCGACGGACGTGAAGTATACCTACGAGAAGATCATGGACCCGGCGTCGAAGGCGAGCTCGCGGTCGTACTTCGCCTCCGTGGCCTCCATCGACGCACCGTCGCCGACCTCGGTGGTCGTGCACCTGAAGAAGCCGGACGCGTCGTTCCCGTCGGGGCTGACCGCGGTGAACACCGGCATCGTGCCCTCCGACGTCCCGCTGGACAGCCTGCAGACCAACCCGGTCGGCTCCGGCCCGTACAAGTGGGTCTCCCGCGTCGCGAACGAGTCGATCTCGCTCGAGCGGAACACGGACTTCTTCGCAGGCAAGCCCGGCGCCGCCAAGCTCGAGTTCCGGATCATCCCGGACGAGCAGTCGATGGTGTCCGCGCTGAAGACCGGCTCTGTCAGCATCGCCGTCTTCGACAACCCGGTCACCGCCAAGACCGCCACGTCCGCCAAGACCAAGACCGAGCAGGCCAACTCGCTGCAGTACCACGTGCTGCAGCTGCGAGCGGCCTCCCCGGTCCTGGCGAACGTGAACTCCCGGCTGGCGATCCAGTGCGCGATCTCCCGTCAGGATGTCATCGACACCGCCGCCCTCGGCTCGGGTGACGTGACCGGTCCGATCACCTCCCCGCAGTACCGTTCGGACCCGAACGCGCAGCCCTGCGCCAAGCAGGACCTGAACAAGGCGAAGGACTACCTGAAGAAGGCCGGCACCCCCAACGGCTTCACCCTCAACGTGATGACGTCGCAGGGCCTCTACTCCACCGCGGTGGACGAGGCGCAGAACGTGCAGGCTCAGCTCGGCAAGGTCGGGATCAAGGTCAACGTGCAGTCGCTGGACTCGAACGCCTATGTCCAGAAGTGGCTCGCCGGCGACTTCGACGCGGCCATCGCGCAGAACTCGGGCAGCGCCGACCCGAACACCATGTACGCCCGCTACTTCACGTCGACCGGCACGTACAACAAGGTCGCCGGCTACAGCTCGCCGGAGCTCGACAAGCTGTTCGCCGACGGCATCGCCACCACCGATGTCGCCCAGCGCAAGTCCATCTACACGGATGTGACGAAGCAGCTCGTGGACAACGCCGCGTGGGTCTGGCTGTTCACCCCGAAGGAGTACATCGTCCACAGCTCCGGCATGAGCGGCCTCGAGACGCGTTACGACGCCGACATGAGCCAGCTGTGGAAGGCGACCCTCTCCTGACCGGCCAGCCGGGACGGGTGGGAGGCCTCCAGCCCACCCGTCCCGGCGCGAACCCACTCCGACTGTGATGACACGACTCATGCGCATCCTCCGCCACCCCGTCACCCGACGCATCGGCGAAGCACTCCTGACCCTCCTCGGAGTGTCCATCCTCACCTTCATCGTCCTGCGGGTCGTCCCCGGCAATCAGATCACGGCCGCGTACGGCACCGCAGCAGGCGACCTCAGCCAGGAGCAGATCCGGCAGCTCGAGGCGTACTACGGCCTGGACAAGCCGCTCATCGTCCAGTACTTCGACTGGCTCGGCGGCGTGCTCACCGGCAACCTCGGAATCAACACCACCTCGCACCAGACGGTGGCGGCGATGACCGCTCAGGCGCTTCCGAACACCATCGAGCTGGCGATCTTCTCGATCATCATCGGTCTCGTCCTCGGCGTCCCCGGCGGAGTCTTCGCCGCCAACCGGCCCGGCAAGGTCGGCGACAACGTCACCCAGTTCGGGAGCCTCCTGGCGCTGTCCATCCCGTCCTTCCTCCTGGCCACCGTGCTGGCGACCTGGCTGGCCAACTCCTTCGGCTGGTACCCCAACGGCGAGGGCTACAAAACGTTCCTGCAGGACCCGGCGCTGAATCTGCAGCAGATGCTCCTCCCATCGCTGGTCCTCGGAATCAGCATCGCGCCGCCCGTGCTGCAGACCACCCGCACGGCGATCCTCTCGATCCGCGCCGAAGACTACATCCGCACCGCCCGCGCGAAGGGCGTCCCCGAGCGGCGGCTCCGGGTGCGGCACATCCTGCGCAACGCCCTGATCCCGGTGGTCACCATGACCGGCCTGCAGTTCGGATTCCTCCTCGGCGGCGCCCTCGTCGCCGAACAGATCTTCGCCATCCCCGGGATCGGACGCCAGGTCCTGCTCGGGCTCACCCAGAAGGAGTACGCCGTGGTGCAGAGCACCGTGCTCATCATCGCGACCCTGTTCGTGCTGGTGAACCTCCTCACCGACATCGTCTACCGGATCGTCGACCCGAAGGTGCGTGTGCAATGAGCGCCGCTACCGAGATGAGCAACGTCCCCGACGTCGCCCTGGACTCCAGCCGCCGTTCCCACGCATGGCGTGCCGCGTTCCGCTCTGTCTCCGGCGTCGCCGGAATCATCCTGATGGGGATCGTCATCGTCCTCGCGCTGATGGCCGCGTTCGGGCTCACGCCGTACAACCCAGCCCACCAAGATGTCACGCAGGCGCTGCAGGCGCCCAGCGGCACACACTGGTTCGGCACGGACCAGTTCGGACGCGACACCTTCTCCCGCGTCGCCTCCGGCCTGGCCAACTCCCTCCTGATCGCGATCGTCTCCGTCGCCGCGGCCGCCGTCGTTGGCACGCTGCTCGGGGTCCTCGCCGGGTTCTACCTCGGCGTGACCGACCGGCTGGTGGGCATCCTCACCAACGTGCTGTTCGCGTTCCCGTCGCTGCTCCTGGCCCTGGCGCTGGCGGCGACCCTGCAGCGCAGCTGGTTCACCGTCGCGATCGCGATCGCGATCGTCTACATGCCGATCTTCGCCCGCGTCGCCCGTGGCCCGGTGCTCTCGCTGCGGTCCGCCGACTACGTGTTGGCATCGACCGCGATCGGCCGCAAGCGCTTCTCGACCCTGTTCGAGCACGTCGTGCCGAACATGCGCGGCATCCTCGTGGTCCAGGTCACCCTTTCGCTGTCCTGGGCGATCCTGACGGAGGCGGCGCTGAGCTTCCTCGGGTTCGGCACACCGCCGCCGGCGGCATCCCTGGGAGGCATGGTCTACGAGGCGCAGGCGCTCACCAGCGTCGCACCGTGGATGCTGCTCTTCCCCGGCGCCGCGCTGATCTGCGCCGTCATCGGCCTCAACCTGCTGGGCGACAGCCTGCGCGCCGCTCTCGACCCCAAGACCGGAGGCCGCTGATGGCTACCAACTCACCAGACGCCGAACTCGACGAGTTGATGACCGAGGCGGTCGCCGACAACGAGATGATGCTCGACGAGCTCAGCGTCGCCGAACTGGTCACCCTGATGAACAACCGGGACGCCCGCATCCCCGGCGCCGTCCGCGACGCCCTCCCCACGATCATCGAAGCGATCGACGCGACGTCGGAGCGGATGCGTGCCGGCGGGCGTCTCATCTACGTCGGCGCCGGCACGAGCGGTCGGCTCGGGGTCCTCGACGCCTCGGAGATCCCGCCGACCTTCGGGACCGACGGCGATGTCGTCCTCGGGATCATCGCCGGCGGGCCGACCGCGCTCGTCAGCTCGATCGAGTCCGCCGAGGACAGCGAGGAGACCGGCCGGTCGGACCTCGAACAGGTGGACCCGGGCCCGCTCGACACGATCGTCGGAATCGCCTCCAGCGGCAGGACCCCCTATGTTCTCGGCGCCCTGCGGCTCGGCAACCAGCGCGGCTCCCTCACGGTCGGCCTCTCCTGCAACCTGGACGCGCCGATCTCCGAGGTCGCCCAGCACGGCATCGAGATCGCGGTCGGGCCCGAAGTCGTGACCGGATCCACGCGACTGGGCGCGGGGACAGCCACCAAACTGGTGCTGAACATGTTCTCCACGATCAGCATGATCAAGCTCGGGAAGACCTACAAGACGCTCATGGTCGATGTGAAGGCGACGAATGCGAAACTCGTACGCCGCGCCGTCCGCATCGTGACCCTCGCGACCGGCGTCGACGACGCCGCCGCGCGCACCGCACTCGATGCGGCCGACTGGAACGCCAAGCTCGCCATCGCCACGGTCGTCACCGGGATGAGCGTCGACGACGCGCGCACCGCATTGTCCGCCGCCGCCGGGGTGCTCCGGACGGTCGTGGAGACCGCACCACGCGCAGGGCAGCTCTGATGCGCGTCCTCGGCATGATCTCCGGCACCTCCCACGACGGGATCGACGTGGCCATCGTCGACTTCCGAACCGTCGAGGGCGGCGTCACCGGCCGGATCGAATACGCCACCTCCACCCCGTACAGTGCGCGGCTGCGGACGAAACTGATCCAGGCGTTGCCGCCGGCGCGGGTGGGATTCGACATCGCCTGCGAACTCGACACCGAGATCGGGCAGGAGTTCGCCGCCGCAGCGGCGGACGCCATCGCGGCCCACGCGCGGGCGGGCTCCGGACCGGTCGACCTCATCTGCTCGCACGGCCAGACCGTGTTCCACTGGGTCGAGAACGGGCGCGCGCTGGGCACCCTCCAGCTCGGGCAGCCTGCCTGGATCGCGGAGGCCACCGGCCTCCCGGTCGTCTCCGACGTCCGCGCCGCCGACGTCGCCGCGGGCGGTCAAGGCGCACCGCTGGTCCCGATCCTGGACACGATCCTGCTGGAGCGGTTCACCGCCGCCGGCACACGAGCGGGAGCGCTGAACCTCGGCGGCATCTCCAACGTCACGGTCATCGCGCCAGGAGCCGATCCGGTCGCCTGGGACATCGGCCCGGCGAACGCTCTCATCGACGCCGTCGTCACCGCGTCTGCGGAGACACCGGACACCTTCGACCGGGACGGCGCGCTCGCAGCCGCAGGAACGGTGGACGACGTGCTGCTGGAGAGCCTCCTCGCCGAGCCGTACTACAGCCTCCTGGCTCCGAAGAGCTCCGGCAAAGAGCTGTTCCACCTCGACCACGTACACGGCCACCTCGCGGCGACCGGCCTCCGACCGGCACTGACCGACCTGGTCGCCACGCTCACCGAACTGACCGCGCGAACCGTCGCGGACGCGATCCGGGCGGCCGGAGTGAACGTCCTGGTCATCTCCGGCGGCGGGGTGCGCAACCCCGTCCTGGTGCGCCGCATCACCGAGCTGCTCCCGGCCGTGGACGTGCAGGCCAGCGACCGGATCGGGGTCCCCGCCGACGACAAGGAGGCCGTCGCCTTCGCCCTCATCGGGTGGGCCACAGCGCACGGTCTGCCGTCCAACGTCCCCAGCTGCACCGGCGCGTCGGGCGACCGGGTCATCGGGCGGCTCACACCGGCGCCGGACGGCAGCCTCCCCGAAGCGGACGCCCTCGACGGCTGGCCGCGGGTGACCTTCCAGGGCGCGGCGGGCGAGGTCGTCGCATGAGTGTCATCGCCACGTACGCCGACCGGCTGCTCCAGCTGGGCGGCGCCGGTGCGCACCCCGCCGGCGGCATCGTCGGTGTGCGAACCGGGGCCGACGTCGAGGTACGCACAGCCGGCTGGGCGGTGCTGCCCGGCTCCGGCGTCGCGCCGGTGCCCATGCGACGCGGGCAGCTGATCGACCTGGCCTCGGTCACGAAGGTCGCCGCGACGACCGCGATGGCGATGCGGCTTGTCGCCGACCGCCGCCTCGACCTGAGCGCCCGCGTCGGCAGCTTCCTGCCGGCGTTCGCGGGCGGCGCCAAGGACGACGTCAGCGTGTACCAGCTGCTCACGCACACGGCCGGGCTGCGCCCGTGGTGGCCGCTCTACCTGGAGACCACGGACCGCGACGAGGCGATCCTGCGTGCGCAGGAGCTCCCGCTCGCCTCCGCACCGGGAACGGCCTGGCGCTACTCCGACCTGGGGCTCCTGCTCGCCGGCGCCGTCGTCGAGGAGGTCACCGGTGAGACGCTCCGGGACGCGTATCGGACGCTGATCGCCGACCCGCTCCGGCTCACCAGCGGCTACGGGCCCGTGCCGTCGGAGACCGCGGCGACCAGCGCGGACAGCGACGCGTACGAGTTCCGGATGGTCGTCACCGGCACTCCGTACCCGGTCCCGTTCACCGCCGGCCGGTTCACCGGCTGGCGCAACACGCCCGTGCGCGGCGAGGCCAATGACGGAAACGCCGCCCACGCTCTGGGAGGCGCGTCCGGCCATGCCGGCCTGTTCTCCACCGTCGACGACCTCCTCACGCTGGGGGCGGCGCTGCGCGGCGGCGAGTTCGTCCCCGAGGACGTCCTCGCCCGGTTCAGCGAGCCGAACCCGATCCGCCCCGACCAGGCTGTCGGATTCCGCCGAAGCACCCTCGACGTCGCCGGAGACCGCGTGACCCTGCTCGGCCACGGCGGATTCACCGGGACGTGGTTCGGGTTCGGCCTCGACCACGACGTCGTCGTCGCCGGCGGTGCGATGAGACTCTGCGGAACCGTCGGCGCGATCCCGGACGACGGGACGTCGCCGCAGCTGCCCGAACTCGTCACCGTCGACGCCATCCAACGCGTCCTGCTCGACGCCGCTGCCGCGACCCTCCACGGACGGCACTCCTTCACCACGACACAGGCTGAGGAACGATGAACTCCACCAATCAGGACTCCACCCGCGAACCCGTGCTGAGCATCCGCGACCTGTCGGTCACGTTCACGACGTCGCACGGCGAGGTCGAAGCGGTCCGGAACGTCAGCCTCGACGTCGCGGCGGGAGAGACCGTCGCCATCGTCGGCGAGTCCGGCTCCGGCAAGTCGACGCTCGCGGCGTGCGTGAACCGGCTCCTGGCCGAGAATGGCCGGATCTCCTCCGGGACGATCACGCTGAAAGAGATCGACATCACTGCGGCGAGCGAGAAGGCGATGACTTCGATCCGCGGCAACCGGATCGGTCTGGTCCCGCAGGACCCGATGACGAACCTGAACCCGGTGATGAAGATCGGGGCGCAGATCGTCGAAGCCCTCCACGTGCACGGTCGCGCCAAGGGCGATGCGGCGAAGCAGGAGGCGATCCGCCTGCTCGAACACGCCGGCATCGCAGACGCCCCCGCTCGTTTCAACCAGTACCCGCACGAGTTCTCGGGCGGGATGCGTCAGCGCGTGCTGATCGCGATGGCGCTGGCGTGCCGCCCCGAGGTGCTTCTCGCCGACGAGCCGACGTCCGCGCTCGACGTCACAGTGCAGCGGCTGGTCCTCGACCAGATGGGGCAGCTCGCCGACGAGATGGGCGCGGCCGTCCTCCTCATCACGCACGACCTCGCGCTCGCCGCGGAGCGGGCGGACCGGGTCGCGGTCATGTTCCGCGGCGAGATCGTGGAGACGGGACCAGCTGCCGAGCTCGTCGCGAACCCGCAGCACGAGTACACCCGCCGTCTCCTCGCCGCGGCGCCGGGAATGGCCAGCGCGAAGGTCGCACCGGTGCTGGCGGCCACCGCCGACGGCCGGGAACGCGAGATCCTGCTGGAGGTGACGGGAGCGGTCAAGAAGTACCGGATCCGCGGGAAGGCGGAGCCGTTCCTCGCGCTCGACGATGTCAGCCTGAAGATCCCGCGGGGTGAGACCGTCGCCATCGTCGGCGAGTCCGGTTCGGGCAAATCGACCACCGCGCGGCTGGCGTTGAAGCTCGAGGACGCCGACGGCGGGACGATCACGTACCGCGGAGCCGACGTCTCCACGCTGTCCAAACGGGAGCTGCTGGAGTTCCGCCGATCGGTGCAGCCGGTGTTCCAGAACCCGTACGCGTCGCTGGACCCGCGCTACACGATCGAACAGGTCGTCTCCGAGCCGCTGCGTGTGCACAAGATCGGCGACGCGTCCAGCAGGAAGAAGACCGTCGCGGACCTGCTCGACAAGGTCGCCCTCCCGGCGTCCTTCGCCGACCGGTACCCGCACGAGCTCTCCGGCGGTCAGCGGCAGCGGGTCGCGATCGCTCGCGCTCTCGCCCTGAACCCCGAGCTGGTGGTGATGGACGAAGCGGTGAGCGCGCTCGACGTGCTCGTGCAGGAGCAGATCCTGGACCTGATGGTGTCGCTGCAGCGCGACCTCGGCCTGTCCTACCTGTTCATCAGCCACGACCTGGCCGTCGTCCGCCTGGTCTCCCACCAGGTGTACGTCATGCGCGCCGGCACGATCGTGGAGAGCGGCGAACCGGACGCGATCTTCGACTCCCCGCAGCAGGAGTACACCCGCCAGCTGATCGCGGCCATCCCCGGCCATTCCCTCGCGGTCGCCTGAACAGCGGAGGACCTTCCTGTGGCACTCACCGCGGACCTCGCCGCCCGCCTGGAACGACTGGCTCCCGGAACCGTCCGGGATCGCGCCATCGACCGGCTGGCGATGTCCCACGACGCGTCCCACTACCTGATGACACCCCTGAGCGTGGTCACGGTGCAGGACCGCGACCACCTCGCCGGCCTGATCAGGCTCGCCGCCGACACCGCTGTGCCCGTCGGTTTCCGGTCCGGCGGAACCAGCCTGTCCGGTCAAGCGTCCACCGACGGGCTGCTCCTGGACACCCGCAAGAACTTCCGCGCCATCGAGGTCCTCGACGGCGGGGAGAGCGTCCGCGTCCAGCCAGGCGCGACCGTCCGGCAGGTCAACGCCCGCTTGGCCCGGCACAAGCGCAAACTCGGCCCGGACCCGGCCAGCGAAGCCGCGTGCACGATCGGCGGTGTCGTCGCGAACAACTCCAGCGGGATGTCCTGCGGCACCGAGTTCAACACGTACAACACGATCCGGTCGGCGGTGCTGGTGCTGCCGAACGGCGCGGTGCTGGACACCGGGGCAGCCGACGCGGACGAGCGGCTGAGAGCCGTCGCCCCGGACCTCTGGTCGGGATTGGCCCGGTTGCGGGACCAGGTCCGCTCCGACCCGCGGACGGTCGCCACCATCGAGCAGCAGTACGCCATCAAGAACACCATGGGCTACGGCGTCAACGCGTTCATCGACCACGACTCGCCCGCCGAGATCCTGCTGCACCTCGTCGTAGGAAGCGAGGGAACGCTCGCCTTCGTCGCCGAGGCCACCTTCGCGACCCTTCCGATTCGATCGCACGTCGCCACCGGGATGCTCTACTTCCCGACACTCGCTGACGCGACAGGCGCGCTGCCGGCCTTGGTCGCATCCGGGTTGGCGACCGTCGAGCTCCTGGACGCCACCGCTCTGAGAGTCGCCCAGCGCGACCCGGGCGCCGACGAGGAACTGCTGAGCCTGCGGGTGGAGGACCACGCCGCGCTCCTGGTCGAGTACCAGGAGCAGGACGCCGACGCGCTCGCCGCTCGCCTGACGGCGTGGGACCGACTCGCTGGCGGCCTTCCGCTCGCGCAGCCGGCGACGCTCACCCAGGACGCAGGCCGGCGCAACGCACTCTGGCACATCCGTAAAGATCTGTACGCCACCGTCGCCGGCAGTCGGCCCTCCGGCACGACCGCGCTCCTGGAGGACATCGCCGTCCCCGTCGCTGCGCTCCGCGAGACATGCGAGGGACTCATCGAACTGTTCGACCGTCACGGTTACGAGGACAGCGTCATCTTCGGGCACGCGAAGGACGGCAACATCCACTTCATGCTCACCGAGCATTTCGACGACCCGCGTTCGAAGGAACGGTACGCCGCGTTCACCGAGGAGATGGTCGCTCTCGTCCTCGATCACGAGGGGACGCTGAAAGCGGAGCACGGGACCGGCCGGATCATGGCGCCGTACGTACGCCGCCAGTTCGGTGACGAGCTCTACCAGGTGATGTCCCGCGTCAAGGAGCTCGCCGACCCGTCGGGGCTGCTCAACCCCGGCGTCCTCCTGAACGAGGATCCGGACGCGCCGCTGCAGAACCTCAAGACGACCCCGACCGTCGAGAGCGAAGTCGACCGGTGCGTGGAGTGCGGCTACTGCGAACCCGTCTGCCCCAGCAAGGACCTCACCGTCACGCCGCGGCAGCGCATCGTCCTCCGCCGGGAACGCGAACGGGCAGTGCGCGCCGGCGACCTGGAGCTCGTCGCGGAGCTCGACCGCGACTACGGGTACGACGGCGTGGACACCTGCGCCGCCGACGGGATGTGCCAGACGGCGTGCCCGGTCCGTATCGACACGGGCACACTGGTGAAGCGCCTTCGTGCCGAGCGGGAGGGATCCGTCCTCTCCGCCGGCTGGAACACCGCCGCGAAGCATTGGGGTCTGGTCACCCGGGCCGGGGCGGTCGCGCTGAACACGGCGAAGGTCCTGCCCACCCCGTTGGTCCGCGCGGCCACCGACGTGGGACGCGCGGTCCTCGGAGCCGACAACGTCCCTCGCTACGATCGCATGATGCCTCGCGGCGGCGCGAAACGGCGTCCGCAGCAGAACGCCGACGCGGTCGCCGTCTACGTGCCCTCCTGCATCGGGTCGATGTTCGGGCCCGCCGACGCGTCGCAGGGCGTGCGGGAGGCGTTCCTCGCTCTCTGCGCCCGCGCGGGCGTGCAGGTGCTGGTCCCGGAGGGAGTGGACTCGCTGTGCTGCGGGACGCCGTGGACATCGAAGGGGAACCTCGACGGTCACGAGACGATGAGCGACACTGTGCTCGCGGTGCTTCGGGAAGCGACCAGGGGCGGCGAGCTTCCCGTGATCTCCGACGGCGTCTCGTGCACCGAAGGGTTCCTGCACCTGGCCGCCGGCAGCGGGCTGACGGTGATCGACGCCGTCCCGTTCATCGAACGGGAGGTTCTCCCGAAACTGACGGTGAGCCGCCCGGTGGAGTCGATCGCCGTCCATCCGACGTGCTCGTCCACCCACCTCGGCGTGACGGACCCGATGCTCGCCGTCGCACGAGCGATCAGCCCGGACGTCGTCGTTCCCGACGGCTGGGGATGCTGCGGTTTCGCCGGGGACCGTGGAATGCTGCACCCCGAGCTCACCGCGTCCGCGACCCGGGCGGAGTCGGCGGAACTCGCCGGCCGCACCTTCACCGCGTACGCGTCCGCGAACCGGACCTGCGAACTCGGGATGACCCGGGCGACGGGCAAGCCCTACCGGCATATTCTCGAACTGCTCGATGACGCGACCCGAGCCTGACGCGGGCGCCACGAGTCCGGAGCGCACCCCCGCACCGGCCGGGAGGGATGGGGCGCGTGGGCTTCTGCCGTCGTTGTTCTTCGCCTTCGGCTCCCTCGGCGTCACGGGTGCGACCGTGCCTGCTGCGATACCGGGTGTGGCGGCCCGTCTCGGAGTCGGATCCGAGGTGTTGCTCCCGGGCGTCTCGCTGCTGTTCTTCGGCCTGCTCGCCGGTGTCCTGGTGGCGGCCGTGCCGGGAATCCGGGCGACGGCGCTGCTGCCGGTGGGGCTGGCGCTGCAGGGAGCCGGCCTCGGCGTCATCGCCTTCGCGGACTCCACGCCGATGTTCTTCGTGGCTGCGGCGACGGCGGGGGTGGGCTTCGGGTTCGTCGAAGCCGGCGCGACGACGCTCGCCCGGGTCCACTCGAGCACGTCCACTCCCGCGCGGCTCGCGTGGTTGAACGGCACGTCGGCCGTGGCCGCGGCCTGCGCGCCGCTCCTGATGGCTGTCGTACAGCTGGACGCGCTCACGGTGACGACGCTCACGATCGTCGCGGTCCCGGTCGTCGGGCTCGCTGTCGCGCTCCGGTTTCGCTCCGGCTGGCCGAGCGCCCCGTCACCGCGCGCGGGCCGGCCGCGGGCGGCGGGCGGCGGGCGGAGGCGGCTGCTCATGCTCGCTGCGGCCCTGTTCCTCTTCGTCGGCGCGGAGACCATCCTCTCGGGGTGGTCGAGCGTCCTCCCGCAGACGCTGCTCGACCTGTCGCCCGCGTACGCCGCTGTCGGCACGTCGGTGTTCTGGATCCTGATGGCGGGAGGACGGTTCCTGGGCGCGATCGTGGTCAGAGCCGGCGTGCAGGCGACCAGTTGTTTCGTGGTGGCCGGCGTCGTCGCGTCGGCGTTGACCGTCGCTGCCGCGTTCATCACGGACTCGTCCGTCTCGGCGGTGCTGCTCTGCGTGGTCGTGCCGTTGGTCGCTCCCGGATACGCGCTGCTGCTCGGTTCAGCGTTGACCGGGGTGCCCGGCTCGGCCGCCGGCCGGACAGCGGGCTGGCTGATCGCGACCGGGTCTGCCGGCGGCGCCGCGATCTCCCTCGTGGTCGCGGGCGTGTTCGGCTCCGCCCCCACCGCGGTGCTGTCCAGCGTCGCGGTCCTTCTGACCTGTGCCGCCGCCGTGACGTGGGGGTCGCGTCCAGGTCCCGCTCGTGCGCGCCAGGACTGAGATCCTCAGAGCCGCTCCTGCAGCCTCCGGATGGCGTCGCCCAGCACACCCGTCGTGAGGAGGCCGGACCCGAGCGGGCCTGCGCGGTCCTCGCCGAGCGGCGGCAATAGGGCGAGCGCTGCGCGGGTCTGCTCGTCCAGCAGGGCGAGCTGCCGGTCGACCTCCTCCTCGGCGGCCGTCGGCGCGGCGTTCGGAGCGAGTGCGACCGCCTGCGCCGCGTACGCCGCGGCGCCGAGGGCGTGCGCGCCCATGTGCGCGACCGCGGCCGCTTGCGCCGCCGAACGGGCGGCGGCGATGGCGGGAGCGGAGGTCGCGTCCCGCGCGGCGCGGCCGGCGACGAAACGGTTCCGGATCTCCCCGGCCGTATCGAGCTCACCGCGTGCGAAGGCCCTGGCGCGGGCGATCGCGTCGCGAGGCCGCTGGTCCTGCGGGGCCTCGGCCTCGAACAGTGCGAGCACGCGGGAGGCGCAGTCGGCCGCCCACGCCGCCACCAGGCGCCGATCGGCGAGGCTCAGGGTCTGCGATGACGGCACGCCGTGCAACGGCTAGGCGGACTCGAGCGCCCGCAGCGGCGCGCGTTCCTCCGATTCGATGATCAGCCCGCGGGAGCTCTCGGCGGAGTCCGCGAGCTGTGCGAGCCAGTCCCCGTTGAGTGCGGGGGAGCGGGATCCGTCGAAGTGGAACCGCAGGTTGCTGGACGGGTGGAGCCAGATGCTGGTGCGTCCGCCGCCGACTGCGGTGACGTCCTTCCACGACATCGCGAAGCTCTGGCCGTGCCGGAGCTTGTTGACGATGACGATGTGCAGGTGCGCGAGCGTACGGTCTTCGAACGGGTAGTCGTGGTTCTCGTAGCTGAGGTAGCCCATGATGTTGCCCTCCTCGGTTTGTCCGGAAGGGGGCAAAGATTCGGCTGCCAGGCGAGGCTTCACGTCAACCGGAGGGTGTCTGCCCAGTCTGACCCATCCGACGGCAGAAGGCGAGCGGACGGAGACGATTGTCAGGCGCGGCGGAACCGCTGGGCCGCGGGGCAGTCGAACGGGTCGCGCGCGGCGAGCCCGACCCGGTTCAGGTAGCGGATCACGATCCGGTACGAGTTCACGAGCCCGGTCTCCGTGTAGGGGATGTCGTGGGCGGCGCAGTGCGCCCGGACGAGCTCCCGCGCGCGGCGCAGGTGCGGCCGGGGCATGTTCGGGAAGAGATGGTGCTCGATCTGGTGGTTGAGGCCGCCCATCAGCACGCTCATCGTCCAGCCTCCGCGGATGTTGCGCGAGGTCAGCACCTGCTTGTTCAGGAAGGCTGGGGAATTGCATCTGATGCAGGATTCAGGGATTCGAGACCGGCCGAGGCTGCGTCGCCTCGGGCCCTGTGGTCGCTGCGTAGAAACGCCACATGAGGTGCTGCGGTGCGGAAACGAGGAGCGAACCTCACCCCGGATCGTGCATCTGATGAATGATATCATCATCGGGTGTCGGTGCGAGGTGCGGATGGTCCCGAGGAGGAGCGGTCGGTGCGCGTTGCTCAAGGCAGCCCAGCGGCGCGGCTGCTCACACCGGGCGTGGCGCTGTTCGCCGCCGAGGAGACCGTGCTCGCGGCGATGCTGGAGGGCTGGGAGCTGCAGCAGCGGTCCCGAATGCTGTCGGGGTTGACGATCGAGCGTCGGCTGTTGACGGTTCGCCGGTTCGCGTCGTTCACGAACGACTACCCGTGGCACTGGACGCCGGGCGATGTCGAGGCGTGGACGGCGGAGATGGTCTCGGCGGGGATGGCGCACTCGACGGTGCGGAACTACCAGATGGCGGTGTCGCTGTTCTGCGGCTACCTCTCCGATCCCCGTTATCAGTGGCACGAGGTCTGCGAACGGCACTTCGGAGACGTGCCGGTGCAGGTGTTCCACGAGTGGAACACGGTGATCCATCGCAGCGACTACGAGGGGCGGCCGGGCAACCGGCCGCTGTCGCGCGACGAGCTCCAAGCGTTCTTCGACTATTGCGACCAGCGCGTCTCCCAGGTGCAGTCGACGGGCCGCAAGGGCTGGCTGGCGGCGTTCCGCGACGCGACACTGTTCAAGACGATCTACGCCTGGGGTCTGCGCCGGCGGGAAGCCTCCAAGTTGGAGACGGTTGACTGGTCGGGCAACGCTGCGGCTATCGGGTTCGGCCGATACGGGGCGCTGGCCGTCCGCTACGGCAAAGCACTGCGCGGCAGCCCGCCCAGGCGTCGCACCGTTCTGACCACGATGGGGTGGGCGGCCGAGGCCGTCGCGGAGTGGACGGAGGAGCTTCGCCCGCTCTACGACGCGACAGGCACGGCGTTGTGGCCGACTGAGCGGCGCGCCCGCGTCAGCGCGGATGCGATCTCGCGACGGTTCGCCGAGTACCGGGACGCGATCGGTCTGGACCGGAACCTCGGCCCGCACTGCCTGCGCCACTCGTATGCGACGCATCTGCTCGAAGACGGCTTCGACCACTTGTTCGTGCAGCAGCAGCTCGGCCATTCCTGGGGCTCGACGACCGCGATCTACACGACCGTCGGCGCCGACTACAAGAACAAGGCGCTGCGCCGAGCCCTCGACCGCGCCTTCCAGCCCGAGACCGAGTGAGACCCCGAGGAGGAACACGATGGCACGCACACCCCAGCCCCGCCTGGGATACCGATGGCACCTGCGACGGCTGATGGCCGCCCAGGAGATGTTCGCCACCACGACACTGGTTCCGCTGCTCGCCGAGCGCGGCATCGTCCTGTCTGAAGCGCAGGTATATCGGCTCGTCACCGGCACCCCCGAGCGGTTGAGCCTGCGCACTCTGACCGCGCTCTGCGACATCCTCGGCTGCACCCCGAACGACCTCATCGAGCCCGTCGCCGAGACCGCAGCCGTCAAAGCTACCGGCACCACCGGGAAACCCACTGCCGTCTCGGCCACGGCGAAGACCCGCACCCCGCGGCGCGCGGATATCACCCGCAGCAAGTGACGGGACAAACCTGTCAGCTCTGCGACCGCGCCGCGATGCCCGGCCGTGGGCTCTGCTCGCGTTGCAGCAAGGGCGTCGGTCGAGTGCGCGGCGACTGCTCCCGCTGCGAGAAACCGGATCGGCTGCTCGACTTCGAGGGCCGCTGCCGATGGTGTCGTGAACGAGCCAGGAAACACTGCCAGGACTGCAGCCGCAGTGACGTCCTCCTCGTCGGCATCGACGGGAACCGTGTCTGCAATCCCTGCGCGCTGCGGCGGCACCTTGACCGCGTGCTCACCGGAGACGGCGTGCTCGCCCCGCTGCACGCGTCGGTCCTCGCCGCGGAACCCCTCACGACCCGCCGCTGGCTGACCCGCACCCGCGACCTGCTGCGCGACCTCGACACCGGCCGCATCCCGCTCAGCCACGACACCCTCGACCGGTTCCCGCAACGCCGAGCAGCCGAGCATCTGCGCGCGCTGCTGATCGCCGCTGGGCTCCTCGAGCCGGACCCTCATCGAAGCCTGCGCCGCCTCGAAGCCCGCGTCCTGGATCTGACCGCACCGCTGGATCACGAGCACCGGCAGCTCGCGACGCGCTGGCTCAACTGGAAAGTCCTGCCACGGCTGCGGACTCTGGACGAGCAACAGCGCGTCGACATCAGCGCGCGCAACGCTACCCGCCAGATCGAACAGGTCGTCGCCTTCCTCGCTGGACTGCAAGACGTCGACCGGCATCTGGACGAGGCAACCCAGCACGATATCGATTCGTGGTTCGCGGGCCCCGGCGCCATCCGACACGTCGTCCGCCCGTTCCTCACCTGGGCACGCCAGAACCGTCAGCTGCCCCGAGAGATCGAGCTCCCGCCCACCTACGTCGGACAGCCCGTCACCCCGATGGACACCGAACAGCGTTGGCAGATCGCCCGGCGACTGATCACCGACGACACCCTCGATCCCGCCGACCGGATCGCCGCCGCGCTCATCGTGCTCTACGCGCAACCGGTGAACCGGGTCGTTGCGCTCACGACCGACGACGTGACCGTCACCGAGACCGGCACGAACCTCGCCCTCGGCACTGACGCGCTCGAACTGCCCGAGCCGTTCGCGACCGTGATCCGCCAACTCCCGGTCCGCCGCCGCGCCGGCACGGCCGAGCAGCTCCCGACCCGATGGCTGTTCCCCGGAAACCACGCCGGCACCCACATCACCCAGAACGCTCTAGCGAACCGGCTGCGCCGAACACTCGACATCCAGCCGAGGCAACTGCGCCTGGCCGCAGCCGAGCAGCTCACCCGAGAGATCCCGCCCGCGATGCTCGCCAGCATCCTCGGACTGCGCCCACTCACCATCGTCCGCATCAGCGCGAACGCTGGCGGCTCGTGGGCGAACTACGCCGCCGACCGGCAGACCTGACAGCGAGTATTCACGGGGTTCGAATACGCCAACCCTGCCAGTCAAGTCGACGCGGGAGCCGGCGGGCAGCAGCGGCATGCCCTTGTGGTTGGGGGCGAAGGAGGCCCCCATGTAGACGCCGAACACGGCGAGCTGCACGCCGAGGAACGCGAACGCCATGCCGACCGGGAGCATCAGGAACAGGATCGTCAGATAGATCGAGAGCCGCAGCCCGATCGCGACCAGCTCCGTGCGGCGGCGCTCGACCGGCCCGCGTGCGAGCAGCGACCGGATCGAGGTGACATGGAGGTTGACGCCCTCCAGCAGGAGCAGCGGGAAGAACAGGTAGCCCTGCCGGCGGGTGATCGCGGCGAGGAGGCCGCGTTGCCGGGACGCGTCCTCCACCGTGAACGAGATCGTGTCGAACGCGATGTCGGGGTCTTTGCCCTCGGTGTTCGGGTTGGCGTGATGACGGGTGTGCTTGGTCATCCACCACTGGTAGCTCATGCCGACCAGCCAGGTCGCGATGAGCCGGCCGGCGCGGTCGTTCGTCGGGCCGGAGGCGAACACCTGGCGGTGGGAGGCCTCGTGGCCGAGGAAGGCGAACTGGGTGAAGATCAGTCCAAGCGCGGCGGCGATGAGCAGCTGGAACCAGGAGTCACCGAGCAGCACGAATCCGGCGGCCGCGCCGAGCAGGCCGACCGTGAGTGCGGAGAACATCGCGATGTAGAAACCGCGGCGGCGTTCGAGGAGGCCCTCGCCGCGGACCCGCCCGAGCAGCTCGTTGTAGGTGCTGGTGACCGGCGCGCGCGTCTCCGTGCGGGGCCGGGTCTTCAGGACGGGCCCGAGAGTGGATGCGGTCATGCGTTCCTCCGCGGTGTCGTGACGACTTCCCAGCCGAGGATGTGGGCGAATGCCCGAGATGGCGCAAGCGTAGGCGCGCTTGCTGAGTGTTCGTCGGTGCGTTCGTTAAAGAAACGGTGCCCGGCCTTTCGGCCGGGCACCGGATCCATCAGGCCGGGCGGATGTTGGCGGCCTGGGGACCCTTCGGTCCCTGCGCGAGGTCGTATTCGACCTTCTGGTTCTCGTCGAGGTTGCGGTAACCGCCGGTGGAGGCGATCTCGCTGTAGTGGGCGAAGACGTCGGCACTGCCGTCATCCGGGGCGATGAAGCCGTAGCCCTTTTCCGAGTTGAACCATTTGACGGTGCCAGTGGGCATCTTTTCTTCCTTCATTCTTCGGGAGCCGTGAGGACGGCTCCGGTCGCCGCGCCCGATTCGGCGCGGACGGGGGTGGGCGCCACGGCGGACGCAGTGCGGGAGCGGCGCAGGCGAGAGAAGCGCTTGCGCCCCCGGCAGGCTGCCGGCGGCGCCGGCAGGACGCGAGAGGCGGTCGAACGCCCGGAATCGCCCATCGGCGAGTTCAGCCATGCCGGCGTACTCGTCGTCGATGGTGGCGACCCAGGTCGTGTCGTCGGCCTGACGCCAGAGGAGTGCGGCTGATCGCCGCGGGAGAGTGGTGATGGTGAGTCCTTAGAGGAGGGCCGGTCTTCGATGTGGCACCTCCCCGGTCACACGATCAGAAACGTGTGAAAACGCCCGGCGAAGCGGACGGATACCGCCCACCTTACACGGGACGCTCGTGAGCGCCATCGCGATCGGAGGGCCGAGCACCCGTCAGCCACCCCCACGGAACGCCACGACCCCCGAGTCCGTCCCAACCAGAAGCACCCCGAGCGCGGTGCTCGGGCTCACGAAATGCGGCACCGCGTCGCCGACCGGAACCCGTTGCAGCACGGCTCCGGTCGCCGCGCCGAACTGGCTGATCGTCCCGCCCGGGTATTCGACCGCCCACACCGACCCGCCGATGACGATGGGGGCTCCGTTCGCGCCCGCGAGACGGACGCCGAGCCGGCCGGCGCCGAGGTCGACGGTCTGGACGCCGCCGCCGCGGCACGGGACGAACAGGCGGTTGGTCGCCTGGTCGTACGCGGCGCCACCGTCCGGGTCGCTGCCGCAGAGGCCGCTGACGCTCGACACCTCCGACAGGTCGGACTGGCGGAGGACGAAGCCGACATCCGTCTTCCCGGCGACGAACAGGAGACCGCCGGGCAGCAGCACCGGGTTGCCGGTCCCGAGGTCGTCGTCGCCGCCCGCGCCCTGGTCCTTGAACGCGGCCAGCGGCTTCAGGTCGGGCGAGAGCTTGACCACGCTCTCCGCGTACTGGACGGGGTCGGGGCCGCCGGCCGGCGGGTCCGGGTTGGAGTTGCCCGTCGACACGTAGAGGTCTCCTGCCGCGTCGACCGCGGGCGCCCCGCCCCCCTGCCAGATCGCGCCGCCCTGGCCGTCCGCGGCCGCCTCGAAGGACACGAGCCCGGGCGCGCCGGTCTCGTTCACCCCGACGACCCAGCCGTGGTACGCGCCGCAGTCGCCGTAGTTGCCGCCGTAAGCGATGTAGACGCGGCCGTTCGCCACGGCGAGCGACGCCCGCTGCAGGAGGTGGACGGGGTCCTCTCCCGCGGGGAGCGGCGGGTCGACGGTCTCCGAGAGGACGACCTGACCCGTCGCGACGCTGAAGCCCTCGAGCTGGTGGTGCACCGCCCCTCCACCGGTGCTCACCTCGCCGACGACGTACACGGTCCCGCTGGCGGTGTCCACGGCCGGCGTGCTGGTGACGCCGAGCGGGTCGATGTCGCCGCAGCCCGCCGCCGAGCCGACGTCGGTCAGCGGCGCGCCGAGCGAGGCCGACCAGACGACGTTCCCGGTGCCGGGGTCGAGCGCGACGACCCGGTTCGTCTCCGTTGCGGCGATCACCCGGCCGCCCGCGACGACGGGCTGGCCGAAGACCGCGCCGCCGAGGTCGGCCGACCAGGCCCGGCCCAGCGAGGCGAGCGTCGCGCCGGACCCCACCGCCCCGGTGCGCGACGGTCCGGCGTGGTACGACGACCAGCCCGTGATGCCGGGCACCGGGACCGCGATCGGGGTCGACGATCCCGTCGGCGTCGGGCGGGAGGGCGTCGGGGTCGACGTGCGGGTGGCAGACGGTGGGTGCGGGCTCGTCGCCGTGCATCCCGCGAGCAGCAGCAGGCCGCCGAGCAGCAGGGCGCCCTGCGCGAGCGCTCCGAGAGCGCGCGTGCGGCCTGCGGGTCCCCGCGTCGCGCGGTGCATGGCGCCAGCGTATGCCCGTCGGAATTCCTCCGCGCCTCCCCGGTTGCACCCACTATGACGAACGTAGGAATCATCGGAGCAGGAAGCATCGGCCAGGCACTGGCCCGCACCTTCATCGCGCACGGTCACACCGTGACGATCGCGAACTCGCGCGGGCCGGAGACGCTCGCGGAGCTGGTCGCGGAGCTCGGCCCGTCGGCCACCGCGGCGACGGCGGCGGAGGCAGGTGCGGCCGGCGAGGTCGTGGTCGTGACGGTCCCGCTGCGCAACTACCGCGACATCCCCGTCGAGCCGCTCGCCGGCAAGATCGTGATCGACACGAACAACTACTACTTCGAGCGGGATGGGCACATCTCCGAGCTGGACGAGGGCACGGCGACGACCTCCGGCCTCCTGCAGGCGCACCTCCCGGAGTCGCGCGTGGCCAAGGGCTTCAACCACATCGGGGCGCGGGACATCCCGACCACGGGTTCGCCGGCCGGGACCCCGGACCGCCGTGCCCTGGCCACGGCGAGCGACCACGAGGACGCCGCGGAGCTCGTGGCCGCGATCTACGACGAGTTCGGCTTCGACACGGTCCACCTCGGCCCGCTCTCCGAGAGCTGGCGCGTGGAGCGCGACCGCCCCGCCTACGTGGTGCGGCAGAACCGCGAGGAACTGGAGGCCAACGTGGCGAGGGCGCCCCGCACGGTCTGAGGACGCGCGCGCCCCCTCCACCGCGCCGTCCGCGGCGGAAACCTCTTGGTCGATCGGATGCCGGACCCTAGGTTGGGTCACGTGAGCACGATCGAGGGTGAACGTCGCGAATTCGAGGGCCGGCTCGCGGTGGAGGAGAAGCGCCTGCGCAGCCTCCTCGCCGAGATCTACGGCGACCATCCGGGACTGCCGGCGGCGCTGGCGAGCACGCTGGACCTCGTCGGCGCGTCGTGGCGGGAGCGCTCCGCGGAGCTCAAGGACCTGGACCGCAGGCGTTCGGCGCAGCCGGACTGGTTCGAGTCCAACGCGATGCTCGGCGGGGTCTGCTACGCCGACCTCTACGCCGGCGGCGTGCCCGGCCTCCAGGAGCGGATCCCCTACTTCCGGGAGCTGGGGCTGACCTACCTGCACGTGATGCCGCCGTTCCGCACGCCGGAGGGGAACTCGGACGGCGGCTACGCGGTCTCCAGCTATCGGGAGCTGAACCCGGAACTCGGAACGATCGACGACCTCCGGGCGCTGGGGGAGGCCCTGAGAGCGAACGGGATTTCGCTCGCCGTCGACTTCGTCTTCAACCACACCGCCAGCGACCACGAGTGGGCGCGGCGCGCGGCGGCGGGCGATCCCGTGTACCGGGACTTCTACTGGATGTTCGACTCCCGCGAGCAGCCGGACCGGTTCGAGGAGACGACGCGGGAGATCTTCCCGGACGACCATCCTGGCTCCTTCGTGCAGCTCGCCGACGGCACCTGGGTCTGGGCGTCGTTCCACTCGTTCCAGTGGGACCTCAACTACTCGAACCCGGCCGTCTTCCGGGCGATGGCGGGGGAGCTGCTCTTCCTCGCCAACCTGGGCGTGGAGGTGCTGCGGATGGACGCCGTCCCGTTCATCTGGAAGCAGCTCGGCACCTCCAGCGAGAACCTGCCCCAGGCTCACCTGCTGCTGCAGGCGTTCAACGCCGTCTGCCGCATCGCGGCGCCCGCGATGGTCTTCCTCTCGGAGGCGATCGTGCACCCGGACGATGTGCTTTCGTACGTGCGCCCGGACGAGTGTCAGCTCAGCTACAACCCGCTGCAGATGGCTCTCACCTGGGAAGCCATGGCGACCCGCGACGTGCGGATGCTCCAGGGTGCGCTGGCCGATCGCCACCGCACGCCGGCCGGCACCGCCTGGGTCAACTACGTGCGCAGCCACGACGACATCGGCTGGACCTTCGCGGACGAGGACGCCGCGCGGCTCGGCATCGACCCGTTCCTCCACCGGCGCTTCCTCAATGACTACTACACGGGACGCTTCGAGGGCAGCTTCGCCCGGGGCGTCGCCTTCCAGTTCAATCCGAGGACGGGCGACAGCCGGGTCTCCGGAACGACCGCCTCGCTGGCGGGGTACGAGTCGGGCGACGCGGGCGGTCCGGGCCGGGTGCTGCTCGCGTACTCCCTCGCCCTGTCGACGGGCGGCATCCCGCTGATCTATCTGGGCGACGAGGTCGGCCAGCTCAACGACTACGGCCAGTTGGAGGTCGAGGGGCGGGAGGACGACTCCCGCTGGGTCGGCCGGCCGGTCCACCCGTCGCGCCGCTACGAGGAGCGGGTCGACCCGTCCACGCCGGCCGGCCGCCTGTTCGGCCGCATGAGGTGGCTCATCGAACTCCGCCGGAGGCACGGTCAGTTCGGTGGCGGCGACCTCGTCGTGCTGGACACGGGGAACCCGAGGATCCTGGGGTACCTGCGGCCGGGAGCGGAGGGGAGGCCGTTGCTGGTGCTGGCGAACTTCGGCGACTACCCGGAACGGGTGGAACCGTTGGCGCTCAACAGACAGGCCGGGCGGTGGGCGGACCTGGTGACGGACGGGGTCTACGACCTCCGTGGCGGGGTGACGCTGGCCGCCCATGAGTTCGTCTGGCTGGTGCAGGAGGACGTGTCGCCGGTGGGATAGGGGACTCTGGCCCCACGTTTGCGGGATTGCGACGCGATCGTCCGTTCGGGAGTATCGCTGAATGACCCTGCGCGAAGCACTCGGACGGTGGGGTCTCCGTGTGGGCTACGTCGGAGGGGCGGTCCTGCTGGGCGGTCTCGTCGCGCTGCTCGTGGGGACAGGCACACCGTCGGCCCTGCTGGTCATCTGCCTCACCGTCGTCTACCTCGGACCCCTCAGCCTCCCGGCGTTCCTGGGCGTCCTGCTGTGTCTGGCGTTCGCGGCGGTGACGCACCTCGATCCGTCGCTCGCGATCGTGCCGGCGGTCGTCCTCGTCGTCATCGTGGCGTTCGCGAATGTCGCGATCGTGCGCCACTGGCGGACCCTCCGCGGGGAGCGATACGCGACGGCCGACGGCTGGGAGCGGTTCCGGCGCTTCGATCAACTGCTGGGAGCGGGGTTCTTCGCACTGTCGGGGTTCGCGTTCGTGCTGCTGACCCTCATGGCCTTCTTCGTCGTCATGACGGCCCACGGGATCGATGTGCGGGTGCCCGACGCCGAGGCCGCGCGGGTGATCCTCCTCGTCACCCTCACCTGGTGGCCGGCGCTCGCGGTGGCACTCGCGGGGCTCGTCCTCTGGATCGTCATGGCTGTGCGGCGGCGAGCGCTCTCGCTGTGGGCGGCCTCCGAGTTCACGCTGCTGGCCGGCCTCATGGCCGCCCTGGTGGCGGGGATGTGATGCGCGTCGCGTCCGTCGCGCGCCCGCGCGCCCCTCACACCGCCGTGCGGATCCGCACCTCGCGCTCCATCCGCTTTTCGTGCCGCTCCCGGCCCTTCATCGCCTCGGCCTCGCGGCTCTTCGGCGGCGCGTTCGTGACGAGCTGGTCGAGCATGCGGCGCGTGGCCTCGGCGATCTCGTCGATCGCCTGGTCGAAGGCGGCCGCGTTGGCCCGGGAGGGCCGCGTCGAGCCGCTGACCTTGCGGACGAACTGGAGGGCGGCCTCCCGGACCTCATCGTCCGTCGTGGGCGGTTCGAAGTTGTGGAGGCAGCGGATGTTCCGGCACATGCCGCGACGATACCGCCATTCACCGCGTGGCGCTCTGCGTATTCTCAGGTTCGATGGCAGAGGATTTCACGGTTACCCACAGCACAGCACGATAGGAACCACCCCATGAGCTCGCTCCGCGATCACATCGAGCGCACCCTCCCCGAGACCGACGGCATCGTCGCAGAGGCCGACGGCCTCACGAACACCGGGGCCATCACGCTTCCAGCGGTCTGACGGGAGTTCGGGAGGCCGCCGCCTCCGCGTTTCAGCCTTCTGCGACGCGACGGATGAACGTCGCGACGTGCTCGCGGAGTGCTTCGATGCGCTGCAGGCGCGCCGCCTCCACGTCGAAACCGACATAGGCGAGCGGCGCGCGTTTGCGGACGTTGGCCGAGCACTCGAAGCCGGCGCAGACGAGCGTTCCCAGCGTGTTGCCGTTGCGGCCCGCCGCGCCAGCGCGCTTCGCGATGAAGAAGACCACCTCGTTGGGCAGGTGCACGTCCTCGCACCACGAGCACTGGGGCCGGCTGCGGACCCCGCCGTCGGCCTTCCGCAGCAGGACGCCGACGAACTCGCCGTCGACCTCCGCGATCGCGTAACCCTGGTTCGGGTTCCTGCGGTCGCGCCAGCCGAGGTAGTCCAGGTCGTCCCAGCGGAGGTTCGCCAGGTCGGGGAGGGTGAGCTCCTTGCGCTCGCGCTGGGAGGCGTTGACGAAGGAGGAGCGGAGTTGCTGCTCGTTCAGGGGAAGCATGGAGGGAGTCCTGTCTGTTCTGCGGACCGCGCTCGCCGAGGCGTCGCCGGGTCCGGCGTGATGGGTGCTCGCGGCTGCTCATGAGCGGTCGGCGATGCGGACGTGCGCACGAAAGGCGAGCGGGGGCGCGCGAAGAACTGCGCGCGGGATCACGGGAAGAGAGGCAGGGCTATCTCACGCCGGCGATGAGAACGCCGACGACCTCCAGACGCCCGAGGGGCTGAGACGAGATGAGCCGATCCACCGGGGTAGTCTACGACACGCCCGGGATGGGGCGTCGTCCGCTACGCGCGGGACCCGTTCCCGATCCCGTACGACGCGAAGAATGTCCCGCCGTACAGGGCGGCCGCGACGAGGAAGCCGACCGCCATGACATACGAGGCCCACTCGCTGCCGGAGGCCATGGTGCCGACGCCCGCCAGGAACGTGATCACGATGACCACGAGCCCCCAGACCGCCAGCCGCTGCCCGACACCGGCCGCGCGGGCGGCGAGAAGCAGCCGGATGCTGACCACGACCAGGCCGATTGCGACGAGGATGTGCAGGATGACGATGATCGTGTCCACGACGATCGCGAAGGTCCCCTTCGGCTCGCCGATGAGGTTGGCCGCCATCCCGAGCAGGAACTGGAGGGCCAGGGCGGAGAGCGCCTCCCGCGACCGACGCCGCAGGGCGTCGGTCGGGCTCGGTGCGGCGGACGGTGCGGCGGATTCGGACATGGTCTCCCTGCCTCGCATGCGGCTCGGACGGGACCATTCTGCTCCAGCGGGCGACCGCCGGCATAGGGCGCGCGGGATCAGCGCGAACCCGACACCCGGGTTACCGCGTCGAACGCGATCGTCTCGCCCACGCCCGTGTCGAGCGCACGATGGATGGTCAGACCCTCGATGAGCGCGTCGAGGATCCGAGCGGTGGCCGGGTCGAAATGCAGGCCGAGGGACGCTCGGCTGCGCTCCATCCAGTGCTGGGTGATCGTGCGGAACCGCGGCTCGCGCGCGGCCAGCGTGTAGAGCTCATGCGTGACGACCAGGTCGCGGGGATCGCGGAGGACATCCTGGTCGATCAGCTCGGCGACGGCCTCCCGGGCCTCGTCGGTCGTGGCGGCGTCGCGCATGCGCCGCTCGAACGCGTCGGACGCGCGGTCGGCGAAGCGGGTGAACGACTCGGCGAGCAACTCCTCCATCCCGGAGAAGTGGTACGTCATCGAACCGAGCGGGACATCGGCTGCGGCGGCGACCTTGCGGTGCGAAGTCCCGGCGACGCCGTCCGTCGCGATGACCGTGAGGCACGCGTCGATGATCCGGTCGCGGCGGTCCGGGTCGAAGCGCCGTGCACCTGTCTGAGCCTGAGCGGACGACATGTCAGTCGCGCACCGAACGGATCACGCGGGCGGGGCTGCCGACCGCGACCACGCCGGCGGGGATGTCGCGGGTGACGACGGATCCCGCGCCGATCACCGAGTCGTCGCCGATGGTGACCCCGGGGCAGACGACGACGCCTCCACCGAGCCAGACGTTGTCGCCGATGACGATGGGGAGCGCGGCCTCCAGGCGCGCTCGCCGCTGCTCGGGGTCGATCGGGTGGGTCGGGGTGAGCAGTTGCACGCCGGGGCCGATCTGGCAGTCCTCGCCGATCGTGATGGTGGCGACGTCGAGCGCCGTCAGGTTGTAGTTGACGAAGGTGCCCGCGCCGATGTGGAGGTTCTCGCCGTAGTCGACGTAGAGCGGCGGCTTCACGAAGGCGTTCTCGCCGAGGGTTCCGACCAGTTCGGCGAGCAGCGGACGGGCGGCTGTCTCGTCCGCGATCGCGGCCCGGTGGTAGGCGTCGGCGAGTTGGACGGCGCGCTGGGCGATGCGGATGCTCTCCGGGTCCTCGCCGCCGATGTAAAGGTCGCCGGCGATCATGCGTTCTCGGTGCGTGCGAGGGTCACCCGCGAAATAGTCCGTGCTCATGCGTACGAGCGTACACCCGTAATGTACGATCGTACGCATGAGTGCGAGGGAGTGGAACCGGGGGCTGTCCCGGAGGCGTGCGGCGATCTTCGTCTTCATGCTCGTGTACGGCGTCGGCCTGTCCTCGTGGGTCGTCCGCACGCCGGCCGTGCGGGACCTCGTCCACGCGACGACGGCCGAGATGGGCCTCGTGCTGTTGGGCCTCTCGATCGGGTCGATGACCGGAGTGCTGATCTCCGCCGGGATCGTCCGCCGGCACGGCGTCCGTCTCACGGTCGCGATCGGAGGCGGGTCGGTCGTCGCGGGGCTCGCCGCGGTCGCACTCGCCGCGGGGCTCTCGTCCGGCGTCCTGGTCTTCGGAGGGCTCGCGCTGATCGGCTGGGGGATGGGGCTGTCGGAGATCGCCCTGAACGTGGAGGGCGCCGCACTTGAAGGCGACTCGGGCCGCTCGATCCTGCCCGCGCTGCACGGCTGCTTCAGCCTCGGCACGGTGATCGGCGCCGTGGTGGGGGTCGGCCTGACCGCCGTCGACTTCCCGGTCGGCTGGCACCTGCTCGCCGTCGCTTTCACCGGCGCGGTGGCGCTCGGAGCGGTCATCCGGTCCGTCCCGGCGGCGACGGGGCGGACTCCCCGGGCCGCGGCTGCGATGTCGCGAGGATCGCGGAGCCGTCGCCCGATCCTGCTGACCCAGCCGCGGCTGCTGATGCTCGGTGTCATCGTGCTGTCGCTGGCCCTGGCCGAGGGATCGGCCACCGACTGGCTGCCGCTGCTGATGGTCGACGGCCACGGCGCCAGCGCGACGGTGGGAACGGTCGTGTTCGCGGGTTTCGCCGCCGCGATGACGGTCGGACGTTTCGGCGGAGGTCTCCTGCTGGCGCGGTTCGGGAAGTCCGCGGTGCTGCGGGTCAGCACCCTGGTCTCCGCTGCCGGGATCGCGGCGATGGTGTTCGCGGACGCTCCTGTCATCGCGGGCAGCGGGGTCGCCCTCTGGGGACTCGGCGCGGCCCTCGGGTTCCCGGTCACCCTGTCCGCCGCGGCCGACGGCGAGGATCCGACGTCCGCGGTGGCCGCGGTCGCCACGGCCGGATACGTCGCGTTCCTGGTGGGGCCGCCCGTGCTCGGCATCATCGGTCAGGCCGTCGGACTCCGTGGTGCGATGGTGGTCGTCCTGATCGTGGTCGCGGGGGCATCGTTGCTGACCTCCGCCGCGAAGCCGCGTGCGCCGCGGGCGGTCCCGACGGTCGAGTAGGTACGGGTCAGTCCAGCTCGGCCGACCGCGGTGGCTCTGCGCCCGCCCGGGACACCGTGATCGCCGCGGCCCTGGCGGCGAACGCACCGGCCGCCGCGAGCTCCTCCGCCGTGCGCGGGCGGCGGTGCAGGCCGCCCGTCAGGAGCCACGCGAGCAGCGCCGCCATGTAGCTGTCGCCCGCGCCAACGGTGTCCGCGACGTCGACGTGGATCGGTTCGACCTCCACCAGGGTGTCGCCCGAGACGAGGAGGGAGCCGGCCGCGCCCCGCGTGACCGCGACGATCGCGCCGCCGGACGCGAGCGCGGCACCCGTGCCCGCTTCGGACCGCTCGGGGTAGAGGAACTGCGCGTCCTCGTCACTGAGCTTCACGAGATCGGCGCGCGCGGCCAGTCGTTCGAAGCGTTCGCGCGCGGCGTGCGGGTCCCCGACGAGGTCGGCGCGGATGTTCGGGTCCACGCTGACCGTCACGCCGTCGTCGGCGGTCAGGACAAGGTGCTCGATCCGGTCTGCGCCCGGAGCGAGGAATGCGGAGATCGAGCCGACGTGGATGTGGCGCATCGCCGGGAGTTCGAGCGTCTCCGCCAGCGTCCAGACGATGTCGAACGCGTATTGCGCCGAGCCGTCGGGCTGGAGGGTGGCCTCGGCGCTCGAGGTCGCGGGGAGGAGCCAGGACTCCGGGAGGATGTCGACCCCGTCCCTGACGAGCCGCTCGGCGATGGCGTCGCCGCGGCCGTCGCGGCCGAGCGCGGTCAGGAATGCGACGGGCACTCCGAGACGCGCGAGGCCGAGGGCGACGTTGGCGGGGGAGCCGCCGGGGTGCTCGCGGGAGGCGTCGCCGGAGTGGATGACGTCGATGAGCGCCTCGCCCGCGACGAGGACGGGGGCGTCGGGGGTGCCAGTGCCGGTCATCGACGATGCCATGCTGCGATCTCCTTCGTGCGAGCGTCGAGTCGTGGTCCGCGTCGCCGCGGGGTTGACCTGCGCCGCGGAGCGATCCAGACTACGTACTGATCACTCTAGCCAATACGTATTGATACGTCGAGCAGTGCTGTGTGGCCTAGCTAATACGTATTACTAGCCTTCAGAGAGGAAGGTCACTCCATGTTCCGATTCCCGCACCCTCCGCGCGCCCTCGTGCGGCAGCAACCCGGCAGGTTCCGCGGCCGCGCCGCGGTGATCGTCGCTGCGGCGGCCGTCGGCGGACTCGCACTCGCGGGGCTCGCCCCTGCGGCGAACCCCGCTGCGGCGGCCACCGCTGCGGCGACCCCTGCGGCATCGACCCCGTCGCCCACCCCACCCACCACCTACCACGAGCCCTACCGCCCCCAGTTCCACTACTCCCTCCCGAGCGGCTGGATCGGCGATCCCAACGGCCTCGTCTACAAGGACGGCCTCTACTACCTGTTCAGCTACGGCACCTGGCGCGGCGCCGTGAGCAAAGACCTGGTGCACTGGACGAACATCGACGTGAAGGCGCCGGCGCCCGACCCGGGGGCCGGCGCGTTCTTCTCCGGCAGCGCCGTCGTCGACACGGACAACACCAGTGGGTTCGGCACCGCGAAGAATCCGCCGATGGTGGCGGTCTACACGAGCGTCCAGGCCGGTTCGAACGTGGAGTCCCAGGACATCGCCTACAGCACGGACAACGGCCGCACCTGGACCCGGTACGCCGGCGATCCGGTCATCGACCTCCACTCGGTCAACTTCCGCGACCCGAAGGTGTTCTGGTACGCGCCGAAGCACGAGTGGATGATGGCCGTGGCGCTGAGCGACCAGTACAAGGTCGCGTTCTACACGTCGCCCGACCTCAAGACGTGGACGCAAGCGGGCGCCTTCGGTCCGGCCGGCGCGACGACGGGCGTGTGGGAGATGCCCGACCTGTATCAGCTCCCGGTCGACGGCGACACGAAGAGACAGAAGTGGGTGCTGAGTGTCAGTGTCGGGAGCACCGGCGTGCAGTACTTCGTCGGGACGTTCGACGGCTCGACGTTCGTGCCGGACGGCCCCGCGACCTACACTCCGCCGGCGGGAACACCGCTGGACGCGTTCGACTCCGGCAGCTACGGGGACTGGACGACCACGGGGAGCGCCTTCGGGTCCGCCCCGGCGTCCGGCGCCCTCCCGGACCAGCAGCCGGTCACCGGCTACCCGGGCAGCCACTTCGTGGACAGCTTCACCGGAGGCGACGCCGCGACCGGCAGCCTGTCCTCGCCGGCGTTCACGATCGATAAGAGCCGCCTCAACTTCCTCGTCGGCGGCGGCGACAATCCGTACGCCGCCGGGGCGGTCCCCTTCGGCACCCTGCCGCAGGGCACGGTGTTCACCGACTTCTCCGGCTCCTCGTACGACCCCGGCTGGACGACGACCGGCGCGTTCGCGGGCACGGGGCCGAGCCACGAGACGCTCGGCAATCAGGTCAGCGCGGGCGTGCTCGACACCTGGGGGCCGGACGGCGACCCGGGGGAGGGCACGATCACCTCGCCGACGTTCACCGTCGGCTCGCCGTACATCGACCTCCAGGTCGCGGGTGGAACGCACCCGATGAGCCAGGCGAACCCGACAGCGGTCAACCTGGTCATCGGCGGCAAAGTGGTCGAGACGGCGACCGGGAACAACTCCGGATCGCTGGCCTGGACGACGTGGGACACCTCGGCCTACCAAGGCCAGCAGGCGCAGCTCCAGGTGGTCGACCAGAACGACGGGTCCACCGGCTGGGGCCATCTCATGGTCGGCGACATCGTGCTCGCGAACGAGAAGGCGCCGGTCTGGGACACGCAGACCTCCGTCGACCTCGTCGTGGGCGGCCAGGTCGTCCGCTCGGCGACGGGGAAGAACAGCGAGAGCCTCGACTGGGCGTCGTGGAACGTCGCCGACCTTAAGGGCAAGCAGGCCAGTATCCGCATCGTGGACAACGCGACGGGAGGCTGGGGCCACATCCTGGCGGACGATTTCAGCCTCGCGGACGAGCCGGCGCTGAACCAGCTCCAGCGCGCGGACTGGATCGACTACGGCGCGGACTTCTACGCCGAGAACACCTGGAACGACGTCCCGGGAGGTCAGCGCGTCAACGTCGCCTGGATGAACAACTGGGCGTACGCGGCCAACGTGCCGACGTCGCCCTGGCAGGGCGCTGAGTCCGTGCCGCGGACGGAGACGCTGCGGACGATCGGTGGGAGGGTCCGGCTCGTCCAGACCCCGGTGCAGGCGCTCGCGAACCTGCGCACCGGCCCGGTGACGACCGTGCGCAAACAGGCGGTCACGGGCACGAGGCCGCTCGCGGTGTCGGGCGCGGAGCTGGACGTCGAGGCGCGGCTGACCGCGGGCACCGCGTCCACCTTCGGCCTGAACGTGCGGACCGGAGGCGGTCAGTACACGCAGATCGGCTACGACACCACGACCGGCGAGCTCTACGTCGACCGCACGCACTCCGGTGACACGGCGTTCAACGCCGCGTTCCCCGGACGCGCCACTGCGCCCGTCGCGCTGGACCGAGCGGGCGGGATCGGGCTGCGCATCCTGATCGACGCCTCGTCCGTGGAGGTCTTCACCGCGGACGGCACCCGGGTGATCACCGAGCAGATCTTCCCGGATGCGGCGAGCACGGGCGTCAGCGCCTTCGCGACCGGCGGCACCGCGGGGATCGACTCGGTGCAGGCCTGGCACCTGAAGTCGATCTGGAACTGATCGCCGCCCAACGGAAGAGCTCCCCCGTCCGGAACACCGGGCGGGGGAGCTCCCGTTCTGTGCACGCTGCGGTTCAGGCCAGCGCCCGCGACATCCTCCGGTCGTGCAGCGCCGCGACGAACCACGCGAGGTAGTACAGCGCGATCAGCGGCGCGGCCAGGAGCAGCATCGAGATCACGTCCGCGGACGGGGTCACGATGGCCGTGAAGCCGAGGACGACGAGGAAGGCGATCCGCCAGCTGCGGAGGATGGAGCGCGCGGGCAGGATGCCCAGCAGGTTGAGCAGCACGAGGAAGACCGGCGACACGAAGGCGAACCCGGCCGCGACGACGAGCTTCAGCACGAACTGGAAGTAGTCGTTCGCTTGGATGAACGAGGACGAGCCGTCCGCGGCGAACCCGGTCAGGAGCAGCACGATGTGCGGCACGATCAGCCAGCCGGCGACGCAGCCGCCGAGGAACAGCGGGACGGCGGTGAAGAAGAACCCGAACCCGTAGCGGAGCTCCTTCCGGCTCAGGGCGGGGACCAGGTACGCCCACGCCTGATACAGCCAGATCGGGCTGGAGGCCACCAACCCGATCGCGAACGCGGCCTGCATCCGGAGGTCGAAGGCTCCCGTGATGGTGTCGAAGTTGAGCGCCGCGAGCCGGTGCTGGGAGGCCGCCGCCTGCGCGATGGGCGCCCGGAGCGCCGCGAGCAGGAGCGGCGAGACGAACCAGCCGCCGACCGTCGCCGCCAGGAGGGCCGCGGCGGAGCGCACGCCGCGGCGCCGCAGCTCGGCCACGTGGGCGGCGAGCGACATCCGGGCGCCGCGGCGGGTCACGGCGACTCCCGGCGGGTGCCTTCGAGCGCCGGCTCCACCGGCTGGGGTTCAGGGATCCGCGGCTCCGCGATCAGCGGCTCCGTTCTCAGCGGCTCCGCGAGCAGCGCATCGCGGATGATCCGCCGCGGGTCGTACTGGCGCGGATCGAACGAGCGCCAGTCGACGTCGACGGCGTCCCCGACCTCCTCTCGCACCGCGCGCTGGGCGTCGTCGGCGAGCGTGCGCAGCTTCCGGACGGCCAGCGCGAGCTTCGACGCGTAGGCAGGGAGCCGGGTCGGCCCGATCAGGAAAGCCGCGATCACGCCGAGCACGAGCAGTTTCTCGAAGCTCATCTCGGCACGCTCAGCTGCGCGTGGTGATCCCGTCGGAGCCCGCGGCGCCCTCCGGCTGCTTCGCCGGCGCGTCCGACTCCGAGAGGTCGTGGACCTCCGTGCGGAAGATCCGGATCGACTGTCCGAGGCCCTTCGAGAGAGCGGGCAGTCGCGTGGCGCCGAACAACAGCAGCACCACCGCGAGGATCACGAGCAGGTGCCAGCCACCCAGGTTCGCCAACATGGTCATCTCCTTTGATCGCGATCAGCTAATTCGTATAGCTAATTCGTATTGGTAGAGTAAACAGCGCCCTCGGCGATGTCAAGCGGAGCTCTACCGCTACGAGCGGGTCCGGGCCTCCAGGCCCACCAGCTCGAACTCCCCGTCGGTCGCGAAGACGCCGACGCGTCCCTCCGTCAAGTCGTAGACACGGGTGCTGAGCGCCACGCGGCCGTCCACCACCGCGACGCACAGGTCGCCGTCGAGGTGGACCTCCAGCGTGTGCCGTCCCGGTGCCAGCGGCACCGGCCGCTCCAGCTCGACGTCGTGCGGGACGTCGCCGCGGATCTGCCACTGCTCGCCGCCGGTGGTCCCGCGGGGCCAGCGGTCGACCACCAGCCGGTCCCGCTGCGGCTCCAGGCGCAGCGCATAGGCCCGCTCGCCGTCATCCGAGGAGCGGAGCAGGAGGCCGCATGACTGCGTGCCCGGCGCGATGTCGAACTCCGCGATCAGCAGCACCTCGGCAGGGATCTCCGGCCCGACCCACGCGGCGTAACGGTCGAGCGCGCCGCGGCCCGGGGTCGCGTCGGCGTCGTCCAGAGCCGTCAGCTCGCCGCGCACGTCGTGCACCGAGTCGTAGAGCGCGGTGACTGCGTGGGGGAGTCCGAACGACAGCGACCCGTCCGGTTCCTGGGAGGCGCGCAGCACCGCCATCGTGCCGGCCCATTGCCAGGCGCCGGAGTCGCTCGCGCCCTCCTTGCTCGCGATCCAGCCGATGAAGTGCCGCTCCCCGTCCAGCTCGACGGTCTTCGAGGCGTAGAAGGCCCTGCCGTCGACCGTGTCGCGCTCGGGCGCGCGCCACGGACCGTCCGGCGAGTCGGCGATCCGATAGCGGGTCTGGAAGGAGTCGGAGAACTCCGAGTAGACGAGGTACCAGTGGTCGCCCCAGCGGAAGACGTCGGGGCACTCCTGGGCGATGAACCGGCGCGGATCCCAGAGCGGCTCCGCGTCGCGCCAGTGCACGAGGTCGTCCGACACCAGGCGCGCGACGAGGCCCGAACGCCGGTACGGCGCATCCCGTCGGCGCGCGGCCAGCAGCATCTGCCACGGCTCGCCTGGCGCGGTGCGGAAGACGAACGGGTCGCGCCAGTCCTCCGGCGCGTACCCGTCGAGCGCTCCGAAGGTCCACTCGGGATGTCGGACCCACGCGGCCGGGTCGCCGGTGGATGTGGCGTGACAGACCACCTGGGCGTCGCCGTCCGCCGTGCGGATGCGCGGGTTGTGGCCGGTGTAGAAGAGGTGGAGGAGGCCGTCGTCGTCGGTGACGACGCTTCCGGTGTAGCAGTCGAAGTCCTCGGCCGTCGGGCCTCCCGTCGGCAGCACGACACCGCGGTCGGTGAACGTCGCGAAGTCGCGCGTCGTGACCGCCGCCCACGGCATCCCCCCGTCGCGGTCGACCGGGCGCCGCGGGTCGCGCGTGTCGAGGAGGTAGTAGAGCCAGACCGTCCCGTCCTTCTCGAACGGGATGACATCGCCGACGTACCCGGCCGGCGGCCGGAAGTGGGTGGTCCCGCTCATCGCGCCGACGCCGTCCGGGGCGCGGCGAGCGAGGCGCGGTCGATGTACTGGCACGGCACGAGGGTGCGCCCCTGCGGCTCGTCGTCCGCGATCAGCAGGCTGCCCGCCGTCATCCCCATCTGGAGGTGGGGGAGGGCCACGGTGGCGAGCGGCGGGTGCAGCTCGGCCGCGAGCTCCGGCTGGTCGTCGAAACCGACGATGCTGACGTCCCGTGGGCACTCCAGCCCGGCGGCGTGGGAGGCCAGCAGCGCGCCGACCGCCATCCGGTCGTTGCCGCAGACGATCGCCGTCGGCGTGCCGTCCTGGAGGATGCGCGCCGCGAGGTCGTAGCCGGAGGACACGTGGTACGTCCCGTACTCGCGGCGGATCGACGCCGGATCGATCCCCGCCTCGGTGGCGGCGTCGACGAGGCCGCGCTCGCGCTCCTGGCATGCGTAGTCGGAGGCCGGGCCGCCGAGGAAGACGACGTCGCGGTGCCCCGCGGCGAAGGTCGCCGCGGCCGCGTCGCGGCCGCCCTGATACTCGTCGGCGAGCACCAGCGCCGCGTCGGGCACGTTCTCCGGCCAGCAGTTGACGAAGATCGTGCGGATGTCCTCCCCGACGTCCACCGCCTTCACCGGCTCGGGGCCGGGCGCGGCGTAGACCAGGCCGGCGACGCCCTGGCGCACGAGGTTCTCCACGGCGGCCTTGCCGTTGTCCGGGGTCTCCGAGATCTCGACGACGAATGACACGTAGCCTGCGGGCTGGACGGCCTGCTGAACGCCGAGCACGATCTGACCGGCGTAAGGCTGGGAGACGACGCGGTCCGCGATCACGCCGATGGTGAACGGCCGGTTGGAGCGCAGCGACTGGGCGGCGCGGTTGGGCTGAAACCTCAGCTCCTTCGCCGCCTGGAGGATGCGCGCCCGCGTCTCCGGAGCCACTGAGATGTCGCGCCGGTCGTTCAGCACGAACGACACGGTCGGCTGCGAGACACCGGCCCGTTTCGCGACGTCCTTCATGGTGACGCGCTTCGGCGCCCTGTTGTCGTTTCCAGCCATGATGCGATCCTCCCGCAACGATCATGCCACAAAAGCCAATACGTATTTGCAATCCCGCGACCGGCGAGTTATGCTCGGAACCCCAATACGTATTAGTCGGGTCGCGGCACCCCGCCGCAACCCAGACGCTCAGAGAGGAGCGCACGGATGACCAACACATTCGGACCGGCCATTGACCGTCGCACTTTGCTCAAGCTCGGCGGCGCCGGGCTGGCATTGACGGGACTGGCCTCGCTGGCTGCGTGCTCCACCGCAGGCGCGAGTGGCGGCACCAACGCATCGGGCACCATCAAGATGCTGTACTTCGGCGACCAGAAGGCCGCCACGGCGCTGCAGAACACCCTGCAGCCGCAGATCAAGAAGCTCGACAAGAACGCCACGCTCCAGGTGACCGCGATCAACGGCACCGACTGGAACGACTTCCTCGCGAAGGTGCTCACCCAGATCGCGGCCGGCGCCGCCCCCGACCTGGTGAGCGTCGCGACCGAGGGCCTGCAGCTCATGGCCTCCAAGGACCTGCTGATCCCGCTGGACAGCTACGTCACCAAGGACCTGTCGTCGCTGCAGAGCTACTTCGACCAGATCCACCCGGCCCTGGTCGAGTCGATGATGTACCAGGGCCACCTGTACGAGCTGCCCGACAGCTTCAACGCCGGCAGCATGTTCTACAGCACGGACCTCTTCCAGAAGGCCGGGCTGTCCCGCCCGGCCGACAACTGGACGATGGACGAGTTCCACAACTACGCCACGAAGATCAAGGGCATCGGCGGCGATGTCAACGCCTTCGACTGGGTGGTGCGCCTGTGGGGCAGCTGGACCTCGTTCCTCTACGCCAACAATGGCAACCTGCTCGAAGAGGGCAAGTACTCCGGCGGCGACTGGCTGTGGAACAAGGCCTTCGCGAACAACCCGGTCGGCGTCCACGGCCGCAAGGGCGGCTGGAAATGGGGCACCCCGACGGCCAACTCCGAGGCGGCCATCGAGGCGCTCGAGTACGTGGTCGACCTCCAGCGGTCCGGCCTCTCGCCGTCGCCCGACGTCGGCGGCGGCGCCACCCTCCAGGGCCTGTTCTCCACCGGCCGGATCGGCATGACGATCGGCGGCGGCTTCTGGGCGGGCGGCCTGCACAACGCCGGCATGGCGGACGGCACTTTCGACGTCCAGCGCTTCCCGACCTGGAAGAGCAACAAGTCGCTCTTCGGCGCCGGCGGCTACGGCATCTTCAACTCGTCCAAGAACAAGGACCTGGCCTGGGAGGTCGTGAAGATGATGGTGGAGCCCTCCACCTTCGACATCATGTTCCCCGGCAACGTCACCACGCCCGGCCGCAAGCAGCTGCTCACCGCGGACCGGTACAAGACCACCGGCCCGGAGCACTGGTCCGTGTTCTACGACCAGCTGGAGGGCTCGGTGCCGATCTCGGCGCCGCCGTACTACAACGCCCTCGCCACTTCGCTGAACCAGCGGACCACGCAGGCCATCTCCTCCGGCAACGCCAAGGCGGCGCTCGACGGCATGCAGTCCGACTTCGAGAAGGCTGCGCAGGCGTCCTGATGGCTGTCCAGACCCAGGAGCGCCCGCGCGTGAATGGGGCGACCTCTCCTCGCCGTGCCGTCCGTCGCCCCGGTGTGCGACGGGCGGCCCGGCGGGAGGGCGCGTTCGGCTATTCGATGATCGGGCTCGCAGTGGCGTTCGTCGCCGTGTTCACGTTCATCCCGATCCTCGCCTCCCTCGGACTCTCGTTCTTCTCGTGGGACGTCATCTCGCCTCCCAAGTTCGTCGGCGTCGCCAACTTCACCCGGCTGTTCAGCGACGGTTCGACGCTCGCGTCGTTCGGTGTGACGATCCTGCTGGCCATCGGCATCGTGGTGCTTCAGATCACCCTCGGGCTGCTGCTCGCGGTGCTGGTGAACAGCCGCAAGCGGAAGTCGACCAAGGTGTTCTTCCGCACCGCGTTCTACCTGCCGCTGCTCGCTTCCACCGCGGCCGTGTCGATCTTCATGGGGTACCTGTTCGACGCCAAGTTCGGGCTGATCAACTACTACCTCACGCA
Organism: Leifsonia shinshuensis; assembly: GCF_014217625.1. Classification (NCBI taxonomy): domain Bacteria; kingdom Bacillati; phylum Actinomycetota; class Actinomycetes; order Micrococcales; family Microbacteriaceae; genus Leifsonia; species Leifsonia shinshuensis. The sequence goes on along the minus strand of NZ_CP043641.1, from coordinate 2,534,109 downwards.
ACTCGGGCTGCCCGCCGTGCCGTGGCTGACCAACCCGGTCGCCGCCCAGATCACGATCGTCTTGATCGTCGTGTGGCAGCAGGTCGGCTTCACCTTCGTGCTGTTCGTCGCGGCGCTCACCTCGGTGCCCCAGGAGGTCCAGGAGGCCGCCGCGATCGACGGCGCCGGTGCGTGGCGCACCCTGCTGCGGATCAAGATCCCGCTGATCAGCCCCACCATCCTGTTCGCGACCGTCGTCGCCATGATCAACGCGATGCAGCTGTTCGACCAGCCCTTCATCATGACGAAGGGCGGACCGGGCACCTCGACCACCACAGCGACCATCGCGATGTACCAGACCGGGTTCCAGAACCTGCAGTTCGGCTACGCGTCGGCCATCGCGATCCTCCTGCTCGTGATCATCCTCGTGCTGACCGGCATCCAATTCCTCGCCGCCAGAAAGCTGGTGTTCTACCAATGACCACAGATGTCGCTCCGAGCACGACGGTCGTGCTCGGTCGCCGCCGCCGGCCGATCGTGAAGATCGGCAGCATCGTCGGCATGGTGCTGCTCATCCTCGCGGCCGTGTTCGCGCTCGGCCCCCTGCTCTGGACGCTGACCACCTCGCTGCGCACGCCAGCTGAGGCGTTCACCAACCCGCCGCAGTGGATCCCGACCAGCCCGGACTTCAGCAATTACGCCGCGGTCTTCAATCAGATCCCGATCGGGCAGTTCTTCCTCAACAGCGTCGTCGTGACCGTGCTCATCGTGGTGGGCCAGACGATCACCTGCACGCTCTCCGGGTACGCGTTCGCGATGGTCTCGTTCCCGGGGAAGAACACGATTTTCGGGATCTTCCTGGCCACCATGATGGTGCCGTTGCAGACGATCATCATCCCGGTCTTCGTGATCGTGAAGACCATGGGCATCAGCGACTCGCTCGCCTCGCTCATCATCCCGGCCCTGGGGAGCGCGTTCGGCACGTTCCTGATGCGGCAGTACTTCCTGCAGATGCCGCGCGAGCTCGGCGAGGCCGCCCGCATCGACGGCGCGTCCCAGTGGGGCGTGTTCTGGCACGTCTACGCCCGGATGGCGTCGCCGGCGATCGCCACCCTGGCGATCCTCAACTTCTCGGGCTTCTGGGCGGAGTTCTACCGGCCGCTGATCTTCCTGCAGACGCAGAGCAACTTCACGCTGCCGCTCGGCCTCGTCGGCCTCCAGGGGAACCTGGGCACCGGGTCCATCTCGGTGGTCCTGGCCGGCGTCATCCTCGCGATGATCCCCAGCGTGCTGCTGTTCGTCTTCGCCCAGCGCTACTTCATCGAGGGCGTCACCGCCGGCTCCTTCCGCTGAGCCCCGCCCTCCCCGACTCGCGGGCCCGCGCCCGTTCCGAAAGAGAGAACCGTCTCATGCACGACCACCACCTCCCGCAGTTCCATGTGCGCCTGTCGCGCGGCTATGTCAACGACCCGAACGGTCCCGTCCAATTCGGTGGCACGACGCACCTGTATTTCCAGTCGCGCTCGCTCGCGGACCTTTCCGTCCCCGTCGAGTGGGGCCACGCCACGACGGACGATCTCGTGCACTGGACGCTGCATCGGCCGGCGATGAGCCCGGTTCCGGGTGGGCTGGACTCGGGTGGATGCTGGTCGGGCAACACCGTGGTCGACGGGGACCGCGTTCGCGCCTTCTACTCCGGCAAGGTCGATGACAGCCCGTTCCAGTCGATCCTGACGGCGGTCTCCGACGAGGACGGTGCGAACTTCAGCCGACCCGTCCAGGTCGTGACCGACCCCGCGCCCGAGGAGGGGGTCACGATGTTCCGAGACCCGTTCGTCTGGCGCGACGGCTCCCGTTGGCACATGGTGGTCGGCGCCGCGATCCCCGACGGGACCGCGGCCATGCGCTTGTACGGTTCGGCGGACGGGAGTGACTGGCAGTACGAAGGCGAACTCTCACGGCTGCGGCGCACCGTGGTCGACGGCGTCGACACCGGCGAGGGCTGGGAGTGCCCGCAGCTCATCGCGGCCGACGGGCGCGAAGTGGCGCTGGTCTCGTCGTGGTCGCACGCAGGTGGTCCGGGCTCGGTGCTCGCCTTCCCGGTCGATTCGGCTCCCGTCCCCCGGCGCGTGGACGACGGCCATGACTTCTACGCCGCATCGGTGATGCGGGAGGGGAGCTTCGGCCAGGTCCTGTTCGGCTGGATCATGGAGGGTCGCGACACCGCGGGCTGGCGGGAGGCCGGATGGGCGGGCGCAATTTCGCTGCCGCGGCGCGTGTGGCTGGACGGCGATGTCCTCCGCACTGGGCCGCATCCGGCCGTGGACGGGCTGCGGGACGGTCCGGCCCGACCGGCGGACGGCGCGACGATCGGCGCGCAGGCGGAGTTCGTGATCCCCTCGGTCGCGGATTCGGGAACGATCAGCCTGCGTTTCGGTGCGCACGAGCGGCTGGACCTCACGGTGGACGTGGCGGCGGGGACTCTGACGCTCGACCGCGGCTCCGCGAGCTCCGCGCCGGGCGTCGCTGCCGACGGGGTCACCGTCGCGCAGGCGTTCGACGACCGCTCCGACTGGGCGGCGCGCGTGTTCCTGGACGGCTCGGTCGTCGAGGTCTTCACCAGCGCCGGCCGCTCGATCACGACTCGTGTCTACCCGACGTCCCCGCCCCCGTGGCGCGTGGAGGCGCCAGGCGGGACCGTGGTGTGGGACATTGCGCCCGCGATCGCGGCGGCGACCGATGCGGGATCGCGCCTCGCTCTTCCGGTGAGCTGAGCGGCCGCGCCGCGCAGCGCGACGCACGACCTCCACACCGTCAGCCGTCGTCTCCGGCGTACAGTGCGTCGCGTGCCGAGCGATGCCTCCGAATGGTTCTTGAGCCGAGCCGAGCGGGGGAACCCGGCGTCCGCTGTGCAGGCCGGCCCGTCCGGGTCCGCGTCCTGGTCAGACGGCAACCTGGTGCGGCCTCTCGTCCACGGCGCGACCTACTTCGCTCGCCTGCACGAGGAGCTGTCGGCGCTGGAGCCGGGGGACAGGGTGTTCTTCACGGACTGGCGTGGCGACAAGGACGAACTGCTGCTGCCGGGCGGGCCGACGATCGGCGAGTTGCTGGCGGACATCTCGCGGGCGGGCGTGGAGGTGCGCGGCCTGGTGTGGCGTTCGCACGGCGAGCGCATCCAAGGCCGGATGAGCGGATTGTCGAACGCGCTGCTGGGTCGCGAGATCAACGACGCAGGCGGGGAGGTCCTGCTCGACCAGCGGGTGCGCGCGTTCGGGTCGCACCATCAGAAGCTCTTCGTGATCCGGCACACGCACGACCCGGCGCGGGACATCGCGTTCGTCGGCGGGATCGACCTCTGCCACAGCCGGCGGGATGACATCGGCCACGCGGGGGACCCGCAGGCGCAGGAGATCGACCCGCGTTACGGCGAGCGGCCGCCCTGGCACGACGCCGCGCTCGAACTGCGCGGGCCTGTGGTCGGCGACCTGCTGGACACGTTCTCCGAGCGCTGGGACGACCCGCACCCGCTGGACCATCGCAACCCGTACCGGATGCTCGTGCAACGTCTCGCGGACATGCCGCGGCACCCGCGACCGCTCCCCGAGGCGACGCCTCCGCCTCCGACGGCGGGAGCGCACGCCGTGCAGGTGCTGCGCACGTACGCACCGAAACGTCCGGCCTTCCCGTTCGCGCCGCAGGGGGAGCGGAGCATCGCGCGCGCGTACCTCAAGGCCTTCGCCCGTGCACGCTCTTGCATCTACATCGAGGACCAGTTCCTGTGGTCGAGGGACGTCGCGGCCGGGATCGCGAGCGCCTTGCGGTCGAACCCCGCGCTGCAGGTGATCGTCGTGCTGCCGCGCTATCCGGACGACGACGGCGGGATCTCCGGCCCGCCCGGCCGTCTCGGTCAGCACCGGGCCGTGTCGGCGCTTCGGCGTGCGGCGCCCGGCCGGGTCGGCGTCTTCGACCTGGAGAACGCCGCCGGCACGCCGATCTACGTGCACGCGAAGATCTGCATCGTGGACGACACGTGGATGACGTGCGGCTCCGACAACTTCAACCTGCGGTCCTGGACCAGCGACAGCGAGCTCACCTGCGCCATCGTCGGAGCGGACATCGCGCGCGACCTCCGCGCACAGCTCTGGGCCGAGCACCTCGGGCTGGACGCGGATGACCCGCGGCTCAGCGACGCCGCCGACGGTCTGGCGCTCTGGACGGAGAGCAGCGACGCGCTCGACGCCTGGCGCCGTTCGGGGCGACCATCGCCGCGGCCGCGCGGCCAGGCGCGCCGTCACCGGATCGAACCGGTGACGTGGCTCCAGCGGTGGTGGGCGAAACCGCTCTACCGGGTCGTGGTGGACCCGGACTCCCGTCCCGGACGACTACGGAGAGCCGGTCGCTTCTAGGGCGGGGCTCGCTCGGCCGTCCCGCCGTGCGCGCCTTCCGTTCGCCGCGTGTAGTGTCGCGGCGTGGGCGTTGACCGAGTGCGACTGCGACCGTGGACCGAGGCCGACCTGGCCGTCGAACTGAGGAACGACGCCGCCGACATGACGACCTTCCTGGGCGGCCCGCAGGGCGAGGAGGTCGTGCGCCGCCGGCACGAGCGCTTCCTCCGCGGGCAGGCCGACGGGACCATCTCGCCGTTCACCGTCTGGTCGGACGCGGCGGAGGAGCCGGTCGGGGCGGCCGCCTACTGGCAGATCGACCATCACGGACGCGCCGTGTACGAGTGCGGATGGTTCGTGTTCGTGCCGTTCCAGCGCCGGGGCTACGCACGGCACGCCATCCGGCTCCTGCTCGACCACGCGGCGGCTCGGGGCGAGCGCGACACGATGTTCGCCTTCCCGCGCGTGGACAACACGGCGTCGAACGCGCTCGCCCGCTCCGTGGGATTCGTGAACACGGGGGCCGAGGAGTCGGAGTACCCCAAAGGCGTCCCGATCACGGTCAACGCGTGGGCGTTCGACCTGCGGACGCTGCGCATGCCGGGCACGCCGGGCTGATCGGTCCCGCCGCCCCTGTAGCGTGTCCCTCATGTTCTCGAAGACCCTCGCCTCCGGCGCCCGGTTGCGCCCCCTCGAGCCCTGGATGGCGGAGGAGTTCGCCGCGCACCTCGACCGTGCCAGGGAGCACATCCGTCCGTGGGTGGGACCGTCGTTCGTCACCGAGGACGTCGCGGGCGCCCGCGCCACGCTCGGCCGGTACGCCGACCGGGCGGCCAGGGAGGGGGCGGGAATCTACGGCATCTGGGCCGACGGCACGCTGGTCGGCGGCGTGATGTTCGTGGAGTTCGTCCCGGCGACGGGCGGCTTCGAGGTGGGCTGCTGGCTGGAGCCGGACGCCGAGGGCCACGGCCACATCACGAGCGCGGTACGCGAACTGCTCGCCTACGCCTTCGAGGAGCGCGGCATGCACCGCGCGGAGTGGCGCTGCCGCAACGACAACGACCGCAGCTCGGCCGTCGCCCGCCGCCTCGGGATGACGATGGAGGGCGTGCTCCGGGAGGCCTGGCCGGTCGGTGGGGTGTTCCACGACAAGCAGGTCTGGTCGCTGCTGGCGGCCGAGTGGGAGGGCGCTCCGCCTACTTCTTCGTCTTGATCGCCTCCCGAACCGACTTGGCGTCCGACTCCGCCTTCTTCACCGCGGTGCGCGCCGACGCGAGTGACGACTTCGCCGACGACAGCGCGGAGTGGTTCGAGTCGTACGAGCTCGGGGTCACGGCCAGCGCCGCGGCCGAGACTCGGCTCGCGTCGTGGGACGCGGTCGCGAGCTGGGCGGTCAGGTCGCTGAGGTCGGACTGCAGCGCGGAGGTCGACTTCGCCTTGTCCGCGCCGGAGAGCAGGTCGGCGAGCGTGGACTGCTCCTTGGTCAGCTTGGGGATCGTGGTGCCGGTGAGGCGGTCGGCGGCGGAGGCGTCGCGGGCCTGGGGGAGGGCGACGGCGTAGACGCGGTAGGAGTCGTAGACCTTCTTGAGGTCCGCGGCGGCCTGTGTGGTCGTGGTGTCGGCGGCGATCGCGGAGGCCGAGGACTTCATGCCGGCGAGGTCGTTGTTCAGCCGTGCGAGGATCGTGGACTTGTCGCCGGAGGTGAGGTACTTGTCCGCGTTGACCTTGGCGATGGCCGCTGTGAGCTTGGTCTCGCGGTCGGAGGTCGCCTTGGCGCCGGCGGCCTGGATCTGCGCGAGCGTCTTGGGGGCGTGCGAGGCGGAGGGCGACGGGGTCGGCGTCGGGGTGTCGGCGAAAGCCGGGCCGCCGATGAGGGCTGCGCACGCGATTCCCGCGGTCGCCGCCGTGATGATGCCGATGGATCGTCTGGACATGGTTCTCCCGTCAGAGGTAAGCAGCCGGGGGTTTTTCCGGCTGACTCAAGCCTCGCTGGGGAATGTTCGGGGATCGTAAAGCCGGGGTTCGGGATGAGTACGGGCTCCGCGGTTCACCGCCGCCGCACCGGCCGCACCGTCAGCGCCTCCACCATCCCCGTGCTCGGCAGGTCCACCGCCACGCGCACGGTCGCCGCGACCATCTCCGGCGTGATCGTGTAGGCCGCGTCGTACTCGTGCCCCTCGCGGGCGACGAGCGCACGCTGCATGTCGGTGTCGACCCGGCCGGGGTGGATGCTCGTGACGCGGACGCCGTTCGGCCGCTCCTCCTCCCGCAGCGCGTCGGTGAGCGCACGGAGCGCGAATTTCGAGCCGGAGTAGACGCCGCCGCCCGCCCCGCTGCTCAGCCCGGACCCGCTGTTGATGGCGACGACGAGCCCGCTCGCCGCCCTCAGCGCCGGGAGGGTCGCCCGCAGCAGGGCCGCGACGGCGAACACGTTGACCTCGAAGACGTGCCGCCAGGTCGCGTCGTCCGTTTCGGCGATGGTCCCGCCGTCCTCCACGCCGGCCGACAGCACGAGGACGTCGAGCCGCTCCGGGATGCCGGGAAGAGCGTCGCCGGTCAGGTCGGCGACGAACGGCTCGGCCGACGGCAGCTCCGCCACCACGGCTGCGACGCCGGCGGCATCCCGGCCGCCGACCAGGATGTGGTGGGTGCTGCCCAGCTCGACGGCGATCGCCCGGCCGATGCCGCGCGACGCTCCGGTGACCAGGGCGGTGGGACGGGAGTTCTCAGCCATGCCCCGAGCCTAGGCCGCGGAAGGCGGAACGCTCCCGATCAGGAAGATCCGCTTCGTGACGTCGATGACCCGCGCGTCATCCTCGTCCAGCAGCGCCGCCGACAGTTCCGCATAGTCGCGCCCCAGCCCCGCAAGGTCCGCGTCGAGTGCCCGGTGGGTGACGGTGACGTGGTAGCTCAGCGACGGTCCCACCTGGGCGACGACGTCGATGTAGACCGGGTTCGGGCAGGCCTGCACGATCGACCCGAAGTAGGTCTCCGCGGCCGTCGTGATCGCGGGGATGTCGCCCCGCTCGTGCTGCGTCTTGACGTCCAGCGCCAAAGCGGCCAGGCGCGTCCGGTCCGCGCCGGTGAGCTGCGGCAGGGTGAGGATGGTCGCGCCTGTCACGAGGACGCCGATGGTCTGGAGGGTGTCGCGGGCCTCCTCGGGGCGCGGCGCGATGACGGCGGAGTGGGACTGCGGCGCCGTCTCGACCAGCCCCTCCAGGCTGAGCGTGTGGAGCGCCTGCCGGATCGGCGTTCCGGAGACGCCGAGCCAGCCGCGCAATTCGGCCTCGTCCAGGCGCTCACCCGGCAGCAGCACGCCGGAGAGGATGGCCTCCTTGAGCTGCGCGTAGACGCGCTCGCGGACGAGTTCGCGCGGGCTGACCGGCTTCTCGGGGGAGCGGGGGACCGGCATCAGGCGTGTCCCTCCTCGCGTGCGAGCCGCAGGGCGTCGATGCGGAAGATCTCCCGCTCCGCCGCCGTCACAGCCCGGGAGTCCGCCGCCGCGAGCGCCGAGCGCAGCGCCGCATACGCCTGTGCCGCCTCCGGCCAGTCGATCCCGAGCGCGCGGTAGGCCACGCCGACGTAGAAGGCGCGGGCGGCGAGCGTCCGCTCCGCCAGCCGGAGCAGCACGCGGTTCGGGCACAGCGCCATCAGGCGCCCGTAGTACACCTGGGAGCCTGCCAGCGACGCCTCCAGATCGGCGGCCTCCAGCGCGGCGATCAGCCGGTCGACGTCCGCGACCAGGGCGTCCCGGTCGGCGGCGCTCAGCCCGTCGAGGGTGAGGTCGAGGACGCCGAGGACGAACACTCCGATGGTCTGCAGGTGCAGCACGGCGTCCTCCACCCGCGGCTCGACCACGCGGGTGTACGACTGGGCGGCCGTCTCCACGAAACCTTCGATCGTCAGCGCGTGCAGCGCCTGCCGGATCGGCGTCTTCGACATCCCGAGCCAGGCCTGCAGCTCGGCGTCGTCCAGGTGCTCGCCCGGGCGGATCGTGCCGTCGAGGATCGCTGTCCGCAGCGACCCGTAGGCGCGGTCGCGCGCCAGCACACGCGTCTGCCGGACCTCCGACACCCCCGGGACGGGCATCTCCACACCTTCTCTCGCGCGCACGCGCGCCGCTCTGGTTCGATCGTAGCGAGCCGGAATCGCTTGGTGGAACTGGAGCGTGGATTAAAGTTCCAATCTCGACGTATACTCACAGCAGAAGGCACCTTCTGACAGTTTCCCCCCAGGGAGGGTCCGCCCCCAGTGGCCCCTCCGCCCGACGGGCTCCCGAAGATTCGGGTGTCGGGCGCCCGTCGAGGGGTCCTGCGTGTCGGGTACGCAGGACCCCTCAAAAACTCTTCGTGAGCACCCGGCCGCGGCCGGATGGAGGAGGTTCCCACCGATGGGATCCCCGAACAGCCATCTGTCAGCGACATTCTTCGAGCGCCGGTTCCGCTCGCGCGACCGCGACGAGACGCAGGCCCACCTGGCCGGCCACTACGGCCGGGTCGATCTCGGCCGCCGCTTCTCCGGCTTCGCCGAGCACGTGGTCGGCGACGATCGCTTCCTCCTCGCGGACGCTGCGATGCTCGGCGAGTTGCGCTGCGTGGTCGACCCCGACGTGCTCCTCATCTCGACCGGCACGCCGGGCAGCGGCTGGGAGGTCGGGGATGAGACGGGAAGCTTCGCAGCCGACCCGGTGATCTTCCAGCCGGGGGAGCAGTCCGTGCACCGGATGTCCGACACCCAGGGCCGCGCCGTCGCGTTCCGTGTGCCTGCGCTGACCCGCACCGCCCGACTGCTCTACGCGCAGGACGACCTGGAGCTCCGCTTCGACGGCCCGCTGCCGGTCAACGCGCGACGGTCCGCCTACTGGCTGGCGGCCCTGGAGGTCGCCAGGCGGGAGTGGCGGTCGGGCGCCCTCTCCAACGACTCGATGCGCGCGACCACCTACCGACAGCTCGCGCTGGCGGCGCTGGAGACCTTCCGGCTGGTGGGGGACCGGCGCGAACTGCGCGTGTCCGCCGAGCGCCGGGCGCGGGTGTTCCGCGTCGGCGCGCAGTTCCTCCGCGACCACGCGGGCACCCCGATCACCATCGAGGACGCCGCCCTCGCCGCCGGCGCCTCGACCGGCGAGCTCGTGCTCGCCTTCCGCTCCCACTCGGACGGTCTTGGCCCCACCGCCTACCTGCGGCGATCGCGCCTCAACGGCGCCCACGACCAGCTCTCCAGCACTCCGGTCACGGTTCGCGCGGTCGCCGAGCAGTGGGGCTTCTCATCGGAGGCCGTCTTCGTGCGCCACTACCGCGCGGAGTACGGCGCGGACCCGGTGGGGTCCGGGGCGTAGCCCGCCGCGAGGCCGCCGGCCCAGCGGCCGTGCGGCCCAGGGTGACCCGGGCCTATCCCGCCCGGTACAGGTCCGCCTCGAACCGGTACGCGTCCCCGCGGTAGGTGTTCAGCCCCAGCAGCACCGGACCGCCCGCGCGGTCGTAGGCGATCTCGCGCCCGATCAGCACGGGGCTCCCCGCGGTGATGTGCAGCAGCCCGGCGAGGTCCGTGCTCGCCGCGTCGGCCTGGACGCTGTACGCGCTGCGGTAGATGTCGACCGAGCAGAGCGTCTGCAGCGACTCGTACAGCGACGCGTCGGTGAGGTCGGCCTCCACGAGCGGCCCAGCGACGGACAACGGGATGACGTTGGTGTCCACGCAGATGGGGGTGGAGTTCATCCCGCGCAGGCGCACCAGCACGAGCACGTCGGCGCCGGCGACGATGCCGAGCCGTTCCGCCTCGTCGATGGTGGCCGACCGGACGCTCTTCTCCAGCACCTGCGCCGTCGGCGTGTGGCCGCGCAGCCGCGCCATCTCGCTGAAGCTCTGCAGCGTGCTCGGCGGCTCGCCGACCGTGGGGCTCGGGACGAACCAGCCGCGCTGCGCCGAGCGCGCGATGCGGCCCTGGCGCTCCAGGTCCTCCAGGGCCGTGCGGATGGTGCTCCGGCTGACATGGAGGCTCTCGGCGAGCTGCCGTTCGCCGGGGAGGCGGGTGCCCGGCGGGTAGACGCCGTGGTTGAGGGACGTGTTCAGGTCGCGGATGACGCGCTCTGCGATCGTCGGAGTCTTCACAGGAAGTGACCATACCAGTTCGACCGATGGCTGTTAATTCGTTCTCGAATGGACTATCTGGTTTGGTTATGGTTACGGTTGGTTCCGCCGGACGTCGGCGCCACCCGCGCCGGACACCGGCGCCACCCCTGCTGACGAGTTAAAGGAGACTCGCATGAAAAAGAGGCACCTCGCCGGAGCGCTCGCGCTCACCGCTGGACTGGCCCTCGGCCTGACAGCGTGCGCACCCGGAGGCTCCAGCGCCGCGGGCTCCTCGCACGCGGTCTCGAAGGACGTTTCCGGCAAGCCCGTCACCCTCAAGATCCTCGACTTCTGGCAGGGCGAAGAGGGCAAGTGGATGGACTCGGTCGTCAAGGACTTCGAGAAGCAGCACCCGAACATCACCATCAAGCGCACCACGCAGGACTGGGGCCAGGTGATGAACACCCTCAACCTCCGCCTCGCCGACCCGAACGGTCCCGACATCGCGCTCGTCAACAACGGCTGGCAGTCGATGGGCACGCTCGCCAAGGGCGGCCGCATCCTCAACCTGGACGCCTACTCCGACCTCTACGGCTGGAAGAAGGAGATCCCGGACACCATCGCCCGCCAGCTCGAGTTCACCCCCGACGGCAAGCAGATGGGCACCGGCTCGCTCTACGCCACCCCGGCGGCGCGCTCCTCGCTGATCGGCCTGTACTACAACAAGGAGATCCTCGACAAGCTCGGCCTGCCCGTGCCCAAGACGCTGGCCGACTTCGAGAAGGACGCCGCAGCGGTCAAGGCCGCCGGCATCACCCCGATCGCCTACGGCTCGCAGGACAAGGGCTCTGCCACGTCGATCCTCTTCGCGACGCAGGACCTCTACGCGACCTCGAAGAACATCGGCGACTTCGTCTACTCCGCCGGCAACGTCCCGATCACCTCGACCGGCATCGTGGACGCGGCCAAGGACGTCAAGAAGTGGGCGGACTCGGGCTGGTTCACCCCGAACTACCCCGGCGTCCAGTACGCCGACGCGCAGGCCCAGTTCATGGACGGCAAGGCGGCCTTCCGCTTCGAGTACACCGGCTCGCTCGGCTTCTCGGACGCGCAGAAGCAGACCATGGGCTACGTGCAGCTCCCGCAGGTGCAGGGCGGCAAGGTGGTCGGCACCGGCTCGACCGCGGCCAACCTGTCCATCTCGGCCAAGTCGAAGCACCCGGACGCCGCAGCGGCCTTCCTCGACTTCATGGCGTCCAAGACCGCGGCCCAGCAGGCGGTCGGCCACGGCTTCCTCCCGCTGCTGCACTCGGGCCTCAGCACCCCGAGTGGCAACGCGGAGCTGGCCACGGAGATCTCGGCCCAGCAGACGCTCGACAAGGGCAACGGCTACGTGCCCTACTTCGACTGGTCGACCCCGTCGATGATCGACACAATCGGCGGACAGCTCCAGCAGCTGTACGCCGGCCAGGTCACGCCGGACCAGCTCGCTGCGGCCGGTCAGAAGGACTACGACGCCTTCCAGGCCACGCGGAAGCAGGGCTGACGGGATGACCTCGTCCCAGGTGGTGCAGCGGCCGGAGGCCCCGGCCGCTGCACCGGCGGCCCCCGGCCGCAGCACGCCGAAGCGGGCCCCGCGGCGCACGCTGACGCCGCGGGTGCGCCGCCGCCGCTGGCTCGGGCTCGCCTTCGCGGCCCCCGGCCTCCTGTTCTACGGCTTCGTGGTGATCGTCCCGATCCTGCAGAGCGTCAACTACTCGTTCTACCGCTGGGACGGCGTGACCACGGCCACGTGGGTCGGCCTGAACAACTACATCTCGTTCTTCACCGACCCGGCCCTGGTCGAGTCGCTCGGCCACGTGCTCGTCCTGGTCGTCTTCTTCGCGGTCCTGCCGATCGCGCTCGGCCTGATGTCGGCCGCGCTGCTCGGCCGCGGCAAGCTCCGCGGCGGCGGGGTCTACCGGTGGCTGCTCTTCCTGCCGCAGGTGCTGACCAGCGTCGTCGTCGCCGTGATCTGGAAGCGGATCTACGGCCCGGACGGGCCGCTCAACGAGGCGCTGCGCGCTGTAGGCCTCGGCGACCTGGCCAAGAACTGGCTCGGCGACTTCAACTGGGCGCTGCCCGCGCTCGGCGTCATCGGCACCTGGACCGCCCTCGGCCTCTGCATGGTGCTGTTCGTCGCCGGCGTCGCCGCCATCCCGACCGAGCTCTACGAGGCGGCGCGCATCGACGGCGCCGGCCCGATCCGCGAGTTCTTCTCGATCACCCTGCCGAGCCTCCGCGGCCAGGTCGCCGTCGCGCTCACGCTGACCGTGACAGGCGCCTTGCGAGCCTTCGACCTGGTCTGGATCACCACACAGGGCGGCCCGGGGACCTCAACCACCACGCCGGCGCTGATCCTGTACCGCAAGGCGTTCCTCAACCCGGATGTCGGGATGGCCGCGGCCATCGGCATCATCATCGCGATCGTCTGCCTGGGCGTCGCGCTCGTCATCACCCGGCTCTCCGAGGAGAAGGACGCATGATCTCGCGCACCGAGCGACTGCTCAACCACGCCATCCTCGCGTTCGTCACGGTTCTCGTGCTGTTCCCGGTCATCTGGTTCGTGTTCACTGCGCTCAGCCCCAGCCGGAGCGGCCAGCTCGACCTGCTGAACCTGCACTTCGACAACTTCGTCACCGCGTGGAACGTGGGCGGCTTCGGGTCGGCCATGATCGCGTCGGCCGTCATCACGATCGGCGCCGTGCTCGGCCAGACCGTGCTCGCCATCCTGTCCGGCTTCGCCTTCGGCGTGCTCGGCGTCGCGGGGCAGAAGGTCCTGTTCCCGCTGATCCTGTTCGGCCTGATGATCTCGGCCGAGGTGTTCATCATCCCGCTCTACTACACGTTCCAGTCGCTCGGGCTCACGAACTCCTGGCTCGGCCTGATCATCATCCAGATCGGGATGGGCGTGCCGTTCGGCGTCTTCTGGATGCGGGCGACCTTCCGGGCCGTCCCCAAGTCGCTGATCGAGGCGGCCGAGATGGACGGCGCGCGCAGCTGGCGGATGCTGTGGCAGATCCTGCTGCCGATCTCGCGGCCCGCGGTGCTCACCCTCGCGCTGCTGTCGTTCATGTGGACCTGGAACGACTTCTTCCTCTCGCTGGTCTTCATCGCCGACCCGTCCATCCAGCCGGCGACCCTCGCGCTCGGCGTCTTCCAGGGCCAGCACACCCTCGACGTCAACATGCTCGCGGCCGGCTCGCTGATCGTGGCGCTGCCCGTGCTGATCCTCTACGCGTTCTTCCAGCGCCACTTCATCCGGGGCGTGCTCAACGGCGCGCTCAAAGAGTGACCGGCGCCCGTCCTCTTCTTCCCCTCACTGCACCAGAAGCAACAAAGGAGTACCCATGCGCATCGCGCCCGAAATCCTCGACACGGCCGACGACGTCGGGCGGGAGGCCGCGGTCCAGCTCGCCGACGCGATCGCCGCGGCAGCGGCCGAGGGGCGGACGTTCGTCCTCGGCTGCCCGAGCGGACGCAGCCCGATCGCGACCTACGCGAACCTCGCCGCGCTCGTCGCCGAGCGCGACCTCGACCTCTCCCACGTCGTCGTCGCCCTGATGGACGAGTACGTGGAGGAGGCCGGCGACGGCTTCCGCGCGATCGACCCGGCCCTCCCGCACAGCTGCGTCGGGTTCGGGCGGCGCGAGATCCTCGGCCTCCTGAACGCCGCCGCATCGCCGGAGCACCGCATCCCGGAGGCCAGCCTCTGGTTCCCTGACCCCGCAGCGGAGGCCGGCGAGTACGACCGCGCGCTCGCCGCGGCCGGCGGCATCGACGTCTTCCTGCTCGCCTCCGGCGCCTCGGACGGCCACGTCGCCCTCAACCCGGTCGGCGCCGCCGCCGACACCGTCACCCGCGTGGTGCCGCTCGGGGAGGACACCCGCCGCGACAACCTCGGCACCTTCCCGACGCTGCGCAGCCTGGACGAGGCGCCGCGGTTCGGCGTGACGGTCGGCATCGCGACCATCCGCGAGCTCTCCCGCTCGGTCGTCATGGTCGTCACCGGCGAGCACAAGCAGGACACCGTGCGCCGGCTGGCCGCTGCAGACTCCTACGAGTCCGATTGGCCCGCGACCGTCCTCTCGGAATGCTCCGACGCGCGCTTCCTCGTGGACCGCAGCGCGGCCGAACTGCTGCAGACCACCCGCTGACCTCCCCTCCGACCAGAAAGGCACCACTCACACCCATGGCTTCCATCAAGCTCGTCTACATCGGCGGAGGATCGTCCCGCGGCGCGGGCACCATCGCGTCCATCCTGGAGCACGGCGAGGAGTTCGACGGCTCGGAGATCGTGATCCAGGACGTCGACCCCGCGCGTCTGAAGGCCGTCGAGACCATCGGCCAGAAGATCGCGCAGTCGAAGGGCCTCGACATCACGATCACGTCGACCACCGACCGCCGCGCGGCGCTGACCGACGCGGACGCGGTGCTGTCGAGCTTCCGCCCCGGCAACTTCGCCGCCCGCGCGCTGGACGAGCGCATCCCGCTCAAGCACGGCGTGATCGGGCAGGAGACCCAGGGGCCCGGCGGCTTCTTCATGTCGCTGCGGTCGATCCACATCTACGAGGACATCATCCGCGACCTCGACGCCGTCGCGCCGAAGGCGATCCTGTTCAACTACACGAACCCGGTCAACATCGTCTCGCAGGCGGTCACCCGGTTCACCGACCGGACGATCTGGTCGATGTGCGAGGGCCCGATCGTCTTCCCGAAGACCGTGCTGCGCGCGGCCGGGCTCGATCCCGAGCGCGCGAACGTCGTCATGGCGGGCGTCAACCACAACTGCTGGTCGACCGAGCACACCTACGACGGCCAGGACCTCATGCCGCTGCTCGACGTGGCGTGGGAGACCCGCAAGGACGACCCGACGCTCAGCACGCTGGAGAAGCGGATGCTGCAGCTGGCGGTCACCATGCGCTCGGTGCCGGCCGACTACTTCCAGTACTACTACTTCCGCGAGGAGATCCTGCGCGAGCTGCAGGGCGCACGGACGACCCGCGCCGAGGACCTGCTCGCCGCGCTTCCGGGCTACTGGGAGCACTATGACGAGCAGTCGCAGGCGGCGGTCCCCGAGCTGGACCCGCGCCGGTCCCGCGGCGGCATCCACGAGCTGGAGCTCGCCATCGACGTGATGAGCTCCTACTACAACGACGCGCCTGCGCGCCTGCCTGTCAACCTCCCGAACACCGGCGGCGTGCTGCCCGGCTTCGACGAGGATGTCGTCGTGGAGATGTGGTGCGACGTGGACGGCTCGGGCGTGACCCCGCTGCCGCAGAAGCCGCTGCCGCACGCGGTGCGCGGGCTCGTGCAGCAGCTCGCCGAGTACCAGTACCTGGCGGCGGAGGCGGCCTGGAAGGGCACGCGCGCCGACGGCATCCGTGCGCTCGCCGCGAACCCGATGGTCCCGACGCTGCGCGTCGCCGAGGAGCTGTACGACGAGATGGCGTTCGCGCACCGCGCGTACCTCCCCGAGCGGCTGCTGCGCTGAGCATGGCGGAGCGCGCGGACGCCGGGCCGCTGTACCTCGCCGTCGACGCGGGCAACTCCAAGACGGTCGCGCTCGTCGTCGACGGCACCGGGACCGTGCTCGGCCGCGGTCGTGGCGGCCGCGGCGACATCTACGGGGCGTCGAGCATCGAGGTGGCCGAGACCGCGGTGTTCGGTGCGGTCGCGGCGGCGCTGGACGAGGCGGGGGCGACGGTCGCGGACATCCGGTCCGCGGCCTTCCGCCTCGCCGGGGTCGACTACCCGGAGGACGCCACGTTCTGGGACGAGCGCATCGCCGCCCGGCTGCCGGGTATGGGCGGCTGGAGCGTCAAGAACGACGGCTTCGCCTCACTGCGCCTGATCGACGGCACCGGCGTCGGGCTGTCGATCACGGTCGGCACCGGCCCGGCGGTCGCCGCGCGGTCGGCGGACGGCCGCGAGCAGTGCTCGGGCTGGTACGTGTTCGACGACCTCGGCGGCCAGGGCCTCGGCAACAGCGCGCTCAAGGCGGCCTGCCGTGAGTGGATGGGGATGGGGCCGGCGACGCGCCTCACTCCGGTGCTCTGCGAGTACTACAGCGTCGCCGACGCAGGCGAGCTGCGGCACGTCTTCACGCGGCGCTTCGGCGCACTGCCGGGGACCGAGCTGTGGAAGGCCTCCCGGCTGGTGCTCGAACTGGCCGGGGAGGGCGACGCCGTCGCGCAGCGGATCGTGCACGACCAGGCGACCGCCTTCGTCGGCTATGCGGAGTGGTGCGCCCGGAGCGTCGGCGCCGACTTCGCCGCGGGCGACCTCCCGGTGCTGCTCAACGGGTCGGTCGCGACCTCGGAGCACCCGGCGATGCGGGACGCGATCCTGGTCGAGCTCGCCCGGGTCGCGCCGGGCGCACGGGTCACCGTGGCGGACGACTCGCCGCTGCACGGTGTGGTCCTGGATGCGCTCGCCGAGGGCGGCGTCGCCGTGACGGCTGAGCTGGTCGCGCGCCTCCGGCAGGAGCACCCCGAAGACTTCCTCGCCACCTGACCTCCCGTCACTCACCCCCCGGTTCCCGAAAGGCCCCTCCTCCATGCAGACCCCTCCCTTCGTCGTGGACGACGTCCTCGCCGCCCTCACCCTGGAGGAGAAGGCGTCGCTGCTCTCCGGCGTCGACGACTGGTTCACCCAGGCCATCGACCGGCCGGGGCTGCCCGCGCCGGTGCCCGCGATCGAGGTTGGCGACGGCCCGCACGGGCTCCGCAAGGAGACCGGCGTGGACATGGTCTGGGTGCCGGCGACCGGCTTCCCGACCGCGTCCGCGATGGGCGCCTCGTGGGACCGCGACCTGATGCGCCGGGTCGCCGCCGCGATCGGTGCGGAGGCGCGGTCGGAGGGCGTGCAGGTCGTGCTCGGTCCCGGCGTGAACATGAAGCGCTCGCCGCTGTGCGGGCGCAACTTCGAGTACTTCTCCGAGGACCCCCTGCACGCGGGCGAGCTCGGCGCGGCCTACGTGGACGGCCTCCAGTCGGCCGGCGTCGGCGCGTCGCTGAAGCACTTCGCGGCCAACAACCAGGAGATCGAGCGGACCCGGATCTCCGTCGTCGCCGACGAGCGGACGCTGCGTGAGACGTACCTGCCGGCCTTCGAACGGGTCGTGCGCCAGGCGGAGCCGTGGACGGTCATGTGCTCGTACAACCGCCTGTTCGGCGTGCACGCGTCGCAGAACCGCTGGCTGCTGACCGAGGTGCTGCGCGAGGACTGGGGCTACACGGGCGCCGTCGTCTCCGACTGGGACGCCGTGCACGACCGGGTCGCCGCCCTCCGCGCCGGCCTCGACCTGGAGATGCCGGGAACGCACGGCCGGACGGTCGCGGAGGTCGTGGCGGCGGTCCGCGCCGGCGAACTGGAGGAGTCCGTGGTCGACGCCTCGGCCCGGCGGGTTCTGGAGCTGGTCGCCCGCACCTATCCCGGGGCGGACCTCGTGAACGGGCCCGTCATGGACCTCGGCCACGCGCCGGGCGACCGGCTGAGCGACGCGCAGCTCGACCTCCTGGACGCGTCCGCGCATCACGCGCTGGCCCGGGAGGCCGCGGCCGCGTGCGTCACCCTGCTGCGCAACGAGGCGGCGGTGCTGCCGCTCGCGGAGACCGGCGGCACGATCGCGGTCGTCGGGGCGTTCGCCGAGAACGCGCGCATCCAGGGCGGCGGGTCGTCCGGCGTCGACCCGACACGGGTGGACGTGCCGCTCGACGCGATCCGGGCGATCGCGGGGGAGCGGGTCGTCTACGCGCCCGGGTACGTCGACCTCCCGAAGAACGCGTATCAGGACGACAACGCCGCCGTCTTCGAGGCCCACGGGGTCGCCGAGCGGCCCGCTGTGGCGCGCCGTTCGGAGTACCTGGTCGAGGAGCTGCGGGTCGCGGAGTCCGTGCAGCGGCTCCGTCAGGGCCCGCTGTCCGACCGTGCCAGGCAGCTCATCGAGGAGGCCGTCGCCGCGTCCGCCTCCGCCGAGTCGATCGTGGTCTTCGCCGGCCTCCCGCTCTCGCACGAGCAGGAGGCCAACGACCGGTTCACGCTCGACCTCCCCGCCGACCAGGTCGCGCTGATCGGGGCCCTGGCCGACCTCCGCGACCGCACCGGCGCCTCCCTGACGGTGGTGCTGTCGAACGGCTCGCCCGTGACGATGGACCCGTGGCACGACCGTGTCGACGCCGTCGTGGAGGCCTGGCTCGGCGGCCAGGCCGTCGGCTCGGCCGTCGCCGACGCGCTGTTCGGCCGGGTCAACCCGTCCGGAAAGATCGCCGAGACCTTCCCGCTCGCCGTCGAGGACACCCCCGGCTTCCCGAACTGGAACGGCGACCGCGGGACGGTCGTCTACGGCGAGGGCGTCTTCATCGGCTACCGCTGGTACGACGCCCTGCGCCGGCCGGTGCGCTACCCGTTCGGGCACGGGCTCTCCTACACCGAGTTCGCGTACGGCGACCTCCAGGTGTCGGTCCTCGACCCGGCGTCGGGCGTCGTGCGCGTCACGTGCTCCGTCGCCAACGTCGGCCCGGTCGCGGGCGGCGAGGTGGTCCAGCTCTACGTCGGCGACCCCGAGGCGGAGGTGCGCCGTCCGCTGCGCGAGCTCCGCGGCTTCGAGAAGGTCGCGCTTGCACCGGGCGAGACGGTCACGGTCTCGTTCGACCTGGTGAGCCGGGACTTCGCCTACTGGGACACCGCGGCGACCCGCCCCGACGGACGCTCGGGCCTGTGGCGACGCGAGGGCGGCTCCTTCACGATCGAGGTCGGCGCCTCCTCCCAGGACCTCCGGCTGGCCGCGACGATCGAGCTGCCCGACGACCCGTCGATCCCGCCGCTCGTGCGCGACTCCGACCTGCGGGGCGCCGAGGTGGGTGGAGCGCCGACGTCACGGTTCGTGCAGGGCCACGCCGGCTGAGCCCGCCCGACGGGCCGCGCTACTGGGGCGCCCTACTGGGCCGCCCTACTGGGGCTCCTCCTCCGACTCCAGCGTCTCGTCCGCGTCCACCTCGGTGTCGTCGGTCTCGGTCGCCTCGATCGCGGCCTCCGCCTGGGCGCGCTGCTGGGCTTCTGCGGCGGCCTCCCGCGCGCGTTCGTGTCTGCTCATACGCTCTAGTGTCGTCCGGGAGGGCGCCCTGCGCCTAGGTTGGAGGGGATGAACGCCGACACCCCCATCCCCGCCGCCTACTTCGTGCAGAAGAGCGAGAACGTCTTCACCCCCACCCCGCACGCCGGCGGTGCGTGGGCCGACGACGAGATGCACTTCAGCCCGCTGGGCGGCCTGATCACGCACGCGATCCTCCGTCACGCGGCGGCCTCGGACGGCCCGTCGCTGCAGCTCGCCCGGATCAGCTTCGACATCCTCGGCTTCCTCGCCCTGGACGAGGTGCAGCTGTCGGTCGAGACGATCCGCCCCGGCCGCACGATCGAGCTGGTGGAGGCGACCGCTGTCATCCACGGCCGCACCGCGGTGAAGGCGCGCGCCTGGCTGCTGTCCGCGTTCGACACGGCCGAGGTGGCCGGTGGCGCCGCCGGGCCGCTGCCGTCGCCGGAGACGGCGACCCCGTGGTCGATGATGGAGGCCTGGCAGGGCGGCTACGTCGCCTCCCTCGACACCCGCGCCGTGCGCTCGCCCGAGGCGGGCCGCGCGACCGTCTGGCTCTCGACCGGCTGCGAGCTCATCGAGGGCGTGTCCGTCGACCCGGTGACGGCGTGGATCACGCTGGTCGACACGGCCAACGGCGTTGCGGTGCGCGAGCACCCGACCCGCTGGATGTTCCCCAACGTCGACCTGACCATCCACCTCCACCGCGCGCCGTCGGGCGGCTGGCTGGGGCTGGACACGGAGGTGGTCTTCGGGACGACGGGGCTCGGGATCACGCGGTCCGTGCTGCACGACCGGGAGGGCGCGGTGGGGTTCGCGGAGCAGGCGCTGACGGTGCGGCGGTTGACGGAGTAGGGGTGCGGCGGCGTCTAAATGACGCAGCTGCCTGAGGTGAGGACATCCCGCTGCCTGGCGAGAGCGTCGTCGATCCGGTGACTTCCGGCGATGTATCCGGACACTTCAGCATCGATATACCCCGCGCACTGGATGATCTTGTCGCGCATGCTCGTCAGATTCATGGTGTAGATCGGTTCGTGGTGCGCGATCCGATTGCGGAACTTCCTGATGCCGTCGAGCTGGGCGTGAAGTTCCTTGCGGCTCACTCCGCCGAGATTCCCGAACGCATGCCGAAGCCTCGGCTGCCAGAGCGCGGTTTCGTAGCTCAAGCGCCGGTCACGGGACACGCCTGGCCCGGTGAGGCCGACCCAGAACCCGAAGGTGGACGCGCCGACCACCTGATCGGGAGTCGGTTCACGTCCGGTTCGATCGAACAGGCGATTGATGGTCGCCTGCAGGACCGAGGCCTCGCGTTGCGCCAGATTGACGCCGTCGTACCACCAGTCATCCGACCGCCCGTGACGCAAGGCATCGTGGATGCTGTTCCGCAGCATGATCTCGAGGACCCCGATGGGTCCCCAGAATGCGGTCGACACCTCGATGTTCCAGGCGTAGAGCCGGATCGCAAGCCGATGGTGCCCGTCGTAGCGGTTCAGATACCGACGGAATCGCGGCTCGCTCAGTGATGCGGCGAAGGCGGGAATCGTGTGCGGATCCATCGCCCGACCCTATGAGACCAAGAAGCCCCGGGAGTCCGATCAGATCGAATAGTCCCGGGGCGCAACAGAGACAAAGCTACCAGGTGGCTGCGGCTCACGTCGCGCCGAGTCTCTCGAATTCACCCCTTGACTAACCCACTTGTTTTTTGCAAGTATGACCTCATCATCACCCGACCACGAAAAGGGAGCCAACGATGTCCATGATGTTCGTCAACCTGCCGGTGACCGATCTGGAGCGCGCTAAGGCGTTCTACGAGGCCGTCGGGTTCACCATCAACCCGCTCTTCACCGACCACAACGCCGCGTGCGTCGTCGTCGACGAGGACCACAACTACTTCATGATCGTCACGCGCGAGTTCTTCCAGACCTTCTCCGACCGCCCGGTCGGCGAGCCGTCGAAGACCGTGTCCGTGTCGACCTCGATCATGCTCGACAGCCGTGAGGTCGTCGACGCGACCGTGGCCGACGGGATCGCCGCCGGCGGCGTGGAGGAGCGTCCCGCCGCCGACTACGGCTTCATGTACCAGCGGCAGCTCGCCGACCCGGACGGCAACATCCTCGAGTTCGGCTGGATGGACCCCGTCGCGGCGCAGCAGGGTCCTGAGGCGTACTTGAGCCAGCAGCAGGCCTGAGGTCCGATGGTCGCGCGCGATTACGGGCAGTACGACGGGATCACGCAGGCCCTGGAGCTCGTGGGGGAGCGCTGGGCGCTGCTGATCGTCCGCGACCTGCTCGTCGGGCCGCGCCGCTACGGCGAGCTCGCCGCGGGGCTGCCCCGCATCCCGAGCAACATCCTGGCGGCGCGGCTCAAGGAGCTGCAGGCGGCCGGCGTCATCCGCCGGGCACCGCGCTCCCGCATCGTCCTCTACGAGCTCACCCCGTACGGGCGGGAGCTCGAGCCGGTCGTGCTCGCGTTCGGCGCCTGGGGGTTCAAGGCGCTGGGGGATCCGCGGGCCGAGCAGATCATCACCCCCGACTCGATGACCATGTCGCTGCGCACCGCGTTCCAGCCGCAGGTCGCCGCCGAGCTTCCGGCGACGGCCTACGGCGCCCGGTTCGGGGACGACGGCCTCCTCATCCACGTGGAGGGGCCGCGGCTGGAGGTCGCCCGCGGCGACGGTCCCGCCGACCTGGCGTTCGCGAGCGGGCCGGACATCCGCCGGCTCATCTCCGGCGAGCTCACGCCGGAGGCAGCGATCGACGCCGGGGTGGTGGAGGTGATCCAGGGCCCGCGCACCCTCCTCACCCGCTTCGCGACCACGTTCCACCTGGCCGCATAGCGGTCGACGCCGGCCGATTCGTGCCGAATGTCCTGATTCACTGCGCCACAGGCGACATTCGGCACGAATGCGTCAGTTCAGGACGCGGTAGCCGACCATCAGATACCCGGTGGACGACACTGACGACGCGATCGTCTCGAACCGCATCGCGGGCACGCCCTCCAGCAACCGCCGTCCGCCCTCCGCCACACCGGGCGCGATCACGAGCCGCAGCTCGTCGACGACCCCGCCGGCCAGCAGCGCCTGCGCGACCGTGATGCTGGCGTGCACGCCGATGTCGCCGCCGTCGCCTTCCTTGAGTCGTCGGGCGAATTCCACGACATCTCCCTCGATCGCCGTCGCGCCCGACCACGCGGGGTCGAGCGGCGCCGACGTCGCGACGTGCTTGGTCACCCCGTTGATGAAGTCCGAGAACGGCTGGATGTCGCTGCCCGGCCAGTACCGCGCCCATTCGTCGTAGCTGCGCCGGCCCAGGATGACGGCGTCCTGCGTCGCGATCACGGCGCCGAGGTTGGCGTCCATGTCCTCGTCCCAGTCCGGGATGAACGCGTCCGGATCCTCCGCGACACCGTCGAGCGACACCAGTTCGTAGACCACGATCTTCCGCATGCGACGAACGTAACCGGTCGGGCGGGTGCGCAGAAGCGGGGTAGCGGACGAACGGGGGAACCCGTTCAGGCCGCGCGGCGGGTGCGCCGGCGTGTCCGCCGATCAGTCCGGCCTCGTGCGGCGGCCAGGTCGGTGACCCGAGCCGTCGCGGCCGGCGTCTCGACCCGGATCAGCGGCGCGCACGCGCGTTCGCGCATCCAGACGGCGGTGCAGGTCACGGGCTGACGGCTCACGACGTGAGACGGTATCCGGACAGGGCCGGCAGGTCAACCGGTTCGGGCGTGTTTCGCCCGGTCCGTCACCCGTTGGTCTCGCTCTGTTCACCCAAGGAAAGCCTCCACCCGTTCCGGCCAGGTGTCCGCGTCCGCGGCGCTCTCGGCGACGAACAGCTCCGAGCCCGGGATGAGTTCGTGCAGCCGTTCGGCGGTCGACAGCGGGTGACCCGCGTCGCCGGCCCAGGGGAGCAGGAGCACCGGCATCCGCAGTGTCGCGATCCGCTTCGGGCTCGGCAGGTCGGAGAGCGCCGCGCCGCGCAGCACGGCCGGAGCCGTCGCGGGCTGCAGCTGCGGCTCCGGTGTGACACCGCGCTCGGCGAGCACGGGCGGCAGCGCCAGCGCGGATGCCGCCATCAGCGACATGAGCGCGTCCCAGCCCTGAGTCTCCAGCAGGTCCGCCATCTGGCCGTAGATCGCGGCCTGGGCCGGGCGCGTCTCCCACGCGGTCGGCGGGAGGCCGAGAACGAGTCGTCGGAAGCGCTCCGGATGCCGGACGGCGGCGGTGAGGATCGTGCCGGTGCCCATCGAGATCCCGACCGCGTCCACCGGCTCGGTCTGCCCGACCGCGTCGAGCACGGCGAACAGGTCGTCGGCGAGCGTCGTCCAGCGGTAGCGCTCTGGATCGTCCGGCCCCGCCGAGCGGCCGTGGCCGGCGGCGTCGTAGCGGACGAGGCGGCGGCCGTGCTCGGCGAGCCGGCGGAGGTCGAGCAGGTCCAGGTCGGCGTCGCGGCTGGAGGTGAGGCCGTGCGCCTGCAGCACCGTGGGTCCGTCGCCGGTCACGTCGTAGCTCAGCGCGGCGCCGGCTCGGGAGAGGGTGAGGTCGGGCATGGGGGCTCCTTCCTGCGTGCGACCGCGGGAGGCTGCGCACATCGGTGGTCATGGTATTCCCGGGGTCCGACGGCGCCACGCTCGTGCCGCGGCCACCCGGCCCGCCGCACAATGTACGCATGCAGCAGCGGATCAGCAGGCTGACGACCGAAGGCGGCGCCGAGCTGGCGTACGCCACGACCGGCTCCGGCCGCCCGCTGCTCTACGTGTCGGGGTGGGTGAGCCACCTCCAGCTGAGCTGGGAGATCCCGGAGGAGCGCGCCTACTTCGAGAGTCTCGCGCAGGGCTGCCTGCTGGTCAGGTACGACCGCGCCGGGTGCGGGCTGTCCGCGCCCTCCGGACGTGCGCCGTCGCTGGAGTTCGAGTTGGAGGAGCTCGACGCCGTGGCCGTGAGCGCCGGGCCCGCGCGGTTCGACATGATGGGGTCCTCGATGGGCGCGCCGATCGCCGCGGCGTGGGCGGCGGCGCATCCGGAGCGGGTGCGGAGGCTGGTGCTCTACGGCGGCTGGAGGTCCGGAGCCGAGCTGTCGCCGCCGAGCGCGCGCGACCACATCCTCGCGCTCGTCGAGTCGCACTGGGGCCTCGGGTCGGACGTGCTCACCGACATCTTCGCGCCGGACGCCCACGCGACGACGCGCGAGGAGTTCGGCCGCTACCAGCGCGCCTCCTCGGACGCGGCGACCGCCCGAGCGCTCCTGGAGCTCAGCTACCGGCTCGACGTCGGCGAGGTCCTCGGCGGGGTGCGCGCGCCGACGCTCGTCGTCCACCGGGACCGGGACCGCGCGGCGCCGCTCGCGCAGGCCAGGGAGCTCGCCGCCGGCATCCCTGGCGCCGAGCTGGTGGTGCTCCCCGGCCGCTCGCACCTGCCCTACGCGGGCGACCCCCACGGACTGGTGGCGACGGTGCGCCGCTTCCTCGGCCTCCGGGCGTCGCGCCGCGGGGCCGGGAGCCTCACCGAACGTCAGACGGAGGTCGCGGCCCTCATCGCGGACGGCCGCACGAACCGCGAGATCGCGGACCGCCTCGGCATCGACGAGCGCTCGGCGGAAGGCCACGTCGAGCGCATCCGGCTGCGGCTGGGCTTCCGCTCACGGGCGCAGGTCGCAGCGTGGTACGCGGCGCAGAAGGAGGGCGCGCGCTAAGTGGGGTACTTCCCCGCCTGACCCCGCGACCACGGTCCGGGAGGCTGTCCTCCATGACCCGACTCACCCTCCCCGCGTCCGCGGCCGCCTTCGAGCAGCACCGCTTGCGCGGCCCTTTCAACGCCGCCTTCTTCCGCGTCATGGACCCGTACATCGAGCACCACCTCCGCCCGCACAAGCAGCGCGCGTTCGCCGGCCTGCCGCGCGAGGTCGTCGAGCTCGGCTCCGGGGTCGGCGCGAACCTCCGCTACCTCCCGCCCGGCGCGGCCCTGATCGCCGTCGAGCCGAACCGGCACATGCACGCCCGCCTGCGGGCCGCGGCCGTCCGAGCGGGTGTGCGCCTCGACCTCCGCGAGCGCCTGGCCGAGAGCACCGGCCTCCCCGACAACAGCGTGGACACGGTCATCTCGTCGCTCGTGCTCTGCACCGTCCTCGACCCGGACGCCGTGCTCGCCGAGGTCCGGCGCATCCTCCGGCCGGGCGGCGCCTTCCGCTTCGTAGAGCACGTGGCCGCGCCGGACGGGACGCCGACCCGCGTGGCGCAGCGGCTGGTCCGCCGGCCGTGGGCGTGGACGTTCGAGGGCTGCTCCTGCGAGCGCGACCTGGAGGGAGCCCTCCGCGCCGCTGGCTTCGCGAGCGTGGAGGTGGAGCGCTACCGCGTGCGGACGGCGCTCCTGCCGTTCAACACGCAGATCGCGGGGGTGGCCGTCACGCCACCCGCGTCCTCCTGAACGCGGCGCCCGAGGTGATCGCCAGCACCACGATCCCGATCGCCTCGATGATGACGGTCTCCGGGACGAGGGTGAACGTCCACACCTCCCTGATGCCGAACAGGCCGACCGTGAGGGCGAGCAGGAGGGCCGCCAGACTGGCGATGAGGAACAGCAGGCTGAGCAGGGTCGCGAGGCGCAGCCAGGCGCCGCGCAGCACCAGCATCCCGATCGCCAGGACGAAGGCGGCGACCGCGTTGAGGACGAACAGCACGCCGAGCAGGCCGCCGACGCCGTCGAAGATCAGGAACAGATGGATCCCGCCGACCAGCACGAGCACGATCGCGCTCAGGATCCGCATGAGCCAGATCGGCCCCTGGCTGCTCCGGCTGGTCCGACTGCTCTGGATGCTCTGGGTCATGGCACTCCCCGCTTCCTTCCCCGGCCTCCACCGCTGAAGGCCTCATGGGGAACACGAACGAGGCCCAGTATCGGTTCAATCGGGGGCGCGGGGCTAGCATCGCAACCATGCCTCACGCGTCGGACTGGACCCCGGGGACGGTTCGCGAGGCGGCGGGCGGACTCGTCGCGCTGACGGTCGCGACGTTCCTCGCCGTGACGACCGAGATGCTGCCGGTCGGGCTGCTGCCGGCGATCGGCGACGACATGCGCGTGTCCGACTCGGTGACCGGGCTGCTCGTCACCGTCTACGCGTTCATGGTCGCCGTGCTCGCGGTGCCGCTGACGCTGTCGACCTCCCGGTTCTCCCGCAAGGGGCTGCTGCAGGCGACCCTGGTCGCGTACACGGTGAGCAACCTCGTCGTCGCGGTCGCGCCGAGCTTCGGCGTGCTGGCGGCCGGGCGCGCGTTCGGCGGGATCGCGCACGCGCTGTTCTTCTCGGTCAGCATCGGGTACGCCTCTCGGCTCGTGAAGTCCGCCTTCACCGGGCGGGCGCTGGCGCTCGTCACCGCGGGAGCCGCGGCCGGGTTCGTGCTCGGGGTGCCGCTGTCGACCTCCCTCGGCACGGCGCTGGGCTGGCGCGCGGCGTTCGGCGTGCTGGCGGCGGTGTGCGCGGTCACGGTCGTCATCGTCGCGCTGCTGCTGCCGGCGGTCCCGGGAGGCGGCACAGGGCACACCGGGGAGGGCGCGGGCGCCCGCCGGGTGCGGCTCGGGATCGTGTCGACCACCAACGCGGTCGTGTACCTCGGCCAGTTCACGGTCTACACGTTCGTGTCGGTGATCCTCCTCGCGACCGGTCTCCCGGCGGCCGGGGTCGGTCCAGTGCTGCTCGGGATCGGCGCGGTCGGGCTGGTCGGCACCTGGTTCGCCGCCGCGACGCTGGACCGGCGGCCGCGCGCGACCGTGCTGATACTGCTCGGCGCCGTGACCGTCGGGCTGGTCGGGGTCGGGATCGCCTTCCCGGCGCTCGCCGGGGTGCTGGTCACCGCGGTGCTGTGGGGCGCGGGGTTCGGCGGGGTGGCGTCGGTGTTCCAGACGGCCGCGATCCGCACGCGCGGCGCGACGCCGGAGGTCATCGGCGCGCTCGTGAACGCGACGGCCAACATCGGGATCGGCGGAGGGGCCGCCGTCGGCGCCGTGGTGCTGGCCGGGCCGGGCCTCGGCTGGCTGCCGTTCGCGGGCGCCGCGCTGGTCGTCGTCGGGCTGGTCGTCATCCTCATCGCACGCCGCTCCTTCCCGTCCTCCCCGGATGCGTGACCGCCGTCGCGACATTCGTGCCGAATGTCGCGAATGCCGCCGCCGTTCACGACATTCGTCACGAATCGCGTTGAGGATTCCGCGGTCATTCGTGCCGAATGTCGCGAATGCCGCCGCCGTTCACGACATTCGTCACGAATCGCGCGAGGGGCTCACGGCCCGTACGCCGTCAGGAAGCGGTTCCGGAAGGCGTCCATCCGCCAGACGGGGGCGGTCGCGGATGGCAGCAGTCCGGGTTGCCAGCCCCACGAGGCGATCCGCCGGGTGACGGCCGGATCCTTCGCGATGATGCTGATCGGCACGTCGTGGTTCGCTCCCGGACCGCTGACGATCGTCGCCGGCTGGTGGTCGCCCAGGACGACGAGCACCAGGTTCGGGTCGTCGAACGTGGTCAGGAAGGAGATCAGTGAGCTCATCGTGTACTGGATCGACTGGCCGTAGAGCTGCTGCACGTGGCGCGGGTCCTGCCAGACGACGCTCGGCGGGAGGCCCTCCGCCGGCTGCGGGTCGTAGACCGAGCCGTCGCCGAGCTGGTCCCAGGGCAGCACCTTCGGCAGCGGCGTCCACGGCGTGTGCGACGAGACCAGGTCGATCTCCGCCATCAGCGGCTGGTGCGGGACCGCGAGTTCGTGCTGCTGGAAGTAGGCCCACGTGTACTGGTCCGGCACCTGCGCGTAGCTGAAGCTCGGGCCGCGGTAGCCGACGTTCTTCGCGTTGAGCTCCTGCTCGTAATGGTAGAAGGACGTCCCGACCGGCCACGGCTTCGAGTCGGAGGGGACATCGCTGACCGTCCGCCAGCCCGCCTTGCGGAACGCGGCGGCGAGCGTGAAGCGGGTGCCGGAGGTGACCTGGTCGTAGCGCTGCTGCGAGTCGATCCACAGCCCGCTCTGCAGCGTGGAGTGGGCGAGCCAGCTGATCCCGCCGAACGTGGACGAGGTCAGGAAGGCGCTGCGCTCGGTATAGCCGTGCGCGGCGAGGGCGGCGTTCCCGTTCCGGAGGACGGCGTCGACGCCCGGCGAGAAGGAGGTGCCCTGCACGGCGACCTGCCCGTAGCTCTCCACGAAGGCGATGACGACGTCCTTGCCCTTCAGCCCAGTGAGGAGGTCGGAGGCCGGCAGCTTCGCGTACGGGTCACTGGAGGCCGCGTGATCGAAGACGGCCTGGTCGCGCGCGGCCACCCGCACCTGGTCCACGGTGGAGGCCGCGGCCGAGAGCCCGTCGGCCGCCGCGACCGGCTCGCCGGGCACGAGCTGGAGGCCGACGAGCGCGAGGACAAGCCACCCGGCCGTGACGGCCGACGCCCCGATCAGGCTCGGCCGGCGCCGCGGCGCGAGGACGCGCGCGAGGTGCAGCAGGGAGGCGGTGATCGCGGCGACGAGCCCCGCCGCTGCGAGGGCGACGAGCGCCAGGAGACCGATCGCGCCGGCGGTCCCGGTGGAGTCGCGGACCACGCCGTAGCCGTCGACCAGCTCCGACCATCCGCTCACGACGTCGAACGGCCTCCCGACCGTCGCCTCGAACACCCGGTCGAGCGCGGAGACGATGGTCGCGAGCACGAGGAGCAGCGCGATGAGGATCGCCAGGGCCCGGCGCGCCCAGGGCCATGGGAGCAGGAGGAGCACCGCCAGGGCGAGCACGCACTCCAGCGGGACGCGCACCAGAGCGAGCGCCGAGTCCGAGGCGATGAGGCCGGGCGCGAGCGAGGCGAGGAAGAGGGTGAGGGCGGCGAGGGTGGTCGCGACGACGCTCCAGACCCCGCGTCCGCGCGGCGGGCCCCGGCGTGCGCTGGTCACGGGAACCCGCCGAACCGGTCCGACAGCGCGTAGCGCAGCAGCACCACATCCCCGATCGGCCGGGCCTCCACGAGCGCGGCGCGCTTGTCGCTCGTCCAGGGGAACGCGCCCTCGCCGACGAAGCGCGGCGCGGCCGGGTCGCCGACGAAGAACGGCGCGACCGCGAGCTGGAGCTCGTCGGCCAGGCCGTCCGCGAGGAACTGGGTGAGCGTGGACCCACCGCCCTCCACCATCACCCGGCGCACGCCGCGCTCGCCGAGGTCCGCGAGCAGGTCCGCCATCCGCACGCCGTCGCCGAGCGGCACGACGGTGGCGGCGTCGCCGAGCAGGTCCGCCAGCCGGGCCTGCCGACCGCTCGGGCAGTAGACGAGCTTCACGGTGTCGCCGAGGGTGAAGAAGTTGGCGCCAGGGTCGAGGTCGCCGGTGGAGGTCACGGTCGCCTTCCACGGCGTGCGGCATTTGCCGGAGCGCTCCCGCCGGTCCTGGCGTTCGGCGCTGCGGACCAGCAGCCGCGGGTTGTCGCGCCGCACCGTCCGCGCACCCACCAGGATGACGTCGTGCCGCGCGCGGACATCGTCCACGCGGTCGAAGTCGGCGGCGTTCGACAGCGCGAGCTTCGGCGGTCTGGCGGTGTCGAGGTAGCCGTCGAGGGAGATGGCGCAGCTCACGGTCACATAGGGTCGCTCGGTCATGCCCGCATCCTCCTCCGCCGGATGAGCGCGGTGGACTGCACGATCAGCGCCGCCGGCGCGAAGCAGACGAACGCCAGCACGCCGTACAGGGTGGCCGCCGAGACACCGGCCGCTGCGCCGAATCCCGCCATCGCGAACGCCCAGCCGGCAGCGCCCTCCCGCGGACCCCAGCCGCCGAGGTTGACGGGGATGGAGGCCGCGAGCAGCACGACGAGCCCGAGCGCGAGCATCCGCAGCGGCGGGACGTCCGCACCGACTGCGACGGCGGCGATCGCGAACGTGCCGAGGTGGCACGCGCAGACGATCACCGACGCGACGACGGCCTGGACGCAGACCGCCGCGGAGCCGAGACCCTCGCGGACCTCCCGCAGCTCACGCGTGAGCGCTCGCCGGACCCGCCGGCTCGCGAGCGCCGCGGCAGCGCCGCCTCCGATCGCGACCACCAGTGCGACGCCGAGGATGGGGAGCAGCACGCCCACGAACTCCATCCCGACGACGGCGAGGACTCCGACGGCGAGGACGACCTGCACCGCCTGGCCGAGCAGCCGCTCCACTGCGACCGCCCGGGCGGCGGCCCCGAGCTGGTCGGCGCTCCGGCCGTGGTCGACCGCGCGCTGGACGTCGCCGAGCACACCGCCCGGCAGCACGGTGTTGACGAACTGGGAGCGGTAGTACATCCCGACCGCGGTGGACCAGGCGAGGCCGACGCCGAGCCGTCCGGCGATGAGCCTCCAGCGCCAGGCGGCGGCCGCGGTCGCGATCCCGGTGAGGGCGAACGCGGCCGCGACGGTCGGCGCGTCGAGGCTCAGGAGGCCGTGAACGAAGGGTCCGGTGCCGACGCGGGCGACGATCGCGACGAGGATGGCGACGGGGAGGAGGATGCGGAGGGCGATCCGGGCGGCGGGGTGCGCGACGACGCGGCGGAGGCGGGATGCCGCGCGGCCGGTCGTCGCGGGGCTGGCCGTCGCGGGGCCGGGCGTCGGGGTCGCCACCGCCTCCTCTGCCGCGCTGAGCCGGGCGGTCATCTCGGCCACGCCAGCACGTCGAGGTGGTACACCACTGCGGACAGTCCGCCGTGTCGCTGCTGTTCGCGGCGCAGCGCCCGGTAGTCGCGGGCCTGATCGAGCAGCGCGCGGTCGCGGTCGGCCTCGGCCTGCTCCACCGCCGCGTCGGCCCAGCCGTCGAACCACTCGCCCAGCAGCCGCGGGTCGCGCCCGTCGAGCCGCCACGTCGTCAGCGCGGTCCGGACGTGCCAGCCGGCGCGCTCGAAGAGCCCGCGCACGATCGGCGCGCCGAACCGGCCGAGCAGGCGACGCCCGTCGACCTCGCGGCGCTGATGCTCGTTGAAGGCCCGGGCGAACCGGATGTCGCGCCGGTCCCACGGGCGCAGCTCGACGTCCCCGGTCACGCTGAGCGGCAGGAACGCGGGAGCGCCGGCGGCGAGGCACGCGTCCACGATGGCGTGCGCCTCCTGGGCGGTCACGACGTCGAGGAGGGCGGAGGCCGTGACGAGATCGGCGCCGGCCAGGTCGGCGGACGCGAGCCGGTCGAGCGGGGTGACGCGGGGGGCGACGGCGACCGGGCGCCCCGCGCGGTCGCGGGGAGGCTCGGCGTCGGTGGCGTGCGCGGTGAGGCCGGCGTTCCAGTCGTGGAGGATCCAGGCCTGCGGTCCAGGGAGCTGCGGCGCGAGCCAGCGCATCATCGAGCCGGTGCCGCTGCCGAGGTCGTGGACGGTGAGCGGGCGGGTGCGGGCATCTCCGGCCAGTCCCGCCGCCAGCCGCGCGAGTCGACGCGAGCGCGAGCGCGCGTCCTCCGCCTCCCGCAGCGCGAGCCAGTCGGCGCTGACCTCCAGCACCCCGGTCATGACGGCACCGCCTCCGCGCGCAGCCCCTCCATCGCGGCAGTCCGCAGCGCGGACGCCACCACCGCGGTCGCGTCCTCCCAGCTCCGCCCGGCCTCCCGGGCCTCCAATGCCGCCGCCTTCAGGGCGTCACGCCGGGTCGCGCTCGCCCACCACTGCTGCAGCACCACGTGCAGCGCCCACGGGTCGTCCGGCGGCACGATCATCGCGGCGTCCGGCCGTGCGATCGCCTCCGGGATGCCGCCCACTCCGGTGGCGAGCACGGGGACGCCGTGCGCCAGCGCCTCGGCCACGGCCATCCCATAGCTCTCGCTGCGCGACGGCAGCACCACCAGGTCGGCCTCCCCGTACGCCGCCGAGAGCGCGTCCGGGTCGAGGACGCCCGCGAAGCGGATCCGTCCGGTCAGCCCGGCGGCGTCGATCACGGAGGTCAGCGCCTCCACGAATCCAGGGTCGACGTCGAGCGAGCCGACGAGGGTGCAGGTCCAGCCGTCGCGGTCGGCGAAGCCGGCGAGCGCGCGGAGCAGGAGGTCCTGGCCCTTGTGCGGCGCGACGGCGGCGACGCACAGCAGGCGGCCGCCGTCCTCGGACGGCGTGGTCGCGGGCGCCGGGTCGACGCCGGGGTGTGCCACGACGATGCGGTGCGGGTCGGCGGCGTCCTGTTCGAGGAGTTCGGAGCGGGTCCACGCGCTCGTGGCGACGATGCGGCGCGCGGAGCGGAGGGCGGCGAGGTCGCGGTCGCCGAGCATCCCGTCGCCCGTGGCGGTCGGCGCGGCCACCATGTGCGCCAGCACCACGACCCGCAGCCGCGACCGGTGGGCCACCAGCGCCTCGGGCTCCCGGGCGACGAGGAGGCCGTCGACCAGAGCGAGCGCCCCCTCCGGCAGAGCGGCCAGCGCCCGGGCCGTCCAGCCGGCGCCGCGGCCGGTGACCAGCATCATGTGCACGCGCCAGCCCTCCGCCCGGAGCCCGTCGCGGACGCGCTGGTCGTAGCGGTTGCCGCCGCTCACCCGCCGCGGGTCGTCGATGGTGTCCGGCACCAGGAAGTAGACGTCGGTCACAGCGGCCTCGAATAGCTCGCCCACGCGATGTGGGACTCGTGGAGGGTGACGGCGATGGAGGTCAGGCCGGTGGCGCGGCCGAGCGAACCGTCGGCCGCCGCGGCCGCGAGCCGGTCGGCGATCGCCCGGCACAGCACCTCGGTGGTGGTGTTCATCCCGGCGAAGGCGGGTTCGTCGTCCAGGTTGCGATAGGTGAGCGAGCCGGTGATCTCCGCCAGCGCAGTCGTCGCCCGGCCGATGTCGACCACCACACCGTCCGCGTCGAGCTCGTCGGCGCCGAAGGTCGCGTCCACGACGAAGGTCGCGCCGTGCAGGCGCTGGGCGGGCCCGAACGCCTCGCCGGTGAAGCTGTGGGCGACCATGAGGTGGTCGCGGACCGTGACCGTGAACGGCATCAGGCGTCCCTCCAGACGATGGTGTGGCAGAGCTCGGAACCCGGGTCGGCCGCGAGTCGCGCGAGGACATCGGGCAGCTCGCGCCACGACGAGGAGCCGGTGAGCAGGGCGTCGAACGCGGGGTCGCGCAGCAGGTCGAGCGCGAGCGCCAGCCGACTGGTCGTGCTGAGCTGTTCGCGGCGGCTCGGCGGCACGACGCCGACCTGGCTGGACCGGATCGTCAGCCGGCGGGAGTGGAAGTCCTCCCCGAGCATCAGCGACACGGGCCGGTCGCCGAACCAGCTGGCCTCGACCACCTCGCCCTCGGTGACGACGGTCTCCAGCGCGAGGCGCAGGCCGGCCTCCGACCCGCTGGTGTGGATGACGATATTCCGGTCGTGCGGCGCGGCGTCCGGTTCGGCGAAGGCCACGCCCAGCCGCTCAGCGACCTCGCGGCGCGACGGGTCGACGTCGACCAGCACGACCTCCGCCCCCGGGACGCCCCGGGCCAGCCGCGCGACGCAGCAGCCGATCATCCCGGCCCCGATCACCGTGATCCGGTCGCCCACGAGCGGCGCGGCGTCCCACAGCACGTTGACCGCGGTCTCCACCGCGCCCGCGAGCACCGCGCGCTCGGCGGGGACGCCCTCGGGCACCGGGTTCACCGCGGCGGTCGAGACGACGAAGGCCGACTGGTGCGGGTACAGGGTGAACACGGTGCGCCCGGCCAGCTCGGCGGGCCCCCGCTCGACCACGCCGACGTTGAGGTATCCGTACTTGACCGGCGCGGGGAAGTCGCCCTCCTGCCACGGCGCCCGCATCAGCGCGTACTGGCTCGGCGGCACGCGGCCGTTGAACACGGTCGCCTCGGTGCCGCGGCTCACCCCGGTGAGCAGCGTGCGGACGACCACCTCCCCGTCGCCGGGCTCCCGCAGCGGCTCGGTCCGGAGGGCCCCGACGCCGGGCTCCTCGATCCAGAACGCGGTGCCTTCGAGCACGTCCAGCTCCTCTCGCGGCGGCCTCCTGGGTTCGGGCCCCTGTGAACCATCCGTGCACACGCTGCGTGTTAAGGCAAGATGCGGCAGCACACGGTGCCGTTCCCCAGAGACACGAGGCTCACGTGAAAAGGGTTCAACTCGCAGCGGTCGGCTGGGCCGGCGCGGGCCTCGCGCTCGTCCTCCTGATCGGACTGCTCTCGGTCGAGTGGTGGATGACGCCGCTGCCCGCGTCGGGCTGGGCGGCTGCGGTCGCCTACCTCCTGGTGTCGAACACGCTGCTGATCCGCGGCCTCCAGCGCCGCCGCTCGGAACGCTTCGGCCCGGCCAACATCGTCACCTCGATGCGCTCGACCCTGGTCGGCGTCATCGCCGGGCTGGTGGTGGCGTCCTTCACCGGGGCGGTGCCCGTCCCGCTGCTGGTCGGACTGGTCATCCCCGCCCTCGCGCTCGACGCGGTCGACGGATGGGTCGCGCGTCGCACCGGCAGCACGAGCGAACTCGGCGCGCGGTTCGACATGGAGGTGGACGCCTTCCTGCTGCTGGTGCTCGGCGTGTACGCGGCGCCCTCGCTCGGGCTCTGGGTGCTGGCGATCGGGGGACTCCGGTACGCCTTCGTGGCGGCGGGGTGGCTGCTGCCGTGGCTGCGGGCGCCGTTGCCGTACCGGTACTGGCGCAAGGTGGTGACGGCGTACGCGGGGGTGGCGCTCGCGGTGGCGTGCACGGGGGTGCTGCCGATTCTGGACACGGTGCTCGTCGCGGGGGCGCTGGCGTTGCTCGTGGAGTCGTTCGGGCGTGACGTGCTGTGGCTGGTGCGCGAACGGCGGAGGACGGCGGCGACCCGGGAGGCTGAACCCGTTCCTACGATGGAGTCGTGACCACTTCTGCGACCTCCCGCGTCCTCTCCCTCGGCGGCCCCAGCCTCCTCGTCGAGTACGGCGGAGCACGCTTCGCCGTCGACCCCACGTTCGACAGCGCGGGTGAGTACCCGATCGGCTCCCGCACACTCACCAAGACCACGGACGCGCGCGTCCGGCCCGGCGACCTCGGGCCCGTCGACGCGGTGCTGCTCTCGCACGACCAGCATCCGGACAACCTCGACCGCGGAGGACGCGCTTATCTGACGACGGTGCCGCTCGTCGTGACCACACCGCTCGCCGCGGGCCGCCTCGACGCGACGAGCCGCGGCGTGGCGCCGTGGGAGTCCGTCGCGATCGGCGGAGTCACCGTCACCGCGGTCCCCGCCCAGCACGGGCCGGACGGCACGGAGTCGGCCACCGGCCCGGTGACCGGGTTCGTTTTGGAGGCGCACGGCTCGCCTACGGTGTACCTCTCCGGCGACAACGCCTCATTGCGCCTCGTGGCCGAGATCGCCGGACGGTTTCCCGCGATCGAGGTCGCGGTCCTGTTCGCCGGGGCAGCCAGGACGCCCCTGGTCGACGGGAACCTGACGCTGACCAGCGCAGAAGCGGCGGAGGCCGCCCAGCTCCTGGGCCGGCCGCGCGTGCTCCCCGCGCACACCGAGGGCTGGGCGCACTTCACCGAGAACACCGACGACTTCACGGCCGCGTTCGCCGCGGCGGGGCTCGGCGACCTTCTGCTGGACAGCACGCCCGGCGCCTGGGCGTCGCTCTGACGTGCGTCCTCTAGGCTGACCATCCACCCACTCGCACTCCGGAAGGCACTCCCACCATGCCGAACCCCATCGGACGGGCGCTGCGCGATCGGCGCGCCGGGCACGACAAGATCGTCTGGCTGCGGGAGGGGTTGCAGGCCCCGGAGTCGTTCGTGCTGACCAGCCCGGCCTTCGCCGATGGCGCCCCGATCCCGGAGCAGTACCGCGGCCGGCTGTTCGGGCAGGATCTGTCTCCCGCGCTCGAGTGGACCGCGCCGCCGGTCGCCGCCGAGGAGCTGGTGCTCGTCGTGGAGGACCCGGACGCCCCGCGCGCCGAGCCCGCCCTCCATACGATCGCGCGCGGCATCGACCCGGCGCTCGGCGGACTGCCGGAGGGCGCGCTGGCCCGGAAGGGCGCGCCGGCCGGGATCGCCTACGGCCGCGGCTCGCTCGGCTCCCGCGGCTGGCACGGACCGATGCCGGTGCCGTCGCACGGGGCGCACTTCTATGTCTTCCAGTTGTTCGCCGTGGATCGCCGGCTCGACCTCCCCGACTCGTTCGGGCTGGACGACGTCGTGCGCGCGATGAGCGGCCACGTCATCGCGCGCGCCCGGCTCGATGGGACCTACGAGAACCCGTGACCTCCGAGCACTCGGAGGACGCG
Organism: Leifsonia shinshuensis; assembly: GCF_014217625.1. Taxonomy (NCBI): domain Bacteria; kingdom Bacillati; phylum Actinomycetota; class Actinomycetes; order Micrococcales; family Microbacteriaceae; genus Leifsonia; species Leifsonia shinshuensis. The sequence continues at coordinate 2,497,373 of NZ_CP043641.1, read as the reverse complement.
ACGAACGCCCCTGCCCGCGAGGGCAGGGGCGTTCGCGCTACCGATCGTTATTGGTCGTCGTGGTTCGTCGACCCCGGCGCGATGCCCGGTACGTCGTTCGGGCCGTAGATCTTCGCGTCGCCCGGGTAGGGCGAGGTCCAGTGCTTGGTCTGGTACCAGGTGTAGCGGTTCATCAGCAGCGGGTTGTCGTAGTCCGGGATGGCCGGGTGACCGGCCGTCCCCGTGAAGTGCTGCTTGCCCGCCCACTTCTGCCACTGGGCGGCGACCGCCTGCTCGGAGGCGGGCACGGCCGTGTCCTTCGCGGCCTGGGCCTTCACCGCGTCGGCCGCGGCTCCGGTCGTGCCGAGGGTGTCGTAGCCGCAGGAGGGCTCGGTCGCGACGCCTTCGGTCAGCGGGACCTGGTTGCGCACCGCGGTGTAGGGCGTCAGGTCCGGCTTGTTCGTGAACGCGTCCACCATCGGCGTCGCCGCGGCGATCTTCTGGTTCAGCGGCTGGGCCCCGAGGATCTGCTCGATCGTGCGGACCATGCTGATCTGCGAGTAGTACGTGCTCACGGTCTTGCCGTGCACGGCGTACGGGCTGATGACCTGGATGGGCGCGCGGTGGCCGTCGACGTGGTCGGCGGAGTCCTGGCTGTCGTCCTCCGCGACGAAGATCGCGGAGTCCTTCCAGTACTGCGAGTGCGAGATCTCGTCGACGATCTTGCCGAGCGCGAGGTCGTTGTCCGCGACCTGGGCCTTCGGGTCCGCCGTGCCTCCGGTGTGGTCGCTGGAGAGCCAGACCATGTTGAAGTTGGACGGGCCGTTCTTCTCGAAGTCCTGCTTCCAGGTCTCGTACCGGTAGATGTCGGGCACCGCCAGGTCGAAGGGCGCGGCGTTCGGGTCGGAGATCGCGTTCAGCGACGGGATGACCGAGCCGGCGTTCCATTTGATCGACGGGTCGAACAGCTGGGCGGGCGAGCCGCCGTTCATGGCGCTCGTCGCTGCGCAGTAGTACTGCTGCCAGGTCGCGCCGGCCGGCTTGCCCTCGCCGTATTCGAACTCGCCGTAGTTCTTCGCGCTCTTGCCGGCGGACTGCACCGAGTTCCACAGGAAGCCGCTGCGCTGGTGGCCGAGCACGTCCTCTTCGGTGTCGTAGGAGCGGACGTACTCTCCAGCGCTGGTCTGGGTGTAGGCGGTGTTGTCGCCCTGCATGAGCCAGTTGTGGCCTTCGGCGGAGTTCGTCCCGATGTCGTACGTGTTGTCGTACAGGCCGAACTGCGAGGCGAGGGCGTGCTGGTTGGGGGTCACCGTCTGGCCGAACTGGGTCAGCGAGGGGTCGCCGTTTCCCTGCTTCATGTCGCCGTACAGCTGGTCGTAGCCGCGGTTCTCCTTGACGACCAGGAACACGTGCTTGATCGCCGACGGGTCTCCCAGACGCTTCGGGATGGCCGTCGCCGCGTTGTCGCTCTGGTCGCCCTGGGCCTGCTTGAGCGAGTTCGCGGTCCAGCCGTTCTGCGCGAACACCTGGGCCGTCGCCTTCTTGATCTGCTGATCGCTCGGGAGCGCGAACGTGGTGAGCGATGCCGTGGTCGAGTGCGTGCCGTGCCCGGTCACCACCGGGACGCCCGCTCCCTTGTTGACGGTGATCCCCGGCCCGCGCGCGTCGATCCCGCGGGTGTTCGTGACGACGACCGAGCCCTTCACCGCCGCGACGTTCTCGGGGTAGTAGTCGGTCGGCAGAAGCCCGATGAGAGCGGCCGGGTCGCGCGGGTCCTTCGTGTCGACCTTGTAGACGGCGATCGCGTTCGCGTTCCCGAGGGAGACCAGGAGGTGGTCGCCCTGCAGGGTGACGGCGGTCGGCTGGTATCCGGTCTTCGACGACGCCCACGGCTGGGTCGCGATCGTCTGGACCACGGCGTTGGAGCGCGTGTCGATCACCGAGACGGTGTCGCTGTTCGTGTTGACGACGTACAGAGTGGTGCCGCTGACGTGCATGGCCGTCGGGTGGAGCTCGACCGGGATGGAGCCGACGGCGTCCGACGGGTTCGCCGTGTCGATGACGCTCACCGTGCCGGTCGTCGACGTGCCGAGGGTGGTGTCGGCGGGGACCTGCGTGCCGTACGAGCCCATCGTGGTCTCACCCGGGAGCGCATAGCGGCCGCCCTCGTTCGAGACGTAGAGCTTGGTCCCGACGAACGTGAGCTGCCGCGGTGCGATGCCGACCGGCACGGTCTGCTTGATCGTGCCGGCGGCCGGGTCGATCGCGACGATCGTGTTCTGACCGTTGACCGCCGCGTAGAGCGTCGAGCCGTCGGGCGAGAACGTCATCCCGGCGGTGAGGGCCTGCTGGCCGGCGGCCGAGTTCGGGATGGCGATCTTCGTGCCTGCGCCGAGCGAGCCGTCGGCGTTGAACGGGTAGCGCACGATCCCGGTCGCGACCGGCTCGAACAGGAACTTGCCGTCGGGCGAGAAGACCGGGCCCTCCTGGCCGACGGTGCCGTCGGAGATCTTGAGGTAGTTCATCGAGCCGTAGCCGGCGTTGGAGGCCGCGGTCGCGAACGACGCCGCCGCGAGCGTGCCCGCCGCCGCGACGGGCTTGTAGCTCTGGAGGTCGAAGACCTGGAGGTCGACGGAGCGGTCGGTGCTGGTGCCGACGAGGAAACGGCCGTCGGGGCTGACGGTCGACCCCATGATCTTGCCGAACGGTGTCATCAGGCGCTTCCCGGCCGGCTGGAGCACCTGGTCGGAGGAGATCTGCTCGCCGTCGGCGTAGTTCACGCCGACCTGCTGGTTGCCGAAGGCGAGGGTGGAGGCGGTGGCGATGCCGCCGCCGAGGACGACGAGCGCACAGGTCGCCGCGGTGACCGCGAGCACGCGCTGGCGCGGGGTGAGGGAGGAGAAGCGGCGCCGACCGGATTTCTGGCGCCGTGGGGTGTTGCGAGGCATGGGACGAGACCTTTCCCGAGAGTGGAGGAGCTGAGAAGGCGCGAGACCTCATAGCGAGGTCACAGAAAAGACACTGCTGTGCCCCTCATCGGGGGGTCAACCAAACGGTTCATGAATGCGGGGTTACCGCGGTCGCGCCCTTCCGGGCGTGTCGTCGGAGGTATCCCAGGCGGGACGGGAGATGCGCAGGTGAACGCGCGCCAGGCCCTGGCGCGTCGTCTGTCAGGACTCTCAGGCTGCCCGCGCAGCCGCCGCGGTGGGACGATGGCGGCATGGACAATCTGGAGACCGCAGAGGACGCCATCCGCAGAGCGCGCGAGGGTCTCGCCTCAGCCGCCACGGCCGCTGGCGCCGCTCCCGCCGCCTGGGCCGAGCCCCTGCGGCTCGCCCTCGACGCGATCGAGAGCGCGGTGGCGGAGCTCAGCGAGCTGCGGGACGCGCCCGTGGAGAACACCGGGGAGACAGGGCCCGACGCGTCCTACATCCGCTAGCCGCCCAGCGCCGCCACGACCGTCTGCGCGTCACCCCAGTACTGCGCGTAGTACCCCGGGTCCGCGTTGACCTGGACGGCGTGCGCGGCCTCCGTCGGCGTCATCGACTGCCAGCCGGGGAGCCGCACCAGCTTGCGGAAGAAGTTCGTCGCCGCCGTGTACGGGTCCATCCGGTCGGCGAGGGTGCCCCAGGCCCCGTTGTCGCGCTGCTGGAACAGACCGCGGCTGTCCGGCCCGGCCGCGTCGCCGTAGTCCAGGTTGCGGAGGCCGGACTCGCCGATCGCGGTCATGACGCCGATCGTCTCGCCGTACGATCCGACACCCTGGTCGCGTGCGGCCGACAGGATCGTCGCGGCCATCGCGAGCTCTGGCGCGCAGAATCCGGCGACCGGTCCTTTCGGCACCGCGCGGCCGGCCACGGTCGTCGCCACAGCGTCCGCGCACGGCGGGGGCGGGGCTGCGCTGATCGACGGCACGACCACGAGCCGGGAGGCCGCGAACAGGCCGCCGGCGACGAGGAGGGTCGCGACGAGGAGCGCGACGACCGACTTGCGCATCCCGCACCTCCCGTCCGCTCGCCTTGCGCGGGTCCGCCACGCGAACCACCACCCTAGGAGGCGGCGCTATGCGCGCCCTGAAGGCCTCCTGACCAAGCACTGGACGCAGCACAGGGGTCGCAACACGCCGTTTCGCGCGGGCGATGACGGCGTGCTGCGCCCCCTGCCGGGAGGGCGATGGCGCGGTCAGCGGCGGCGGGAGGCGGCCCTTCCCGCGGTGACGAGGGCCGCTCCTGCCAGGGCGGCGCCGACCGCGCCGAGCGTGCGCCGGTTCCGCGACGCCCACGCCTGCGCGCTGGTCCGCTTCGCCCGGTCGTCGAACGGCCCGTGCGTTCCGTGGTCGACCTCCCGGTCCGCCGGCTCCCACAGATTGGCGGGCTGGCCGGCGGGCCGGGGCTCGTCGGTCTGCTGGGACGCGAACCCGGTCCTGCCGAGGTAGCGGTCGAGGAGGCCGGGGATCATCCGGTTGCCGATGATGGTCTCCACCGTGGAGGCGCCCACCCAGTACGCCCGCCGCGGGTGCAGCGCCGCGCGGACGATCGAGCGGGCGGCGACCTCCGGCTGGTAGATCGGCGGCACCGGCTGCGCCTGCTTCGGCAGGCGCGACAGCAGCCAGCGGAACTGCGGCGTGTTCATCGCGGGCAGGTGCACCATCGTGACGGCGACGTCGCTGTTGTCGTGGATCAGCTCGGCGCGCACCGACTCGGTGAAGCCGACGATCGCGTGCTTCGCGCCGCAGTACGCGGACTGCAGCGGGATGCCGCGGTACGCCAGCGCCGAGCCGATCTGCACGATCGTGCCGCGGCCGGCCGGGCGCATCCTGCGCAGCGCGGCCATCGTCCCGTAGACGAAGCCGAGGTAGCTGACCTCGGTGGTCCGGCGGAACTCCTCCGGCGCGATCTTCCCGATCTCGGCGAAGACGGACGAGAACGCGCAGTTCACCCACACGTCGATGCGGCCCCACTCGCTCACGACCCGCTCGGCGGCGGCCTCCACGGCGTCCGCGTCGGCGACGTCGACCGGCACCGTGAGCGCCCGGCCGCCGGCGTCGCGCACCTCGCCCGCTGCGGCCTCCAGTCCTGCCTCGCCGCGCGCGAGCAGCGCGACGCTCGCGCCGTGCCGCGCGAACTCGACGGCGGCGGCGCGGCCGACCCCTCCACTGGCGCCCGTCACGACGACGACAGCGCCCTCCAGCGTCTCGATGCGGCTCACGCGTGCTCCTCTCGCTCGGCGGCCGGCCTTCGGCTGGCCAACGATTCCGATGCTCCGCCGCCTCCGAATCCGTTCAACCCCTTGCACTCCGCGGCCCAGGGGCATTCCATCCGATAAGAGGCGTCGGGACGACAGGAGAGGTACGACCATGACCGTCAAGCTCAACCGGAAAGCCCTCGACCATGCCCGCTCGCTCGTCGGGAAGGGGTCGGTGGTCCGCGACGAGCGCGACGACTGGAGTGAGGACGCTCCGAGCGCGGACGACGAGAACACCTTCATCGAGAAGCACGGCTGGGAGCAGTACGCGCTCTGGCATCTCGGCGAGGACGCCGAGAAGAGCGAGGAGACGAAGGGCCGGTACAGCTTCCCGTACGGCGACTTCGCGAAGGTCCACCGCTGCGCGGTCATCTCGCTGGAGAGCCGGGCGGCGCAGAACGACCACGACGACATCGCCCGCGCCTCCAAGCAGCTCCTCGAGCAGATCGACGAGTGATGTCGAGCGTCATCACCTCCGGCGGGGTGGATGTCCGCACCCTCGCCGGCGCGCTCGCCGACCGGGTCGACGGGGAGGTGCGGTTCGACGACGGCAGCCGCGCCGCGTACGCGACCGACGCCTCCAACTACCGCCAGGTGCCGATCGGCGTCGTCATCCCGCACACGGTGGAGGCCGCCGTCGAGGCCATCGCCGTCTGCCGCGAGTTCTCCGCCCCGGTCTTCAGCCGCGGCGGAGGCACGAGCCTCGCCGGCGAGTGCACCAACCACGGCGTCGTCATCGACTGGAGCAAGTACTGCAACCGGGTGCTCTCGGTCGACCCGATCGCGCGCGTGGCCACCGTCGAGCCCGGCATCGTGCTGGACGACCTCAACGCCGTGCTCGCCCCGCACGGCCTCCAGTTCGGGCCGAAGCCGGCGACGCACTCGCACTGCACGCTCGGCGGGATGATCGGCAACAACTCGTGCGGCTCCAGCGCGCAGGCCTACGGCAAGACGGTCGACAATGTGCGCCGGATGGAGGTGCTGACCTACGCGGGCGACCGGTTCTGGGCAGGCCCGACGTCCACCGAGGAGTTCGAGCGCATCCAGCGCGCGGGCGGCCGGGTGGCCGAGCTCTACACCGCGATGCGCGACCTGGCGGAGGAGGACGGCGACCTGATCCGCGAGCGCTACCCGCACATCCCGCGCCGGGTCTCCGGCTACAACCTCGACTCGTTGCTGCCGGAGGCCGGCTTCGACGTCGGCAAGGCGCTGGTCGGCTCCGAGTCGACCCTCGTCACGGTGCTGCGCGCCGAGCTCGACCTCGTGCCGGTGCCGCCCACCCGCACCTTCCTGGTGCTCGGCTTCCCGAGCATCGAGGACGCCGCCGACGCCGCCTCGGCCATCGCCGAGCACGACCCGCTGACCATCGAGGGGATCGACGAGGTGCTGGTCGAGGACCAGAAGACCAAGCGCCAGAACGTGGAGGCCCTGCACCTGCTCCCGGACGGCACGGGCTGGCTGGTGTGCGAGTTCGGCGGCGACACCAAGGACGAGTCCGACGCGAAGGCGCAGCGGATGGTCGCCGCGCTGAAGCAGCGGGACGTCGTCCCGAACGACCGCGAGTTCGACGACGAGGCGCACCAGAAGGAGATCCTGGAGGTGCGGGAGGCCGGCCTCGGCGCGACCGCGTGGATCCCCGACCGCCCGGACACCTGGGAAGGCTGGGAGGACGCCGCCGTCCCGCCCGAGCGGCTCGGCGACTACCTGCGCGACTTCCGCGACCTCCTGGACGAGTTCGGCTACCGGAACGTCTCCCGGTACGGTCACTTCGGCCAGGGCTGCGTGCACTGCCGCATCCCGTTCGACCTCACGAGCGAGGAGGGGATCGCGCACTACCGCGCGTTCATCGGCCGCGGCGCCGAACTGGTCGCGCAGTACGGAGGCTCGCTCTCCGGCGAGCACGGCGACGGACAGTCGCGTGGCGCACTGCTGCCGATCATGTTCGGCGACGAAGTGGTCCGGCTGTTCGAGCGGTTCAAGGCGCTGTTCGACCCGCACGACCGGATGAACCCCGGCAAGGTCGTGCACCCGTACCTGCCCACCGAGAACCTCCGGCTCGGCGCGGGCTACGGCCCGAAGGTCGACGTCGAGCTGCACTTCTCGTACCCGAAGGACCGCGGGCAGTTCGAGCGCGCGGCCCTGCGCTGCGTCGGCGTCGGCAACTGCCGCAGCCACAGCGGCAACGTGATGTGCCCGTCGTTCCGCGCCACGAACGAGGAGGAGCACTCCACCCGCGGCCGCTCGCGGCTCCTCTTCGAGATGCTGGAGGGGCAGTATCGCGAGAGCCCGATCGCCGACGGCTGGCGCTCCACCGAGGTGAAGGACGCGCTCGATCTGTGCCTGTCGTGCAAGGGCTGCAAGACCGACTGCCCGGTGAACGTCGACATGGCGACCTACAAGGCGGAGTTCCTGTCGCACCACTACGAGGGCAGGCTGCGCCCGGCCGCGCACTACACGATGGGCTGGCTGCCGATCTGGGCCAGGATGGCGAGCGTCGCCCCGTCGCTCGTGAACCGGCTCGCCCGCATCCCGGGCGTCTCGCGCGTCGCGAAGCGCCTCGGCGGCGTGGAGCCGGACCGGCCGGTGCCGCGGTTCGCGCCGCAGCGGTTCACCGACTGGTTCGCCGCGCGGCCGCCCGCACCTCCTGCTCCGCTCGGGGACGTGATGATCTGGCCGGACACCTTCACCGACAACTTCCACCCGTCCATCGGGCGCGCGGCGGTCACGGTGCTGGAGGACGCCGGCTACCGCGTCGTCCTGCCGCCCGGGCACCTGTGCTGCGGCTTGACCTGGATCTCGACCGGCCAGCTCGCGACCGCCGGCAGGATGCTCGCGCACACGGCGGCGGCGCTCGCTGAAGCGCTGGGCGATGGGGTGCCGCTGGTCGGGCTGGAGCCGAGCTGCCTCGCGGTGTTCCGCTCCGACGCTCCCGAGCTGCTGCCCGACGACCCGAACGTGGCCGTCGTCGCCGGGCGCGCGACCTCCTTCGCCGAGCTGCTGCAGCGGACTCCGGAGTGGTCGCCTCCGCACGTCGGCGGCAGCGCGGTCGTGCAGCCGCACTGCCACCAGCACGCGGTCGGCGGTTTCGGGGCCGACCAGGCCATCCTCGACGCGGCCGGGATCGAGACCACGACGGTGGAGGGCTGCTGCGGACTCGCGGGCAACTTCGGCTTCGAGGCGGGGCACCTGGACGTGTCGGCCGCGGCCGCCGAGCACGCACTGCTGCCGGCCCTCCGCGAGGCGGGCGCGGAGGCGCGCGTGATCGCGGACGGCTTCAGCTGCCGCACACAGGTGGAGCAGCTCGGCGACGCGCTCGACCCGGGTCAGCGGCCGCTGCACCTCGCCGAAGTGCTCGCGCTGCGACTCGGTGCGCGCCGCGGCGTGGCCGTGCGAGTGGACCGTCCCGGCCGTGCCGCCGAGCGCGTCCCGGCCGCGGCCGTCGAACGCGCGCTGTCCTCCGACCGGGTCAGGCAGCGCTCATGACCGGGCAGCTGGACGGCATCCTCCCGGTGATCGACGAGGTGGAGACCCGCGTGCTCCGCATCCCCACCGACGCCCCGGAGGCGGACGGCACCGCGACCTGGGACACGACCACGCTCATCGTCGTGCTGCTGCGCGCCGGCGGCGTGACCGGCCTCGGCTACACGTACAGCTCGGCCGCCGCCGCGACCGTGGTCGACGACGAGCTGGCGCCGGTCCTGCGCGGGAGGTCGCTCACCGACCTCGGCGCGATCGTCGCCGACCTGGAGCACGCGCTCCGCAACGCCGGCCGTCCCGGGATCGGGGCGTGCGCGCTGTCGGCCGTCGATGTCGCGCTCTGGGACGCGCGCGCCCGGGCGCTCGGGATGCCGCTCGCCGACCTCCTCGGCCGGGTCCGCGGCTCGGCGCCCGCGTACGGCAGCGGCGGCTTCACGACCTACGACGACGACCGGCTGCGCGACCAGCTCGCCGGCTGGGCGCGCGACGGCTGCCGGTGGGTGAAGCTGAAGATCGGCGAGTCCTGGGGAACGCGCGTCGACCGCGACCTGTATCGGGTCGACGTGGCACGACGTGCGATCGGGCCGGGCGTGGGCTTGTTCGTGGACGCGAACGGCGCGTACGGCGTCGGCCAGGCGCTGCGGGTCGAGCGCGCGATGCGGGCGTTCGACGTGACCTGGTTCGAGGAGCCGGTGAGCTCGGACTACCCCGACCAGCTGGCCGCGGTGCGGGCCGGAGCCGCCGCCGACATCGCGGCGGGCGAGTACGTCTACCGCCCGGCGGACGCCGCCGGGCTGCTCGGGTCGGTGGACTGCCTCCAGCTCGACGTCACCCGTTGCGGCGGCTACAGCGGCTGGCTACAGCTGAGCGGGCTGGCCGCCGCCCACGGCGTCCCTGTCTCGGCGCACTGCGCACCGCAGCTCGCCGCGCACGCGGGTTGCGCGACCCGGAACTTCCGGCACCTGGAGTACTTCCACGACCACGCCCGGCTGGAGCCGATGGTGTTCTCGGGAACGCTGCCGCTGGTGGACGGGACGCTCACGCCCGACCGGAGGCCGGGTCACGGGCTGGCGCTGCGCGAGTAGCGAGACGGCGCGGCGCAGGCGAAGGCGGGGACGAGGTCCCGAACACTCGTCCCCGCCGTCTGGTCGCCCCGTCGCCGCGTAGCCGTCGACGCCGGGGAGGTCAGCCGCGCAGTGCGCCGTCCATCATGTGCTGCACCGCGGGAGGCGACCCCACGCCGCGGCCCGACACCTCGGACCGGCCGTCCTCGCCGGTGACGACGAGACCGGTCGCGCTGGCGGCAGACTCTGCGAGGGTCTCCAGCCAGTCGCGGTTGATCGACGGAGTCCGCGATCCGGAGAACTTGAAGTAGAGCGGGATGGACGGGTCCAGCCAGATGGTCGACCGCCCGTCCCCGATCTCCGGGGCGTCGCGCCACGACATAGCGAAGCTCTCGCGGCGGCGCAGCTTGTTGACGATGACGATCTGCAGGTGCAGGAGCAGGCGATCATCGAATTCGATGACCGTCGAATCGTAGATGAGCGAACCCATGCGGCGACCTCCCGGAGGTGTACGCGTTAACGCAAGTGTGATCCGATTCCCGCAGAAAGTCGATTCCCCGACGGCGTATTGGTTAGCATCGTCGGCATCCGCGAACCGTGACCAGCAGGAGGTCCGATGACCGTCTTCCGCACCGTCCTGGAAGCGACGGGTGGCAACAACGTCGGCATCGTCGTGCCGGAGGAGGTCGTGCTCGGTTTCGGCCGCGGCAAGCGCGTCCCGGTCATCGTCACGATCGACGGCGGCTACACCTACACGAACACCATCGGCGTGATGGGCGGCCGGTACCTGGTCTCCTTCAACGCCGAGACCCGCAAGGCCACCGGCCGCGGAGCCGGCGACGAGGTCGAGGTCGACCTGGTGGCCGACCCCGACCGCTGAGCGGAGGCCCCGCGGCTCAGACCGCCACGGCCTCCAGCGCCTGCTCCGCCGCCTCGGCCGACGGCGCAGCGAGCGCGCGGCGCGACCGGGCGAACAGCACAGCGCCGAGGACGAAGCACAGCAGCTCGGTGACGGTCATCGACCAGATCACGCCGGTCATCCCGAGCAGCGCGTTCGCCGCGAGGACGATCGGGACGAACAGCACGCCCTGCGCCACCGACATGATCGTCGCGTTGCGCATCTGCTCGGTGGCCTGGAAGACCGCGATGATCAGCCCGGTGAACCCGTTGAACAGGGTCGAGACGAGCATCGCGGTGAGGATGAGCGTGCCGTCGGCGATCACGGACGGGTCCGCGCTGAACAGCGCGAACACCTGGTCGCGGAACAGGAACACGATGGTGGAGAAGACCGCGACGATCCCGGCGATGGCGATCGCGCTGCCGGTGATCGCGGACTTCAGCCGTGCGTGGTCGCGCGCCCCGAAGGCGTAGGCGAACAGCGGGATCGCGCCCATGAAGACGCCCATGGCGATCATCTCCGGGAGCTGCGAGATCCGCAGGGCGACGCCCATCGCGGCGAGCAGCGATGCGCCGTAGCCGATCGCGATCCAGTTCATCACCAGCGTGGTCACGATGAGGAACGACGACATCAGCAGCTCGGAGACGCCGACGCCGAAGACCGTGCCGAGCATCGTCCGGTCGGCGCGGAAGTGCCGGAGTGCGAGCGAGATGGTCTCGCTGCGGCGGGTGAGCCACCACACGTAGTAGCCGACGGTGACCAGGTTGGAGAGCCCGAGCGCGATGCCCGCGCCGAGGACGCCCCAGCCGAGCACGAGGATGAACAGCACGTCGAACAGGAGGTTGGCGACGGTGGAGGCGATGAGCCCGGTCATGGAGGCGACGGCCGCGCCCTCCGAGCGGACGAGCTGTTCGAGCGCGAAGGCGGCGACGTAGACCGGCGTGAAGGCGCACATGGCGCCGATGTAGAGCGCGGTCGGGGCGAGGGCCGCGCCGGACGCGCCGACCGCGACGGCGAGCGGCGTCGCGAAGATCAGCCCCAGCACGCCGATGACGGCGCCGGCGATGAGCGAGCCCCACAGCGTGAACGACGAGACCTGCTTGATCCGTTCGGCGGCGGCCGCGGTGTCCGCGCCCTCCTGGTCCTGCGACCCGAGCAGCCGGGACACATAAGTGCCGCCGCCGACGCCGAACACCCCGCCGACCGCCATCAGCAGTGCGAAGACCGGGAGGGAGAAGGTGAGGGCTGCCAGCAGCGGGGTGGAGTGCAGGGAGCCGACGAAGCCGGCGTTGATGATGTTGTAGACGCTGCCGATCGAGAAGCCGGCGATCATGGGCACGCAGAGGTGCACCAGGGAGCGCCAGATGGGCGCAGAGGCGAGGTAGTTGCGGTTCGAGGACATGACGGTACCTCCGTTCCGGGAACGGCTTTCTGAGTGAGTGAAGTGGGAGGGGTGGTCAGCGACGCGTGCGCGGGCCGCTGCCGGGAGGCCAGGCGGCCGAGGCGTCGTCGGCGGTGACCTTCTCAAGCAGGGCGATGAGCCGATCCTGCTCGTGCTCGTCGAGGGAGGCGAACAGCTTCCGCTGCTCGGCGGCCATCGACTCGTCGAAGCCCGCGACGACCCGCGCACCCTCGGGGGTGACGCGGACGACCTTGATGCGGGCGTCGGTGGGGGACGAGGTGCGGGTGACGTAGCCGCGCTCCTCCAGCCCCTGCAGGAGGCTGGTGACGCTGGCGGCGGTGGTGCCGGACATCTCGGCCAGTTCGCGGGCGATCACATCGCGATCCTGGTTCTGCTCAAGGTAGCCGAGCGTGAAGGCCTGCTGACGGGTGAGCCCGCTGTCGCGCACCCACTCCTCGGCCGCGGCGCGCCCCGCGAAGGCGACGGCGCGGACGAGCTCAGTCAGCCGCTCGGTCTTCGATGTCATAGTTAGAACTCTAATAGTTAGAACTCAAACTGTCAACCGATCGTGGACGCGACCGTGCGGCCTCACCCGCGGGTGAAGCCGCACGGTCGCCGGCGTACCGGGGCTAGCCGGCCAGGGCCTCGGCGTCGGAGAGCAGACGGGCGGCCGCGGCGAGCTGGTCCTTCCCCTGGTTCTCGTCGATGGAGCGGTGATCGAAGGCGGCGCCCAGCAGTTGGGCGCGGATGGCATCGGCGAGCGCATCCCGGCGCGCGTCGAGCTGGACGAGGCCGGATTCGATCCGGGTGTACGTGCTGTCGTCCGTCGCCGTGCCGCTCGCGAGCGCCTTCGTGGAGGCCGTCAGCGTGTCCGCGGCGAACTGCCCGTTCGTCGCGAGGATCTGCTTGTACACCTGGCCCAGGCGCAGCACCGTCTCGTGGTGGCCGCGGAGCTCGGTCGGGAGGGCGGAGGTCGCCGCGATCTCGGTCAGCACCCGCCCGTCGCCGGGGTAGTCGTCCTGGAGCCCGGTCAGGGCGAGCACGGTCGGCCGCATGTCGACCTGATCCGTCCAGGTCGTGCTGTCGACGCCGCGCGCCGAGATCCCGGGACCGGCGTACCCCGCCCAGATGTCCTGCATGTCCGGAAGGAGGCCCCCGTGGTTGTACGCGAACCGGGAGGAGGTGTACACGCAGGCCTTCGTGCAGTTCTGGGCGCCGGAGGTGATGTAGTCGTCCTCGCCCGAGAACGCGGTGAGCGAGGGTGTGCGGGCGGGATCGGAGCTCACGAAGTGCAGGATCTTCTCCTCCACCGGGTCGGCCAGCTGGGCTGCGACCTGGTCGGTGCCTCCCGTGAGCGGGTTGGTGACGGAGAGCCCTGCCAGGTCGCGAGCGAGTTGACGCGCCTTCGGGTCCGTCGGCGCGGGGTTCCCGGTGATCCAGAGCGCAGGCGCGGGGTCGCTGTGGATGGCGAAGGGCGTCGTGTCGTTCTTCTGCGTCGCGAGCAGGCCGGGCAGATTCACGTTGACCTCGGACTTGGTCGCGTAGGAGCACGGGTTGTCCGCCGCTCCCGTGCAGTTCGCGGGGGTCGGCGCGCTTCCGGAGAAGTGGTCGCCCTCGTCGGTCGTCACGACGAACTCGGTGTTGGCCGTGGTGATCCCGTCGGAGGCGAGGCGGGCGAAGAACTGGCCGAATGCCTGGTCGTAATCGTGCAGCTGCTGGGTGTAGGTCGGCTCGCCCGGGCCGAGGTCGCCGGTGTTGGCTGCGGTGTGGTCGGTGTGGGCGTCGGAGACGTAGACGTTCGCGACCTGGACCCCGTGCTCGAGGAGGTTCGCGGCGTAACCGAGCGAGTTCGTCGGCGTCTGCGCGTCGAAGCCGGGGAAGCCGGCGTTGCCGTTCGGGTCGGCGATGACCGAGCCGTTCAGCGCCCGGATCGGCCCGGCCGGGCTGACGGCCGGCTGGATCTGCGCGTTGCCGAAGAGCGCTTTGTAGCCCGCGTACCCTCCCGGCTCGTCCGGGAGCGCGTCGGACTGGCCGGACGCGCACAGCGAGGCGCCGTTCGCGCAGTGCACGGCGAGCCCCACGACGTCGGCCGTCGCCTTGGCGGGGTTCGCTGTGGCCTCGGCGGCCTGGGCGGAGTCGGCGCCGAAGACGGTCTGGATGTCGGTGGTGGTGTTCTCCAGGACGGTGTTCGACATCCCGACTTCACCGACGTTGCAGCCCGCGCGGGTGTACGGCACCCACGGCGCCGGGGCGTTGACGTCGGTCGTGTTCGGGACCTTCGCACGGTCGGCCGCGTACTGCACGGAGTAGTTCGTGTCGGCCGGGGTGCCGCTCGGGTCGGTGAGCTTGTCGGTCCAGTACGAGAAGGAGAGGCCGGTGTGGGTCGCGCCGGCCTGGTCGTAGTAGCTGAAGCTGTTCGACTGCGTGATGGCGTTGCGGTCGGGGTAGAGGCCGGTCTGGTTCGCGACGAAGTTCGTCGCCGTGTGCGACAGCACGTCGTGGGTGTTCGTGAGGAGCACGCCGTTGGTCTCCAGGAACTTCGTGAGGTTCGGCATCTGCTCGAGGTCGCTGGGGACGTTCGCGGCAGTGCGGAGGTTGTCGAGGTTGTCGAACTGGATCTGGACGACGTGCTTCACGCCGTTGGCGAGCTGGCAGGAGCCCGGCTGCGCGACGGGGCCCTTCTGATGCTGGTCGGCTGCGTACGCGCCGCCGGCTGCGCCGACGCCCGTGATCGCTCCCGCGATCGCGAGGATGCCGGCGACGACGGCGCCGGTCGCCCGTCTGGTGGTTGTGTTCATCGCTCCTCCTGACACGTGGCAAAGTGCTTCCGGAGACATCGAACCGCTCTCGCCCGTTCCGCACATGAACCCCTGGTGACGATCGGGCATACATCGCGTTCACCCCCGAACGGGTGGCGTGCCACGAGCCGGCCTCAGCGAAAGCTGTGCGCGGGAGGGCGGACGCGGCATGATTGCCGCATGAGCTCACGTCCTCCCGCCGTGGTCGTGCGCGGCCTCCGCAAGTCCTACGGGTCGTTCGAGGCCCTGCGCGGTGTCGACTTCGAGATCGCCGATGGGGAGACCTTCGCGCTGCTCGGTCCGAACGGCGCGGGCAAGAGCACGACCATCGAGATCCTGGAGGGCTACCGGGACCGGTCGGACGGCGAGGCGAGCGTGCTCGGCGCCGATCCCGGCAAGGCGGGCACCGCGTGGAAGGCACGGCTGGGGATCGTGCTGCAGTCCGGCACGGAGGCGGCGAACGTGACCGTGCGCGAGCAGCTCACCCAGTTCGCTCGGTACTACCCGAACAGCCGCGACGTCGAGGAGGTCATCGCGGCGGTCGGGCTGGAGGAGAAGGCGAAGGTGCGCATCCGCAACCTGTCCGGCGGTCAGCGCAGGCGGCTGGATGTCGCGCTCGGCGTGATCGGGCGCCCCGAGCTGCTGTTCCTGGACGAGCCGACCACCGGGTTCGATCCGGAGGCGCGGCGGCAGTTCTGGGAGCTGGTCCGCCAGCTCAAGCGCGAGGGCACGACCATCCTGCTCACCACCCACTACCTGGACGAGGCGGCGCAGCTGAGCGACCGGGCCGCGGTGATCGCGCACGGCGGGCTGCTCGACATCGGCGCGGTCGACGCGATCGGCGGGACGGCCGCGCGCATCCCGATCGTCCGCTGGCGCGACGCCGCCGGAGCGCCGCACGAGGAGCGCACCGACGCGCCGGGCGCCCTGGTCGCCCGGCTCGCCGCCGAGGCCGGAGGGGAGCCGCGCGATCTGGAGGTCATCCGGCCGAGCCTGGAGGACATCTACCTCGGGCTGGTGCGTGAGGCCGACGAGCGGGCGGGAGCGACGAGCGCCGCCGAGGGCCGCGCCTCCGGAGAGGAGGTGGCCGCATGACCGCCGTCGCGCTCGGCTGGGCGCGCATCCGCTACGAGGTGCTCGTCTACTTCCGCCAATCGGACACGATCTTCTTCACGTTCCTCTTCCCCGTGGTCATGCTCGGGATCTTCTCGGTCGCGTTCCAGGGCCTCGGCAAAGTCGGCGCCGCCCCGGACGGCAGCGGCGGCATCACGCAGGCCGCGTACTACCTGCCGGGGATGATCGCCGCCGGCATCCTCCTGAGCGGTGTGCAGAACCTCGCCGTCGACATCGCGGTGGAGAAGAGCGACGGGACGCTGAAGCGCCTGGGCGGGACGCCGCTGCCGGTGGTCTCCTACTTCCTCGGCAAGATGGGCCAGGTCATCGCGACGAGCATCCTCCAGATCGCGCTCCTGCTGCTGGTGGCCCGTGTCGGGTTCGGGGTGGCCCTGCCGACCGAACCGGAGCTGTGGCTGCGCTTCGCGTGGATCTACGCGCTCGGGATCGTCACCTCCGCTGTGCTGGGCATCGCGCTCTCTGCGGTGCCGCGCACGGGCAAGAGCGCGACGGCTGTGATCATCCCGATCGTGCTGGTGCTGCAGTTCATCTCGGGCGTCTACCTGGCTTTCAACCTGCTGCCAACCTGGCTGCAGAACATCGCCAGCCTGTTCCCGCTCAAGTGGATCGCGCAGGGGATGCGCAGCGTCTTCCTCCCGGCGAGCTTCGAGGCGGCGGAGCCGAGCGGCAGCTGGCAGCTCGGCTGGATCGCCGTGGTGCTGCTGATCTGGCTGGTCGCCGGACTGCTCGCCTGCCGGCTGACGTTCCGGTGGATCCGGAAGGACACCTAGCGCGGGCGATCCGCGTCACGCGATCGGCGTGTCCGGATCGTGCCCCCACTCCGCCCACGACCCGTCGTAGACGCGGGCGCTCTCGTGCCCGAGCAGGTAGCGCAGCGCGAACCACTCGGCGGAGGCGCGGTTGCCGATCGTGCAGTAGGTGATCGCCGCGTCGCCCTGGTCGACCGCGCCCGCGAACATCCGCGCCAGGGTCTCGCGGTCGCGGAACCGTCCCCGCTCGTCGAAGACGCCCACGGCGTCCACATTCACCGCCGACGGCACGTGGCCGGCCCGCCCGCCGGGCTCGGGAGTCCCCGATGGCCAGAACCGCTCGCCGCTGTACTCGCTGCCGCTGCGGGCGTCCACGATCGTGGTGCCGCGACGCCCGATCGCCGCGCGCACGTCCGCGGCGGTCGCGCGGAGCGAGTCGTCCGGGGCGGCCAGCGGATAACGGGAGGGCGTGACCTCGGGCAGGTCCGTCGTCCACGGCCGGCCGGCCTCCTGCCAGATCGCGCGCGAGGTGTCGAGGATGCGCACGTCCGCGTGCCGGAAGAGCTTCATCAGCCAGAATCCGAGCGACGGGGCGTAGCCGTAGAACACGACGGTCGTGTCCGGGGCGATGCCGGAGCGTTCGAACAGGTCGCGGACGGCATCGGCGCCGACCGGCCGGTAGTCCGGGCCTTTGAGGTCGGCGTACGGGTTCCAGAGCACGGCGCCGGGCAGGTGGCCCGACGCGTAGGCGGTGGCGTTCACGTCCACTTCGATGACGCGGACACCGGGGTCCGCGAGGTGGGATTCGAGCCAGTCGGGCCCGACGAGAGGGACGTCTTCGCGAACATCCGATCGGCTTGCGGTGATGGTGGTGGAGCTCATGGTGGCCTCCTTGCGGCTCACTCCAATTGGATCCAGCCGAGCAGGTCCTCCCGCGCGACTGCCTGGAAGAGGGCAGGATGGTCGGACCTCATGTGGGCGCTGATGTCGTCGACGACCTCGGCGTCGGTCTCGCCGCGGGCGATGTAGCCGCATTCGCACCGGATGATCCTGGTCATCTCGTCCTCCCTCATCGTTCTACGCAGTGCCCGTTGGCAGAATGTTGGCATGACGTTGGCGTCCGGTGGAGTCCGGGTGCAGCTGTGCGGGACCCTGCACCTCGAGCGCGCGGGTGAGCGGCTGGAGGCCGGCCTCCCCGGGCGACAGGGACGTCTGCTGTTCGCGTACCTCGTGCTCAACCGGCACCGGCCGTGCACGCGGGAGGAGCTGGCCGAGGCGGTCTGGCCGGACGCGGTGACCGAGCACGGCGCCGGCCTGAACCCGCTGGTGTCCAAGCTGCGCCGGCTGCTCGGACCTGACGCGCTGGAGGGCCGGTCGGCGCTGCGGCTGGCGCTGGGGGAGGACGCCCACGTGGACGTGGAGTGGGCGGAGCAGGCCGTGCATCGCGCCGAGTCGCAGGTGGCCCTCGGGCACTGGGCGGCGGCCTGGGGTCCCGCGATCGGCGCGATGCTCGTCGCGCAGCGGGAGTTCCTGCCCGGCGAGGAGGCCGGCTGGATCGAGGAGGAGCGCCGTGCTCTCGCCGACATCCTGGTGCGCGCGCTGGAGGCGTACGCGGTCTCGACGCTGGAGATGGGAGGCACGGAACTGCCCGGCGCCGTCCGCACGGGGCGTCGCCTGGTCGCGGTCGCCCCGCTGCGCGAGACCGGCTACCAGGTGCTCATGCGGGCGCTGCGGCAGCAGGGCGACGTCGGGGCGGCGGTCGCGGTCTACGGCGAACTCCGCACGCTGCTGCGGGACGAGCTCGGCGTCTCGCCGAGCCCGGCCACGCAGCAGCTCTACGCGTCGCTGCTCGTGGAACCGTGAGTGCGCGTCAGGCCACGCCCTTCGCGAGCATGCTCTCCGCGGCGGACACCACCGCCTCCTGCCACGGCCGCGGCTCGAACCCGAGCACGCGCCGCGCCTTCTCGCTGGACACCTTCTTGCGGTACCCGAGCTCGGCCGCCATCGACCGCATCCCCGGGTTCGCCTCCGCCGCGGCGCGCACCGCCTCATCCGGGAGCAGCGCCGTCGCCGCGGGCACCCGGCCCGCGCGCTCGCCGAGCCTGTCGCGGAGCACCGCGCCGACCTCCGCGAGCGGCACGGCGTCCTCCTGCGACGCGAGCAGGAAGCGCTCGCCCGCCGCGCCCTCCGCGGTGATCGCCGCGACGTGCGCGGCGGCGACATCCCGCACATCCACGAACGGGACGGCGAAGTCCGGGTATGCGGCCATCTCCCCGGTGAGGACGCGCCGCACGAGGTGGTTCGCGCCCGAGAGGCCGGTGCCGATGAGCGGGCCGACGACCGCGACAGGGAGGATCGTGACGAGCTCGGTGCCGTCGCCGTCGAGCAGCTCCCACGCCGCGCGCTCGGCGAGCACCTTGCTGCGGCCGTAGGCGTCCATCCCCGGCCCGTCGAGCGGCGACCAGTCGGCCTCCGTGAACGCGCGGTCGAGGGGCGGATGCCCGAACCCGACGGCGTGGAAGGCGGAGGTGAGCACGACGCGCGGGACTCCCGCGTCGCGGGCGGCGCGCAGCACGCGCAGGGTGCCCTCCCGCGCCGGGACGATCACGTCGTCCTCGTCCTCCACCGGCCCGAGGTGCACGGGCGACGCGACGTGCAGGACCGCGTCGACGCCGGCGACAGCGTCGGCCCAGCCGGCGTCGTCCATGAGGTCAGCCGCGACGAAGTGCAGGGCGTCGCCGTCCGTCATCCCGGCCTCGGCCAGGGCGGCGCGCGCAGCGTCCTCCCGGTCGAGCGAGCGGATCGTGGCGCGGACGTCGTGGCCGCTGCCGAGGAGCTGGAGGATGATGTGCCCGGCGATGAAGCCGGAGCCACCGGTGACGAGGATGCGCTGGGGGGCCATGCTCGGTCCTTTCGGTTGGTCGGGTGCTGACCCTTCGATGGTTCCCCCGCACGCCGGAGGCATCCAGGCCCCTGCCGACACTGGTAGTGGCAGGGACAGCCTCGACCGCCCGCGTCCGCGTAGCGTGGACGGCATGAACGCTGAGACGGACGGCCCCGGCAACCTGCTGGGAGAGTTCCTGCGCGCCCGCCGCGAGCTGGTCTCGCCGGAGAGCGTCGGCATCCCCGTGCTCGGCACGCGCCGGGTGGCCGGCCTCCGGCGCGAGGAGGTCGCGATGCTCTCCGGCATCAGCGCCGAGTACTACCTGCGGCTGGAGCAGGGGCGCGACCGCAACCCGTCCGGGCAGGTGCTCCGCTCGATCGCACGCGTGCTTCAGCTGGACGACGAGGCGACCGGCTACCTGCTCGGGCTGCCGGACAGCGACCGGACGCCGCGCCGCCCGCGCCGCCCGCGCCGCCCTCGCGCGGAGACGCTCCCCGAGAGCCTGGCCTCCCTCGTGCCGCAGCTGCCGTTCCCGGCGTTCGTGGAGGGCCGCTACCTGGACGTGCTGGCGGCCAACTCCCTCGCGTCCGCCCTGTCGCCGCGGCTGGCGCCCGGACGCAACCGGATGCGCGACGTCTTCCTCGATCCCGCGGAGCAGGCGCTCTTCCCGGACTGGGAGGCCGCCTCGGCCGTGCTGCTCGCGGGCTTCCGGCGCTCGGTCGGGGCCGACGCCGACGACGCGCGCGTGGTCGAGCTGGTCGGCGAGCTGTCGATCGCGAGCCCGGTGTTCCGGAGGCTGTGGAGCCGGCACGACGTCCGCGAACGCCAGGGCGCGACCTTCGCCTTCCAGCATCCCCAGGTCGGGCCGCTCACCGTGCACCGCGAGAAACTGCAGGTCACCGGCACCGACGGGATCGTGCTCGTGCTCTATCACGCCGCCACGGAGGCGGACGCGGACAAGCTGCGGCTGCTGGGATCGCTGGCGGACACGGCGGAGGAGACCGGGGGCCAGCAGACCACGGCCGAGCGCTCGAACGCGTAAGGTGGAGTGATCGCGGGGGACTCGCCTATCGGGGCGACTTGTCTGGTTCGATTTCCAGAGTCCTCCACCACACCGTCCTCCCGAACCCTCGGGGGTCTGGCGCTCTCGCGCCGAACGCGCTGAGATGGACCATGACGAACCTGACCCTGATCCAGCGCTCGCCGGATCCGGAGGCCGTCGGCGCCTCCCGCGACCGGCGGCCCACGCTGGCCCAGCGGTTCCGCGCGATGGGTCGCAGCCGCATCGGCGCGCTGCTCCTGCTGCTCGCGACCCTCGTCGCCATCGTGTGGGCGAACATCTCCTTCACCGGCTACGAGCACTTCTGGGAGACGCAGCTCACCCTCGGGCTCGGCGACCTCCACCTCGAGTTCACGCTGCACGCGCTCGTCAACGACGCGCTCATGGCGCTCTTCTTCTTCACCGTCGGACTGGAGGTGCGGCGCGAGTTCGCGATCGGGGAGCTGACCAGCTGGTCGCGCGCCGTGGTCCCGGTGGTCGCGGCCGTGGCCGGGCTGGCGGTGCCCGCGCTCATCTTCGTGATGTTCACGATGGGGACCGGGCACGCGAACGCGTGGGGGGTCGTCATCTCGACGGACACCGCGTTCCTGGTCGGCGGCCTCGCGCTGATCGGGCCGCGCGCCGTCGGCCGGCTGCGGGTGTTCCTGCTCGCGCTCGCCGTGGTGGACGACATCGGCGCGCTGAGCATCATCGCGCTCGTCTACACGAAGGACTTCAACCCGGTGCCGCTGATCGTCGCGGCGGTCGGGCTGGTGGTCGTGTACTTCACGCGCTACCTCCCCAGCGGGCGCGGCCCGGTCTACGCGACGCTCGCGGTCGTCGTCTGGCTGGCGTTCCTCGCCTCGGGCGTGCACCCGACGCTCGCCGGCGTCGCGATCGCCCTGCTCATCCCGGTCTACCGGCCCAACCGGCGGGACGTGGAGCACGCGCTCGACCTGGCCAGGACGTTCCGCCAGTCGCCGAACACCGAGTACGCCCGCGCCGCCGCCAACAGCCTCCGGGAGTCCATCTCGATCAACGAGCGGCTGCAGTCAGCCTGGTCGCCGTACGTCGCGTACGTGGTGCTTCCGCTCTTCGCGCTCGCCAATGCAGGGGTGCGGCTGAACGGCGACATCCTGGTCGGCGCGGTCGTCTCGCCGCTGGCGTGGGGCGTGGTCGCCGGGCTCGTGGTCGGCAAGTTCGTCGGCGTCTTCGGCTCGACCGTGCTGCTGCGCGCGCTGCGCATCGGCGAGCTCGGTCCGGGCCTCACCGTGGACCGGCTGGCCGGCGGCGCCGCGCTCTGCGGGATCGGCTTCACCATCTCGCTCTTCATCGTGGACCTCGCCATCCCCGGGCAGGACGCGCAGAACGCCGCGCGGGTCGGCGTGCTGGCGGCGACCGTGATCGCGTTCGTCGTCGCGACGATCCTGTTCCGCATCTCCGACGCGCACCGACCGAAAGAGGAGATGGGGCTCACGCTCGTCCGTCCGGTCGACCCGAAGCGGGACCACGTCTTCGGTGACCCGAAGGCGCCGTTCACGATCGTGGAGTACGGCGACTTCCAGTGCGGGTTCTGCCTCAAGGCGACCGGCTCGGTGGGGGAGGTGCGCGAGGTTCTCGGCGACGACCTCCGCTACGTCTGGCGGCACGCCCCGCTGACCCGGTTCCATCCGAACGCGCTCGCCGCGGCGGAGGCGTCGGAGGCCGCCGCCCGGCAGGGGAAGTTCTTCGAGTTCGAGCGGAGCCTGTTCGCCGATCAGGAGCACCAGCTCCCGTCGGACATCATGCGCCGCGCCGCCGACCTCGGCCTCGACCTCGAGCGCTTCGAGGCCGACCTGGCCTCGCCGGAGGTCGCGGCGCGCGTCCGCGACGACATGCTCGACGCAGAGGCGATGGACATCACCGCCGTGCCGACCTTCTTCATCAACGGCCGCCGTCACGTCGGCCCGTACGACGCGCAATCGCTCATCCGGGCCCTGCAGGCGAGCGTCGCCGCGCCCTGACCTGGGCGCCGGAGCCATGGACCGCACGGGCAGCCGCCGCTCAGGCCACCGCCGCGCTCGGCACGGCGAGCTCCCCGGTCAGGTACTGC
The DNA here is from genome assembly GCF_014217625.1 of Leifsonia shinshuensis. Lineage (NCBI taxonomy): Bacteria > Bacillati > Actinomycetota > Actinomycetes > Micrococcales > Microbacteriaceae > Leifsonia > Leifsonia shinshuensis. The sequence continues at coordinate 2,474,613 of NZ_CP043641.1, read as the reverse complement.
GACCGCCCGAAGCCGAACGACCAGTCCTCCGGCCCGTTCTCGACGTAGCCGATGAAGACGTCCTCCCCGGCGACGCCGACCTCCCCGAGCCGCCGCGCGATCTCGGCGAACAGGCTCTGTTTGGCCGCGACCTCCCTGCCGCGCTGCGTGAAGATCTGGATGACCACCACGCCGTCGCTGCGCTCGAAGCCGAGCCCGGCGTCCTCCGCGATGATCGCCCCGGCCGGGCGCTCGGTGACGATCTGGAACCGGTCGCGCACCGGGATGCAGTACTCGCTCACGATGGCGCCGTGCACCGCGTCGGCGATGGCTCTGACGGCCGCCGGTGCGCGGCCTTCCTGCAGTTCGATGCGGACGAGGGGCATGGGGTCCTCCAGGTGTCTCGGGAAGAAAGGGTTGCCTCAATTGTGACAGATTGATAGTTTGTCCTGTCAAGAGGACTTGCCGATCGAATCATCCCGGATCGGCGGGCTCGATGAAGAGACCCGGAAGGCTTCACGCGATGTCACACATTCCTACGACGGCGACCGTCTCCACGTCGGCGCTCCCACCGCTCGGCGACGACCGCCGCTACAACCGCCGTGTCGGCATGATCGCGGTCATCGCGACGTTCGGCGGTCTCCTGTTCGGCTACGACACCGGTGTGCTCAATGGCGCGCTCAGCTTCATCGTCGACTACTTCCACCTCAATGCGGTCCAGGAAGGCCTGATCACCTTCCTGCTGCTGATCGGGGCGGCGCTCGGTGCGCTCGTCGGCGGTCGCATCGCCGACTCGTTCGGACGCAAGCGGACGATCACCGTGCTCGCGATCATCTTCTTCATCGGAGCGCTCGCCAGCGCGTTCGCCCCGACCTACGGAGTCTTCCTCGGCGCCCGCTTCATCCTCGGCCTCGCGGTCGGCGGCGCGTCGGTGACCGTCCCCGTCTACCTCGGCGAGGTCGCCCCGTTCGAGAAGCGCGGCGGGCTCGTCAGCCGCAACGAGCTGATGATCGTCGGCGGCCAGTTCCTCGCCTTCCTGTTCAACGCGATCATCGGCAACGCGTGGGGGAGCAACGGTGAGGTCTGGCGGTACATGCTGACGATCGCGGCCATCCCCGCGATCGTGCTGTTCTTCGGGATGCTCCGGCTGCCCGAGAGCCCGCGCTGGCTGGCGCTGAAGGGCCGCTCCGACGAGGCGCTCGCGGTTCTGCGGACCCTGCGCACCGAGCAGCGCGCCGTCGCCGAGCACGCCGAGATCCTCCAGCTGATCGAGGACGAGCGCGAGCTGACAGAGAACTACAGCGCCTGGGGCGAGATCAAATCCCAGCCCTGGATCAAGCGGCTCATCCTGATCGGCATGGGCATCGCGGCCTTCCAGCAGCTGACCGGCATCAACTCCATGCAGTACTACGGCACGCAGGTGCTGGAGCAGGCCGGCTTCACCCGCAACTCGGCGCTGACGTTCAACGTGCTGATCGGCCTCATCTCGATCATCGCCATGCTGATCGCGCTGCCCCTGCTCAACCGCTTCAACCGCCGCGGGATGATGCTGTTCGGCTTCACCGGCATCCTCGTCGCGCATCTGCTCGTCGGCGTCTTCGGGATCGTGCTGCCGCAGCACAGCCCGGTGCGCGCCTGGGTGCTGCTCGTCTGCATCCTGCTCTTCGTCGGCCTGATGCAGGGCACCATCGGCCCGCTTGCGTGGCTGATGCTCTCGGAGATCTTCCCGCTGCGCCTGCGCGGCGTCGCGATGGGCTTCGCTGTGCTGGTGCTCTGGGTGACGAATGCGATCATCTCGTTCGCGTTCCCCTCGCTGGTCGGCGCGCTCGGGTTCAGCACCTTCCTGCTCTTCGCCTTCGTGGCCGGGCTCGCGCTGCTGTTCATCGGCGTGGCCGTGCCGGAGACCAAGGGCAAGACGCTGGAGGGCCTGGAAGAGCACTTCAAGCGCCTCTACGCCTCCTTCTGAGGCCCTTCCAGATATTTTGTCAGTTTGATAGAACATAAGGTGTAGGCTTGACCAGCGAGCACAGCACGACCCCGACGAAGGAGTTCCACGACATGACGAGCGAGAGCTTCGATCTGATCACGATCGGGCGTATCGGTGTCGATATCTACCCCCTGCAAGACGGGGTGGGCCTGGAGGACGTCGAGACCTTCGGCAAGTTCCTCGGCGGCAGCGCGACCAACGTCTCGATCGCCGCCGCCCGGCATGGCCTCCGCTCAGCCGTCATCACGGCCACCGGAGACGACCCGTTCGGCCGCTACGCGCACCGCGAGCTGCGCAGGCTCGGCGTGGACGACCGGTTCGTCGGCACGGTCGGCGCCCTCAAGACGCCGGTGACGTTCTGCGAGATCTTCCCGCCGGACGACTTCCCGCTCTACTTCTACCGCGACCCGCTCGCGCCGGACCTCGCGATCACGGCGAAAGATCTCGACCTCGACGCGATCAGCCGTGCCCGCATCTACTGGTCGACCGTCACCGGGCTCTCCCGCGACCCGAGCCGCACCGCGCACCACGTGGCGTGGGAGGCCCGTGGCCGTGTCCCGCTGACGATCCTCGACCTCGACTACCGGCCGATGTTCTGGTCGAGTGGAGCCGCCGCGACGGCCGAGGTGGAGCGCGCACTCGGTCACGTCACGGTCGCCGTCGGCAACCGCGAGGAATGCGAGATCGCCGTGGGCGAGACCGAGCCCATGCGCGCGGCCGACGCGCTCCTCGAGCGCGGCGTCGAACTCGCCGTGGTCAAGCAGGGCCCGCGCGGCGTGCTCGCCAAGACCCGCGAGGAGACCGTGGAGGTGCCGCCGTACTTCGTGGAGGTCGTCAACGGCCTCGGCGCCGGCGACGGCTTCGGCGGCGCGCTCTGCTACGGCCTGCTGCAGGAGTGGTCGCTGGAGCGGGTCATCCGCTTCGCCAACATCGCCGGAGCCATCGTGGCCACGCGCCGCGAGTGCTCCACCGCCATGCCGACGACCGCCGAGGTCGAGTCCGTGCTGAAGGAGCTCCAGAATGTCCACAGCTGAGCCGATCGCCGGCCCCGTCCCGATCCTCGACGCAGCCGCGTTCGAGCGCCTCCGCGCCCGTCGCCACACGAGCCCCGACGACGTCGCGACGGTGCTCGCCACGCGCGTCCGGCGCCCGCTGGTCCGCGACGACGGCCGTCTTTTCATCGTCGCCGCCGACCACCCGGCCCGCGGCGCCCTCGGCGTCGGCGACGACCCGATGGCCATGGCCGACCGGTACGACCTCCTGCAGCGGCTCGCGCTCGCGCTGTCGCGGCCTGGTGTGGACGGCGTGCTCGGCACCCCCGACATCATCGAGGACCTGGCGCTGCTCGGCGCCCTGGACGACAAGATCGCGGTCGGCTCGATGAACCGCGGCGGCCTCCGCGGCGCCGTGTTCGAGATGGACGACCGCTACACCGGATACGACGTCGACGCGATGGTCCGCGAGGGCGTGGACGCCGCCAAGCTGCTCGTCCGCGTCAACCTGGAGGACGTGGGCACCGCGCGCACGCTGGAGGCGACAGCCAACGCGGTCACCGCGGCGGCCCGGGCGCGACTCCCCATCCTCCTCGAGCCCTTCATGAGCCGGTGGAACGACGGCCGCGTCGTCAACGATCTCACGACGGACGCCGTCATCCAGTCGGTGGCGATCGCCTCCGGCCTGGGCGCCTCGTCCGCCTACACCTGGCTCAAGCTGCCGGTCGTGCCCGACATGGAACGCGTCATGGCCGCGACCACGCTGCCGACGCTCCTGCTCGGCGGTGACACCGACGCGGCCCCCGAGGAGACCTTCGCGTCGTGGGAGGCCGCACTCGCGCTCCCGGGAGTGCACGGCCTCGTCGTGGGGCGTACGCTCCTCTACCCCAAGGACGGGGACGTCGGCCGCGCGGTCGACATCGCCGCCACCCTCGTCCACGGCCGCTGATCCGGCCAGCACACCGCGTCATTGCGAAGGAACACGATCATGACCAGCACCGACATCACCACTGCACCTGTCGCCTCGGGCGGGCTGCCGACGATCCCGCACTGGATCGACGGCGCCGAGCGGCCCTCCACGAGCGGTCGCACCGCTCCGGTCTTCAACCCGGCGCTCGGCGTAGCGACGTCGAACGTCGCCCTCGCCGATCAGGCCGAGATCGATGAGGCGATCGCCTCGGCACAGCGCGGCTTCGAGGAGTGGGGCCAGTACTCGATCGCGAAACGGCAGTCGGTGCTCTTCGCTTTCCGCGAGCTGCTGAACGCGCGCAAAGGCGAGCTGGCGTCGATCATCACGGCCGAGCACGGCAAGGTGCTCTCCGACGCGATGGGCGAGATCCTGCGCGGGCAGGAGGTCGTGGAGCTGGCGACCGGGTTCCCGCATCTGATCAAGGGTGCGTACTCCGAGAACGCCTCCACCGGGATCGACGTGTACTCGCTGAAGCAGCCGCTCGGCGTGGTGGGCATCATCTCGCCGTTCAACTTCCCGGCCATGGTGCCGATGTGGTTCTTCCCCGTCGCGATCGCCGCCGGCAACGCCGTCGTGCTCAAGCCCAGCGAGAAGGACCCGTCGGCCGCTCTGTGGCTGGCCGCGCTGTGGAAGGAGGCCGGCCTCCCGGACGGCGTCTTCACCGTGCTGCAGGGCGACAAGCTCGCCGTCGACGGCCTGCTGAACAGCCCGGTCGTCCAGTCCATCTCATTCGTCGGCTCGACCCCGATCGCGCAGTACATCTACGAGACGGCGTCGAAGAACGGCAAGCGGGTCCAGGCGCTCGGCGGCGCGAAGAACCACATGCTGGTATTGCCGGACGCCGACCTCGACCTCGTCGCCGACCAGGCCGTCAACGCCGGATACGGCGCGGCGGGCGAGCGCTGCATGGCCGTCTCGGTCGTGCTCGCGGTCGAGCCCGTGGCCGACGAGCTCATCTCCAAGGTGAAGGAGCGCATCGGCCGCCTCCGGATCGGCAACGGCGCGGGCGACGCGTCGGGCGAGCCCGACATGGGTCCGTTGATCACCGGGGTGCACCGCGACAAGGTCTCCGGCTACGTCGACATCGCGGAGGCCGACGGCGCGGACATCGTGGTCGACGGTCGCGGCTTCACGGTCGAAGGCCACGAGGACGGCTTCTTCTTCGGGCCGACCTTGATCGACAACATCCCGATCACGTCCGCCGCCTACCGCGAGGAGATCTTCGGCCCGGTGCTGTCCGTGGTGCGCGTGCAGACCTTCCAGGAGGGGCTGGACCTCATCAACTCCGGTCGGTTCGGCAACGGAACCGCCATCTTCACCAACGACGGCGGCGCGGCCCGGCGCTTCCAGAACGAGGTGCAGGTCGGCATGATCGGCATCAACGTGCCGATCCCGGTCCCGGTCGCGTACCACTCGTTCGGCGGCTGGAAGGCGTCCCTGTTCGGCGATGCCAAGGCGTACGGCGTGCACGGCTTCGACTTCTTCACCCGTGAGAAGGCGATCACCAGCCGCTGGCTCGACCCGGCGACGCGCCACCAGTCCGATCACACGGGCATCAACCTCGGCTTCCCGCAGAACACCTGAGGACCCCCGACATGGCAGAGCACAACGAGTGGTTCTTCCCGCGGGGCGCACTGAGCGACCGCTGGTGGGAGTCCGTGGTGGACGACTCCCTCGACGGCTGGCAGCACACCGGCCTGCGCGTCGCGGAGCTCGCCGGCAACGCTGTCGAGCTGCCGGCCGGGGAGGTCGAGCGCATCGTCGTCCCGCTGGCCGGGTCGTTCGCGGTCGGGCACGAGGGCAAGACCACCCACCTGGCAGGGCGGTCGAGCGTCTTCGACGGGCCGACCGATGTGGTCTACGTCGGCGCCGGCGTGGGGCTGACGATCAGCGGCTTCGGCCGGGTCGCGGTGGCGGAGGCGCCCACGCGCGTCCGCAAGCCGTCGGCCTACATCGCGAAGAGCGAGGTCCCGGTCGAGCTCCGCGGCGCCGGCCGCGACACGCGTCAGGTGCACAACTTCGGGACTCCCGGCGCGCTGGACGCCGCCGCCCTGATCGTCTGCGAGGTCATCACACCCGCCGGCAACTGGTCGTCGCATCCCGCGCACAAGCACGACGAGGATGTGCCGGGTCACGAGTCCCGGCTGGAGGAGATCTACTACTTCGAGGCTGCCCCGGTCCGCGGCGCGAGCGCGCCGCCGACCGCCGACGCCTTCGGCAGCTTCGCCACCTACCGCTCGCCGGGCGGCGACATCGAGACCAACGCGCTTGTGCGGACGGGAGACGTCGCCCTCGTGCCGTTCGGCTACCACGGCCCCGCCGTCGCGGCCCCCGAGTACGACCTCTACTACCTCAACGTCATGGCCGGCCCCGGCGAGGAGCGCGCCTGGCTGATCAGCGACGACCCGCGTCAGGCCTGGCTGCGGACCACCTGGGAGGGTGCCGAGCAGGACCCCCGCTTGCCCTACGCGACGAACGCGACCACGCCCACCACAGAAGGAGCCGCCCGATGACGACCCGCAGGATGACGGTGGCGCAGGCGCTCGTCGAGTTCCTCGCCAACCAGTGGACCGTCGACGGCGATGTGCGCGAGCGCACCATCCCCGGCATGCTCGGGATCTTCGGCCACGGCAACGTCGCGGGCCTCGGCCAGGCGCTCAAGCAGGCGAACGTGCAGGACCCGACGCTCATGCCCTACTACCAGGCGCGCAACGAGCAGGCGATGGTTCATCAGGCCGTCGGTTTCGCGCGCATCCACCGCCGCCGGGCCACGCTCGCCTCGACCGCGTCGGTCGGTCCGGGCGCGGCGAACATGCTCACCGGCGCCGCGCTCGCGACGGCCAACCGACTCCCCGCGTTGCTGCTGCCGTCGGACACCTTCGCCACCCGGGTCGCCGACCCGGTCCTCCAGCAGCTGGAGCACCCGCACGACCTCGGCATCCAGGTGACGGACGCGTTCCGCCCGCTCTCACGGTTCTTCGACCGGGTGCAGCGGCCGGAGCAGCTTTTCTCGATCGCGTTGGCGGCGATGCGCGTGCTCACCGACCCTGCAGAGACCGGAGCGGTCACGATCGCGCTCCCGGAGGACGTGCAGGCCGAGGCCCTGGACGTGCCGGAGGAGTTCCTCGCGCCGCGCGAGTGGCACGTGCGCCGTCCGGCCCCGGAAGGCTGGGCGCTGGCCGCCGCGGTCGATGCGATCCGCGGCGCGCAGCGCCCGGTCCTGGTCGCCGGTGGCGGCGTCCTGTACTCGGGGGCCGAGAACGTGCTGCGCGCGTTCGTGGAGGCCACCGGCATCCCGGTCGGCACCACGCAGGCCGGAGGCGGCTCCCTGAACTGGGACCACCCGCAGTACCTCGGAGGCGTCGGCGCCACCGGAACCACTGCGGCCAACCGGATCACGGCGCAGGCCGACCTCGTGATCGGCGTCGGGACCCGGTACAGCGACTTCACGACCGCCAGCCGGACGGTGTTCCAGAACCCGGACGTGCGGTTCGTGAACGTCAACGTCGCGCCGTTCGACGCGTACAAGCACGGCTCGCAGCTCCCGCTGATAGCCGACGCACGCGAGGCGCTCACGGCCCTCACCGACGCCCTCGCGGGACACCGCGTGCACTCCGGCTACGCGACCTGGATCGCCGAGGAGAAGGCGGAGTGGGACGCGGTGGCGGACGACGCGCTCGCGCCGGCGACGCCAGGACCGGACGGGCGGCCGGCCCTCATCGGCCAGCCTGCGCTGATCGGCGCCGTACAGCGCGCGTCCGACCCACGCGACGTCGTGGTGCAGGCGGCGGGCTCCCTCCCCGGCGACCTCCACAAGCTGTGGCGGGTGCGCGATCCGCTCGGCTATCACGTCGAGTACGCCTTCTCGTGCATGGGCTACGAGATCGCCGGCGGCCTGGGCGTCAAGCGCGGGCTGGAGGCGCTCGGCGACGACCGTGACGTCATCGTCCTGGTCGGCGACGGTTCGTACCTCATGCTGCACACGGAGCTCGCGACCGCGGTCGCCGAGGGCATCAAGATCGTCGTGGTGCTCATCCAGAACCACGGCTACGCCTCCATCGGCCATCTCTCCGAGACCGTCGGCTCGCAGCGCTACGGGACCCGCTACCGCTATCGCGACGACGCCGAGCTGAACTTCGAGCGCGGCGACTTCCTCCCGGTCGACCTCGCCGCCAACGCCCGCAGCTTCGGCATCGACGTCATCGAGCTCGCGCCGGGCCCGGACGCCGCGACCCGCCTGGAGGACGCGGTGCGGGCGGCCAAGGCGAGCACGACCTCCACCCTCATCCACATCGACTCCGACCCGTTCGTCTACGCCCCGGACGGCGAAGGCTGGTGGGATGTGCCGGTCGCGGAGGTCTCCGAGCTGGAGAGCACGCAGACCGCCCGCGCCGACTACCTCGACCAGCAGAAGCAGCAGCGGCCCCTCCTGGGCTGAGCGAACCACCACCACCACGACCCTCGAAGGACGACGATGACCGAAACCGCCACCGACCAGCGCCCGGCCGGGGCCCACACGTCCGGCCTCCGGATCGGCACCGCTCCCGACTCGTGGGGCGTGTGGTTCCCGGATGACCCGCGGCAGACGCTGTGGGACCGCTTCCTGGACGAGGTGCAGGCCGCGGGCTACCACTGGATCGAGCTCGGCCCGTACGGGTACCTCCCGACCGACCCTGCGCAGCTCCTGGACGAGCTCGCGAAGCGCGACCTCCGGATCAGCGGCGGCACGGTGTTCACCGGCTTCCACAAGGGCGCGGGGCAGTGGGACCGCGCCGTCGAGCAGGTCGAGAAGGTCGCCGCCCTGACCCGCGCGGTCGGCGGAGAGCACATCGTCGTCATCCCCGACCTCTGGCGCTCGGACGCCACGGGCGAGACCCTGGAGCCCCGCACCCTGACCGACGAGCAGTGGGTGTCGCTGGCCGCCGGACACGACCGTCTCGGTCGTATCCTGCTCGAGGAATACGGACTGCGGCAGCAGTTCCACTCGCACGCCGACTCCCACGTCGGCACGCACCGGGAGGTCGAGCGCCTCCTTGCGCAGACCGACCCCCGCTACGTGAACCTGTGCCTCGACACCGGCCACTTCGCCTACTACGGCGGCGACAACGTCACGCTCATCCAGGACCACCCCGAGCGCATCGGGTATCTGCACCTCAAGCAGATCGACCCCGAGCTGCGCTTCGAGGTGCTGAAGAACGACGTGGCGTTCGCCGACGCGGCCATCGACGTGATGGTCGAGCCGCCCGCCGGCATCCCGGACTTCGCGCCGATCATCGAGGCGGTCGCCGCCATCGACCCGGACATCTTCGCGATCGTCGAGCAGGACATGCCGGGCATCGACATCGACGTCCCGCTCGGGATCGCCACCCGCACCCGGCAGCACATCTTCGGGTGCTCGCCGCTGACCCGCACCCGCTGAGACCCGCCCGCCGACCCCCCACGCACAGAATCGAGCCACTCCGCATGACCAGCAGCAACCAGGACCTCCGCGTCGGCGTCGTCGGCGCCGGACAGATGGGCGCCGACCACATCCAGCGCATCACCCGCACCATCAGCGGGGCGACCGTCTCCGCGATCGTGGAGCCCGACGCGGGCCGGGCCGACGCCGCGGCGGCCGCCGCCCCGGGCGCCCAGGCCTATGCGAGCATCGAGGCAGCCCTCGACGCGTCCGCCCTCGACGCGGTCATCATCGCGACGCCCGGCCAGTTCCATGAGCCGGTGCTGGTGCCCGCGCTGGAGGCCGGCCTCCCGATCCTGTGCGAGAAGCCCCTGACGCCCGACAGCGCGTCGTCGTCGCGCATCCTGGAGCTCGAGCAGAGGCTCGATCGCCCGCACATCCAGCTCGGCTTCATGCGCCGCTTCGACGACGAGTACCGTGCGCTGCGCGAGCTCATCGCAGGCGGCGACGCAGGGGAGCTGCTGATGCTGCGCGGCGTGCACCGCAACCCGTCCGTGCCGGACAGCTACACCCAGTCGATGCTCATCACCGACTCGGTCGTGCACGAGTTCGACGTCATGCCGTGGCTGGCCGGATCCCCGGTCCGCAGCGTCGAGGTCAAGTACCCGCGGCGCAACGACCTCGCGCCCGAACGGCTCCGCGAGCCCATCCTCGTGCTCATCGAGCTGGAGAACGGCGTGCTGGTGGACGTGGAGATGAACGTCAGCGTTCAGTTCGGCTACCAGGTCGGCGCCGAGGCCGTGTTCCAGACGGGCATCGCGCGCATCGGGCAGCCGTCCGGGCTGCAGCGCTGGTCGGACGCCGCGTTGTCGATCGCCGAGCACACGACCTTCAAGACCCGGTTCGCCCGCGCGTACGACGCTCAGGTGCAGGCCTGGGTGGACGCCGTGCGCGACGGATCGCTCGTCGCCGGGCCGAACGCCTGGGACGGCTACCTCGTCGCGCTCGCGTGCGAGGCCGGCGTCCGCGCGCTCGACGAGTCCGGACCCGTCGCCGTCGAATCGCCCGGGCGCCCCGCGTTCTACGCCTGACCCGAGCGCACTCGACCCGAACCCCGCCCGTCCGCTTCGATCCCGGAGGCCATCATGGTGACGCTCGCCTACGACCCGACCCCGCTGCACCACGACCACGCACTGCTGGACATCCCCGACGCCGTCGCCCGCCTCGGTTACGAGCACCTCCAGCTCACGCCGCACGCGGACTTCGCGCCGTTCTTCCGGCGCCCCAAGGCCGACGACGCGCTGGCGGCGGCCTTCGCCAAGCGCGCGGCCGACGCGGGAGTGGGCATCACCTCGTTGCTGCCGGTTCAGCGGATCAGCTGGCCGACCGAGCCGGAGCGGCAGACCGCGGTGAAGAACTTCACGCGCGTCATCGAGCTGGCGTCCGGGCTCGGCGTGCCGGTCATCAACACCGAGTTCAGCGGCCGGCCGGAGGAGCCGGAGGCGAGCGAGGCGGCCTTCTACCGGTCGATGGAGGAGCTGCTCCCCGTGCTGCATCGGGAGGGCATCCGGCTCAATATCGACCCGCATCCTGACGACTTCGTCGAGGACGGCCTGGAGGCGTGGCGGGTCATCCGGGGCCTCAACGATCCTCTTGTCGGATTCGTATACGTGGGATCGCATACGTTCCACTACGGCGACCGCGCGGCCACGCTGATCCCGGAGCTGGGGGACCGGCTGGGCGCCGTCTACGCGGCCGACTCCTTCGATCACCGCCACTCGCACGGCCTCCGCTACATCACCAACCCTCCGGGGAACGCGGTGCGCGTCCACCAGCACCTCGAGATCGGCGACGGCGACGTGGACTGGAAGGAGCTGTTCGGGTCGCTGCGCGCGAGCGGCTTCCTCGACCGGGAGGACGCGATCATCGTCTCGAACGTGTTCGCCGAGGACGAGCGCGCCGAGGAGTCCGCGCGGAGTCAGCTGGAGACGCTGCGCGCCCTCGTCGCCGGGTGAGGCCGGGTCAGCGGTCGACGAGCGTGAGCTCGAACGAGTACAGGTCGGGCCGGTACACGTGCCGGCCGAACTCCACCGCGCGCCCGGAGTTGTCGAACGCCGTCCGCGACATGGTGAGCAGCGCAGACCCGCGGCGGATCTCCAACAGGTCGGCCTCGTTCGCGTTCGCGGCGCGAGCGCCGATCCGCTGGTTGGCGACCCGGATGGTCACTCCGCGAGCCTTGAGGAGCTGGTAGAGGCCGCGCGTCTCCAGCTCCTCGCGCGTGATGCCGATGAATTCCTCCGGCAGGGTGTTCTCCAGGATGGCGAGCGGGACGCCGTCCGCCGACCGGAGGCGGGTGATCTGCAGGACCGGGTAGCCCAGCTTGACGCCGAGCTCGCTCGCCGCGGTCTCGTCCGCGATGCCGATCTCGTACGAGATGACGCGCGTCGTCGGCGTCTGCCCGGACTGGCCGAGGTCTTCGTAGAGGCTGGTCAGCTCGACGTTGCGGGTCACGCGGCCGTGGACGACCTGCGTTCCGATGCCGCGGCGGCGGACCAGGAGGCCCTTGTCGACCAGCTCCTGCAGCGCGCGCCGGACGGTCGGACGGGACAGCCCGAGCCGGTTGCCGAGCGAGATCTCGTTCTCGAGCCGCGACCCGGGGGGCACGGTCTCGGAGCGGATCGCGGCCTCCAGCGCCGTCGCGAGCTGGTAGTAGAGCGGCACGGGGCTCGTTTTGTCGAGGCTGTCGAACAGGTCCACGGGCAGCGGGTACTCGGCTTGCATCCGTGTCCTCCACAGGGTCGGGTCAAATGTCAGAACAACCGTACACCGTGTGGCTGTTGTCAGCCTGTCAGGACAGGCGCAGGCCTACTCGGCGGCGGTGAGCGCGATCGTCCCGATGCCGAGGGCGGCGAGGATCGCGGCGGAGATCCGCTCCAGCGCTTTCGTCACCGACGGCCGTTTGAGCCAGAGGATCGCGCGGGACGCGAGCAGGGCCACGACCGTGAGGTAGGCCGCGGCGACGACCGCGTCGATCGCGCCCAGCAGCAGCGTGTTGCCGATCGCCGCGCCGTCGTGCGGGACGAACTGCGGTGCGATCGCGAGGAAGAACAGCCCGACCTTCGGGTTCATGACGGTCGACAGCATCCCGGCGAGGAAGCCGGAGCGGAGCGTGGTCGTCCGCACCCGCGCCTCCGGGCCCTGGGCGGCGTGACGACGGCTGGCGATCAGGGCGGCGACGCCGAGGTAGATGAGGTAGAGGCCGCCGGCGATCTTCACGACGCGGTAGACCTCGGCGGACTGCTCGAGCAGCGCGGCCAGCCCGAGCGCGACGGCGAGCGCCCACAGCATCGAGCCGACGGCGGACCCCGCCGACGCCGCGAGACCGGCGCCCGGACGGGCCAGGCTGTAACGGAGCACGAGGAAGGTGTCGGGGCCGGGCGTCACCGCCAGGATCGCGCAGAGGCCTGCGAAGGCGAGGAGGGCGGGGGCTGTCATGCAGCAAGTGTAGAGGGGCTAGGCTCCCGCCATGACCGACGACCTCCTCGCCGCCGTCCGCGCCCGCTTCGACGGCCGTGCCGCGGAGTACGACCAGAGCGAGATGCACCGCGAGCTGGCCGAGGCGGTGGCTTCGTTCGCCGGCCTCGATGGAGTGCGGGACGTGCTGGACGTCGCCACGGGGACCGGCCTGGTGCTGCGGGCGCTGCACGCACGTGACGGCGCGCTGCGTCTCACGGGCATCGACCTGTCGGCCGGGATGGTGGAGGTCGCGCGCGCCGAGCTCCCCGACGCGAAACTGGTCGAGGGCGACGCGACGGTGCTCCCGTTCGGCGACGGGGAGTTCGACCTGGTGACGTGCGCGACGGGCCTGCACCTGTTCCCGGACGCGGACGCCGCCGTCGCGGAGTGGGTCCGCGTGCTGCGCCCGGGAGGCCGCGCGATCACCGCCACCTTCGGCGAGGTCGACCTCACCCAGCACGGCGGCCGCCCGGACGCCTCCGTGGCCGGCCCGGCCGTAGGCCAGGGCACGGAGGCCGCGACCGGCCACCACGCGGGCCACCACGGCGCCGAGTCACCGCCCTACCCCACGCACCACGAGCGCTTCCGCACCCCCGAACTCCTCGCCGCGGCCGTCGCCCCCGCCGGCCTCCGCCTGACCCGCCACGCCTGGTGGACCCACGGCGGCGACCGCGTCCTCCTGGCCGAGCTCCGCCCCGCCTGATCCGCCGGCAACGGGGGACATCCGCCCTCCGCCCCGCCTGAGCCGCCGGCAACGGAGGATATCTCCCCTCCGCGCGCCCCGATCTCCTCCGCTGACTGCGTTCTGACCGGCCGCGCCGGCAGATCTCCTCCGCTACCGACGCGCCAGCCCCGCGAGCGACCGCGCGATCACCACCGCCCGTGCCGACACTTCGTCCGGCGTACCGGTCGCCCCGGCCTCCGCCCACTCCCGCACCGCGATCCGGACGGCCCCGATGCACGCGACCAGGAGCAGCTCGGCCTGAGCCTCCACCGGCACGTCGCCCCCGACCGCGTCCGCGTCCGCTCCCGCCACCTGCTCGATCAGCTCCGCCACCGCCGCGACCACCCCGTAGCGCAGGTCGTCCAGCCTCCGCACCCTCCGTCGGATCAGCCCCGGGTTGCGCGACGCGATCAGCATGCGCGCCTCGTGCAGCGCCGGGTCGGCCGTCTCGGCGGGGAGGGCGCGGAACAGCGTCTGGATGACGGCCGCGACCACGCTGCCGTCGTACGCCTCCTGCAGCCGCTCCGTCACCAGCGACCGGTCGCCCCAGGCCCGGCGGACGCCGAACAGCGCGTCCTCCTTGCTGTCGAAGTAGTTGAAGAACGTCCGGTGCGACACCGGGACGCGTGCGCAGATGTCGTCGACGGTGACGTCATCCAGGTCGCGCGCGAGCACGAGCTCGACGGCGGCGCGCTCGAGGTCGGCGCGGGTCTGCGCCTTCTTGCGCTCGCGCAAGCCGGGCGCGGGGGCGGCCGCCTCGGGGATGGTGGGAAAAGTTTGCATGCTCGGAAATTTTACACGAATGCAGATTGTTAGTTGATTTTGGTCCACTAATTATATATGGTTGCTCATTGTCAACCAACTGCGAAGGAATCACATGTCCACTGTCTCCACGAGGGAGGACGCCCCCGCCTCGGCCATGTCGCACCGGCAGGTGCTCGAGTCCCTGTCCGGGCTGCTGCTCGGGATGTTCGTCTCGATCCTCGCGGGCACGGTCGTGTCGACCTCGCTCCCGCGCATCATCTCCGAGCTCGGCGGCAACCAGACCGCGTTCACCTGGGTCGTGACGAGCACGCTGCTCGCGACCACGGTCTCCACGCCGATCTGGGGCAAGCTCGCCGACCTGCTCAACCGCAAGATCCTCATCCAGCTCGCACTCGTGCTGTTCGTGCTCGGGTCCGCGCTCGCCGGCTTCTCGCAGAACACGGACATGCTGATCGGCTTCCGCGTCGTGCAGGGCCTCGGCGCCGGAGGTCTGACCGCACTGAGTCAGATCATCATGGCCGACATCATCAGCCCGCGTGACCGCGGCCGCTACATGGGCCTGTTCGGCGGCATCATGGCCGTCGGCACGGTCGGCGGCCCGCTGATCGGCGGCCTCCTCACCGACTCGGTCGGCTGGCGCTGGAACTTCTTCGTCGGCGTCCCGGTCGCGATCGTCGCGATCATCCTGCTGCAGGTCACCCTCAAGCTCCCGAAGCGCCCTGCACGCAAGGTCCGCATCGACTACCTCGGCGCGATCTTCCTCGCCGGCGGCATCTCGCTGCTGCTCATCTGGGTGACGATGGCCGGCTCGCAGTTCGACTGGTGGAGCGCGCAGACGTTCTGGATGGTGGGCGGCGCTGTCGCGCTGCTGGTCGCCACGGTGATCACCGAGCTGGTCGTCAAGGAGCCGATCATCCCGCTGGCGATGTTCAAGAACCGCACCTTCACCCTCGCGGTCATCGCCTCCATCTCGGTCGGCGTCGCGATGTTCGGCACCTCGGTCTTCCTCGGCCAGTACATGCAGCTCGCCCGCGGCGCGACCCCGACCGAGTCGGGGCTGCTGACCCTCCCGATGATCATCGGCCTGCTGCTCTCGTCCACGATCGTCGGTAACCTGATCAGCCGGTTCGGCAAGTGGAAGGCGTTCATGGTCGCCGGCTCCGTGCTGCTGACCGTCGGGCTCTACCTGATGAGCACCATCGAGTACGACACCAACTACGTGCTGGTCTCCCTCTACATGCTCATCCTCGGCGCGGGCGTCGGCATGGTCATGCAGAACCTGGTGCTCATCGTGCAGAACACCGTGCGCCCGGAGCAGCTGGGAGCGGCGAGCTCGAACGTCGCGTTCTTCCGCAGCCTCGGCGGCACCATCGGTGTCTCGGTGATGGGCAGCCTGCTCGGCACCAAGGTCACCGACCTGATGGCCGACCGGCAGCACGACCTCCAGGTCGCCATCGCGAAGCTCGGCCAGAAGGGCATGGAGATCGCCCAGACGCTGCAGAGCGGGACGCTGCCCGAGGTCGGCAAGCTGCCGGTCGGCATCCGGACCATCATCGAGGCGGTCTACGGCCAGGCGGTCGCGGACATCTTCCTGGTGGCGGTGCCGCTGGCGATCGTGACGATCATCGCGATCCTGCTGCTGCCGAACACGAAGCTCGGCACGAAGACGGCGATCCAGCAGCTGGACGAGGACGCGGCAGCGGCCGGCGCTCCCGAGTCGGCTGCCGAGCAGGCCGAGGAGACGGTCGTGGAGGTCGCCGAGGCGATGATCGGAGCGCCGGCGACCGGGTCGATCGGCACTCAGGAACGACGCTGACGGGACGCGTTATGATCGCGGCCATGGACAACACGGAGCGGGCGGCGCTGCACGACAGCACCGCCCGTTCCGGGCCGGCGGCCGGCTCGGCCGACCCGGCGGACGCGGCGATCGCGTCGGTCGAGGAGCAGTTCACGATCCTCTTCAACCGGGTGAGCGCCGGGATGCGCGAGCGGTCCGCGCGCGTTCACCCCGACCTCCAGCCGGTCGGCTTCAAGCTGCTGAACACGCTGGTGCGGACCGGCCCCGTGCACGCGGGCGCCCTCGCCGGCGAGCTCGCGACGGACAAGAGCGTCGTCAGCCGCCAGGTCCGCATCCTGGAGGAGCTCGGCTTCGTCGAGCGCCGCACCGACCCGGCCGACCGCCGCGCCAGCTTCCTGGTCGCGACCCCGGCGGCGATCGAGCGCGTCAACGAGGCTCGCGCGGCCGACCAGGCCCAGCTCTACCGCAGCCTCCGCCAGTGGGGCGCCGACGACGTCGGCCGCCTGGCCGACCTGCTGGCCCGCCTGAACGACTCGGCCCCCATCCGCTAGCGGCCGCCGCGGCCGGCCGCCGCACGACGCGCGCGGCGACACCAACTCCGGAGATCCGCACCATTCGCCCTCGAATCTCCGGAACTACGGTCATTCACGGCCCTCTTCCGCCGAACTCTCCGGAATTGGGCGCGGTGCCGGTAACTCCGGAGTTCTGCGGCGACACGCCGCTCGGGAGTCCGTAACTCCGGACATTCCAGAGGCTGCGGGGCGAATCTCCGGAGTTCCGGACATCCCGTGGCGGGATGGCGGGGTGGCGGGATCGAGGGCCGGCGGGATGTGGCCGGTGGGCCGCTCAGCGGGCCGGGAGGCGCAGCTCGAGGGCCGTGCCCTCCGGGCCCGTCGAGGCCACCCGCACCTCGCCGCCGTGGCGGACCGCGACCTCCCGCACCAGGGCCAGCCCGATCCCGAAGCCCGAGCGGGAGCGGCCGGGGGCCGTCGGCGCGCTCGGCGCGGCGCGGGCGAACCGGTCGAAGATCCGTGCCGGGTCGATGCCCTGGATGCCGGGGCCCTGATCCGCGACCGTCAGGTACGCCGAGCGCCCCTCCCGCCGGATCGTCGCCGTCACCACGCCGCCGGAGGGGGAGTGCGCGACCGCGTTGTCGAGCAGCGCCGTCGCGCAACGCTGCAGCGTCGTCGCCGGGACATCGCTGGCGACTTCGTCGCGCACCTCCAGCCGCACCTCCACCCCGGCCTGCTCCGCGAGCACCCCGAGGGAGTCGACCGCTCGCCGCACCGGCTCGGCCAGCGGGACGGGTCCGTCCGACGCCGCAGCGCGCTCGCGTTCGGGGTCCGCGGCGAGCAGCAGATCGTTCACGACCTCGATCAGCGTGCGGGTGTCATCGCGCAGCTCGGCCACCGTCGCCGTCGACGGGTCGCCGTCCGGGAGGCCGCGCTGCAGCACCTGGAGGCGCGCGTCCAGCACCGCCAGCGGCGTGCGGAGCTCGTGGCTGGCGTCCGCGACGAAGTCCCGCTGCCGGCGCAGCGCCTCCCCGAGCGGACGCACCGCGCGCCGTGTGACGACCACCGCGAGCACGCCCGCGACGACCACCGCCAGCACTCCGACCACGATGAACGCGATCATCGCGTCCACGGTGTCGATGTAGATCTTGTGCTCGCCGGGACGCGGGGCCTCCTGCAGTTCCTTCGGCTGGAGCTGGTCGAGGACGAAGAAGAACGCCACCCCGATCGCCGCGACGACCAGAGCGCCGGACGCGATCGTGAGCTGGAGTCCGACCGTCCGCGAGGCGCGGCGGACTTCCCGGAAGTCGACGTCGTCCCGTCTGGTCATGAGTGCCGCCTCACAGCTGCCCCAGCCGGTAGCCCTCGCCGCGCACGGTCGCGATGATCTCGGGATCGGTCTTCCGCCGCAGGTAGTGCACGTAGGTGTCCACGGTGCCGGGCTGCTCGTCCGCCTCGAATACGGCCTCCAGGATGTGCGCGCGCGAGAATGTCCGCAGCGGGCTCTCCGCCAGCAGCCGCAGCAGGTCGGACTCCCGCTCGGTCAGCTGGATGCGCCCCTCGTAGGGCGAGTAGATGCTGCGGCTCTCCGGGTAGAACCTCCACTCGCCGACCGGCAGCTCGCGGCCCTCGCCGGTGTAGGTCCGGGTCAGCGCCCGCAGCCGCGCCAGCAGCTCGTCGAACTCGAACGGCTTGACGAGGTAGTCGTTCGCTCCGGCGTCCAGGCCTTCGACGCGGTCCCGGAGGGCGCCGAGCGCCGTGAGCATGATGATCGGCGCGACGACGCGGCCGTCGCGCAGCTTGCCGACGAGGGTCACGCCGTCGATGCCCGGCAGCCGGCGGTCGACGACCATCGCGTCGAAGCGCTCGCCGAGCCCGGCCGCCAGCCCGGCCTCCCCGTCGACAACGCGCGTCACGTCGTAGGACTCCGACAGCACCTGCTCGATCAGCGGGCCGAGGCGCGCGTCGTCCTCGACGAGCAGCACGCGCAGTCGGGTGGCCTCCATGTCGTTCAACTTATCGCGGCCTCCGCGGTTCGCGACGGTCGCGCGGGTCGAGCCCCGGACCGATCAGCCCCGGGCCGATGAGAGGGATCCGCTCCACCGCGGGCGCGATCAGCCGCAGGACGCCGAGCACCAGGAGGACGGCCGCCGTCGCGTAGACGAGCGACGCCAGCACGTCGGACGGGTTGTGCACGCCGAGGTAGACGCGCGAGAACGCGGTGACTAGCGCGATGACCACCGCGACGGCGATCAGCGGCTTCCGGAGCCGGCCGTGCCCGAACGCGATCAGCAGCGCGAGGCCGAGCGCGACGGCGAAGCTGGTGTGCCCGCTCGGGAAGCTGAACCCCCTGTCCGTGAGGACGTGGTGCGGGAGGTCCACCGGCAGCGGGCGCGGACGCCGCACGATGTCCTTGACGACGGTGCTGCCCAGCCACGGGAGGAGCGCGAGCGCGGCGAACGCCAGCGCCGGCGCGAGCCTCCGCCGGGCGAGCCAGGTCGCCGCGGAGATCACGGCCACGATCAGCAGGGCCGCGACCGGCGAGAACAGGACGGAGTCCGTCAGGGTCACAGCGTCGAGGAACGGCGTGCGTGCGGACTCGACGGTGCGGATAACGCCGAGGTCCCACGCGGTGATGGCAGGGGACGCCACGATCGCGAGCCCGGCGAGGACCACCAGGAGGATGACGGTGAGCGGGAGGACGATGCCGCGCGCTGCGGCGGCGTCGGCGCTGTGCAGGTGCGTGGACGGCGTGGAGGTGCGCCGGGCCGTGCCGTCTCCGGTGCGCGCGCGGCGGGGTGTGGTTGCGGTCATGGATCCCTCCTCGACCATCCAGCCTCCGCGCCGCCTCCCCAGATGCCGCTAAGGATCCCAAATCCGCTCCCAGCGCCCAGCCCGGCCCGGTCCTCTCAGAGGATTCTGGGAGGCGCTGCGGAATGCTGGCGGGATGCTCCGCAACAAGGTCCCCGCCGTCACCGCGCTGTTCTGGGTCACCAAGCTGCTGACCACCGCGATGGGGGAGACGACCTCCGACTTCCTGGTCAAGAACTACGACCCGGTCATCGCCGTGATCGCCGCGTTCGTGGTGTTCGCCGCCGCGCTGGTGCTCCAGTTCGCGGTGCGCCGCTACATCCCGTGGGTGTACTGGCTGACCGTGCTGATGGTGGCGGTGTTCGGCACGATGGTGGCCGACGTGATGCACATCGTCATCGGCATCCCGTACCTGGTGTCGACGATCGTGTTCGCGATCGTGCTGGCCGCGGTGTTCGTCGTCTGGTACCGCACGCAGCGGACCCTGTCGGTGCACCACATCGACACGCGCGCCCGGGAGTTCTTCTACTGGTGCGCCGTCCTCGCGACCTTCGCGCTCGGCACGGCGGTCGGCGACCTCACCGCGACGACGTTCGGCCTCGGCTACCTGGTATCCGGGATCCTGTTCGGCGTGCTGTTCGCCATTCCGGGCGTCGCGTACCGCTGGTGGGGGTTCGGCGCGACCGCCGCCTTCTGGACCTCATATGTTCTGACCCGCCCGTTCGGAGCCTCGATCTCGGACTGGCTGGCCGTCTCGCACGCGCGTGGAGGCCTCGACCTGGGCACGGGACCGGTCAGCCTGGTGCTCTTCGCGGCCATCGTCGTGTGCGTCGTGGTGATGAGCGTCCGCCGCCCGGTCGACCCGGGTGCGACGGCCGCCGAAGGGCACGTGCGCGCGCCGCTCCCAGCCGAGTGACGGCGCGACTCCCGGGTTCCCTTAAAGCGAGCCGCTGGTACCCTCGATCGGGTATGACGTCCGCGGAACCCCCTCGCATGCGCGGCCGCCGCTCGGCAGGCCGTCGCGCCGCCGTACCCGCGGCGAGGCGGTCGAGCGCTGCGGAGCCGCCCCGGACCGCGTCCGCACCCCGCCGCAGGCGCCGCCCGCTGCAGCTCCCGCTCCACCACCGCCTCGGCGTCTCCCTCGCGGTGATCGCGCTGGTCTGCGGCTTCTCCATCGTGCCGACGGACGCCGCGCTCGCCGCGACCGTGATCGGCCCGGACGCCACGACCCTTGCGCCGGGCGCTCCCGCGTCGGAGGCCGTACAGCACCTCCTGGTGGACGCCACGATCGGCGCCCCCGTCGTGGACCGCGACACCCTCGGCGCGACGGACAGCATCGAGAGCCTCGCCCGCATCGGCACGAACGAGTCGTGGGCGGAGCTGGTGCTGATGTTCGGCGGCTGGCCGACGACCAAGGCCAACGTGGACTTCATGCTGCGCTGGATGCGCCAGGAGAACGGCCCGCCGGACTGGTGGAACCGTAACAATCCTCTCAACAACGGCTACGGCTCGGGAGGCGGCGCCGGTCTCGGCAGCTACCCCGACCTGGTGACGGCCGCGAAGTACTGCGCCGAGAACCTGCAGCGCGGCTACCCGGCCGTCGTCGCCGGACTCACGGCCGGCACGAGCGCCGACGTGACGGCGGCCGCGATCTGGGCCTCCCCGTGGGCGGGGAGCCACTACGGCTACGGCTCGCACTGGAGCACGTCCCCCGTCCAGATCGTGACGGCCCCCGCCTCCGCCTGGGGCAACTAGCCGGCAGCGGCGACCGGCTCCTGGCGTCACCCGACGCCAGAATGAAGCCATGCTGATCGTGATGGCCGGGCTCCCCGGCTCTGGCAAGAGCACTGTCGCCGGCGAACTCGCGCGAGCGCTCGGGTGCACGCTGCTCTCGGTCGATCCCATCGAGGCGGCACTGTGGCGCTCCGGGATCGACCGCGCGCAGCCGACCGGGCTCGCCGCCTACGTCGTCGCGGAGGACCTCGCCCGGGAACAGCTGCTGGTCGGCAACGACGTTCTGGTCGACGCGGTGAACGACGTGGAGGAGGCCCGTGGCCAGTGGACGTCGCTCGCCGCGGACCTCGCGGCGCCGCTGACCTTCATCGAAGTCTTCTGCGGCGACCCGGCGACGCACCGGCGACGGCTGGGCGAGCGACGGAGGGACATCGCCGGGTTCCCCGAACCGACCTGGGAGTCCGTCGTCGCGCGGCAGGAGAACTTCCGCCGCTGGGGCGACGCCCGGCTGCGGCTGGACTCGATGCGGCCCGTGCCGGAGATCGTCGCCGAGGCGCTCGCCGCCATCGAGTGCGTTCGGCGGCCGGGCTCCGACAGTCTCTAGCTGCGGACTTCGGACGGCGCGCCCTCGCGGGTGATGATCGCGGCGTCGCCGTCCTCGTCCAGCTTCACGCCGAGGCGCTTGCGGAAGGCGCGGGTCAGCACGAGCAGCGTGACGATGCCGATGGCCAGCCAGATCAGGCCGTAGGTGAGCGCGTCGAGGTGGAGGTTGGCCCAGAGCACGCCGGTCAGCACCATCCCGATCGCCGGCAGCACGATGTTGCGCACGATCTGCTTCGCGCCGCGCACCTGCCGCTTGCGGATCGCGAAGTGGATGATGACCGTCGCGTTGACGACCGTGAAGGCGATGAGCGCGCCGAAGTTGATCATCGAGGACACGAATTCGAGCGTGAACGCCGCCGCCAGCATCGACACCGCGCCGACGAGCAGCACGGCGACGGCCGGCGTGCGGTACTTCGGGTGCACGAACGACAGCACGCGCGAGATGCGGCCGTTGCCGTTGCGTGCCATCACGTAGATCATCCGCGAGACGCTGGCGTGCGACGCCAGGCTGGAGGCCACCGCCGCCGCGACCGCGGCCGAGATGAACAGGATCTGGAAGAACAGACCGCCGGTCTTGAGCGCGATCTCCGGCAGCGTGTCGTCGGTGAAGTGGAACCCGGCCAGGGTCGGGAAGCGCGACTGCGCGAACCATGCCGCGACGAAGAAGATCGCGCCGCCGATCATCAGCGCGAGCACGATCGCCTTCGGCACCGTGCGGGTGTCCTTGGCCTCCTCGGTGTACATCGTGATCGCGTCGAAGCCGATGAACGAGAAGCAGACGACGGTCGCGCCGCCGATCACCGCGCCGAGGTGCACGCCCTCGTGGAACAGCGGCGCCAGGCTGAAGGCGGTCCCGTTGCCCGCGCCGCCGCTCAGCGACGCCCACGTCAGCGCCACGAACACGGCGATGAGCACGATCTGGAAGGCGACCAGGACGCCGTTGACCTTCGACGTGGAGGACATGCTGAACAGGTTCATCGCCGTGATCGCCGCCACGTAGCCGACGACCCAGATCCAGCCGGGCACCTGCGGGAAGAACGACTCCAGGTAGAGGCGCACGATCAGCGCGTTGACGAGCGGCAGCAGCAGGTAGTCCAGCAGCGACGACCAGCCGACGAGGAAGCCGACATTCGGGTGGATGGTCTCCGACGCGTACGTGTACGCCGATCCGGCCGAGGGGAAGACCCGCGTCATCCGGCCGTAGCTCACCGCGGTGAACACCATCGCCACCAGCGCGAAGAGGTACGCGGACGGCACGACCCCGTTGGTCTCTCCGGTGACGATCCCGAACGTGTCGAACACGGTCATCGGGGTCATGTAGCCGAGTCCGAGGCCGACGATCGCCCAGAGGCCGAGGTTCCGGCGGAGTGCGGTGGGTGCGGGGTTGGTGGACACGCGAGCTCCTTCGCTGCAGGTCGGGGACGTGCCATAGTAAGCCCACTCCGCAACGAAATCCGAATCGACAACGACGGATCGCATACCACATCGGGCCTTTTCACCACGGAATACGTGGTGATTCGGCGTTTCGGGTGCCGATTCCGATAGTCGGCAGAATCGGCCTCCTGGGGGCCGGCGCTAGTTCGCCAGCCACTCCCGCAGCCGCGGCAGCGGCCAGGTCGTCACGATGCGCTCCGCCGGCACCCCGTTCGCCGCCGCCCGCGCCGCTCCGTAGGCCAGGAAGTCGAGCTGCCCCGGCGCGTGCGCGTCGGTGTCGATCGAGAACAGGCAGCCCGCCGCGAGGGCGCGCTGGATGAGGTCGTCCGGCGGGTCCTGCCGCTCGGGCCGCGAGTTGATCTCGACAGCGACATTGTTCTCCACGCACGCCGCGAACACGGCGTCGGCGTCGAACTCGCTCTGCGGCCGGGTGCCGCGCGAGCCCTGGACGAGCCGCCCGGTCATATGACCCAGCACGTTCGTGTGCGGCGCGCGGATGCCGCCGAGCATCCGGGCGGTCATGGTCCGGCTGTCCGCGCGCAGCTTGGAGTGCACGCTGGCGACCACGACGTCCAGCCGGTCGAGGAGGGCGGGCGTCTGGTCGAGCGTGCCGTCCTCCAGGATGTCGACCTCGATGCCGGTCAAGAGGGTGACGCCGCCGGTGTCGAGCCCAGCGATGATGTCGAGCTGCTCCTCCAGCCGCTCGGCGCTCAGGCCGCTCGCGACCGTGAGCGTGGGGGAGTGGTCGGTGATGGCCTGGTACTCGCGGCCGAGCGTGGCGGCGGCCGCGGCCATGACCTCGATCGGCACCGTGCCGTCCGACCACTCGGTGTGGCTGTGGAGGTCGCCGCGCAGCTGGGCGCGCAGCTCCGCGCCGCCGGCGTCGAGCGGCTCCGCATTGCGTTCGCGCAGGTCGGCGAGATAGGCGGGCACCTCCCCGTCGACGGCCTGCGAGATGACCTGGAAGGTGCGGTCGCCGATTCCCTTCGTGCGCTTCAGCCGCCCGTCCGCGACGCGCGCCGCGACCTCGTCCGCCCCGAGCGGTGCGATGATCGCGGCGGCCTTGCGGAACGCCTGGACTTTGAAAGACGGAGCGAGCTCGCGCTCCAGCCAGAAGGCGATCTCGTTCAGCGCTGCGACCGGTTCCATGACCACATGCTCCCACCGCGCGGCGGTTACGGGGGATTACGCGGGCCGCGGCCGGCCGGGGAGGCCGCCGCTAGCGTCGTCAGGGTGAGCAGCGCGATCGAGAACCTGGGCCGCGAGTCCCGCCTGTACGAGCCGAGCCCGGAGTTCGCCGCTCAGGCCAACGTCGGAGCGGACGTGTTCGCCGAGGCCGCCGCCGACCCGGTCGCCTTCTGGGAGCGGCAGGCAGCCCGCCTCGACTGGGCGGAGCGCTGGCACTCCCCGCACACCTGGGAGCCGGCGACGCCCGGCCCGGATGGGGAGCTCAGCATCCCGCGCGCCGAGTGGTTCGCCGGCGGGAGGCTGAACGCAGCCGTCAACTGCGTCGACCGCCACGTCGCCGCCGGGAACGGCGACCGGGTCGCGCTGCACTTCGAGGGCGAGCCGGGCGACCGCGAGACGGTCACGTACGCCGACCTCCAGCGCCGCGTCGCCCAGGCCGCCAACGCCCTGACCGCGCTCGGCGTCGGGACGGGCGACCGTGTCGTCGTCTACCTGCCGGTGCTCGTGGAGACCGTCGTCATCACCCTCGCCATCGCCCGCGTCGGCGCCATCCACTCGCTCGTCTTCGGCGGGTTCTCGGCGGAGGCGCTACGGTTCCGGGTGGAGGACACCGGGGCGAAACTGCTGGTGACCTCCGACGGGCAGTTCCGCCGCGGCGCGGCCGTGCCGGTGAAGGCGCAGGCGGACGCCGCGGTCGCGGGCGACAACGCGATCGAGCACGTCCTCGTCGTGCGCCGTACCGGTGAGCTCACCCCGGACATCCCGTGGACCCCTGGCCGCGACGTCTGGTGGCACGACGTCGTCGACACCGCCGCGACCGATCACGAGCCCGAGTTCTTCGACGCCGAGACGCCGCTCTTCATCATCTACACCTCCGGCACGACCGGACGGCCCAAGGGCGTCGTCCACACCACCGGTGGCTACCTCACCCAGGCGTCGTGGAGCCACTGGGCGCTCTTCGACGCGAAGGACTCCGACGTCTACTGGTGCACCGCCGACCTCGCCTGGGTGACCGCGCACACCTACGTGCTGTACGGGCCGCTGTCCAACGGCGCGACCTCCGTCATCTACGAGGGGACGCCGAACGCCCCCACCACAGCCCGGCACTTCGAGATCATCGAGCGCTACGGCGTGACGACGTACTACACCGCGCCCACGCTCATCCGCACCTTCATGAGCTGGTTCCCGGACGGCGTGGCCGCGGCCGGCGACTGGGACCTCTCCAGCATCCGGCTGCTCGGGACCGTCGGGGAGGCCATCAACCCGGAGGTCTGGGTCTGGTTCCGCGAGCAGCTCGGCGCCGGCCGCGCGCCCGTGGTGGACACCTGGTGGCAGTCGGAGTCCGGCGCCGCCATCGTCGCCCCGCTGCCGGGCGTCACCGCGCTGAAGCCCGGCTCGGCGACCGTGGCGGTGCCCGGCGTGACCGTCCGGGTCGTGGACGAGCGCGGGGATGACGTGCCGCGAGGCGCCGGCGGCTCCATCGTCATCGACGGCACCTGGCCGGCGATGTCGCGCACGGTCTGGGGCGATCCCGAGCGTTACCGCGACTCGTACTGGCGCGCGTTCGCCGACCGCGGCTACTTCCTCGCGGGCGACGGCGCGGCCGTGGACGACGACGGCTACCTCTGGCTGCTCGGGAGGCTGGACGACGTGATCAACGTCTCCGGCCACAGGCTCTCCACCATCGAGATCGAGTCGGCGCTGGTCGCGCATCCGTCTGTGGCGGAGGCCGCGGTGGTCGGCGTCGGCGACGCGACGACCGGCCAGGCGGTGGCGGCGTTCGTCATCCCGGCCGGCGCCGCGCCGGACGCCGCGGGCCTGCGCGACCAGGTCGCCCGTGCGATCGGCGCGATCGCGAAGCCGCGACATGTCGTGGTCGTCGACGACCTCCCGAAGACCCGCTCGGGCAAGATCATGCGCCGCCTGCTGGTCGACCTCTTCGACGGGAGGCCGCTCGGCGACACGACCTCCCTGCAGGACGAGACGGTGCCGGGACGGATCGCGGAGGTCCTGGCGGCCCGCTGAGGCCGGTCAGTCCTGCTCCAGCCCCACGAACATGGTCTCGTGCAGCACGGCGACGTGCCGTTCGGCGAGAGCGACGGCGGCCTCCGGGTCGTGCCCGCGGATCGCGGCGGCCAGGGCGGCGTGCTCCGCGTTGACCTCATGCAGGTAGGCGATCGGGTACGGGATGAAGTACGCGTAGAGCCGGCGCAGCGTCTCCTCGTACAGCACGGCGAGCGCCGGGCGGCCGGCCGCGCGCGCCACGGCCAGGTGGAAGCGCTCGTCCGCGGCGTGGTAGTCGGTCCAGTCCTGGGCGGCGGAGGCCGCGGCGACGGCGGCGTCCAGCTCGGCGAGGTCCTCGTCGGTGGCGGAGACCGCGGCCAGGTGGCTCAGGCTCGTCTCGGCGAGCAGTCGCTGGTCGATCAGCCGGTGCACCTGCTCGGCGTCGGCACGATACGTCTCGACGGCGGAGCCGGTCCCGGCGACGGCCGGCGAGGCCTCCGCGACGAACGTGCCGCCCGAGCGGCCGCGCACGCGCCGCAGCAGCCCCTCCTCGGCCAGGCTCTTGATCGCGCGGCGGGCGGTGATCTCGCTGACGTCGAGGGCTGCGGCCACGTCCGCGTCGCTCGGCAGCTGCTCGCCCGGCGCGAGCAGCCGGAGCTCGACCGCCAGGGCGATGCGCGCGCGAACCGTGTCGACCGCCGAGAGCCGCGTGATCCCGGCCACGGCGGGACCCGTCAATGCGGGCAC
Source organism: Leifsonia shinshuensis (assembly GCF_014217625.1). Taxonomy (NCBI): domain Bacteria; kingdom Bacillati; phylum Actinomycetota; class Actinomycetes; order Micrococcales; family Microbacteriaceae; genus Leifsonia; species Leifsonia shinshuensis. The sequence goes on along the minus strand of NZ_CP043641.1, from coordinate 2,447,451 downwards.
GGCCGTGTGTTTCAGCGTGCCGGGAGCGTCGCCGGTCATGGCGTCCAGCATAGGGAGGTCACCCGGGCTGGACAAATTCGATCATATTGATCTATTTTGTTTCCCAGTACTTCCTCATATTCGCCTCACCCGTCCCGACCAATGGAGGTCCCCATGCCGGGTCAGCTCCCCGTCGCCGGCGTCCAAGCCGCACCCCGCCCGATCGGCGCCGGCCTCGCGCCGTTCGCCGCCGACGTCGCCCGCCACGCGGCGGCGGGCGCGCGTCTCGTCGTCTACCCCGAGCTCCACTTGTTCGGAGCCGACCACCTTCCGGAGGGCGAGCGGAACGCCGCCCTCGACGCGTCGGCCGTGCGGCTCGACGACGAGCTGGTGCGCGCACTCGGCGCGATCGCCGCCGACGCGGGCGTCTGGCTCGTCCCCGGCAGCGTCTGCGAACGCGGTCCGGGCGGCGAGCTCTTCAACACCGCGCTGGCCTTCGGTCCGGACGGCGCGCTCGCCGCGAGCTACCGCAAGATCTTCCCGTGGCGGCCGTTCGAACCCTACGTGCCCGGCGACCGCTTCGTCGTCTTCGACCTCGACGGCAGCACCGTCGGACTCGACATCTGCTACGACGCCTGGTTCCCCGAGGTCAGCAGGCACCTGGCCTGGCTCGGGGCGGAGGTCATCGTGAACGTCGTGAAGACCACCACGCCCGACCGCGAGCAGGAGGTCGTGCTCGCGCGGGCCAACTCCATCGCGAACCAGGTCTTCACGGTGAGCGTCAACACCGCCGGTCCGGTCGGGCGCGGCCGCTCGATCGTCGTCGACCCGGAGGGCGCCGTCCTCGCGGAGTCGGCAGGAGACGAGGAGACCGTCTTCGCGCTCGCCCTCGACCTCGACCAGGTCGCCCACGTCCGGGAGCACGGCACCGCCGGCGTCAACCGGATGTGGTCGCAGTTCCGTCCAGAGGACGCGGCGATCCCGCTGCCGCTGTACGCGGGCCGCATCGACCCCCGTGACTGGGCCGTCCGGTCGCGGGCCGTCCAGGCCCGCGCCATCCCGAGCACCACCTCCTCCCGTCAGCCTCTCCTGTGAAGGATCCCGGCATGTCCACTGCTCCCGCCTCCGCCTCCGCCCAGCCGTCGCTGGCCCGGACGCTCCGCCTCCCGTCGCTCGTCCTGTTCGGCCTGGCGTACATGACGCCGCTCATCGTCCTCGGGATCTTCGGCGTCGTCGCCGAGACCACCGGCGGCGCGAGCGCGTCCGCCTACCTCGTCGCGCTGGTCGCGATGCTGTTCACGGCCTCCAGCTATGGCAGGATGGCCGCCGCCTACCCCGTCGCCGGGTCGGCCTACACGTACGTCCGCCGCACGATCGACCCGCGCGTCGGCTTCCTGGTCGGCTGGGCCGTGATGCTCGACTACCTGTTCCTGCCCATGGTCATCTGGCTCATCGGCGCCGCCTACCTGGAGGCGCAGTTCCCCGGCGTGCCGGGATGGGTGTGGATCCTCGGCTTCATCATCGTCACCACGCTGCTGAACATCCTCGGCATCAAGGTCGCGGACCGGACGAACTACATCCTGATGGCGTTCCAGGTGCTCGTGATCGTCGTGTTCGTCGGGCTCTCGATCGGCTCCGTCGTCGCGCACCAGGGTGCGGGCGGTCTGATCTCCGCTGGTCCGTTCGTCAATCCGACCGCGACGTTCCAGGGCGTGACCGCCGGCGCCGCCATCGCGGCCTACTCGTTCCTCGGCTTCGACGCCGTGACCACCTTCACGGAGGAGACGATCGAGCCCCGCAAGACGGTTCCGCGGGCCATCCTGCTCATCGCCCTGATCGGCGGCGTGATCTTCATCCTGGTGTCGTACACCACCCAGCTCGTCCACCCCGGAGGCGCGTTCCACGACTCGTCCTCGGCGGCGTTCGACATCGCCATCACCATCGGAGGCAACGTCTTCGGTTCGATCTTCATCGCGGGCCTCGTGGTCGCCCAGTTCGCCTCCGGCCTCGCCGCCCAGGCCTCCGCCGCCCGCCTGATGTTCGCGATGGGCCGCGACGGCGCACTGCCGCGCAAGGTGTTCGGCGAGATCAGCCGCCGCTTCCGCTCGCCGGTGGTCAACCTGGTGATCATCGGCGTGGTCGGGCTGGTGGCGATGTTCCTCGACGTCGCGACCTCCACCTCGTTCATCAACTTCGGCGCGTTCGTCGCCTTCACGATGGTGAACGTGTCGGTGATCGTCTACTACTTCCGCCAGCGCCGGGCGGGCCAGCGGCACAACGCGGTCCTGTATCTGGTGGTGCCCGCGATCGGCGCGATCATCACCGGCTACCTGCTGACCCGGCTGGACATCAACGCGATCGTCCTCGGACTGAGCTGGCTCGTCCTCGGCGTGATCGTGCTGGCGATCGTGACGAAGGGCTTCCGGCAGCTGCCGCCCGAGATCTCGTACGACGAGGCCGACGGGGACGCGGTGGAGGCCAGGGGGGACGCCGCTCCGGTCGCCGCGTCCGAGGCGGCGCACGTGCACGACGCAGCCCCCGACCCCACCCCCGCGCGGGAGTAGCGGTGCGGCTCGCCCTCGCCCAGCTCGCGTCGGACGACGACGTCGCAGGCAACCTCCGGGCTGTCCGCGACGCCGTCGCGCGCGCGGCGGACCAGGGCGCCGACCTGGTGCTGCTGCCCGAGTACGCGATGTACGAGAAGAAGATGGTGGACGCCACGTTCGCGGGCGCCGCCGAGCCGCTGGACGGCCGGTTCGGGACCGCGGTCGCCGAGCTGGCGGCCTCCCGTGGTGTGGCGATCGTGGCGGGCCTCGTCGAGCAGTCCGCCGACCATGCCGAGCCGCGACCGTTCAACACGCTCGCCGCGTTCGGCGCGGACGGGTCCCTGCTCGCCCGGTACCGCAAGATCCATCTCTTCGACTCGTTCGGGTTCCGCGAGTCCGAGTGGATCGCGCCCGCGCCGGAGCCCGAGCCCGTGGTGTTCGAGGCCGCCGGGATGACGGTCGGGCTGATGACCTGCTACGACTTGCGCTTCCCGGAGCTCGGCCGCGCGCTCGCAGACGCGGGCGCCGAGCTGATCGCCGTGTGCTCGTCCTGGGTGCCTGGGCCGTCCAAGGTCGACCAGTGGCGGACGCTCGCCCGGGCCCGCGCGATCGAGAACGGCTGCTACGCCGCAGCGGTGTCGCAGGCCGAGCCGATCTCGGTGGGGCACAGCCTGCTCGCGGACCCGCACGGGGACGTGCTGGTGGAGGCCGGGGGCGCACCGGAGACGATGCTGGCGGAGGCGGAGCCCGAGGCGGTCGAGTCCGCCAGGGAGCGGGATCCGGCGCTGCGGTTGCGGCGGCTCTGAGCGGAACCAGTCTCAGGACCTGGCGCCCACCCTCAGGACCGGGCGCCCACCGGCGCCGCCGCGAAGATCGCCTCCCGGAACGCCACGGCCAGCTCGGCCGCCGACGGCCGTTCGGCCGGATCGCGTGCCGTCATGGCCCGCAGCAGCCGGGTCCAGTCGTCCGGGAGGTCGTCCGGCACCGGGGGATCGTTCTTCAGCCGAGCGAGTGCGGACTCCACCGCTCCTCCCGGGTAGGTCACGGTCCCGGTGAAGCACTCCAGCAGCACCAGCCCGAGCGAGTAGACGTCGCTGGCGGGGGTCGCGGCCCGGAGCGAGGCCTGCTCGGGGCTGAGGTAGGCGGCCGTCCCCGTCGTGGTCTTGCCCTCCTCCTCCGTCTCCGGCGAGGCGAGGATGCCGCCGGCGATCCCGAAGTCCGTCAGCCGCGCGCGGGCGCGGAACGTCGTCGTGCCGTAGGTCACGAGCATCACGTTCGACGGCTTGATGTCGCGGTGCACGACCCCGTTCGCGTGCACGTACTCCAGGGCCTCCGCGACGTCGTAGGCGATCTCCGCGATCTCCTCCGTGTTCAGCGACCGCTCGCGGAGCGTGGAGGCCAGGTCGCTGCCGGTCACCAGCTCCATCACCAGGAACGGCCGCGGATCCTTCGGCGCCGAGTAGTCGATCCCGGCGTCGATGAGCGACACGATGCCGTGGTGGCTGAGCCGCGCAAGCGCCGTCTGCTCGGTGCGGTACTGCGCCATCTGCTCCTCGGTCGCCGACCGGTACAGCTTGATGGCGACCTCGCGGTCGAGGATCTCGTCCGTCGCGCGGAAGACGACCGCCTCGCCTCCGCGGCCGATGAGGGTCTGCGGGCGGTAGCGGCCGAGCAGGGCCGGGATCTGCTGTTCGCTCATCCTTCGGCCGCCGAGCGGAACAGGGCGAAGGAGGTCTCGCCGACGATCACGCTCTCGCCGTCGTTGAGGGCGAGCTCGGGGTCGCTCGACGACTCCAGCTCCCAGTGCGCGCCCGGCGGGTCGGGCAGCACGAACTCCACACCGTTCGCGGCCGCGTTGAGCAGCAGCAGGAACGAGTCGGCGCCCTCGTGCATGAGCACGAACGCGATCGACCGCGCCTCCGGGTCGCCCCAGTCGTCGTCGGTGAACTGCTCCCCGTCGGCGCGGACGATGCGCACGGTGTCGCGGCTGCCCGCGTCGGGCGCGTGCCGGTACCACTCGGGCCGGAGGGCGGGCTCGGTGCGGCGCAGGCGGATGAGCGCCGCCGTGAACTCGTGCAGTTCCCAGTCGGCGTTCGCCCAGTCGTACCAGGAGATCTCGTTGTCCTGGCAGTAGGCGTTGTTGTTGCCCTGCTGGGTGCGGCCGATCTCGTCGCCGCCGAGGATCATCGGGACGCCGGCCGACAGCAGGACGGTCGCGAGGAGGTTCTTGCGCTGCCGGATGCGGACGGCGACGATCGCCTCGTCGTCGGTGGGGCCCTCGGCGCCGTAGTTGCGGGAGCGGTTGTCGGACTCCCCGTCGCGGTTGTCCTCCCCGTTCGCCTCGTTGTGCTTCTCGTCGTAGCTGGTGAGGTCGGCGAGGGTGAAGCCGTCGTGGGCCGTCACGAAGTTGACGCTCGAGAGCGGCGCGCGGCGGGAGTCCTCGTAGATGTCCGGGCTGCCCAGCACCCGCTGCGAGAGCGTCCCGAGCACGCCGGGGGTGCCGCGCCAGAAGTCGCGCACGTCGTCGCGGAACTTCCCGTTCCACTCCGACCAGTCGGCCGGGAAGCCGCCGAGCTGATACCCGGCGGTGTCCCACGGCTCGGCGATCATCTTCACCCGTGCAAGGACCGGGTCCTGCTGGATGAGCGTGAGGAAAGCGCTGTGCAGACTGGCGTCGCCGCCCTGCCGGGTGAGCGTGGTGGCCAGATCGAACCGGAATCCGTCGATGTGGTAGTCCTCCACCCAGTAGCGGAGGGAGTCCATGATCAGCTGGAGGGCGGCGGGATGGCTGACGTTGACGCTGTTCCCGGTGCCGGTGGTGTCGAAGTAGTGCGCGCGATCGCCCTCCACGAGCCGGTAGTAGGAGGGGTTGTCGATGCCCTTGAAGCTGTACGTCGGGCCGAGGTCGTTGCCCTCCGCGGTGTGGTTGTAGACGACGTCGAGGATGACCTCCAGGCCGGCCGCGTGCAGCGCCTTGACCATCCCCTTGAACTCGTCCACCTGGTGCCCGGTGTCGCCGGTCGCGGCGTACTCGTTGTGCGGAGCGAAGAAGCCGATGGAGTTGTAGCCCCAGTAGTTGCGGAGGCCCTTCTCCTGCAGGTGCGGGTCCTGCACGAACTGGTGCACCGGCATCAGCTCCACCGCGGTGACGCCGAGATTCTTCAGGTACTCGACGGCCGCCGGATGGGCGAGGCCGGCGTAGGTGCCGCGGAACTCCTCCGGCACCCACTCCATGAGCTTGGTGAAGCCCTTCACGTGGGTCTCGTAGATGATGGTCTCGCTGAGCGGCGTGTGCGGCCGCTCGTGGTCGCCCCAGTCGAACTCCTGCGGGTCGACGACGACCCCGAGCGCGACGTGGCCCTTGCCGTTGGTGTCGCTGCGCCGCTTCGGCCGGCCGAGCTGGTGGCCGAACACGGCCTGCGAGTTGTCCCACGAGCCGCTGACCGCGCGGGCACGCGTGGGGAGGAGGACCTTCGCGGGCGAGAACCGGAGGCCGTTGGCGGGATCCCACGGTCCCGCGACCCGGATGCCGTAGCGGGTGCCCGGGACGAGCCCGGCGACGAAGCCGTGGAACACGTGCCCGGTCCGGTTGGGCAGCTCGGTCCGCGTCTCCCGCCCGCGCGCGTCGAAGCGCGAGACGTACACGGTGTCCGCGTTCTCGCTGTAGACGGCGACGTTCGCGCCGCCCTCGACGAGCGTGATGCCGAGCGGATAGGGCGCGGAGCCGTCGCCGCTCACCGGGCGGCCCCGGGGATGAGGCTGCGAGCGGGGTCGCCGAGGAGGGGGCAGGGCTGGGACACGGTGCCTCCGATGATCGGTAGACCGACAGGCTACCTGCGGGCGAGCAAGCGCGGGAAGCGGTTGACAGCGGAGGAGCTGACCGCTATCCGCGACGCGGCGGCCTCGTCCACGACCAGCAGGGCGTCCGGGTGGTCCTGCAGCACGGAGGCCGGGCAGGCCGCGGACGGGCGCCCCTCGACGGCGGCGCGGACCGCCTCCGCCTTCCGCTCCCCGAGCGCGACGAGGACGATCCGGCGTGCCCGCATGATCGTGGCGAGTCCCTGCGTCAGGGCGTGCGTCGGCACATCGGAGGGCGTCGCGAAGAACCGGGCGTTGTCGAGTCTGGTCCGCTCGCTGAGCGCGACGACCCGCGTGCGCGTCGTGAACGCGGATCCCGGCTCGTTGAAGCCGATGTGCCCGTTCGCGCCGATGCCGAGGATCTGGATGTCCACTCCGGACTCCTCGATGGCGCGCTCGTACGCGTCCGCGGCCGCGTCGAGGTCGGCTGCCGCGCCGGCCGGAACGCGCACGGCGCCCGCGCGCATCCGCAGCGGCGTCGTGACCGTGCGGTCGATGACTGCGTTGTAGCTCTGCGGATCGGACGGGTCCAGCCCGACGTACTCGTCCAGGGCGAAGCCGCGGGCCCGCGAGAGGTCGAGCCCGTCGCGCTCGACGCGGCGGCCGAGCGCCGCGTAGGCGCCGAGCGGCGAATCGCCGGTGGCGAGCCCGAGCACCGCGTCCGGGCGCTCGGTCACGACCGCGGCGATCTCCGCCGCCGCTGCCTCGCCGACCTCGGCGGAGGTCGGCAGGACGACGACACGCATCAGCGCCCAGCGGGTGCGAGCGCGTCCACCGCTGCGCCGCCGAAGAGCTCGGCGAGCTGCGGGTGCGCGGCCGTGTAACCGCGGAGCAGCTCGCGCGCGGTCGGGACGCTCTCCACCAGCGGGTGCAGGGCGAAGGCGAGCAGTGCCTCCGACGCGGATCCGGTGAGCGCTGCGGCGATCGCGTGGCGCTCGACCTCCTTGACCTGCGCCATCAGGCCGAGCTGGTGCAGGCTGGGCGCCGGGACGGACAGCGGATGCGCGCCGTTCGCGTCGACCAGGGTGGGCACCTCGATGACGGCGTCGTCCGGGAGGCCGGCGATGGTGCCGCGGTTGCGCACGTTGAGGATCATCGTCGCCTGCTCATTGCGCGTGATCGCGTTCATGACGCCGAGCGCAACGCCCGCATAGCCCTGGTCGGCCAGGTCGGTGGAGGCCTCATGGTGGTGCGCGGGCTCGTCCTGCGTGCCCCCGGTCGCCTCGGCCATATAGGAGGCGCTGCGGCGTTCCACGGTGCGCCGCCACAGGTCCGCCTTGTCGCCGCTGTCGCGGGAGAGCTCCCAGAACTCGGACTGCGTGCGGGCCAGGAAGTCGCCGCGGGTCGTGCCCGCCGCGATCATGGCGCGCACCGCGTCGCGGTTGAAGTAGTAGTAGTACAGGTACTCGTTCGGGATCACGCCGAGTTCGCGGATCCACTCGGCGCCGAAGACCTGGCCCTCCTCGAGCTCGCCGAGCAGCCGGTCGTCGGCGAGGAAGTCCGGCAGGACGTTCCGGCCGTCGTGGTAGACGCCGCGCATCCAGCCCAGGTGGTTGAGTCCGACGTAGTCCATGTGGATGCGGCTCTGGTCGACGCCGAGCGCCGCCGCCACGCGGCGGCCCAGACCGGACGGCGTGTCGCAGATGCCGACGACGCGGTCGCCGAGCACGCCCTGCATCGCTTCGGTGATGATGCCGGCCGGGTTGGTGAAGTTCATCACGAAGGCGTTCGGGGCCAGCCGCGCGATCGTCTCGGCGACGCCGACCATTACCGGCACGGTGCGGAGCGCGTAGGCGATGCCGCCGGGACCGGTGGTCTCCTGGCCGAGCACGCCGAGGTCGAGGGCCACGTGCTCGTCGCAGCGCCGGCCCTCCAGGCCTCCGACGCGGATGGCCGAGAACACGAAGTCGCTGCCGGCGATGGCCTCGTCGAGCGAGGTGGTCGTGGTCAGCCGCGGTGCGCCAGGGGTGCCGGCGGCGAGCTGCGCCAGCAGGGCCGCCATGGTCGTGAGCTTCTCGGTGTCCACATCGTAGAGGCACACCTCGTCGACGCGGGGGCTGCCCGTGTCCCTGAGCATGGCCTGCCAGACGTAGGGCGTGCGGAATCCACCGCCGCCGAGGATGCTCAACTTCACGCGATCACGACCTCTCCGCCGCTGGCGCGGCACAATTCGATGGCTTCGACCGGGGCGCCGTCGGTGGTGACGAGCACGTCGACGTCGGAGAGCGCGCACACGCGGAGCGCGCCCGTCCCGGGGAACTTGGCTTCGCTGGCGAGCAGGACGACCTTGTCGCTCGCCGCGATCATCGCCTGCTTGAGCGGCGTCTCGACGGCCATGTCGTCGACGATCGCTCCTCCCGCCCGGACGCCGGTGCAGGAGAGGAACATGACGTCGGCCGTGATCTGCTGGAGGGACGCCACGGTGAGCGAGCCGACCAGCGTGCGCATGTTGCGGCGGAGCACCCCGCCGAGCAGAACGACCCGTACGGCGCTGTCGTTGCGCAGCTCGTCGAAGACCGCGAGATTCGAGGTGACGACCGTGATGTCCCGTCCGCGCAGCATCCGGGCGAGGAACGGTGTCGTCGTTCCGATGTCCAGCAGGACGACGCTGCCGTCCTGCACGTACGCGAGCGCGGCCTTGGCCAGCCGGACCTTCAGGTCGATGTCGGCACTGTCGTCGTAGGGCGTCTCGGGAGACTCCGTGCCCTCCTGGACCGTCATGCCCGAGCGGAGGACGGCGCCGCCGTAGCTGCGCGTGAGCTCCCCGTTTCGGTCGAGGATCTCGAGGTCGCGGCGGATCGTCGACGGGCTGACGCCGAGCGTCTCGGCCAGCTCGGGGACGCTGGCGGTCCCGCTGGCCCGCAGCTCGTTCAGGATGCGCTGGCGCCGTTCACTCACGATCATGCTCATCACGATAGCCGAAACACGCTCGAAATACGCAAACATGCGCAAAGTTGATCAAACCTGCGCAAGAGTGTTACGTTGTCCCGCATCCCGTCCGGAGAAGTGCGAAGGAGTGAACCGTTGCATCACCGTCTGTCCCGACCTGGGGCCCTGCTCTTCACCGGGGATGTGTTCTGCGACCTGATCTTCACGGGCGCCGACGTCCCGGTCCTCGGGCAGGAGACATACGCGGACCGCTTCGGGATCGCCGTGGGCGGCTCGGCGATCCGGGCGGTGGCGGCGGCGCGGCTCGGCGCGGACTCCCGTCTCGTCGCCACCATGGGAGACGACGTCATCGGTACGCACATCCACGCGCTCCTCCGCGCGGAGCCGAACCTCGACCTCGACGAGCTCCAGACCGTCCGCGGCTACCAGAGCCCGGTCAGCGTGGCGATCTCCGGTCCGCACGACCGCGGCTTCCTCACCTACGTGGAGGAGCACTCCGTCGCCGTCCCGCAGCGACGCGACGATGTCGCTGCCGCGCACCTGGACGTGTCCGACGCCGCCCTCCCGTGGGCCGTCGAGATGCGCGAGGCGGGCACCGTGCTCGTCGGCGGGGTCGGCTGGGACGCGAGCGGCGAATGGTCCAGCGGGCTGCTCGCCGAACTCGACCGCGTGGACGTCTTCATCCCGAACCACGACGAGGCGGTCGCGTACACCCGCACGACCGACCCGGTGTCCGCGGCCCGCGCTCTGGCGGACCACGTCGGCCTCGCGGTCGTCACGCGCGGCGCGGCGGGCGTCATCGCCGTCGACTCGGCGAATGGAGAGGAGGCCGAGGTTCCCGGCATCCCCGTCGCCGCGGTCGACCCGACCGGCGCCGGCGATGTCTTCACGGCCGCCCTCATGACCTCCCTCGGCGAGGAGTGGACCCTCGCCGAACGACTTCGCTTCGCCACGGCCACCGCCGCCTATTCGGTGACCGGCCTGGGCGGGGGCGCGAGCGCCCCGACTCCTCGCGAGCTCATCGGCTTCGTCGAACGACACGCCGCGGACTCCGAATGGGCCTTCCTCCACGACTGGAGCCGGCGAGCGCCGCTCCAGCAGACAACGGGAACAGAAAGGTAATCCATGAAGAAGCAGTTCACCGCGATTGCGGTCGGCGCGCTCACTGCGGCGACCGCGGTGCTCCTGGCCGGGTGCGCGCCGGGGTCGTCCGGGTCCGGCTCGGACACCTCGAAGGTCACGGCGTCCAAGACCGTGGAGTCCGGGAAGTACACGCTGACCGTCTGGGATCAGAACAACACGGGTGACATCGACACCGCCCAGAAGAAGCTCAACGCGGAGTTCGAGAAGAAGTACCCGGACATCACGATCAAGCGCAACAGCCAGTCGTTCTCCGACCTGAAGACGACGCTGAAGCTCGCCCTCTCCGGCAACAACCCGCCGGACGTCGTGCAGGCCAACCAGGGCTACCCCGACATGGGGGCGTTCGTCTCCGGCGGGATGCTCACCCCGCTGAACGACTACTCGTCGCTGTACGGCTGGGACCACTACTTCCCCTCGAACCTGCTGGCGCTCAACACCTTCAGCTCGGACGGCAAGCACTGGCAGACCGGCAACCTCTACGGCGTCTCCAACACCGGCGAGTTCGTCGGTGTCTACTACAACAAGAAGATCCTGAGCAGCCTCGGAGTGGAGGCGCCCAAGAGCCTCGACGACCTGACCGCCGCCATGGCGAAGGCGAAGGCCGCCGGCATCCAGCCGATGGCGTACGGCGACCTCGAGAAAGTGCGCGGCATCCAGCTCTACGGCGTGGTCCAGGCCGCGACCGCCGGAGCCAAGGCCGTGCAGAACCTGGTCTCCGCCAAGGCGGGAGCGTGGACTGATAAGGCGAACGTCGACGCCGCGACGACGATCCAGGACTGGGCGCAGAAGGGCTACCTGCCCGCCGACGCCAACGGGATCTCCCAGGACGCGGCGGTCGCCGATTTCGGCAAGGGGAAGGCGGCGTTCGTCATCGACGGCACGTGGGACATGTCCACGATCGGGCAGGCTCTCGGCCAGTCCAACGCCGGGATGGTGGCGCTCACACCGGCCGGGGCGTCCGCACCGGTGACCCAGGGCGGCGAGGGCCTGGCGTGGGCGATCACATCGAAGTCCGCACACCCCAACGCGGCGGCGGCCTACATCGACTTCATCTCCGGCAAGTCCAGTGCTCAGGCGATGATCGACGCGAGCAGCCTCCCGACCGTCCTGCCGGCCGATCACACGTCCGAGGCCGGGACGCTGAACGCGAGCGTCTACGACCAGTACACGTCGCTGACCGCGGGCAAGAGCATCGTGCCGTACCTCGACTACACGACGCCGACGTTCTACACGACGCTGACCGCGGCCATGCAGGACCTCACCGCCCAGAAGACCTCCCCGCAGCAGTTCACCCAGACGCTGCAGACCGACTATTCGGGCTTCGTCTCCGGAAACAAGTAATGGCTCAGACCCTCATCGCGACTGCCACCGACGCCCCGCGCACCCGCGCGCGGCGCCGGTGGCAGCCGGCCGCCTACCTGTATGTCGCGCCGTCCGTGCTCGTGCTGGCCGCGTTCATCGTCGTCCCGCTCCTGCAGACGTTCCAGTACTCCTTCTACGACTGGAACGGCATCGGAGCGTCGACCTGGGCGGGGCTGAAGAACTACGCGGCCGTCTTCACGGACGTCCAGCTGCGCGACGCCTTCCTGCACGTGTCCGTGCTGCTCCTCTTCTACGCGGCCCTGCCGGTCGTCCTCGGCCTCGCCCTGACGATCGTGCTCTCGCACGCCAACCGGCTCCGCGGGATGGGCTTCTTCCGCACGGTGCTGTTCCTCCCGCAGGTGATCGCGTCGGTGGTGGTCGGCACCATCTGGGTCTCGATCTACGCCCCGCACGGCCTGCTCAACCAGGTGCTCGCAGCGGTGGGGCTCGGCGAGCTGGCGCGTGCCTGGCTCGGCGACTACACCTTCGCGCTGATCGCGATCGGCTTCATCGGGACGTGGGTGAACACCGGGCTGTGCCTGGTGCTCTTCCTCGGCGGCGTGCAGAACATCGAGCCCGCCGTCTTCGAGGCCGCGCGGATCGACGGCGCCGGACCGCTGCGCGAGTTCTTCGGGGTGACCCTGCCCGCGCTGCGCGGTCAGCTCGCCATCGCGCTCACGCTGACGGTGACGGCGACCCTGAAGTCGTTCGACATCGTCTACATCACGACGCAGGGCGGCCCGGGCACCAGCACGACGGTGCCGGCGTTCGAGGCGTTCAATCGGGCCTTCAACACCGGCCAGGTCGGCTCGGCTGCGGCCGTCGCGATCGCCTTGACCGTTCTGATCATGGTGATCTCGTGGCTGATCACCCGTCTGCAGCCGAAGGAGAACGCATGAGAATCGGCCGGGTCGAGAAGACCGTCGACTACGTCATCCTGAGCGTCTTCGCGCTGTTCGCGCTCCTGCCGCTCGTCGGCGTGCTCTTTTCGTCGGTGATCCCGGCGGGCGATAACACCGGCGGGTTCCAGCTCCCGCAGACGGTCAGGCTGCAGAACTACACCGACGCCTGGACGGAAGGCCATTTCTCGACGTACATGGCCTCCAGCGTGCTCGTCGCGGTCGCCGTCGTGCTCCTCACGTTCGTCCTGGCGACGCTCGCCGGCTACGCCTTCGCGCGCATGACGTTCCCGGGCTCCGGCATCCTCTTCTTCGTCCTGCTCGTGGGGCTCATGCTCCCGGAGGAGGCGTTCATCATCCCGCTCTACTTCAACCTGCGCACGGCCGGACTCACCGACACCTACTGGGCGCTGATCCTGCCGCAGACCGCGCAGTCGCTGGGCTTCGCCGCGTTCTGGATGCGCAACCACTTCCGGGCGTTCCCCGGCGAGATCATCGAGGCGGCGCGGCTCGACGGAGCGTCGGACAGCCGGCTGCTCTGGCGCGTCCTCGTCCCGGCGTCCTGGCCGTCGATCGGCACGATGGCCGTGCTGGTCGGGATGTGGACGTGGAACGAGTTCCTCATCCCGCTCGTCATGATCACCCAGGACCAGCTCCGGACCGCGCCGCTCGGGCTGGCGTTCTTCCAGGGTCAGCACATGACGAACTACTCGCTGCTCTCGGCGGCCGGCGTGCTCATCGCCCTTCCGATCGTGATCCTGTACCTCGTCCTGCAGCGCCGCCTGATCAGCGGCATCGCCGGCGGCGTCGGGACGCGCTGAGGTCAGCTCGCCACCCGCGTGACCCGCACCGCGTGGTCGAACACGGCCTCCGTGACCGTCTCGTCCGTCGCGGAGGGGAGGCCGTCGCCGCTCAGTGCCGCCTCTACCCGCAGCCCTGCGCGGGTGAACCCGAACACGCCGTCCACGCAGGTCACGTCCGTCGCGCGCGCGTCGGGCGGCAACTCGCGGCGGAGATCGATGAGGTGGCGGTACCAGGCGAGCAGACGGGCGTGGGTCGGCTGTTCGGGTTCGGTCCAGTCGAGGCGGGCGCTTTCGAAGGTGGCGGGGTCCTGCGGGTCGGGGACCACGTCCGGGTCCCAGCCCATGCGGGCGAACTCGGCGATGCGGCCGGTTCGGGTGGCCTCCGCCAGGTCGGGCTCCGGGTGCGAGCTGAAGAACGGCCACGGGGTCGTCGCGCCCCACTCCTCTCCCATGAACAGCATCGGCGTGAACGGGCCGAGCAGGATCAGCGCGGCGGCGACCGCGAGGCGTCCCTCGTCGAGGGTGGCCGTGAGCCGGTCGCCGATCGCGCGGTTGCCGATCTGGTCGTGGTCCTGGCTGAACGCGACCAGCCGGGTGAACGGGATGTCGCTGTCCAGCGGCCGGCCGTGGTTCCGTTCACGGAAGCTCGACCAGGCGCCGTCGTGGAAGAAGCCGCGCTCGAACGTCTTGATCAGCGCCTGCGGCCCGGCGAAGTCCGCGTAGTACCCGCTCGTCTCGCCGGTCAGGTTGACGTGGACGGCGTGATGCACGTCGTCGTCCCACTGCGCGTCGAGGCCGTAGCCGTGCCTGCGGCGCTCGCGGATCAGCTTCGGGTCGTTGAGGTCGCTCTCGGCGATGAGCGTCGCCGGCCGCCCGGTCGTCTCCCGGATGCCGGACGCCTCCCGGGCGAGCGCCTCCAGGATGTGCTCCGCACTGCTGTCGCGGAGCGCGTGCACGGCGTCCAGCCGCAGCCCGTCGACGTGCATGTCGCCCAGCCAGAACCGGGCGTTGTCGAGGATGAGCCGCCGCACTTCCCCGGACTGCGGCCCGTCGAGGTTGACCGACGATCCCCAGGTGTTGCGGCCCTCGCTCAGGCAGGGGCCGAACATCGGGAGGTAGTTGCCGCTCGGGCCGAGGTGGTTGTAGACGACGTCCTGGATGACCGCGATGCCGCGGGCATGACACGCGTCGACGAACCGCTGGTACGCGGCGGGCCCGCCGTACGGCTCGTGCACGGCGAACCAGAGGACGCCGTCGTAGCCCCAGCCGTGCGGCCCGTTGAAGGCGTTGACCGGCAGCAACTCGACAGCGTCGACGCCGAGCCCGGCGAGGTGGTCGAGCCGGCCTGCCGCGGCGTCGAGCGTCCCTTCGGGGGTGAACGTGCCGATGTGGAGCTCGTAGATGACGCGTCCGGTCAGGGTTCCGGGTCGCCAGTCGCGGTCGGCCCAGGCGTGGTCGCCGGGGTCCCACTCGCGGCTGAGCGCGTGGACGCCGTCGGGCTGGCGCCGCGAGCGCGGATCGGGGAACGGGCCGGCGCCGTCGACGACGAAGCCGTAGTCGAGAGAGTCGGCGTCGAGAGAGCTGGCGTCGAGAGAGCCGGCGTCAGCGTCGAACGGGGTGGCCAGCCGCCACCACCCGCGCTCGTCCTGCTGCAGCGGACGCCGCCCGGCTCCGGCGATCTCCACCTCCACACCGCCCGCGCCCGGCGCCCACACCGGGAAGGTGCGGTCCGGGAACCCGGTGGCCACCACCGCGCTCATCGCGCCACCGCCAGCAGCGCGACGGGATACCGGTCGAACAGTTCGGCGACGGCCATCCGGCCGGTCACCTCCCGGCCGGTCAGTTCGTCCCGATACACGGCCGGGCCGAGGTCCACCGTCGTGTCGCCCCAGCCGCCCGCGTGCGCCAGCCCGAACGGCAGCCGGGTGGCGAGCGCGATCACACCGCCGCGGTCGAAGGCCACGAGGTGATCCGCGCGCTCGCCGGAGGCGGCGAGCGGCCGGTACTCCGCGAACAGCTCGGGCCGGTCCCGGCGCAGCCGGAGCGCGCGGGAGGTCACCAGCAGCTTCGCCGCGCCTGACGAGTCGACCGGAGGCAGCCAGCCGTCGTCCAGGTGCGCGAGCAGCCCGGCGGATGCGTCGAACTCCACCGGGCGGCGGTTGTCCGGATCGACCAGCGAGCGCTCCCAGCGTTCGGAGCCTTGGTAGACGTCGGGGACGCCGGGCAGGGCGAGCTGGACGAGTTTCGCGCCGAGGCCGTTGCTCGCGCCGGGCGCCTCGATGATCGCGGCGATCGCCGCCACCTCCGCCGCCACCCGCGGATCGTCGAACGCCGTGTCGACCAGCTCGCCCATCGCCCCCTCGAACACCGGGTCCGGATCGGTCCAGGTCGTGCTCGCACCGGCCTCCCGGGCGGCTTTGAGCGCGTAGGCCTGCAGGCGCTCGCGCGACGCGGGCCACGCTCCGACGATCGACTGCCAGAGCAGGTTCTCGAGCGATCCGTCGCCGATGGAGACGCGATGCCGGACGGCATCCAGGAACCGGCCCCACCGCTCCGGCAGCTCCGCGAGCACGGCGATGCGCGCCCGGGTGTCCTCGCTGCGCTTGGTGTCGTGCGTGCTGAGGGTCGTCAGCGAGTGCGGCAGGTCGGACTGCCGTTGTCGCTGCAGCCGGTGGAACGCCTCCACCGTGAGCGAGAACTCCGACGGGTCGCCGCCGACCTCCGTCAGCGAGACCAGCCGGGTGTACCGGTAGAAGGCGTTGTCCTCCACGCCCTTGGCCATGATCGCGCCGCTGGTCTGCTGGAAGCGCGCGGAGGCGGGCGCTAGCGCGCCGTCGGGTGCGGGCGCGAACGCCGTGCCGAGCGCCTGCACCGCGTCGGTGAGGTCGGGCCGGGAGGCCGCCGCGGCTTCGAGCGCCGACCGCAGCTGATCGGCGCCGAACGGGAGGTAGCTCCGATAGACGGGGAAGGCCGCGGCCACCTCCGCCACGGCGTCGGCAAGGGTGTCGGCGTCCCCAGCGTTGTCACTGAGCTCCCGGTTGTCACCGAGCTCCCGGTTGTCGCCGAGCTCCCGCACGACGCGCAGCACCTCCGACCGGAGGATCCCGTCCGCCACCGACCGCTTGCGGCGGTGCACCAGCCCTGCCCAGTCCCGGCTCTCCTCGCGCGCGTCACGCTCCTCGGCCAGCGCGGTCAGCGGCTCCTCGCCTGCGGGGTCCACGAACACCCGGTCGACGATCCCGAGCGCGTCGTATCCGGTCGTTCCGGCGATCGGCCAGGCCGGGATCCGCTCGTCGCCCTCCAGGATCTTCTCCACCCAGACCGGACGCCAGTCGGCGAGCTCGGCAAGTCGCCGCAGGTAGTCGCCCGGGTCGCGGAGGCCGTCCGGGTGATCCACGCGGAGGCCGTCGACCAGGCCCTCACGCACCCAGCGCCCGATCTCGGCGTGCGTGTCCTCGAAGACCCGCTCGTCCTCCACGCGCACGCCGGCCAGCGTGTTCACCGCGAAGAACCGGCGGTAGTTCAGCTCGGCGTCGGCGCGCCGCCACGAGACCAGCTCGTAGTGCTGCCGCGCGTGCACCTCGCGCGGCGACGCGAACTCCGTGCCAGGTGCGATAGGGAACCGGTGGTCGTAGTAGCGGAGCTCGCCGTCCACGACGCGCAGCGCGTCCTCCTCGTCCGGTCCGTCGCCGAGCACCGGGATGCGCAGCCGGCCGCCGCCGAACGCCCAGTCGATGTCGAAGTGGCCGGCGAACGCCGAGCCCTGACCGGACCGGAGCACATCCCACCACCACGGGTTCTCGTGCGGCACGGCCACGCCGAGGTGGTTGGGCACGATGTCCACCACGACCTGGAGGCCGAGCCGGTGCGCGGCGTCGGCGAACTCGCGCAATGCCTCCGGCCCTCCGCGCGCCTCGTCCACCCGGGTCGGGTCGACCACGTCGTATCCGTGCGCCGACCCCGTGCTCGACTGGAGCAGCGGAGACAGATAGACCGCCCCGGCGCCGAGGCGGTGCAGGTAGTCGAGCACCTGGGCGGCGTCCCGCAGCGTGAAGTCGGGCGTGATCTGGAGGCGGTAGGTGCTTGTCGGGACGTCGTGGCTCACACCAAGGATTCTTTCGCGCGGCGCACCGCGCTGGAAGGGGGTGGACATTCCCGTGGACGACTCGCGCTTGCGGCCTTCCTGTGGAGGACTGAGGGGATTGAAAAACCCACCCGGGTGTGCAGCCTGGACCCGTCCCCGTCGCAGTGGGACCGTCGAGGGAGACCGATCGAAAGGGGACGACCATGGGACTCGACGACAAGATCGAGAACGCCGCGGAGAACGCGGGAGGAAAGGCCAAGGAGGCCACCGGCAAGGCGACCGGCAACGAGCGCCTGGAGGCCGAAGGCAAGGGGGACCAGATCAAGGCGGACCTGAAGAACGCCGGCGAGAAGGTGAAGGACGCCTTCAAGCACTGAGCCCACCCACACGAACTGCCCCCGCCCCCGTCCACGTGGGCGGGGGCTTTCGCGTCAGCCCGGCAACGCCGCGATCGCGCTGATCTCGATCAGCGCCCCCGGCACTCCCAGCCCCGCCACGCGCGACCCGGTCACCAGCGGCGGCGCCCCGTCCCGGGCGAGCTGCGGCCCGATGGCGCCGTACGCCGCTCCGAGGTCGGCTCCGGCGTCGATGAGGACGAACCACTGCACCACGTCATTCAGCGTCGCTCCCGCGGCGGCGAGGGCGACCTTCGCGTTGTCCAGCGCCCTGGCGGCTTGCGGGCCGACTTCGGGCGACACGAGCGCACCGGTCTCGTCGACGCCGTTCTGGCCGCCGAGGTAGACGGTCGCCGATCCCGGCGGGACGACGGCGACGTGGCTGAAGGCGGGACTGCGGACGAGCCCGTCCGGCTGAAGGAAGGTGACGGCCATTCCCTCACCCTGCCAGCGACCGCCGACGTGCGCACCCCCGGACCGGCGGACAGGGCGAGCAGAGTTGCCGCGACGGCGCGATTGGGGAGGTGAAATCCTGCATGTTTCCGCGCCCCCCGCCGTCGGAACCCGGCGCGGCCCCTGTGAGTGCATCCGATACTCGCATCCATGAAATCGCAGTCTCGTCGCGTTCCGTCCGATGCCGGTCCGACCGTGCCGCACGTCGAGCGCGCGACCAGCGTGGTGACCGGCCAGCCGATCCTCATCCGGTGCGAGTGCCCGCTGGGGCGCGACCACACCTACGCCGAATGGCAGGAGCGGTTCGGCGCCGGTGCGTCGCCCGAATGACGGAGGATGGCTGCCGGCCGTCGGCGGACCGTCTGGTTCCGGCCGCTTCGCGCATGGATTCCGTGAGGATCCGCGCCGCCGCGCCCCGAGCGGCGTAGACCGATACCCGTGACGACGATCGAGCGACCTCGCGCGCGCAGCAGGACGGCGCGATTCTTCGAAGGAGCCCACCCCTGGGGCTGGTTCGAGGAGACCTCCGCGCTGTACACGGCGCGGACCGGGGTCTCCGCGCGCCGGCTCTTCGTCTACCCGCCGGGGACGTCGTCCGCCGAGCGTCGCGCCATCGTCTTCCGGCGGCGCTGGCCGACCGTCGGCGGCCTGCTCGCCCTGGTTCCCGCCCTCGTGCTCGCCCCCGCTCCCGCAGTGGCCGCGATCGGCGCGATGGCGGCCGTCTACGTCGCGGGCTTCGTCGTGGCCGCGGTCGCGACCCGGCGCGTGTGGCGGGAGTGCCACGTCATCCGGTGCTCCACGGTCGCGGTCGGCGAGCAGTACGAGGCGTACGGCGACGAGCGGCTGGTCACGGCCTCCCTCGCGTCGCTGCTCGCCCTGGAGCGTGCGCGGGACGAGGGCCGGATCGACGAGGTCGCCTTCGAGCTCGGCTGGAGCCGCGTGTACGACCTGGCGCAGGCACGTCGCGCGGAGTAACTTGCGCTGCATGGGCGACCGTGTGGAGCGCGCCCGGGCGCTGCGTCGCGTCGGGCTGGGAGTGCTGTTCGCCGCGCTCGCCCTGATCTTCACGGTCGCGCTGACCGTCCTCATCCCGACCGAGGGCGAGAACCCGCGGGCGTGGGGGATCGTCGTGTGCGGCGTCGTGACGGTGGTCGTCTTCACCCAGCTCGCACTGCGCAACTGGAGGCTGCTGAAGCACTACCGCGGGGATGACCTCCCGGTCGCGCAGGCCGTGCACCGGCGGCTGCTGCACCACTGAGCGGGGCGGCGGCCCCTCACGGCACCAGGATCACCTTCCCGCCCGGATGCCCCGACTCCACCAGCCGTGCCGCCTCCGCGGCCTCCGTCAGCGGGAACGTCCGCGCGATGTCCACCTCGAACTCGCCCGCGGCGATCAGGTCGAGCGCCAGCGCGTAGGCGTCGTCGCGCAACCGCAGCTCGTCTGCCGTCATCGGCACCGGATTCCCGCCTCCCCACGCGCGGATCCCCAGCTCGGCCGCGCGCGGACCGACCACGATCGTGCCGATCCGCGAGCGGTCGTCCACGAGGGCGAAGGAGGCCTCCAGTGCCTCGTCGGAACCGATCGCGTCGAGGATGAGGTCGTAGCCGTCCGGCGCCGCGGAGCGCAGCCGGTCGAGAAGTCCTGGACCGTACGCGACGGGGATCGCCCCGAGCGCGCGCAGCCGGTCGTGGTTCGCCGGCGACGCGGTCGCGACCACCGTGGCGCCCATCCGCCGCGCGAGCTGGATCGCCGCCCTCCCGACACTGCCGGAACCGCCGTGGAGGAGGAGCGTCGTCCCCGGCCCGACCCCGAGCGAGACCAGCGCCTGGTGCGCGGTGCCGACGGGGACGCCGATCGCCGCCGCCTGCTCCCAGCTCACCCCGGCGGGCTTCCGGACGAGCCGGGAGGCCGGCGCGACCAGGTGCGTCGTGTACGCGCCGTGCGCGCCCTGGACGACCACCTCGTCGCCGGGAGCCCAGTCGTGCACGCCCGCTCCGACCGAGAGCACGACCCCCGCCGCGTCGCTGCCCGGCACGCGCGGCGCCGTGATCGGCGCGCTCGGCCGGCCGCCGCTGCGCAGCTTGCCGTCGATCGGGTTCACGCCTGCGGCGCGGACCTCGACGACCACGCCGTCCTCCGGCGCGACCGGATCGGGGACTGTCGCCACCTCCAGGACATCGGGGTCGCCGAGGCGGTCGTACTGGATCTGCGTGACCATGCGGGGGTCCTTCCGTCGCGGGCGATCGTCCTTGGAGTCAACCACCGGGCGCGCGGATTCTTCCCCGCGTCAGCGCCGCGCGAAGGCCGCCCGGTACCGGGTGGGCGGCACGCCGACCTCCGCGTCGAAGTGGTGCCGCAACAGCGTGGCGCTCGCGAACCCGCTGCGCCGGGCGACCTCCTCCACGGGAAGCTCCGTCGTCTCCAGTAGCAGCCGGGCGTGCAGGACGCGCTGGGTCGTGAGCCACTGCATCGGCGGTACGCCGGTCTCGGCGACGAAGCGGCGCGAGAAGCTCCGGGTGGACATGTGGGTGCGGGCCGCGAGGCCGGAGACGGTGTGGTTCTCGTCCAGCGTGGTGCTGAGGTGGTCGAGGAGTTCGCTGAAGGTGTCGTCCTCGCAGTCGGACACCGGCTTCTCGATGTACTGCCGCTGGCCTCCGTCGCGCTGCGGCGGGACGACCATGTTGCGCGCGATCGTGTTGGCGATCGCGCTGCCGAGCTCGCGCCGCACCAAGTGGAGGCACGCGTCGATGCCGGCGGAGGTGCCGGCGCTCGTGATGATCGTGCCGTCGTCGATGAACAGCACGTCCGGGTTCACCTGCGCGAGCGGGAAGCGGCGCTGGAGGGCGTCCGCGTAGCGCCAGTGCGTCGTGCACTCGCGGCCGTCGAGGAGGCCGGCGGCGCCGAGCACGAACGCGCCCGAGCAGACGCTGAGCAGGATGGCGCCGCGGGCGTGCGCGCGGCGGAGGGCGTCGAGGAGTTCTTCGGGGTACTCGTCGCGGATGGTCGCGGCGGGCACGGCGATGAGGTCGGCGTCCTCCATGGCGTCCAGTCCGTACGGTGCGATGAGCTGCACGCCGGTCTCGTTGCGGGTGGGCTCGCCCGGGGTCTCGGAGCAGACCCGGAAGTCGAACGGCTCGATCCCCGCGTAGCTGCGGTCGAGGCCGAACACCTCGCAGATGACGCCGAACTCGAACATCGCGAACTCGTCGATGACGGGCACGGCCACGCGCTTCAACATGTCGACCAGTGTATTGGCCGTATCTTTGCGAAGATAGACCTGAAGCCATATGGTGGCCGGATATTTTCGCTCGTAACGTTGAGGTCATGGCAAACGGAACCTGGGCACAGGGAATCGAACACAGCTGGGTGGCCCGCCCGGTGCGCACCAACGGCGGAGAGCCGATCCCGCCACGCCGTCGCCGCTTCGTGCTGAGCGACTGGCTCCCGGCGGCGGTCGCCGCCCGCGGTGGCCGCGTCACCCGCGAGACCGAGCGCGGCCTCGCCGACCTGCGGGCCGCGCAGGACGCGCGCACGACGGGGCGCTGAGCGTCGCCGGCCGCGGGAGGTCCCGGCCTCCCGCCTAGGCTGGTGCGATGGAGATCAGCGCATCCGGATTCCTCTTCGACATGGACGGCACGCTCGTCGACTCGCACGCCGTCGTCGAGGCGGTGTGGAGTGAGTTCGGCCACCGGCACGCGCTGGACCCCGTCGAGATCCTCGCCTACGCCCACGGGAGGCAGGCGGTCGACACCGTCGCGCACTTCCTTCCGGGCCTCCCGGCGGAGCGCCGGGCCGAGCTGGTCGCCGGCCTCGTCGCCGAGGAGGTGACGCGCACCGATGGCATCGTGGAGGTTCCCGGAGCCGTCGCGCTGCTGACGGCGCTCGCCGAGGCGGAGGCGCCGGTCGCGATCGTGACGAGTGCGCCGCGCGAGCTCGCCGTCGCACGACTGGAGGCTGCCGGGGTGCCCATCCCGGCCGTGCTCGTCGCCGCGGAGGACGTGTCCCGCGGCAAGCCCGACCCGCAGGGCTACCTGCTGGCGGCGGAGCGCCTGGGGGTGCCGATCCAGGAGTGCGCCGTGTTCGAGGACGCGGAGGCCGGCCTCCTCGCCGCCGTGGCTTCGGGCGGACGCGTCGTCGTCGTGGGCCATCACGCGTCCGCGACGACGGAGGGGCTGGAGCGCGTCCAGGGTTACACCGGTCGCGTGCCCGGCGTGGAGAGCGTGTCGCTGCCGTCCTGAGGCCGCTCTTGACGCCTCCCTCCGCTCGTCCTATCCTTTATTCAACCGATTGATTGATAAACGGATAGGTTGACAACGATGGACGACCAGCTCGACCGGGCCTTCGCGGCCCTGTCCGACCCGGTGCGGCGCGCGATGGTCGCGCGACTCAGCCGAGGTCCGGCGACGGTGAACGAGCTGGCCGAGCCGTTCGACATCAGCCTGCAGGCGGTGTCCAAGCACGTCGGCGTCCTCGAGTCCGCCGGGCTCGTCTGGCGCACGCGGGAGGCGCAGCGCCGCCCGGTGCACCTCGACGCCGCAGCGCTCGAGCGCCTGACCTCGTGGATCGATCGGTACCGGCTGGAGGCGGAGCAGCAGTACCGCAGGCTCGACGCCCTGCTCGCCGCGCCTCCGGCGACCTCACCAGAACACAGAACGAGCAAGCGAACCAAGGAGAAGGAATCATGACCAACCCTGTCGTCATCGATGCCGTACCCGGCACCTCGTACGCCGACATCACGCGGGAGTTCGAGGCGCCGGTGGAGGCCGTCTTCCGCGCCCACGCCGACCCGGAGCTGTACGCGCAGTGGATCGGCCCGCGCCGGCTCGACAACACGATCACGCACTGGGACTTCCGCACCGGCGGAGGCTACGGCTTCGAGCAGAAGGACTCCGACGGCAGCGTCTACGCCTTCCGCGGCGTCATCCACACCGTGGTCGAGAACGAGCTCATCATCCAGACGTTCGAGTTCCTGGGCGCGCCGAACGAGGTCAGCCTCGACCTCCTGCGCTTCGAGCCGCTCCCGGGCGGCCGCACCCGGCTGGTCGGCCACTCGGTGTTCCCGTCGAAGGAGGCGCTGGAGGCCATGATCGCCTCGGGCATGGAGTACGGGATGCGCGAGGGCTACGAGCAGCTCGACGAACTGCTGGCGAGGGGCTGATTCCGATGACCAAGGTCGTCGCCGACATCACCATCTCCCTCGACGGCTTCGTGACGGGCCCGGACGCCGCCCCCGGCAACGGGCTGGGCACCGGGGGAGAGCCGCTGCACCGCTGGGTGTTCTCCGACGACCCAGACGACAAGCGCATCCTCGCCGCGGCGACGGAACGCTCCGGCGCCGTCGTGATGGGCCGCAACCTGTTCGACGTGATCGACGCCCCCGACGGCTGGAGCGACGAGCTCGGCTACGGCGCGACGGAGGTCGGCAAGCCGCCGTTCGTGGTCGTGACGAGCGCGGCCCCGTCCTCGGTGCGCCTGACGGGGCTGGACTGGACCTTCGTCACGACGGGCCTGCCGGACGCGGTCGCTGCGGCCCGCTCGCTCGCCGAAGCGGCCTCGGCGTCACGCGGCGCCGATCTCGACGCGGTGCTGATGGGCGGCGGCGCCCTCATCGGCTCGGCGCTCGCGGCCGGCTTGGTCGACACGCTGGTGCTTCACCTGTCACCGATCATCCTGGGCGCGGGCACCCCGCTGTTCACGGGGTCCGCGCCGCGGCAGCTGGTGCAGCGGGAGGTCGTGGCGACGACGACGGCGACGCACGTGACGTACGACGTCGGGTGACTCTGCCGTGCTCGTTTGAGCACAATGCGTTGCGGTGCGCACATCATCCCCGAGACGTGGCAGGCTCTGGAGTAGTCAGGCGGGCCGCGACTGGCGACAACGGCCGGCGGCCCGCCGACTCACTTCGGACGCCTGAGCTCTGAGCCTCGGGCGCGCTCGTCCCGATAGCCATCGCAGTGGGCTATCTCGATGTGCGAGAGGTGATGTGCGTCCAGCTGGGTAGGTGCTAAACGAAAGGCCCCGGACGATGCCGGGGCTCTTCTCGCGCGGGATTCGCGCATCCAACTTTCTGGTCTGTAGCTTCGCCGCCGGTGAAGGCCTGATGAGCTTCGATCGCTCGGTGTTCGCCTTCGGGTGGGGGAGGTGGCGATATGGCCTACGCGTCCCTTGCAGCCAGCTTGGCGTCCGCCAGCGCGCGCACACGGTCGACATTGACGGTCGCGTTTCCCAGACTTGGCACTTCGGTCGTGTCTAGCTGAATCGACGCGGTCGATTCGAGTCCAAGCGAACGCGCCCGCTCGGCGAGCTGCTCGGCGAAGTTCTCTTCGACCAGGCTCATGCCCTGCGCGTTCATGCTGTCCAGAAAGTCGTCGCCCATGAGGAACCTCCCAGTTATGTTGGGTCGGAGCCTAACGAAGCGGACCGCCATAACGCCAGTTCACATGATCTGTGTTGACCTAGGTGCAAGATCCGCTTCCGCGTCACATCCCCAGCACGATCGTCCGCCCCGCCGGCCGCGCATCCGCCGCCCGATGCGCAGCCCACACCGTGTCGAACGCCATCACCTCCGGCTCGAACACGGTGAGCCTCCCCGCGGCCATGTCCGCGAACAGCCCGCGCAGCATCCGCCGGTACTCCGGCCGCTTCCGCAGCACCCAGAACGGCACTGAGCAGACGATCTCCCGCGGGTGCCCGAACCGGCGCATCGCCGCCGCCGCCGACCCGCGCACCGCGTCGTCGCGCTCGTGTCCGGGGCGGCCGGCGAATGCGGTGCGCACGATGACCCCGGACGGCGCCACGGCCTCCCGGACCAGGGGCGAGCCGGTGTGGTCGATCGCGGCGTCCACCCCGCCCGCGGTCTGCGACCGGACCGACGCGGGCCAGCGGGGGTCGCGGTAGTCGACGAGGGTCACGTCCGGCGCGGTGAGGCCCGGCGGCGGGGTCGTCCCCGTCCCGAGCACCGTCCGGCCGTCGCGCAGCGCGAGCTGGGCGGCCAGTGATCCCACGGCGCCGGTGATGCCCTGGATGAGGACGCTGCGCGCGTCGCCCGCGTACTGGAGGGCGAGCGCGGCCGTCACGCCGTTGAGCGGGAGGGCGGCGGCGGCTTCCGAGGTCAGCGCGTCCGGAACCGCGACCAGGAAGGTCGGCGAGACCACCAGCCGCGTGGTGTGCGCGCCCATCCGCGGGAGCACTCCCGCGACCCGCGCGCCGGTGCGGAGGCCGAGTGCCGCCGACACCGCCGACTCGGTCTCCAGCACGCCGACGAAGTCGTAGCCGGGGACGAACCCCGGCAGCGGCTGGAGGACGTAGCCTCCGCGCCGGGCCAGCACATCGGTCGACCCGAGGGCCGCGTGCGTGACGCGCACGAGCACCTCGTTGCCGCGCGGCGCGTGCAGCGTCTCGTGGGCGAGCGCGATCGCCGACGGGTCGCCGAAGCGGACCACGCGCGCCGCCGTGCGCTCCACCGTGCGCCCCACGGTGCGCTCGGCCTGGCCTCTCATCGCCGTCAGCCGGCGCGTCGCTGCAGCAGGCCGGCGCGCTCCGGGTGCCGGTCGAACCATTCGGCCACGTACCAGCACATCGGCACGATCTTCCGGTCGGAGGTGCGTTCGATGTCGTCGACCGCGTACGCGACCAGGTCGGCCGCGTAGCCCTTGCCGCGTTGCGCGGGGACCGTGAACGCCCTGGTCAGCGAGATGGACGAGCCGAGGACGCTGTAGTCGAGGGCGCCGACGAGCTCGCCGTCGATCCGCATCGCGTAGCGGCGTGCGTCGGTCTCGTTGCTGAACTCCGTGGACATGCGCCCATGGTACGTCCGTCGCGCCTCCCCGGCAGGAGAGGTATCGTGAACGAGGTGGGACCCGACCCGCACCGTTCGGGCCCGCGCGCACTCCGCGATGCAGCCACAGCAGGCCAGGCCGCGTGCGACGACCGTCGCCCGCGTCGCGCACCCGAACCTGGAGCCGCACCCGTGACGATCGACAGTCCGTCGCCCGCCCTGTCCCCTGCCCACCAGGCCCTGCTAGAGCAGGTGCCGATCGGCGAGCACTCCGTGATCGACGTGGAGGCCGTGCCGTACGAGCACGAGGGCCTCCCGCTGGAGGGCTACCTCGCCAGGGATGTGCAGGCCGACGAGCGCCGCCCGGCCGTGCTGATCCTCCACGACTGGCACGGCGTCGGCGACAACGTGCGGATGCGCGCGCAGATGCTGGCGCGCCGCGGCTACGTCGCGTTCGCGGCGGACCTGTACGGCGCGGACGTGCGGCCCAGCGGCGACGAGGCGTCCGCGGTGGCGGGGCAGTACTACCGAGACCTCCCGCTGCTGCGCTCGCGCGTCGCGGCCGGCTTCAGCTGGCTGCAGCAGCACCCCGCCGTCGACCCGGCCCGGCTCGCGGTGATCGGCTACTGCTTCGGGGGGACGGCCGCCCTCGAATTCGCCCGCACGGGAGCGCCGGCCCGCGGGGTGGTGTCGTTCCACGGCGGCCTGATCGCCCACGACCCGTCCGACGCTGCGGCGATCGCGGCCTCCCTGCTGGTGCTCAACGGTGGCGCGGACCCGGTCGTCCCGGACTCCGCGGTCGCCGCGTTCCAGGACGAGCTGCGGGCGGCGCCGCACGTGGACTGGCAGCTCACGACGTACTCGGGAGCTCCGCACGCGTTCACCATCCCGGGAGGCGACCGATACCGCGCGCTGGCCGACGCGCGAAGCTGGCGGGCGCTGGTGTGCTTCCTGGACGAGGTGTTCGCGTGAGCTGATCGCCGACCTCATCGGCCGACCTGATTGGCGGTCTGCGAAAGGGTCATGTAAGCTCTAACAGGCCCGCGCGGAGACGCGACAGGTCATGCGCCACTAGCTCAACGGATAGAGCATCTGACTACGGATCAGAAGGTTGGGGGTTCGAATCCCTCGTGGCGCACAGCGTAAGCAAAATACTGGTTGAGACAGTAGGAAAAGCCCCGGCGGAGAGCCGGGGCTTTTTCGTTCTCCCCACCCCGGCCGTATGGGAGCGGATCTCCCCACTCCCACACGACATTCGGGTAAGACCCCGGCGCCGTCGAGACGCCCCCTAACTGCGTGCTCGGCGCCGGTGACCCTCCCAGCGTAACGGCAGAGTAGACGGTACAGTGGACCCCGTTTCGGCGCGCCGAATCCGCACCGCGCGAGCACAGGATTCCGGGGCTGCCCCGTGCCGCGGCCCGCTGGCTATCATGTGCGCCATGAGCACGAAGAGCAGGCAAGCACCGCACCAGGAGGAGACGCTGCACCTCGGTGCCCACCGCGGGATGTGGGGTGCGTTCGCGGGGTTGATCACAGCGGTCCTGATCGCGTACCCGCTGTCGGCGAGCGTCGCCTTCGCCACGCATCCGGCGACGCAGAAGCTGTTCGGGGAGCGGTTGGCGTCCGCGTCTCAGGCGGGGTTCCAGGCGTTCTGGTGGATCATCGCGCTCGGCTGCCTGGCCCTGCCGTTCATCGTCGGGTTCGGGATCGCGAGGATGTCGGGCCGCACCCTCGTCATCATCGGCGGCATCGTCGTCGTATTCCTCATCCTCGTGCTGGTGATGGGGCAGCTGTTCCTGTTCTGAGCGAGCCCCGCGGCGGCCTCAGAGGTCGACTTCGCCCAGGTCCTCCGCGTTGAGGTCGTCCGGGCTTCCCATGACCGCGGGCACGCACTCCGAGAACGCGTAGCGGAGCAGCACGGGCCACTCGCTGGCGTCCACCAGGTCGAAGACGTCGACCACCGCCGCGCCCCCGATGTGGGAGGGCACGCGCAGTTCGAACGGGGGCTCGCTCGTGCGCTCGAACTCGATCTCGTACGCGACGTCGCCGCGCTCGAGGACGGCCAGCACGATCTCCATGCCTTCCGTCCTACCCGTTTCGGCGCGAGGGCAGAACCCCTTCACCGGCGTGTGTCGGTCTTCGTCGTCGACGCGAAGGCCCGGCTGGCGGTGACCGTGACGCGCCCCGCTACAGGTCGAGGAGCCCCCGCCGGAACCCCTCCGCCACCGCAGCGGCCCGGTCGCCGACGCCGAGCTTCGCGTAGATGCTGAGCAGGTGCGTCTTCACCGTCGCCTCGCTGAGGTGGAGGCGTTCCCCGGCCACGCGGTTGGTGGCGCCGTCCGCGACCAGCGCCAGCACCTCCAGCTCCCGCGGCGACAGCAGGTTCGCCTCCGGTGTCCGCACCCGGCCGACGAGCCGGGACGCGACGGACGGAGCGAGCACCGCGTCTCCGACCGCCGCGGCGCGGATCGCGCGCAGCAGATCCTCCCGCGGCGCGTCCTTCAGCAGGTAGCCGGTCGCCCCGGCTTCGATCGCGGGCAGCACGTCCGAGTCGCCGTCGAAGGTGGTGAGGACGACCACGCGGCTCGGGAGGCCGAGCCTGGTCAGCTCGCGGATCGCGGTCACGCCGTCCATGCCGCGCATCCGCAGGTCCATGAGCACGACGTCCGGGAGCAGCACCCGGGCGAGCCGCACCGCCTCGGCGCCGTCGGACGCCTCGCCCACGACCTCCACGTCGGGGTCGGAGGCCACCATGCCGACGATGCCGTCCCTGACCACGGGATGGTCGTCGACGACCAGGAGGCGCACGATGCCCTGCGCCGCGTTCACGCCGGCACCTCCGCGCGGATCGCCGTGCCGTGGCCCGGCCGTGACTCGACGACGAGTCCGCCCGCCACCGACTCGATGCGCTCGCGCATGGCGAGGAGGCCGTAGCCGCCGTCCTCCGGGCGGTCCGGTGCGCCCACCCGGGCCGCCGGGTCGAAGCCGCGGCCGTCGTCCCGCACCTCCAGCCGGGTGCCGGCGCCGTCGGTCCGGAGCGTCAGCCGCACCCCGTGGGCGCCGGCATGACGCTCGACGTTGGCGAGCGCCTCCTGCGCGGTCCGCAGCAGCGCGACCTCCACATCGGTGGACAGCGCGCTCGCGTCGCCGGTCGTCGTGACCTCGGCAGGGATGCCGGTGCGCTCCGACCACGTACGCGCCAGCTGCGCGATCGCCTCCGGAAGCCGCATCGCGTCGAGGGCCGCCGGCCGCAGGGCGCGCACCGAGCGACGAGCTTCGGCGAGGCCGTCGCGGGCGAGGGCGAGGGCGGCGTCCGTGTGCCGGGTGCGGCCGGCCTCGTCGGGCGCCTGCTCAGCGGCCTGGAGCTGCGTCACGATCCCGGCGAATCCCTGCGCGAGCGTGTCGTGGATCTCGCGCGCCAGCCGCGAGCGCTCGACCTCCGTCGCCGTCAGCTT
The DNA here is from genome assembly GCF_014217625.1 of Leifsonia shinshuensis. Lineage (NCBI taxonomy): Bacteria > Bacillati > Actinomycetota > Actinomycetes > Micrococcales > Microbacteriaceae > Leifsonia > Leifsonia shinshuensis. The sequence continues at coordinate 2,417,807 of NZ_CP043641.1, read as the reverse complement.
CACCTGCCGTTCGGCGAGCCGGAGCGACCAGGACAGCCCGCACATCGCGACGACGTTGAGCAGGAGGATGCCGACGGTCCCGACGATCCCCGCCGGGTCGAACCGTAGTGTCGAGCTCTGCGCCAGCCCCGCGACGACCGCGGTCGCTCCGACCGCGAGCAGCTCCCACGGCCACGGCACGATCGAATACGCGAACGTGAACGTCGCGATGGTCAGGAACCCGAACCAGCTGTCCTGGAGCACGAGCGCCAGGTTGAGCGCGATGAGCCCGGTCATGAACACCGCGACCGTGGCCGGCCGCTCGCGGAGGCGCGCCGGCAGCCGTCGGAAGACCACGATCCACACCGCCATCGCCGCGGAGAGGATGAGCGTGGGCGCGAGCGCCGCCCAGTCGCCCCACTGCACGCCGAGGGTGAAGGCGACCAGCACCGCCAGCACGACGTACGGCGTGACCGTGAGGACGGTCCTCCAGCGCGGATCGATCACGTTCAGACCCTACGCGTTCGCGGCTTTCGCGGGGAACAGCGCTCGCGTGCGCGGCAGGTTCACGATGATCGCGACCGGCAGCACGAGTGCGCCGCAGACGGCCTGCTCCAGCCGCACCCAGTCCGGCAGGAAGCCAGGGATGGACACGATGACGACGATCGCGACCAGCACGATCGGCGCGATGATCCGCACCCGCAGAAGCGCGTTGCGCGAGCCGCGGGAGGCGGAGACCCCGAACACGAGCAGCAGCACGGCGCTGGCGAGCACGAACGACCCGCGGATCCAGATGGCGATGTCGGCGCCGATCCCGGCGGCGGCGAGCACCGCGAGGAAGCCGAGCAGGGCGGCGCTGAGCGCGAGGAAGCAGCCCAGCAGGATGAGCACCGGGCGGAGGGCCGCGCGGCGGGCCGTGTCGAGCACGGCGGCGGTGAAGGTGGTGGTCTCGGTCATGTTCCCAGCCTCGTCGGGAGGGACGGGACGCTGGATCGACCGAACGGTTGCCTGCGGGCGCCGATCGGTTGGTGGCTCCGTCGGCCACCGCCGCAACGTCTACGCGCACTGAGCTCCCGAGCCGCGCCGGTTGCCTCCGCCCTCCACCGGGTGTAGACGGGGTACGACACCTCGCCGACAAGGAGGAGCAAGCATGTCTTCGATCGTGGTGCAGTCGTTCGTCACCCTCGACGGTGTCGTCCAGGGGCCGGGCGGTCCAGAGGAGGACACGGAGGGAGGGTTCCAGCACGGCGGCTGGCAGTTCGACTACGACGACGACGGCACGGTCGCCGAGTGGGAGAAGAACACCGAGGCGCTGCTGCTCGGCCGGCGGACGTACGAGCTGTTCGCGGGGTCGTGGGGCGTCTGGCCGGAGGACGCCGAGGGGTTCCAGGGCGAGCTCACCCGGCGGTACAACCGCATCCCGAAGTATGTCGCCTCGCGCTCGCTGACCGAGGTCGGCTGGAAGAACTCCTACCTGCTCGGGCCCGACGTGCCGGGCGCCGTCGAGCGGCTGCGCGGCGAGGCAGGCGGGGAGATCCGGGTGTGGGGGAGCACGGAGCTGATCCGCACGCTCGCCGAGCACGACCAGATCGACGAGTACCGGCTGCTGGTGCACCCGCTCGTGCTCGGCGTCGGCAAGAAGCTCTTCGGCGACGGGTTCCCCTACACCCGCTTCGCGCTCGAGGAGTCACGGTCCACGTCGTCCGGCATCGTCATCAACGTCTACCGCCGCGCCGCCGCCTGAGCCGGATCGCTCACAGTGCGTCGAGCGCCGCCGTCATCCGGCGGAACACGTGCGACCGCCAGCCGCCGTTCATGATCTGGAACGCGCGCGCCTGGGCCGGGTCGTCGAGGTCGAAGCCGGACTGCGTCAGCAGCAGGCGCGTGCCGTCGCCCTCCGGGACCAGCTCCCACGTCACGACGGTCTCCAGCGCCGTGCCCGCGCTGGCCCACGACATCCGCAGCCGGCGGCCGGGATCCACCTCCAGCACCTCGCAGTCCACCAGGCCGGAGAAGCCGGTCTGCGGCACCGGCTCGGTCGTGAAGGCGAACCGCGTGCCCACGACCGGCGCGAACCCGTCGTGAGGCATGAGCCAGTCGGCGAGGAGGTCGGGCTCGCTCAGCACCCGCCAGACCTTCGCGGGCGGGTGGGGGAGGAATTCGTCGAACTCGAACGTCGTCAGGTCGGTCATGGTTTGTCCGTCTCAAGGGTCTCGGAGGGGAGGTCGGAAGCATCCGGCGAGGCGTCGTCCGCGAGTGCGTCCAGCGTCGCGTGCAAACGCCGCATCCGCCCACGCCAGAACCGCTCGTGCGGCGCGAGCCAGTCGCGCAGCTCGGTCCACGGCTCGGGCGCCAGTGCGTAGAACACCTGCCGTCCGGCGGTCCGTTCGACGACGAGGCCGGCGTCGCGCAGCGCCCGCAGGTGCTCCGACACCGACGGCCGGCTCATGGCGAACCTGGCTGCGATGTCGCCCGCGCTGAGTTCGCCGTCGAGCAGGAGGTCGAGGATGTCGCGCCGGGTCGGGTTCGCGAGCGCGCCGAAGAGGCGGTCGGTCGCCGAGTCCTTCGCACGGGTGGGCATGTCAGCCCTGCTGGAGCAGCACGAACCCGTTGCCGTCCGGGTCCGCGAACTGGGACTGCACGCCCCAGCCGACCTGCTCGGGCTCGGTGACCTCCACCGAGGCGGCGCGGAGAGCGGCCACCACCCCGGCGATGTCGTCGGTGTGCAGCACGATCCCGTGCTGCCAGCCCGGCCCGGCCTGACCGGGGAACGGCAGGTGCAGGGTGAAGTCGACGCTGCTGCCGGCCGGCGCGACCGAGAGCCAGCGGGCGCCCCCGTACGCGGCGTCGGCGCGAACTTCGAAGCCGAGCACGTCGCGGTAGAAGGCCAGGGAGCGCTCCTGGTCGGCGACGGGGATGGTGACGGTCTGGATGCGGACGGCGGGGATCGAAGCGGTCATGCCACGAGTATACGTAGGAAAAAACCTACAGATCAAGCGACGGCATCCGATCCGGCTCGGAGTGCGGTCCTAAGCTGACCGCATGGCCGGTGGAGCCCAGGACGACCGCAGTGTCGCAGAGCGCGTGTTCGCGATCGCCGACGCCTTCGAGCGCGGCGACGAGCTGACCCTCAGCGAGATCGCCCGCCGGGCCGGCCTCCCGGTGTCGACCACGCACCGGCTCCTGGCCGAGTGGGCGTCGTGGGGCGGGTTGGTCCGCGGGGACGACGGCCGCTACCGGGTGGGCATCAAGCTCTGGCGGCTGGGAGTCAGGCAGCCCACCGCGCGCAAGCTCCGGGAGGCCGCGCGGCCGTACCTCGACGACCTCCTGGAGGCCACGGGCGAGCACGTGCATCTGGCGGTCCGTGACGGCCTGGGCGCGGTGTATTTGGAGCGGCTGTCCGGGCCGGGGGCCGTGCGGATCATCAGCGATGTCGGCTCGCGGCTGCCGCTGCACGCGACGGGCGTCGGGCTCGTCCTGCTCGCGTACGCGCCGGAGGGCACGCTCGCGGAGGTACTGGCCGAGAACCCGCGGAAGTTCCAGGCGAACACGCTCACGGGCGAGAACGAACTGCGCGCGCGGCTGGCCGGCATCCGCGCGACCGGGATCTCCCGCTCGGTCGAGGAGCTCACCCAGGGCGCGTTCTCGGTCGCGGCGCCGGTGCGCGACGCGACGGGCGAGGTGGTCGCCGCGGTGTCGATCATCGCCCACGCCGAACGGGCGGCCGAGCCGCAGTTCCCGCTCGGCGTCCGCATGGCCGCGCGCGGCATCTCCGGGGTCCTCGGGCTGGACTACGAGTAGCCGCCGGGCGGAAGCCGGGCAGGCGCCGACCCGTAAGGGTGATCCTTTGGAGGAAAACCTTCCGTCCAGTGGAAACCGCCGTCGGGCGCCCGCCCGATTCGCCCAGGATGGGACGACCTTCCCACCGAAGCGAAAGGCGGAACATGCGAACCCAGGTCGCCATCATCGGGGCCGGGCCCGCGGGCCTCCTGCTCGGGCACATCCTCCGGCGAGCCGGGGTCGGCTTCGTGATCCTGGAGCAGAAGAGCCGGGAGTACGTGCTGGGCCGCGTACGCGCCGGCGTCCTGGAGCAGGGCTCCGTCGATGTGCTGCGCGACCTCGGCCTCGGCGCCGACCTCGCCGCCCGCGGGCTGACGCACCACGGCATCTACCTGCAGTACGAGGGGGAGCGCCACCACCTCGACTTCGTCGACCTCGTCGGGCGTACCGTCACCGTGTACGGCCAGCAGGCGCTCGTCCGTCATCTGCTCGCGGAGCACGACCGTCTCGGCTCCGACGTCCGGTTCGAGGTGGAGGGCGTCGCGCCGCACGCCATCGACACGGACGCTCCGTACCTCACGCACAGCGGCGGGGAGCGCGTCGACTGCGACATCGTCGTCGGCGCCGACGGCTACCACGGCGTCAGTCGCCCGGCCATCCCGGGCGTGCAGGCGCTCGAACGCAGCTACCCCTACGCCTGGCTCGGCATCCTCGCCGACGTCGCGCCCTCCACCGACGACCTGATCTATGCGCTGCACCCGGACGGCTTCGCGATGCACTCGATGCGCTCGCCGGAGGTCTCCCGCCTCTACCTCCAGGTCGACCCGGGCGAGTCGGCGGACGACTGGCCGGACGAGCGGATCTGGGAGGCGCTGCAGACCCGCCTCGGCATCCCCGGCTGGACGCTGACCGAGGGCACGATCAGCGAGAAGTCGATCACGCCCATGCGCAGCTTCGTGGCCTCCACGCTCGAGCACGGGAGGCTGTTCCTCGCCGGCGACGCCGGCCACATCGTCCCGCCGACCGGCGCGAAAGGCCTCAACTCAGCGATCGCCGACGTCGCCCTCCTCGGCCGCTCGCTCGTGGCGCACTTCGCCGGCGACGACGCCCTCCTGAAGCGCTACAGCGGCGCCGCCCTCGCCCGGCAGTGGAAGGTGCAGCAGTTCTCCCAGTGGATGACCGAGATGCTCCACGTCCACCGGGAGGTCCCCGACGAGGCGGCCCGCGCCTTCCGCTACCGCAGCCAGCTCGGCCAGCTGGAGTACACCACCGGATCGCGTCACGCGCAGGCGGCCCTCGCCGAGCAGTACGCGGGCCTCCCCTTCTGAGGTATGAGATGAGCGACGACACGACACAGAACCAGATCACCGCGGAGATCGCGGCCGCGCACGCCGCTGCTGCGGCAGCGGGCCCGCTCCCGGCGCACCCGCTGCGCGACTTCGGTCCGTACCGCAGCTCCCGGCTGCGGCACCCGACCCACGAGCTGGTGCGCGCCGACCCGGAGGAGATCGAGCTGGTCTCGCCCGCGTTCGGGCACACCGACGTCGCGGCCGAGGAGAGCGACCTCACCATCCAGCACAGTGGCGAGCCGCTCGGCGAGCGGATCATCGTGACCGGTCGGGTGCTCGACGGCGAGGGCAGACCGGTGCGCAACCAGCTCGTGGAGGTCTGGCAGGCGAACTCGTCCGGTCGTTACGTGCACAAGCGCGACCAGCATCCCGCTCCGCTCGACCCCAACTTCACCGGGGTGGGCCGCGCGATCACGGGCGACGACGGCTCGTACCGGTTCGTCACGATCAAGCCCGGCCCCTACCCGTGGCGGAACCATCGCAACGCCTGGCGGCCCGCGCACATCCACTTCTCGCTGTTCGGGTCGGCGTTCACGCAGCGGCTGGTGACGCAGATGTACTTCCCGAGCGACCCGCTGTTCGCGCTCGATCCGATCTACCAGTCGATCGCCGACCCGGCCGCGCGCGAGCGGCTGATCGCCACGTACGATCACGACGTGAGCGAGCCGGAGTGGGCGCTCGGGTACCGGTGGGACATCGTGCTGACCGGTGGACAGGCGACCTGGATGGAGCCGGAGGAGGGCGAGCATGCCTGAGACGCAGAAGCAGTATCTTCAGACCCCGTCGCAGACGGTCGGGCCGTTCTTCGGCTACGCGCTGCCCTACGACGGCGGCCCCGAGGTCGCGTCGCCGTGGCAGGCGGGCACGATCCGCCTGCACGGCACGGTCTTCGACGGCGACGGCGAGCCCGTCCCCGACGCGATCCTGGAGGTCTGGGGCGCCGACGCCGACGGAACGCCCATCGCCCGGCAGGGCAGCCTCCAGCGCGACGGGTACACGGTCACCGGTTTCGGGCGAGCGGCCGTCGACCGGGCAGGGCACTACTCGTTCACGACGGTCCGCCCCGGGGCGGCGCCGGGGCGCGCGCCGTACCTGCTGGTGACCGTGTTCGCGCGCGGCCTCCTGCACCACCTCTTCACGCGCGCCTACCTCGAAGACGGCGACCCGTTCCTGGCCTCCGTGCCGGAGGACCGCCGGAGCACGCTGCTCGCCACCCCGGACGGCGACGACAGCTTCCGCTTCGACATCCGCCTCCAGGGCGACGGCGAGACCGTCTTCCTCGACTTCGTGGGGGACGGGCGTGGCTGAACCCTTCGACTGGGGTCTCCTCGAGCCGGCCGGTGCAGTGGGTGTTCCGGCCGGCGATGATCGTGTGCTGGCCGCCATGGTCGCGGTCGAGGAGGCCCTGGCCGGAGCCTGGGACGAACTGGACGGGACCGCCGGCCGGCCCGGGCGCCGCGCGCTCACGTTCGACGCCGGGGCGATCGACCGGGACCGGCTGGCCGCGGGCGCGCGCAAGGCCGGAGTGCCCATCATCGCCCTCGTCGAGCAGCTTCGCGAGCAGGCGGGCGAGGATGCGGGACGGGTGCATCGCGGCGCGACCAGTCAGGACATCGTGGACTCGGCGCTCGTGCTGGTGTCCCGGGACTGCCTGTCGCGCGCGCGAGACGCACTGGCCGCCGCGGCCGCGGAGCTCGCGGACCGTGCGATCCGCTCGCGCGCGACCCCGCTGCTGGCGCGCACGCTGACCCAGCCGGCCGAGCCGACCACGCTCGGGGCGTCCGTCGCCTCCTGGCTGGACGCCGTGGTGTCGGCCCTGGAGGTCGTCGACCGCCTCGACTTCCCTGTCCAGCTCGGCGGCGCGGTCGGGACGGGAGCCGCATTCGCACGACTCGCCGATCGCGACGACGCTCCGCAGACCCTCCGCGCCGGACTCGCCGCCCGGTTGGGCCTCACCGACCCGGGTCGCGCCTGGCACACCGACCGCGGACCCGTGCTCGCGATCGCAGACGCCTCCGCGCGCGTGGCCGCGGTCGGGGGCCGGATCGGCCGCGACCTCGGCCTCGCAGCGCGGGACGGTGTGCTCCTCCCCGCGACCGGCGGCGGCTCCTCCGCGATGCCGCACAAGCAGAACCCGGTGGACGCCGTCCTCCTGACCGCGAACGGCCTCCGTGCCCCCGGGCTCCTCACCACCGTCCACGCCGCGGCGCTCAGCTCGGACGCGCGTCCGGCGGGGGAGTGGCACGCCGAATGGCAGGCCTGGCGCGGGCTGCTCCGCATCGCCGTCGAGAGCGCGGACGTGCTCGCGCACGCGGTCGCCGACCTGGTGGTGACCGACGGCGTCGGGCACGGCGTGCAGGCTGACGCCGTCGACCTGGCCGCCGCGTGGGCCGTCGTGGACGCCGCCGTCGCCCGCTACCAGGCCCATGTCGCATCCGACCGAGAGGTGAACCGATGACCATCCCGCGTCTGCGCGGCTCGATGACCGCGGCCTCCCCGTCCGCGTCCGCGCCGCGCCTCCTGGTGCTGCTGCCCTCGCTCGGCACGACCACCGAGCTGTGGGACGGCATCGTCGCGCGGTTGTCCGGTGGACACGAGTCCCCGCGGATCCTGCGCGTCGACCTCCCCGGACACGGCGCGTCGCCCGCCACGCGCGAGCCGTTCACGATCGCGGAGGTCGCCGCGGCGGTCCTGGCCCTCGTGGACGATGTCGGCGGTGGCGCGTTCGACATCGCCGGCGACTCGCTCGGCGGCGCGGTCGCGCTGGAGGTGGCCCTCGCCGCTCCCGAGCGCGTGCGCAGCCTCGCGATGTTCTGCTCCGGTGCGCGCATCGGCACGCCGGAGGGCTGGGCCGACCGCGCCGCGCAGATCCGCGCGTCCGGCACCGCCTCCGTGGTGGCCGGGAGCGCGCAGCGCTGGTTCGCGCCCGGGTACCTGGCCGCGCACCCCGACGGTCCGGGCGGCCACGCGCTGAAGACGCTGCTCGACGTGGACGACGAGTCGTACGCGCTGTGCTGCGAAGCGCTCGGCCGGTTCGACCGCCGTGACGCGCTCACGGACGTGCACGTCTCTGCGCTCCTCGCCGCCGGCGCGCACGACCAGGTGACCACCTCGGCCTTAATGGCGGAGGACGCCGCTGCGCTCCCGGACGCGCGGTTCGTGGAGCTGGCGCACGCCGCGCACCTCGTCCCGCTCGAGGACCCCGCCGAGACCGCCGCCCTGCTGACGGTGCTGCTCGCGGGCCGCGATGCCGACGCCGACGCGGCGTTCGAACGCGGCATGGCCGTGCGGAGGGCGGTGCTCGGCGACGCCCATGTCGACCGCGCCACGGCGGCGATCACCCCGGAGACCGCCGACTTCCAGGACTTCATCACCCGCTACGCGTGGGGCGAGGTCTGGGCGCGGCCGCACCTCACCCGGCCGGAGCGGTCGATCGCGACCCTGGCCAGCCTGGTGACCGGCGGCCACGAGAACGAGCTGCGCATGCACGTGCGCGCCGCCCTGCGCAACGGCCTGACCCGCACGCAGATCGCGGAGGTCATCCACCACACCGCGCTGTACGCCGGCCTGCCCGCGGCGAACGGCGCGCTCGCGATCATGCGCGAGGTCTTCGCCGAGGAGAGCACCGCCGAGACGAGCAACACCGAGGAGAACGATGGATAAGACGTACGCCACTGCCGCCGAGGCGGTCGCGGACATCCCGGACGGCGCCTCGCTCGCCGTCGGCGGGTTCGGCCTCTCCGGCGTGCCGATCGTGACGATCCGGGCGCTGCTGGCGCGCGGCGTCGGAGGCCTGGAGGTCGTCTCGAACAACTGCGGCGTCGACGGCTGGGGTCTCGGCGAACTGCTCGCCGCCGGCCGCATCCGCCGCGTGATCGCCAGCTACATCGGCGAGAACAAGGAGTTCGCCCGCCAGTACCTCGGCGGCGAGGTGGAGGTCGAGCTGACCCCGCAGGGCACACTGGCCGAGCGGCTGCGCGCCGGCGGCGTCGGCATCCCGGCCTTCTACACGGCGACCGGCGCCGGCACAGCGGTGTCGGACGGCGGCATGCCGATCCGGTACGCGGCCGACGGCTCGGTGGCGGAGGCGAGCGAGCCGAAGGAGCTGCGCCCGTTCGACGTGTTCGGCCGCAGCCGCGAGTACGTGCTGGAGACCGCGATCCGCACCGACTACGGCCTGGTGCGCGCCGCGGTCGGCGACCGGCACGGCAACCTCCGCTTCGAGAAGTCGACCCGGAACTTCAACCCGCTGGCCGGGATGGCCGGCCGCGTCACCATCGCCGAGGTGGACGAGCTGGTCGAGCCGGGCGTGCTCGGTCCCGACGACATCCACCTGCCCGGGATCTATGTGGACCGGGTGATCGCGCTGACCCCGGAGCAGTCGGCGGACCTCCCCATCGAGAAGGTCACCGTGCGCACCCGACCGGAAGGAGCCTGACCATGCCCCGCAGCCGCGACGAGATGGCCGCTCGCGCCGCCCTCGAACTGGAGGACGGCTCGTACGTGAACCTGGGCATCGGCCTCCCCACGCTCATCCCCAACCATCTGCCCGACGGGGTGCACGTGGTACTGCATTCCGAGAACGGCATATTGGGCGTCGGCCCGTACCCGTGGGAGGGCGAGCAGGACCCGAAGCTGATCAACGCGGGCAAGGAGACGGTCACCGTCCTGCCCGGCGCGAGTTACTTCGACTCGGCAGCGAGCTTCGGGATGATCCGCGGCGGCCGCATCGCCACCGCCGTGCTCGGGGCCATGCAGGTGTCGGCATCCGGCGACATCGCCAACTGGGCCGTCCCCGGCAAGATGGTCAAGGGGATGGGCGGGGCGATGGACCTCGTCAACGGCGCCGAGCGCGTCATCGTGGTGATGGAGCACGTCGCCAAGGACGGCTCCGCCAAGCTGGTCGAGCAGTGCACCCTCCCGCTGACCGGCCGCGGCTGCGTCGACCGGATCATCACCGACCTCGCCGTCCTCGACGTGACCGACGACGGGCTCGTGCTGCGAGAGGTCGCGCCGGGAGTGACCGTCGACGAGGTGGTGGCCGCGACGGGGGCCCCGCTGAGCATCCCGGCCGCGGTGACCGCGGGAACGGAGAGCGCGCATGCCTGAGCTGCGCGAGGTCGTGATCTGTTCGCCGCTCCGCACCCCGGTCGGCCGGATGGGCGGCGCGCTCGCCCCCGTGTCCGCACTGGCCCTGGCCGAGACGGTGCTGCGCGCCGTCCTCGACCGCACCGGCATCGACCCGGCCGCGGTGGAGGGCGTGATCGGGTCGCAGGGCTATCCCACGATGGAGGCCCCCGCCTTCGGCCGCGTCGCCGCGCTGAACGCCGGCTTCCCGGTCACGACGACCGGCTACCAGCTCGACCGGCGCTGCGGCTCCGGCCTCCAGGCCGTGATCAACGCCGCGATGGAGGTGCAGACCGGCGCGAGCGACGTGCTGGTCGCGCTCGGGGCCGAGTCGATGTCGAACGCTCCTCTTTATACGGAGCAGGGCCGCCGCGGCCTCCCGCCCGGCGGCCTGATGCTGCACGACGCCCTGGCGCGCGGTCGCGAGACGGTGGGCGGGCGCAACTTCCCGACCCCGGAGGGCAACGTCGGCTCGGCCGAGACGCTGCGCCGCGCATACGGCATCCCGCGCGCGGCGCAGGACGAGCTCGCGCTGCGCTCGCACCAGCGCGCCGTCGCCGCGCAGCAGGCCGGCGCGTTCGACGCCGAACTGGTCCCTGTGACCGTGCCAGGACGGAAGGGCGAGGTGGTCGTGGACCGCGACGAGCATCCACGCGCCGACACCACGCTGGAGGCACTCGCCGGCCTCCGCCCCATCCTCGGCCGCACCGACCCGGACGCGACCGTCACCGCCGGCAACTCCAGCGGTCAGAACGACGCCGCGGCCGCCGCGATCGTCACGACCCCCGAGCACGCCGCAGCCCTGGGGCTGACTCCTGTGCTGCGCTTGCGCTCGTGGGCCGTCGCCGGCAACGACCCGGCCGTGTTCGGTGTCGCGCCCGTCCCCGCTGCGGACAAAGCCTTGGAGCGCGCCGGCGTCACCTGGTCCGACATCGACCTGATCGAGCTCAACGAGGCCTTCGCCGTGCAGGTGCTCGCGTGCCTGGCCGACTGGGGCATCGACGCGGAGGACCCGCGGCTCAACCCGCGCGGCAGCGGCATCTCGATCGGGCATCCTATCGGGGCCACCGGCTTGCGGATGCTGGCGACGCTCGCCCACGAGCTCCCCGCCCTCGACGGCACGCTCGCGGTCGAGACCATGTGCATCGGCGGAGGCCAGGGGCTGGCCGCGGTCTTCGAACGGATCTGACCGACCGCCTTCGCCCCTCGACGGGGGCGGTGCGAGCGGATGCCGCGGCGCGTAGGGTGAGGTGGGCTGCGTCACTGGAGCACGACAGCCCGGGGGAGGTGCGATGACGCAGGACGATGCGGTCGCGGTGGCGATCCGTGGTCTGCACAAGCGGTTCGGGGCGAAGGCGGCGGTCGACGGGATCGACCTCGACGTGCCCTCCGGCAGCTTCTACGGGCTCGTCGGACCGAACGGAGCGGGCAAGACCACGACGCTGAACATGGTCACCGGCCTGTTGCGGCCCGACGCCGGGCAGGTGCTCATCCACGGCGTCGACATGTGGCGCGACCCGCTGGCGGGCAAGGCGCTCGTCGGCGTGCTCTCGGACGGCGTCCGGCTGTTCGACCGGCTCACCGGTGAGCAGCTGGTCGAGTACGCGGGCCTCCTGAGCGGCATGGACCGTCCCACAGCGATCGAGCGCACCCACGACCTCCTGAACCTGCTCGACCTGTCGTCCGCCGGTGGGACGCTCGTGGTCGACTACTCCGCCGGCATGACGAAGAAGATCGCGCTGGCCGCGGCGATGGTGCACGCCCCGCGCGTGCTCGTGCTGGACGAGCCCTTCGAGTCGGTCGATCCGGTGTCGGCGGCGAACATCCGCGACATCCTGCACGGCTACGTCCGGGGCGGCGGAACGGTCATCGTCTCCTCGCACGTCATGGACCTGGTCGAGCGGATGTGCGACCACGTCGCCGTGATCACCGACGGCCACGTCGTCGCATCCGGCACCGTGGACGAGGTGCGCGCCGGCTCCACGTTGGAGGACCGCTTCGTCGCGCTGGTCGGCGGCCGCCGCGTCGGGGAGGGGCCGGAGTGGTTGCGACACTCGTAAGGCTGAGGCTGCTCGTCCTCCGCAATTCGTTCCGCCGCAGCACATCGCAGCTCGTCGCCGTGATCATCGGCGGCGTGTACGCGCTCATCGCGCTCGTGGTCGTGCTGGGCGGCCTCGTCTTGCTGGGCTTGGCGCCGACGGAGGTGACCCGCACCGTCGTCGTCATCGCCGGCTCGGCCGCCGTGCTCGGCTGGGCGGTCTTCCCGCTGCTGCTCTCCGGGATCGAGCAGACCCTCGACCCGGCCAAGCTCGCCGTCTATCCGATCCCGCTGCGCCCGCTCATGCTCGGGATGCTGCTGAGCGCGGCCGTCGGCGTCGCCGGAGCGGCGACCACCCTCGCGTCGCTGGCGACCTCGCTGAGCTGGATCCGGCTCCCGGGGGTCGCCCTGGTCGCGCTGCTGACGGGTGTCCTCGGCGCCGCGACCTGCATCGTCGTGTCCCGCGCCGTCACCTCGGTGTCGAGCGGGCTGTCCGGCGGCCGGCGGTTCCGGGAGGCCAGCGGGCTGCTCATCCTCATCCCGCTCATCCTCGCCGGGCCGATCGTCATCGGCATCACGCGGGGCCTGCGCTCGTCGTCCGACGCGCTGCCCGCCATCGCGGACGGCCTGTCCTGGTCGCCGCTCGGGGCAGTCTGGGCGGTGCCGTCGCAGCTCGCCCTCGGCGACCCGCTCGGCGCGCTGGCACGGTTCCTGATCGCTGTGGCGACCTTCGTCGTGCTGTGGCTGGTCTGGCGCTGGGGGCTCGCCCGCTCGCTGACCACCCCGGCGCGCGCATCGTCGCGGGTGAGGGCGCAGGGGAAACTGGGCTGGTTCGGCATCCTGCCGGGGACGCAGTCCGGGGCGATCGCCGCGCGCTGCCTCACGTACTGGTTCCGCGACCCGCGCTACCTCCGCCAGCTGCTCGTCATCCCGCTTATGCCCGTGCTGTTCTGGTTCTACTCGAGCCTCAACCACTCGTCGGTGCTCCCGGTGATCGGGGCACCCGTCGTGGCGTTCTCGCTCGGCATCGGGATGATCGCCGACGTCTCGTACGACTCGACGGCGTTCGCGCTGCACGTCGCGAAGGCCGTGCCCGGTCGCGCGGACCGGTGGGGCCGAGCTGCGGCGCTGCTCGCGTTCGCGGTGCCGGCGATCGTGATCGTCGCGGTCTTCGGGGCGGCCGTCGGCGGCGCTTGGCACATCCTCCCCGGTCTGATCGGGCTGTCGCTCGGGATCCTGCTCACCGGATCCGCGGTGTGCGCCGTGACGTCGGCCCGGTTGGTGTTCCCGGTGCCGGAGCCGGGAGACAACCCGTTCCGGTCCCGGCCGGGCGCCAACATCTCGCTGATCGGACCGACCTTCGCCGCCTGGGGTGTGATCGCGGTGCTGTGCCTGCCCGAGATCGTGCTGTTCATCGTCGGCCTGGCGACCGGCGACGCGCTCTGGCTCTGGGCGGCGCTCGTCGTCGGCGTCGCGCTGGGCGGCGTGCTGGTGGCTGTCGGCGTGCGGATCGGCGGCAGCATCCTCGACGCGCGGGCGCCCGAGCTGCTGCTGCAGCTGAGGAAGGACGCCTGACCATGGCCGGGCTCACCGTCGAGCGCGTCGTGGCGGCGCCGCCCGAACGGGTCTGGCGTTCGTTCACCGACCCGGTCGAGCTCTCGGCGTGGTTCTGGCCGCCGAGGCTGCAGCCGCAGGCGCGCATCGACGCGACGCCGGGAGGCGCACTGCGCATCCGCTCCGACGTCGCGGACCTCGGGATCAGCGGAACCGTGACCGCGGTCGAGGAGGGCCGGCTGCTGGCCACGACCTGGCGGTGGGACGGCGAGGACGACGAGACGGCCGTCACGATCGAGCTGGCGCCGGGGGTCGAGGGCACCCGCGTCACCGTCCGGCACGACGGCTTCGTCACGGAGCACGCAGTCGAGGAGCACGTCACGGGATGGAACGACTGCCTCGACCGGCTGGTGGCGACGGCCTGAGCCGACCCCTAAGCTGGCCGCATGGGCAGCATCGCAGTGCACGAGTTCGTCTCCCTCGACGGCGTCTTCGAAGACCCCAGCTGGACGGCCGAGTACGGCTTCGATCCCGACATGGGCGAGGACTTGGCGCGCATCACCGGGGCGTCGGAGCGCATCCTCCTCGGGCGCCGCACCTTCGAGATGTTCGCCCCGGCCTGGTTGGCGCGCACCACCGCCGAGGACCCGGGCGCCGACTTCTTCAACAACACGGAGAAGCTGGTGGTCAGCTCGACGCTGGACGACGCGGGCGCGGAGGCCACCTGGGCCAACTCGCGGTCGCTCGGCGGCTACGACGCCGACCGGGTCCGGGAGGTCAAGGACAGCGTGAGCGGCGGCCTCTACATCAGCGGCAGCGGCTCGCTCGTGCGGGCCCTGATCGCGGACGGACTGGTCGACGCCCTGCACCTGTTCGTGTACCCGGTCGTCCGCGGCACAGGCGCGCGGCTCTTCCCGGAGGGCACTCCTGAGGCCAAGCTGCGGCTGCGGCAGTACGACGCCTACGCGAATGGAGTCCTCCACCTCCTGTACTCGCCGGCCTGATCTCCACAGATCACGAAAGCGGTCACGAACTGACCGCAGCACCGGTTAGCGTCATATCCGGCGGTGAACATCGTCTCCTCACGGGAGCGGATGTCGCCGGTCCGCGCTAGCGTTAGCGCTGTACGGGGGTTTCGCACAGTGCCGTGTCGGCGGGGGCCGGCGGCTGCGTGCGCCCGTCATAACTCCACCAGACCAGAACCAGGAATCACCGTGACTCTTCTTCGCTTGGCGCTGCGGTTCATCCGCCCGTATTGGGGCGCCGTCGCGGCCGTGGTCGTCCTGCAACTCATCGCGACCATCGCCGCTCTGTACCTGCCGACGCTCAACGCCGACATCATCGACAAGGGTGTCGTCAAGGGCGACACGAACTTCATCTGGTCCACCGGCGGCATGATGCTCGTCGTCTGCTTCGTGCAGGTCGCCGCGGCCATCACGGCGACGTACTTCGGGGCGCGCGCCTCGATGTCGCTGGGCCGCGACGTCCGGCGCTCGTTCTACCGCAAGGTCGACTCTCTGCCGGCGCTCGACCTCGCGAAGTGGGGCATGCCGACGCTCATCACGCGCAACACCAACGACGTCCAGCAGGTGCAGATGCTCGTGCTGATGACGCTCAACTTCATGGTGTCGACGCCGATCATGTGCATCGCGGGCATCATCCTCGCCGTGCAGGTCGACGCCGGGCTGTCCTGGCTCATCTGGGTGTCGGTGGCCGTGCTGTTCGTCGTCGTCGGCATCCTGGTCTGGCTGCTGCTGCCGATGTTCCGCGTCATGCAGGACCGCATCGACGGCGTCAACGGCGTCATCCGCGAGCAGATTGTCGGCATTCGCGTCATCCGCGCCTTCGTCCGCGAGAAGTTCGAGACCGCGCGCTACGACGACGCGAACGCTGCCCTCACCCGCATCTCGGTCAAGGTCGGCAACGTCTTCGTGCTGATGTTCCCGCTCATCATGCTCATCCTCAACGTCGCGACGGTCGCCGTGCTCTGGTTCGGCGGCCACCGGGTCGACGCGGGCGACATCCAGATCGGCGCGCTCACCGCGTTCCTGCAGTACCTGCTGCAGATCCTGGTCGCGGTGATGATGGGCGTCTTCATGGCCATGATGATCCCGCGCGCGATGGTCTGCGCCGAGCGCATCGAGGAGGTGCTGAGCGCGGCGCCGTCCACCGGCGCGGGCGCCGGCGGCGGCGTCCCGAGCGACGGCCGGGTGGAGGTCGCCGGGGTCACGTTCGGCTACCCCGGAGCCGAGAAGCCCGTGCTGAGCGATGTGAGCTTCACCGCGGAGCCCGGGCGGGTGACCGCGATCGTCGGCTCGACCGGATCCGGCAAGACGACCCTGGTCTCCGTCATCGCCGACCTGTTCACCCCGCAGAGCGGGCACGTGCGCATCGGCGGCGTCCCCGTCGACTCGCTGAGCCGGGAGCAGCTGTCCGGCGTGCTCGGGCTCGTGCCGCAGAAGCCGTACCTCTTCTCGGGAACGGTCGCCAGCAACCTGCGGTTCGGCCGGCCGGACGCCACCGATGACGAGCTCTGGGAGGCCCTGCGCGTCGCCCAGGCCGAGGACTTCGTCCGCGCCAAGGAGCACGGCCTCGACGAGCGCATCGCCCAGGGCGGCACCAACGTCTCCGGCGGGCAGCGCCAGCGGCTCTGCATCGCCCGCGCGCTGGTGGCAGAGCCCCGGGTCCTGCTGTTCGACGACTCGTTCTCCGCGCTCGACGTCGCGACCGATGCCCGGTTGCGGAGCGCTCTGGCACAGTCCACGGGCGACGCCACCGTGATCGTGGTGGCGCAGCGCGTCTCCACGATCCGGGAGGCCGATCAGATCATCGTGCTCGACGATGGCAGAATCGTCGGACGCGGCACCCACGACGAGTTGCTGGAGACGAGCGAGACCTATCGCGAGATCGTCGAGTCCCAGCTGAGCCTGGAGGTGGCCTGAGATGGCGCGTCCGAAGAAGAACCGCACCGGCGCGACGGGCCGCACGCGCGCCGAGCAGGACGGCGTCCTGACCGAGGCCGGCGTCCAGACGGCGATCGACGAGCTCGAGCTCGAATACGAGTACGAGCCGACGGAGGCCGACGGCGACATGTTCGGCGGCGCGCCCGCCAAGAAGGCCGAGAACTTCTGGCCGTCGTTCAAGCGGCTCCTCGGGCTGCTCAAGCCCGAGTGGCTCGCGATGTCGTTCGTGACCCTGCTCGTCGTGATCTCGGTGGCGCTCATCGTGATCGCGCCGAAGGTCCTCGGTCAGGCGACCGACGTGATCTTCAACGGGTTCCTCGGCAGCCAGCTCCCGAAGGGCGCGACGCTCGACCAGGTGATCCAGGGGCTGCGCTCGCAGGGCAACACCCAGTTCGCCGACGTGCTGGCGGGAACGAACGTCGTGCCTGGGCAGGGCATCGACTTCACCGCCCTCGGCCGCCTGCTGATGATCGTGCTGGCGATGTACCTGGTGGCGTCGCTGCTGCAGTGGTGGCAGGGCTACATCCTCAACGGCCTGGTGATGCGGGTGATCTACCGCCTGCGCGCCGACGTCGAGAACAAGCTCAACCGGCTCCCGCTCAGCTACTTCGACACCCGGCAGCGCGGTGACCTGATGTCGCGCGTGACCAACGACGTCGACAACATCCAGACGGCCTTGCAGCAGGCGTTCTCGCAGCTCATCCAATCGGTGCTGACCGTCATCGGCATCGGCATCATGATGTTCATCGTCTCGTGGCAGCTCGCGTTGATCGCGCTCATCTCGATCCCGCTCTCCGGCGTGATCGCGGGCGTCATCGGCACGCGGTCGCAGAAGCTGTTCAAGCAGCAGTGGAGCTCGACCGGCGCGCTCAACGGGCACATCGAGGAGTCGTACTCGGGCCTCGACCTGGTGCGCGCGTTCGGCCGTGACGCCGTGATGCTCGAGGAGTTCGACAAGCGCAACGAGAAGCTCTGGAAGGCGACGGTCGGCGCCCAGTTCGTGTCCGGCATGATCAT